>JACQZP010000029.1 GCA_016213825.1 Acetobacterium woodii | reverse complement strand
TAAAGACTGGGAAACCAGCTGGGCAACCGATGGTAATCCCGCCGGTACCGAGGGCCAAAGTCTGCGTCTGGAAGGGATTCAAATCAATCTCATTGGCGATGATCTGCCCGTTGGTGCCAAGATTGAATACCGCACCCATATCCAGAACCAGGGCTGGGAAACCGCCTGGCCAAGCGGTGGCACCACCGCCGGCACCGAGGGCCAGGGTCTACGGCTGGAAGGCATCCAGATCAGATTGATCGATATGCCGGGGTATGCGGTTGAATACCGAACCCATGTTCAGAACCAGGGTTGGGAAGCCACCTGGGCCAGCAATGGCGAAAGTGCCGGAACTGAGGGCCAGGGTCTGCGGCTGGAGGCCATCGAGATCAGACTGGTTAAAAACTGATCTAAGCATCGCTCAGAAATAAAAAAGATGTGAGGTGACCTGGACAGTTCAGTGGAGTTGTTGACCAACAGTAAAGGAGAACAGAGATGAAAAAATTAACCGTTAATGCGTCTACAGAAAATTTGTCGAAGGTACTTGAATTTATTGATGACGAATTGGAGGTATTGGATGCTAGTATGAAAATAATATTTCTAATTGGTCTTGCTGTCGAGGAAATCTATGTGAATATTGTTCGTTATGCTTATACGCCGAATGGTGGGAAAGTGACAATAGAGTTGGAACATCATGATGAACCGTCACAGTTGGAAATTCGGTTTATTGACCAGGGAAATCCATTTAATTCTCTTGATAATGCTGAGCCGGATATTACCTTGTCGGCTGAAGAACGGGAAATTGGGGGACTCGGCATACTGATGATTAAAAAGACCATGGATACAGTAAACTACGCTTTTGAGAATAACGAAAACAGGTTAACGATTAAAAAAATTATTTCTTAGCTGAAGTGACGGTTCAATGGAAACGAACAAGCCACCAGCAATATTTGAATTGGCTTAATATGTGGATTTTATGGTCGGTTACCTTCCAAAGATGATGTCAGTTCTAAATAGGCTGTTTTAGGAATTAACTTAAACTTTGTACATTAAAAACACGCGAAACCGTTGATGCAAAGGACTTTTCCTAAAAAATATCCATTCAGTCGCAGGGTTTGAAACTGCTTTTTACCATAACCCATCTTAAACCGCATTAGGCTGTCGGTAACGAAACATAATCAGAGGAACCAGTGCCGACTTAACCAGCACGGTCGTATAAGCAGTTCGGATAAAGAAAAACTGGAAAAAATTCAGAGACTGAAATCCGAAAAAGCTCAGGACCGCGAAATAGACGGCGGTGGTCAGAATAATGATTGGCAGGCAGAGCGCAAAAGCCAGTAGCCACCGGTTCTTTGGCAACCAGGCGATTAAAGAATTTGAGTTTGCCAACGGCGTGATTTTTCCGGCTCCAACTGAAAAAATGATTTCACCAGCAATAGCGGGGACCGTCATAAAGGTAACAATGATACCAGAGATGGGGCCGGTTGTAGCCACGCTGCGAAGGAGTGTGGGTGCAATCAGGACATAGTCGGTACTGGTAACGATGGTGGTGCCTAAGATCAGACCGCGGAACATATTTAATCCAAAGTCGGTCATCCAATTGTTGAACAACTGTTGAAAAGAAGAAACGCGTGGAGCCGAGTGTTTGGGAGGAGCAGCGGTGGTGGCTTGATTAGGCATCTGACCGGTTAAATCCGGCTGGACGAAGCGAAAAATAGCGACCTCCAGTATTTTGGCACTGAGGAAGTAGCAATAGATCAGCTTTAAAACAAGCATCTGAGAAAAGGAAAGGGTTTCAAAACCATAGTAGTTGAAGACGAAGCCGTTAATAAGCGGTGTCAGGAGACCGAAAAAAAGAGCACACAATCCTGCAAAGAGATAGGTATTCTTTGGCAGTCGCATCATAAACCGACTAATCGGAATGTTTGTTGGCAAGCTGCGATTTTTTTTGGCGATGTTGACATAGTGGCGAACCAGCAAGACGTTGATCACCGAAGTCAGAACACCACTGATGGCAGCATCAACAAGAATAAATGTAAAGTCGAATGCCTGACCCCATCCGGTTATTAATAAGATGCCAAGATTGATGGTCAGGGTGATGAAAATAGCAGAGGTATTGTTTAGGTAAGGAAGTCGTGTTTCTTTTACTTTGCTCATTGGTTCACATCCTTTATAAAATAGATTAGTGCGAAATCGTTTAACGCCATCTTGTTTAGGCAGTATGATTTCATTCTGATATCCCCTGATTCATCCAGTTAAACCCGAAGTAGATAAATCTTCGGGAGATTCAAAAGGAGTTTTAAAAAAATTTAATCATATCAGTCTGATACTTATAAAATAATTAATATTCTATAAAATAAAATGGATTTTGTCAAAAGTCTGGTGAATTCGCGAAAAAGTTGAATTCACCAGATTTTTGTGGTTTTTGGTAGGATCCACTAAAGCCTTTGTTCAAATTCGGTTCAAACTAAATAGCTATAATAACAAGCAAAGGTGTTTATTATTGAAAAAAAAGGTGATAAAAGATATCAAACAGCTTAAAGGTCTTTGGGTGAAAAAGGAAGGAGTTTGTACATGAACCATCTAATAGTATTTCTTAAAAGCAAAAAAGGGATGATTGGCACCATTATCCTGGTAACCTTGATGCAGGTATTCGGGATTTTACTGGTGCCATTCTTTGTTGCGCAAATTATCAACGTGGGAATCATGGAAAAAGATATCGACACCATTCTTTGGATCGGTCTGGAGATGTTAGCAGCAGCCGGAATCACTGCCCTCATTTCGCTTTGGAGCAGTTATCTGTGTGCCGATCTGGCATCACTAACTGGCAAACACATGCGGGAGCTGATCTTTGATAAAACCCAGTTTCTTTCCATCAAAGAGTTTAATCAATTTGGAACAGCCTCCATGATCACCCGGGCCACCGGGGACGTTACCATTATTCAGCAGACCATGATCATGATCACTCAATTGATTCTGCCAACGCCACTGATTGCGGTGGCAGCCGTAGTGATGACCGGGATGGTCAGCATGGAATTGGTTTATATTCCTTTGGTAGCGATGGTGGTTTTTTTAATTCTGATTCTGGTTCTTTTTAAAAAAGCAAGCCCGATTTCCCGAACCATCCAAAACCGGGTCGATCGGGTTAATCGGATTGTTCGGGAATCGGTTGTAGGTGTGCGGGTAATCCGAGCATTTGACAACACCAGCTATGAGCAGAAACGTTCGGATGATACCTTTGTGGCATATGCCGACAATGTGATTCACCTCAATAGGATTTTTGCGATGTTTAATCCGATGGTGTGGGCAATTATGGGGATTACTATGGTGGCGGTGGTGTGGTTTGGCGGGTATATGGTGTTGCAGGCAACTACTCAGATTGGCAGCATTATGGCAGTCATGCAATATACCGTGATTATCTTGATGTTTTTGATGATGTCGGCAATGGTTATTGTAATGGTCCCTCGGATGATTGCCTGTCTGGAACGAATCAGTGAGGTATTGGATACAGAGCCTGAAATAGCCGACGATCCGGAAGCAGTAGTATCGCCAAGCGTCAAGGGTAGCAAGCGAATCGCCTTTAATGACGTCAGTTTTTCTTATCAGGGGGCGGAAGAGCCGGTTCTGAGAAATATCAGTTTCGGTTGTGAAGCTGGAAAAACAACTGCCATTATTGGGGGAACCGGTTCGGGTAAAAGTACCATTGTGGCATTGATGCTGCGCCTTTATGACATTCAGGAAGGTGAGATTTTTGTAGCGGGAAATGACATCAAGAAGATGACCCAGCAGGATCTACGGGAGTGCATCAGCTATGTACCCCAGAAGGCGTTTTTGTTCAGCGGCACCATTGCTGACAATCTGCGCACCGGCAAACCCGACGCCACCGATTTGGAACTCCGGCAGGCAGCCAAAATTGCCCAGGCAGAGGCCTTTATTACCACGCTGGAAGCAGGATATCAGAGCCCGGTTGCTCAGGGCGGCAGCAATTTCTCCGGTGGACAAAAGCAACGCTTGTGTATTGCCCGGGCCTTGGTTAAAAAAGCACCCATTTATATTTTCGATGACAGCTTTTCGGCACTGGATTATCAAACCGATGCGGCGTTGAGAAGTGAACTGAAGCTGACGATGAAAGAAGCCTGTCTGGTGGTGGTTGCCCAGCGCATCAGCAGCATTATGGATGCTGATCAGATCATTGTGCTGGATAACGGAAAAATTGCGGGAATCGGCCGTCACGAAGAACTTCTGAAAAACTGTAGTCTCTATCGGGAAATTGCAGATTCTCAGGCTAAAAGGGAGGGCTAAGTCATGGATGAGAAAAATACACAAGAACGATCGAGCATAAACCCGGAAATGGTGGATGCACCCCAAAATACCAAAAAAACCATCAGACGACTGATTTCTCTACTTTTAGAGCAGAAAGTCGCTATGGTATTGATTGCACTGTCTACGCTGCTAAGTATCGGCTTGTTTGCCGTGACTCCGCTGATTATGGGATGGGCTATCGATGCTCTAATTGGTACCCTGCAGGTAAACGGCCCCGGCGGAGGCTTTGCCGAGTTGGCGGAAATCATCGGAGTACCGCTGATCATACTGGCGGCAGCCTATTTATTAAGTGCCTGTTTCTCGTTTGTGCAAGAGTATACCATGGCCAGCGTCGGTGAAAAGCTGGTGCTTTCGTTACGCAAAAAAGTCAGTGAAAAAATAACAAAGTTGCCGTTACGCTATTACGATTCCCACCAGACTGGTGATTTGTTAAGCAGAACCACCAACGATCTGGATCGGGTGGCCGAGGTGCTGAAAACGGGATTGCTCCAGTTTATTAACGGTGCGGTGAATATTGTGGTTAGCATCGCAGTGATGCTATCGCTCAATGCTTTTTTGACGGTTCTGATTTTGTTGTCCATGTCCATCAGTGTGGTGGTTACCAAATGGATTTCGGCCAAGAATTTCAAGGTATCCTTGGATAATCAGTCGGTTTTAGGGGAGTTAAACGGCCAAATCGAAGAGATGTTTACCGGAAATCTGATTATCAAAACCTTTAACCGTCAGGAAGCGATGCAGGGAACAATTAAAGCCATTAGCCAGCGGCAGTACGAAGCTAATAAAAAAGCCCAGTTTGTGATGTTTGCTATTTATCCGGTGATCCGCTTTCTGACGCAGTTGGGTTTCGTAATGACGGCGATTGTCGGCGGAATTCTGGTTGTCAACAATACGATGACCATTGGGATCGTGCAGGCGTTTTTGCAATATGTCAATCAGATTTCTGAGCCCATTACCCAGTCGTCCTATTTTCTCAATTCTTTCCAGGCTGCGATGGCATCGGTGGAGCGGGTGTTAGATGTATTGGATGAGGAAGAAGAACTGCCAGATAGTCCCTCATTGAAAGAGTTACCAAAAACCCGGGGAGCGGTGACCTTTGAGAATGTGCAGTTTGGTTATATTCCCGAGAAGATGCTGATGAATGGCGTCAGTTTGTCGGTGAAGCCCAATGAAATGGTGGCCATTGTTGGACCAACTGGCGCCGGAAAAACCACCTTGGTTAATCTGCTGATGCGGTTTTATGAATTAAATGGCGGACGCATTCTAATTGACGATACCGACATTCGGGAGCTGTCAAAAAGTCAGTTGCGAAAAATTGTGGGGATGGTATTACAGGATACCTGGTTGTTTAATGGTACCATCGCCGAAAACATCGCCTATGGCAAAATGGATGCCACCCGCGAGGAGATTGTGGCGGCGGCAACGGCATCCCGATGCGATCACTTTATTCGGACCCTGCCAAAGGGATATGACACGGTGATTGCCGGTGAAGATGGCAGTCTGTCCCAGGGAGAAATGCAGCTTCTAACCATTGCCCGGGTGATGCTGGTTAATCCGACTCTGTTGATTCTGGATGAGGCGACTTCCAGCGTGGATACCCGAACTGAGTTGGCAATCCAGAATGCTATGGCTCAGATTATGGAGGGCAAAACCAGCTTCGTTATTGCCCATCGCCTGTCAACCATCAAAACAGCAGATATGATTTTGGTAATGAAAGATGGTGACATTATCGAAAAAGGAACGCATGAAGGACTTCTGGCCGAAGAAACTTTTTACCGGCAAATGTACGAGAGCCAGTTTGCAGCGGCACCAGAGGTTGGTTAATATAGTTGAAGGCGGTGTCCATCCACAACAGGTGATTGTGGAAGGTAGCTGTTAAGTGGCTTGAAAAATTTTAGCTACTGGAGGGATGGTAGAGCAATCGTTATCCAATCCTTGGTTGTGGAGATTAGTTTTGAAAAAGCTGATGCAAAACTTACAAAGCCGTTTTGAGTCAGCTTTTTTCGACGTATATATTTAAAAATGAAAAAATATGTTAAGATTGACAAAGAATACATTAAGGGAGAATTGACCGATGATTCGAGTAATAATTGTAGATGACGAGTTGCCGGCACTGAAAATGGCTGAAAGTGTTTTAATGACATGCAACGACGTAAAAATATGTGGCTCTTACTCAGATCAGGAAGAGCTGATGGAAGGTTTGCCGATGATTGAAGTCGATTTGATCTTTCTGGATATGAAAATGCCGGGGATGCTGGGGCTTGAATTGGCTGGGCGAATCAACGAAATTAAGCCGGAAGTGGCAATAGTCTTTGTTACCGCCTATGACAGCTATGCAGTCGATGCCTTTGAAATTGAGGCCTTTGATTATATTTTAAAACCTTTAACAGCAGAGCGAATCAACAAAACATTGAATCGGTATGAAAAAAGACGGTCAGAACAAGGCCGCAATAAAAAGCACCATCATGTGTCGGTTTGTTCATTTGGGCGATTTTCGGTAGTCGCAGAGCAGGGCGAAAAGATGCAATTTCGAACCGCAAAGACGGAAGAACTTTTTGCTTTTTTAATTCATCAACAGGGTAATGCAATATCAAAAGAAAATATCATGGAAGAACTCTGGTATGATCGGGGTGCTGACCGGGCGCAATCAATTTTTTATACGACGCTTTATCAATTGCGAAAGGATCTTGATCATTTTGGATTGAATAATACCATTCAAAGTAGCCGCAAAGATGGTGGAAAATGTTCGCTGGTGTGGATGCCTGATAAATGGGACTATCATGAATTTTTGGCGTTGTATAAACAATTTAAAGAAGGACATCTTAATCTGGAGGAACAAAAATTGGCTATTGATCTGTATCAGGATGGTTATTTAATGCATAACGGATATTTATGGGCAGCAGGAAGACAGGCTGAATTAGAACTGAATTATCTTGAGCTCATGGAAAAAATTATTGAAACCGAAGTTCAAAAACAAAAATTTGAGTCGGCCTTACTTTATTTAAAAAAATTGGAGAAAAATTTCCCATTTAATGCATCAATTCATGTAAAGATCATTGCCGTTTATTTTTTGCTGAATAATAAAGAAGCGGCCCAAGCCCATTATCAAAATGTTAAAAAAGAAGCAGAATCATGGGAAAATATTGATATGGAGACATTAATTTCTAATCCTTACTCAGCGTTTGAAGAAGTTTAAAAAGTATTGAAATGATTATGGGGGCACATACATGCAGGAGCAAAAGCATGATTTTCATCGGCAGGGCAGCCAGGGAATGCCGATTTTTGACAGTCAACTATTTAAAAGCATCAGAGATGGGGATCAGCAGCTTTCAAAGGATAAATTATTAACCATTATAAAGCTATTCATTGAAATGATCGCAACGATTGAAGAAAGTCACAAAAAAAATCAGATTCTCGCTTCAGTGAATCCGGATATCTTTGTGGCAAAATCAGCTTTGGGTCATGACGCCATGATAAATGTTCAAATATCTAAAAAAGTTGCAATCACCACAAAAGAACATCCTGATTTATATCTGTTAACCTATATTTCACCGGAACAGACGGGACGAATGGGTCGAACCATCGATTATCGTTCGAACTATTATTCCCTTGGCGTTACCATGTATGAATTAATAACCGGACAAAAACCATTTATGGCTGACAGTATGCTGGAGATGATGCATTGCCACATCGCCAAAAATCCGATAGCGCCGGATCACATCAATCCGGGCATCCCGAAGGCTATTTCTAACATCATCATGAAATTAATGGAAAAGGAACCGGAGCGCCGTTATCAAAGTTCTTCAGGGATTATCTGTGATCTCAAACGCTGTATGGGGGCAATCAGGTCTTTTGGGGTTGTTGCAGATTTTGAACTGGGACGTGATGATTGGTCAAACAAATTTCAGATCCCGCAAAAATTGTATGGCCGGGAAAAAGAAAGAAAAATCATCCAGCAGCTCTATGAGCAGGTTTTGGAAAGCGGCTCACAGATTCTTCTGGTAGGTGGTTGCGCAGGCGTGGGAAAAACAGCCATGATTCAGGAGATGTTTCGATCGACAACTGAAGTAGATGTTTTTTTTGCCAGTGGTAAAGCGGAACAGTTACAAGTAAATACCCCCTATTTTGTTTTCACACAGATTACCAGAGAATTAACTCGCATGCTTTTGCAGGAATCGGATTTGATGTTGGATCAGTGGAAAAGGCGGTTGTTAAAAGCATTGAATAATAATGGACAATTGATCATTGATCTGGTACCAGAGCTTCGGTTGATCATCGGTGAACAGGATGAAGTAAAGGAACTGGAGCCGACAGAAAACAGAAACCGTTTTTTAACGACTTTTGGCAACTTTTTTAAATCCTTTGCGAGAAAAGAACAGCCCTTGGCGGTGTTTTTAGATGATTTTCAGTGGTGTGATCAGGCTTCCTTGGAGTTGGTCAAATATCTGCTAACCTTTGGCGAGCTGGACAGCTTGATTATTGTTATTGGTTACCGGGATAATGAAATTCAAGAAAATCACCCATTGAATTGTTCGCTTGGTGAACTTCAAAAAATGAGCCAGGCTTCAAGCCTGATTGTCAAAGCGTTGGATCAGAAGCATGTTGCCCAGATTATTATTGATACCGTCCATTGCAATCAGGAGAAAGCAGAAATTCTGGCCAGACTCATTCACAGAAAAACTCAAGGAAATCCCTTTTTTGTCAGAAGTTTGTTGCTGCATCTGCATACTGACCATTTTATCTATTACAAAGAAGACAACCATCAGTGGGAATGGGACGAGGCAGAAATTCAGAATATGACAATCAGTGATAATATTGTTGACTTTATGATCGGGCAAATTTTAAAATTACCACTACAGACACAAGTGTTGCTTAAAGTCGGAGCTTTAATCGGCTCCATATTTGACCTGAAGTTGTTAATGACGGTTCAGAATATGAATGAACAGGAGATCATTGACCATCTGAAGGAAGCCGTTGATCGGGAAATTATTATCCCGGGAAATAATTACTACGAATTAAGTCTAGCAGATGATAAGCGGACCTTCAGATTTGCTCATGACCGCATTCAACAGGCCTGTGAAGCATTGATTCAACCGGAAATTAAAAAGCAGCTCCATTTAAAAATTGGTAACAGTATCCGCCAGAATCTGCCGGTTGATCAGGTAAAGGATCAGGCGATTCAAATCGTATGTCATTTAAATGAAGGGTTGGACTTGATTGCTGAGCGTGAAGAACGATTAATGGTGTTGCGATTAAATTTGTGGGCTTCTCAAAAGGCCAAAGCGGCCACCTCCTTTCAACTGGCTCGGCAGTACATTGAAAAGGCAATTAGTCTCTTGCCCGATAATTCCTGGAGTCAGGATTATCAGCTGACTTTTGAAATAATCAAAACCTATGCAGAATGCGCTTACTTGAATAAGGAATACAAGTTGGCCGAAGCCCAGATTGAGATCCTGATGAAGCAAGCCAAAACTGCCATCGATCAGGCCGAAATCAGATTAATGCAGAGTGTTTTATATCGGTATTTAGGACAGCTGGATCAGGTAATTTACTATGGCGTCCTCGGTTTACGGCTACTGGGAGTTCGATTGCCGTTTAAACCAGGATTTCATCTGGTTATTAAAGAATTGGCTTTGGCAAAAGGACTGCTCCTGGGGAAAAGCACAGAGCAGCTCTTGCATGCCGCCCCGCTAAAAAATGATAAAGTAAAGTTGATCATTCGAATTATGAGCGAGTTAAGCAGTGTGACCTATAACGGCGGCAATGTTAATTTGTTTCTGTTCTCAACTTTAAAGAGTCTAAGTCTGACTCTTAAATATGGAAATAGTCAGGAAGCAGTTTCGATTTATTCTGGATATGGGGTGTTGCTGGCGGTATTGGGGGATTTAAAAGGCTCTTATCAATTCCACAAATTGGCGCTTAAGCTGGTTGAAACCGAAGAACGGGCTAAATTTCGGGCTGGGGTTTTATTTGCCTATGGTTTTTTAGGCTATGCCTGGAGTGAGTCTTTTCAGGATGTGGATCAATGGTTTAAAAAAGCCCTGGAAGATGCTTTAAGGTTTGGCGATCATTATCAGGTGGTTTTAGCCGGAACTTTTATGTATGCCTTCAAGGCAGATATGGATTTGAGATTATTAACCCAAAAAGCGATGGAGCAGGTTCCCTTAATCAGGCAGACAAATAACCAATATGGGTACAGTATGTCGTTTTTATTTATCAATCGATGGCTCAATTACCTGGGCTTAACGGATCATCAATTCTCGCTGGATGTATCTCAACAGACCCAGGAACAAAATGGTGGCATGGGAATCATTGGCAGTGAAGAGCAATGTCTTAAGAATTTTCGGGAAACCAATTCGTTATCCGGCATCGGGGTGTACTATAAAGAAAAGATGTACATTCATTATTTATATGACGATTATACCAAAGCGCTGGACTATCTGGCAGAATCGGATAAGTATCTGAAATATCATGCCGGGACACCCTATGTGGTGGAGTGCCGAATCTGCAGCTTTTTAGTTCTAGCGGCGAATTTTGCCGGGATGAAGGGGGAAGCAAGCAGAAAGGCGCTCAAGCGGTTAAAGCGTGAATATAAATATGTGAAGGCGTGGTCAAGCTATTGCCCAGATAATTTTTTGCATCTGCAGTTGCTGTTGCAAGCTGAACTGGCTCGAATTGAAGGAAAAATCGATCAAGCCCTTGAATACTACGAAGTGGCAGCCGAAACGGCGGCACGAAATGGCTTTCTTCGGGATGAAGCGCTGACAAATGAACTGGCCGCCAAAATGTTTTTAGCGCAAGGCAGGCACAGACAGGCTGCATTTTTTATGAGTGAAGCCTTTCAGGGCTATCAGCGTTGGGGTGCAGCGGCAAAAGTTAGGCAGCTGGCAGATAAATACCATGATTTGCTTAAGCTTCCCGGGAATAACATATCAACTGTCGAGAAGATGGCGGTACAAAACATCGACTTAATTGCTATCATCAGTGCTTATCAAGCGGTTGCCAAAGAAGTGCAACTGCCAGATTTGTTAAGAAAAATTATGAAAATAGTGGTGGAAAATTCCGGGGCTCAGAAAGCCTATCTCCTGCTAAAGGAGGAACCCGGCTGGAAGATCGAAGCAGCCTTTTTTACCGGTGAAGATGAGATTGAAGTGTTACAAGCTGTCAACCTCAAAGAAGCCGAGGAACTGCTGCCCCAGGCGGTGATCAATTTTTGCATTCACACCGGCGAAGCGGTGGTACTAAGGGATGCGGCAAGACAGGGGGAGTTCCAACAGGATGTTTATATTGAAAAAAATCAAACAAAATCGCTGATCGCGATGCCCATTAAAAATCAGGGAATGATCACCGGAATCTTGTACCTCGAAAACAATTTAGCCAAAGCGATTTTTACTGACAGTCAGGTTGAGATTCTTCAATTATTGGCCACTCAATTTTCAATTTCAATCAGAAATGTTCAATTATTTTCTAACTTGATTGCGACAAAGGAGGAGCTGCATCGTTCCACCGAGGAATTATTACGATCTGAGATTGCCTTTTTGCAGGCACAGATCAAGCCCCATTTTCTTTACAATACCCTTAATACCATTGCCGCCTTTTCCTTGGATGAACCACAGATGACCCGGGATTTACTGGCAAACCTCAGTGCGTTCTTGCGGGGCAGCTTTGATTTTAAAAATCGGGATAAGCTTGTAACCCTGCAAAAGGAGCTGGAACTGGTGGAGGCCTATCTGTTTATCGAGAAAGCCCGATTTGGCAAACGGCTCAATATTGTTTATGATCTTGAAGATCAGATTATATGTCTACTACCGCCTCTTATTATTCAGCCCTTGGTAGAAAATGCCGTACAGCATGGTTTGGCAGCACAAAAAAATGGCGGTACCGTTAAAATTTCAGTTCATCGCAAAGAAGAATCTGTCATCATCAGCGTTACGGACGATGGCGTCGGAATTCCGGAGGATGTCTTTGAAAAGTGTCAAAATGGTAGCGAAGGCTCGGGGGTAGCATTGAAAAATATCAATATGCGATTAGTGAGATTGTATGGACATGGTTTAGAAATAGAAAGAATGTCGGGAGGAGGAACCCGGGCGGTAATACAGATCCCAATGGTACGGATGGCTCAATCCTCGCAGAGCAATGCTTCACTAGAAAGTCAATATTAAAAAATAAATAGCAATAACGTGTTTTATCAAAAGGTTGGTGAATTTGGTAATAAACTGAATGGATCAGCCTTTTTTGCGTTACAGACGATTTAGCAGGAGCAGTTGTTCAAATCTGGTTCAAAATTCAACCCTATAATAGAATTACAAAGGATCGGGAATGTTAAGAACAGCGGCATTTTCCGACCATTTAAAACCCAGCGGCACACTGAAGCGGAAGTTTCGGTGATGGAATCAGATTCATAAGTAGCAGATCCGATCAAGGAAAGAGGAAGTTCAAATGCTTAACACGGGCGATCATTATCATAATATCAAACACATGTACAGTTCAAAAAATAGCAATGTCTATACAGCGATCAATAAACTGACGGGAAAATCCGTTATCTTGAAGACTACAAATGAAGACATAATCAATGCGTTCGGGTTTGCTAAGCTTCAGGATGAATACGCCATCTTAAAAAAAATCAAGAGCAGTTTTGTTCCGGAAGCGATTGATTATTTAAAAATTGACGATGTTTTTTATTTAGTATTGGACTATTGTGATGGGATTTCCATTCAGGATTATATCAAGAATCACAAAATATCGATTCGAGAGTTTCTTGATATTGGTCAGCAAATTGTTCAGGCACTTTCAGATATTCATAATGCCGGTTTTATCCATAAAGACTTAAATCCAGCCAATATTATCTTCAATGATAAAACCCGAAAGGTCATGATTATTGATTTTGGATTATCAACAGCATTTTCACACGAAAAATCCCTGACTATGGACACGCCCGTTTCGGAAGGAACTTTATACTACATCTCTCCAGAACAGACGGGCAGAATGAATCATTTGATTGACTTTAGAACGGACTTTTATTCGTTGGGCGTCACTTTTTTTGAAATGCTCTGTGGTTGCCATCCCTTTGAATCAGAGAGCCAATCACAAATTATTTATATGCATCTGGCAAAGTTGCCGCCATTAGTTAAAGAGCTTAATCCGGATATACCTCAAATGCTGTCGCAGCTTGTCGCTAAGCTGATGGCAAAAATGCCACAGGATCGCTATTTAAAAGCAGAAGGGATTTTATTTGATCTGAATAAGTGTTGTGAAATGCTTGACGCAGATGATCAAATTGTCCAATTCGAACTTGGCGCTGGGGATTATTTGGATCATTTTGAAATGCCGAAAAAATTATACGGTCGAGATAATGAGATTGCCGTTCTTGTGTCAGCCTATCAGGAAATTTTAAAAGGCGGAAAGCAACTGGTGACACTAGCAGGGCATTCTGGTATTGGTAAGACTTCATTGGTGAGCGAACTGTATAAACCGATGGCCAACTCAAATGGCATGTTTATCTCGGGAAAATTTGACCAGTATCTTAGAAATATACCATACATTGCCATTTCCCAGGCGATCGAGCAGTTTTGCGATTTTGTTCTTGCTGAAAATGAAAAAAATGTTAAGCTTTGGAAAGAACGGATTGAAACGGCTCTTAAGCAGGATGGCCAGCTTCTTGTTGAAAAAATTCCCAAACTGGCATTGCTTTTGGGTGCATCCCAGCAGCAGCCGGAGCTTTCGCCACTTGAGAAAGGAACCAGACTTAAGGCGGCTTTACAGAGCTTGTTGGCAGTGATTGCTTCGCCTGACCGACCACTGGTAATCTTTATTGATGATATTCACCTTGCCGACATGGGTTCAATGGCAATGATTGAAGAAATAATGGAAAATGATCAAATCAGTGGTTTGCAAATAGTGGCCTGCTACCGCAACAATGAAATCAGTGAGGGTCATCCGCTGATTCACAGTCTAAATAAGATGGTTATCAGGCAAGTGAATATCCGGCAAATAACCCTTGCGGGATTAGTCCTTGATGCGGCAACACAAATGCTTGCCGATGCTTTTCATTGCAGCACAACATCCGTTACTGAGCTGACGGATGTTATCTACACTAAAACGAATGGGAATCCATTTTATCTCAAGCAATTTATTAAGTTATGCTGGCGGGAAAAATTCATCTTTTTTGATGACCAGGAAAAAAGTTGGAAATGGAATATCGAGGCGATTAAAGCCTGTCCAGCTGAAGAGAATGTGGTGGACTTTCTGATTCGGAATGTGAATCAGATGCCTCAAGAAACAGTAAAAATACTTTCGCTAGGAGCCTGTATCGGGCAACGATTTAAAATAAGTACCCTTTCTGAGATATCCGGAGAGAAGCCTGAGCAAATTATAAATGATTTAAGGCAGGCGGTTTCACTTGAGGTGGTCTACCCGATCATCAATAACATTGGCAGCGATGAAGCTGAATTTCAATTTGCCCATGACCGATTTCAGCAAACCTTTTATACGATATTGCCAGAAATAAAAAGAGGCAAGATCCATTACCAGCTGGCTGTACATTATGAAAAAATCGGTTTTGGAAAGGGTAAACACACTAAAAAGCAGTTTGTCATGGCGGATAATTACTCCAAGGCCTTTAGGATGATTGATGAAGCAACTGAAAAAAGAAGGGTATCCGATATGCTTCTTCGAGTAGCGCATTTGGCATCGCTTGCCTCGGCATTTGATACGGCTATTCATTATCTGGAGCAAATTATCGACAGCTTTGATGAAATGCACGTTGATGATGATTTGATTTTTTCGGTGTATCTTGAATATCATTTGGCTTTATGCAGCATCGCAAAATATGAGCAAGCAGATGCCATCTATGTTTTGCTTGAAGATATGGCAGCAGAGCCGATTAATCTCACCGACAGCTGCTGTCTCCAGGCGATTGGCCTTTCTAATCGAGGCCAATATCAGGATGCATTTATGCTGGGGATTGCACTATTGGAGAAATTAGGGATCCATTTTCCGGCGGATGATTTGTTAAACACAATTTTAAAGGAAATAGCGATCTTCTATGATGAAATTAATAACGAGGCGTTTCCAGGAGTTGAAGCCCTGCCAGAGGCCGATTGTGTATTGGAATTTTCGATTGGCAAGATTTTAAACCGGATTTGCACAGCGGGCTTTTTCTATAATCCGCTTTTCTCATTCTGGGCGATTATTACCAGTGCCAAGCGGGTGCTTGAAAACGGCTATACCCCAGATGGGCTATCGCTCTATGGCAGTTTGACGCTGTTATTGATCCCGTTTCGAAATGATTACACGTTATCCTATCATCTTGTTCGCAGTGCCATGACATTAGCTGAAAAAAACGGATACCGGATATTTCGGATGTATCATTTGTTTGCCCTGATTAATTGCCATTGGTTTGAAGATCTAAAGAATTGTATGATCTATGCCCGGGAATCATGCAGTGGTAACATCACCGTTGGCGATTTTGAGTTTGCCTGTTTCACTTATTTTACGACCCAGCAGATGATCCTTGAAACGTGCGGAAATATAGATGAGTTGGTCGCCGAGTCGGATACGGCCTTGGCATTTGCCCAACAACATGGGAATATCCATGCTTACGGAAGCTTTATAGCGTTTCGGCAATTGTGCAAATCACTGGTAACGACAGGTTCGCAGGGCAGTTTTAATGATAGTGGTTTTAATGAAGCGGCACATCTTCGGGAAGTCAGTGAAAACAATATGGCACTTTGTTTTTATTATACGCTGCGATCCCTTTCGGCAGCAATTTATCTGGATTTTGATACGGTATTTGAACTGACCGAAAAGGCGGCACCATTAATGCCGTCAATAACCGGCTTTTATGCAAATGTCTTGCATAATTTTCTCAATTCACTTGCTATTTGCAAAAAAATAGAGCGTGAAACGTGCACCGAGGAAGAAAAGACCTTGCTAATTTGCAAACTGACCACCAATCAGATTTGGCTCGGTGAACGCGCCGCCGATGCCCCCGGTAATTTTCGTCATTTGTACGATTTGATTGAAGCCGAAAAGTATATGCTTGAAAATAAAAATACCGATTCCTTTAATGTATACAAAAAAATGTTGGTCTTATATGAAAAAGCCATGATCGGTGCAGCTGAAAGCAACCGGATTTATCATTATGCTTTGGCCTGTGAATTGGCAGGTATTCAATTCATGAAAATGGATTCACTGCGATTAGCGACGATTTATCTGAAACAGGCATATTCAGCATATTTATCCTGGGGAGCAACCGCAAAAACTGAACAGATGAATAAAGAGTACGATGTATTATCACGTTTGCGATTCAACAGTTTAAAGTTTAGAGAAGACCGCCCGGTTACTGCCAAAACGGTGTCAAACTCAAAAATCAGTATCTCTTCGGGAATGTTCTTAAAAAATTCATCAGTAATTGACTTTTCAGCAATCATTAGCGCATCGCAAGCAATTTCAGGGGAAACAAAGCTTGAAGCAATCCTTGAAAGACTCATCGGTGTATTGCTTGAAAATTCAGGTGCCCAGGATATCTACTACCTGATAAAAAAAGGGGATGATTACTTTGTTCAAGCCGAAGGTCATTCAGAAGGCGAATCATTTTCAATTTTGGCTGATCTGCCAGTTGAAACAGGCAGCCTTCCGCTGAAAATCCTTAATTATGTGGAAAGAGCTCATGAGAGTGTGATTATTGATGACACAACGGCTTCAGATATTTATGGAAGTGATGAATATATTTTATCGCATGGTTGTAAATCGGTGATGTGTTTGCCGGTGATCAATAAGGGCGAACTTAAAGGGCTTCTTTACCTTGAAAACAATTTGATCGAAGGTGTATTTGACAAACAGCGTACCGAGGCGTTAAAAATAATTGCGGCACAGCTGGCTATCTCTCTTGAAAATGCTTATTTATTCAATAATATGCAGCAATTAGTTGATGACAGAACCCGGGAGTTACGAGCAGAAATTGCCGTAAGAATGAATGTTGAAAAGCGACTTGAACAAATGGCGAATTATGATTATCTTACCAATCTGCCGAATCGTAGAATGTTTCAGACATATCTGGAGCACTCCATTGAACTGGCCGGTATGAACAAATCAAATTTGGCGGTTTTGTTTATTGATCTGGATGGCTTCAAGTTCATCAATGATCAATACGGTCACGACAAGGGTGATCTCGTTCTGATGACAGTCGCACAAAGGCTTGTAGCTTCGGTGCGAGGTTGTGATACTGTTTCGCGAATGGGTGGAGACGAGTTTGTGCTGATTCTGGAAAATGTTCAGTCGATTTCGGAAATCAAAAGCGTTTGCCATCGGATCATAGCGGCTGTGGAGATGCCGATTGTGTTTGATGACTTGCGGGTTCAAGCCGTTGTAACATCGAGTATCGGTATTAGTTTGTTGAATTTTGACGGGATGACAGCCGAAGAATTGATTTTAAATTCAGATAAAGCGATGTATCTTGCCAAGAATAACGGAAAGAATCAGTTTGTTTTTTATTCCAAGCATAAGTATTAAAACAAAAGCATTAATTGATTAAAATACGAATAATATTGTTTTTCTATGATAGCAATTTTTGCCAGGGGCATGATTAAGTGGTAAAATAGTAAGAAAGTAAAGTTTAGAGGATGAACATGGCGAAGGAAGAATTGTTTGCAGGAGAATCCAAAATATAAACAGGAAGTACCAAGTAACATTACCAAATGCATGAAAATGGTGGTAGCTTTTGCCAATGGTATCGGTAGTAACAACCAACGCGTATGCACTGCTTACGAAGAAAAATGGGAAAGTGGTATTTCCTGGATCATTAAATGATGTAATCAAACTAAATAATTTTTGATCAAAGCAATTTAGTTCTCTTGATTCTCGTCGTACATACAGGGGATATGCCTAGGGCAGGAAATTAAATGCATTGCAATCATATCCGTAAGTTTTACGATTGGTATATTTAATAAAATTTATTTGAAGGAGAAAATTATATTGAATTGTAAAATACGCAAATGGAAGACTGAAGATGCCCATCAGCTGGCAGAAGCACTTAGTAACAAAAAAATCCTCGATAATTTGCGGGATGGTTTACCATTTCCATATACGGAAGAGAATGCCAAAGACTATATCAATGCAATGTTGCGTTCCGATAAAGATCAAACCTATGCTTTTGCAATTGCATATGAAGATAAGGTAATTGGCAGTATTGGCGTCTTTCGAAAAGATAATATCCATTCAAAAACAGCTGAGTTGGGTTATTATATTGGCGAGCCCTATTGGGGACAAGGCTACGGAACAAGTGCGGTAATACAGATTTGTGAGCTGATTTTTAAAACGACGGATATCATTCGAATCTTTGCCGAACCTTTTTCACGAAATCCTGCGTCTTGTCGTATTCTTGAAAAAGCTGGCTTTAAGCTGGAAGGAATTCTAAGAAAAAATGCCATCAAAAATGGTCAGGTAGAAGATATGAAGCTCTATGCATTAGTTAAAGAGTAAGGCTGTTGTGACATTGGTTTAATAAGAACGGTATAAATGAGTAAAACATTTTTACCAGAACTTGATTTGAAAATTAAACTTAAAAATTTGGAGGACACCGTTGGGGAAATACAAGATCCATAGCGACTTTAAAAAATATGAAAAAATGAAAACGCCGATATCGCCAGCTCTGCTGCCGTTGATGAATGGGATCATCGAGACAAGTTTCAATAAAAAGAAGCCGGAAAAAGGGGTGCGTGAGATTATAAAAAAGATCCCCGGTTATCAAAATGAACCCATTGAGATAAGGATCTATGAACCAGAGGGCATAAAAGAGGCATTACCCTGTCTGATTTATCTGCACGGCGGGGCCTTTGTCTTGAAGTCGGCAGCCTTCCACAAGCAGTTAATCTGTGAATATGCACTTAAAACGCCATGTAAAGTCGTGTTTGTTGATTATCGGTTGGCACCGAAACATGCTTTTCCGGTTGGGGTTGAAGATTGTTTTGCCGCCTTTGAATGGGTCTGCCAAAATGCGGCAACTATTGGTATTGATTCCAGTAAAATTGCAGTTGGCGGAGATAGTGCCGGCGGGGCCCTGGCAGCGGCTGTCTGTCTGATGGCTCGTGATCGAAAGGCCTCGAAAATCTGCTTTCAGATGCTTATCTATCCGGTCACCGATGCCCGGCAGATAACGGAGTCAGTTAAAGAATTTACAGATACCCCGCTTTGGAATGGCAAGCAGAATCAAAAAATGTGGCAGCTCTATCTTGGTGAAGGGGTTCATTCAAACAAAGAGTATGCCTCACCCATGGAAGCAACTTCATTAGAAAACCTGCCGGATGCCTATATTGAAGTTGCTGAATTTGACTGTTTGCGGGATGAAGGGATAAATTTTGCCAAAGCTTTGACAGAAAACGGCATTTCGGTTGAGTTTAATCAGACAAAGGGAACGATCCATGGTTTTGAAATTGCTGAAAACAGTGACATTGTGCGCCAAAGTGTTATCAAACGGGTTGAGGCATTGAAAAGTGTCTTTTACTGATAAAATATTTTTGAGCAAATAAATTTTAACCAGACTTTGCTGATGAATATTGTGGGAAACCAGCTACAATGGCAATGTTTTTAACCATAAATATGGGCTTTATATAGATGTCAAATTACCAATATTATCGAGGTAGTATCACAGTAAAGGTACTACCGGAACCGGGTGAACTTTCAACCTGGAGGGAACCATTGCACAAAGTAATGATCCGTTTAACAATGCAAAGTCCCAACCCCAGGCCTTTAGTGGCATAGCTTGGGTTGGATTGGTAGTATTTATTAAAAATTATATCCAGTTCCGATTGAGGTATACCGATGCCGGTATCACTAATACTTATTTGAACATGCTCCTTTTCTATATTGGAACTAATGGAGAGGTCACCGTGATCCGGTGTATATTTGATGGCATTGCTTAAAAGATTAAGCCAAAGATGCTGCAGTAAGGCCGCATCACCGGTGTAGGTAATCCGCGTCAGTTCCAGAGAAAGATTCAATTGTTTAGATTCCCATTTTGAAGAAAGGATGATCACGCATTGCCGGATTTGCTCATCCAGGGAAAAAGGGGTTTTATTAACAATGATCTGCTGGGATTCAATTTTAGAAAGCAGCAGTTGGCTTTGTGTCAGGTCGGCAAGTCGGGCACTTTCTTTGGCAATGATCGTTAAATATTGTTGTTCACGTTCAGGGGACAGATCGCCCTCAAGCAGAAGGTTGGCAAATCCGTTGATGGAAGATAAAGGCGTTTTGAACTCATGAGAAAAGTCGTTGATAAAATCATTACGGAGGGTTTGAACACCTGTCAGCTCTTTGCTCATCAGATTGAAATTCTGATAGACTTCTTTTAAAGGCCCACCATGATTTTCTTCCAGTAAAACATTGAACTCGCCATTGGCAATTTTTGAAATAGCATTAGCTAGTTCAGCAGTATAGCTGTAAAAGAGTTTTGAAAAGACAATATAGAGGCTGCCCATCAGAATTTCCATGGGAAAAATCATGCCAAGAGCTGCAATAGGGTGATAGTCCAGATTGTGATAAACCCAGACGTTGACAACGTAGTCAACAAAAGCTGCAATACTAATGGAACCGATAATAATTAACAGGCTTGGTATGACTAACCAGAGTGTGATGTATTGAGAGGTTTTCATTTTTTTTGTCTTAAATTGATGTGTATCCTTCTTTTCTGCTTCATGATTCATTAATAACACCTTTGTAACCTAGTCCTTTTATGGTAATTATCTGGAATTCATTAAATTCAGAAACTTGATTTCGCAAGCGATTGATATGGGTTTTGACAGTATCTTCACTGCTTTCTGAGTCGAACCCCCAGATATCATCAAGAAGCTGATTTTTTGTAAAAATCACTCCGGGATATGAAAGAAATTTAAAAAGTAACTCAAATTCTTTTTTATTAAGATCTACTTTGCGGTCGCCTTTAAAAAAGGTATAGCCGGATTGATCGATGACGACATCGCCGATACGGATTATTTTTTCATTGGCAATATTGGCTCGACGAAGCAAAGCATCGATGCGCCAATGAAGCTCATCATAATTAACGGGCTTTGTTAGATAGTCATCCGTACCATAGTAAAAACCCGTCTGTTTATCGTCAAAGGATTGTTTGGCAGTGAGAATCAGCACAGGGAGCTGATAGTTATCCTGGCGCAGCGTTTTAATCAGTTCAAAGCCATCCATTTCAGGCATCATAATATCTGTAATCAATAGATCAATGGGTTGGTTTTCAATAATTGTCAGAGCTTCATCGCCATTATTGGCACACAAAATAGTGTAGAATGGCGTAAGCCGTTCGGTCATCAGTAATTGAATATTCATATCATCTTCTGCTATAAGAATAGTCGCCATATAATCTCCTAAAGAATGTATTTCTGCTAAATTACATCCACTTTCTCAAATAAATAAGTTTAGTTCTACAATATTATATTTTTTAAAAGTAACAACAACGTAAAAAACATAAGCATATCACATAATACTAGCAGAAACTTCGTCTTCCAACAATAGGTTGAGCTGGTTTTATTAATAATGACAGGATAAACTAAAAAGCTTTATCTAGTAATCAACCGGATTATTAAGTAGAAAAAGTAAAGATTTTAAAAATGCAGAAAAAAATATATGTTTTTACTTTGATGTTACCTTACAAAGTTATACTTTGTCTCGGTGATAGGCCGATGAAAATAGTGGATAGACAAAGCAAAATATAACACTTTAAAGGAGGAATAGAAAGAGAGATTGAAACCGACAATTTTCACCAAACCTGAGTCATTTAACAAAAAGGAGGAAAAAAGTGGAACGATTTACTGAAAGTATTGTAAAACATAAAAAAGGCATCGTGCTGATTGCACTAATTTTGACCTTGATTTCTGCCCTGTGCTTTTTTCGGGTTGGGATCAACTACAACATGACTGATTACTTGCCGGATGACGCCAATTCAACCATTGCGCTCAACACATTGAAAAACGAATTTGGCGAAGCGATTCCCAATTGTAATGTATTAATGGAAAATGTCAGCATTGAAGAGGGCCTGGCCCTTAAATCACAGATTGAAGGGATCGCTGGGGTTGAAAAAGTTAACTGGCTGGATGACGTAGTGGATACACATGTGCCATTGGAAAACCAGGATCAGACGATTATTGATGATTATTATAAAGATGGGGATGCCCTCTTCTCAGTCGCTATTGCTGATGGAAAGGAACAGTCAGTCACCGATCAGATTCAGTCACGGTTGGGGGACAAGGTGATGATGTCGGGGACCGCCGTCGAGCAAGCTGATGCTCAACGGTTGGCATCCGCTGAATCCATCAAGGCGGTTTGTTTGTTGGGACCACTGATCATATTAATTCTGATTCTTGCCACAACCAGTTGGGTTGAACCCTTTATTTACCTGTTGGTCATGGGCGCTGCTGTGTTATTGAATCTTGGAACCGAAATTTTTCGGGGGGAAATATCGTATGTAACTTTGGCAGTCGTACCGATTCTCCAGATGGCAGTTTCATTGGACTATGCGGTGATCCTTTCAGCGAGTTTTGCGGCGCGCAGAAAAACTGAAAAAAATGATGCTAAAGCCATGAAACTGGCAATGAAAGATTCGACCGCAACAATCGTGGCCAGTGCCTTAACCGCCATCTTCGGATTTATGGCGTTGATCGCCATGAATTTCAAAATTGGTCCGGATATGGGAATAAGTCTGGTCAAAGGAGTGACGTTGAGTCTGGTATTTTGTTTGACATTTTTACCAGCAATGATTCTGCTTTTCAATAAGTGGATTGATAAGACCAGACACAGATCTTTTCTGCCAAGTTTTAAAAAGGTTGGAAAACTGGCAGTTAAAAGACATATCCCGATTTTTCTGGTAATTGCTATAATTTCTTTCTTTTGTTACTTAGGCCAAAGTGAAAATCAGTTCATTTATGGAAGTGGTGATGCTTCGGGTCATTCCATCGCAACACAGACAATTGAGGAAAAGTTTGGCGTTGATAATGTTCTTGTATTGCTTGTGCCCAAAGGGGACAGTACCAAAGAAATGCTGCTTGCCGATTCCATTAGTAAAATGGATTATGTCACTAAGGTAGAATCTTATACTACGGCGGTTGGAAATAAAATACCGGAAACAGTGGTGCCGGATAACGTTACCGACAATTTTTATTCGGACAATTATGCTCGGTTGATCGTTTTTTCAAATCTGCCGGACGAAAGCAGTGAATCTTTTAATCTGGTCAAAAATGTCCGTGCTGAAGCGGCTACTTATTACGGCGATGAAACATTGTCCTGTGGACAGAGTGCTAATCTTTATGATATGAAGAATACAGTGGAAAGTGATAATAAGGTGGTCAATTTCCTGACCGTCCTTTCAATATTTATCGTACTTGCGGTGATGTTTAGATCCTGGCTAATTCCTGTCTTATTGATTCTGACCATTAAATGTGCTATTTGGATTAATATGGCGGTGCCTTTCTTTACCGGCAGCAGTCTAATTTATGTTGGTTTTCTAGTGGTGAGTGCTCTTCAAATGGGGGCCACGATCGATTATGCAATTTTTCTGACGGATCATTACATGAAAAACCGCAAGCTGATGCCCGCCCAAAAGGCAATGGAAAAAACAGTGACCGATGTCATTTCGGCGATTCTGGTTTCAGCGGCGATTCTTGCCTTCGCAGGTTTTTCACTGGCGCTGGTATCAACCAATGCAATGGTTGCTGCGCTGGGTATGCTCATCGGGAGAGGTGCATTGATTCCCTTGGTTCTGGTGTGTCTATTCTTGCCGGCATTGCTATTAATGACCGATAAACTGATTCCACTGACTACCTGGAAGTCAGATTTTTATCAGAGTGGTGAAAAAGATGCCAATCCCGAAGGGCAGTGGAATAAATCGGGACTGAAAAAGCGGGTGCCGGTTTTATCAGGAGAAACAATGTTGGTGAATATTGGCGATGATGTTGATGATTCGGTACCATGGATAACAGGAGGTAATAAGAATGAATAAAAAGACAATAGTCAAAGGACTTACCATTGGCGCAATAACAGTTGGATTGGGGTTGTCATTGACAACGGGCGTTTTTGCTGCTTCAGATGCAGAATATTCTAAAAATGAAAATGTCTATGTTTCATTGGATTATGAGGGGAAAGTGATAAATTCTTATGTCGTCAATACCTTTACAGTTACAAAAGAAGGGGAAATAACTGATTATGGTGATTATGCAGTGGTTAAAAACCTTACCAATCTGGACACCATTGAAAAAGATGAGGATGAATACAGTTTTTACTCAGAGAATGGGAAATTCTTTTATCAGGGTGAGCTTAATAATGCGCAACTGCCCTGGAAATTTGAAATTTCCTATACTTTGGATGATAAGAGCGTAAAGCTGGATGAATTAGCTGGAGCTGATGGGAATCTGAAAATGCATATCAAG
Organism: Acetobacterium woodii; assembly: GCA_016213825.1. GTDB lineage: Bacteria > Bacillota > Clostridia > Eubacteriales > Eubacteriaceae > Acetobacterium > Acetobacterium woodii_A. Next base: position 8,018 of record JACQZP010000029.1, on the reverse strand, counting down.
GCTCTGAAAAATCCAGCTCAAGTTAATGACACCTTTTTTAATAACTACCGGCTTCAGATTGGGCTAAACCTGGATACCGAGAAGTGTAAAAATATTCAGGCAAACGGTGCGGAGCTGTCTGATGCCGGTTCTGATGAGAAGCTGACTTTTATGGTGATGCCAGCAACGGAGGCAGAGTTTGAAGTGACAACGGAAGTAAAGGATTTTGAGATGGATGATGTGACAATCAATGCAGTGCCAACGAGTGATGTACCGGTTTCTTATGTTTCTGCTCAAAACACGCATATGGGAAAAGTTTCTTATGCCCTCGCTGCAGAAGGTGTGGAAATACCAGATGAAACAAAAGTTGTGGAAGAAGTAAAAACAGAACCAGGATTTTTTGAAAAGCTGCTAAATCTGATTCGAAGAGATTAGGAAAGGCTGTAAAAAAATGAGGATTAATTTAATAAGAGCAACAATTCATCAGTATAAATGCATTGAAACTGAACAGACTTTTGAGATTGAAAAAGATGTCACTTTATTGATGGGGAAAAATGAAGCAGGTAAAACCAGTGTTCTGGAAGCCCTGGCTAAAGCCAACTATTTTGACAGCAGTGATCCTAAATATGCTTACAATCCGACATTCGATTATCCGCGAATCAAAAAAAGAAACCTTGATAAAGCCGTAGGTACCCCCTTGGCGGTAACCCTCCATTATCATGTAGCAGAGGAATTGTCAGCAGCGATCGAATCCGAAATGCATCTACCAGTTGAAGGAATCGGGTTTTCTCGAATCACCAATTATCTTGGCAAACATCAAATCATTAATAATGCTTTTGAATACCAACCAAAAGATTTTTGGGAGGCATATGCTTCAAAAGTAGATGGGAATATTCTAAAGTATCAAAAAAAACTGGCACACATCAGAAATATGGAAGGCTTTCAGGAATTCATAAAAAACCTGTCCGCTGATACATCACCAGAGGAGATCAATTCACTGGAAAATCTCGATCAGTATTTTGAAAATATTCTGCAATGGGAAAATCCGATTAATGAATATGTATTTAGAAAGTATTTACTGCCAAATATTCCCAAGTTTATGTATTATGGCGATTATCATTTGCTGCCTTCAAGAGTTTCCTTGAACCGTCTTTTAAAAGAAGAAAACCTGACTGAAGCAGAAAAAACGGCGAAGATGTTTTTGAAACTGGCAGACATTGATCTGGATGAGGTATTGAATGCCCAGGATTTTGAAGCCTATAAGTCGGAAATAGAAATTACGCAGGCAAACATGACCAAAGAACTACTTAAATACTGGCGAACAAACCAGAATTTGCGGATTGAATTTGAAATCATCCGGGAAGAAACAGAGCATAAAAAAGTTGACCGAAAAAAAAGCTTTCTCGGCTATATCGGAGGAAAAAAAGCGGAGCTTGCGACAACCTATGAGACCTTTATGGAAATTCGCGTTCAAAATCTAAAAAAGATGGTATCGCTTCCGTTAGAAAACCGGAGTCGAGGATTTAACTGGTTTTTCTCATTTTGGGTCTGGTTTAGTGCAATTGAAAAAGTAAATGAAGCCAAAGCCAGTCCTTATATTTTTTTATTGGATGAGCCAGGTTTAAATCTTCATTCGATTGCTCAAAAAGACCTGATGCGACTGATCGGGAAGCTTTCGTCAAATTATCAAATTATGATTACTGCTCATTCCCCTTTTCTGATGGAAGAAGAACTGAGCAAAGTGCGTTGTGTTGTGGATAAGGAATGTGGCACCAGTATAACCACCTTATCTGATGAGGATGATGAAGAGACCTTATCGCCAGTCCGGTTTCTGATGGCAAACGAAAACTGAATATTTTCAAGAAAAGGCGATGGTACTTAAATAAAAGCCGCCATCGCCTTTCAAATGAAATCGCAATAGTTTTCAGGAGCGCTAAAAAGTAACTTTAAGTAATATGATTATTCACAATATAAAGGAGAAAATGATGAAAGCACAAGGAAAAAATATTGTTGTAACCGGTGGTGGAAATGGTGTTGGAAGAGCGTTGGTTTTACAGCTCCTTAACAAAGGGGCGACCGTACTAGCAGTCGATATTAATCCGGAAGCATTAAACGAAACAATGAAAGTTGCCGGAAACAAAAACAAACTATTTACCTATGTGGTTGATATATCAAATAAAGAAGTTGTTTTCGCATTTGCAAGAACAGTCATGCAAGAGCATGGGAAGGTAGACGGCATCATCAACAATGCAGGTATCATTCAACCTTTTGTCGAATTGAATGAATTGGATATGGAACGGATTGAACGTGTAATGAATATCAATTTCTACGGAACTTTGTATATGGTAAAAGCATTTTTGCCACACTTGCTGAAATGTCCGGAAGCACATATCGTAAATGTTTCAAGTATGGGAGGCTTCTTACCAGTTCCCGGGCAAAGTGTGTATGGTGCATCCAAAGCAGCAGTAAAACTACTCACAGAAGGATTGTCTTCAGAATTAAAAGATACAAATGTCTCTGTATCGGTGGTTATTCCCGGTGGGATTGCGACGGATATCATGAGAAATTCAAAGATCCCCAATAGTGTATCAGTTGAGAACAGCAAAACCAATATGCTATTAACATCTGAAAAAGCGGCAGAACTGATCATCAAGTCGATGGAAAAGAAAAAACTGCGTACTTATATTGGAAAAGATTGTAATGTCATGAATGTGTTATATAAAATCAGTTCAATTTTTGCCATGAGCATGATGAATAAAGTAATGACAGCCTATGAACATTAAATACTAAAAACGGATTGAGGGTCTTGATAAATATGTACAATATATTTACACTGTTAGCAATACAATCCAAAAATAAAGGGAGATGAATGATTTATCTTATGGATATATTATTCAAGCGATAACATGACAGTAAAAGCAATACAACAATTTCAGCTGCGCACCGTGATAGGCACCGAGAAAAAAGCCAAAGAAACGATTAAGCTGATGATCGAAGCCGGCTACGATGGAATAGAGCTTTGTGGATTTATGATTAAGAAGATGCCAATGACGATTCGTATCGTGACTAGACTTGCCGGTATGCCCATGGGTAAAAGCGGCAACCTGGATTGGCAGCAATTGATAGCAGAATCAGGGCTTAAGGTGGTCAGTATTCATGAAGATCTCGGAAGTATTCTAAAGGCTCCTGAGGAAATCATAGAGGAAGCAAAGTCTTTCCACACCAATTACGTGGTGGTAACAGGGATGCATCATTTTGACTATTCTGATAAAACAGCAGTGCTGGAATTAGCTGAAAAACTAAATGGAGCGGGAGAAATTTTGAAACAAGGCGGAATTTTCTTACTTTATCATAATCACAACTGCGAGTTTCGAAAAGTGGCACAGGGGAAGACGGCATTTGATCTATTAATAGAAAAGACGGATCAGGAATATGTCAACTTTGAATTTGATTCTTACTGGCCAACAGAAACTGGCGTGGATGTACTGGCATTGATGAAAAAACTGGGAAAGCGAATGAAACTTTATCATATCAATGACCGGGGAGCTCGGGTGACAGGAAAAACCGGTTCTATTTTAAAGTCAGACAGTATGGAGCTTGGATATGGAAATATGAATCTCGTAGAAATGGTTGAAACAGCAAAGAAAAATAGCGTGGCAGCAGTAGTTTTGGAAACCCACAAAAACTGGGTTGAAAAATCGCCAGTAAAATCATTCCAGCAAAGTGCTGAATTTATGAACCAATATGTATAAACAATCGATCTTATCCTATTAAGTGTTAAGATGGGGTAGATGAAATGAATTTTGATACTAGAGGCAGAAGTGCAGAATAATTTTTAGACTTCTGCCTCTCTGCATGATTGCCGTAATAAACGATCGACCGATGGCAAAAAACATAGGTTTATCTTAAAAAATATTGAAACCAAATGATATTTTATCTAGGATATCGTTACAATAATTAATTATCAATAGATACTAAAATTGTGAAAAATTTTTACCAGTCTTTAAAAGAGCCATGTCGATTGTATCGTTGCGAAGATTTTCTAGCGATTACACCATCTTGGAATTGGATGTTAATGGCACTCATTTTTGAAACAATTCGAAGTTTTCGTTCTCCGGTACCACTTGTTTCGGGATAATTACATCGACGGTTCCTGGTTTGGCAAAATACAGTATAGTTTTCTTCAGGACTATTAATGAAACAATCAATTTTTCCATTTTCTGATGATATATCCAACAGATCCGATACATTCACAGCATAGCAATTGATATTTCCATGATTAACACGGATATCGATAAGGTTGGCATTTGCATTTTCTAAAAGTATTTCTCCTGAATTTGAAGAGATTCCAATATTTCCTAAAATAGATACATCGGTGAGCCGTATTTTGTCTTCTTTGGTTTGAAAAATCAGTTTTCCCTTAAAGTCTGTAGGCACTTTTATAAGTAACTGCGAATCTTTCTTTAAATCAATCAAAGCTAATGTTCCATAAATTCCAATCGCAGCATGATCTGTAATATTAAGTTGGTTACCTTCTGGTTTAATATCAAGAGTACGCATAATCGTATCGCACCAGGTGATTTCTATCTTGTCACTTAAGGAGTTTAGAACGCAGATGTTATAAATACGACAATTTATTTCCAGTTTATCAATCTCACGTGCTTTGTATTCCATGTATTTCATTTTCATTTTACATCGATCCTTTCTTTTTATAATACTGACTAATTAAAATATTGCTGAGTATGCTGCTTAATCCTCCAATGAGAATAATGAAATAACACCACAAGGGGTTCTTAATTAATATCGCGACGGAAGTAGTCACAACAAAAAACATCGTTATTAAAAACGATAATGCTTTTGAATAAGCCATCCTGTTGTGTAATTTTTGTTGATGATATTGTTTTTGTATCTGCTCAGGTAAAGTAAGCAATAGTTCCTGAAATAAGCTATTTGAGAGTTCTTTGTTAAAAAAGTACTTCTCAGCCAATATCAGTTTGTTATGGATAATATCTAAATCAGTGGAGGGCTCTTTCTGAAAACTATTTTTTAATTCGATAAAGTATCTTACTTTTTCTAGCTGCATTTTGCGGCTATTAATAGTTTGCCGTTTGGCCAAAAGAAGAAAGAGTCCCATTATTAATTCCATTATTAAGAAGCAGCCAACGTAAATATATTGCAGCATGATATTTTGATGGAATTCGGACATAAGTTTCGTCAGTATTGGGAAGATTGTGATCAAAAACATTAATACAATATTCATTAAAATGCTCCCAAGACTGCCAAGTGTCATAAATGAAGAATACAAAATAGTATGTATCCCCCAAATGCTGGCGAGTGCTATGAAACTGATCAGATATACCGTGATTTTATCAAATAACATCAGTAGTGTTTGGATATCAAAGGTTTGATAGCCTGTGACTGAGATCGCTAATGCCATCATTGTCATAGCAATTGCAATGATAGCATCAAACAGTGTCGTAATTCTTTTGTGATTGTTTTCTGTAATTAATTTAAAATCGTTGAAATTATACAATCGAAACATCCTTTCTCTGCAAAACAACATCTGTCTGATAACCAAAAATTGTTGTATATATTATTTGTTATGGTTATACTAACAAAGGGAATAAAACATTACAACCATCAATTAAGCTGAGAATAGTAGGGTAAACGACACTTTTTAATAATTTGGTTGGATAAACGAAAATGAAAGAAGGAAAAATGTGGATAACTCAAAACAGATGAATAAAAATGATTTGAGAAGTATAAAAACAGAGAAAGCAATCAGAAAAGCGTTTCATCAACTGAGCCAGGAAAAAGAGGTAAGCAAAATAACGGTTCGCGAACTGGCACAAAGAGCAGAAATTAATAAATCAACATTCTATGCTCATTATGAAACTATTTTTGACCTTATTAAGAAGCTTGAAAAAGAAACCATCGATTATATTATTAATAACCTTGCTGAATTCCCAAAGTTGTTTGATGATCCAGATAGTTTTATTGATAATTTGTATTGGTCATTATCAGATTGCCGAGTTGATAATATCGTTCATTTTAATACCAATAGCGGTTACTTTACCGAAAAAATAGATAATGCGATTATGGAAGAAATGAATCGTCGGAATATTGACATAACTCAATATCGAATATTCCGTGTACTTGCAATATTTATTATCAATGGACTTCTGGCTTTACTAAGGAACCAAAATCAGGTGACAAATAGTGATATAGAATATATTAAATCCTTTGTAAAAAGTGGAATCCATTCGGTTATTGTAGTGACCCTTTGAGAAGTCCGGCTTGTTTCAGAATTTAGACCAGTTTGTGTTTAGAAACGACTATATAGTATCAGAAATGGCGAAATAGCAAAGGATATTGTCCCATATTGCGGTATGCTTCAGTCAGAAGAAATAAAGCTCATCAGCCGATGGCGAAAAAAAATCACATCATAATTTATGTACTTCCATCTGCTTGACTGCCCGCTCAGAACTAATGCGATCACAATCAGTAAGATTTTGAAGTCTTACTTTCTTAACCGCAAATAAAAAGGGCTTTTGCACCGTTGCATATTCGCAATTTTGCAAAAGCCCCTTTCGGTTATCAGACATAAAAGGTTAGTTTTCAAGCTTGGGGTAAAAATCGATGGTTATGCTACTTCCTGTTTAGTTTTGACAGGCATTCCGGCACATTTCATCGAATGTTTAATAAATTAAACCGCTGAAAACCATAAGTAGCATTAATCCGATACAAAAGAATGGTAAAAAAGTACATAGGAGTTTGGTAGCATTGCTGAAATCGGTACTCCCATGAGAACACTGCCCATAAAAATGGTCAGGGTTGGCACATAAACAATAATATCAGGATAAGAGAGACAGGTCAAAAATTTTGTAAACCTCGTGGTTGATGTAGAATAAATACATTAGCCAGGAGGTTTTTATTATGGCAAGAAGAAACGAAAGTAACGAGGAAAAGAATCGTCGGAAATTAGGGGAAAGTTTTTTAAGTGAGAATCCCACCTAAGATCCAAATGATATTCAGGAACTGATGAAGGAAATGATGCGACACGTGCTGGAAGACGGTCTCACTGCTGAATTGGATGACGAACTGGGCTATACCCGTTATGATTTATCAGTACAAGGAAACCGAGAACAGCCGGAACGGTTATTCGAAGAAAACGGTCCATACCAGTCTGGGCGATCTGGAAATTGACGTTCTCAGAGACCGGAATGGGGAGTTTGAACCCCAATTGATGCCCAAACACAAAAATACCCTGACTCAGGACATTGAAGCAAAAATCATTATACCCAACGGATGACAGTCTCTTTAAAATGCTGTATCTGGCAACCATGGATATCACCAAAAAATGGACCGGACAGAGAAAAGATTGGGGCAAGATTCACTCCCTTTTAATATAAATACTTGAGTTTTTTAGATCTAATACCAATATTTAACAATATACTTTTTAGCGTAATGCCATTTACGCTAAATTGTATTATTTTTTGCGTTCTTAGACAAATTTCGAGGCTGAAGTTGATCAAAGTTTTTTATCTACACAGGAAATATTCTTGCCTTTATTCTCTGATCGTTTTATACCCTTGCTTTCGGCGTAGCTGGGAAGATTATGTTTTCTCCGATAATCTCTTACCCAACGACATACCGTGTTCGTATCGATTCCTAATTCCTCTGCCATGCTTGTGGCAGATTTTCCTGTTTCTATGATATGTCTTGCAGTTCGTTCTCTCATTTCCTCAGAATATTTGCTGTTATTGCTTACTATTTTCCTCATCCTCCTATGCATATGATACTGCTTTTACATAGTGGAAAATTTTCAGCGCAGTCCCCAAAAAATAACCTTGAAGTTGATGAGTAAGTCTCATACAAGTCACACATAACTGTATGGAATGACATAAATAATGCCGCAACTGTACCACACTATTTTAAATCTATATAAAAGCTCTTTGCATGCTCGATGAGACGTGCAACCATAGGCCTGGGGTTCTTCTTCCAGATCATCAGCAGACCGCTTTCTGTATCCTCAATTT
>JACQZP010000028.1 GCA_016213825.1 Acetobacterium woodii | reverse complement strand
TACAAGCATGATTCCGTGGAGCCGGTGATCATATCGCGACTCCTCGGATCTGAGAATTTCTTGTTGCACTGCAATTCTAATGATATCTGCATCTTTGATTTCAAGTTTGCGCATGGCATCCTCCTCTCCGCTCGGAGTATAACAGAAAGAAATATCATGCGCAATTATTTATGTCGCTGTATATAATTACGCAATTCGATTTTATCTTGTTACTATTCCCATAGCAGTTGTTGCCCTTGTTATAATGGGCTATTTTTTCTTTAACGATAAATCCGTTAATGTTTTTTTCGCATGGGCCTTCTTTTCGGTAATCAGTGGATTGGCGTTATTCGGTACCCTCTTTCAATCTATTTATCAAGGACTGGATAAAGTCTCAGTTGTTAACGAAAATATTTTGATAAGCTCTCTATCATTTTCATTGTTTAGTTGGATATCTTTAGCAATAGTCATCAGAAGTCATCAGAAAGACACCCTTATGCTGAAGACGTAAAGACATTATTAACAATTAAAGGTATTTCTTTCAGCGAGCAGACAGTACCCTATTGGAATAGCGAAACTGAGGTCTGTTGTTTTGGTGCTTCTATAGAACTTGCTGACATTAAGAGAGATGTATTGCCCTATACGCTATAGATGACAACGACGATTGATCTGTGGTCATGATGAATAAACCAAAACTTACTTTCGCTATCCCGACTAGAAATAGAATTGATAACTTGAAGGAGAATTTGCGGACATTAGTTCCACAACTTGATGAAGATAGCAGACTACTTATTATAGATAACTGTTCTTATAAACCTGTGCAGGATGAAATTGATGATGTAATTCCCTCAAACAGGTTGTTTGAATTTGGGATTGTAAGGAATTCGTTTGATATCGGTGGGAATGCTAATATTGTTCGTTGCTATGAACTGTGCAGAACTCAGTGGCTATGTTTAATCGGTGATTCGAGAAAAGTCTCTAATAATATTGTTACAACATTAAAGCGATATATGCTTCAATTCCCTGAAGCAACCTTAATAAATTTCTATTCTCCTAGTAAGGAGCACTCACCAAGGCATAAATTGACCGTTGCGAAAGGGAAATTGTCTTTTGTGAAGGAAATGGGTTCTCTCGGCAACATCATCTTGGTCGGTAACTCATTGATAAATATGCGTAAAATAAAATCAATTAGCTATGGTTATCAATATTGTTATTCAAATGCACCGCAATTTGTGATCCCTTTAATGAACATGAATGAAGATAGCGTGTGTATATTATCTCCGGAAAAGATTATTGAATCATGCATACAAATCCCTGAGGGTGAAACAAGACTTTCTTTGATAGACTTCTGGATAGGCTCTTCATCCATTCTTGACTTGCCGCTTGAGCACGCTGTGCGGGTTGAGCTTGCAAAAAAAATCAGTGGTGTGGATGTGCAAGCACAGCCTTACCTTTGTTTTTTTAACTCATTGTTATTGTTTTCTGTTAGGCCAGGCAAGAATAAGCAGGCACGATACTATTTTCATAGAGTTTGTTCATCGCGGTACTATTACAACCGCTCAATAACAATGATAATTAAATTATTTTGCACATATGTGCTGTTAAGACTACCATTTATTACACGCATGTTAATTGATTTTAAAAAAAAATTCATTAAATAAGGATGAAAAACTTGACGAGTTGTGCAAAGGTCTCGTATTATTTTTTATTGCAGAAATTCATTCAAAAGAAGATGATTTGCCATGTCAATTAGTGTAGTTATGTCCGTCTACAATAAAGGGGGTTATTTAAACAGAAGTGTTTCATCCGTCCTTAATCAGAAATATAATGAATTTGAATTGATCTGTGTTGATGGCGGTTCAACAGATAATTCATTGCAAGTTCTTGAGTCTTTTTCTGATCCAAGATTAATAATTTTCCCACAGGATAATTTGGGAATATCTGCAGCTAAAAATTTTGGTGTGTCTGTATCAAAGTATGATTTTATTACCTTTATTGATGCAGATGATGAGTGGGATTCTAATTACCTCTGCGAGATTAATTTTTTATATAAGACGTATCCATATTGTTCTGCATTTATTACTGGATATTATTGTGAGTACGGCTCTTACAGAAATAAAGTGATCGTCGATGGTTTGGGCGATCATGGTGTACTCAAGGATTATTTTGCAAGGAGACTTACCGGATGGGGGGTTCACACTTCATCTGTAGCAATAAAAAAGTCTGCCTTTATGAGCGTTGGAGGGTTTCCAGTGTTAATTGGTTCTCACACTTTATCAAATAGTTATATTATCGATTGTTCAGGTGGGGTTATTACCGAATGTGTTAATTCATTTAAACAGAGAGTCAATTGGCATGAAGATAAGCTTAATTTAGTTCCAAAACCACAATTTCAAAATAAGTGTTGTGATTTTTTTGTTGCTGTTCCTGGATTAGATGGAGAAGATCAGTATTTACATGACATTTTAGCAATTGAGTTTAGTTATGCGTTTTCAAAAAGAGTGTTATCCCGGTGGTATGGAAACGTACTTAATCAGGACACAAAACAGCATAATAAGCTTCCTATTCACCCTCATTTGATTGCTTTGTCAAATAGATTAAAAAAATCTGGGAATTTTTCGAATGACGTACTGAAATATCTACTTTATTTAGATGAAGCTATTTTAAGATTCATATACTCAGAGAATCGATTAGCGTTTTCGATAATATTGGAGATGCATTCATATTTTAATAGGCATTGGTTAGCAAAAGTTCTTCGAAATAGTTTTTTATTAAAGCCAACATTAATATCATTAGATTACCTGAAAAGAGCAACTAAAAAAATCATTCGTATTTTCAAAACTTTTTTAAAGCCAGAAGTATTGCCTTTATAAAATTACATCATGATTTTAGCCATAATTGCAGGCGGCAAAGGAACCAGATTGGGAAGGACAGATTTACCTAAACCAATGTTACCAATTAACGGAAAGCCGATTTTGGAATATCAAATCGAACTATCCAAAAAATATGGGATAACTAATATTTATATTCTTTCAGGATTTATGGCTCACGTAATTGAGAATTACTTTAAAGACGGTTCAAAATGGGGTGTAAATATCCACCATCTCGTAGAGAAAGAAGCACTTGGAACTGCAGGAGCAATAAAACAATTGGAATTCGTAATAAAAGAAAGGTTTATGGTATTTTACGGAGATACTATAATGGATATCAATTTAAGAAGGATGATTGATTTTGACTATCAATTCCCAAGTATGGGAACCTTATTGGTGCATCCTAATGACCATCCTTACGATAGTGATTTGATTAATATCGATGAAATGTCAAACAAAATTATTAAGTTTTTCCCAAAACCACATGACAATAATTATAAACCTAACCTTGTTAATGCGGCGCTATATATTTTATCTGAGCAAATATTCGATTTTATTCCCTCAAACAAACAATGTGATTTCGGAAAAGATATCTTCCCAACCTTAATTGATAAGGGACTTTCTCTTATGGGATATCGTTCTGCCGAATATATTAAGGACATAGGGACATCTGACAGACTGTTGAAAATCGAAACAGACCTAATGAATGGCAAAGTCAAACGTCTTAATAACGAATTCAAAAGGAAAGCCTTTTTTCTTGATCGTGATGGTGTAATAAACGAAGAAGTCAACAATCTAAAACATGCATCTGAATTTAAACTGCTTGAAGGGGCAACAGAGGCAATAAAAAAAATTAATCAGTCTGATTTTCTTGCAATTGTGGTAACAAATCAACCTGTGATTGCCAAAGGCATGTGTACTTTTCATGGAATAAAAGATATCCACAATAAAATGGAATATCTTTTAGGGTTGGAAGGAGCATATTTAGATAAGATATACTTTTGTCCTCATCATCCGGATGACGGGTATGATGGCGAAATTAAAGAGCTAAAAACAGAATGTAGTTGTAGGAAACCCAATCCTGGCATGATCGAAAAAGCTGAAAAAGAATTCAACATTGACCTTCAAGATTCCTATTTTATTGGTGATAGTACAACAGATATTCTAACTGGAATAAACGCGGGGCTACAAACAAATCTTGTTAATACTGGATATGCCGGAAATGATAAAAAATATGATGTTATACCTTCCTTTAAATCTGAGAACCTTCTCACTGCGGTAAATGAAATACTGACAATGGAATTAAATGCTACAGTATGCCAATGCATTGCAAAAATTATTGCTTTTCAAAAAGGAAGCAAAAAAATGTTTATTGCAGTAGGAGGCTTGGCCCGTTCCGGCAAATCTACATTGATTAACTATATTCAACAAAAATTAAAAAAAAACAACATTTCATCAACATCAATTGCATTAGATCATTGGATCTTGCCGTTAGAAAAAAGGAATTTGGCGATGACGGTAAAGGATCGATATCAGTATGATCAAATTTCCAATGACATTTCAAATCTCCTTGACAAAGAGGAGATTTTAATATTTCCCTATGAACCGTTAACTCGCTCGATTTCTTCCAATAAAATTCTCATTACAGTAAAAGATGTCAAAGTTATTTTTTTTGATGGAGTAATTGCTTTAGATCATCCATATTTAAATAGTATTTCAGCAATGAGAATGTATATCGAAATTGATGAAGAAATGAGAGAAAAACGATTTACGGATTTTTACAAAACAAAAAAAATAGCGGACAAGGAAATTCAAATACTGTATAAAAAAAGAATGCAAGATGAATCTGAATTGGTTAAGGAGTCAAAAAATAAGGCAGACTTAATAATTAAGCTATAATGTTATAAAGTTCAAAAAACGATCATTTTTGAAAATATATTAGGCTGTATAATGAAAAAAAAAGTATTAATAACTGGAGGTGCTGGCTTTATTGGATCACACACTGCAGATTTATTAATTAATCGTGGCTATGAAGTTATCATTTATGATAAACTTCACAGTAAAACACATAATGGAAAATGGCCAAGTTATATTAATCCAGCAGCCATAAGAGTTTATGGAGATGTTCAGGATAGGGAGAAAATGGTATGTGAAATAAAAAAAGTCAATTATATTATCCATCTTGCGGCAGAAATGGATCTTAATCCAGATTTTCAATTATTTATGGACGTCAATGTTGGAGGTACTGCTTTAATATATGAATTGATTGTAAAGAATAATTTACCTATTGAAAAAATTATAGTAGCCTCCTCTCAATTTGTATACGGTGAGGGTGAATGGGAATGCCCTATACATGGACGGTTTCAAGCTCCAATCAGGAATAAAAATAAAATGTTACAGGGTCAATGGGATCATTTATGTCCTAAATGCTCTGGACCTGCAAAATATTGTAAAAATATAGAGTATTATCAAAATCCGCCCAACCATTATGCTTTATCTAAATATTTTCAAGAAAAATTAGCATTGCAGCTTGGGAGATTGTATAGTATTCCTAGTGTCGCAATGAGATATTCAATAGTACATGGGCCGAGGCAATCACTTAAAAACACATACTCTGGAGCACTAAGAACTTTTGCCATTAATTTATTACTTAATCGGCCTCTTGCAACGTTTGAGGATAATAAATCCCTAAGAGATTTTGTATCAGTATTTGATGTGGCGAATGCAAATATGATTGTGCTTGAAGCACCTGATTCTAATTACCAAATATATAACGTAGGAGGAGAAATAGCTTGGTCTATAGATAATTTAGCAAAAGTTTTAGCAGATAAAATAGGATGTTCATATTCTTTTTCATTTAAAAAAGAATTCAGAATAGGTGATATTCGCCATGCTGTTTCTGATATCTCTAAAATAAAGAAATTAGGGTGGAAGCCAATATACTCAGAGGAAGATACTCTTAGTGCATATGTTGATTGGATCAAAAACCAAGAAATTGATGCAAATGCATTTATTCAAACGCAAAAACTCCTTCGTCATAATAACATAATAATGACTGCAAAATAAACAAAAAATGATAATAAGTAAAACACCTTTTCGGATTAGCTTAGTTGGCGGAGGTACTGATCTTAAAAGTTTCTATAAAGATTATCCAGGTGGCGTAATTTCAACCTGCATTGACAAATACATATATTTATCTATGCATGAATATTTTCATCCTTCGAGATATCTTTTAAAATATTCAAAAACAGAAGAAGTCGGTTCTGTAGATGAAATAAATCATAACATAATAAGAGAAGTTTTCCGTTATTTTGGTATCAGCAACGTTGACTTCAATTCAACAGCAGATATTCCCGCAGGGACTGGAATGGGATCTTCATCTGCATTCACATGCGGATTAGTGAATTTGTGTTGTCATTATCAAGACAAGAATCTTCCAAATTATGAAATCGCCAGATTGGCATGTCATTTTGAGATAGACATTCTGCATGAACCTATTGGGAAGCAAGATCAATATGGGTGTGCTGTCGGGGGCTTGAAATATATCCAATTTAATCCTGATGAAACAGTCGAGATAAAGCCTATACTAATGCCTTATCCCAAGTATTTAAAGCTACAAAATAATCTTTTGCTTTTTTCTACCAATTCGACTAGATCTGCATTCTCTATTTTAAAAGAACAAAATAATAATACCATAGAATCTTTTGTTATCAAAGAAAACCTGAAAAACTTAGCACACCTTGCATCCCAATTATTTAATGATCTCAATAAGGGGAACATAGATGCGGTCGGTGCATATTTAGATGAAGCATGGCAAAGAAAAAAGATGTTGGCTAGTAAAATATCAAATGCGGAAATTGACAACATTTACAATATTGCTTTACAAAACGGAGCTACAGGAGGAAAATTATTAGGGGCTGGAGGAGGAGGATTCTTACTATTTTATGTCCCGGAAGAAAATCATGAAAAAATAAGAAAAGCATTAAAAATTTTCCGAGAATTACCCTTTGAATTTGATTTTGAAGGCACAAAAATCATTTTTAGAAAATATAAAACATTATGAAAGCACAAATTCAAGAGTATTTATCATTATTGAATTCTACGATAAAAAAGATTGAGGTAGAGGTAATTGAAAAAATTGCTCAATTATTTATCTATGCCAGAGATTCAAATAAACAGATTTTTGTTTTTGGAAACGGCGGTAGTGGATCAACCGCGTCACACATGGTTTGTGACATCATAAAGGGATGTTCCTACAACAAAGATCGTAGGTTCAAAATCATTTGTTTAAATGACAATATTACTACAGTTCTAGCTTATTCAAATGATGTTGGTTATGACAGTATTTTTATTGAACAGCTTAAAAACTTCCTGAATGAAGGAGATATTGTTTTGGGGGTTTCCGGAAGTGGTAATTCCAAAAATGTACTAAACGCAATAAATATGCCAATGAAAAAAATGCGATCACCATAGGTTTTACCGGTTTATCGTGTGGAGAACTAATTAATCTGGCAGGTACTTGTTTACATATTCCAATAAATGATATGCAAATCACGGAGGATGCCCACTTCATTGTCATGCATGTTCTTCATAAAATCCTAACCTAGCCAAGCCAGACCCACACAAAGATAAAAGCGTAAATATTGCCATTGTTGACGAAGAAATTATTTTTAAGATACTGAATTTGTCTATTAGCTTTTTACACTGAACGCATGTATCCCGCCTTCCGGAAACTATTGTGTAACTCATTAAAGAATAATGGTCATTAAGCGTCAGTACATTTTATACTTTATTTTATTGGCAATATTCATTCAATTTTCTTTTCTTGATGAATATGTGCGAGGGGGAAGCGATGGTACCACTATAACGAACTATTTTGTTACATTTACGATCTGCTTTTTTATATTAGTATTTAATAAAATTCCCAGAAACAAAGATGCCTTCATAGTTATTTTCATTTTATTTTGCGTTTATTTAATAAATTTCATCTTCGCTGCTGATAGAAATCCATCATGGTTTCTGTACCAGGTTATATTTCTCTCGGTATCCTATTATGTGGCAGCCATTTACTTTCATATTGGGTTAAGCGATTATGGGAAGTTCAGTAGATATGTGAAAAAAATATTTAATGTTGGAATCCCTGTCGTTATTTGTATCTCCCTCTATATATTAGTGAAGCATTACAATTTGTTAATTGATGTATTAATTAATTTATTCGAAGGACAAAATTATTTTAATGGTTATCTTTGGCAATTATATCTTGATTTTTACTGGGACAAAAATCGTGCTGGTGGAACAATGGCAATTATATTTTGCCATATACTAACAGTGCCAGAGCCTAAATATAAATCTCGGAATATTTTTTTCATATTAACTGTTCTGCCCATTATAAGCGCGATTCGACATCTACAACTGGGTTTTGCCTTGACAGCAATCTTTATAAATATTAGAAAAATGCGATTTATAATCCTCATAATCCTAGTTTTTCTGGTATCTATCTTTCCATTCCGGAATGTGTATTTTCAAATACTGGAGACATCGACTAAGAAAGACGTTCGAATGATGGGTCTTGCTAATACGATAAATATAGTTACTGAATATCCTTTTGGCGTTGGTAACGGTGTATATCATACTTTTGTTTTAAATAATATGGATGAATTAACAGAGCACTTATCCGATTACGGTATACATATGCCTGTTGGACCTGAATCAGATGTTGTTTATGTATTTAGCTCGTTTGGCCTTTTATGCGGTCTCATTATTTATGCCGTTCTAGTGGTGATGCTGTTCAGATTGTGGAGACTATACCCCAGCCTGACTTATCCTGATAAATTATTTGCTTTAGTGTTTATTTACTTCTTTTTTGCAGGTATCGGTGAAGATTGGATATTTAGCTTTTCCTATTGGTTATTATTCGGTTTTGCTTTGGGTGTTATTACGGCGAACAGAAATCGTAATTTACGGTCTCAGACAATTCTCAGACCCCAAAATATTAATATGAAATATCTATAAAATACAATAGCCCCCACTTTTAATAGGTCTTTATAGCGTTAAGCGCATAATAATATATCCTATCAGCCTTTTCCTCTATAGATTAAAGTCTTTGCTAACAAGGTTGTCGATCAACCCGAACAAGATTGTGATATCGCCGAACGAATGGTATAACAGCAAGTACATCAACGAGGATAATCTTGGATTGACAGATTTAATTCCTGCAGATTGGATCAGGATCAATCAGCAATTGGGCCGAATAGCATGGTCGTTGGGTGAAACTTTTCAAATAGAAAGGCTTGACATAGCAAACAGATGAAGGAAGAAATCATGCGTTTTCTTATCAATATTTTTAAAAGCAAACAGCCGAGAATCTATTGGTTTCTTTATTGGAATCTTGTACAATTAAATTTATTTAAAAGATTCCTTTTTTGTCCAGAAATATTGCTTTCGTCAATTATTAAAAAGGGTGATAACGTCATTGATATTGGTGCAAATACAGGACAATTAACTTTGCTCATGGCAATTTTAGCGGGCAAAGGTGGATCTGTCCATGCATTTGAACCTTATTCAAAATCCTTTGACAAACTGTCAAATATTGTAAAGAATGCAAAATTATCTTCTATAATAAAGTTAAACAAACTTGCATTAAGCAATGAAACACGTTCTGCAACTTTACGGGTACCATTAGAAAAATGTACTGAGGCCACATTAATACCGCATAAATCCGACGCATGGCTCAATTACGAATCAGAGCCATGGCGTTACGCAACTGAAACATGTCATTTAATAACCTTGGATAACTATGTTAAAGAGAATGCAATAAAAAATATTTCTTTTATTAAATGCGATGTTGAAGGCGCTGAACTTCCTGTATTTATGGGGGGAGAAAATTTGCTAAAAGGCCCAAATCCGCCTATTCTAATGATAGAGGCATATGAAGAATGGACTAAAAGCTTTGGATATCACCCAAGAGATCTTTTTTCATTTTTGGAGAAAACAGCAGGTTACGAATTTTATTGGTTGCACGAAGGAGGATTGAAGAAAATTAAATCAGATTATTCGTCGCTTCCAGGAATTTACTGGCGGTGGCTTGATTATTTGTGTATTGTTCCAGACGTTCATAATATTAGTCCGGATATAGTTCGCTTTTTAACAGGTATCAAGAAATGCGGATTCTATTCTGCAAAGCGACATTCTGTTATATAAGAATTCACGAGGTCCAAAGATAGAAGATCCTTAAAAATACCGGCACTTCCAGCACCAGATAGTCGAGTCTATTTGATGCACTTCATCCAAGGATTCAGTTAAATGACATATGTGGATCTAAAAAATAGAATCAAACAGATACAATTATTATATACTATAAATGTGTTTTTGAAGGCTAAAAGAATAAAAGTAAGTTATAAAAATTTAAAAAATTATTATGAAAAAATATCAATGAAAAAGCAAATTATTTACAAAGGAAGCAATATAACAGAATCAGTAAATATTCTTTTTAAAAAAAGGGATCTGACTTTGAGGCATATTCCGAAAGGAAAATTAAAAATACTTTATATTACAGCAGATCCAGAACAAGATTTTGGTGGCCTTATTCAAGGATTACAAAAATACGGCGAAGTTACTGTGTTTGAACAATATACTAGTTTTAGTGAGCAGATGTTTTCAAAAAAAAATGATATCAGTCTTGCCAAATTTAATGGAAACCGATTAATGGAACTTATTAATAATATACTCACTCACAATCAAATCCATATTGTTATTGGCCAAATGTGGGGTTGGACAATAGATTATAATATTTTACAGAAAATTAGAATTTTAGGGATTCCGGTGGTAAATATTTCCATGGATGATAGGCATGCATTTCGACTGGAAAAAAATAGTGGAAAATGGTTGGGAACATCTGGCTTAATTGGGGTAATAGACCTTGCATGTACAGCAGCGAAAGAATGTTGTTTATGGTATCAGGTAGAAGGTTGTCCTGCTATCTACTTGCCGGAAGCAAGTGATTCGGAATTGTATAAACCATTTGCCGTTAATAAGGAATATGATGTCTGTTTTGTAGGGGCAAATTATGGGATTAGAAGCAAAATTGTAAAAGCTATAGGAAAAAAGGGAATTAGAGTTACATGCTATGGTAAGGGATGGCCTCACGGTAGATTAGATGCTAAAGAATTACCAGTAGTTTTTGCGAAATCCAGAATAGTCTTGGGCGTAGGAACAATAGGACATTGTACAGACTTTTTTTCATTGAAAATGAGAGACTTTGATGGACCAATGTCAGGAAGTTTCTACCTAACGCATGATAATCCAGATTTATATGAACTTTATGATATAGGGAGGGAAATCGCAACTTATCGAACTCCTGAAGAATGTGCCAATAAAGTTTCATACTATCTTTCCCGCCACAGTGAAAGGGAATCCATTGCCATGGCTGGTAGAGCGAGAGCCATGAAGAATCACACCTGGGAAAAAAGATTTGATAAATTGTTTAGAACTATAGGTATTATAGAATAAATAAGGGTCTCCTGACAGAGTCACCTTATTGGTTCAAAGATTACAACGAACATCAGTTATGAAAAAGCTTGAAAATAGGATTGACATGGAAGTATACTCTACCGGTTATGAATAAATTTGAAGTGTGATAGTTTTGATGGGTGCAACTCTTAGAAGATGAAACCTATGTTTTCAGTAGTTATCCCTACATACAATCGGCCGTATAAAGTGGTGCGCGCTATAAAAAGTGTGCTTGCCCAGACATTTAATGATTATGAAATATGGGTCATAGATGATGGCTCTACAGAAAAATATACCATTGCATTGGAGCCTTTTAAGTCTCAGATTAATTATCTGTATAAACCTAATGGTGGTTTGTCTTCGGCGCGAAACGCAGGAATCGTTAAATCTAATGGCACATACGTTGCTTTTTTAGATGATGACGATTGGTGGTATCCTCACAAGCTGGAATATTTAGCCCAGGCTATTCAAGATGGGCCTGATGTTGGTTTGTTTTACTCAAATGTGGATTTTGTGAACGAAAATGGGGGAAAATTATGGGTACAGAAAAGCCGTCATGTTGGAAAGCAATCTTATTTATTATTGCTGAAAGGAAATATTATTCCAATGCCTACAGTCGTAGTAAAAAAAAGTTGTTTTAACGAAGTAGGCTTGTTTGATGAAAAACTAAAAGGCTGTGAAGATTGGGATATGTGGATTAGAATAGCACAACGCTTTCCATTTCATTTTGTTAATAAAGTCCTTGGTGCCTATGAATATGCTTCCTCTACAGCGATGTCAGCAGATCCTATATTTTATATAAACGCAATAACAACTGTTTTTAATAAAATACTCATCGAAAATAAAACATTGGAATTAAAAACTCAACGTCTCATGTACGCATTTTTTGCATACAATAAAGGACGCATTTATTTAAGGACGGGGCACGACGCGCTTGCACAAAAAGAGTTCAAGGAATCACTGAAATTAGGTTGCTGGCGCTCGTTTATTTACATTATATTATTAAAAAATTCCTGGATGTGGTCGAATCTACCCCTTGGAGTGAAACGACTTCTGCGTGCGCTATAAGGCTATGAATGATGTTTGGTTTCATGATACATTAACAAATCAATAATTCATTATAAAAGGAGGTTAATTTGATGAAAATATTAGTTACAGGAGGGGCGGGTTTTATTGGATCACACATCGTGGATGCACTGATAGGAGATGGACATAAAGTTGTGGTAATAGATGATCTCTCTACAGGACACAAAGAAAATGTCAATTCTAAGGCTACCTTCCATAAGATGGATATCCGGGACCCTGCTCTTGCAGATCTCTTTGCTATGGAACACTTCGATTTAGTGAACCATCAAGCCGCAAGGGGGAATGTCCGCGCCTCTTTAGACGATCCAATGACCTATGCGGATGTTAATGTCCGCGGTGGAATTAATCTGCTTGAATGTTGCCGGAAATACAAAACAAAAAAGATAATATATTCTTCTACAGGTGGATGTGTTTATGGAGAATTACAATATGTGCCTGCAGATGAGAAACATCCTATTCAACCGCGAGATCCTTATGGTGCGAGCAAGGCCAGTTTTGAACTTTATTTGCCAGTTTACGAGAAAAATTATGGTTTGAAATATACAGTGTTTCGATACCCCAATGTATACGGTCCTCGGCAGGATCCTTTTGGAGAAGCGGGGGTCGTCTCTATATTTATTGGACAAATGTTAAGAGGCATTCAGGCGATTATCAATGGTGATGGTGAACAGTTGCGTGATTATGTTTACGTCTCTGATGTCGTCAATGCTAATCTACTTGCATTGGTAAATGGGGGTGGTGGGGCATATAATTTGGGTTGGGGGGTTGGTGTGTCAGTGAACCAAATTTTCGAAAATCTTAAAAAAATGATCAACTATCCGCTTGCTGAAGTTCATGGTCCGGCTAAACTTGGTGAAGTACGTCGTTGTTATTTAGATGCCAACAATGCCCATTTAGAACTTGGCTGGAAACCCTCAGTGGACCTTGAAGAAGGATTGCGTCGTACATTAGATTTTTTCAGCCCTTTGTTTGCAGATAAACATAAAAAGTGAAATTGGAGAAATAAACAAAAAGAAAGGGAAAAAATGATAATAACTCGTACCCCCTTTAGATTTACTTTAGGCGGTGGAGGAAGTGACTTACCTTCTTATTATTCAAAATATGGTGGATTTATTTTTGCGGCAGCCATTGACAAATACATGTTTATTAATATTAATCGGCCTATTGTGGATGATTTGGTAAGGGTAAAATATACAAAATCTGAACAAGTACAACATAGAGAAGAGTTACAACATGACATTGCTAAGGAAGCCATGCGGATGATGAATGTGGAAAGGGCTATTGAGATTATCTCTATGGCAGATGTTCCGGCTGGAACTGGACTGGGATCTTCAAGTTGTTATACTGTTGGCCTGCTTAATGCCCTTCATACACTAAAGCGAGAATATATCCCGATTCAGCATCTTGCAGAAGAGGCATGTGACTTAGAGATAAACAAATTAGGTAAACCGATAGGTAAGCAGGATCAGTATATGGCAGCTTTCGGCGGATTAACAGTATTAAATATTGAGAAGGATGGGACTGTTCATGTGAGAAGAGCAAATATTTCGGATGAAAACATAGACGACCTAAATAGAAACCTTCTTATGTTTTATACCAATACCTCACGAAGCGCTGACGAAATTCTTTCTGAACAGAGCAAAGGAGCAAACGAAGGAAAAAGGGATGTTGTTGAAAATATGCACTATATTAAGGAACTTGGGTTTAAAATACTTGATGCAGTAGAAAACGGTAATATAACAGATGTTGGTTTGATGTTTGATCAGCACTGGCAGTATAAAAAAAGGATATCTAATAAAATGTCAAATCCTCACTTTGATAAGATTTATGAAATTGCCAAAGAGTGTGGTGCACTTGGCGGGAAGATCTCAGGCGCTGGAGGAGGAGGGTTTTTTCTATTTTATGTTGAAAAAAAGCATGGAAGTTTTAGAGCAAAAATGAAAGAATTGGGCCTGAGGGAGATGCGGTATCGGTTTGATTTTGAGGGAACAAAAAATCTGGTAAATTTTATAGATGTGATTAGATAAGAGATTTGGGGGCATAGAAATATTCAGAGGAGGTTAGAGAGATGTCTACTCAGCACAAAACAATAGGTGTCATTGGACTATGGCACTTGGGATGCGTACTCTGCGCTTCATGGGCTAAACTCGGGAATAAAGTTATAGGATTTGACCATGATACTTTAAGAGTTGAGAAATTAAACAAAGGGATTACCCCTTTATTTGAACCAAATCTCTCTGAAGCTATTCAAGATGGAATTAGTAACCAAACATTAAGTTTTTCAAGTGACATAAGTTCACTTGCTTCTTGTGATTTCATATTTTTATCATATGATACGCCTGTTCATGAAGATGATTCAAGCGATACAACTATTTTAGAAAAATCTGTTGATGACGTCTGCGGCCTCATGAAAGATAATGCCACCCTTATCATAAGCTCTCAATCGCCAACTGGATTCTGTAAATTATTACGAGCTAAATTAAAAGAAAAAAATTCTTCTCTTGAACTGGCTTATTCACCGGAAAATTTAAGGCTTGGTGAGGCAATTCAATGTTATCTGAATCCTGACCGTATAATTTTGGGAACTGCAGATCCTATTGCTGAAAAAAGATGCAGAGATTTATTTTCCCAAATCAAAGCTAATATTTTAAGCATGAATCTTGAGAGTGCTGAGATGGTAAAGCATGGTATAAATTCATTTTTAGCAAATAGCATTGTTTTTGTAAACCAAATAGCAGACATCTGTGAAATGACTGGAGCTCAAATTGATGATGTTGTTCAGGGGATGAAATCCGATCCTCGTATCGGTGAAAAAGCATATCTTTCACCTGGGATTGGTTTTTCTGGGGGGACGCTTGGAAGGGATTTAATGGTGCTGAATCAAAGAAATATCAGAGAAGGAGGATACGCTAGAGTATTTGGGATAATACATGAGTTAAATAAGGAGAGGAAGCAATCAATTATAGGTAGGATTAAAAGGTTGATAGGTTCTATTGAAGGCAGTTTAATCGGTGTTCTCGGGCTTACCTACAAACCGGGGACGAGCACATTAAGGAGAAGCCTTCCTCTGGAGATTGTTAAATTGCTTATAGAAAATAAATCCAGAGTTAAGGTCTATGACCCAAAGGCTGATTATTCTGAACTCAGTTTCAATCCAAGATTTACTATTGCATCGGGTATTGAAGATGTTTCAGCTTATGCTGATTTTCTTCTTCTGCTGACAGAGTGGAAGGAATTTAAAGACTATGACTGGAAAGATATTCCAAAAAAGATGAAGAGACCAATATTTTTTGACACTAAAAATTTTTTAGATCGTGAAAAAATGGTTTCGTTTGGATTTAATTATTATTCTATCGGGAGGTAATTATGGGTGTTCTTGATTCGAAAATAATACTGATAACCGGAGGAAGCATAGGAATAGGGTTTGAAATAGCCCAAAAGTGCGCTTCTGCAGGCGCGAAAGTTATCATTGCTGCACGTGATAAAGTCAATTTGGAAAATGCATTAGAGAAATTGAATAAAATATCGGACAAGGAACATCAGATGTATTCTATAGACGTGGGCAATTATAATGAGGTAAATGCCTTTTCTGAGTGGTGTTCAAATAAATTCGGTGTGATACATGGGTTGGTCAATTGTGCTGGTGTATATGGACCTATAGGAAAAACCTATCAAGTGGATATGGGAAAATTTACGGAAGCTATTCGGATAAATTTCCTGGGGACAGTTTATATGTGTCATGCTTTTATTCCTTTATTGAAATCAACGTCTCGGAAAAAGATTGTTAATTATTCAGGTGGGGGTGCAGCAACTCCCTTTCCATTCTATTCCGCTTATGCGACGAGCAAGATTGCTACCGTCAGGTTTACAGAAAATCTATCAATGGAAATTTCAGAAGAAGGGTTTGATGTTAATTGTATAGCGCCAGGATTTGTAATTACACGCCTCCACCAAGATACTCTTAAGGCCGGACCCGAATTTACCTCAAAAGCCTTTTTTGAAAATACAAAAAAGCAGATTGAAAGCGGTGGCATACCACCTGAGAAGGCAGTGGATTTAACAATATTTCTTTTATCATCAGAATCGGATGGTATAACTGGCAAATTCATCTCAGCTCCATGGGATCCTTGGCAAGATAAAGAATTTCAGGGCAGACTGAGAGTGGATAAAGATTTTGCAACCATTCGTCGTATTGATGATAAGATATTTTTTAAAAAAGGATAGTTAGAAGTCGGTTCTGGTAAATCAAAATATGTTTAGGGTAGGCATTATTGGCTGTGGATTGATCGGGAAAAAACGAGTCCAGGCTATCCAAAAAATATCTAATAACGACAATCACTTTGGTAAGATAGTACTTTGTTGTGATATTGATTATTCAAAAGCTTGCCAGTTAGCTGATCTTTGCAAAGGGGAACCTTGCTCTTCCTGGCAAGAGATAACCAGAAATAAGAATGTGGACGTTATTGTTGTTTCAACGGTAAATAAATTTCTGGCTCCAATAGTAATAGAGGCTCTTCAGAATGGAAAGCAAGTCCTTTGTGAAAAACCGTTGGGAAGGAATGTTGAAGAATCAAGGGCCATACTTAATACGTTAAGTCAAGCATCAAGCCTCAAACCTCAAATCCCTTTAGTCTTAAAAACCGGTTTTAATCACCGCCACCATCCAGGAATTATGAAGGCCAAGGAATTAGTAGATCAAGGTGAGATAGGCCCTCTTTATTATATACGCTGCCGATATGGGCATGGAGGACGGCCAGGGTATGATAAGGAATGGCGGGCAGATAAGGATTTATGCGGGGGTGGTGAACTCTTAGATCAAGGCGTTCATGTGGTGGATCTTTTTCGGTGGTTTATGGGGATATTTGAAGATGCCTTTGGATATATCCCGACTTACTTCTGGGATATGCCCGTCGAAGATAATGCTTTTGCCTTATTCAAGACCATCAGGAATCAGGTAGCTTCCATGCATACTAGTTGGACCCAATGGAAGAACATTTTTTCGTTCGAAGTTTTTGGGGAGGCAGGTTATATAATTGTTGATGGATTAGGGGGAAGTTATGGGCCAGAAACATTGAAGATAGGAAAAAGACCAAGGACCCAGAGTTTAGACCTCAGGATTAGTTACGAAGGTGGGGCTCCTGAAGAAGAAACGATTATTTTTGATGGCCCTGATGTTTCTTGGGAATTGGAATGGAAAGAATTTATTGGTGCAATCAAAGAAAAGAGACAGCCAATTGGTGATGGTCTTGATGGGTTTGAGGCAAATAGGATGATTGAAGCGGTTTATAGGTCAGCAAAAGAAAATCGGCCAGTGAAGATTACGGAAATAGAATAGTGAAGGCAATGGTACTGGCTGCTGGTTTGGGGACACGATTACGCCCTTTGACAGAGGCTATGCCTAAATGCCTTATGCCGTTAGGGGGACGCCCTCTCATTGATTGGACCCTTCGTTGGTTGCATAGCTTTGGAGTGTCCGAGTGCATGATAAACCTGCACTATTTACCTGATAAGGTACGAAACTTTGTGGGTAACGGGGATCTATATGGATTACAGGTATATTATTCTTATGAACCTGAGTTGTTGGGTACAGCCGGAGCGGTAAAAAAAGTCGGTAATTTTTTCGATAGTACTTTTTATGTAATTTATGCTGACAACTTCAGTCAGTGGGACATAAGGAAACTCAAAGATGCTCATAATCAGCACCATCCAATAGCCACTATGGCTGTCCATTGGCGTAAAGATGTAACCAAAAGTGGAATGGTTAAAATTGATAGAAATAATATCATGTTAGGATTAGTCGAAAAGCCCAAACCTGAACAGGTGACTAGCAATTATGTCAGTGCCGGTTTTTTCTGTCTGGACCCAAAGGTCTTAACTTATATTCCTGATAATACATTTTACGATTTTGGATTTCATGTCTTTCCTGAAATGCTTAGCGCTGGTGAAAAAATCTATGTAGTCAAGATGGAAGATCCTATTATCGGGATTGATACCAAAGGATCCTACGAAAAAGCAAATGAGTTGGCATTAAAATTATTACTGAATAATCAAAAAAGAAAGATTTCAGGATGAGAATTTTAATAACAGGGGTGGCTGGTTTTATTGGTTCCAACCTAGCCGATCGCCTCTTACAGGAGGGACATGAGGTTGTTGGTCTTGACAATTTGACCTACGGATTAAAGGAAAACATCCCTGAAGATGTAAACTTTTATCAAATTGATATAAGGGATAGATCAATCTATTCAATCTTTGAAGGTGTTGATGCAGTCTTTCATTTGGCTGCCAAAAACTGCATTGCCGACTGCCAGGATGATCCTGTTGAAACAGCTGATATTAATGTCCATGGAACTGTCAATGTTTTTGAGGCAGCCAGAAAGTTAAAGGTTAAAAAGATAATTTATGCAGAATCATCAGCGATCTATGAAGGGAGCAAGCTTTACCCGACCCCAGAATCAGAAATTAAGCCAGAAAGCTTTTATGCCACAAGCAAACTGAGCTCTATGTACTTTGCAGAAGCTTATCGAAAATTTTATAAGTTAAAATTCACTGCCTTGAGATATTTTTGTGTCTATGGTCCAGTACAAGATTACAGGCGAACCATTCCACCAGTCATGAGTGCATTTATTATTAAATTACTTATGGACGAACATGCAATAATTTATGGAACAGGGAAAAAAAGAAGGGATTTTGTTTATGTGGATGATATTAATGACTTTCATCTGTTATGCTTAAATGACGAACGAACCGATAATCGCGTTTTTAATTTGGGATCAGGTGTAAACTATTCCATAAATGAGATTTATAAATTAGTGAGCGAGTTATTAGGCATCCATAACCCGCCTATTTATAAGCCGGAGCTATCTGGTGAAGCTGAGGAGACGTTGGCTGACATCCACGAGGCTGAGAGTCTTGGCTGGAGACCTAAAACTGCTATCCGCACAGGCATTATGAGATCTATAGATTATATTAAGTCAGAGATGGCAAAAGGCCATATTTAGTGATGAAAGATAAATTGAAAGGTAAAGGTGCCGTCTTTTTGGATCGCGATGGGGTTGTTAATAAAGTCTTGATAAGGGACGGGAAGGTTTATTCACCCAGGGCATTAGAGGAGTTTAATTGGGAGATTGGGATTCAAGAGGCCATCAGACGGCTTAAAGATATGAGATTTATGGTGATCGTGGTTACTAATCAACCGGATATTGCCCGAGGAAAGATGTCTCAAAATATCCTGGACGCGATGACTGAAAAAGTCTATAGTACCCTTTCGGTTGATGCAGTCCTGGTTTGTCCACATGATGATGGGGATGAGTGTACTTGCCGTAAACCCAAGGCAGGGATGATATTAGAGGCTAGTAAAAAGTGGGATATTGATTGTCAAAGCTCCTTTGTAATAGGGGATAGCTGGAAAGATATGGTTGCCGGTCGAGCTGCAGGTTGCACAACCATTCTTTTGGACCGGTTTTATAATCAGGAAGCAGAATGTGATCATAAAGTGGAGAGTCTGGGAGAGGCCGTGGATTTGATTATAAAAAACAAATTGTGAAACAGGTGTTTCAATAAACAATGCTATCTGATGATTTATAATATTTCATAGGAGAAAGGATAGACTACATCGTGCACTATGTAAACAATTACTTAGAAGAAGTTCACCAAGTGGTTAATGGCATAGATAAGAATGCTATAGAAGAAATCATTAATCATTTGATAGAATTAAGGCATCTAGGCGGGCGTCTTTTTTTTCTTGGAGTCGGCGGTGGAGCAGGAAATGCCACCCATGCAGTGAACGATTTCAGAAAAATAGCAGGTATTGAATCCTATACGCCGACGGATAATGTTTCCGAATTAAGTGCACGAGTTAATGATGATGGATGGGAAACAGTTTTTGTGAGTTGGCTGAGGGGAAGCCGACTTACAAATAAGGATGGTGTGTTTGTATTATCCGTGGGCGGAGGAAATGACGAAAAAAATATTAGTGTTAATATCGTTCAGGCCATCAAATATGCTAAAAAAGTCGGAGCAAAGATATTTGGGATTGTAGGTAGAGATGGCGGCTATACGGCCCAAATTGCTGATGCCTGTGTGGTAGTACCTACAGTGAATCCTGAAACAGTAACTCCTCATACTGAATCCTTTCAGGCTGTTATCTGGCATCTCATAGTTTCTCATCCAAAAATAAAAGTTTTCGGGATGAAGTGGGAAAATGTGAAATAACGTGGTGTTGTTCAAGAACATTGCAAAGTAGATACATCTGCCATAGAAAAAAGAAAGGAGATATAAATGCCAATTTTCTTAGATTCAGGTAAGCTTAACGAAATAGAAAAGTATTTAAAAATGGGAATCATAAGAGGGGTAACAACCAACCCAACCATCTTGTTAAAAGATGGTGTAACTGGGGGGATAGCTGGGATTAAAAACAGGTCCATTGAAATAGCGAAAATGATTTCCCCCTATCCATTATCAGTTGAGGTCACAAAAACTGATAAAGCTGCTATGATCACGCAAGCTAAAGACATTGCCCAATGGTCTGAAAATATCAACATTAAGATTACCATCCACGGACCCGAAGGCGAATTAGAAAACCTTGAAGCTATCCATGAACTTGAAACAAAGCATGATGTTCGAATTAATGCTACAGCTATGATGAGTGCTCAGCAGTGTTTTTTGGCTGCCATGGCAGGGGCGACTTATGTTTCCATCTTCGGTGGTCGGGTAAACAACATGGGATACAATTCCTGTGGTGAGATTGCCAAGCTTAGGAATGTACTTGATCAGTTTGATCTAAAATCCCAAATAATTGTGGGGTCCACACGTGAAGTGTTGAACGTTATTGAATGGCTGGAAGCAGGTGCACACATAGTTACTGTAATGCCTGATCTCTTGAATGCAATGCTCGTGCATCCTTACAGCAAAGAAACTGTCAAGATGTTCTTAAATGATGCAAAGAAAGTGGAGGAACCACCTCATCTTTAAGGCAATTTTATTGGCGTTGTCTCTTCCAAATTACAAGCCAAACTTTAGAATCCATCTCCCATCAGTGAATATCAGTCTGCTGGGAATAAGAAACGGATGCTCTCGAATCCTCTGGGCTATCTGCTTGACCTTCTATTGTCTCAATACTTTTTCTTTGGGAAAAATGTTTGCAATCCATAAATGACTGTCCTTAAAGCCTTTTCAAATCCAATTGTCTGGATATTGTTGCTTTTTGTTGTAAACATATTTATGACCCGTGATTCAGGGAAAAAATCTTATTTAAGAATTGGTCGGTATTCGGTGATTACCGGAACTTGTATACTGTATTTCTTAAGTCTTAGTCCCGTATCATATAGCCTTATTTATTCTTTAGAGAATCAATATCCATATCCTGTCCAGGGAAAGATAGAAATGGTAGATATAATAGTAGTTTTGGGTGGCGGTATTTACCACGTTGGAGGTCTTCGCAAAGACCCTGAGGCATCAGGAACAACTTATTCCAGATTGTTTAGCGGGGTCAAAATCTTTCAAAAGAGCAATGCCAAGTTCTTAGTCCTCAGCGGTAAAAGTGAAAGTGAAGTTATGAGGGATTTAGCGCTTAAAATAGGGATTCCAGAAGATAGGATTATTATAGAGTCAAGATCTAATAATACAATGGAGCATGCTATCGAACTCCGAAGATTGTTTCCACAAGCAAGGAGGATGCGGATAGGCGTTGTGACCTCGGCATTACATATGCCAAGGGCGATACGGTCTTTTAAGAAAATCTTCGTGGAAGATACTATTTTACCTATACCTGTTGGGTATACTTATTCATTGCCAGAATATAACATTAGAAGTATTATTCCCTCTGCTGAAGAATTGTCAA
The DNA here is from genome assembly GCA_016213825.1 of Acetobacterium woodii. Classification (GTDB taxonomy): domain Bacteria; phylum Bacillota; class Clostridia; order Eubacteriales; family Eubacteriaceae; genus Acetobacterium; species Acetobacterium woodii_A. Next base: position 11,718 of record JACQZP010000028.1, on the reverse strand, counting down.
CAAGTAGTTACGTAATCCATGAATGGATCGGGATGATCTGGTATAAAGCGATCATGAAAAGTATGCAAGCGGCTTAGCTTAGGCAAGGATGATTGAAATTATTTTATTGCGATGAAGGTTGCTATCATTAACATAACCGGTGGTGGGATGAGTGGGGGATATAGAAAATATCTGGTTAATATTATCCCCCGTATGGCTACTCATCCTAAGGTAGAGTCTTTATTATGTGCATCGCCTATGTCAATAGATGTTAAAGAATGGTTCGAGCCATATGATAATATTAAATTTATTAATATCCCACCTTTTAGTATTTTGGGAAATCGTATAGATCCTGAGTTTAAGAACCATCTGGGTAGATTTTCACCTGATGTTGTATTTATACCAGTAGAGCGTTATTTCCGGTTTAACAATTATCCTGTCGTTAATATGATTCAAAATATGGAACCTTTTGTATCCCATATTAAGGGAAATCCTGTTAGTGTGAGGTTTAAGAATTTATTCCGTACGATAAATGCAATAAAGGCTATTAAGAATGCAGATCGCATCATAGCCATTTCAAGATTCGTGAAGGATTTCTTGGTGAATAAGTGGAAAATTCCACAGGAAAGAATCGGTTTAGTCTATCACGGGATAGATATTTCAGAGAATAAGCTCTTAGAAAGACCTGATATTATTCCCGGCGGATGGAATGGGAGGTTTTTATTTACTGCTGGTTCCATAAGACCCGCCAGAGGGCTTGAAGATGTCCTTTCTGCTCTTGAGCATCTATCAGATAAATCCCTGATCTCAGGGCTTGTAATCGCAGGCGAGATAACTCCTGATATGATGAAGTATCAAAATCATTTAAAGGATTGGATACAAAAGAATAATCTTTCATCTAAAGTCTGTTGGGCCGGTAGATTAAATGAAAAAGAGATGTCCTGGTGCTATAAGAACTGCTCAGTTTTTATAATGACCAGTCGTGTAGAGGCCTGTCCAAATATCGTGTTGGAAGCAATGGCCAATGGTTGCATCTGTGTCTCGACAAACGCTCCTCCTATGCCGGAGTTTTTTAAAGAGCTGGCTTTTTATTATGCCCTTGGAGATGGTAAGGCTTTGTCTCAGGTAATTATTCAGGCACTTGGAATAGATAGTGATAAGAAGTGTGAATTATCAGAGAGAGCAAAAAAGCGTGCTGCTGTATTTTCCTGGGACGTATGCGTTGAAAAGACAGTGGCTGAATTGAAGAAGGCTGTTCAAGATTTTAGATTACAGAGTGGTTAGAGGGGGTGATCTTGAAGAAAAAGGTGATCGTTGACCTTCTTAAAGATGCATCTGAAGGACTTTTTGCGCAGGTTTATGATGCCTCTAAGCAAATAGGGCTTGAAGAAGATGCGAGGACTGCAAAGGCATTATTTATCAAGCCAAACCTCACCTATCCTGTCTTCAAAAAAGGTGTGACTACGAGGGTTGAATTTGTTAAAGGCATTGTAAGTGTTTTAACTAAAATTAATCCTGATTTAAAGATATTTATTGGAGAAGGAGAAGGTGGATATAATAGCTTTTCTATGTCTGATGCATTTAGAGATATGGGGTTTCTGGAGATAGAGAAGGAGTTCCCCCAGGTGAAAATTATCAACCTTTCAAAGATCCCATCTAAGGAGATTGAGATTGATACCCCACAGGGGCCTTATAACATCGCACTCCCCGAGATATTTTTTAACGAGATAGATTTCTCGATCAGTTGTCCCCTGCCCAAGGTCCATTGTATGACGAAAATAACGCTATCCTATAAAAATCAATGGGGATGTCTGCCGGATGTTATGAGGTTAAAAAATCATTATATGTTTGATTATATCATCTCTAAGGTATCGGACATCTTGAAATTTAGATATGCCTTTTTAGATGGTAAATATGGATTAACAAATAATGGTCCGATGGTTGGCGATCCTATTGAGGTTAACTGGTTTGTTGCATCTAATTCACTTGGAGCATTTGACATGATAGTTTCTGAGATGATGGGGTTTAACTGGGAAGAGATCGGTCATTTAAAGATGGCTGCAAAATATGGGTTTATACCAAGTAAAGAAGACATCCAGGTTATTGGAGATATAGAATCATTAAAAAGAAAGTTTGTTTTAAAACGAAACTTTTGGAATTATCCTGCATTAACTGCTTTTCACTCCCCCAAATTAACACATCTATTTTATTTTTCAAGATGGGCTAAACTCCTCCATGATGTAATGTATACATTCCGGAAGAGGCCAATAATAGAACGTTGAGAAAAGCATCTGAGGATACAGAATGATCGTCAATATAGTTTGGGCATTTAAAATTATGTTTCGCTATGGAGATAAAAATGTTCACTGGTAAAACACTGCTTATAACCGGTGGAACGGGGTCTTTTGGAAGCGCAGTATTAAAGAGGTTTTTAAATACAGACATAAAAGAGATCCGTATATTCAGCCGTGATGAAAAAAAACAAGAAGACATGAGGATTGAGCTTAATAATAACAAGGTTAAGTTTTATATCGGGGACGTGCGTGATTATACCAGCCTCATGTTCGCTATAGAGGGCGTTGATTATGTATTTCATGCTGCGGCTCTTAAGCAGGTGCCATCGTGCGAGTTCTACCCGATGGAAGCGGTAAAGACCAACATACTTGGAACGGAGAATGTATTAAACGCTGCGATTGACGGTGGGGTTAGGCGAGTTATCGCATTAAGCAGCGACAAGGCAGTCTATCCGATCAACGCTATGGGGATTTCGAAGGCGATGATGGAAAAGCTTGTGGTTGCTAAGTCCCGTGCTGTCAGTTCTGATAGAACCATTCTTTGCGGAACTCGTTATGGAAATGTTATGGCCTCGCGTGGTTCAGTGATTCCCTTGTTCGTCAGGCAGATAAAAGAAGGGGAGTCTTTAACGGTAACCGATCCGAACATGACCCGCTTCCTGATGTCATTAGATGATGCTGTTGATTTGGTGCTGTATGCATTTGACAATGCGCAGCAGGGTGACATCTTTGTACGGAAAGCGCCTGCATGTACAATAAGGGACTTAGCCATAGCACTAAAAGAGCTGTTTCAAAGAGATAATGAAGTTAAGATAATCGGGACAAGGCATGGAGAAAAATTGTATGAGACCTTACTTACAAGAGAGGAGCTTTCCAAGGCAGAAGACTTTGGAAATTATTACAGAATAGTACCTGACGGCAGAGATTTGAATTATAACAAGTATTTCACTGAAGGAGAGGAACAGATATCTCATATTGAGGATTATAATTCCCATAACACAATAAGATTAGGGGTTGCGGAAATCAAAGACAAGTTACTGAAACTGGATTATATACAGCAAGAACTTGCTGGTGGAAGTAGCCTTTGAAAAAAGTTCTGGTTACCGGTTCCAGGGGATTTATCGGTAAGAACCTGTTAGAGGCTTTATCTAGGCAGAACAATGTCAAAGTTAATGGTTTTGATGTAGATGACCATCTGTCGAGCCTTGGTCCCCTGGTGCAAGAAGCTGATATTATATATCATCTTGCCGGGGTGAACCGCCCATTGGATATTAAGGAGTTCGAGACAGGCAACAAAGAACTTACCCAGACAATTATTGGATCGCTGATGAAATATGGTAAGAGTGCCGCTATTGTAATGTCCTCGTCCATTCAAGCGGAGATAGACAATCCATACGGAGTAAGCAAGCGACAGGCGGAAGACGTCTTACTTGATTACAACAAAAGAACCGGTGCTCCTGTCTTCATTTACCGTCTGCCCAATGTGTTCGGTAAATGGTCCAGACCTAACTACAATTCTGTTGTAGCAACATGCTGCCATAATATATCACATGGTCTGGACATTACTATATCTGATCCGAATAAAGAAATCGAGTTAGTCTATATTGACGATGTTGTTAACGCCTTTATGGCCATCCTGTCTGGCATAATTCCAGCGACTAACCACTATTTAACTATTCGTCCGTCGTATAAGATCACTCTCGGAGATCTGGCGGACAAGATTTATCAGTTTTTGAATGTTCGAAAAACACTGATATTACCTGACCTGTCTGATGATTTCATGCGTTGCCTTTACTCAACATATCTATCTTATCTGGACAAAGACGATCTTTCCTATGAACTTGAAGTGAAAACTGATAATAGGGGTATTTTAGCTGAACTCATCAAATCAGATCATTTCGGACAAATGTTCGTCTCGAAGTCCCATGCCGGAGTCATTCGCGGTAATCATTACCACAATACCAAGATTGAGAAATTTTGTGTTATTCACGGAAGGGCGGTCATCAAGTTAAGGCATATTTTTTCTGATGAGGTTTTATCGTATCATGTTTCAGATGATAAAATTAAAGTGGTTGATATCCCGCCGGGTTATACTCATTCTATAGAAAATATTTCTGATGGAGAAATGATAGTTTTATTTTGGGCAAACAGCATCTTTGATCCGGAGAAACCGGATACCTATTTTAGCGAGGTGTGACGTGAAAAAGATGAAGGTAATGACAGTGGTTGGCACCAGGCCGGAGATCGTCCGCCTTTCCAGGGTAATAGCAGCCTTAGACAGGCATACGGAACACGTCCTGGTGCATACTGGCCAGAACTATGATTACGAGTTGAATGAAATATTCTTTAACGACCTTGAGGTGAAGAAACCCGACCATTTCCTCAATGCTGCCGGCGCCACCGCTGCCGAAACCATCGGACAGGTCATTATCAAGGTTGATCCGATCTTTGAAAAGGAAAAGCCAGAAGCCCTGCTGGTTCTTGGTGACACGAACAGTTGTTTAGCAGTGATACCGGCAAAACGTCGCAAGATTCCCATATTCCACATGGAAGCGGGGAATCGCTGTTTTGATCAGAGGGTGCCGGAAGAAATCAACCGGAAAATTGTAGATCATATAAGTGACATAAATCTGACATACAGTTCCATTGCGCGTGAGTATCTATTGCGGGAAGGTCTTCCTCCTGATCGTGTAATCAAGACCGGAAGTCCCATGTTCGAAGTCCTTTATTTCTATCAGGAAAAGATAAATCAGTCGCAGATCATGAAAAAGTTAAATCTGACAGAGATGGATTATTTTGTTGTAAGTGTACACCGGGAAGAAAATATAGATTCAGAAGAGAACTTTGCTAAGCTTGTCACTGTACTAAATGGTTTAGCGAATACTTACGGGAAAAGAATTATTGTTTCCACTCATCCAAGGACGAAAAAACGGATTGAAGCCAAAGGGACTGTTTTTCATGAGAAGATTGAGCTGTTAAAGCCGCTCGGGTTCTTTGATTATGTATATATCCAGAAAAACGCGTATGCAGTGCTTTCAGATAGTGGCACTATTACTGAAGAGTCTTCAATATTGAATTTTCCAGCCTTGAACATCCGTGAAGCACATGAGCGTCCGGAAGGGATGGAAGAGGCCGCGGTGATGATGACTGGCCTGGAGATAGATCGTATATTGCAGGCTCTTTTAATTTTGACTTCACAGGCAAGGGGTAGTAATAGGTTGTTGAGATTGGTCTCAGACTATAATGTTCCAAATGTTTCCGAAAAGGTTTTACGTATAATCCTAAGTTATACAAATTATGTAAATAGAACTGTCTGGCACAAGAACCTATGAGAATATTGATGCTTACACAATATTATTACCCTGAGCCAGTGGCAATCCCTCATGAGTTTGCAAAAGAGATGGTAAAACGAGGGCACACTGTGGTTTCTATTACCGGGTTTCCTAATTATCCGTATGGCAATGTTTTTGATGGCTATAAACAAAAACTATGGCTGATAGAAGAAATAGATGGTGTTAAGGTAATTCGCCTTCCTCTTTATACGGATCACAGTCTTTCGGCCTTTAAACGCTCTGCTTATTTTCTCAGCCTTGCATTTACGTCTACCATATTAGGTCCTTTACTTGCCGGACCTACAGATATAATATTTGTATTTCATACTCTTACTATGGGTTTGCCTGCATGGATATTGGCTTGGCTTCGTAAGAAACCCTTTGTTTTTAACTTACAAGATATGTATCCTGAATCTCTAACTACAGTTAAGATGTCTCGGAAAAGTTTCGTTTATCGCACTGTTGACAAGGCTGCTAAATTTATTTATGGCCGGGCATCTGCGATTTCAGTTATTTCTCCTGGATTCAAAAAAAACTTGGTAGATAAAGGTATAGATGCTAACAAAATTCATGTGATCTACAATTGGGCGGATGAAAGTAATTACAAACCCGTTCAAAAGGACGAACAACTTGCACACGAGCATGGTTTAACAGGTCGGTTTAATGTAGTGTATGCCGGCAATATGGGGCCTCCACAAGGATTGCGTAATGTTATTGAGGCTGCTAAACTTTTAACTGATATTCCACAAATACAATTTGTTCTAATTGGAGATGGAATTGAAAAAGAATCTTTATTCAAGGCGGTCAGAGAGTATAATCTTAAGAATGTTAAGTTTATATCAAGGCAGCCTGCTTCTAAGATGACGGATTTTTATGCCCTTGCTGATGTCCTTCTTGTACACCTTATTGATGAACCGCTATTTGAGATCACTATCCCTGGCAAAACACAGAGTTATCTTGCATGTGAAAAACCAATTTTAATGTCAGTACAAGGGGATGCGGCGCAATTGATCCTCGATGCAAGGGCGGGTTTGGTTGCAAAACCTTCTGATCCATTTGATCTTGCGAAAGCAGTCAGAGAAATTTATGGGATGTCGACTGAAGAGAGACAGACGATGGGCGCTAATGGAAGATCATATTTCTTAAGAAATCTCACAGTGGATGCAAGTATAGATAAGTACGAAACTCTTTTTTATAACGTCATAGATAATTTTAAAAATAAGAATTACACTCTTTCATCAAATAGTGCTGAACAAAAACCTACACATAGGAGTCTTTCATGAAAGTTTTATTTATTGTGCCTCCAGAGATATATTCAATTGAATCATACACTTCAGACAAAATAATTAAAACCCGTGAGTTTCGTCCAAGATTGGGAATATTGTGTGTTGCGGGATACTTGAGAGATAAAATGGGGATTATCCCTAGCATTGTAGATTGCCCAGCGGAAGGCATTGATATTAAAGATATCAAAAATATCATAGATAAATACGATCCCGATATTGTTGGACTGAGTGTTTTGACTTTTAATCTTCTGGAGTGTCTGGAAGTAGCGAAGAGTATCAAGAAGATAAAGGGGGATATTAAAATCTGTTTTGGAGGGTTTCACCCAACCTTGTATCCGGAAGAAACATTGAATTTCGACTCAGTTGATTTTGTTGTGGTTGGTGAAGGTGAAAAGCCTTTTACTCAATTAATAGACAGGCTTATTAAAGATAAGAATTGTAATAACCTGAATGACATAGGAGGAATTGGCTGGAAAGATGCCAGTGGAAAGAGTAATCTGAATGCTCCCGGTGAAGTTACACATAACCTGGATGATCTTGGTCTGCCTGCTCATGATCTCATTGATTTATCAAAATACTCACATGTATTGTCAAATGAACCATACATAGCATATATTCAAACTTCGAAAGGGTGCCCATTCAAGTGTAATTTTTGTGATATAAGGGAGACAAAATTTCGCAGTCGGAGTGAAGAAATGGTTATCCGGGAGATCAAGATGTTGGTACAAAAAGGAGTAAAAGAGATATTTTTTCATGATGATACTATTACAGTAAACAAGAAAAGGCTTATAACTTTGTGTCAGAGAATTATAGATGAGGGATTAAAAATTAAATATAAAATAAGTTCAAGAGTCAATACTGTTAATGAAGAGATTCTGGATGCTCTAAAAAGAAGTGGTTGTTACAGAATCCATTATGGTGTTGAAAGCGGTTCGCAGCGTATTTTGGATAGTCTGCAAAAAGGGATAACCATTGAGCAGATCAAACGTGCCTTTGAAATGTCGAAACAAAGCGGAATTTCTACATATGCTTATCTTATGGTTGGTGCTCCCACGGAGACCAGGGAAGATTTTGAAGCCACAGTGTCACTTGTTAACACGATACAGCCAGACTATATAACTTATTCAATTTGTACTCCTTTCCCCAAGACACTGTTGTACAATGATTTATTGAAGAAAGGATATTATAAATATGATTATTGGCTTGAGTTTGCAAAAAAACCAACAGCAGATTTCAAATTACAATATGCTAATGAATATTTTCATGAAATTGAGTTGAAAAAAATGCGGGACGATGCAATGGCCAGGTTTTATGGGAAAGGTAGTTTTATATTCAAGGAACTTATGCATACCAAATCTATCAAACAACTTGCAAGGAAAGCAAAGATTGGATATAGACTTTTATTTAAGTGATTTCATGAAAGATAAGATGGTAAATAGGATTACCCATAATGATGGTTTTAGTAACGGGTGCTAACGGTTTTATTGGCCGCGCATTATGCTCAATGATAATGCTGAAGGGGTGGCAGATAAGGGGAACTGTTCGAGATGTTAGCAGTCTCCCAGAAGGTGTTGATGCCGTAAAGATTAAATCAATTAATATTGATACCAACTGGGCAAGTGCCTTAAAAGGGGTGGATGTGGTTGTCCATCTGGCTGCGCGGGTGCATGTCATGGAGAAGAAAGATCCAGATCCTATAGCAGCATTTCGCGAAGTGAATGTGATAGGTACTGAGCGCTTAGCGCGGACAGCAGCAGTTGCTGGGGTAAAACGCTTTGTTTTTCTAAGCTCAATTGGAGTGAATGGAAGTATGACTCATCGACTGCCTTTATCCGAGAAAGATGGTCCTCAACCGCATAACCCTTATGCCTTATCAAAATTAGAGGCTGAGCAGGTGCTTCGCAGAATAGCTTCTGAATCAGGAATGGAACTGGTTGTTATTCGTTCTCCTCTTGTTTACGGCCCAGGTAATCCTGGAAATATTTTGCGACTTCTCTCATTGGTAGACAAAGGCTGGCCTTTGCCGCTTGCTTCGGTAACCAATAGCCGCAGCCTGATTTATCTTGGGAATCTGGTTGATGCAATAATGACTTGTATTACCCATCCGGATGCTGCAGGAAAAACCTTTTTGGTAAGTGATAGTCAGGATATTTCTACATCAAAACTTCTAAGGCTGCTTGCCTCAGCAATGGGTAAAAAGCCGAGATTAATACCGTTTCCACTTGCCTTACTAAAGGTAATTGGAACGCTTTTGGGTAAGAGTGATGAAATACAACGGTTAACAGGCTCCCTTTTAATTGATAGTAGCAGGATCAGGAATGTCCTTGGCTGGAAGCCGCCGTTTAGTATGGAAGAAGGAATTCGTGAAACAGTGAAATGGTATAAGAATAGTACAAGGTCAGTGAGGTATTAACCTTCCTTAGTATTTTATTATCCATTTTATTCAGTGCAATCAGTTCTGCGGTTATAGCTAAATATAGTTTCAAAATTGCTATAGTAGATGTTCCAAACGAACGAAGTTCTCATTCACTTCCCACACCACGCGGCGGCGGGATTGGGATATGGATAGCGTTAATCATTGTTGGCATCTTTGTAACAAGAGACTTATATTTTTCTGCGATTCTAAGTATCGCAGGACTGCTTGGTTTACTTGAAGACCGTTTTACGCTCTCTTCCAGGTTCCGCCTCTTCAGCCAGTTTGTCATTTCTTCATTTGTTGTGTTTCTCTTTTTAGGACTTCCCGCCTCTCCATTGATGTTATCCCTTTTCTTATTCTGGCTGATATTCATGACTGCCACGACCAATTTCTATAACTTTATGGATGGGATCAATGGCATTGCCGGATTGACAGGTTTAGTTGGGTTCGGTCTGATGGCTTATTTTTCCTATTTTATACTGAATGCTCACGATATTTTTTTGATGAGCACTGTTCTGGCGGCCGGTTGTATAGGCTTCCTGCCTTTTAATTTTCCCAGGGCACGGGTCTTTATGGGAGATGTCGGCAGTCTATTTTTGGGATGATGAGGCCGTTTTTACGGTTATTGGCGCGAATGCCTTGCAAGGCATTCGCCTGGTGCAGCCGACCCTGGGTGAGGGGCCGGAATGACAAGGATGAGTTGATAGCATGAAGAACATACCGGAAATGATAGCCTCCAGGGAGTCCGAGGAGATCAAATTTAAGGCATCCTTCGGCAAGGAGGTCATTGAAACTCTCTGTGCTTTTGCCAATCATAAGGGTGGCATAGTGCTTGTCGGGGTTGAACATTCCGGTAAGATCGCCGGAATAACCTGTGGCCCGGAAACAGTTCAAACCTGGGTGAACCAAATCAAACAAAGCACGATTCCGTCCATAATTCCCGATATTGAGCTGTCAAGGGAGGAAGGCAAACAAGTGGCCGTCATTCGCATTGGCGAATTCCCGGTTAAGCCTGTTGCCTTCCGCGACCGCTATTTTAAACGAGTCGCAAATAGCAATCACCGTCTTTCGGTTACAGAGATTGCCAATCTGCACCTGCAATCCCTTCAGCTTTCGTGGGACTCCCACCCTTCCGGGAGGTCAACACTGGCAGATCTGGCTACTGATAAATAAGATCCGTGTGTTCCTCTACAGGGTAACGGAAGGAGGCCGTTTCCGAGTCGATCGGGAATGGGAAACCGTCTTGGGGAAACTCGGCTTTTTGCAAGGCGGCCGGCCCACGCATGCGGCGATGTTGCTGTTCGGCAAGGATAATCCGCCTTACGCGATACATATCGGTCGCTTCAAAACGCCATCGACCATTATCGATGACCGGATGATTCGTGGCACGCTCTTTCAGGTAGTGGAAGAGTCTATGAGGTTTATTATTTCCCACCTGAAGGTTGCGTTTGAAATCGTCGCTGAGATCGAACGGCGAGAAATCTACGAGTACCCCCTGCCCGCCCTTCGTGAACTATTGCTGAATGCCGTAGTACACAGGGATTATACGAGTCCGGTAGATACCCAGATCAAGATATTCGACAACTCAATCACCTTGTATCTCTGAGATATCATCAGCAAAAAATCTCCTCAGCAGTATTTGATGAGGGAATAAGTGAGGGAATAAGTGAGGGAATAAACACGTTGTTGACACACATCCGGAGTGCGCCGGGGAAACGAATTCCACAACTTGCGGACAGCCTGGGAACACCCCCCAAAACGATTGAGCGATGGATTGCCGGGTTAAGACGGCAGGGTCTTATCGAGTATCGCGGAAGCAAGAAGGGTGGCGGTTATTTTGCGGTCATAAAAAAGGGCGACCAGGTCGAGTAATCAAACAAATTCTGCAAAGCCTCAAAACCGGGGTCACCGAGGTGGCCGAAGTGCCCTGCCCGAGCGCCGGGCGCGGGCAGTTGCTGATCCGTACCACATTGATGAAACTGTAGGATGGTATCAGAGTGTTATGAGCTAAGGGTGATGTCAGTAGACGGTACGATCCACCATCTTCTTCCAATCTTGCTTCCCGCTTTCCTCTCTTTCTTTTTTAGCGTTTCTTGCGCTGCCCTCGTATCAAAATTTGGTCCAAGCATAGCCTTGATAAACAACCCTCTCATCCAGGCTGCGCTTGTGCCTCCAGTTTATCATTTCTGCCTTGGCAGCCTGGCTATTTTTTATGATGCCGCTCTCTGTTTCAGCAGTGGCGCTCTTCGGATTCTGGGTTGTCTTTATAGCAGGAACTGCCAATTTTTATAATTTTATGGATGGTATCAATGGTATTGCAGGACTGACGGGTCTAATAGGTTTTGCTCTGATGGCCTATTTCGCCTACTTTATGATGAATGACTATGACCTGTTTCTCATGAGCATCATTT
>JACQZP010000005.1 GCA_016213825.1 Acetobacterium woodii | reverse complement strand
TTTGCTGAACGGTTGGATTAACATGAATTCATTCAATACAAATATTTCAGAGTGAGATTTTGTCTTACTTTTAATTGACATGCAATCAATTGAGTCTATAATACACTTAAGGGGCAAGAGCCTATTCTAAAGCCCTTACCCCCTTCATTTATTCTTTATTCTATTTCAATTTTCGAAAATACACAAAACTTGAAACACTCCCCAATATGGGTTTTTATTTCCAATCAAATACTACTTATTCATTGTTTTATCTAAATAATTCCAAGCAAGTGTCCGTGTCTATTGATTAGTTGCTGCCATTTGCTTTTGGAATCGTTAATGGGTATACTCCCGTAATAAGATACTGATAGTATTCAGTTGGTGCTAACTTTGCGAGCTTCCATTGATATCGTTCATTGTTATAGTTAGCAGTCCAGTTGACAATAACTTGTTGGATTTCATCAAATGTCGTACACCAGGAAATTTCGATTTCGTCTTACTTGTGACCGAAGAAAGACTCTTGTGGTGCATTATCCCATCAGTTGGCTCTACGGGACATTGACTGTCGCAATTCATTATCTTTTACCAGTTTAATGAATTTTATGCTTTTATAATGAGCTCCCTGATTTCTATGTATTAACGTCTCAGACGACAGTGAAACCCCGTGATTTTCTAAAAGCTGATTAACGGTTTCCAGTACAAAGTCTATTTCTAGTGATTTGCTTAAAACCCAAGCAAGGAGTTCTTTTGTGCAAGCATCTATAATGGTGGACATATAACAACGTGGAGCTATTCCGTTGATCCTGTAAGTTATATCAGTTAGCAAAACCTAGCGCGACCCTTGTGTTTCCAACTATCTGTTTAATAAGTTTGGCGCAACATAAGCGGTGGCCATAGCTTTCGCCATTCGCCGATAGGGATTAGCTTTTCGTATTGGGCAGAACAGCTTGTATTTCTTCATTAAACGCCGTATTTTCTTGATGTTCATGTGCACAGGAGGATTCATATAAATACCACGTGCACCTTTATCAAAGCGTCTGAACTGGTACGCTTTTAAAATGATTGAAAACTCTTGTCGGTCTTGTTCTTCTCTTTGAAGCCTAAGATTTTCTGCTACAAGATAATGATAATAGTCAGACCGCGAAACACCGGCTGTATCACACAAGAAGATAACCTTTAACATGTTATTGTCAACATGTTATTGTCACGACGCATCATTTCATGAATAATCTGATACTTGGCATTAGCAGGAATGACCATTATTCCGGTCCCTCCTGTCCTAAAGATACAATTTTTTTAACTCTATCTCTTGTTCTTAATATGCTAATTATTACTCAAGATATTTAATTTTACCTTCTGGGGTCATATATCCATCTAAATCACGGAATCCATACCGGATTTAACTTCATTCCGAAGCATACTTTTTAGCCCGTTTATTCGTGTTTCTCCAAGAATATCTGGATCAATACCAAGTTCAATAACAATATCTCGAAGCTTTTTACCTGACAAGATAGCTTCCCAGAATTCCTTTTTAAATCCAGCTGAAAAATGCACAATGCTGAGGGATACATCTAAAATATATGAGCTTGCGCGTAGATGGTTAATTTCTTCTTCGGTAAATTTATTTCTGGCCATGTTTTTCCTCCAATACATCTTATGTTAATTCTAGTACTAATTTGAATTGGAGTCAAAACTTTTATGTCCAAGATTAAGGGCTTCAAAAAATTGGTTGTCCAAAGACAAGGATTTTGAAAATATACCGGTCCGAGACTAAGGGTCTACAAAAACCGAAACTGTCTAATCTATAGGATACATTTTACTTATTATACCGCAGAAACCCTTTAAAGTCAGTAATATTGCGGATTTTCGGTTTGTTCAGTAGCCATTACTTATATTTCATTTCTTTTTCTAATTTGGGGTGATGTATTTCCAAGTATCATTACAAAAACAGCTCTTACCTTTTTCCATTCATTATATATTGTTTCATTGACTTCATATATTTTCAAACTGCTATCATTATGTAATACTTCACATATAATTTCCCACTCTCTCTGATAATACTTTAAAGACAATTCTTTTATTTTATACTTATAAAGGATATCGTATGCCATATATTTTATAGTATTATCTGCATTTTGAAAAATGTTGTCAAGCAACGGAGACAGCTTTTTTAACAATTCACCAAAATAGTCACCCTTTAAATTTGAACTACATACACCTTCAAGAAATCCTATAGTTCCTACAAAGGTAGCTGATGCTATATTAATTGCTAAAGTCGTTACATCCTTCATTTCTGGGTCAAGGATACCTCTAAAAATTCTATATACTGCTTGAAAGCATATAAAATCTTCATTAGATTTTAAAACATTCTTATCTTTTGTTAAATCACTCATATATGATTTCATAAACCTAATAAATGAGCTGTTTTCTTTATTACTTTTTAGCTGTCCAACAATAATTTCGCTACTCTCAAATGCTATATTTATTCTCTCATTAACTTGAATATTTTCATTTAAAATAAAACCACATAATTGCTCTGAAGAAAGCATTGGCAAATATTCTTTAAAACATATCGATTTAAAATTAACTTTATGGTAATTGTACAGCCAGAAAAAAATCATCATTTGAAATAATTTTCTTTTTATATTGTCATCTTCCTTAATATTTTTCATTTCATTGCTAGATTCAATAATTAATTTATCAAAAGAATCTTGATATTCTTCCAATAGAAATATTTTATCATCATTTATATCGCACAGTTTCATTAATGTTACAAAAGCATCTTCGAATTCAGTAAATTTCAAAAAAATATTTTTATTTTGCAAACAAAATTCATTGTAAAAATTTCTTAGTTCTTCTTTTTTTAGTTTTCTTTTATTATCCGACAACATTTCAAATAGGTTTACGATAAATAAACTACTATACAAATCATTTTCTAGATCAGCATTTATCTCATCTATAATGACTTCTATTCCATTGCATATTGTTTTTAACTGCATTAAATACGCGCCTATTCCCAATGTTTCATCAACATGTAATTCTTCTATTCTTTTCTCATCTTTATCTCTTAAATTATATCCTCCTTTCCAACGCTCAACAGCATATGCATTTAAGTCGCTTTTCAATTTATTAAAAATTTTATAATCTAAATTATATATTAGTTCAACTAAATTTTCATTTTTGAATGTGTCAAATCCACTTGTCTGATTAGCAAAAATTACAATTGACCCATTATTTTTTTTATTAACTGTCTCTATTATTTTATCTAAATCATCTTCCCAACAACTTTCAATAATAATTATATATATCATCACCTTATTATCAGAATCTTTTCCAGTTATTAAGTCAGAAAATATTTTACTTCCTTTATACGTAATAGATACTTCGTAAATACTCTTTGTGTTATTATTTGATATTTCGTAAACGGAATTTAGTGCAGCTAATAATACGTCACTTTTATCATATGAATTACCTGATTCCAAACTAACGTAAAAAGCTTTTGAGCCATTTATAGGTATGTTATCATCAGTTCTTTTATACATAAGATAAATACAAGCTCCTTCTTGCAAAAGATGATATACACTACTAACTTCTTTATAATCGGGCATACTCTTATCAATCATGCATCTCTGCTTTACCCATTGAGCCAAAACAGAATTGACGATGAAAATATTATCTTTTTCTAAAAGTTTTTTATTTATTGTTCCTACAAAATCATTTGAATATATACTATAGCTCTTTCCCTTTTCCTCAATCAGATTCCATTTTTTTCGATCCGCTCTAGCAAGTTTAATTCTTATGCCCTTGTAGCCAAAAGGTTCTAAAGCCTTCAAAAGGTACTCGTTATTCCCCCAATTCAAGCAATCCTTTAATGCTCCAAATTGCGAATATTTATTCAGAAGAATGTTTTTCAAATATAATGTTTTATTTAAATTGTAGTTTATTACATTAATGTTTAAATATCTTTCGTCTTTCAAATCACTATAGTCTATTTTTGCAATATTATGTGAAACCCAATGTTCGTATGTGAGCATCTTCTTCTCATCTTCCATTCCATCAAATAAATACTTAAGGCTTTCATTAGATAATATTAACATTCTTTCAGGACAAATATCTAGCAAATCACTTAAACATAAAATCCCCTCAGCATAACATAACAAGGTTTTGTATTTTTCAGCTATAGATTCTTCTAGATCATCCAATATATTTCGATCTAATGCTCCTATTTTTTCAGTCACTAGCCAATTTTTATCCTCACCATGCATCAATACTATATCTTTCACCATTCTGAGGGCAGATGTCTCATCGATATCGTTTTGCCAATAATTATTCCATTCACTCGTAAACTTTTTTGTCTCTTCATCCCCTTGATCGATATCTTCTATAAGTTTATCTATCCATTCACCTGATTTTTCCACATGGTTGACTCTCCCAGATTGTTCTTTAATTAAACACTCTAGGTCTTTTCTTTCATAATCTGCATCAACTTTTGTCATTCCTATATCATGTAAAGCAATTGCTGTCCAAATGAGTAAAATTATTTCGTTCCAGGCTCTTTGACAATATTTTTTTTTTTCATTTTCATCGATATTACTCAATAATTTTCCCGCTATCACTGCTAATCTACATGAATGTGGCCACCCATGATCAGCAAAAAAGCAATTAATGGTCCCTGTTTGCGCTAATTTTGACATGGCATATTCTGAGACTCTTTGTATTAGCGCTATACTTTGTTCTTCGTTTTGTATATTAAATTTTTTTGTTGTGTTAATGTATTCAATAACGAATTCATTATTATCCATACTCTCTCCCATTATTTCGATCTCAATGTATAGTAACCATAAGTTACAAATAAGGACTTCAATTCATCAGGCAAATGAACCTAACGAGCACAATTCTTTACTATCTTTATGAACCCAAAAAATATTTTTAGCTTCTATTTTTATATCAACTTTCAGCATATGTATTTCAAAATAAAATTAGTTAGAGTGTCAAAAGTATATTTTCACCCCGTTGACAATTCTCTCCAACTGAGGTTTGATTTCTCGTAAAATAGAGACAAAACCAGACTTGCTAGGGCTACAAAACGATATTTTTAAAATCAATAAGGAACAATAACTCACATATATTGATCGATTTTAAAAATGAATGAACCAAACAAGCCTAAACCTTTTACATACCTACTACGGCATCTTGCTATTAATCTGCCAAATCAGGCATGATCCAGTGATATTACAAAGATTAGTATTACAAAATAACTTACACATTTAATAACTATTATTGATTAGTACTCCTGATATAATTCAGTTGAACCATTTTGGAGCTACATAATCATAAAAATTGGTAAAGCTATCAATTTACTTCAAATGCTTGCATTGACTTAATCCCAAATTATGAAATCACAAAAATCAGTATACACTGGAAAAATCTTAACGATCGACAATATAGCAACTGAGCGCTTTTTTCGTTTCTACTAATGGAAACGTTTATTTGCCGTCCTAAGAAACGGTCACTGATGAAAAAGCAAAGGAGTTTCATTTAAATATTTTGATTTTTTGTCTTGACACGTGTACACATTAAATAATAACCTCAAAAGGCCTTCATATCAAGGTGAGATCATCACAAAATTGATTAATAAAACCAATAGCCACAGCGACAGTCAATTATGTAAGGCAACTATCAACAAACTCGGACATCATGACTAACCAATCACCCAACAGATGGTTCTTACTCAAACACAAATAACCACAAACTAACCGTCCAAAACAATATTGAACTGTCACCCAAGTATTAAACGAGGAAATTATCAATTCCATTTAGGGTGATTTTATCATCAATTCCTACAAAGATGAATCCCCCCATTGTCCAACAGAGAACAACTCCAGCAAAAATGGATACTACAAAAACGACATTCAAAACCGCATCATTTAATAAAATGGTTGGTTGAGGTGTCAAAAGCAAAATTCAGCCGTTCGCATACAATATAATATTTTCAAAAGAACCAGAACTCAATATATTATACGCATGCTCTAACAAAATAACTTTTGACACTCAAACCAAAGTTCTGTGAAAGCTATACCTTCATCAATTTATGTGATGTAAGATTTCAGAAAAAAGCCAGCCTTTGTCATGATCTCTGAAAGAATGCTCTCACAAGCATCCTATTTTGAAGAAACTTTCCCTGGACGAATACCATATCTTATCCAAAAGCGAAATTATGTTATAGTGACGCATTCCAACCTTCTATGTAATTTTCACGCGGATCACATCTCCCCCGAGTTTTTTGTACCGTGTAAAATTATCTGGTTTAGCTTTAAATAAAGAACCATTGACACAAAGAGCATACTTATGGGTACACCTTCTTTGCATCCAAACAATAATCATTTTTCAATTGAAGTATTGTTTGGATGACAATACTTTTAATCCAGTTACTTGTGTTTTTGATACTCTAACCATAATAAAATATAATTTATTTTTAAGACCCAACAATTAGTTCAATGTGACCTAATTCGAATTTATTTTCTTTGAAATAATCTGCTTTTAATTCATCAAGACTTTTACCAGTTTCATTCATTTTATTTTGAAATAATTCTTTCAATCGATAGTTTGAGAACTTAACTTCAGAAGCAACCTCATGAGCAATTTTACTAATTAATTCTTCCGGTCCTTCTATCTCCATCATACAACCAATAATTGGCCATTCGTCAAATATTACCTCTACCTTCCCATCACTCCAAACTATTCTTTCTTTTCTTATTTGAAAACACACTGGAAACCCTAATTCAGTTAAGAAAGTTATATAACTTTCCACGTCATCACTATTAATCGAAATATTTAATTCTGTTCTTTTAGATATATCTTTAAAGGTGTTAAGATTGCCCTTGTAAGTTAAAGTGGCTGAATCGCCTTCTGTTCTAATTCTAATTTTTTTTCCAGAATTAAAGAGGCTTCCATCCGGCTTATCTAAAATAATATCATGCTGGGTTATTATCTTTGTATTAACAAAACCATTTTTTTTTAAATTTTCCATTATGTCGTCTTTATTATTAACAATTGCTCTTATTTCAACTTCGACCATTTTATACACTTTTACCTTTCATAGTATAAATTCAATAACGTCAAATTTACTAAAATTTCTAGTTATATAATGTGCTAGTAACGCTCCATTTACAATGCCTATATGTTTAGCAAATCTTTTATTCTTTTCTAAATCAATATCAAATCCATCAATCTTCTCTAACGATGATTCTTTTATCTCGTTTCTTAACTTCATATTACCACAATGTAAGACATCATTAAAAAAATCTTTTATTCCATTCCAGATCTCTTCCATATGAGGATTTTTAGCGTCACAGAAAACTATTTCATCTCGTGTAATTAAGATTTCGAACAGCAAATCGCTTTGTTTGCAATCAAGTGTTTTCATTAAGTAATTTAACACTCTCTCAAATTCACCTAATCTTTTATGATAAGGACTCCAATAATATTTTCCTACCCGCTGAAATGCCTCGAAATTTTGATGCGCTTCCAGAACATGCATTTCTTTTTTATCATTCATAAAAAATCTTTTATTGCAAATTCCCCTTCTCAGGCAATTAAATTACCATCTACATACTCACCATATAAGCCGTTTTCGTTAACATAAACGGTACATCCTGCTATACTTTCAAATGAATCTTCAATTTTTAATAATTGATTAGATTTAATATGCTCAATTAATTCTGATTTTTTGTTACATATTTCTTTTTTATCAACCAATCGACTAACAAATGGAGATTCCCTACTGAATCTTAAGTAAAACTTTTCCCTACTAGATTCAATCGTTTCATCCAAACTGTATGTTTTAGCATGTGATAATTTTAGTGTTTCAAGTATTTCAAAAGCATTTGGATTCATTATTTCACCTCCTGATAAAATCAATTTGTTATAGTAAATATGAAGATTTAATTAAAATCTTCAACCCGAAATATTTATAAATATTTCGGGTTAAAGAATCAGCCTATCCAGAAAGTTAGTTCTAAGCAATCCGGAAATAAGTTTCACAGAATCCAGAACTAGTTCCAGACCATCCCTAAACTATCATCCTTACTAATTACATGAAATAGCTTCTTCTGCCTTCTTCTACAAGGAAAAAGCCACATAGTGATGCGTAGCATACTTGAGTGAGAAAGTTATTTCATATAAACTCACTAAATGATGGTAGCATGAAAAACTGAAATCTTCCGAATTCAGTGGAACCTAACACCGAAATGATTGAGATTGAGATAAAGGGCCGGACAGTATGATAAATCTTGTTGGAAATATTCAATTAAAGTATCCTCTAGAATACTGTTTTTTGCAAGTACTTTCTGCAAAAATCACTTGCAAAAACAACGATGACGGCCAGCCCATCCATATGTTTTCTGAAATCCAAGTCCTATCTGAAACTAACAAAATCCGTCAGATAGCTGTCTTTCGATGCCCAGACGCCCATGTTGCAATTGTCTTTACTTGCTATACGTTTTTTGTTACTGAAAAATCGTTTTAACCTTGATGTTCGCAACATCGGGGAATTGTTCTGGAAATGCGATGTACTTGCTAATATCACTTTAAAATGCACCCATAGATTAAGACCCAATTTTTAAAATCTAAGTCAATCTGCTATAATAAAGGCAGCTAATCCTGCCAGGAAAGCAAGAGTTCAAGCAAATATGAAACGAAGACAATTCACCCCTGAGCTCAAAGCTAAAGTTGTAATGGAAATGCTCCGAGAGGAAAAACTCATCAGCGAAATCGCCACTCAATACGAGATTAGCACCAACCAACTAAGTAATTGGAAAAATTATTTTATAGTGAATGTAGCTAAAGTCTTTCCCGAAAACCGGGATGCCAGTGATGGCAAATCGAAAGAAAAAGAAATGGAACAGGATCGTAATGAATTTTTGGCAAAAGTCGGTCAACTGACACTAGAGTTTGACTGGCTTAAAAAAATCTGCTGAAATGCTGACCTGACTACGAGAAAAGGTTTAATAAGCGTTAATACCGTGCTGAGTGTTCCAAAACAAAGTGACCTTCTGTATGTCAATCGTACCCGTGTTTATTATGCGTCAGTCGAAAAGAATCTGGCGTATGAAAACCAGATAAATGATGACATGAAATTTGAGAAGAAAATCAACTAAGACTATTTAAAGAAGCGAGACCGTTTCAAAAATTATGTAAACCTCGTGGTTGATGTAGAATAAATACATTAGCTAGGAGGTTTTTATTATGGCAAGAAGAAACGAAAGTAACGAAGAAAAGAATCGTCGGAAATTAGTGGAAAATTTTTTAAGTGCGAATCCCATCAAAGATCCAAATGACATCCAGGAACTGATGAAAGAAATGATGCGTCAAGTGCTGGAAGGCGGTCTTACCGCTGAATTGGATGATGAACTGGGTTATACCCGCTATGATTATCGAAACAAGGAAACCGAGAACAGCCGGAACGGCTATTCGAAGAAAACAGTCCATACCAGTCTGGGCGATATGGAAATTGATGTTCCCAGAGACCGGAATAGGGAGTTTGAACCCCAATTGATGCCCAAACACAAAAATACCCTGACTCAGGACATTGAAGCAAAAATCATTTCCATGTATGCCAAGGGCATGACCACCGGCGATATTGAGACACATATTAAAGATCTCTATGGG
Source organism: Acetobacterium woodii (assembly GCA_016213825.1). Lineage (GTDB taxonomy): Bacteria > Bacillota > Clostridia > Eubacteriales > Eubacteriaceae > Acetobacterium > Acetobacterium woodii_A. The sequence goes on along the minus strand of JACQZP010000005.1, from coordinate 87,652 downwards.
ATCGAGATGTCCGATAATACCATCAGCCGGGTGACAGATAAGATCCTGCCAATCGCTAAAGAATGGCAGAATCGGCCACTGGAAGAAATCTATGCCGTCGTATTTATGGATGCGATTCATTTTCATGTGCGAAGTGAAGGTCAAATTATCAAGAAAGCCGTCTATATCGCCATCGGGATCAATATGGACGGGTGTCGTGATGTGCTGGGATTATGGATTGGGGAAAATGAAAGTGCCAAATTCTGGCTTTCAGTCATGAATGGGTTAAGAAATCGTGGTGTCGAAGATATTCTGATTGCCTGTGTGGCTGGATTGATCGGATTTTCAGCAATGCATCATCCACCAGATCAGAAATACCACCCGATTTGTTTCCTACAAAGATATCCGGTCACTCATGGCCGATCTGAAGCGGGTTTATACGGCGCCAACTGAAGATGCTGCTTTGAGCGAACTGACCATATTTGAGGAAAAATGGGGTAAAAAACATCCTAAAATTCCGAGTTCCTGGCGAAACAACTGGCCAAAACTCGCGACTTATTTCAAATATCCGCAGGAAGTTCGAACCCTCATTTATACAACCAATTCCATTGAGGGATTCAACCGGCAGCTCAGAAAAGTAAAACCGTATTCCCAACGGATGACAGTCTCTTTAAAATGCTGTATCTGGCAACCATGGATATCACCCAAAAATGGACCGGACGGAGAAAAGATTGAGGCCAGATTCACTCCCATCTGGAAATCTTTTTTTCTGAGCGGCTGAATTAATCTCCAAATATCACATTAGTGCATTCCGGAGTTAGATCCAGTCCTGCTTTTTATTGACATGCAATCAATTCGGATTATAATACAGGTAAGGGGCAAGAGTCATTTTAACGCCCTTGCCCCTTAATTAAATTCTTTATTCTACATCAATTTTCGCAAATACACAAAACTTGAAACACTCCCGCAACCAGTCGTATTTAGTCACGGCGACGATAACCAGATTGTTCCCATCGGCGCTGCGGCGCTAGCCTCTTCAAAGCTGATCAAGCATTCAATCCTAAAAATTTACCCAGGAACCCCTCACGGTCTTGCCTATACCCATAAAGACCAACTCAATGCCGATCTTCTAACTTTCCGTTCAGAATTAGAAAATAGTAGTCTTAAAATTAAAAGCTCTGAAACTGTTTAATGCTAACAGTTTCAGAGCTTTTTTAAAACTACATATCAAATTTTTTGTGGATGTGAACCATCGCCTCTTTACCGCGCTCCTTGTCAATCAGACAGGAAATCTTAATTTCTGAGGTGCTGATGGTTTGGATATTGATGCCCAATTCAAATAGGGCTTCAAAAAATTTAGAAGCGATTTCGGCATTGGCGACAATCCCGGTGCCGATGACTGAAAGTTTGGCAACTCCCTGATCGTATTCCACCTTTTGGGCATTGACCTCGAAGGCAAATTTCTGGGCAACGGATACCGCTTCTTGTAATTCATCCACATCAATGGTGAATGAGATATCATTTACAGCGGTTCGGTTAACATTCTGGACAATCATATCCACATGAATATTTGATTTTGCCAAAGCACTGAACAATCTAAAGGCAATCCCCGGTTGATCCGGCACTTCAAAGATTGAGATTTTTGCGATATTTTCATCAAGAGATACCCCTCGAACTAATACTTTTTCCATAATAACGTCCTCCTTAATAATGGTTCCTTCATTGTAATTATAGCTTGATCGCACCACCAGCGGTACCTTGAATTTCTCGGCCATTTCCACCGAGCGGGGATGCAATACCTTGGCTCCGGTACTGGCCATCTCCAAAACCTCTTCATAGGAGATTTCATCGATTTTAGAAGCCTCTTCAACGATGCGCGGATCAGCGGTGTATACCCCATCAACATCGGTATAGATCTCACACAGCTCAGCCTTTAATGCGGCTGCCACGGCCACCGCCGAGGTATCGGACCCGCCTCGTCCTAGGGTGGTAATATCCTTATTTTCATTGATTCCCTGAAAGCCGGCGACGATGACAATCTTGCCAGCGGCCAGTTCCTTTTCAATCCGGTGGGTGTGAATATCATTAATCCGCGCCCGTTTATGAACGTTAGATGTAACAATTCCGCACTGGGCCCCGGTTAAACTCACCACATCGTGTCCCATCGACTGTATGGCCATAGCCAACAATGATATCGAAACCTGCTCACCGGTAGCCAGCAGCATATCCATTTCCCGGCTGGGGGGATGTTCATTGATTTTCTTTGCCAGTTCAATCAGATCATCGGTGGTATCACCCATTGCGGAAACCACGACCACGACTTTTTTTCCTTTTTCCTTGGTCTCAATAATTCGACCAGCAACCCGCTTTATTCTTTCCACATTGGCGACACTGGAGCCGCCATATTTCTGTACAATTAAATCTTGCATTTACCTCAGTCACTCTTTCCTTATTCGTAGATACGGGCATAAAATATTTCCAGAACTGCTTCCTTCAATTTTTCTGCCATTTTATTAAATTCATTGGCGGCAATGGCATTTGTCACCACAAAAACCTGATCATCATCGACAATGACGGTTTTTCGGGCGGCCACCGTTTCCACTGCTGTCAGCACCTGATCCAACATATCTTTATTGTCCAGATTTGCTCTTAGATAATATTTGCCTTTAAAAATGTCGGTGCCTACTTTATTGAGCTTGCGGTTAAGCCGCAGCGGTTTAGGCAGATTCTGTTCACCAACAATATTTAAGATATACAGCACATCTCCAACTACGGCATTGGCGGTGGCGTCTTTGCCGGCACCCTTACCATAAAACTGCAGTTCGCCAATAATATCCCCGGTAATCGAGATGATATTAAATTCACTGTTGACGTTGCTCATAATGGAGGCTTCTTTAAACAGCACCGGTTCCACGGTAGTGTAGACATTTTTTTCTTCAAGAATGGAATGCCCCAGATATTTAACCACATAACCCATGGATCCGATCATCTCAATATCGGCGGCCCGGATATCGGTGATTCCCCGTTTATAAACATCTTCATCCCGGATAATGCCTTCATAGGCCATCGATGAAAGAATCGAGAGCTTACGGGACACATCATAACCCTCAACATCCGCGGTGGGATCGGCTTCAGCAAAACCGATGGATTGGGCCAGCGCCAGGGTATCACCGAAATCGGCTCCTTCTTCGGTCATTTTAGAAAGAATAAAGTTGGTGGTTCCATTGAGGATGCCCTTGATTTCAGTAACCCGATTGATTTTCATTTCTTCTTTTAGACTGCCGATGATCGGAATCCCGCCGCCGACCGAAGCCTCATAACGCAGCACCACGCCGTTTTCTTCAGCCAGATTCAGTAATTCTTGAAAGTACTCGGAGATGACTGCCTTATTGGCGGTAACCACATGTTTTCCCGCCCGGAGGCATTCTTTGATCATTTCATATTCAAAGTCCATGCCGCCCATCAGAGCAATCACAAGGCCAATACTTTCGTCTTCCAATATATCGCTGGGGTGGGTCACAATTTTTCCGACCGTATCACCCAGATCCTTGGACGTATCCCGTTCCAAAACCTTGGTTATTACCGGGCTTGACTTTCGGGATTCCACATCGGTAAAATTACCAGCAAACTTACCTTTATTTAAATTGATGAGTTCATAGACCCCAGAACCGATGGTTCCAAAGCCTAAAAGTGCGATATTCAATAAAATTCACCTCGTATATGTATTTATTCTAAAAACACTTGTTTTTTCAGTGAAAACATTCTATCATATACCTAGGGGTTATTCAATACCCTCCAGGGAAGATTTTTTGAAGATTTTTCTTGGCACACCATAAATTTTTGGAGGAATTACATGAAAAAAGGCTATAACAGCACGCGATCCAAAGACATCAACGTTACTGCATCTCAGGGCATCCTGCAAGGATTGGCCCCGGATGGTGGACTCTTTGTCCCCAACTTTATTCATCAAATTCAGCTCGACCCATCTAACTTCATGGGAAAAAATTACGGTGAAATGGCTAATGTCATCTTTTCCGCATTTCTCGATGATTTCAATGAAAAACAAATTTCTGATTCCATTCAGGGCGCTTATTATTCCGGCAAATTTGAAGAAAACGAACCGGTCGCTTTAGAAAAGGTCAAAGGCCGGTATTTTCTGGAACTCTTCCACGGCCCCACCTGTGCTTTTAAAGACATGGCTCTGACTATTTTACCATACCTGATGGTAGAGTCCATGAAAAATGTTAATAATCAAAAGAAAATCATGATCTTAACCGCTACCTCCGGTGACACCGGCAAGGCTGCTCTGGAAGGCTTTGCCAACGTTCCAGATATCAGCATTATTGTGTTTTACCCTAAGGACGGTGTCAGCACCGTTCAGGAAAAACAAATGCTCACCCAAGTTGGAGCTAACACCTGCGTCGTGGGCATCGACGGCAACTTTGACGATACCCAAAATGGTGTTAAAGTGATTCTTAACGATCCTCAATTGGCGGCGGAACTGGCCAAGGCTAACGTGATCTTCTCCTCTGCTAACTCCATTAATATCGGCCGGCTGCTGCCTCAGGTTGTATATTATTTTTACAGTTATTATGAGCTGTTAAAACGGGGCGAAATCCAAAGGGATGAAAAAATAAATTTTGTGGTCCCCACCGGTAATTTCGGCAATATCCTGGCTGGTTACTATGCCTCACTACTGGGTTTACCCATCAATAAACTGATCTGTGCATCCAATGCCAATAAGGTTTTAACTGACTTTTTCGAAACCGGCAACTATGATCGCAACCGGGACTTTTATAAAACCTCATCACCATCCATGGATATTCTGATTTCCAGTAATCTGGAGCGGCTGCTTTATGATGTCTCCGGTGCTGATCCCGAAGCCGTCAGTGATCTGATGGAGCAGCTTAAAAATCAGGGCTCTTATCAGGCATCAAAAACCCTGATGGAAAAAACCAGCCTTTTCTATGCCGGTGCCGCTGACGAAGCCGAAACCGCCCAAGCCATCAAAGCCATTTTTGACGAAACCCATTATCTGATGGATCCCCACACCGCCGTTGCCAACAAGGTTTACGAGGACTATCTGAACGAAACCGGGGATACCACTAAAACCGTGATCGTGTCCACCGCCAGCCCTTACAAATTTGGCCGCTCAGTTTATGAAAGCATTTTCGGCGACTGTGACTGCAACGATTATGAACTTTTGAACATTCTGGCTGAAAAAACTGGCACCGTTATTCCCCAGCCCTTAAAGGATCTGGACAAAAAAGCCAATCAGCATCAGATTCAATGTGATAAAACCGAAATGTCCCAGGCCGTTCTTGATTTTTTAAAAGATCAAGTCAATAATCAGGTGGGCAAAAATGATTAAGGTTCGAGTTCCTGGTACCAGTGCCAACATCGGCCCGGGGTTTGACGCCTTTGGGCTGGCGCTGTCGATTTATAATACCTTCAGCTTTGAAGAAAAGAATGATGGCAAACTGACTATCCGGGGGGTTGAACGGAAGTATCAGAGCGATACCAATCTGGTTTACCGTTCGATGCAAAAAGTGTTTAAAAAAGTGGGTTATCATCCCAAGGGACTTTATATCCACACCGATGTGGATATCCCCATCAGCCGAGGCCTCGGCAGTTCGGCCACCTGCATCGTCGGAGGACTTTTTGGCGCCAATGCTCTGATTGGTTCGCCACTTTCCACTGAAGAACTTTTCGATATTGCGGTGGAGATGGAAGGGCATCCTGACAATGTCGCTCCGGCCATCTTTGGCGGCCTGGTGGTTTCCATAAACGATCACGGCAAAAATGTCCATATCAAAAGTCAAGTTCACCCCTGCTATGAGTTTTACGCCCTGGTGCCGGACTTTCCCTTGTCGACATCCGATGCCCGACATGTTTTGCCTAAAAAAATCAGCTTCAGTGACGCCACCCACAATCTACCTCGAGCCACCATGACCTACCTGGCCCTGGCCAACGGTTCTGAAGAAATTTTAAAACTGTGCATGAAGGATCGTCTGCATCAGCCCTACCGCAAAAAACTCATTGCTCACTATGATGTCATTACCAAAAAGGCCAGGGAAATGGGCTGTCTGAACACCTGCATCAGCGGTGCCGGGCCGACTATTCTGGCCATTAATTCAGTGGATAACCGCAATTTTCAAACGGATATGTCTGCTTATTTAATGGAAAAACTACCAGGATGGCAGATCATTGCGTTGTCGCCTGATAATCAGGGGGTTCAAGTTTTGGGAGGTTCAACCATTGATTAAGGATTATCTGATTGTTAATAAAAAAATACTGCCGGACTATTATTCCAAGGTAGTGGAAGCCCGGATTCTAATGGAATCCTCCCAATGCAAATCGGTGAGCGATGCCGTCAAAAAGGTGGGGATCAGCCGGAGTACCTATTATAAATATAAGGACTATATTTTCACTCCGTCGGAAAACTACGGTCGAAAATTTACCCTGTCTTTCAAGCTGGATGATCAACCGGGGATTCTTTCGAATATTTTAAATATTCTCCGGGATTACAAAACCAGCATTATCACCATTCATCAGGATATCCCCATCAATCAGGCCGCCATTGTCATTGTGACCCTGGATGGTAAGGACATTGTCATCAGTATTGATGAGCTGATGATCATCCTTGAAGAATTAGACGGCGTTCATGGGGTTCATCTGATTGCCATGGAATAAGGAAAAATCCCCATTCTTAAACAAATTAGAATGGGGATTTTAACGTTATATTTCGTGTTTTTAATATAGCTGAATCGTATTCGATAATTTATCTGCCCCCGAAAACCAATAATAGGAACCAAGAATTTCATCCATCAAATTTTCGGCAGTATTAATGGTGTTGGAATCGGTGATGGCATAATGGAAATATTTTTCACCCATATTAGCCGCTGCCTCCAAGTCTGCTACAAAGCGGTTCTGCTCGCTTTGTTTATTCAGATCGTAAAGTTTGTTTTCCCTGACAAAATAATTGGCCGCCGTGGCGGTAAATTCCGGATATTTGATCAGTGATTCATCAGGTTGGTGTGATTTTAATAATTCCTTGGTCGTTACACAAAAGTAATCATAGAAGATGCTTTTTTCCGGTTCAGCATTGTCGGCAACGTTAAATTCGCCCCAGGTGGCGTCAAGATAATAATACTCCCCATCAACCCGAACGATATTCCAGGCGTGAGCGCCCTGTCCAATAGCTTCACCAGCCACATAGGAACATTCAATTCCGGTGCGTTTCAGCAGATACTGAATGGCTTTTGAGTAACCGGCACAAACGGAGCCTTTCTTGCCAAAGACGCTGTAAATATTCTGGTCGTCCTCCAGGTCTTCCTGATAAACCGTATTTTTAATCACGTACTCATAAGCATATTTGACCTTTTCATACTCACTCATCCCATTTTTGATTCCCGTACTGTAATCCTGATAGGCCGCTTCAATTTCCGCCTGTCGCCGATCCTTTTCGGTTTCGTTATAGGGATATTCAACCATGACCTTGCTAACCATTTGATTGTCTTCGTCAAAATAATAAGAAAATTCTCCGGCCCAAAATATTTCTGGATGATCATAATCCACAGCACTGAGAACCCGCTCAATTTCTTCGGTGCTAACACCACTCACTTTTGCTTCAGAATCAAAATCGGTGAGCATCCGGACAACCTTAGCATAAGCCTGTTTTTCATTTTCATTAAGAAAAGCATAGCCATCAAATTGTTGCTGCTGGCTTTCTGTTATTGCTTCTGTTTTTTCGCCTTCGGCATCATTAAAAAAAGATTTGACATTAACACTGCCAGCTAAATCTTCCAGCGCCAGAAAGGCTCCGACAGATATCAAAAGAATAATGAGAACGGAAATGATAATAATAGCTGCTACTCTTCTTCCGTTGTGTTCATGATTACTCATACAAATCTTCCCCCTTACTTATGATCTATTTTTTATTTTTACCCTTATCCTGATTTTATATTGCATCTTCTTTTGTTTTTATAATTTTTTGGTGATGCAGCATGTAATTTTATCACAATTTCTTATAGACACCCTAAACTTTTATGACATATACTTAAAAAGATAAAGAAATAAAAGGGGGACACCATGCCAAGTTACCATCCCACTACCTGTACCACAGCTCTGAATGAATTAAAGCGAAAGATTCCCTATGGCTGGGATTTGAATATTTACAAAGGCTGCAGTCATGGCTGCTGCTATTGCTATGCCATGGGGACCCATGGGTTTAGTGGTTTTGCTGATTTTTCAACAAATATTTCGATCAAAACCAATATTGTCGAAGTCCTCGAAAAACAACTCCGTTCGCCCAATTGGAAACGGGAAATTATCAATATCGGTGGTGTTACCGACAGCTATCAACCAGTGGAAGCCAAGTATCAGCTGATGCCGGAGATCCTCAAATTGCTGATTAAGTATAAAACCCCGGCCATTATTTCCACAAAGTCAGATCTGGTACTGCGGGATTATGATCTCATCGATGAACTGTCCCGCATCACTTATATCAATGTTGCTGCCACGATTACTACGATGGATGAAGCGATTCGAAAAAAAATCGAACCCGGAGCAGTCTCTTCCCAGGCCCGTTTTGATATGCTAAAGACCTTCCGAAAAACCAATGCCTCCATCGGCCATCACCTAATGCCCATTATCCCCACCCTGACCGATGACTCCGAGACACTGCGGGCCTTATTTGAAGCTGGCAAGGATGCCGGGATTGACTATGTGCTGCCCGGCGCGCTTTATTTGCGGGGTGCCACCCGGCCAGCTTTTTTCGATTTTATCAAGATCAACTTTCCTGAAAAATATGATCCGCTTTGGGAACTGTATAAAAAAGGCGGCGCTTCCAAAGAATATAAAGATGAACTCTACGGGCGGTTAAACCCGCTTCGTAAATCATTCGGCTTGTCCAATAGCTATAGCAAACCGATTAAGGAAAAACTGAAAGTTTATCCAGCCACCGAAGAACAGGTTTCATTTTTAACACCTTAAATCGTTCTCCGGGATTGAAATCATCCGGAAAAAATGTTAGACTATAACCAAAATACGAAAAGGAGTCGAGAGGATGCGTAATTTATCTTGCTAACAAATAATTGGAAAGCACATTCAAACGCAGAGGTTAACCCTCTTGTTTTGGTGCGCTCAAGCAAGAAAATTACGAGAAAAACACTGCCTCTTTAACATCACCATACTCCTTTGTTTTAGGATTTTTTGTGTTGTACATGATTGAGCCGCAGGATAATTTTCTTGCGGTTTTTTACTTGTCAAAGTCCATTGATCGGGCTTTGCTTTGGAGGTACAACCATGTCACAAATCAGCATATCCCATTTAACCTTTAACTACGAAAACAGTTATGAGAATATTTTTGAAGATGTTTCCTTTACCATTGATACCAACTGGAAATTAGGCTTTATTGGCCGCAATGGCCGGGGAAAAACCACCTTTTTAAAACTCCTGATGGGTCTATACGACTATTCGGGAACGATTACCGCAGCCGTCAATTTTGATTACTTTCCGTTTGAAATAGCGGATGCTGCTCAGCTTACCTGTACCATTGTCAATTCAATTCATGAAAACTATGAAGCCTGGGAACTGCAGAAGGAACTATCACTGCTGAATCTTGACCCCGAACTGCTTAACCGCAGCTTTGAGACCTTGAGCCGGGGTGAACAAACCAAGGTATTACTGGCGGCTTTGTTTTTAAAACCCAATCAGTTTTTGTTAATCGACGAGCCAACCAACCATCTGGATCTGGAAGGCCGTCGAGTTGTCAGCGCATATTTGAATAAGAAATCGGGATTTATTCTGGTTTCTCATGATCGAACCTTTCTGGATGGCTGTGTCGATCACGTTTTGTCCATCAACAAGATGAACATCGATGTCCAGAAAGGCAACTATTCTACCTGGCTCTTTAATAAGGCCCGGCAGGATCAATTTGAGCTGGATCAGAATAAGAAACTCAAACAGGAAATCGGCCAACTAAAAACAGCGGCTAAACAAACTGAAAACTGGTCCAATCAGGTTGAAAAATCTAAAAAGAACCAACGGGTCGCAGGACTTCGTCCGGATCGGGGACATATCGGCCATCAGGCCGCAAAAATGATGAAGCGATCCAAATCACTGGAAAAACGGCAACATAAAAGTATTCAAGAAAAAGAAAAGCTGCTAAAAAACATCGACTGGGCCGATGCACTTCAGATTAAACCCCTTTATTACCAGAAAGACCGGCTGGTTTTTGCAAACAATCTGTCAATTTGCTATGATAGCCGTCCGGTTCTTGAGCATCTTAGTTTCGAGATCAATCAGGGCGATCGCATTGCCATTGTGGGGAAAAACGGTTCTGGAAAGTCCAGCCTGCTCAAGCTACTCCAGGGCGATCCCATCAGTTTTGGTGGCAGCCTGAACCTGGGCAGTCAGCTGAAGATTTCTCATATACCACAGGACACCGACTGCCTCTGCGGTGATCTGCGCAACTATGCCCGTTGTGAGGAGATTGACGAAAGTTTGTTTAAAACCATCCTGCGAAAGTTAGGCTTTAGCCGGGAACAGTTTGAAAAGAATATGGCGACCTTTAGTGAAGGTCAGAAAAAGAAGGTTTATCTGGCCCGCAGCCTGTGCCAGTCTGCCCACTTGTATTTGTGGGATGAACCACTTAACTATATCGATGTGCTCTCCCGGGTACAGATCGAAGAACTTCTGCTGCAAACCCCGCCAACCATCGTTTTTGTGGAACATGACCATTCCTTTATCGATCGCGTGGCCACAAAAATTATTGAACTGTAAATACGATTTACCCTGAGAAGGAGATACCTACCATGCATATACGACCAAAACCCTGGGCCCGTCCTGAACTGGAAGCCTGTGGATTTTTTCAAGCCTATCCCCCGGATCATCTGGGTCAATGGCAACAGCTTTTTAATCAACAACAACCCCTTCATCTGGAATTGGGCTGCGGAAAAGGCACTTTCATTGCCGAATTGGGATCCCGGCATCCCGAAACAAACTATCTGGCCATTGATTTAATTGATGCTGTTTTGGGGTTGACCAAACGCAATATTGAATCTGCTTATTTAAATGCCGACCACGCTATTAACAATATCCAGATTATGTCCTGGGATATTGAACGCATTGATGCGATCCTCTCTCCTGAGGATCGCATCCAACGGATTTATATCAATTTTTGTAATCCCTGGCCAAGGCGTCGCTACCAGAAAAAGCGGCTGACACATGCCAAGCAGCTTGCCAAGTACAAAAAAATATTAGCTGAAAATGGTGAAATTCATTTCAAAACCGACAATGACGAGTTATTTCAGGATTCCATCAAGTATTTTGAAGAATCCGGTTTTACCATTACAACCCTGATTCGAGATCTTCATGCATCGGATTATCCCGACAACATTGAAACCGAACACGAAAAAATGTATGCTGAACAGGGGATTAAAATTAAGTTTTTAATTGCCGAATTGACCCGCATCTAGTTTTTAAAAATGAGTTGTCGAAAATAAAACACGTTTTTCCCATAAAAAATCCCGAGACAACTTCTAAACTAAGAATTTGTTTCGGGATTTATTTTCTAATTTAGATGTGTTTACTCACAGGTATCTGCACTTTTGCGTTCTTTGACAACCGCGATGATGGCGGGGAGTACGGAAATAACAATAATCGCAATGAGTACAAACGAAAAGTTATCTTTGACAATCGGCACATTTCCGAAAAGATATCCCCCCGTTATAAATAATCCAACCCACATAAGTGCACCAAGGATGTTGTATATAATAAACTTGGTATAATTCATTTCGCCCATTCCGGCTACGAATGGAACGAACGTCCGAATGATGGGAATGAATCGTCCGATGACAATTGTCATTGCACCATGTTTTTCATAAAATTTATGGGCCTTGATGATATATTCTTTTTTGACAAACTTATTTTTTCCTTTTTCCAAAATCGTATTGCCGATTTTTTTACCAATATAATAATTAACTGTATCTCCGACGACGGCTGCGACAAAAAACGTCATAAAAAAAGCAACCACATTAAGTGATCCCATGGCTGACAGTGCCCCGGCCGCGAATATCAGGGAATCGCCTGGTAAAAAGGGAGTAACTACCAGACCCGTTTCACAAAAAACGATGAGGAATAACAATAAATAGGTCCAGAGACCATAATTTTGGATGATACCATATAATGATTCATCAAGATGTAATATAAATTCAATGATGTAGATTAATCCGTCCATTTATTTCTCCTTAGTAATAATTTAATATCGGCATTTGCGAAAGGGCCATGCGCTTTGTACGATGTTTTTTAATTTTGCAAATACTTATATAATTTAAATGATTTTTCTCAAATACTCTTTTTTATCCTAATTTTCTAAATTCCTTTCTTCTTTATTATAACAGCACTCTCTGAGTTTCAAATAAAGTTTAGCTGAAAATCATCTGAATATTTTGTGTATATCCGGTGAGGAGCGCTACTTTTGCTCTTCCAAAAATAATTGCGTTATTCTTTACTAATTATACACACTTTACATTATTTTATATTAAGATTTATTGGTGATCATGCCCTTGCTTATTGCCGCTAGACAAACACCAGTTGTACCAGCACCATATATACCAAGGTTCCACCGCCGATGCTGAGCAGGTTATTTCGTTTCCAGATATGCAGCAGGGCCACAATTCCAACCGAAATAAACTCAGGAAACCCATGAGGCGGCGTCATAAAACTCACCCCTTTTAAACAATAAACAACAAGAATGGCAATCACGGCGGCCGGGAGCAGATCGCCTAATGTTTTTACCAAAGCCGGCACTTCTTTTCCTCCGCCAAATAGCGCAAAGGGCAAAAAACGGGTTGCGAAGGTACAGGCGGCCACGACCAGAATAACCAGTAAGGGGGTTAAAAATGCTGAACTCATTGGCACACCTCCTGACTTTCACCTTGTTTAATGCTATTTCTAAAGACCAGCAGTAAGCAAACCGAGGCAATCAGTGCCGGTAAAATAAAAGCGCTAGCACCAAATATAAAGAGCGACATCACGCCGCAAATCATCCCCACAATCGCCGGGATGTGCGACTGATAACTATACCATTGCTCAATAAAAATAACAACAAAGAGAGCCGTCATCGCAAAATCAATGCCAGTGGTGTCAAAGCCGATAAAGCTTCCAATGATGGCCCCCAGAGTACAGCCGATAATCCAGTAGCTTTGATCCAAAGCCGCAACGGTAAAGAATACCTGTTTTTCGTTAAGTTCTTTGGGTATATTCATTCCACACAAAAGCGAATAGGTTTCATCGGTTAAAGAAAAAATCATGTACCAGCCCCATTTCCCCATCGCCTTGAATTTCTCAATAAAGGATAAGCCATAAAAGATATGACGACTTTGTACTGATAGGGTTAGAATAATCAATGATAACAGACCCATCCCGCCCCCCAGCAAGCCAATTAACACAAATTGCATGGAACCAGCATAAATAATCAGGCTGATAAAGAAGGCCCAGATAAAATTATAACCGGCTTTCTCCAGCAGAATCCCAAAGGCAATGCCCATAAAGATATAGCCAAATAAAACTGGCAGTGTTTGAATAAATGCGTATTTTAATGTTTCTTTTTGCTTTGACATGACTCTTCTTTTGCTCCTCATTCTTAATTTCCCTTAAGCTACTGAAGTATTATAGCATAAATTCTATTGTTAATGGTTTTCAATTTATTTTAGACTTGCATAATCCCCCCTTTTGATTATAATAGATTTACTTAAGTAAATTAACTATTAGTATGATTAACTATTATGTCAGTTAACCATTAACCTATGAAAGGAGAATTAATTGAATAACAATGGACACGAACTGTTTCAGGCATTTCATCGCATCAAGAAATCGAGTATGGGGAGAATTCATAAAGATTTAATTCATAATCTTAAACCCCATGAATTTTTTATGTTAAGCACCCTGAAAAGATTACTAACAGAACAAGAAAAAGATCAAAATGAAAACCAGGTAACCATTCCCCCGGGCATTAAGGTTTCTGAATTAAGCCGGGTCATTTCAATTTCGATGCCGGGCGTCTCGCAAACCATCTCGACATTAGAAAAACTTGGCTATGTGGAACGAATCGCCTCAAATAAAGACCGCCGCCTCGTTTATGTTAACCTCACCGAAGCGGGTCGGAAGCTTGAATCTGATGTATCCAAGTCCTGCAATCAAATCTATGATGAAGCCGCCAGCCTTTTAGGCGAGAAAGACACCCAGTGTCTGATTCATTTATTAGATAAATTAACAATCGCCTTTGATCAGATTGATCAAAAGAAATGCACCTTAGAACAGAATGAAACAAAAGAAAGGAAAACAACATGATCAAGCTTGCACGCTATTTAAAACCCTATCTTCCGGTCCTCATCATTACCCTGGCTCTGCTTTTTGTCCAAGCCATATCAGACCTGAATCTCCCAAATTATATGTCTGATATAGTGAACGTCGGCATTCAGCAAAATGGAATTGAACATGCTACCCCAGAAGCCATTAGTGAAGATGGTTATACGCTCATGACCACCTTTATGACCGAAGATGAAAAAAATACAGTGGCCGAAAACTATGCCCTGATGAGTCCTAATGACACGTCAAATCCCCAATACGAAGCCACTTTAGAAAAATTTCCGCTTTTGGCTACCGAAAGTATTTATGTATTGACCAATACGGATGGTCAGACCTTTGAAACTCTGGATCCAATCTTTGGTCAGGCTACCTGGACCTTTATTAACTATATGCGTTCACTGGATACCAATACAACATCTGCCAGCTCCACTGAGAGTATGACTGACCTCGATTTCACAAAAATTTATGCGGCGCTACCGATGCTCACCCGTGCACCGACATCAACCTTTGATGAAGCTCGGGCCCAGGCCGCCGAGACCCCGGAAATGATGCAGCAACAAACCGCAGTCCAGTTTACCAAACAGTTTTATACCGAACTGGGTGTGGATATTGCTGCCATCCAAAACCTCTATATCTTAAAAATCGGCGCAATGATGTTGTTGCTTTCACTGATCAGTATTACTGCTGCCATTGCCGTGGGTTTCTTTTCGGCCCGGACTGCGGCTGGCGTTTCTCAATCCTTGCGTCGGGATATTTTCAGAAAGGTGCAATGTTTTTCCAACACCGAGTTTGATAAATTTTCGACCGCATCATTAATTACCAGAAATACCAACGATATTACCCAGATCCAAACCTTTCTGATTATGGGAATCCGGATTCTCTGTTATTCACCAATTCTGGCGATTGGTGGGATTATTATGGCGCTCCGACGAACTACCTCCATGGGATGGATCATTCTCGTCGCCGTTGTTGCTATTCTAATTATTATCATCACGGTCTTTGCCATCGCCATGCCCCGCTTTAAACTGATTCAAAAATTGGTGGATCGCCTTAATCTGGTGACTCGGGAAAATCTCACCGGCTTAATGGTGGTTCGGGCCTTTGGTAATCAAAAATTCGAAGAGAACCGTTTTGATCAGGCCAATAAGGACACCACCGCCAACAATCTTTTTGTCAACCGGGTGATGGTCTTTATGATGCCAACGATGATGTTTATTATGAACGCCGTGACGCTACTGGTCGTATGGGTCGGTGCTCAGCATATTGCCGAATCCACCATGCAGGTTGGTGATATGATGGCCTTTATGCAATATGCAATGCAAATCATGTTCTCTTTCCTGATGATGTCGATGATGTTTATTATGATTCCCCGGGCGGCTGTTTCGGGCGATCGTATTCAGGAAGTCCTGGCTGTTAAACCGAGTATCGTCGATCCGGTGTCGCCTCAACAACTGCCTAAAAAAGCCGATACAAACCTTGTTTTTGATCATGTCTCCTTCCGTTATGAAGGTGCCGAAGAAGATGTCCTCCACGATATCAGCTTTGTTGCCAATCCAGGAGAAACCACTGCCTTTATCGGTTCCACCGGTTCGGGTAAATCAACGCTGATCAATTTAATCCCCCGCTTTTTCGATGTGACCGCTGGTTCCGTCCAAGTTGACGGCATCGACGTCCGTCATGTAACGCAACACGATCTGCGTGAAAAAATCGGCTATATTCCTCAAAAAGGAGTTCTATTTTCCGGTACGGTTGCGTCCAATCTGAAATATGGGGATAAAAATGCCAGTGAAGAGGATCTGGCGATTGCCGCTCAGGTTGCTCAGGCGACCAGCTTTATTGAAGGCAGCCCCGATGGATTTGAACGGGAAATTGCTCAGGGCGGCAGCAATGTTTCCGGCGGTCAAAAGCAACGTCTTTCGATTGCCCGAGCCCTGGTACGAAAGCCAGACATCTATATTTTTGATGACAGTTTTTCAGCCCTGGATTATAAAACCGATGTGGCGCTAAGACGGGCGCTAAAAGAATATACCGGCAACAGTACCGTTTTAATTGTTGCTCAACGGATCAACACGATTATGCATGCTGAACAGATCATTGTTCTGGATCATGGCCGAGTGGTTGGCAAAGGCACCCATAACGAGTTACTTAAAAGCTGCGCGACCTACCAGGAAATTGCATCCTCACAACTTTCAGAGGAGGAACTAAACATATGAGCGATCAAAAAAATATTAAAATACCAAAACGCGGTAATGGCGGCGGCGGAATGGGTCGCGGTCCCGGTGGACCGGCCGGAATGATGCCGGGCGAAAAGCCCAAGGATTTTAAAGGGAGCCTCAAAAAACTGGCCCTCTACCTATCAGCCTATAAGATCGGACTTTTCTTTGTGCTGGTTTTTGCTGTGGCTTCAACGATCTTTATGATTGTCGGTCCTAAAATTTTAGGGAATGCCACCACCGCCCTTTTTGAAGGTGTGATGAATTTGATTGCCGATAATGGTAAAGGCATCGACTTTAACTATATCGGTCAGATTATTCTCTTCCTGCTGGGACTCTATGTGATATCCGCCCTATTCTCTTTTATTCAGGGCTATATCATGACCGGCATTTCAATGAAGGTGACCTATGATTTAAGACGCAATATCTTTGCTAAAATCAACAAATTGCCTTTTAAGTATTTTGACAAAACCAGTTATGGTGAGGTGCTTTCCTTCCTGACCAATGATATTGAAACCATCAATCAAACGCTGAACCAGAGCGTTACCCAAATTATCACCTCCATTGCCACCATTGTTGGGATCTTAATTATGATGTTCTCAATCAGCTGGCAGATGACCATTGTCGCGCTGCTGATTGTCCCCCTTTCATTTATCTTTGTGGTAATGATTGTTAAAAAATCACAACCGCACTTTAGTGAGCAGCAAACCTATCTGGGTCATATCAACGGACACGTAGAAGAAATGTATGGTGGTCACAATGTTGTTAAGGCCTTTAATGGTGAAGAGGCTTCCTTCGAAACCTTTGACCACTACAACACCACCCTTTATAGCTCGGCCTGGAAGTCGCAATTTCTGTCCGGTCTGATGATGCCAATCATGAACTTTATTGGCAACCTCGGTTATGTGGCGGTTTGTATTCTTGGCGGTTACCTGGCTGTCAACGGCCGTTTAACAGTTGGGGATATTCAGGCCTTT
Source organism: Acetobacterium woodii (assembly GCA_016213825.1). Lineage (GTDB taxonomy): Bacteria > Bacillota > Clostridia > Eubacteriales > Eubacteriaceae > Acetobacterium > Acetobacterium woodii_A. Next base: position 70,110 of record JACQZP010000005.1, on the reverse strand, counting down.
ATCCAATATGTTAGACAGTTTAATCAGCCGATCATGCAGATTGCCAATATTTCCAACATTCTGCAACAAACCACTGCAGCGGCTGAACGGGTCTTCGTTTTTCTGGATGAATCCGAAGAAGTTGAAGAACATACCACTGATTTTGACTTGAACAAAGTAGCCGGCAGTGTCGTTTTCGACCATGCTAACTTTGGTTATAACCCCGATAAAACCATTATTAATGATTTCTCTGCTCAGATTAAAGAAGGTCAGAAGGTCGCCATTGTCGGACCTACCGGTGCTGGTAAAACCACCATCGTTAAACTGCTGATGCGTTTCTACGATCTGGATTCCGGAGCCATTTTAGTGGATGGTCACAACATTAAGGACTTCAGTCGAGGCGATCTTCGCAATCTGTTCGGGATGGTACTCCAGGACACCTGGCTCTATAATGCCAGTATCCGGGATAACATCAAGTACGGTCGTTTGGACGCTACTGACAAAGAAGTTGAGGATGCGGCTGTCGCTGCTCAGGTTGATTATTTTGTTCACACGCTACCTGACGGTTACAACATGCTGTTAAATGAAGAAGCCAGCAATGTTTCTCAAGGGCAAAAGCAGCTCTTGACCATTGCCCGGGCAATTCTGGCCGATCCGAAGATTTTGATTCTGGATGAGGCCACCAGTTCAGTTGATACCCGAACCGAAGTGCTGATTCAGAAAGCGATGGACAACCTCATGGAGGGACGAACCAGCTTCGTCATCGCTCATCGATTATCGACCATTAAAAATGCCGATCTCATTCTGGTTATGAATGAGGGCGATATTGTGGAACAGGGAAGTCATGATGACCTGCTTGCTCAAAACGGCTTCTACTCGAATCTTTATAATTCTCAATTTGAGAAGGCTGAAGAATTGGAAGATGACTTGATTGATGATTTAAGAACGGTGTCGCCAATTCTCGGTTAAATAATTCAGGGTGTTGCCAAATTCCAAGTTAAAGCAACCGCTAATGATGCATTTTAATTTCGCAATTAGCCTGCACATAATAAAAGAGGAAGTTTACCGTTTAGTCTCAATGACTACTCCGTAAGCTTCCTCTTTTTATTATCTGGTTTTAATAACGCTAACCTGCTTAATTCCCCAGCTCTTTTCCCACTGCTTCGATTTCTTCCCGAATGGATAAAAACGCATCAACTAAAACCGGATCAAAATGAAGCCCCCGCTCTTTCTTGATGATTTCAAAAGCCGCATCATAGTCATAGATTTCTTTATAGGGCCGTTCCGATGTTAGTGCATCAAACACATCGGCAATGGCCATAATCCGGGCACTGAGCGGAATCGCTTCACCGGATAAGGCTTTTGGATAGCCGCCACCAATCCACCGTTCATGGTGATACATGGCGACCTCACAGACCATGTTATAATAATCCACATCCTGAATCTTGGCCAGGGCGTTCTTTAAAATGCTTTGGCCATTTTCAGCATGCTTTTTCATCAAAATCCATTCTTCCTCGGTCAATTTTCCCGGCTTGTTCAAGATACTGTCAGACACCATAATTTTCCCTACATCGTGAAGCGGTGCTGCCGAATGAAGCAAGCGGATAAACCGCTCATTGATGATTTCTGAATAGTCGCCATTTTTATATAATACCGCTGCGATTTTCTCGGCATAAATACTGGTTCGTCTGACATGCTCGCCAGTGATGGTATCTCTGATTTCAATGATGTTAGCAAAACTGATGATCATCTGTTCCTGGATTTCTTCGATTTGAGCGGTTTTTAAAATCACTTCTTTTTCCAGATCCTGTTGGTAATTGAGAACCAGCTCTTTGCGTTTCTCTGATTCCGTTACGTCCAGATACCAGATAACATAACCCCGGATCTGGTTATTCCGACGAATGGTTTTGATATGAGGCTCGTAAACCCAGTTGCCAAGATAAAATAGACTGGGATCCTCTGATTTAAGGGTCTGATCCAGATAACTGGAGATGTCCTCTAATTTCGCATCCTTCTTCGCTCTGGCAAGCTCGGGAAACAGCACAATGGCCTGTTCATTGGCATCCTTATACTGATAATTGTGATCGACCACCACAATCGCGTCGTCCATGGAATCAATAATCAATTGTTTAGCGGTATCATTAATGTCATATATTTTTAGTCGATAGATGAGAATAATCAATAAAATTTCTGAAAGCAGAATACCGATAGAAGCCAAATCAATCTGGGTTGGCAGATATAGTCGGCCAAGGTGAATTGCGGCTGGTATTAATGGTACTGCCACCAGCAGAAAAGGCTCCCATTTTTCTTTGTCTTTTCGTTTGATGCTCTGATAGATAACCAAAACAACAAGCCCCACGGCAACGGCGGCTTCCATCACCATGTAGACGGTATGAAGCATTCCATATTCTTTTATGAGCACGGGGACACCCGTTTCATAGGCAAAAGTAAAACTTTGATAAAACCAGTGATGTTGATCCATGGTCAGGGTTGCGCCTGCAAAGATGATGCACAACATCGCAAAAATAGGAAAAAACAGTTTTGGTGTTTTTATTTTATAATAGCGGACGAAAAACAAGACAAAAAGAAAATAGAGGCTGGATCCCCCAAGATACATCAGTTTACATGCTAAAATGGAGGCGTCTGCCGAATTGGATTGAATGCCGAACCAGTATCCTAATGACAGTAAAAAGGCAAAAAATGAAATAAGCAGCATCAATTTCTGCTCATCAGAGGGTTTTTGAAAGGCCACACCGATGATACAGAGGATTGAAATAATCAATCCGATGGAATATAAAATATAGAGAGACTCATACATTGTCATTGTCACTTACCTGCCAACATTTTGATTTAAATTTTGATTAAAAATAATAATAATTTCATGATATATTATTTTCTAGTTAACTTCAATATAATTTATTAAAAATAGGCAGATAATCTAAACCATGGTGTCAATCGACCTGATTTTTATCTGCATCCCCAAAATCGGGCTCACAAAAAAGTCAATCCCGGGCCTTTATGCGACATGTTTTTAACAGGTATTAGCTGCCTTAACTTTTACACATGGTCCGTTGATTGACTGATTTGACATTTCTATTGGGGCAGTTTGACAAAAAAGGTACTGCCTTTTCCCAGGTCGCTTTCCACGGCAATGGTTCCACTGTGAAGACCAACGATACGCTGAGAGATGGTGAGCCCCAGGCCGGTGCCTGGGGTACTACGGGATTGGTCCGCTTTGTAAAAACGATCAAATATCTTTTCCTGATCGTCCATCGCAATACCATCACCGGTATCGCATATTGTGATCACAATTTCTTTCGATGTTGCGTGAAGATCAAGCCCAATTTCTCCCTGCTCTGGGGTATGATTAATGGCATTGGTTAACAGGTTAATAATCACCTGGGCCATCAACTCCTGGTCGCCCTTATAGGTAATCTCATCCAACTGGATATCCAGATCAATATTTTTTGTTTCCCACTTTTCCTGAAGCAACAGAACAACCCGCCGGATTGATTCATCCAGCGAAAAAGCTTCTTTTTTCAGTCCCAGAACACCGTTCTCCAATTCCGAAAGTTTTAACACATTGGAAGACAGCTTCCACAATCGATCACTCTCATCAACAATAATGTCGATGTATTCCTGACGCTGAGTTTCTGAGATAGCGGGATCTTTCAAGAGCTTACCAAATCCTTTAATGGAGGCAATCGGAGTTTTAAACTCATGGGAGACATTGCTGACAAAATCCCGGTGAATGTAGTCATTCCGAGAAAGCGCTTCGGTCATGATATTAAAATTTCTGGCCAGAACAGCCAGTTCATCTTTTCCCCGTACCTTCAGTCTTAAATCAAAATCACCATCGGCCACTTTTTTAGTGGCTTCGGAAACAGCTTTGATCGGTTTGGCAATCATAGCTACCGCAATAACGATCAGCACCGAACCAATTAACAACGTGACCAGCAGGGTGTTACGCTGGAGGTTCATAAAGCCGGCAATTTGATCTCGTTCCAGATTTGGCATGCTGACGACATAGCCATCCGTCAGTTTTCCCAGAGCCATGGGAAAGTTATGGGATTGGTGAGCATTGAGATAGACAATCTCGCCATTTTCAATTTTTGCCCGCTCATCTTCCGACAGCACTACAGCGGCTTCATCCAAACTGGCATAAATCCGGGATACCACAATTCCCTGAGTAAATAAGCCCGTAATTTCGTCATTGCTCAACTTTTCTTGATTGAGTGTCTGAACGGCCTGAACCTGGTTGACCAATTCCACCCGGATCTGATCCAGAACATTTCCCAATTGCGACCAGTAAATTACCCCAAAGGTTAAGGTCGATGAGAAAAAAAGCACACCCAGAAAGGTAACCAGAAATTTTGTATAGATTGAATGAAAAATTTTATTTTTCATATAACTCCTTATGCGACTCTATAAAACCCGGGCTTTATAACCCAGGCCTTTGACAGTGATGATTTCAAAATCCCGGTTATTTTCCAGTTTCTCTCTTAACCGTTTGATATGGACATCCACGGTGCGGTGATCGCTTTCACTTTCATATCCCCAGATCTCGTCCATAATTTGCGCCCGGGTAAAAATACGGTTGGGTGCTGACAGTAGTTTAAACAGCAGCAGAAACTCTTTTTTGGGTAGTGTTGTGATTTCATTGCCGATGCTTAATGTCAGGGCGTCATAGTCCAAAATTGTTTTTCCCACCACCAGCCGCTGCTCATTGGCGATTTTTGACCGACGCAATAAGGCAAATACCCGAAGGAGCATTTCATCCATATCTACTGGCTTGACCATATAATCATCGGTGCCGGCTTTAAAGCCGGTTTTTTTATCGTCAATGCTTTCTCTGGCGGTAATCATCAGAATCGGAAGCTCAAAACCCCCATCCCTTAGCGTCTTGGTTAACACATGTCCATCCATATGGGGCATCATCACATCGGTGATTAACAGATCAATATGATTTTTCCCCAGCTCTTCCAGAGCCATAACGCCGTCGATTGCTTCAAAAATCGAATAGCCTTCTTTTTCCAGGGTATCCCGAAACAGTCGGCGAATGTGGTTGTCATCCTCGCAAATCAAAATACTGAACATTTTATTCTCCTGTTTTCTCTCCTAAATACTTCGCAGGGCATCAATGGGGTTGAGACGGGAAGCTTTGCGGGCCGGCATAAAACCAAAGACAACGCCGATAATGGCTGAAAAGCCGATTGCTAAAACAACGGTGGACGCCGTCAGAGCGAAGCTGGTACCAATCAGATTCGCCACCACCCAGGCCAGGCTGACTCCCAAGATAAAGCCAATGATGCCGCCAATCAGGCAAAGCACCACTGATTCAATCAGAAACTGGAGCTGAATCTGTTTGGGCTCTGCTCCCAAGGCCTTACGCAAACCAATTTCGCTGGTGCGTTCAGTAACTGAAACCAGCATCATGTTCATAATCCCAATTCCCCCCACCACCAATGAAATAGAGGCGATTCCCCCCAGCATCATGGAGAGAATGCTGGTCATGCTTTCAATGGTATCCAAAATACTCTGCATATTGACAATCGAATAGCCATCTTCATCACCGTTAAACGCCTTTGTTAAAACCCCTTCAATTTGCCGGGTGGTGGTATCTGCCAGTAACTCATCAGCAATGTAAACAGTCATACTGTTTATATATTTTGCCCCGACCACCCCCATAGCTGTGGTATAAGGTATGATCACCGAATTATTGGTATCCGCCGAGGCAAAGCTATCGGATTCCTGCAAAATGCCAATAACGTTATAGGTAATGCCACCTATTTTTATTTCCTGACCGATGGGATTTTTTCCAATATATAATTCATCGGCAATATCTTTTCCAATCAGCGCCACCCGGCTTTTATTCTCGGTATCAATGCTGTTGATAATTCGTCCCGAGGAAATGACATCTTCGGTATTTTCAAAATAAACGTCATTCTTTCCCTGGAGAGAAATCTCATCCATGGTATTGCCATTGAAGGCCACCGTTGTTTTACCTGAAATGGTTGGGGCAATACCCGAGATATTCGAAAGTTCTGCGATCTTGTTCACATCGCCCTGAGTTAAACCCTGTTTCAGGGGTGTTCCCTGAACCTGAACGGTTACTGTATTGGCACCCATGGAAGCAACCTGATCGGTGACGGTACTGGTAGCACCGGAAACAATGGTAATCAACGCAATAACCGATCCGACCCCAATAATAATGCCCAACATCGTGAGAAAGGACCGCATTTTATTGCTGATGATATTTTCTAGTGCCATTTTAATACTTTCTTTAAGCATTGTATACCCCCTCACTGAGATTCCCATCGACAATCCGGACAATCCGACTGCCATTTTTTGCCACATCGGCATCATGGGTGATCATCACAATCGTTTTGCCTTCTTGATAAAGCTCTTTAAAAAGTCCCATAATCTGATGACCGGTCTGCTGATCTAGGGCTCCAGTCGGTTCATCAGCCAGCAGAATGGTCGGCTCGGTGACCAGGGCTCTGGCAATGGCAACCCGTTGCTGCTGGCCCCCAGATAACTGATTAGGTCGGTTCTTCATTTTGTTTGCCAGCCCCACCCGCTCTAAAATATGGGCACTGCGCTGCTGCCGTTCTTTCTCCGGCACTCCGGCATAAATAAGCGGCAGTTCCACATTTTTCTGGGCTGATAGTCTGGGCAGCAATTGAAACTGCTGAAAAATAAAGCCGATTTCCCGGTTGCGAATATGGGAAAGCGCGGCCTCCGGCAGATCACGAATCAACTCTCCCGACAAATAGTAGGTTCCACTGGTGGGCACATCCAGACAGCCGATAATGTTCATCAAGGTGGATTTTCCCGAACCCGATGGGCCCAGTACCGAAAGAAAATCGCCCCGATTGATCTGGAGATCAATCCCTTTTAGAACCACCTGCTCTTCATCTCCCATGATATAAGTTTTGACCAGATTCTTCATTTCTAAAATTTTTTCAGACATTAGTTACCACCACCTGTTTGCGGTCTTTGGAAGCTCGATGTCGCGGTGGTTGTGATCACGGGGATTAAAACCGTTTCATTCTCAGTGAGTCCTGCGGTAATTTGAATGTTGACACCATCGGTGATACCAGTAGTCACTGGGCGATTCTCTGTTTTGTCAGCTTCGCCTTTGATTAAAACATAGGGCTCATTGTTTGCCCCAAATTGAATCGCATCTACCGGAACTGTCACTGCGTTTTGGACACTTTCTTTTACTATTACAACTTCAGCATTCATGCCGATGCGAATTTGTGAATCGCCCTGAAAATCAACGATTGCGGTAAAATAGGCGACACCATTTTCGTTTTTGGCTTCCCGGCTGATTTCACTGACAGTTCCCTGAACGCTGCGTCCAATGCTGTCAATATTAATCGTTACCGGTGAACCCACGGCGATGCTGGACAATTGGTATTCATCTACTTTGATACTAACCTGCAAGTTTGTGAAATCCACGATATCCATAACTTTTCCACCGGCTGGCACCGTATCATCTTCTTTAAAATAAATTTTTGATACCTCTCCGTTTTTTGTAGCACTGATCACTTCTCCCGTTGACGTTTCATAAAGATCAGTATCTTTTTCAACCTGCTCGCCCTCACTGACATAGAACTCATTTATTTTTTGAGAACTTGTTGCCGTGATATCTTCCCGGGACTGGCTTTCGATAACCCCTGAAAAACGATTGTCATTGATAACACTGCCCACGGTAACCTTAGTCTCGGTATACTGTCCTGCAGCAGTATTTGTCAAAACCTGATATCCCAGAATCCCTCCGGCAATAATTAACACCCCAACAACACTGCCAATAATTAGCTTTTTTGTATTTCCTTTTTTCACGTCGATCCTCCAACAATTGAATTTGTTTTATATTATTCTAAACATTCAATATGAATCAAAAATGAACCTTTAAGTTTTTTAAGTTTCCATAATTTTGTTAATTATCACGGTTTTATGGGTATCTATTATTCAAGAAAAGCAATAAATAGGAGGAAATGAAAATGTCAGATAATAAATTAAATGCAATGGAAGAACAAGCAGCCGCTAATGAAGCAACCAAAAAACCTTTTTATCAATCCGTATGGTGGGTTATTTTATGGTGTCTCTTGATTTGGCCTGTTGGGTTGCTCATGATCTTATGGTATATTACAAATATTCAAACAGATGCAATGCCCAGAACAAAACTCCTTGAAAATGAAAAACCTACCGATTAATTTCACACAATTAACCAAAACCTTTGAAAATCCTTAAAATTCTTATGGTTTCGTTTTCAGGAAGTGCCTCATATCCTTGTTAAATAGTTATTTCCATGATAAAATGAAACAACTTAAATGAACTAACACAACCACCAGAAATAGCGTTTCCTGGTGGTTGTGCCACGAAAAAGCGACATTTTTTCTAAACCCGGTAGTTGTTTGAACTGGCAAGTACTGAATTTACAGATTTTCACAACTATTTGGATCATATAATTTAGGTAATTATAAAGGAGAAGTTAAATAAAGATGGTTTCACAAATTTTTACACTGTTATTTATTCTAGGCATCCCGTTTTTTATTTATGGTATCTATTACTTAGGTATCGGACTATTTGGATATACCAAACACAATAAATATACAATTTCCCCTCCCAAAAATCGCATTGCCGTGGTGATTGCCGCCCGAAATGAGGCTGCTGTTATTGGTAATCTTATCGAAAGCCTTCACCAGCAGGATTATCCACAAGAATTGATGGACGTTTATGTTATTCCCAACAATTGCACGGATAACACCAAAGAAGTCGCTCTCGAACATGGTGCTAAGATTATGACCTGTACCGGCGAAGTCAAATCAAAGGGAGCTGCCCTTTCCCAATTTTTTGATTATACTTTCAGCGAAAATGATATTTATGATGCATTTTGTATTTTTGATGCCGATAATTTAGCTGATAAACACTTTATCGCATCCATGAATAATGTCATTGAATCCGGCGAAAAAATTGCCCAGGGTTACCGTGACAGTAAAAACCCGGATGATTCCTGGATATCCGGCTGTCAATCAGTGTTTTACTGGACATTAAATCGTTTCATGAACCTGGCGCGTCATAAACTGGGTTGGTCCGCCACCTTAAACGGAACCGGATTTATGATGCATGCCGATGTGATCAGAAAAGAAGGTTTTAAGACCTTCAGTCTTACCGAAGATATTGAATTTACAACGCAATGTATCATTAAAGGTTACCGAGTCGCCTGGGTTCCTGAAGCCATTACTTTTGATGAACATCCAATCACCTTTGATCAATCCTGGTCGCAGCGCAAACGTTGGTCCACCGGTACAATTCAGTGTTTTAACCGCTATTCTCAGCAATTGATTGACTGTATGATCAACAACAAAAACCGTTGTGCCATGGATATGCTAATGTTTCTGGTTTCTCCCTTTATGCAAGTACTGACCTGTATTTATACCATTTGTTCATTTATTATTCTGGGAATGCTGTTTCTGACAACCAGTGTCTGGTCCAATGCTTTGACCTTTGCGATCCTCTTTTCGATTGGTGGTGTCGTGTTCAGTGTCGTGTTTACCGCTATGGTTTTATGGCTGGAAGGCAAGAAAATTCGCCAGGTCAATAATATTTCGATTTTTTCTTTTTGGTTCTACCTAGTTTCCTGGATTCCTATCAATATTCTTTGTTTCGTTAAACCCATTGATATCTGGGAACCCATTGAACATACCAAAAGCATTAAAATCTCTCAATTAGTCGATTAAAAAATTCAATAAAAAAGAGAACGTCAACTATTAAATGACGCTCTCTTTTTTTGATGGTTTCTATAATCGTTTTTCGTCATCCTCTGATTCTTTTTCAGAAGCTTTAAGCTCGATCAGCTCATCATCTTTTAATTGGATATTTTCGTCATCTTCAACCACTTCGATTAAAACTTCTGGCTCAACTTCTTCACTTGTTTCGAGCAGGACGATTTCGTCCGAGGCAGGGATCCTGCTTTTTTCCTTTCGGGCGGTGAAAATTAAAAAGATTAGACAGCCAATTAAGCCAAGTAAAATAATCCAGTATCCTGCTCTTAATTGGATTGTAAAGATCATCAACAGAAAATTGGCCTGGCCACTGATATAATTTGCTATAAATGTCCCAATTTCACCAAAGGTTCCAGTTAATATGGCTCGCAGTGTATCGACAATGCCATTATTAACCTGACTCGCTATGCTGGCGAGCTGCTCATTGATTTTGTTATTGGCAACAGCGGTGCCAATGCCGACTGCGATAAATAAAGCTGATAACAAACCAGATATGAAAATGGAAAGTTTGATACTGGCTCGTTTATATAAAATTAGGACAACTAATCCGATCACAACTAGGAATAATATCAGGACAGCACCATTAGCCGTGGCTTTATAGCCATCAATGGTCACCATTGTAGCATTGACCTGATCCATGGATTGTCTGGCTTGAATGGTAACATCATTAACCTTACCGGCAATATCTCTGGCACTTTGAACGACATTCCAGATGTCTCTGAGAATTGCATTGATGCTTTCACCATTGTTAAGCCGGGTGGCAATAATCTCCTGAACCTTGGGATCGACCAGATAATCCAGAGCCGGACTTGATAAAACTTCATTCACACTACTGACATAGCCTTTATCCGGCAATGGATTCCGGAGAATATCCAATACTGACTGATCAAGAATTTTTATGTTTCCCAATGGTACCCCATATACCTCAAAATCATCAATGGGCTTCTGTAAAACAAAATCACCCAGGCTGAAATTAATCATATCATAATCCGGACTGACCACCGCCACTGTATTATTCATGATCCCGGTAACCGAAATATCCGCTTTTGCACTCATAAATGGCATAAAAAAGCCGAAAAGAGCAAGAATCGCACAAAGCATGGCTCCGGTGCGCTGTTTATTTTCCATTACCTTTGCTTTAATCCATAAAAAAGCGTCGATCAACCTCTGTTTAATCATTATCATTATTATTTCCCCTCTCTATTGTTCTTTTCCATTATACCCATTATTAGGGAACTTTACCATCAGATAAAAAAACCACCTCATAACTAGAGGTGGTCCGATTATTAAATTTGTGCCCGATAAGGTTAATATCGTGCTTACGAAATGAGGTTTATAAAACCATATTCAGAAAATTAATGGTTCGTTGATTTTTGGGATTACCAAAGACCTCACTTGGTGGTCCTTCTTCGACAATAAATCCTTCATCAATGAAGATGACCCGGTCAGCCACTTCTCTGGCAAAGCCCATTTCGTGGGTAACCACGATCATGGTCATTCCGTCTTTGGCAAGCTGTTTCATAACGCTTAAAACTTCACCGACCATTTCAGGGTCGAGCGCCGAGGTCGGTTCATCAAAAAGCATCACGTCTGGATTCATTGCTAAAGCCCGGGCGATGGCGACCCGCTGCTGCTGACCACCTGATAACTGTTCCGGATAAACATTAGCTTTTTCCTCAAGATCAACGCGTCGCAAAAGTTTTAGCGCCGCTTCTTCGGCTTCTGCTTTCGTTTTAAGCTTAAGTGCTACTGGCGCAAAGGAAATATTTTTCAAAACCGTCATGTGCGGGAACAGATTGAATTGCTGAAAGACCATGCCAATATCCTGACGATATTTATTAATATTGCCGTCCGCTCTGGTAATGTCATTGCCGTCAACCTCGATGGTACCGCTACTGGCGTCTTCAAGGGCATTGATGCAGCGCAGTAAGGTACTCTTACCGGAACCGGAAGCACCGATGATGCAGATGACTTCCTGTTCTTTAACTTCCAGGTTAATATCCTTCAGGACTTCTAAGTCACCAAAATTCTTTTTCAGGTTCTTAATTTTTACTTTTCCCATAAGACATTTTCCTTTCAATTCGTTTTGATATTTTTGACAGGATCATAATAATAATAAAGTACATCGCCGCAACAATCGCCCATACCTCAAAAGATTGGTAATTATTAGCAATAATCAATCTTCCGGTTTGGGTTAATTCGGTAACCCCAATTACAGAAAGTAAAGATGTATCCTTTAAAGTAATAATGCATTGATTAATCAGTGCTGGGGTCATGGTTCGCACAGCTTGTGGTAAAATAACGCTTCGCATGGCCATTCCATATGGCAAACCTAAACTTCTGGCAGCTTCCATCTGGCCTCTGCTGATGGACTCGATACCACCTCTGAATATTTCGGCCAAGTAGCCACCGGCGTTTAAACTGAGGGTAATAATGCCTGAAACAACGGGATCGGATTGAATTCCCAGCACTTGTGGAATACCAAAGTAGATGAAAAATGCCTGTACCAATAAAGGTGTTCCTCGAACGATATCGACATAAACAAGTGCGATTCCTCTTAATCCTTTTCGCTTTGATACCGACAAGAGACCAAATACCAGGCCTAAAATGCCTGCTAAAATAAGGGAAATAATGGTAATTTCAACCGTCAAGGCCAATCCGGCCAATAGGCGGGGCCAATACTGTACGATTAATGATGGTATATTCACGTCAACCTCCTTCTACGGTTCCAGTTGTCCAACAGTCTTTACTCACATTCAAATATCCACGCAAGTAAACACTTTTAGATAACTTAGAGAAATCATCTGACAGCACAAAATGCTGCTATCAGATGATTTCAAAATTAATAACGTGTCAAATTTTTTCTAACAGATTATTTTTTGATATATGTGTCCAGAATTTTTTGATATTCGCCATTGGCTTTCAAGTTAGCCAATCCAGTATTAAACATTTTGATCAACTCTGAATTTTGACCTTTTTTCACAGCAAAGCCGTAGGAGCTGCCTTTTTCCATGTCAGTAACCATTTTAAGTGGCACACCGCTGGCGATTGCATCACCAATAACTGGATAATCTTCAAACAAGGCTACCGAGTTTCCAGCCTTGACATCTTCATACATATTAGCAGAGTCTGGGAAAGAGACTGTTGTAAAACCATATTGATCTTTAATGGATTCAGCAAAGGTTGCGCCTTCTGTTCCAGTTTTAACAGCAACTTTTTGTCCTTTTAAATCGGCGTAGGACTTAATTGCATTGTTTGAAGCCGAAACTGCCATAACAACGCCGGAATCAAAGTATGGATCTGAAAAATCAAATGTTTTTTTACGCTCATCAGTAATACTCATACCAGCGATCATCCCGTCGGATTGACCCGAAGAAACTTCACCCAGGGCGGCATCAAATCCAACTGCCTTCAATTCATATGTAAATCCCTGATCTTTTGCAATCGCTGCTAACAGATCAATATCAATACCAACACGTTCACCTTTGTCATTTTCATACTCAAATGGTTTGAATGTTGTATCTGTAGCGATTACATATTTTTTTGTATCACTACTGGTTTTTGTTCCACTGGAACAGGCAGCAAGTGATAAAACCATTGCAGCTACCATTACCAAAACACCAAGCTTTGCGATTCTTTTCATTTCTTTTCCTCCTAATAATAATAAGTTTTGATGCATCTTTAGCCAATACACCCACTTTTATACAGGTAGCAGTATATCATTTTTATAAAACATTCGCAATAAAAAAAAAACCATCAATTATGATAAAAAGACGGTTTTGGCTATCCAAATAATCGATCGGGATAACATATATTTGTTCCTGGTGTGCGCCAAACTCGTACAATTGTGGCGCACACCATAGAACTAAGATTTTTTTATCTATACTTAGTTTGAAAGTGCCTTATTCCTCAGGATTTTCGGTTAAGTATTTTCGGATGGACTCATAATCACCTTCTGCGACAATGAACTCCGAGTCAAGATTTTCAAGCACTACTTCCTCTGGTAAAATCTCGATTTCCGGTTCAATCGGGTTTCGATTACGGGCTTCAACCAATAATAAATCTTTTTGATCCAAGGCAATTTTTCGTTGATTCAGTCCCGCTTCAATGACATCCAAATCACTGATTCGTTTATTAATGAGTTTAGATAAGCGAATCAGATCATCCAGAACCTCATCTACAACGAATTGTTTATCAATGATCATTTTTAATTTTTCGCGGATTAGATTTCCAGCGGCAACAATTTTTTCATCGCCGGCAATTGGTTCATAATTCTCCACTTCTTTTTGGAAATCACTGATTGCTCCTTGAAGATAGCTGGTTTCCTTCATTGATTTTTCAATCTCATGAAAAAGATAGCCCAGTCGCCGCTCAATCGAAAGAAAGTCCTCTTCATCTGAACCGTTTCTATCAATTTCTGATGACTTTAAATTAAAGGCCTCCATATTTCCCTGACCCGATTTTTTTTCTTTGACACTTGGCAAATCCGAAAATAATAGACTATCGTCTTGCGTTAATGGCATTGGATTTGTTGCTTCCAATGTGTTCATCTGCAAGGATGTTTTTAGTGGTGTCTTCACATTTTGATCGAAATTTGTTCGATTTTGCTCAATTGGGGTTTCTTTTTTTTTAACCGACTCCTGAGTTGCTAATTCCACTGGCATTCGATCTTGGACTGGATTCGATTGTTGAACTGGTGAACTCAGTCCGAAGGGACCTTCATTTTCTATTTTCTGAACCGGTATTTTATTCTCTTTTTTTAAGTTTTCTTTAATCTCATTTAAAAAATCACTGGTTTGATAGCGTTTTTCTTCTTCAAATGCATGTGGTTCATTGGCCTTTGGTGATTCAACATAACGCTGCTGGCCTCTTTTTTCATTTTCTAGAAGGCTGGTAAAGATACTATCATACTCAGACTCTTCTTCATCGTCTTTGGATAACCAGGTCTTTTTTTCACTTTTTCTTTTTTTACCACCATCTTGCACTGGATTTTTATCCGTTTTTACTGATTCTTTTTTTGACTCTTTAGGGGATTCTTTTTTTGTTTTTGCTGCTTTTTTGCTCTCTTTCTGGGATTCTCGCTCATCACGGTTATCGTTATCATCCTTACCAATGAGCACCCACCATAAAAAATGGCACAAGGTAATGATCAGAAAATCGGCAATGGTCAAGCCAATAAAAAATGTCATGGGAACGTCTGGGATCAGAAAAAAGCACATGGCAAAAATTATTACATTGCCCAGAATTGAGATCCCACCACCGATAAACGGAATATTTTTACCTAACATATTTCGGTTTAAATCATATAAGGCTAAAACAATTACTTTTATTCCAACAAAAAATCCCATCAGAATAATATATGCATTTGCATTGGCGAGCGTTGATATTACCTGATAACCCAATAAAAAAGCATATCCGGAAATAGCTAAACCAATAATATCAAAAATTAATAAACCCCAGCATTTACCAAAACTTAGTTTCATCAAATCACTCCTTGCTGTCATTTTTCAGGTGAGTTCTGCTGTTTTCTTCAGAACTCCCTTCACTGATTGAAAACTTGCCAAACGATGCATTCAGTGAGTCCAAGCCTTCTGAATTTCGGTAAAGCGCCTCAATTTCTTGAAGTTTCTGATATTCCCGGTTCAGTGTTTCTTCTTTTCGATTCACTTCTTCGTGACGCTTTTTAAGGATAGCCAGGGCTGTTCCCAATGAATCCAGCATGTCCTGAACCATTTTTTCTCGTTTTTCAATGTTCGCAAGCTGATTGTTCAGTTCCTCAGCCTGATAAGTTGAGATCGCTCCTTCACTTTCTAAAAAACGAGTCTCTTCTTCTTTGAGATCTTCAAATACTCGCTCGAAATTACCTTGTTCATTTAACGGCGCTTGATCCTCATTCAAACTTTTCCCAGTCAGTACTGCCCCACCCTGGACAGCTTTAAGAATCAGAGATTTTAATTCATCATCTTTTTTCAAAATCAGTTTCTCTAAATTCTCAATGCGCGATTCAACATATTCAAAGTACTCATTTTTTTCATTGAGTTCCTGTTCATTTGCCATAATAACCCCACTCCTATATTCGGTATCAATCTTTGCTTTATATTATAACAAAGTTTTCCTAAAATGTATAACAAGAATTATCAGCGATTGATTTTTTCCATTCATAATATTTTTACAAATTTTTACAAATATGATATAATACCCTACTAGAAGTCGAAAAAAAGAATAATTCGGACTCATTTCCAAATTAAAGATGCATCTTGCCATTGAAATATACTGACAAGTATGCGTCTCTGCTGTAAATTTGCAAATTTTATTTGCAAATGAATGATTTCCAAATGAGGTAAAAATTTGAATAATCGAAAAAAAAGTGTAATCGAAAATAGACGAAGCCCTGCGCCTAAAAAAAAGTCTAACGAAAACTCAAGACAAGATACCACCCGGAGAACCAAGGCTACCCAACCCCAAGCCATCCGCAAACAAGCAACGCAAAAACAAGCCGTGCAACGTGAAAAGACCAAACCGATAACGCTTCCAGCTCCGGTCGCAAAGAAAAAAAAGAAAAAGAATGGCGGTTGGGTCAAAAAATTCTTTCGAACATTATTACTGATTATTATTTTTCTGATGGCCACCGGTTTTGCAGTCAATGCCTTTTTCTTAGGCAATGTAACCAGTGATCTTAAGGGAAACCTGAAGCAGTATGGCATCAGTGATGAAGCTGCCAGCTTTGCCAAACAGCATAAGATTGTCAATGTCGCGGTATTCGGCGTTGATGGACGCGATGATGTTGAAGGCGATCGAACCGATACCATTATGATTGCTACAGCAGATTATGAACATAGCAAAGTCAAAGTCTCCTCACTGATGCGGGACACCTATGTTTATATAAATGATAAATATGAGTATGATAAACTTAATGCAGCCTATGCCTATGGCGGGCCCACGTTAGCACTTCAAACCATTAATAAGAATTTTGATACCACCATCACTGATTACGTCACTATTGATTTTAATGCGATGGTTTCCATGGTCAATGCCGTTGGCGGTGTTACTGTTGATATTAAAACTGAAGAAGAACTGGATTGGGTTAATGAATATCTGATGGATGTCAATGAAAAAGTGGAGACAGGCTCCCCATTTTTAGAAAAAACTGGACCTCAGGTAGTTGATGGCTCCCAAGCTTTAGCCTATTGTCGTGTCCGCTATGTCGGCGATGGGGACTTTGATCGAACATTACGACAACGAACGGTATTTGAGCAAGTATTATCGAAGGCTCTGGATCTCGATCTTCAGGATCAATACAATCTGGTCATGTCTACCTTGCCTTATGTTCAAACTTCCCTGAGTACCATGGAAATGATCAAATATGGTGCAAATCTGGCCTTAATGCCGTCTAAGGATATTGAACAAAGCCGCTTCCCCACCGATGAACTCATTTCACTGGACAACCTTGATGGGGTATCCTATGTTGTTCCCAATACCTTAGTTGAAAACATCGAAGCGTTTTATAAGTTTATTTATGAAACGGCCTACACGCCTTCTGACACAGCAACAGAAATCAGCGATGAAATTGAAACTTCGGTAAAAGGAGCCTCAAGCGATTCGGGCTCGTATTAAAAAACGTCTTAAAATAATAGCCACCCTCTGTATCAACGGCTCTCTGTCAAGCTGACAATAGCGCCGTTCACACCGAGGGTGGCTTTTGATTTTTGGATTAAATTAATTTTAAAAAAGATTCCAGATAACCACAGACTGCCATAAATCCCATAACAACAAAGAGCTTCTTCTGATTAACAGGGGTAAGTAGTGAGTTAAATTCCTGATACATAAGCAAGCCAAAGATAACCATTGCGACATACTGAAATAAAAACGTTCGCGCACCTGATTCATAAACAGTAGGTGAAAAACCCATCACAACTCGAGACATAATTGAAGCCCCCATTACCAGAACCGCAACTCCCAACTTATTTGAATCCTTGAACAAAAGGTATGTTATCAGTAAAAGCGAAACAACAAAAGAACTCATAAAAAGGAGTAACAGATAATGATTAAATCCCAAATAGCCAGTCGTGATTCCAATAAAGGTAACCCAGTCGTCAATTGTATTTCCTGTTAATAAGCAAAACAAACAATCAAATTTAGGGCTTAAGACAATAATCCGAAATATATTGATCAGAACACAAAAAATAAGTGGACTAATCCCAATTATTCTTGGTAACCATGACTTGTATTTATTCCAACAAAAAAGCCAAGCCATCGCCAAGACCACAATATTAATGAAGTTCTGGTCAATACTGAACACGTGTGAAGTGGCTGAAACAGTCAGTTTCTGGATAAACCCAAAGGTGCTATACTCCGGAAAGTTAGCGACAATTTCAGATACTTCCCGAACCCCATTACCCGGGCATAAAAAAATAAAAGCAATGTTCCCCAGCAAAACAATAGCCATGATGATCAGATACCAGTTAAGTGACTTTTTATAGATAAAATATATGGCGAAAACAAGATAAACCGTCACTAAGATAGCGGCAACGATTTCCATGTTCATTCCGAACAGGGTCGCCACAATATAAAGAGGATATTCGTACCCTCGAATTCTTTCCCTAAAGAAAATCTTTTTAATCGGATAAATTGCCACTAAACTAATGTCAGGGGCCATAAATAATGAACGCTGGTTACCACCCATCCGGCGGTTGTCATCATCGAAACAAAGGGGACGCAGGCTAAAAGAAAGACAATTACCCAGTTGGTTTTGAGATTATTGTCATAGACAAAGAGTTTAGAGATCATGAAAGATAATAGAAAGTAAATCAGAACATTTATAATCGAAAAAAGCCAAAACGGATTCCCGGCAAAAAATGCTGCGATGGGCATAATAATAATTCGCGAACTCCAACTATTGTAAGCATCACAAATGAAAGTCAGGATAGGTTCTTTGTAAAAAACGTTCCCATAGGTAATGTCATCTCCTGAGGGGCTAACAAAAAGGTGAAGCAGTAGAATGAAAGAAGCAAAAATCAGCATTGGGAAATATTCCCAATGCATCATTTTGAATATTTTTGATCGAATTACAGCTAATATCATATTCCCTCCACACTAAGGTTTCAAGACGATATTAGGAACCCCGAAATAATCTGCTAAGGCTCGGTTTACCCAATGATTTGGATCCATTTGCACATCCTTCAATCCATACATACCATTATGACTGGACAAAGGAACAATCTCGGGTACCTGGATGAGCGCTTCACTTTTCTGTTCTTGAATCATTTGAACGCGAGCCAGATATTGTTTGTTGACTGTCATGGCGTCAACGCCTACATATCCCAATGACATCACATAAAATACAAGCAGACAACATCCTGGTATTAAAATAAATTTTCTAATCCGTTTCGGATTTAATTCCAACTGACTTGACGCATAAACGACCGCAATGATTAGAAACGCTGCCAAACCAAACATCGCGCGAGGCGGAAATTTAGGAGGCGCCAGCATGACAAACATGGCTGCCACTGCTGCCAGCACAAAAATTCCAAAGACGACCATTTCTTTTTGTGTTTTTTCATTTTTTAACAACACAAATACGACAGCAGCTAAAAGAACCAACGGCATCAGCGCATAAAGATTATAGGCAAAATATGAAAGCCGGGTAATAATCGGATTTGATCCCACCATCATGGTTACTTCTGAAACAGCCGATTCATTGGTCGCCCGCAGTCCATTTCCCGGTGCAAAAATCATGCAGAGGAAGCCACAGATTGAGAAAAACAAGCCAGTAAATGCAAATGCTGGAATATCAATTTTTCGTTTATAGTAAACTAAACAAAACATGAGCATAATTAAGATCATCGCTCCTGCCGTGTTCTCATTAGTGATACCGCTTAGAAAAAATAAGGGCGCCATCATTATTGCAAACCAAATACTCTTTAGCATTTTTGTTTGTTTTTCTTCGTACAGTCGAAACGGCAAGAGCGCCAATAAAATGATTGTTCCACACCATAAATAATTGCAAGAACCGGTTAACCACATAACGGTCTGGCCAAACATTGGGGTGAAAAACCAAATCAAAATGGTTGTTAATAATAATAATTCAAAACGAATTTTTCGCCCAACTGCCAAAAAATACACCGCCAGACAAAAAACAATATAACAAACACTATTGGCAATATTGAAGCTATCTTTTCCTAAGAACATAAACATCTGAGTGAGTGTTTCAGCTATGACGCGACCACCCCAGCTCAGATAGTAGGTGGTTTGAGAAGTAATGATATCGCTGATGCTCGTTACTGGCGTCGAAGTACCAAAGATAAATGTATACACAAAATCATCTGCAATAAGTGGCGTTTTCAGATTTAAAAACAACATATATAAAAATGTTAACACCAACACTGCCAAAAAAAGAATTTGATTTGTTCTCTTCGATTTAAACAAATTCTCAAGCAATTGATTTGAACTTTTCCTAATAAAATGGTCATTATCCATCTTTAATCACACACTACCCTCTTAAAATTAAGTATCCAATTTTTAAAATAGAATACTGCTAATCATTCTACTCTTATTTGCTTAAATAAAAGCATAAACAAATATACCACCGACAATTAATAGGTTTCCAATAATCTTACGCCGGCTTAATTTCTCTTTCAAAATAAGCATCCCCAAGATTCCAACATAAATATAGCCTGTGGATTCCAACACCGGTCCGATCGTCAATGGGACACCGCGATAGGCGAAGGTCGTTAAAAGCGAAGAGCCAAAGAAAAAGAAATATGCCCCAATTACATAAGGATTTAAATATTCTTTTAATCGGGTTTCATAGTGAATCATGGCACTCTTCTTTAAAATAACCTGAGAAAGAGACGCCACTAAAACAGAAAATAGATATAAGACATAGTAAAACCATTCATTATTTATCATCACTTACCACCAAATATATTCCTGAAACAATAATGATTGAGCCCAAAAGCATACCCCACCGTAGGGTTTCTCCAAAAAACAAATAACCCCAGACAATTCCCCATAGAATGGTAATTGCTTTGTTCGCAAAAGCAACTGTTAAGGGGAACCGTTTCAATATTTGTTGCCAGAGTATCGCGTAAACAAACAATACACATAGAAACAATCCATAATATAGGATGAAATCAAAGGATAGAAAAGCCTTTGAACTGGCTATTTTTGCAAAAATCCCTCCAATCGAATAGAGTAATAAACTTGCGTGTAAGAATAAATAGTTTTTTAATTTCATTGTTCCCTCAATTCGAGTTATTTTTCTATAAAAATTACATATAAAAAGCACTCATTTTATTTTTAATGAGTACTTTTTTCTGTCGCATTAAGTCTTTTACTCAATCTAGTATCATAGATAATTTCGATGATTTTATATAATGAAATTGCATTGAAAGCGACAATTAATGGGTATGCTCCCGCTAAATACCAGTAAGAAATGGCTGTATAGGCTGATATTTCAGTATAGGCAACGCCGATGGCAAGTACAAACGCGCTAAATAATAATCCAGACAAAACCAACCAAAAATCAAGTAGATTGTATTTCTTTCGCCATTTTTTTATCAACATCAGAACAGTGATACAACCATAGGCTATTCCACTCAGCAAAAAAACAAGAACTCCACAAAGTTGATAAATACTTTGTATGCCATTTAATATTTGAATGCGTACCTGATCATTCCATTTTGTTGTTTCTCCTGGATATTGTGCCAGATTATTCGTTACTCTTTCAAAAAGTCGAATACCGTTGCGTCCATCATCGATACTTTCTAAAACACTAGTTTTAAGCGACTCAAAGCCTGCAACATAATGGATTGTCACTAAAAAGGCCTGTGGTAATTCTCCCCAGTAGTTATTGCGCCAAGGCGACATTAATGCCGAAGGCATTGTATTTCTTTTTTTTAGTTTTCCACTTTCAAAAGCACCTTCAAGCTCGCTGTTTACTTGTGCATAAAAATTATTAGCCATTTGGGCATTCTGATAATAGCCACTATTTGCAACGGCCTCCCTCAAGCTCCAAAAAAACCAACCATCTTCGACTTCTCTCTTTTCAATATCTTTAGCATACCAGGACCAATGATCCATACTTGATGCTATTTCATCACTAATGCCGCTTAACGTAGGTGAAACTTGATATATTTTTTCCATTGAACTCAACGGAACAGAAACATTATGGATATCTTCACTTGCTTGAACCGAGTAGATTAATTTAATTGTCTTTGTATAATTGCTGTCATTCAATTCGTTGGTCGTGTATACCCCATAGTAAGCATAATTAATACTCGATATAATTATCGTCGTTACTAAAAGTATGGCAATGGGACTCACGACAATTAAAGATCTTTTGATTTTCTCTTTCGATTGGAGTTCTTTTTTTAGAAAAATCGTCAGCCAAGTAATTATAATAACGCCTAGCACTAATGGAATAACCCATATTCCATCTTCTCTTGAATGCCACAAAGAGGCAAGGCCCAGTCCTCCTCCGATCGCCCATCCTGCAAGCATCCACTTCTTTTCAAATCGATTAAGATAGACTGCAAACATACAACCGCTAATCATTAGAACTTGAGCAGCGACAAGACTATTTCGATACACTCTAACAAAAGTTTCATTTGCAAATGAAATCGGATTGAATATTAAAACAAAAAAGATAATATATAAAGGTAATTCATTTTTGAATAATTTTTTTACGCCCATCACAAAAACAACGCATCCTAACGCATAAAATCCTGGAACTGCGATGGAATATGGGATTCCAAAAAGAGCATTAATTGCAAGAAAAAGTGGGAAAAAAACGCCTTTTACCAAAGTTAATTCTGTGTAGCTCCCCAACCATTGTCCTTTTATCAAGGAATCTGCCATATTTACCATCATGCGGTCGTCATGTCCCGCTCCAGGGTATGCAAATATAGGAAGCCCTGTCAGTAATAATTGTTTTGCAATTATTGCTATAATCATAAATAATATCAATTGATTTTCTTTAATAAAGTACACTAATTTGCTGTTTTTTGATCGTAATGCTAAAGCACCCATTAACTCACCTCGATTCCTTTTTATTTAGTTTTATCTTGATTCCAAATTTCATTCAGCATATTTAAGTATCGCTCAAAATTATGGCGATGTTGTTTTTTAAGCACTTCTAATATTACTCCACTGAAAAAACCGATAATTGCGATAATCCACAACGCCGTAATAACAATCAAAGTAGGATATTTTGCAACTGTTCCGGTATCTAAATAATTCATCAAAATCGGGATAAAAAACGCCCCACCAATAATAAATAATATCAATGAAATGATCGAAAAAAATGAATAGGGTTTTGTATCTCTGAATAAGGTTCCAATGGTTCTTAAAACTTTATAACCATCCGTATATGTATTTAGTTTGGATTCGCTGCCTTCTGGCCGATCACGATAATCAATCTCAACTTCAACAATTTTAAAATTATTATCCAATGCAAAAATCGTCATTTCAGTTTCTATTTCAAATCCCTTCGAAGTCACCGGAAAAGATTTAATGAATTCCTTTGTAAAGCCCCGGGATCCTGTCATGATATCTTTAACTTCAGCTTTAAATAAAATGTTAATGAGTTTTCTGACCAAAACATTTCCGATATTATGAAATGGTCGCTTATTTTCAGTGAAGTAGGTAGATGACAAACGATCACCGATAACCATATCTGCTCTGTTTTCAAGAATTTGTTTTTCTAATTCCAATGCAAATTCAGCCGGGTAAGTATCATCCCCATCAGTCATAATGTAACAATCTGCATCAATATCTCTAAACATTGCTCTGACAACATTGCCTTTTCCCTGTCGATATTCGTATCTGACGATTGCTCCAGCTTTTCGGGCTATTTCATCTGTTCCATCTGACGAGTTATTATCATAAACATATATATCTGCATGCGGCATTACCGCCTGGTGATCTCTAATGACCTTCTCTATCGTTTTGGACTCATTATAACAAGGGATGAGTATCGCAGTTTTTTGTATTTTTTCCATATTAAATACCTTTCAATTCTAATTATATTCTAACCTATATATCGTAAACCCATTACCACTTGTTAATGGGTTGAATTTTACTTTTTCATTTGATAGACCTATTAAATTACGTTTCGATAAAACATATCTCACCTCCAGTATTTTCAAATCTGATGTGCGAAGATTTACGGTAAAGAGATCAGCCGAATTTAAAACAAAATTTGTTTTTTCATTGTCGCCAATCAAGTTAACCGTTATATGCGCATAACGGTTATAAATATCTTCATTCGACCGCTCAGGATCCACTAAATACCACCGTTCCAAGTTCGGATAAACATTTGTTGAGTTAATCGTTGGTGCTCCTACCATAATTGGTATGTTGGTTGAGGGATAACCCATTTCTTTGCCTGAATCTACAATCCACAAGCCGTTGTCATTTTCACTGACTTCATCAATCTTTTTTATGATATCTTGATTATAAATAACATCAAGGCCTTGAACAACAGGATTCACAAACATTCCCGCAACAAACATAATTCCGATTGTTACGCCCAAAAACGCCTTTTGAGCACAAAGCTTTTTCCAACTCAATAGAATATAAAACACGCTACTGATTAGAGGAATAATTAACAAGCCCATTTTGGTATCAATATAACCTTCATAAATGCTCATTGACACCCCAGTCATCGCACATCCTAAAATTAACGACACAATCAGCTTTAACCATTGGGGAAATTCAGTTTCAACCAATGTCAATGATCGTATCAGCAATAGAATATTGATTAATCCAACTGCCAGAAAAACCCGTGCAGGCTGGGCATGACTCAGTAAACTTATCTTTGCCAACCAATCTGGCCATTGCACCAAACAATAACCAGAAAGAATAATAAAACTAATAAAAAACAGGGTTAAATAAACATCTCTTTTTTTCTCTTTGAAATATACCCATAATGCCAGTAGTATGCCCATCGGGAAAAAATCATAAAACGCCGATAGTTCACAAACATTAGCATAAGGTAATTCCCGGGATGTCCCAAAAAAAATATTTCCGAGATACAGAAAAAAACGATTAAATTGTCCACCGCCGGTTTCAAAGCGATCCCCGGGATAAACGGTACCTATTACTGAAAGAATTGTATCATAGGATAGCGAAAAAATGTATCCCATTGCGCATCCTAAAGCTATAATAATACAAAGAAAAATGACTGTGTCTTTTTTTCGCCAAACTATTTTTTGGCGATTTTCATAGCAAAGCCCAATCAATAATGATAAAAAAACATAAAAAAGCGGAATCTGCCATGCCGGATAAAGGGCAAGAATATAACCACCAGTACAAATTAACATAATAACAGCAAATAAGCTTCGAAAATAATAATTATCTGTATTGATATACAAGTACACCATTACAATCAACAATTGTCCAAAGATAAGCATCTCGACCAAGCTATTTACCGCAAACCACCATTGAACGATTGGTGCCCAAGTTATTAAAACAGCGTAGCTTGTCGCTAATAGTTTGTTTCTTTTGCACAAGATCATGGCAAATTCAAAAGATACCAAGAACAGCCCAATAACTCGACCCATCCAAAAAAAAGAAAGACCATTTTCAGGTGAAAGCAACAAATAACCCCAATGAAAGGGTCTGAAAATCACCGCGATATTTTTAACCGGTTGTCCATACACAATAAATGCATCTGTTAAAGCGCCACGCATTGTTTCACTAAAATAAGGGAACGCTCCGGAGTGATTGAAATATTGTGATAACATCATTGGTGTATTGACTGCCCACTCATCACTTCGCACACTTCGAAATATTCCAATTAGGGGATTGTATTTCTCCGTCCCTTCAAAAACATATTGCCAATATTGGATTGATGAACCATGAATTCCCGCCAATACTAATAGCAGAAATATAACACCACTAATAGCATAACGATACTGATACAAATAGTGGAACACCTTATTACGATCAAAACAATTCAAGGTAATTATTGTTATCATTGTCAATGATCCAATTAAGAAGATACGTTTCCATTTTATGGCCAATAAAAAATGATAAAAGAAGTTTTGATCGAGAATTTCATAAGGTGAAATAGCCATTTCTATAATAAGAAAATATAATTCCATTAAAACTGGTAACAAAACGAGTAACAGGAGACTTATTAGAATCATAATTTTCTTATTTTCAAGTTTAATCATGCAAAATCTCCCATCTAAAATAGTTTTTCAATATAAATATGACGCTTTGTATTCCTGACTTGATTATATTTTAGCGCTTATTAATAATATTGTTTTATCGTTAGTGCAAGCGAGATAATAATAAAATAAATTGGAACAATCGTCGTCATAACATCATATTGTTTTATTTGAATCGGTTTAAGCTGCTTAAACGATGGGCCAATATTCAACAAAAAAGGTATTATTGGAAGAAAACCAATAAAATAACGCCCTTGAACACCGTTTATGATGGAGGAACCAACCGGGGTCCAAGTTAAATACATTGACAATTCGATTGCCATATATATCCCTAAAATAACGATTAAGCTACCAAATCGAGCCAGTTTACTCTGAGCAAACTCTCGTGGATAGAAAACTGAGATTGACCCAAAAAAGAATAAATACAATAGCCCAATTCCATTTGAACCATAGGTTAACCAGCCAAAATTAAAAAGCATCAAATAATTTGTGACACCTTCAATCAAATTGTGCCCAAAAATCTGACTATTTTGTATCGGATCACTAATAAAAAACTTCAGCTGCTCTTTCATATTCACACCAGCCGGTAAAAAAGGATGTGGAATAGCCGAGTATGATTTCATCCAAACCAATGCAAACATCGCAGTCAATACAATCGCTAAAAACCCTGACATGTATATCCATCGCTTTTGATATTTATCTCTGGGAATGAATACCAATAACAGAATCAATAAAACAAACGGAAACTTGGTCAGTGTGATCAACATGCATAATCCAGTATAACTTGCTACTTCAAGTAAACCAATTGAATGATTTGCTTTATTCAATAAATACAGAAAATAAGCAAATGTTACAAATATAATGCCAATTCCAAATGCATCCTGGTTATAAGAAGCCGCAATATAAATTGCCATGGGAATGGTCCCCACAACAAAAAACACTTTTTTTAACATCGGTGTTAACCTGATTGCCATACTCACCATAATTCCATAAAAGAGAACATTGGTTATTCTTCCTAAATAAAATGACCACAGCACACTGAGATTAATGAGCCGCCCCAATCCGATTCCAAACGCCTGGGGTATGTAAGAAATAAAAGAATATGCATTGGTTGCCTTTAATCCATTACTCTCATTTTGTTGAACATCACTGTCCGGTATGTTTAAGGTATTCACAAAGATTGTTTTTTGAGATTGATCCTTTAATAATTTATAGTCTTCGCTAATTGATAGCTCTGAATCAAGATTGCTGACTGTTAGTTTGCCTTCTGCTAAGTACATTGCTCGAGCTAGATGAGCGGTTTCATCAGGCGTATCCAAAATTGGAGTGATCAAGGAAAAAATGATGCCAAAGCTTAAAATAATAATAAATGCGTCTCGCTGTAACTTCTTTCCCGTAAACAAAATTATCAACACAGTTATGATGAGCACAACACATGTTACAATTGGAACCGTATTTACCAATCCTCCAAAAAAGAATAAAAAGGCTAAAAATATAAGTCCACCGATGGTTGCATACAACCATCGGTCCTTGATATCAGAAAGAACACCCGACCAAATCGCAGCAGGTTTTATCTGTCTGATTTGTCTTATCATCATTTCTATTCGGTCCATCAATCTTTGAAGCATAATTCGCACCTCTTAAGTTGTATCGACTATACAATGAGATCTAAATATCAATAGCCACTCTCAAATACTGCTTTAAACGTCATAAAGAAAACTTTGACATCAAACCATAATGTCCATTTTTCAATATACTCAATATCACACTCAATCCGTTTATGAATGGAGGTATCGCCCCGCCACCCCTGTACTTGAGCCCAACCGGTTATTCCCGGTCGAACATGGTGCTTGATCATATACTTGGGAATTTCATGTTGAAATTGGGTAACATAATGGGGACGTTCCGGTCTCGGGCCAACAATGCTCATATCTCCTTTTAGAACATTGACAAACTGAGGCAGCTCATCGATGCTTGTTTTTCTGATAAATGCTCCGAATTTCGTCTTTCGCGGATCATTTTCAGTGGTCCATCCGATTTCACCGGGGATCGACGCATCACTCCGCATCGATCTAAATTTATAGATCCAGAATTCCTTCCGGCCCATTCCAACCCGTATCTGTTTATAAATAATTGGCCCTGGTGAAGTGACCTTAACCAGAATTGCGGTAATAATCATAATTGGTGATACTAAAATTAATATTATCAGTGACAACATAATATCTAAAGCTCGTTTTATCCATTTATTTAAGGGCTGATCCAATGGAATATAACGAGTATTAATCAGCGGAATCCCATCTAATTCGTCAAAGTAAGCCTTTGTTCCCTGGATTAAGTGAAAATAATCTGGAATAATTTGCGTTTTGATTCCTTGATACTCACAAATATCAATTACTTCATCAATTCGTTTGTAGCTGGTATTAGGCAACGCAATAATGACCTCATCAACCTGATATTCTTCAAGGATTTCATTCATTTCCCGGGTGGTTCCCAAAATGGGGATCCCATCTTTATCACTTTTATGGTAATAGTCATCGACATAACCGGTAACCTTATACCCTAATTGCCGATCACCGGCAACTTTCGCCGCAAACGTCTGGCCAATACTACCAGCCCCGACGATGATAATATACTTGATATTAAAACCGCGTTCCCGTGCCATTCTTAAAATCTTTCGAATAGAGCCTCGCTCGACGATCATTAAAACAGTCGAAGTCAAAAAGAAAATCCCCAACATATAACGGGAAAAATGAATACTTTTTGTCGTAAATAAAAATGACATCAGAATGGTAATCCCAATGATATTTGCAAGAATAATTTCTCTGAATTCCTTAAAAAATTGTTGTTTTCGATAAGGCTGATATAATCCAAAAGTTATAAACAAAATAAGATAAAGAGGAATGATGATAACAAGCAGATCCAGATAGGCACCCAGATTCATGGTTCGCATCCCATCATCAAAAAATGGTGATACAAATCGAATATACCATGCAAATAACAGCGCTGCCGTCACCACACAAACATCAAATAAAACCAAAATCAGGTTGAAAAAACGCTGATTGCTTTTTATCATTTTAATCTCCTCTCATTATAAATTCCTAAACAGGTTCATAATTGCCAAACACAGATATTATTTTCTGCGATTATTTTTTGCTAAAGCTCTTTTCTTCATAATGGTTGTCCCGGTAATCACGAACCATCTCGTTAATTTATTATACTTTTTCTGATAATGCTTATTATAAAAAATTGTCATGGAATCATAAAAGGCGGCAATAACTTTAGGATTTCGTTTTCCGATGCCACTGGCTTTTTTATGATGAAAGATGCGAATTTCCGGATAATACATCACCTGGTAACCGGCGTTCTTAATCCGGTAACACCAGTCGATGTCTTCCCCGTACATAAAAAAATCCTCATCTAACAGTCCAACCTGATCAATCACTGCTCGAGGGACCAGCATAAATGCACCCATGATACAATCGATGGAACAGGTCTTGTTTTCATCTACATAAGTCAGGTTATATGCACCAAAATGAACATTATCTGGAAAAGCCGTATCCAGATTCAGGCTGTGATATAAACCATTTAACGGTGTTGGAAAACTTCTTTTGCAAGCTGGGTCCAATTTCCCGGATGGTAAGAGTATTTTGCAACCGAGTGCTCCAATATGCTTGTGATCTTTTACAAAAGCGATTGCTCCTTTTAAGGTATTAAGTTCAACAATGGTATCCGAATTAAGTAATAGAATATAATCGCCCTTTGATTTATTAATGCCGATGTTATTCGCCTTTGAAAAACCCAGGTTTTCGGTATTTTTGATAATTTCCACGCCGGGAAACTGTTTTTCAATGGCTTCGACACTGCCATCTTGAGAAGCATTATCGACAAGGATAATTTCATAGTCCAATCCTTTGGTGTTACTTTTAATAACGGAGTCAATACAGTTTGATGTCAATTCTTCTGTTTTATAATTAACAATGATAATTGATAAATCCATTTCAAGCCTTTCTTAAGCCTTTTTGTCTTTCAAAAGACATTATATTTTACCATACACTTTTTAAATATGGAAGGAAAGATATCCAAAGTGTTTTTATTTCCTCAATTTATTTGCTACAAACCGCAAAACGTTGATCAGCAATTGCACCTCAATAAACAAATAATGACCCAGATTTTTGAAGGCGAATGGTACCTTATCGATTTTTCTAAACGTCATAAATCCTTCTTTTATACCTGAAGCATAGTCTTTTCCATAACCCCGTTTTGTAAAAAGCGAATATTTGATTAAAAAGCCTGTAAGTAGAAAGGGGCTGTTAATAATTAACTGTAATATCGGCATATTTTTATAAGCCACATAGATATTATTTCTTGCTGATATTTGTACTTTAAAAGGACTGTACTTTTGTCCTTCTGCCGTGGTTGCACTTCCGATATGATAACAGATCGCTTTGGGTTCATAACGATTTTTATAACCATAAATCAGCCCGCGATAGGAAATATCCACATCTTCCATGTAGGCAAAAAAATCCTCATCAAATAAGCCAATCTGATCCAAAACCGTTCGTCGGTAGATACCAGCGCCGGCACAAGTGCTAAAAATGGATGTTGATTGATCATAAGCATTCAGGCGTTTGCCATCGCCTCGCTTATAACCCCACCCAAAGATATTATAAAAATCCCCGGCATCATCCAGCTTATCGCGTTCATAAAAACGAATCATTTTAGCACTGACTGAAAATATTTTAGCGCTTTCCTCAATATGCAAATATAAGTATTTCACAAAATCCTGGTCAACCACGACATCATTATTTAACAGCAAACAGTATTTACCGTTGCTGGCTAAAATTCCTTGATTGACTGATTTGTCAAAACCTGAATTTACTGAGTTTTCCAGTAACGTTATCTGCTTGTATGCTTTAATAATTTTAACGCTATCGTCATTGGAACAATCATCTACAACGATGATTTCCATTTTTCCTAACTTAAAAAAACTTTGGATCAGAATGCTGTCCAAACAATTTGCAATAAATTTTTCGCCATTATAGTTCGGAATAATAACCGAAACATCATACTTCATAAACTCTTCCTCTAGTTCCATTCATAGTCCGTACTATTATAACATAGGATTCTCGTTTACTGAACAAAAAGAGGCTGAGGAACCCGCCTCAGTCTCTTTTTGTTCGATTTGTTAGTTTGCGTTACGATACGGATTATGAAAATCAATCCATATTTCCGGATCAACACAGGCATAATCGGCATTGGCAATTGCGCCAAAATGGAGGTGTGAACCGTAGGCATCATCAATATATTTACCTTGAGCATTATAACCCGATCCGCCAACCGAGCCGATTTTTTGCCCCATGCTGACTGATTGACCCACACTGACATTAATTTCCTGAAGGTGTCCATAAAAGAACGATACACTCTCGCCATATCGGTCAGTGGTTCGAATCCGAATGTAGCGGCCATATCCCATGAAATATCCTGCTTTTTCAACCACGCCGTTTGCTACCGAATAACAGCTAGCATAACGATCGGCTGGGATGTCAATTCCTTCATGGATGTCTCCCCACCTTAGTCCAAACCAATCGGTTGGATCACTGGAATCTGGCTGATAATTTTTATCCAGCGGATAGGCAAAAAATCCGTAGATCGTTGCCGTATTCTGGGAAATACGTTTAACTGACTCTTTTACAAAAACAGTTTTGCCATTTTTATC
This sequence comes from Acetobacterium woodii, assembly GCA_016213825.1. GTDB lineage: Bacteria > Bacillota > Clostridia > Eubacteriales > Eubacteriaceae > Acetobacterium > Acetobacterium woodii_A. Next base: position 38,446 of record JACQZP010000005.1, on the reverse strand, counting down.
TACCAAGTAAGCATGGGTGATAAAATCATCGACGATAGTATTGTAATTTGTCAGATTAATGGTCGCTTCCCAGGTGTTGTTTCCGATATAAATTGCCTGTTCCCAGCGTACATCATCCTGACCATTGGTGCGACTCCAGGTAGGAAATACAATACTGGCCACACCATTTTCATTACTGACATTTTTAATTCTTATTTTAAAAACGTTATTAAGAACAGCATTATCATATTCAATGGTTGGTTTAACAACTGGCATGGTAAATTCGGAATTGGCGAACGCAATCGTTTCTCCCGCCGTCCCCCGCAGGTAGGCATGAACAACAAACGGTCCTGTTTCAAACCCATGGTTTTCAATGTCAACATATCCATAAAATTCACCATCCGGACCCAATGCACCCTCATACCATTTTAATTCATCTTGCCCATTTCGTTTTGTCCATACTGCAAATGCAACACTCTTAGCCCCAGTCTTGCCACTGCAGTTTTGAGTAACAATCGAGAATTTTGATGGATTGTTGTCTGGCTGAATCTTAATTTCTAATGACTCCTCCAAAAAGGGATTTTTGACAATCTGGTCGATTGCACCACTATACTTTAGCTGTCCATCTTTATTCATAATGTAGGCATGGGTGATAAACGTATCATAGCTGCGTTTATAGTCATTGATATGGATGGTTGCTTCCCAGGTATCGTTGCCCACATAGGTTCCTGGTTCCCATCGCAAATCATCCTGCCCATCGATCTGAGTCCAAGTTGGAAAACTTACTCGACTAACTCCCTGGGGATTACTTGCCCCAGTTAGGCGAACCTTATAGGCGTTGTTTGTCACTTCTGTTAAACTGATTGCTGGTTTTTGAGTTTCCAAACTTTGTGTATTCGTAAAGGTTTTGATGACTTCCCCTTTTAATCCATAGATATAGGTATGAATATTATAAATTCCCGTTTCAAAACTGTGGTCTTTGACGTCTACGGTCAAGCTGTACTCACCTTTGCTGTCGAGGGTTCCTTCATACCAGCGAAGATCATCCTGGCCATTTCTTTCCGACCAGGTGGGAAAACAAACTTTGCCGATCCCTGTTTTTCCGGCATAGCCAACAGTACTGATAATAAATTGAGTTGTACTTCCAGTTACTTGAGCAATATTGACTTTTATATCATTAACAATCAGAGGCGTTGATGATAAATTCGTAAGATTTTCGGATTTTTCTACGTTAATACCTGTTGTTATCTCGGTCTCAGTTGATTTCTCATTTAAACTCACATCTGATAGATTATTTTCATTGATCTCCGGTCCGGTTTCTTCATCAATTATTTTAGCCGCAGATTTCGGTTCAGATGGCTCCTTTTGATTGATCACGACTTCTTCCGTTACGGGATTTTCGATTTTTATCTCAATACTACGTTGTTTAGCAAGTTCATAACCCGCTAGGGTTTTAATTTGCGTTAAATGATATTTCCCTTCATTTACATTTTTGATGATTGCGCAGCCGTCTGCGTCACTAACGCAGGTTTCTAATACTTCATTTTTATCATTCTGAATTTCAAAAACGGCATTGTTAATCGGCTCACCTCTTTCATTTTTTACAATGATCACATGTTTAACGGATTCTTCGACTTCTTCTGCCAGAACTTGCCCCGATGACAAAAGCAGCGTAAATATCCAGCAAATAGTTAACAATCTGAACCAACTTTTTTCTCCTGCTGTTAATCTCATTTCTCTCCTCTAGTTTAATTTAATCGTTTTCACTGATTGACGTGAGCACCGAAACTATTTGATCTTTTCCTTTTCTCTACCCTATCATTTTTGTATTATGTATGTCAAGGTTAGAACATAAAAAGACAGAGCTGAAAAATTCAGCTCTGTCTTTAAAAATTAAAACTTTTTCATAATCGCTTTAACCTTACCTGCATATGTTGTATCTGCAGCCCAGGTTCCGGCCAGTTTTTCAACTGAAACCGCTCGTAGTCTAAGCGAATCATTCCATCTCGGATCAACCTTAGTTTGATTCAGAGCCGAATTGCTGGCATAGCATTTCAAATGCTGCACATGGCCTCTGATTCCGGTTTGCAGGCCTGCACTGGTGTATCCATATACTGCGGCAAAATCAAAACCCGGCACCCCGCCAGTGGCGCCCAAACCAGCAAAATTAAATTGCGTCGGTTTAACATCTCCACCGAACTGAAGATTCCCAGTTTCCAGCATTGCCTGTGCAAAAGCGACCTCGGCGCGAACGCCTTCAGCATTGCACTCACTGATATAGAGTGCCGCAAAAGTCTCCAGATTCACACCAAGATCATTATAAATCTGCGGGTAAACACTTCCAGTCGCTTTGTAATAGGCCACCAGCTGAGCTGCTGTTACAGTCGTCGCACCCATAATTGGTGTCTCAACATAGCTCACACTCACTGATGTGTTTCCCAGGAATACCATGCGTCCGTCTGTTTCGACACCATAGGCGTGAATCGAATAGGTACCGCTGTCGCCATTATGATTTTTTGCATCAATCGTAGTCTGATAACTTCCATCACTTTGTTTGGTGGCGGTGTACCATTTGATATCGTCCTGACCATTTACATCACTCCAGGTTGGCAGTTGAATACTTTGAATTCCATTCGGCGCGGTTATTCCACCAACGGTAACTGTAATAATGTTTTCGGTAACTGAGGCTTTTACTGATGATGCTGTCATCGGCGTAGTCGCCACACTCACTGATGTATTCCCTAAAAATGTCATCTTACCATTATTGTCAGTTCCATAAACATGGATATTATAGATGCCACCGGAATAATTGTGATCTTTTATATCAATTGTTACACTATAGCTCCCATCACTTTGTTTGGTTGCCGTGTACCATTTTAAATCATCCTGCCCACCAACATCACTCCAAATCGGCACCGATATTGACTGAATACCACTTGGCGCATTAATTCCTTTAATGGTTGCGGTAATTTTGTTTCCAGACACACTTCCAGTTACGCTGGTTGCCGTCATTGGTTCGACGATAACATTCACCGTCGTCGAGCCCACAAAGTTCAGCTTATTGTTGTTATCTTTACCATATGCATGAATATTATAGGTTCCGCCATCATAATTATGGTCCTTGATGTCAATAGTTACACTATAACTTCCATCTGTCTGTTTTGTGGCAGTATACCACTTGAGATCATTCTGCCCACCCGTTTCACTCCAAATCGGGATGACCATTTCAGTAATGCCATTTGGCGCCGTTATTCCTGTGACGGTTGCCTTAATTTTGTTTCCAGACACACTTCCGGTTACGCTGGTTGCCGTCATTGATTCAACTTTGACCGTTGCTGTTGAACTACCCAAGAACGTCATCATACTGCTATTGTCTGTTCCATAAGCGTGGATATTGTAGGTTCCACCATCATAGTTATGATCTTTAATATCAATGGTGATCTTATAACTACCATCACTTTGCTTCGTTGCTGTATACCATTTTAGATCATCCTGGCCACCCGTTTCACTCCAGACTGGTATTGATACTGAAGTTAGACCATTTGGCGCCGTTATTCCTTTTACTGTTGCTGTAATAATATTTCCTGAAACACTGCTCGTTACACTGGTTGCTGACATTTTATCCTGAACCGATGATGTTACATTGGCCGTTGTATCCCCTAATAAGGTGTACTTCCCATAAGAATCCACGCCGTAGCAATGCAATTGGTAATTTCCACTGGTATAACCATGATCTTTAACATCAATGATCGCACTATAACTGCCATCACTTTGTTTCGTTGCGGTGTACCATTTCAGATCATCTTGTCCGCAATCGTCACTCCATGTTGGTATGTAAATAACCTGTAACCCATTCGGTGCGGTAACACCCTTAACCGTCGCCGTGATTTTGTCTCCACTAACAGTAGCAGTAAAGCCAGTAGCAGTCATTGGTTGTGTAGCTGCTCCAAACATTTCGGTAACGCTAGCTAAAACCTGATCTGCCATCTTTTGTTGATTGGTTCCATCTGCCATCTTTAACGATTCCGCATTGTTTGATACAAATCCTGCTTCAATCAGTACCGAAGGCATACTTGTCTTTCTGGTAATCGCATCATCTCGTTCAACAATTTTGTTCCTGGTTGGAACATAGGTTAGGTTTTTGCTAAAATTTGTATTGAGCGAATTTGCCAGTTCTTTAGACTTGACCGCAATAGTTGGTGGAGTAGCATCTAAATCTGCGGTTGAACCATCAGACCAAAGTCCGGTTTTTTGATAAATTCCATTATTATCAACCGATGGATGATAACTGCTCCAATAAAATTCATAACCACTGGCAGTAGCGCCGCCTGAATTATGGTGCACACTAATGAGCAAATCTGCCCCCAGCTTATTTGCGGCATCACAAACGGCGGTCGAGTTATTGACCGTTGTCGCTAACAAGGTTGGCAAACCGGGATTTCCGGGAATTTGATGGCTCAAAATAGCATTATAACCATTATTTCTCAAAGTCGTCACGATTTTGATAGCCAATGCATTATTAAGATCCACTTCTTTAATACCCGTGGTGCTATTAACGGCTCCGGTATCAGTCCCTGATTGATGCCCTGGATTTACGACAATCGTCGTACTGGCAGCATTAACGGTTAGACTAAAATATGAAAAGAAAGTAAACAAAGTGAGGATCAGTACTACCCCCAAAGCAATCTGCTTTCTTCTATTCTTAATATGTTCCATTATCATTCCTCCTTTCTTAAAATTTTAACCCAGTTGTCCCTATCTATAGTTGTAACGATAATATCACAAATATTTTACATCGTCAATTTTTCGTTACAACTTTTTGTACATTAAGTTATATCGCATTTTCTTCATCTTCCTTGGGTTTTCCCTTTACATAACCGACAATATCAACACAAATTGCATAATTTCCATCAACACGGGTTAGGTTCCGATTATAATAGGGATCATTCTTGATGTATTTCAACCAATGATCTTTCATATACTTAATTTCGCTGTTAAATCGCTTATATTTTGAATAGGTGTCTTCGGCTCCTCGGGATTTTGATTCATAATGATACAACTCTACGTTGTGTAACCAAATATTAAATTTTCCTGCTTCATAGAGTTTGAGACAGAAGTCCACATCATTAAAAGCAACTGTCAATTTTTCTTCAAACCCATTGACCAGATTAAAATCGCTCCGTTTGACCATCATACAGGCAGCGGTAACGGATGTATAGTTGTTATTGGTAACCAGTTTACCAAAATAGCCATAATCACCGCGGGGATAACTGCAGTGACCATGTCCAGCCACACCGCCCATTCCCAGCAAAACACCAGCATGCTGGATGGTGTTATCTGGATAATAAAGTTTTGCACCGACCGCGCCAATATGATCCTGCTGGGCAAAGCTAACCATGCGCTTCATCCAGCCTTTAGTAATAACAGTGATATCATTATTAAGAAATAACAGATACTCACCCTTTGATTCCTTAACTGCTAAATTGTTAATTTTTGAAAAGTTGAAAGGAATGTCAATTCGAATAACTTTGAACTGTTCCGGATACTTTTTAGTATAGTATTTAAATAGTTTAAATGTCTCATCTTTTTCACTGCCGTTATCGGCCACGATAATTTCAAACTTCTCATAAATCGTTTTTTCAAAAATCGAATCGATACAAGCTTTTAAGTCGGCCGCATTATCCCGGGTTGGAATAATCACCGATACCAGACCATCATTATAAACCGCGTACTCAATATCGTAAACCCCGGGAAAAGCCCCATGGGAGACGCTACCTTTAATGCCCCGTCGTTCCAGCGCATCTTCGATGGATTTAAGTCCTGCTTCAAAGGCATAACCTTTGGAGTCGGGATTAACTGCAGTCGAATTACTGATCATCCGCCAGTGATACAAAATCTTCTGAATATGGAATATTTTGTTTGTTTTTTCGGTAAACCGAAGCACCAGATCATAATCCTGGGCGCCTTCGTAACCTTTTCTAAAACCGCCGATTTCGTCCATGATGGTTTTTCGGTAAACCCCAAAGTGGCAAATATAGTTGGTTGCCAACAAAATATCCGGTGCCCAGTCAGTTTTGAAAAACGGTTGACTCCGCTTGTTATCTTCACTTAGCTTATCTTCATCACTGTAAATCAGGTCGGCGTCTGGATGTTCATTTAATAATTTAACCACTTCGAATAAGGCAAATTCCGCCAGGGTATCGTCATTATCCAAAAGACCTACAAATTCTCCGGTGGCTATCGCCAAGGCTGAATTGGAAGCTTCCGAAATATGTCCATTTTCTTCCCGATAAACCACTTTAATTCGGGAATCTAGCTTTTTATATTCTTCCAGTAGCGGTTTAATGTGTAAATCCGTAGAATTATCATCAGCAATGCATAGTTCCCAGTTTTCATAATATTGGTTTAAAACCGAATCAATACAGGCTCTAAGCCATACTTCTTCAACATTATACACCGGCATTACGATAGAAACCTTAGGATTATAGGAAAAATCTTTAATTTCTTCCAATACTGCTTTTTTATCATACTCTTCATGAACATCAATCCAAAAATTATAATTTTCCTGGTTTTTATACTTCAGTTCGAACTTTATTTTTCTGATGGTATTCTTTAATCCGTTGCGACTAAAATATCCTACTGTTCGGGTTGTAATCCCAGCCAGCCGCTTGGCATTAAACAAATTCGGGCGTTTTAGATAGTCATAGTTCTTTTTCAAGTTTATCGGCACGATTCGGATATTATTCTCATCTTTTAATTTAAGTTTTAACTTTTCGCCATATGTTTTTTCATCAAACTCAATAATAAAACCAACCTTGGCGTCATCTGGAAGCGCATATTTGTTATTGACATCAATTCTGAAGTCCCGTTTAAATTGAACCCCAACGGCTTCTCTTCCCAACAAATATAATTCTACCGGTTCCTTGGTTTTTGTATTAAAAGCCCATCCCTGGACAGTGGCGCATTGGCTTTCTTCGTCTTTTACAATTTTGTCGATAAAATATTTAATTTCTTCCTGTTCAATAACTGATTTCTTTTCCATACCAATAACCTTTCTATTTTTACTCTACACTATTTCCCATTTATGTTCCATATGAACCAGACCTTCAGTGAAATAATCGGCCACAACAGATATCACAAAAGCCGCTGTTTCATAGTCTAAGTTAACAATGCTTTTGTTTGCAAAAAGCCCAATGTCAACTTCATATTTCCCCCCCAGCAAAGGCAGCTTTGGCACCACATAACGGACACGATGGATACCTTTATTTTTAGGAATTGCTATTCCATCTAAATGCGTGTTAGGACCAAAAATATATTGCCGATCAATCGTATAAAAAGCTACCCCGACCAGCGGTTCACTCGATAGATCATCATACAGCTCATATTCAATATCGACAATGAAATCATCGAAGGTATTTAGGGTTTCACTGTTACAACTCATCGATTTTATTTTACCCAAATGCGCATCAATTTCCATTTTTTCCGCCAGAGGATTTCCCTCCTCCAAGGCTTTTTGTTCCATAGATTCTTTGAGCATTTCACTCTCGTACATATCGATGACGTGGGTAACCTCATCAAACATTCGCATTTCGCCCTGATCAATCCAAACACCTTTGGTACAGAAACGTTTAATTTGTTCAAGCGTATGGGAAACAAAGAGCACGGTTTTTCCCGATGCCTTGAATTCCTCCATTTTATTAATGCATTTAATCTGGAATTTTGCGTCCCCAACAGCCAGAACCTCATCGACAATCAGTATCTCCGGGTCAACATTGATCGCAGTCGCAAAGGCCAAGCGGGCAAACATGCCACTCGAATAGGTTTTAACCGGTTGATAAATATATTCGCCGATTTGAGCAAAATTGACAATATCGTCTAACTTCTCGTCCATTTCTTCTTTACTGTAGCCCATGATCAGACCATTGGAATAGATGTTTTCTATTCCCGTGTATTCAGGATTAAATCCCGTTCCCAATTCAAGTAACGCTGACACTTTTCCGTCAACATAAACATTGCCCTTGCTCTGGGTCAGAACCCCTGAAATGATTTTCAACAGGGTTGATTTCCCTGATCCATTCTTACCCACAATCCCGATGGATTCACCTTTTTTTATTTCCAGATTAATATTGTTTAACGCGTAAAACTTATGATGATATTCTTTTTTTTTGATAAGACTCATGGATTCCTTCAGGCGATCCATGGGTCGTTGATAGAGTTGGTAAATCTTTGTAACATCTTCAATTTTTATTGCTACATCTGACATGTTTTCCTCCACTGATCTGTGATCAACATTTTTCTATAAAACATCAGCAAAATGTGGTCTTAATTTTCGATAGACTGCGATTCCGATTAACAACAAAACAAACGAAAATCCCCAGAAATAAGCAGTCATCACAGGGTGTTCCCAAAACCAGCCTGTCCCGAAAAAACTTTCCCGATATCCTTGGACAATGTAGTATAAAGGGTTTAATTTCATAATCCATAATAGATTTTCAGGATAGGTTTCAACAGGTACTACAATTGGTGTTCCCCAAAACAAAACCTGCATTCCCACATTAATAAATTGTAGAATATCGGTGAAAAATGGTTGTAGTGAAGCAGTTATCCATGTTAATCCCGTTAAAAAAACGATTAAACAGAATAAATAATACACAATTTGTAAAAAGTAAGGCGTCAATGAATGACCATAAATGAATAACATCACTAAGGCAAAACCAATGAAGAAAATATGCGTGTATAATGATGATATTATTTTAACTGTTGGCAGAATTTTAATATTAAAGGTTACCTTTTTAACCAAGTAACTGTATTCACGAAAACAATTAGTGCCATTCACCAGACATTCTGAAAAGAAAAACCAGACAATGATACCGGTGATGAGATATAAAATAAAAGGAACTCCGCCTGTTGGAGGTGATTTCAAGCCCACACCAAAAACAAACCAATATACTGCAATGTTAACAGTCGGCTGAATAAACGCCCACATAATGCCTAAAAACGACCCTGCATACCGGGATTTAAAATCATTTATAGAAAATTTCTGGATTAGTTTCCGATTTGCATACAAATCCCTAATATAATCCATTAAATCTTTAAATAAGTACAAACTGACACCTCATTCTTATTTTTAAATGAAAAAGCACAAAAAATGTGCTTTTTCATTTGTATCTATTCTACTTCTTTGAGTACATATTTTCATAATACTGCTGATAATCGCCAGACTTTACCTGCTCCAACCATTCCTGGTTATTTAAGTACCATTCAATGGTTTCAGCAATCCCCTGTTCAAAGGTGTAGGATGGCTCCCAACCCAGTTCGGCAGTGATTTTCGAATTATCAATGGCATAACGACGATCATGTCCCAAGCGGTCTTCAACGTAGGTAATTAAATCTTTGTTGATTTTTGAGCCATCATTATCAATCTTATATTTTCCCGAACGAAGCATGTTGCCTACATCCTCAATAATTAAATTGACAATTTCAATATTGGCTTTTTCATTATTGCCGCCAATGTTGTACACTTCACCGACTACCCCTTTTTCCAGGATGGTATCAATGCCGCTGCAGTGGTCCTTTACGTGCAGCCAATCTCTTATCTGCATGCCATCGCCATAAACCGGCAAGCATTTTAGTGCCACCACATTTGAAATCATCAGTGGAATCAGTTTTTCCGGAAAATGATACGGTCCGTAATTGTTAGAACAGCGGCTGATGGTAATCGGCAGCTTAAATGTCTGTCCGTAGGAACGAACCACTAAATCGGCACTGGCCTTGGATGCTGAATAGGGGCTGTTAGGAGCAATGGGGGTCGTTTCGGTAAACATCCCAGTTTTTCCCAAGGCACCATACACCTCATCGGTGGATACCTGATGATAGCGAACCCCTTCCCGATAGGTCGGGTAGCCATTTTCATCTTTACCATTTTGCCAGTGATTTTTGGCTTCGTCCAGAAGTACCAGAGTTCCCATCACATTCGTTTGAATGAAAATCTCTGGATCTTCAATACTACGATCCACATGCGACTCCGCTGCAAAGTTAACGATCGTATCAAAATCATATTTATCAAAAAGATCGTGGATAAAAGGACGATCGACGATATCTCCTTTTTCAAAAACATAGTTAGGGTTGTTTTCAATATCTGTTAGGTTTTCCAGATTTCCGGCATAAGTTAAAACATCTAAATTGACAATTTTATAATCCGGGTGCTGATTCAGCATGTATTTTACAAAGTTAGAGCCAATAAATCCGGCACCACCGGTGACTAATACTGTTTTCATGATTACTCCATTTCTCTCTATTCAAATCTTAAAGAATCTCTAATCTCACTTAAATAAGGAAGCTGCATATCTTTTTCTGAAAGCAGCACTTCTCCAATTGCATCCAACGGCCACTCAATGCCAACTTCTGGATCATTCCAGCGAATGCCGCCATCGTATTCCGGAGCATAAAGATTGGTACACTTATAATTAAAGACCGCTTCATCAGATACCACCAGGAACCCATGGGCAAAGCCCTCCGGCACATAAAACATGGTCTTGTTTTTTTCTGTTAAAAGAACTCCAGCCCATTGTCCATAGGTGGATGAGCCATTGCGCAGATCGACGGCAACATCAAACACTTCACCTTGGGTTACCCGTACCAGTTTTCCCTGAGTATATTTTGTCTGAAAATGCAGTCCTCGCAAAACGCCCTTAGACGATTTGGACTCATTATCCTGAACAAATCCCATGGTCAGTCCGGCTTTGTGGAATTCTTCTTCATTATAGGTTTCCATGAAGTATCCACGGTCATCACCAAAAACGGACGGTTCAATAATAACCAATCCGTCAATTTTTGTTTTTATTACATTTATTTTTGCCATCTTGTCTCCTATTTAACCTTAGCGCACTGAATCAGATACTGTCCATAAGCTGTTTTCTTAAGTGGTTCTGCCAGCTTCAGCAGTTGTTCCTTATCAATGAAATCTCGCAGATAAGCAATCTCTTCAACACAAGCCACATAGAGGCCTTGTCGCTTTTGAATGGTTTCCACAAAATTAGACGCTTCAATCAAACTGTCATGCGTTCCGGTATCAAGCCAAGCCATGCCACGACCAAAAAGCTCTACTTTTAAATTCCCCTGTTCTAGATAAGTTTCATTGACAGTGGTAATTTCCAACTCCCCTCGCGCTGAAGGTTTGATATTTTTGGCGATCTCAACAACTGAGTTATCGTAAAAATAGAGCCCTGGAACAGCAAAGTTCGATTTTGGTTCGGTTGGCTTTTCTTCAATGGAAAGAACGGTACCGTCTTTGGCAAACTCAACCACTCCATAACGTTCAGGATCGGTTACCGGGTAGCCAAAAATCACGGCCCCACTTTGTAGTTCCGCCGCTTTTCTGATCGTATCAGTAAAACCATGGCCATAGAAGATATTATCGCCTAGTACCAGGGCCACATTATCATCGCCAATGAATTTTTCCCCAATAATAAAAGCCTCTGCCAGGCCGTTGGGTGCATCTTGTATTTCATAGGAAAAGTTCAGTCCCAATTCTTCTCCCGAACCAAACAACCGTTCAAACATCGGCAGATCGTGGGGAGTGGAAATAATTAAAATATCTTTAATCCCTGCCAGCATTAAAGTCGCTAGGGGATAATAAATCATCGGTTTGTCATATATGGGAAGTAATTGTTTAGATACCGCCCGGGTGATCGGGTAAAGCCGCGTGCCGGAACCTCCGGCTAAAATAATACCTTTCATCGTTGCCTCTTCTCTTTTATTTCTATGTTTATTCTAAACAGGATTTTTTATTTTAAATTCTCCAGATACTCTACCAAAGATTCTTGCCAGGTTCTGAAGTGATTCATATTCAGATCATTTAAAGCCTTGTTTTCAAGCACCGAATATTTGGGGCGCGGCGCCGGGCGCACAAATTGTTCCGAGGTTACAGGTTCAACTTCGATCTCAATTCCGGATAATCTAAAAATTTCCAAAGCAAAATCATACCAGCTACATTGTCCTTCGCAGGTGCCATGGTAATACCCATAGTGATCAGTATGGATCAAGTCAATAATTGCAGCTGCCAGATCCACAGTACTTGTTGGCGAGCCGACCTGATCATCCACAACTGTCAATTTGGGATTTTTGGATGCCAGATCCAACATGGTCTTTACAAAGTTATTGCCATCCCCATAGAGCCAGGCGGTCCGGACAATAAAATATTTAGGGGCAATCTCGGCAACCACTTTTTCACCAGCTGCCTTACTTTCACCATAAACCGTTTTGGGATCAATGGGGTCTGTTTCCACATAGGGACGCAATACACCCTCCGCTTTAATCCCGGCACCATCAAACACATAATCGGTGGAAACCTGAACTAAAACAATATCCTGCGCTTTTGCGATTTCTGCTAAATACTCTGGGCCTACAGCATTGATAGCCATTGCCAGATCCCGCTGCGTTTCACATCCATCGACATTGGTCAGCGCACCGCAATTGATGATAATTGTCGGCTGCTCTTTATTAATAATCGCTGCAATTTTTTCTTTATCGGTAATGTCAAATTCTGGAATGTCATAGCCAACATGAATAATCTTCTTTTCTTTAAGTTGCCGGGTTAATTCCCGCCCGAGTTGACCGTTGGAACCGGTTAATAAAACTTTCATATTTCACCTTATTTCATCGTTCTTTACAGTGTTGATTTCTTCTGTTTTGCCACTGTTTTAAAGCTGTTAAGCCATAAAAATTCATTGTCATTATACTTTAAATAGGCACAAAAGTCTATTTTTTTCTAGATTCTTTCAGGTTTTTAAGATACCCAAACCGATTCCAGCCATCTTTTTTATCGGTTTATTTGTTTCTCTTTAATATTCAATGTTTTTTTAAGCATATTTATGGTATTATAATTTGATATGATTTTAACTCGTAAAGCGAAAGGAACCTTTATGAAAAAGAAAATAATTTTAGTCATCCTATTTTTGCTTGTCTCATTGATAGGTACAGGACTAGTTTATGGCTTTAATACCATCAGCCAGATAAATCAAATGGTTGCCGAACCAAAATTGGATGAGGCTGAACTAAAGGTAAATAATAATCTTGATATTGATACAGTGAATATTGCTGTTTTTGGTGTAGATGGTCGAAGTGACATTGATGGTGATCGAACGGATACCATTATGATTGTTTCCCTGGATTTTAAAAAGGGCAATATTAAAGTTACCTCCATCATGCGTGACCTTCTCGTTCAAATTCCTGAAACCAAGGATACTTATGAGAGTTTTGACAAAATCAACGCCGCCTACGCCTACGGTGGTCCGGAACTTACCGTCAAAACACTTAACGAAAATTTTGACATGAACATTACTGACTATGTCATTGTCAATTTCGATGCCATGGTAGATACCGTTGATGCTCTTGGTGGCGTTGAAGTCAATGTAAAAAATGAAGACGTTCTGGAATGGACCAACAAATACATTGATGATGTCAATGATAAGGTTGGTAAATCCGACCCTAAGCTGACAACTACGGGTGTTCAGACAATAACCGGAGTTCAAGCCCTGGCCTATGCCCGAAACCGCTATAGTGATGATGATTTCTATCGAACCGAGCGCCAGCGGGAAGTGGTGGGTCAAATTGCCCATAAAGCATTTAACATCGATATGGCTACTGGTATCAGTCTTTTAAGTAAGGTTTATCCCTATATTAAAACCACCCTTTCTATCAGCGAACTGACTACCTATGCTAAGGCATTTCTGGATTCTCCGGACAAGCAATTTTTAGAATTCCGACTGCCGACCGATGCCAATGTAACAACAGCTATGATCAACAGCGTTTCTTATGTGGTACCAAATACGCTGGTCGACAATGTCGTTGCACTTCACGCCTTTATCTATGGACCTACTCAAACAACCACTACGACGACAACTGGCACGGGTTCGGCAACCACTACTGGCGACAGCTCAACAACAACTACCACAGAACAAAGCAGCACCGGTAACCGAACAACTGTAACCAGTCCCGTTACCAATTCAAATTCCGGCACAACGTCAGGCACCAGCTCTGGCTCAACTTCCGGTACAAGTTCAGGTTCCGGCAGTTACACTGCTTATGTTCCATCTGCTCGTGTTAAAGAAATAAGTGATGCCATTGCCTATTATTCAGGTATCGGCTCCTCATCTTCCTATAGCGAGTCCACTACCCAAAGCAGCAGCGATAATTCAACTTCAACCAATTCTGGTTCCAGCTACACTAACTCCGAATCCTCGGGATCGGGTTCATCAAGTTCTGGGAACAGCTCCTCCGGATCAGGTTCATCAAGCTCCGGAAACAGCACCTCTGGATCTGATTCCTCCAGCTCCGGAAACAGTTCCTCTGGATCTGATTCCTCCAGCACCGACAGCAGTTCTTCAGGCTCGGGTTCATCCAACTCAGGTTCTGACTCTGGCAGCGGAACTAGTACTGAAACCACCAATTAACCGATCGATTCAAATGCTAATAAAAAAGGCATCATCCCGCAGATAAGGGATGATGCCTTTTATGTTTGCTAGTTTGTTCTTATTAGAATAGAAATGTTCTTAAACTTCGATTAAATCGGTTACCTGTTTTTTGAGCAATTCTTTTTTTGTTGTCGCTTCTGCTTGGGTTTTCCCAGTCACTGAGAAATATATTTTGAGTTTAGGTTCCGTGCCAGAAGGACGCAAAGCAAACCAGGAATAATCATCAAATACAAATTTTAGCACGTTGGATTTGGGCAAATCGATTTCTGTTGTTACTCCCGAAATCAAATCATTACTGACGCTGGCTTCATAATCATTGAAGTTAACCAGTTTTGCATCCGCAAACCCGGGAAAGTTAACGTTTCTGAATTTCTCCATGATCTCGATGATCTTGGTTTTTCCCTCAATCCCCTCGAGGGTCAACGCCACCACATCCTCAATGAAATAACCATGCTTTTCATAGAGTGCCAACAGCGCCTCATAAAGCGTCAATCCCTGTTTTTTATAATAGTCTGTCATCTCACAAACCAACGCTGAAGCCACCACGGCATCCTTATCCCGGGCATAATTGCCCGCCAGATAACCATAACTTTCTTCATAGCCAAAGGCAAAGGTATAATCGCCAGTTTTTTCAAAATCAGTCATGCATTCGCCGATGTATTTAAACCCGGTTAAGACATCCAACACCGCGGCCCCATGGGATTTTGCCACGATCCCACCCAATTCGCTGGTTACAATGGTTTTGATAACAACCTTGTTGGCCGGCAAATCGGTTCGGGTTTTAAGGTAATAATCAACTAACAGTGCTCCAGTTTGGTTGCCGGTAAAAACTTCAAAGTCGCCTTTTTGGTTTCTGCCAACCACACCAACCCGATCACAATCGGGATCGGTGCCGATAATAATATCAGCACCACGTTCGTTGGCCAACGCCTTGGCCAAAGTAAACACCGAGCGATCCTCAGGATTTGGATAAGGTGCGGTGGTAAAATCACCATCCGGCAATTCCTGTTCTGGTACCACGATTACCTGTTGATATCCTAATTCTGATAAAACCCGTCGGACCGGTTTATTACCAGATCCATG
This sequence comes from Acetobacterium woodii, assembly GCA_016213825.1. Lineage (GTDB taxonomy): Bacteria > Bacillota > Clostridia > Eubacteriales > Eubacteriaceae > Acetobacterium > Acetobacterium woodii_A. The sequence goes on along the minus strand of JACQZP010000005.1, from coordinate 22,910 downwards.
AAGCGGCGTATAGACAACTTTCAGCGTACTGTCAGGATTCGGATAGCAAATGGCGGTAACCGCATCGGTAAAGTCATTATCCATTTTCTCGCCGACCATTTTAATGATTTTCTGATTAAGACCAGCTGCCAAGGTCATAATTGGAATATCGAAGATGTCCTTTATTTTCTCGATTTCGGCAATCAAGGCATCAGCAGAAGCAGTAACCATTTGCCCGCCATCCGGACCGTAAACCTTGTAGCCATTATATTCTTTAGGATTATGAGAAGCGGTAATCACGATTCCAGCGGCGGCATTCAAATTACGGACTGCAAAAGAAAGCTCTGGGGTCGGTCGCAACTCTTCAAAAAGGTAGGCCGCAATTCCCATCTTTCCCAAAACGCCAGCTGCTGTTTCGGCGAATTCTCGGGATAAATGGCGGGAATCATAGGCAATGACCACCCCTTTTTCCCAATTCTGAATATCCTGTCGCAGCAAATATTTTCCCAATCCATAGGTAACCTTGGCCACGGTGTAAATGTTCATCCGGTTATTGCCGGCGCCCATTTTTCCCCGCATTCCTCCTGTTCCAAACTCCAGGTCCGTATAAAAACGATCTTCGATTTCTTTCTCATCAGTTATTGCTTCAAGCTCCTGACGTAGAAACTGATCCAAATCCGGCTGATCCAGCCAGTGATGATATGCTTTTTTATAGTCCATCGTGTTTCCTTTCTTCGGAAGTTAACTGGTGATCACAGTATCCGCGTCTCACCAAATCATCTTATCTACTTCGCAATTTATTTGAATAGGGTCTCCAAATACTTTTTAAAGTCGGCTCCCAATTTGTCATCCCGCAAACCATATTCAACTGTTGCCTGGAGAAAACCAAGCTTATCACCCACATCGTAGCGCTTACCGATAAAATCATAGGCGAACATATCTTCTATGGTAGCTAATGTTTTTAATCCATCGGTAAGCTGAATTTCGCCACCGGCACCTTTACCCGTATGTTCGAGAATATCAAAAATCCCCGGCGTAATAATGTAGCGTCCTAAGATTGCCATATTAGAGGGAGCCGTACCAATGGCGGGTTTTTCCACCAGATCATTGACCTTGAGCACTCGCTCGCCAACCGACTCGCCCGAAATAATACCATATTTATTAACTTGATCTGGCGCAACCTGCTGAACGCCAATAACAGAGGCACCATAAGCTTCATAAATCTCAACCATTTGTTTTAGGGCAGGGTTTTCATCATTATAAACAATGTCGTCACCCAGCACCACTGCAAAGGGTTCATCGCCGACAAATTCTTTGGCACATAACACTGCATGACCTAAGCCTTTGGCTTCTTTTTGTCGGACTGAAAAAATTTTAGCCATGTTGGTGATGGCGTCTACTTCCGCTAAGGCATCGTTTTTGCCGCCGGCTCTTAAAAGCGCTTCAAGCTCTGGTACCTTGTCAAAGTGGTTGATAATGCTTTCTTTATTGCGGCCATTGATAATCAGGATCTCTTCAATTCCCGACGCAACGATTTCTTCGATAATGTATTGGATGGTTGGCTTGTCCACAATTGGTAACATTTCTTTGGGAATTGATTTGGTAATGGGTAAAAATCGGGTCCCCAACCCGGCAGCTGGAATCACTGCTTTTCGAACTTTTTTCATGTTATTTTATCTCTCTTTCAGGAATACCTAATCCAGAATAAATAAATCCTTTTGGTGGGTCTTCCCCAAATAGATTTCTAAAGTCAAAAAAATATCGATCATTCATCAGACTTCTTACCTTTTCATGATCCATGCCTTTAAATTGTCGCCAACTGGTAATCAGAACAATCGCATCGGCTCCCAGAGCGGCATCATAGGTATCTTCGCAATAAGTAATTTCATCTTTTTCATTATGTAAGCGCCACTTGGCTTCCTGGGTACCTTCGGGACAATAGATTCGAACCGTAGCACCCGCCTCAACTAGGCCTTTAATTATATTAATAGATGGCGCTTCCCGCATATCGGTGGTTTCCGGCTTATACGACAGCCCTAAAATACCGATGGTTTTGCCCGCGATATTTCCCATCGTGCGCTTAATTTTTTCGACCATTTTATTTTTCTGTTTTTCATTAGCATTGATGGCACCACTTAGTACCATAAATTCTTCGCCATAGGCTTTGGCAATTTCACGCAGGGCTTTTGAATCTTTGGGCAAATCACTGCCTCCGTAACCCGGTCCGGCATCCAGATAATCGGGACCGATCCGGTGGTCACGACCAATGCCGTTGGCAACATCAAGAATGTTTGCGTTGGCATTTTCACAAAGTAAGGCCATCTCATTGATAAACGAAAGCTTAATGGCTAAAAAAGCATTGACTCCATATTTTATCATCTCAGCACTTTGGGGATCGGTGATGATATAGTTTTCTTCCTGAATATGAAGACTGTCATAAAGACTTTTCAACCGTTCAATTGCCGGTTTTGAATCTGACCCAATGACAACCCGTTCTGGCACCAGACAATCTTTGATCATGGAACCTTTGCGGGCAAAATCCGGGTTGCTCACCACATCAAAAGGTATTTCAACCTCCCGCTCATCAAGGGCTTTTTGAATGGTTTGTTTAATCACCTGACAGGTTCCCGGTGGCACCGTTGATTTAATGACCACGGTCACCTCATTTTCGATATGGTTACCGATACTTTGAGCAATGGGTTTCATAAACCGTAAATCAGGAAAATCACTGTCATCAGTGGGGACTTCGCAGGTAATAAAAATTATTTCGCTCTTCTTTACAGCATTTTGAATATTTGAGCTGAAATATAGTCGTCCAGATGCTGCCGAAGCGGCAACGAGTGACTTGAGTCCCGGTTCGTAAATCGGCAATTCACCCTCATTGAGCATATTGATTGTTTCTTCATCCATATCAACGCAAATGACGTTCACGTCAGAATCGGACAAAATTGAACCATAGGTGATCCCTAAAATGCCCAATCCAATAATACAAATATTCATTGTTTAACCTCCGTTAGCCCTAATAATTTTTACCACTCTGTCAAAGTTGATCTTTCTAAAATAATCCGTGTAATGCTTGTTCTTAACAGCTCTTTTTTGCATTAATATAATGATTTCATTCCAAATTATAGCACAGAACCCCAACCTTTTAAACACTTGCTTCCAATAAATATAAACAAAAGCCGGGATTCCATGGGAATCCCGGCTTTTAAAATAGTGTTTATTAATGATGTTCTTTGGTATTGATTCGGATAATCGCTCTTTGCAAAGCGATTTGAGCTCGCGCTGCATCGTATTTACTATCTTTAAGTCGTTGCAGAGCTCTATCTTTTGCTTCCTTAGCCCGTTCAAGATCAATATCTTCCGGCCATTCGGCTGCATCTGTTAAAATAATCGTTTCCTCGGGATTAATCGTTGCAAATCCCCCCAAAAGGGTTCCATATTTTTTATTTTTATCCCCAAAAATAATTTGAAATGTGCTACATGCAAGTGTAGTCGTTAATGGGGTGTGTCCTGGAAGTATGGCAAATTCCCCTTCGGTTCCTCTGACAACAATCCGTTCGATATCACCATCATAAAAAACTCCGGTGGGCGCTATGATTTTTAATCTGAAAGTTTCAGCCATTAAAACTCACCTCGACTAACCTTTTAATTTTTTTGCTTTAGCAACGGCGTCTTCAATGGTTCCCACCAATAAGAAGGCTATTTCTGGTAAATCATCATGTTTTCCTTCTAGGATTTCTCGGAAGCCTTTAATGGTTTCTCCAATAGGTACATAGATCCCTGGAGTACCAGTAAATTGTTCAGCTACGTTGAAAGGCTGAGACAGGAATCGTTCAATTTTTCGGGCACGGCCAACAACAATTTTATCGGCATCAGATAATTCATCCATACCAAGAATGGCGATGATATCTTGTAATTCTTTGTATCGTTGTAAGATTTCCTGTACTTCTCGAGCGGTTTCGTAATGTTCTTTACCAACAATTTTGGGATCAAGAATACGAGAAGTCGAATCCAGTGGATCTACTGCTGGATAAATACCTTTTTCAGTGATCGCACGATTTAAAACCGTTGTTGCATCCAAATGCGCAAAGGTAGTTGCTGGAGCAGGGTCAGTTAAGTCATCGGCAGGTACATAAACAGCCTGAACGGACGTGATTGAGCCCTTGCTAGTAGACGTAATTCGTTCCTGTAAAGCTCCCATTTCAGTCGCCAGTGTTGGTTGATAACCAACCGCACTTGGCATCCGGCCAAGTAGCGCCGAAACTTCTGAACCCGCCTGGGTAAACCGGAAAATATTATCGATGAAAAGAAGTACATCCTGACCTTCTACATCACGAAAATATTCAGCCATGGTTAATCCGGACAGGGCAATACGCATTCTGGCTCCTGGTGGCTCATTCATTTGGCCGAAGCACAGTGCAGTTTTGTTAATAACCCCGGATTCAACCATTTCATAGTAAAGGTCATTTCCTTCTCGGGTACGTTCGCCAACCCCGGCAAAAACGGATAAGCCACCGTGCTGGGTTGCAATATTATTAATTAATTCCTGAATTAGTACGGTTTTACCAACACCAGCACCACCGAAAAGCCCAATTTTACCACCTCGAACGTAAGGACAGATTAAATCAACAACTTTAATTCCTGTTTCAAACATTTCTGGTTGAGTTTGTTGTTCTTCAAAACTTGGTGGATGACGATGGATTGGGTGCATAACTACACCGGTCGTATCAAAAGGTTTTCCATCAATCGGTTCACCCAAAACGTTAAACATTCTCCCTAAGGTTTCTTTCCCTACAGGCACCTGAATCGATGCTCCGGTATCCACTGCTTTTTGACCTCTCACAAGACCATCAGTTGAATCCATGGCAATACATCTGACAATGTCATCCCCGAGCTGTTGAGCTACCTCAACAACCAAGATATGTCCACTGAGTTCTATATTAACAGCATTGTTCAATTTTGGCAGCTCGTCTTTTTGAAATTTAACATCGACGACTGGTCCAATAACCTGAACAACCTTCCCTATATTTTGGGCCATTCCCTATAACCTCCTTGTGCAAAATAATTTACACTCATTAATTTATACTTTTAACATGATGTCAACTTTTTTATCTAACAATTTGTAGATGCTTTAGTTTAATGCTTCAGCACCGCTGACAATTTCTGAAATCTCTTGGGTAATTGCTGCCTGACGCACCCGATTGAATTTTAGGGTTAAGGCATCAATCATATCATTCGCATTGGTGGTCGCCGATTCCATGGCAGTCCGACGGGCGCCTTGTTCACTAGCGGCACTTTCAATCATTGCACCATACAAGGTGTTGGCAACATAATTTGGAATGAGATAATCCAACAGTGTTTCAGGATCAGGCTCGTAGAGCATTCCGGTTAGATCTTTTTTTGTTTCAGCCACTTCAACAACTTTTTCTTTTTTTATCGGTTTAAGATCTTCTGCTTCCAAAGGCAACAACTGCATCATATATGGATGCTGAGAAATTGTTGACAAGAATCTGGTATAAACCATGTAGACTTCATCAAATTCCTCATTTTTAAATGCTTCCATGACTAATCCAGTAATTTGTCGTGCCTTAAAAAAGTCTGGATGTTCAGAAATTCCCAGGAATTCCTCTTGGATTTTATAGTCGCGATTTCTAAAATGATCGCGGCCACGGGCTCCCACAGCAAATATTACTGCGTTATTCTTATCTTTGATATGTTCTTCGACTTTTTTGGCCACATTTACATTGTAACCACCAGCCAAACCTTTGTCACCGGTAATGACAATATAGGCGGTTTTTTTAACTTCACGCTGGTTCATAAAAACATTTCGCGATTTACCCGTTCGTTCAACAATGCGACCCATACTGTGTATCATTGACTCAAAATAAGGATATCGATTTTCAGCAAGCTCACGACTTTTTCTGAGCTTGGCTGAAGCTACCATTTCCATGGCATGAGTGATTTGCTTGGTGCTGTTTACACTTTTTATCCGACGTTTAATATCTTGTACATTCTCTGCCACTCGAAATCACCTCCGCTGACAATTTATAAAGATTTAAAGAAAACTTTTTTATAAGCTTCTAGACATTCAGCAAACCCTTTGACAACCTCATCTGAAAGGCCGTCTTTGCCTTTAGCCTTGGTCATGATTTCAGCGTAATTTTCATGCGCATATTTCATTAATCCCTTTTCAAATGCTTGAATATCTTTTACCTCAACATCAAGAATAAAACCATTTGTTGCTGCAAAAAGAATCAGTACCTGATCTTCAACCTTCATCGGGTCATATTGATCCTGTTTTAAGATCTCGACAATTCGTTCCCCTTTATCCAATTGAGCCTTAGTAGCGTCATCAAGATCTGATCCAAATGATGCGAAAGATGCCAACTCACGGTATTGAGCATACTCAATCCGAAGTGGACCCGCAACTTTTTTCATGGATTTAATCTGGGCATCCCCACCAACTCGAGATACAGAGATCCCCGGGTTAACAGCAGGACGAATACCAGAACGGAAAAGTTCCGCTTCCAGGAAGATCTGACCATCAGTAATGGAAATTACATTGGTTGGGATATAAGCCGATACATCACCCGCCTGGGTTTCAATAATTGGTAACGCAGTAATGGAACCGCCGGCTTTTAATTTCGCAGCACGTTCTAACAACCGTGAATGGAGGTAGAAAACATCTCCTGGATAGGCTTCACGTCCTGGTGGACGACGAAGAATCAGGGACATGGCTCGGTAAGCAACCGCATGTTTAGATAAATCATCATAAATAATGAGGACATCTTTTTGTTGTTCCTTCATGAAGTACTCGCCCATGGTAACACCGGCATAAGGTGCTAAATATTGCAGTGGAGCCAATTCCGCAGCTCCAGCTGAAACAATAATGGTATAATCCATGGCGTTATTTTCTTCCAGTTTCCCAACAATCTGGGCAACGGTTGATTCTTTTTGTCCAATTGCAACATAAATACAGATAACATCTTCACCCTTTTGGTTAATAATCGTATCAATCGCCAGGGCTGTTTTTCCTGTTTGTCTATCGCCGATAATCAACTCACGTTGACCACGACCGATTGGAATCATGGAGTCAATCGCTTTATATCCGGTTTGAATTGGTTGATTTACCGATTCACGTTCAATAACACCGGAAGCCTTCACTTCAACTGGGCGACGATGGTCGGTAACGATTGGGCCTTTTCCATCAATTGGAAGTCCCAAAGCATTTACAACACGACCGATCATTGCCTCACCAACCGGCACTTCAACAATACGGCCGGTACAGCGAACGATATCGCCTTCAACTATGTTGTCATCATAACCTAGTAGAACACAACCGACGTTATCTTCTTCTAGATTCAGTACCATCCCATAAACATCGTTAGGGAAAGCTAACAGCTCACCTGCCATGGCATTTTCCAAGCCATGGACACGGGCAACCCCATCCCCAACTGTAATGACAGTACCGACATCAACGACTTCAAGTTTATCTTCATATCGTTCTATTTCACTTTTAATAATTTGACTTATTTCTTCTGGTCGGAGATTCAACTTTACTCACCTCGTTTATTGTAGTCTTAAACTATTCATTTGCGTTTTCATTTGGTTTAGCTGATTTTTGATGCTGCCATCGATGATTTGATCACCAACATAAACCACTGCGCCGCCAAGGATGGATTCATCAAGTTTATTATCGAGAATTACCTTTTTATTAAATCGCAACGCCAATTTTTCTTCGAGAGCAACACGCTGGGCCTCATCCAGGGGAACTACCGTTAAAACAGTAGCTTCAACCATGTTTTTATAAGGAAACACCAACTGCCTAAAATCATCATGGATTTCTATAAGAAATTCAAATCGATTTTTATCCAATAGAATATTTAAAAAATTATTTAGATATTGATTTAATGATTTTCTTAAAACTCGGTCTAAAATACCCTTCTTTTCTGAAGTATTGATTGAAGGGGTCAGCATGAGATCCATTAATCCGGTCTCAGACTTGAAAAGATCTATGACCGAAGAAAACTCATCAAACATTGCATCAACAATTTCCTTATCAACCGCAGTGTCAAATAAAGCCTGGGCATATCTTTTCGCTACTAAACTCATTTAGCTTCTCCTACCTTGTCGATAAAGTCCAGGATCATCGCTTCATGTTGTTTTTGATCCATAGATTTGTGAATAATCTTTTCAGCCGCAAAGAGTGAAAGATCAACAATGTTGGATTTAACCTCGTTCATAGCTTTAGCTTTTTCAAACTCAATTTCGGCCATCGCTTTAACAAGCATTGCCTTCGACTCATCATGAGCTTTTTCAAGAATTTCCTGACGTTGAGCTTGTCCCGCTGCGTTGGCATCCCGGATGATATCACGCTCTTGCGCTTTGATATCCGCGATTAAGCCTTCGTATTGAGCTTTTAATGCCGCCGCTGAAGCGTTTTTTTCTGTTGCACCTTTTATTTCAGCATCAACACCATCTTGTCGTTTCGCCATAACTGCTTTAATTTTTGCATAAAAGAAATGTTTTACCACAAAAAAGAAGATGAGAAAATTGATCAGGGTAGCAATCATTTCTCTTGCGTCTATGCTAACTAATCCAGTTGTTTCCAATATAACAGCCCCCTTTCTAATTAAACATATTTTGTATTGTCATTTTAGAGTCCGTCCGGTCTTAACCAAGCAATGGGTTTGCAAAAAGCAAAATCAATGCCACGATCAATCCGAAAATACCACAGGTTTCAGCTACAGCGGCACCAATCAACATGGTTTTAATGATATCGCCCTGTGCTTCTGGTTGACGTCCAACTGCTTCGGCAGCTTTACCACCAGCAAAACCCTGGCCAATACCAGGTCCGATCCCTGCGATCATTGCCAAACCAGCACCGATTGCTGATGCAGCTTTAATAATAAATAAACCTTCCATTTTTTCCTCCTAAGTTTTGTAACGATCTTGTACTTGTTTGCTAATTTTTCTTAACCAAGTAATGGATTTGCGAAAAGTAAAATCAATGCAACAATCAAACCAAAGATACCACAGGTTTCAGCTACCGCTGCGCCGATTAACATGGTTTTAATGATATCGCCTTGTGCTTCTGGCTGACGTCCAACTGCTTCGGCGGCTTTACCACCTGCAAAACCCTGGCCAATACCAGGTCCGATTCCTGCGATCATTGCCAGACCAGCGCCGATTGCTGATGCGGCTTTAATTATAAATAATCCTTCCATTTTTTCCTCCTAAGTTTTATAGTGCTCTTTTAACTGCTTTTTTTAATTCTCTTAACCAAGTAATGGATTTGCGAAAAGCAAAATCAATGCAACAATCAAACCAAAGATACCACAGGTTTCAGCTACCGCTGCACCAATCAACATGGTTTTGATAATATCTCCTTGTGAATCAGGTCGCATTCCGACCGCTTCGGCGGCTTTACCACCTGCAAAACCCTGGCCAATACCAGGCCCAATCCCCGCAATCATCGCTAACCCGGCACCAATAGCTGATGCTGCCTTAACAATGGTTAAACCATCAAACTGACTTAAAAATGACAGTATACTGCTTTCCATTATTCAATTTCCTCCATCTCATCCTTATTGATCAATACCTTTTGCTACAAATACCATCGTTAACATCGTAAAGACGAAACTCTGCAGAGCAGCAACAAATCCGTCAAAATAGAAATGTAACGGAACTGGAATAACCAATCCTAAAAACATCATTTCTGTCAGACCTGCATAAACCAGACCCATAATGATAACCCCGCCTGTCATGTTGCCAAAGAGACGGAAACCCATGGAAAGTGGTAATGTGAACTGTTCAAGGATATTAATCGGCAGTAAGAAAGGAAGGGGTTCGATGTATTCCTTTGCGTAATGCTTAAGACCAACTGACCGAATGCTGTTGAAATGAATCATACAGAATGTCATAATTGCCAAAGTGAATGTCACATTCAAATCTGCCGTTGGCGCTCTCAGACCAATAAACCCGCTTACGTTGCAAAATACCAGAAACATCATCAGCGAAAGCATATAAGCCCCAAACCGCATTTTGTCTTTGCCCATGGTTGAACCAACCAGGTTGTCCATCGTTGTTACAATGGTTTCCCCGATAATTTGAGCTTTTCCTGGACGTCCTTCGGCCTTCAAATTTCTTGTCAGCAAATAGAAAATCACAAAGGCAATTGCCATGATTATCCACGTATTAACAATCGTTTCAGTTAATTCGAATCCAAAAATAGTACAGTAAATCTCTGGACCATTCATTTTTTTCACCTCACTATCTAGGCTAGTTTTAAAACCGCCTTGTTTATTTTTTGACCTTTTTACGCTTCCTTAGTAGAAACGCCTTTTTTTGAAAAAATTTGAGTAATATAAATTGATACTTTTGTCGCAACTAAACCAAGCAAAACACCAATGATGTTTAACCAGGGAATCATAATTGCAATGTATATAATAACACCGGTCGCTAAGTAGCGCATGAAATATCTGGTCTGAAGATATCCTGGCACCTGTCCCGATGGCATTTTTATCGCTTTTTCGCATGTCCATTGTAAAACTTTAAAATTGAGAATGCTACATATGCCTCCGACAAAAACCCCGAGTACGAATTTTAAAGGTTCAGTCGCTGCAAATCCAAAAAACATAAACACTAAACAAACAATTCCACCACCCAGTATGACCTGGTTTGCAAAAGATAAGTTAGTCGTTTTCATTCTTTTCGTCTCCATTTCCTTTGTTTTTGTTTTCTTCATTTTCATATTCCTCTAATCTGCGTTTATTGTATGCCATGCTTTCTTTATTCATTTTCATGGGCAGATCATATAAAATTTTCAGTCCGGTAAGTATCCCCAAAACAATACAAATAATGAACACTACCGGTCCTGTGTGAAAAAAGTATTCCAGTCCCTTTGCAACAAAAAACATCAGCGCTATCGGAACGAACACCGAAATTCCAATCTGAGGAAGTATGACAAGATACTTGAAAGGTGATTCTTTCTTTGGCCCCATTGGTACCTCCATTGATTTAATAAATAGATATTTTTTTATCGGGTTTTAGCAATATTTTACCCCTTCTATTGTTAAAAAAAATACAAGTGTCTTTTTTAACCCTTATTTCATCGGAAAAACTTAACTTTTCACACATAATATCACAATTTTTTATACTTGTATATACAGCAAATCAGATTTTTTTTATTTTGCGTATTTTTTCTCAATTTCATGGATCTGATCAATCCGACGCTGATGGCGACCTCCAGCAAACTCGGTTTCCAACCATACCTTGACAATGCGCATGGCCAGACCTTCACCCAGAACTCTTGCTCCCAACACCAACACATTGGCATCGTTATGCTCTCTTGACATCTCAGCCATAAATTCATTGGTGCATAACGCCCCGCGAATCCCCGGCACCTTATTTACCGCCATGGAAATCCCCAGGCCAGTACCGCAAATGGCAATCCCCCGGTCACAATCTCCAAAACTAACAGCCTCTCCCACCCGTTGTCCATAAACAGGATAGTCGCAGGAGTCATGGGTGCAAGTACCGAAGTCAACTACCTCATGTCCCTGTTCGATCAAAAATAGTTTGATGGACTCTTTCAAATCCAGGCCGCCATGATCCGAACCAATTGCAATTTTCATTTTCATTTCCTTCCTGACTTATATAAATGCATAACCGGCGGCTTTATAAAGCCGATTAATTAATGCCAATGTTTCATTATTAAGAGGAATGTCCTCTGCATATATTTTTTCAACCCCAAGCTCGTCAAAGGTGCGCAACCGGGAAAATAGATTTTTAGACATCTCTTTGGGATCATTTCGACTCCCCAGTGAGATAATAAATCCTTCCCGATAAAAACCCATGGTTTCATCGCTGGCCAGCACCCCAATGGTCATCGGTTTGCCTTTATAATGTGCTAAGACTTTGGTAATTTTTTCTCTGATTTCTTCTGGTGTTCCCTTGACGATCACCAGTTCGCCCTTTGGTGAATAGTGGGTGTACTTCATTCCCGGCGAAGATACCTTCTCCGGCACAATGTTCTGGGTAACATTAGCGGAAACCGCCACCGTACCTAACACCGCTCGAAGTTCGGACACGGTTATGTCTCCGGGTCTTAGTACCACCGGCGGCTCCACCGTCATGTCAATGACGGTCGATTCCAGACCCAGTTCAGTATCTGACGATAAGATGATTCCGGCAACCCGGCCATCCAAATCTTCAAGCACATGTTTGCCCTGAGTCGGGCTCGGTCGGCCTGATCGATTGGCACTGGGTGCCGCGATTGGGCACCCGGCCATTTTTATAAATGCCTGGGCAATCGGATGATCGGGAAAGCGAACCCCAACCGTATTCAGACCACCAGTGGCCTCGGTTGGAATCATCGACGCTTTTTCCATAATCAACGTCAGAGGACCTGGCCAAAAGGTCTGCATCAGAATTTTAGCCTTTTCTGGAATATTGGCAACCAATGGCTCCACCTCATCCAAACCGCCGATATGAACAATTAGCGGATTATCGTCCGGCCTGCCCTTGGCTTCAAATATTTTTTTGATCGCCTGAGGATTCAAGGCATCCGCCCCTAATCCATAAACGGTTTCCGTCGGAAATACAACGGTTTCACCAGCTCTGATGAGTTGTGCAACATCTTCCAAATTTTTCAATGATGCTTCATCAAGCGTTTCTATCTTAACTATTTTTGTTTTCATTATTTGTTTCCATTATTCTTACTGCGCTAGCTGACTGAATTTACTCTTTTATTTAGATACATTGCACAAATTCACTGCCTCAGACTCTTTTATTCGGCCTGACTGAGCAACTGTTTTTTTAATTCCCAAAGTTTTTCGGATAAATCAACATGATAGACGTGGGGATTCACCATTCGTTTAAAGGCTGGCCATAAGCTGTTCTTCTCATCGATTAAATGCTGTTGAATATCTGAAATTCCAGGTGAATGATACACGCATTTTCCATCGATAAAAACCGGCACCAATAGTTCCCGGACATAATAATCGGTAATGATTCGTTTTTTCCAGGTGTGCACCGGGTGAAAAATAGTTAATGGCTCATTTTCGTTTATCTTTTCATCTTCCAAGGTAATTAAATCTGCCAGCGCCATGCCATTGCTTTTTCCATAAACCCGGAAGATTTTCTTATATCCGGGGTTGGTAATTTTTTCCGGATCATTGGACACCTTCAGTTTTGCCTTGCCATCAATGGCAGCGAGTTTATAAACTCCACCCAAAGCAGGACAGTCATAGGCTGTAATTAGCTTGGTACCAACTCCCCATGAGTTAATCTTGGCACCCTGGCTCTTTAAATCTTTAATTAGGTGTTCATCCAGATCTGAAGATGCTACAATACCAGCATTTTCCAGACCGGCGTCATCCAACATCTTGCGGGCCTCAATGCTTAAATAAGCCAAATCACCAGAGTCAATGCGAATCCCATAGCGTCCGGTGATACTCCCTTCGGATAAAGCCTTTTTAAAAACCCTGATGGCATTGGGCACACCCTTCTCTAGGGTATTATAGGTGTCTACCAAAAGGGTCGCATTATCTGGATTGTATTTTACATATTTTTCAAAAGCTTCCAATTCAGTATCATAACTGAGAATAAAGCTATGACTCATCGTTCCCATTGACGGTCGATCCAGCATCGCTTCAGTTTCGACCACGCTGGTTCCGGCGCAACCACCAATCACAGCAGCCCGGGCTCCGTAAAAACCGGCTTCTGTGCCATGAGCTCGTCGTAAACCAAATTCCATTACAATATCCCCCCGGGCTTCTTCAATGATCCGGGATGCCTTGGTGGCAATTAGGGTTTGGTGGTTCACGATACTCAAAATAGTGGTCTCGACAATCTGCGCTTGAATCAAAGGTGCCTTGACTCGAATGATCGGTTCCATCGGGAAAATAATACTTCCCTCGGGAATCGCAAAAATTTCCCCTTCGAATTTGAAGTTTTCTAAGTAGGCTAAAAAATCGGGTGAAAATTCTGGATGGTTTTTCTTTAGTAATGCGGTATCTTCTTTGGTAAACCGGATCCCATTGATATACTCAATCACTTGCTCTAAGCCAGCGACAACGGTATATCCGCCCTCAAATGGGTTATTTCTAATAAAAACATCAAAAACAGCTTCTTCTTTCGACTTACCATCCTGGACATATACATTTCCCATGGTAAATTGATATAAATCTGTTGCCAGCTGAAGCTTTCGGTCAAATTGCATACTAAATTCTCCTTCTTTTCACATTGCATATTATTCTACCACTTTATTAGAGTAAAATACAAACTTTTTCAATATAAATATTTGCTGGGTTTTTCCCAGTTTTTCGCAGTTTGATCAGAATTCGCTCACTAATATTGTCTTTGTTAATAATTATACAATTGCTATAATAAATTTTTGTGGTATATTTGGGCAAAAAAAAGAAATGCTCTCGCATTTCATATTTTTTTACGAATAATTTTACCTAATTACCCACAGCTATTGCAATCACCACTACAATCACTGTCATCACAATCCTTATCCTTGTCTTCGTCAACATAACCAAATAAAACGGTACTGTCTCGTTTTTCCCGCTCAGCATAAATTTCTAAATCACTCCAAGGCAGTCCAGCCCATTTGGCCAGGGCAAAATCGGTTGGATACTTTTCCATTAGTTCAATTTTACCGTCCACAATAGTCAGCGGCAGGCAATCAATCCCTTTGGTGGCAATGGCTTCTTTGACTACAAAGCTGGCCATAAATGCTGGGCCATCATCCATCACGTTATAGCGTGAAACCGAGACACCCCGATCCCGTAAATCGGTTACCATTCGTTCAAGCCGAATTAAATCGCCTTCAATCATCGGGTCGCAAACACCGCTGGCACAGCCAGCTGGTTCATATATTTCAACTTTTTTCATAATTACCTCCTGATATTTCGGTTTTAGTCATTTGTAGTCAGTGTAGCACAAGACCATATTTTTGTGAATGGTAAATTTATTTTGTAAGTTTTATTTAAGTTCAAGCTGTATTATTTTGTCATCTCGTTTTTTTAAATTACAAATTTTGCAAGATCATTGTTTTCATTGATCACAAACAATCTGGTTATTCCTGCTTTTGAGTGTTGAAATAAAACCTTATTAGTATTTTTGAACAAATTATTTTTTTACGAATATCCTTGTTTGGCTATTGTTTTTCCCAGCCTTCACCTTCTTATATCTTCATAGGTACCAACGCCACCACCAGCTACAGTGTAGACTGTTTTAAAACATGGCCCTCCATTTCAACATTAGAGCCAATCGTAATTTTAGTAATATTATTACCATCATAAGCTCCCCAGTTTTCTCTAGCAAAAGACTCAAAACCAGCCTTACTTTGGCTTAATTTTTTTCCGATTAATGATATTTTAAATAAACACGCCATATCCATTCGGGTAACATTTCAGAGTTTTTCTTGTGAACCAGAAATATAAACCAACATGGTTCGAATAGTGAAGACTACCAAAATAGCTAAAATCACCAGGATAACAATAGTCCCGGTTAGCGTAAAAACTTTTTTTATTCCTCATCTTTACGACTCTCTTTTTATGAAGCTGCCTTTCTCTGAATTGCATATCCTAAAATCGAAATACAGTATTTTAACGTCACTCTTGCTAATCAGCGTAATTACTAATTACAAGATGGTTGAATTTCATCCTTTGTATCAATCATCAGAGTTTTTAAATCAAGAGAATGAAACAACAAGGCAGTTTTACGGGTTATACTCAATAACAAGATAGCTACCTTTCGTCTCCTGATTTAGAACGATTTTGTTTGTGAAATCATTCTGTGAACTATTAAAGTTTGCTTCATTATTCATCACGATTCCGCCACTGTGAACTGACATTTCGTTGTTTGGAACAAGCTCATAATTCATTATTTTTTGCGGCGCACTTAATCTGATTTCCTTTATTTGATCGACTACATATTCTATGCCATCAATCGACTCTACACATTGTCCTTTATCATTAAACCCCACATTAAAATAATGTTTTGTTGCAGTATTTTGAGCAGGCAAATTTTTTTTATTAACCGCAGTGGCAATTGCTAGTACATTCTGCAGTTCTGTCTCGACATTTGTAATACTCTTTTGTTTATAGGAGATCTCCGCACCACGCAGATAAACTCTCTGAGCCATCAGAAAAACTGAGCTAATCGTCGCAAGAAGAATCCCGGTAATCAGGAGTGCAACCAATAATTCCACCAATGTAAAACCTTTGTTTCCACTAATACGGCTTTTCATAAACCGACACCGCCTTTAAGAGCATATGCCGTCAACTCAGTGTATGACGCATTGTTGTTATAATAAACGCGAACAATAATATTACATCCTTCATTAATATAGTCATTGTCTTTGTTTGCTTCAGCGTACTCAATTTCTACCTTATAACCATCAATAGTCGTATCTTCATTTGAAGGTGCAGAAGCGTCTGCACTTCCAGTCGTTATCTGATTCATTCGATCATCGATAATCTCCTGAGCTTTTGTCGCCGCACCATTCTTTGTGTCCGAAAAAACAACCATCTTCTGTCCATAAAGCAAAGCGCCGAGAACCGTCACTACGATTATCGCAATGATCGCAACAGAAACTACCGTTTCAATAAGCGTAATACCCTGATGATTATTCAGCAGTTTTTTCATACGCCCCCCTTGTAATATTCTTCTAAACCGTCGGTTATTGTAACCGTCGTGCTGCTACCCCCACCAGTACAAGGACAATTAAGCGGATCAGGCCAGGTTGGTGCAGTATAAGTCGTCGATGTAACCGGTAGACTCTGAATGGTATTTCCACTGACATTTGTATAGTCCCCCACTTTGCCCAGCACCTGCGTCTTGATGTTAAAAATTGCTGTATTGGCACTGTTTTTACCACTAAAGACGAAATCTACCGGGGTACTCGGAAAATTGATCGTGTTCGTGTCAAAATAGATGGCATCCGCCTTAACGTTTAGTTTTAGTGTATGGGGGTTATATTGCGTTAGTATAAGATCGCCATCATTACCATAGCTGTTGCCTTTTCCATTACCAGGGCTTCCAAAGATCACTTTATCAGCGCTGTTGATGTTGACTGTGGAATTATTTTGTTGATAGCCTCCATAAAACCTTAAATTCAGTTCATTATTTTTTTGATTAAAATTCATTATACCTTGTAAATTATTTATCGTCGTTTTTCCCGAACAGTCAAAATATTCACAAGTCAGTTCAATCGGTGACTTCATTCCGTCCAGATTAAAGTCGCCATTGATTTTTATTATGCTGGCATCTAAAACCAGTGAAGAATCCCAATTCAAAGCTAATCCGGCACATGTGAACGAACACAAATTCGAAATATTCAGATGAATATCATTACTGTTTACTGGCCGTATTGCACCAACAACCATATGATTTTTTTTATTGGCAGCCCCTGTAATGCTCAACTGGCTGTCATCATCCAGATTTAGATTTCCTGCACTTAAATAAGTGATATTCCTGAATTCCTGTGTTGATTTTGTGCTTTTCGTCGTCATATCGCCGTTCAGCCAATAATTTGTGACGTCCCAAATAACATCCGTTTTATCGCCAATAATTACCGAGCCATCTTTTTTACTTTTCGTTCCATCAATGATAATCTGCGCTGCTTTGATATTGCTTACCAAACTCAAATCATTTGTTTCGATATCAATGCTTTTCACCCAAAGATTTTCTGAACACAGCAAATTTATTTTTGAATGACTGGAAACATTCAACCCTCCATTTTTATTGTTCTGAGTTTCATTGATAATAATATTTTTGGCACTTATTTTATTCTCAATATTATTCGCTGCACTCCAGTTATCAAAATTCAAATTGCCTTCAACCCATAAATTTTCCAGGTTTTCCCATTGCACAACCGATGCTCCATTAATCGTGAGATTTCCATCCTTCTGATTTGATACATTTTCGATAATAATGTTTTTGGCTTTAATGCGATTTAATATCACTTTATTGTTTGTATTAACAATAAAATCACCCTTAATCCACAAGGTCTCACACTCAATATCGATTCCAGTATTACTTCCAATTTCAAGGCCTTGTTCAAAAATAATGGTTTTTGCTTTCAACTTGTTTATTTTATTTTGGTTATACCCTTGCTTATAGCTACCCTCAAAGCGGAGTTCATCCGTAGCGGTTATATTAAATGAAGCACCCTCTGTATTACCTGTTGGCATGTCTGTATTGATGCAGATATTTTTTGCATTAAGATTAAGAATCGGATCATTCGCCCAGCTAAATTTATCGATCCGGATACTTTTATCTGTTGCACCCACATCAAGTACCTTATTTTTGCTCGTAAATACTAAATTAGGATTCTCATAAATGATACATTGAGTTGTCGGCCAACTGGTTACATTTATTTCAGTCTTTGTCCACATTCCACTATTATCAGCTGGCTTATTAGTAGGTGTGACTGGTGCAAGCGGGACTGTCGGTATTACAAATGATCCCGACGTCCCGGTTGTCGTCGTTTTAACATAATCAAAATCAATTTTATAGTCCAATAAGCGCCTTAAGTTTTCGGTTTCAACCTTAAAAATATAGTTTGCCGATTGCGAGCTTGTCGTTCCACTGGTATTTGTTGTCCCCGCAACTTGTTCTTCAAGGATTACTTTTCCCAATTCATTTGCACCACCTTGGAACGACAGTGTTGCAGCGACATTATCGACATTACCATAAATCACGGCAGGATTACTTTCATAATTAGAAATTGTATTCTCTAAAGCAGTTATATTTGTTTTTAACTCAGCTTCATCTTTGCTAGCGTTCACTTTATCTCTTAGCTGTTTTAAATTATTTTCTCTAGTCTTGATTTCAATCTTACCAAACTCAATCACCGACTTGGCATCAATATAAGCCTGCCGACTCTCGACGGTTTGTTGCGTAAAGGTAAAATCGCTGTTGGCCACGGCAAGAAGTGAAGCAACCATCATCAAAATAACCATGCCAATAATTAGAACAAACGCCAGGGAACTACCTTTTTGATTTTTCAGTTTTTCTTTTATTCTAATCTCCACGGTAATCCTCCACTTAATTTTGCGCTTCTTTAGTTCTAAATTCTAGTTATTTCGTTTCTATTCGCCAGATAATTTGAGGACAGAATTCAATTGATAGATATTACTTTATTTCTCCATCATATAAACCGTAAAAGTCAAATTAATGGTAATATTACCGCCATCCAGCTTAGCAGCGCTACCTGAACCGGAAGTTGAACTGCTCGCTGTTGATCCAGTAGTCGTTGCAGCTGCTGGTGTAATTGAGAAAGCTGAAATGATCATATCTGGTCGCACTGCCACCGCATCCAGTAGTCGGTAAAAGTTAGCCTGGGTTCCGGTGAGTTCCATATTCACTACTCCGATTATGGCCTCTGCACTACCAGTTGGTGCGGTTGTTTCTGCCGTTTCTGTTGATGATGTTGTATCAGGTGATGCGGCACTGTTTGCAGTTGGGGTTGTTCCCGTGGTATTGGTATTATTCGTTGTTGAAGTGGTTGGCGTACTACCTGTGCCAACCGCTGCCGAAGGTTGTTCATCTGTTGTGTATGCCGTAAATGTCGCCACACCTGCCATACCATTACTAGTAATAGACAACACTTTTGGCGATAAACTGTAGTCCAGACATAACTGGGTCAACAATATATCCAGACCTTCATTAGTCAGCTTCTGAGGAAACGGTGCTTCTAAAATGGCCAGATTTGTCGTCGCTTCATCTCGGGCCTGCATCGTAGAAGGGATCCCATCAATGGCCATTGTCATGGATTCCTGGGTAAACTGAGCTTCTGCAGCTTGATCGCTGACCACCTGATAGCTTCGATAGCTTGGCAATATCACAAAATAGATACCAAAAAGGCCAATCAGAAAACAGCCCAAAATATAAATTAATAATTTCTCTCTTTGGGTTAGTTTTTTCATTGTGCATCACCCGCTTTCAGGTAGGCATCTGCACTAAAACCAAAACCCGTTGAAGTTGCCCCTGTGCTGGTCGTGTTTCCGAATGTGGATGTTTGTCCACTTGAAGCGGCCACCTGAGCATATCCAGTGTAATCAACTTGAGTAAAGTACTGGGTTTCTTTTAATCGTTTGATATACTGGGCCGCTTCTTTTTCATTGTTTGCCGTAGCAGATATATGAATGGCTCCAGTTGTTCCATCATATTCCATCGCATTCAAAGCAATCACGCCATTGCACAGTGTCACCATATGGGACAGTTTATCCGAAGTCAAATTAGGATTCGTTCCGATTGCCGTATTAATGCTTTCAACGTTTGATATTTCAGCTTGAATCCCACTCACCTCATCCGTCAATTCCTTAGCCTGCATGTATTCAGCCTGGTTGCTTTCATCACTGATATAAGCATTCGACTCTTCCAGACTTTTTTGAGCACTGTATTTCAGCCCAAAGAAAACCCCAAAAACAAACAGACAGATCAGGATCATCGCAGCCGGCAAAATTAAAGCCTTATATTCAAAAGGCAGTTCTTTTTTGATCACATTGCTTTTTCGGTAAGCATCAAAAAGATTGATGGGTTTTATTCCAGCAAAAAAGCCAGCAATGGGATAAATAAAACGCCCAAAATTAAAGGATTCATCCATTACGAAGCCATTTTTTATATTTGGCGTTTGAGGAATAATAAATAAATTGAGATCCGGATCAAAATTCAATGCTCGCAAACCATTTAATTCATATTCATCCAATCCGGCATAAAGGCTCATATTCAAGGTATATTCTGATTTCTGAGATTTATTAAATTGGATCAGGGAAGATAGTTTTCCCGATAGTTCATTGGCAAAGGCATCGGTGCCTCGTTCTGAAAGCAACCGGGAACGGTTCGAAAAAATATAAATGCCGTTTTCAAATAGTAACGAGACCAGATTTTTGCCATCCAGAATGTTTATTGCCACCGTCATGCCCTTATAGTCTCTGGTTGCTGAAACATATTGAATCAGGGTGTTTAATCCCACATCGATGCTTTTAATCTGTATTTTAAGGCTAGCAAACAAGGCGACATAAGACTCCAACACCCGTTTTTCAACACCGCAACAAAATAGATTATTACCAGCCGGTCCAGGAATATGGGCATAGTCCACTACTAATGCATCATAATTACCAGCCGTATCTTCAAATTCGGTGGCTGCCACGGCTGCCAGTTCCTTTGGTTTTAGCTTGGGAACCTCAACATTTTTGGTAGCAATCAAACTGCTATCGATGACCAGTTTCATGTTTTTAAAAAGATGGGGGCTTTCTTTGAGGGCCTCGGCAATGGTCTCTTTTACCGCTTCTTCATTGGTAATAACCCCATTAATCAGAGCTCCCGTCTCCACTGGTAGTGTTTTAAAATTTGAAATCGTAAGATGTCCACCTTTTATCATCCCTTGGAGGACTTGGATGCCATCATTTGAAAAATAGACGAGTGTCTGCATAAAAATCCTTCCTATCCGATATTTTTGTACAAGGTCATAATTGGGAGCATTACTGATAACATGATTCCGCCAACAATCACGGCCATAATAATAATCATAATGGGTTCAATAAAGGTCACCAGTCGAGCCGTTGCCATTTCAGCTTCATAGTCAAATGCATCAGCCACCGATTCCAGCATTTCATCCAGATTCCCCGATTCTTCGCCAATATAAATGGTGGATACCAGCTTGGCATCAAATCCATGAATGGTTTGGATCGAAGCCGAAAGCGGTTCCCCATTTCGCACCTGTTCAATGGCATGAGCAAACTGGGATTGCAAATAGGTATTGCCGATGGTCGAACCGCTGATGGTCAATGCGTTGATCATTGCTAAACCGCTGGAATAAAGAGAACTCAAGGTTCTGGCAAAACGGGCGGTATAAATAATTTTCATCAGTTTTCCCACTTTGGGGATCTTTAATTTGAATTGATCCAGTGCCCTTTTTACATCAGGAACTGTTAAAAGAAATGCGGCCCCTGCGATGATCACGAGCAGTCCAATCAAATAAACATACCAATACGTAGTCATGGAAGTGCTGATATTGATCATCAGTTTGGTAATCGCTGGTAATTCGATGCCGTCAAACAGAGTAAAAAATTGAGGCAGGATGAGCGTGAAAATTAAAACCACAACCATAATGGTTATGATAAACAGAATCATGGGGTAGGTCATGGCACTTTTGATTTTTCCTCTCAGTTTGTGCTCTTTCTCGTAATGGTCGGCCATTTTTCGGGCTGTCCCCTCCATCTGGCCGCTGGCCTCTCCCGATTTATACATGTTGATGAGCAGTTCCGGAAAGGAACCACCGGTTTCTTTCATGGCGTATGATAATGTATTGCCCCGCTGGATTTCCTGGTACAATGTTCCATAAACTTTTTTGATCGCCGGCTTAATATCCCGTTCTTCCATAATCTTGATCGCCCGAATCATGGTGATTCCGGAAGCCAGCATACTGGCAATCTGGCGCGAAAAATCCGATATTTCCATTGGTTTCATTTTGTAAACCTGATGGTGTTCGTGGACTTCCTGGATTTTCAAGGCAAATTCATTATTCTGCCGCAGGGTCCGCCGCACCAGTTCAGGTGTACCCGCTTCCATAGTGCCCTTGACAATTTGGGATTCTAAATTTTTGGCTGTATATTTATAAACAGGCATAGCCCCTCCGTTATTGCGTTGATTAATCAACTGCCATGAGCTTTGCCGCCTGTTTTGCACAAAGATGTTTTCGCGAAGGTAACGAGCCAATCATAAGCAAGCTTGTAGTTGGCGACTCCCCGCGAACCAAAAGAAATTCGTTTAGCGATTCTTCTGGTCGTGAAAACAGACATCGAAGCAACATTTGTTCGTGGTTATAATTTTGCAATCACCTAGATTGCTCATGTCGCTTAGGTTTTCTTATTGAATATTATAACCCAAACAGACTGAAATACCATCCG
>JACQZP010000027.1 GCA_016213825.1 Acetobacterium woodii | reverse complement strand
ATAAAAAAAACACATACTATTTCATGTGCATTTCTGAATTTGTCTATAAGTTTTATTATATTAATTGATTATATATAACAAATACATAATGGCTTCATTTACTCATTGTAGTATATTTATTATGTTTTCTACCTTATATAAGATCCGTAACCAATGCCCGCTTCCTTCATGGCTCGGACCACTTTTTCAAAGGCTTCCAGATTGTCCAAGGGATCCCCATCCATTTCCACATAGGTAATATGTCCAGCATTAGTGAGCTCATGATAGGGGGCTTCCAACCTTATTTTTTCATAGGCGCTGGTTTGGTAGTATACCGGAATGTGGAAAGAATTGGTATAATACTCTCGGTCCGTCACTCCCGGGATATCACCAAACACCTTTTTATCCAGCTTGACAAAACGTCCAGCGGTGCCTTCGGCCGGCGTTCCCAGGAGGGTGAAATTGAGCTGGTATTTTGCACTGGTTTCGTCCATTCGCTTTCGCATATGGCCAATAATTTCCAGTCCCAGTTCCTGCACTTCTGCTGCTTCACCATGGTGTTTTCCGGTTAAAACAGTCAAACATTCGGCCAGTCCAATAAAGCCCATGCTCAGGGTTCCATGTTTTAAAACTTCCCGGATTTCCATCTCTTCGGTAAGCTCCTCCGAGTCCATCCAGACTCCTTGCCCCATTAAAAAGGGGAAATTTTTCACTTTTTTATGGGCTTGAATTTCAAACCGTTCCATCAGCTGGTCGATGACCAAATCAATTTTTCTATCCAACTCCACAAAAAATAGTTCTCGATTGCCCTTGCTGTTTAAGGCAATGCGGGGCAGATTGATGGTGGTAAAACTCAGATTACCTCGGCCATAGGTAATTTCCCGGTCGGTGTCATGGACATTCCCAATCACCCGAGTTCGGCAGCCCATGTAAGCTATTTCTGTTTCCGGTTGACCCGCTTGATAATACTTCAGATTATAGGGGGCATCCTGGAAGGAAAAGTTGGGAAACAGCCGTTTGGCGCTGACTCGGCAGGCCAGCTTAAACAAATCATAATTGGGATCCCAGGGATTATAGTTTACCCCTTCTTTAACCTTAAAAATATGAATCGGGAAGATCGGGGTTTCGCCATTTCCCAATCCAGCTTCGGTGGCCAGCAGTAGATTTTTGATCACCAATCGACCTTCAATAGAAGTATCCATGCCATAGTTAATCGAACTGAAGGGAATTTGCGCCCCAGCCCGGCTATGCATGGTGTTCAGGTTATGGACAAAAGCTTCCATGGACTGATAGACACTACGATCAATTTCCCGTTCAGCGTTTTCCATGGCAAAGGTTTGAACCCGCTCAATCATGTTCTCATCATTAATCCATTGGGCTAAATTTTTCGCTTCCGCTTCTTGATACCGTTTTGAATGATTTAATTCAGGAATCAACCCCTGTTTCTTTTCAATCTCTTCACTGATGGCTTTAACTTTAACCAAAGCATTTTTCGTATCTGTTAATAAGGTTAATGCCTTTGACAGGTTTTCGCGGTAAAGTCTGATGTAGGTTTTTTTTACACCTGGGACCATGGCATACTCAAAGTTAGGAATACTCTGTCCGCCGTGCTGATCATTTTGGTTGGACTGAATCGCGATACAGGCCAGGGCCGAATAGCTTTGAATATCATTGGGTTCTCTCAGATGTCCATGACCGGTGCTAAAGCCATTCTTAAATAGTTTTTCTAAATCAATCTGACAGCAGGTGGTCGTCAGCGTTAAAAAATCCATATCATGAATATGAATTTCTCCGTCTTTATGGGCTTTTGAATGTTCCGGTTTCAGGACAAACATTTCATAAAACTGTTTGGCCCCCTCCGAACCATATTTGAGCATGGTGCCCATGGCGGTATCCCCGTCGATATTAGCATTTTCCCGCTTCACATCGTTATCTTTAGCCTCTTTGAAGGTAAGATCCTCGTATATTTTCATTAGCCGGGTATCCATTTCCCGGATTCGGGTTCGTTCGGCCCGGTAGAGAATATATTGTTTAGCGGTTTTGGCGTGTCCGGTTTCGATCAGAATTTTTTCAACCGCATCTTGAATTTCTTCTACTGTCGGTGTGTTGGTATTCATTTCCTGTTCGATATAGATGGCAACTTTTTCGGCCAGATCCATGGCAGTCTGGTAATTCTGCCCGCCGAGTTCGTTAGCCGCCTTGAAAATGGCATTGGCAATTTTTTCAATGTTAAAAGGTGCTTCTCGTCCATCGCGTTTTTTGATTTTAGTAATCATATTCTGTTATTTGCCTTCTTTCCTGCTGGTCTATTTGTCTTTTTTCAATATTTTTATTGTTTTTGGCATTGAAAAACCTCTCGACGGCGTGTCAAGAGGCATAATGATTCATTGGCTCAAACACCCTCTATCACGCGTAGAGTCTGGCGTAAACAGTTATGGCGGGTAATCTGACTTTGGTTCGATCTTTTTCAGAAAATTCACAGGCTTGCCTATTTTTTTCATTCAAATATTTCCCCATTACAGCGGCGGGACCGTGCCGGATTTGCACCTGCTTCCCCTGAACTGTACCAATTGGCACAGCACCATTACTATCTTATTTTGTTATATTAATTTTAACACATACAACATATGGTGTCAAATCGGTTTTTTCTGCAAACGGTCAGCATTACATCAATTAAAAAGGTTTGATATAAAAATGTCGACCGATGGTCTTGACCACTGCATCGCTGTCATTGCTGCCAATGGGTATCCAGGGCATTTCTTTTACTTCGTCCGATGTATTTTCAACCACATAGGGAAAATCAGCCACCGCCAGCATGGCTGAATTCCTTATATCATTACCAAAGGCCACAACACTGGTTGCTGCATAACGGGTTTTCATGTCGATGATGGCATTCTTCACCGAGGCTTCACAACTGGTTATTTCAATAAAATAATAACCTTCATGTTCATCATCCGGATAGCACTCAACATTAACCGCTGGGGCAATTGCCAGGCTCATGATGACCTCTTTGAGCTTCCCTATGGTTTCCTGCTGATCCACTGCCATAATTGATAAAACACTCTGATCATCTGGCAAATCTCCGCAAACATAGCTTTGTTCCGGCAGCCGCTTTTTCGAGTGATAGATTTTTTCCTCCACGGGATTAATGAGCCTGATGTAATAAACATGTAAGACATCATTAATGATGGTATGCGTAAAACAATTAAGGTCTAGTTTTTCAAAAACATCAATGATCTGCTTAGCCGTTTCGGGTT
Source organism: Acetobacterium woodii (assembly GCA_016213825.1). Lineage (GTDB taxonomy): Bacteria > Bacillota > Clostridia > Eubacteriales > Eubacteriaceae > Acetobacterium > Acetobacterium woodii_A. Next base: position 367,819 of record JACQZP010000027.1, on the reverse strand, counting down.
TCATTTTCTTACAGGCCAAATAGGTTCGCTTTTTCAAATCATATTGAACCGCCCCATTCATAATGATAATTGGCACTTTCATTTCTACGCCCTCCAGCAATGGCAGCAATGTTTCCACACTTCTCGTGGTGGCAATGGTAATCAGGGCCCCATGTTTGATCATCGTATTTAGTTTAATCCTGGAATAATTGCTGATTTCACCGCTGGAATTTAACAACGTGCCATCAAGATTTGTGACAAACAATGCTTTTCGGTTTTTACGTCTGGGTAAGCGAAAGGCATTGACGCCAAGAGACACGAAAATTCCAATCAAGGTATCAATGATACGATCAATCGTGAAAATCAGGGGATTTACATCTGCCCCATGGGTTATCGTAATACTCAAAAATACGACACAGGTAATATACGAAGCAGTTGGTTTTTTGATGGTGACCGTAAAGTAAATCAGCGGAATAATACACAACGAGACAATGAAATACTGCAGCGCTGGCATGTCTACCGGAATAAACTGCCGCTCGAAAATCAGCAATACCAATCCCATGGCACCGCCAATAAAGGTTCCCAGAGTCCGATTCATGGCCACCTTAAAACTATTTGAAACATAAGGTTGCATGCATAAAATTGCCGCAATGGTCGAATAGAATGGGGAACCCTGCTCACCTCTTAACAAGTAGATTAAAAAGCAAAGATAAACTGCTATAAAAGTTTTAAAAATTCGCATTCCTATTTTGGGCATAAAACTTCTCCTCTTCTGGTGCTTAACTATAATAACACAAATTTGAAAATTTAGACCTTCGAAATGACTGCAAACCCTTTCAAATTTATATAGCCCATAACTTTTATCTAAAACAAATTAATTTTCTTAAAAGGTATTGACATATGAAAAAAGGTAATGTATTATCTATTAAGGTAATACATTACCTTAATAGATTGTTGGAGGTATATTTTGGATAATATGGATTCTATGCCTGATCAGAAATTCATTTTTGGCGGGGTTCAAGTCGTTGCAAACCAGATGGATACCCTGCTGGAACGGGAACTAAAAGAACACAATTTAACCACCAAGCAATGGTTACTCACGATTGTGGTCCAGAATACTTTTGATCATGACCCGACCATTAAAGAAGTTGCCAAAGGAATGGGCAGCTCTCATCAGAATGTCAAGCAGGTTGCTCTTAAATTAGAACAAAAGGGCTTCGTCGTGATGGAAAAAGATGCCAATGATGCCCGGATCACCCGGATCAAACTAACCGATGCGGTTGCTTCTTTTGGCCAGGAAAGTCAGGAAAAATCAGAAATCTTTACCGAAAAATTATTTCATGGCATCACCACCGAAGAACTGGCGATGACCCGGTCAGCCATTGAAAAAATGCTGACGAACCTAGAGAAAATGGATCAGGATTCAAAATAGAAGGAGGAAGAATATATGAAAAAAGCGCTAATTATTATTTTTAGCATCCTGGGGGTATTCGTACTGATAGGTGCCGGAGGAATTTTTTACATGACTAACGGATTGGAATCCGGAGCAAGTATGCCAATCTCCCCAGTTGATCTGGCCAAGATTGATGACGGAACCTATCCCGGAATTTATAACGGTGGTCGTTGGACAAATGAGGTTGAGGTCATCGTTACCGATCACCAAATAGCTCAGATTAACGTACTAAAAACCGTCGGTATTGAAACCCCTGATGTTACCAATGCCATCATAAACAGTGTCATTCAAAAACAAAATACAACTGTCAATACAGTCAGTGGTGCCACAGTCACCAGCAAGGCGTATTTGAAAGCCATTGAAAATGCCCTTTCTCAATAAAAACTGTGCTCAAAAAATGTTTGTTAAGAAAGGAAAATGAAATCATTGATGCGCTCTACTGATAAAACACTACTCAAAAATATTATGAATAATCTTAGTTAACAATCTTTCTTAATAAGCATTCCTCAAACGAAAAATTTTCCGCAAATCAATTCGAGACTTTTGTATTTAACATTCCTGTCATCATACAAAAGTCTTTTTTTCTTTTTAAAACAACAACCATTTATGTTTCAGCCAACCGCATCACTTTTAGTTGACATATCCTTTGTTCCCTTTATAATATAATTATAGAGTTAACCACTGATACCTTGGATTCAATGATGAATTTGAGATCATTATTTCCTCAGCGATTACAAAAAAATAATCACAACAACTCTGAGGATAATTATTTCGTCACTACTCTCAACGTGTATTTTCGTGAAACAATGATGTTTTCGAAAGGAAATTCAATTGAAAAAAACTAGTTATCTCGCGTCATTGATGATAATGGGCATTTTTTTTATCACTTATTTAATATCGGTTATCTTACAGCCCAACAATTGGAGTGATGTCTTATCCCCCATCACTGCCTTTCTTGCGGGTTTTTTTATATTTATTGCGTTTTATAAATCCAACCGTGGTATCCTGATCAACTTATCCCTGTTATTTTACAGCTTCGGTTGTTTTTCCTGGGCTTTCGCTGACATGCTATGGGCAATCAACGCTTTACTCCTGGGGGTAGATCCTTCCGAAATCAGTGCCATTACTTTTTTTTACTTATTGACCAATATTTTTTTTGCATCGGGCGTTTTTCTGTTTGCATTTTACCAGTTTAAGCGCTGGAACATTGCTAAACTCCTTCTTGATGTTATTATTTTTTCTTTTGCGGCCATTCTTTTGATTTGGATTTTGTTTTTCAATCGCAGCAATGAGATTCTTGCTATTCTCACTGTCGAGGGTATTTTTTCAGTAATTTCGATTGTCATTGATATTCTTATTTATATTGGTATCGTCATTTGGTATTTATCCATTCGTGGGGGGAAAATTCCGCTAGTTGTTCGCTTTGTTTCTGGGGGTATTTTTCTGTTTGTCCTGACCGACTTATATTATTATTACAGTGCCTATAATAATATTTATGTGGCTAATTCGCTCATCGATGCCATCTATCTGGCGGCCCTGTTGATTATTGCCATCGGCGGATTGATGCCTCTGTATGCTGAAAAAAAAGACTTATTTCCTGCTCCCGCTTTATCAACGAACGTCGGAACTCGCTCAAAAGAAATTTTTATTCTGCTATGCCCCATTCTTGTCATTTTGGTACGGGGGTTTGTCTTATCTGAATTTCTTATCTTCATTACCTTAACCGTTGTTTATATGGGGTTGAACTCATATATCCAGAATTCCATAAAAAACGAGGCACTGTTAAAAAAAGAACTGCAACTCAATACCGAATTGGAATCCATTATTGCCAAACGAACCAATGAACTTCACGAAGCTAATACTGAACTGATTAATAAAAACAGGGAGCTCCATTACCTGTCCAATACCGATACCCTGACCAATTTATACAATCGTCGCTATTTTCTCATTGATTTAGAGGAACGAATTTCCAATTTGTCTCAAAATCAGACGATTACGCTCTTTTATATGGATTTGGATCGGTTCAAATTAATCAATGATACCTATGGCCATAATATTGGTGACCGGGTTCTGATTGAGATTTCCAAGCGTTTAGCCAAATCTGCCTGTGACCATGCAACCATTGCCCGAATGGGCGGTGATGAATTTGTTCTGGCCTGTACTGGCTACGCTAAAAATGATGTCGCCGCTGAAATGGCAAAAACTATTATTGCAACCTGCAGTGAAGAACTATACATCAATGGCTATATCTTTTATCCAGCCCTCTGTATTGGTATCTCCATTTTCCCAAATGGTGCCCAAACCGCCGAGGCGCACATTAAGAATGCTGATATTGCCCTTTATCACGCCAAATCTACGGGCATTAACAAATTTGCCGTTTATAATTCTTTGATTCATGACAAAACCAAAAAACGCAATGAAATTGAACTATTCCTGCGACGCAATGATTTCTATGATGATTTAAGACTATTCTATCAACCGCAATTCAGCATCCCCGACGGCAAACTTTCCGGTATTGAGGCACTGATCCGTTGGGTTTCCTCCGATAATGAAATCATGACCCCAGCTGAATTTATCCAAGTTGCCGAAGAGACCGATCATATCAATGAAATTGGCATCTGGGTGCTAAAAAAAGCGGTGCTTCAGATCACTGATTGGAACACCCGCTATGACCAGAACTTGAAAATGGGCATCAATATATCACCCAAACAGCTTAACAGCACCAATCTGTTAACTGAGCTAAAACAACTCGCAGAAAATAATGCCTTCAATCCCAAATGGTTGGATATCGAAATTACCGAAAGCATGGCCATGGATGGCGAATACCGAATGTCCCAAATCTTTAATCTTTTTAAGTCCATTGGAATGTCGGTTTCCATCGATGATTTCGGAACTGGCTATTCGTCAATTTCCTACCTCAAACACTTTACTATTGACCGCATCAAAATTGCCAAACCGCTAATCGACTCGATTGTCACCAGCGTCAAGGCAAAACAAATTGTCCAGGCCATTATTTTGCTGGCCAAAACAATCGGAATCAACACCATTGCGGAAGGTGTTGAAACCAAGAATCAGCTGGATATCCTCGCTGAACTTGGCTGTGGAGAAATCCAGGGTTTTTATCTCGGGCGACCAGTTCCCGGGGATGAGTTTGAAAATTTATTCTTAAAAGATCTGCAACATTCAAAACTGCCTGTGACCGAATAAACGATCACAGGCAGTTCTGCGTTTCATATTAAATTAAGTTCAGGTGAAATTAAATCTGGGGCGCGTTGATTTCTTCCAGGGTCTTTCCCATGGTCTCTTTACCAAATACCGCAACGACAACTGCCACCACTGCAAAGACCAGGGTCAGGGTTATAAAGACATTGGTATAACCAACTTCGGTGCCATAAAAATTATAGATCACCGGGACCACAAAGGGGGCGATAAAAGCGCCGATTCGTCCAAATGCGGCCGCCCAACCAGAGCCAGTTGCTCTGAAAAAAGTCGGATAGACTTCTGGGGTGTAAGCATAAACGCATCCCCAGGCACCCAAACTAAAGAAATAAAGCATGGAGCCATAAATCAGAATTTGCTCGACGCTGCCAGCGTGACCAAATAACCAGGCTGCCAGAGCGGTTCCGGCAAAATAAATGGCCAGTACTTTTTTTCGTCCTACTTTTTCAATCAGATATGCGGCACTAAAATATCCCGGCAACTGTGCCACGCACATGATCAATGTAAATTCAAAACTTTTGGTCAGTGTAAAACCTTTAGCTACCAATAATGATGGGGTCCACAAAACAAAACCATAGTAGCCGAAGTTAATGCCAAACCAGATCACCCATAAAACAATGGTTGATCGGACATACGGTTTGGACCATAAATCTAAAAATGACGCCTTGATGTAGCTGAGTTTGTCGGTTTTGCTTTCATCAGACATAATCGGACTGGTAATATTCGCCTGCTTTTCCATGGTCGTGAGCAGTGCTTCAGCTTCAGCCGTTTTTCCCACTGATTCCAGATATCGCGGTGACTCGGGCACGGACATGCGAAATAAGGCCGCAAATAAAGCCGGAATACCACCCACCAAAAAGGCCATCCGCCATCCATACACCGGAATAAACAAGTAGGCGACAAAGGCCGCAATCAGCCATCCCCAGGCCCAGAAACTTTCCAGAATAATAACATTTCTGCCGCGGATTCGGGTGGGCGAGAATTCACTGACCAAGGTAGAAGCGGCTGGTAATTCACCACCCAGACCAAAACCGGTACAGAATCTCAAAATCAACAACATCGTAAAATTAACCGCAAACCCGGATAGAGCGCTAGACACCCCATAAATGACCAGGGTCCACATAATAACGGTTCGGCGGCCCCATTTATCGGCGGCCATCCCGGACAAGCCGGCACCCAGAGCCATCCCGAGCATCCCAATACTCCCCAGCAAACCCAGCTGGCTGGGATCCAAAGCCCATTCCTTACCAATGGCCGCCATCACACCGGAAACCATTCCCTGATCCATAGCATCAAACATCCACCCCAGTCCGGTTAAAAGAAGTACCTTCTTCAACATCGGAGTCAATGGCAGTTGATCAATACGTGAAGCAATATTTAACATTGTTACCCTCCTCAACTTAAATCAATCTGCACTTATTATAGCATAATTAATTTTTTTTACTACCAAATCCCGGTAAGAATTTGAAGAATAACCGCTTGTTTTGGTGGTCGCCAAACTGTTTCACGATCGCATTCTAAGTCTATTTCATAATTTTTCGTCAGCTTTTTTTGATGTCTTTCAGTAATGCATCCATGGCGCTGATAAACTGGGGATAAAGTCGCGCTATCGCTTCTTCCGATCTGTCTTCAAGGGCTTTTTGCAAATTCAGGGCAATCTGAAAAACCTGTTTTGCACCGATACTTCCGGAGCTACTTTTAACCTTATGCACCATCTGGGTGGCATCTTCATAACCTTTATTCTTAATCGCTGCAGCCAGGTTGATATTAGTTTCCTGATTCTCCTCAAAATAAGCCTTTAGAACACTCTCATACAGTGCTTTGTTGTTTCCCATGTAGTTGAGTCCTTGTTGGCGATCAAGCACAACGATGTCCAATTCATCTTTTTTAGTTGTTTCAGAAATCGGAACGACTTCAGGCTTGCTTTCGATATTTTGGTTGGCCCGGATAATTTCGCTGACAGTTTCCACAAATCGTTCCGGGTCAAAGGGTTTACTAATGTAGTGATGAATGCCAGCGGCTTCACACTTTTCTTTAACCCCCTGAATCACATCGGCAGTCATCGCCACAATCGGCACATCCGGGGAAATTTCCCGGATCTTTTCGGCGGCTTCATAGCCATTAAGAATCGGCATGTGCAGATCCATAAGCACTAAATCGATGTCATTCTGGTAGGTTTTAAACAGCGTAATCCCTTCCTGACCGTCATTCCCCAGCCACACGCGAAAGCCCACCGGTTCAAGCAGGGATTTGGCAATCAACTGGTTGGTTTTATTGTCTTCCACCACTAAAACACCATAGGAACTTTCCATTATCTCTTGTCTGATTTCTTCCTGAGTAAACTGCTGATTGACAACAAGGGCTTTGGTTCTGAAAATTTCCAGAATGCCGTTGTATAAAACCGATGGAATAATCGGTTTTCCGATGCCAATATCAACGCCCTGAGTATCCAGTTTGTCAAACAAATCCTCCCGCATCATCGGCAACAACATAATCACCTTGGGTTTTTTGACTATTTTTTTGTTTTCCTGAAGCATTTCAACAAATTTAAACCCGCCGCCGGTGGGCGTGTCATAATCAAGAATCAGCAAATCAAAGGACTCGGAAAACTTATTATTTTCCAATTCCAGCATATTAATTGCGCTGGCCGGGGACGTTGTCAGTTCACAATGCATCCCAAAAGCACTCAAATAGCTGTCAATAATATTCATATTCGACCCGGTTTTCTCCAGCACCAGGGTTTTTATATCGTTAAAGTATAATGAAGACACCTGCTCCTGATATTCCGCTTCTTTTTCCAGATCTTTTTCTAGTGATAGCTCCACAATAAAAGTCGAGCCTTCGCTAACGGTACTGTAGACTTGAATCTCACCGGCCATCATTTCGACCAAACTTTTTACGATGGAAAGACCCAATCCCGTTCCGCCAAACCGCCGATTAATGCTGGCATCACCTTGAGCAAACGGCTCAAAGAGATTTTTAATCTGATCTTCGGACATCCCAATGCCGGTGTCTCTAACAGTAAAAGCCAGGTGGTATCGGTTGGATTCCCTGGCCACCAGGCGAATATCAAGCGACACTTCACCGACGGTTGTAAACTTAGTGGCATTATTGATTAAATTGAGTAATATCTGTTCAATCCGTTTGGCATCCCCAAAATAACAGTTTGGTATTTTAGGGTCTTTAGTCAGTTTAAAGCCAATCCGCTGTTCCTCAATTTTATATGAAACAATGTTAATAACATCCTGAATCACCAGATCGAGATTAAACGACACCCGCTCCAATTCAATTTTCCCAGACTCGATTTTTGAAAAATCCAAAATATCATTGATAATACTCAACATGGTATTGGCCGATTGGGTAATCCGATCCAAATACATTTTCTGAGTGAGCGTGACCTGAGTCTTTTTCACCAGATAAGCCATGCCAGTAATGGCATTGAGAGGGGTTCTGATTTCATGGGACATCCGGGCCAGAAAGCTTGATTTAATATTATTGGCCGATTCTGCCTCCAACTTAGCCAACTCCAGATCATTCTGAATTTTTTTGCGTTTTTCAATTTCACGGCGCAGCCGCAAGATCCAGTAAATCGATACCAGCCAGATGAGCATAATCACCCCGCTGACAATCATGACAATTTGATAAATAGGCGTATAATCCGGGACAACCTCGACACCAACCCATTGATTATTAATGGCGATCCGTTCTTCTGGTGTGATTGTTTCCAGGGTTTTGTTCATAATGCTGATAAGCTCCGGCCAGTCGTTCCGTACTGCAAAATACAAACTCTGTTGTTTTTCGGCTTCGAAGGCTACAAATTTCAAATTTGTCAAACCGTTTGAATGAATCAGATAATTGGTCGTTGCCAGATTTCCCACAAAAGCTGTTTCCGTTCCATTGGCTACAGCCGTTAGTGCATCTTCCACTGAATCATACAGGCTCAAGTTAATCTGCGAAAATTCGGCCAGGTAACTATGGTGGGAACTGTTTTTTTGTACTGCTACGGTCTTCCCATACAAGTCCTCGATACCATTGATATTTTTAGTACTGTCTTGAACAACAATTACCCGTTTAAAATTATAGTAGGGATCAGAAAACAAAAAGTATTGCTCCCGGGCCGGGGTTTTAGACACTGCCGGCAGCATATCAACTTCCCCACGCAAAGCTTTTTCATAGGCTTCGGTCCAGGTCAGACCTTCGGCAACATCGAACTGCAAGCCGGTTTTCGCACTGATGATTTCCAGATAGTCCGAGGTGATCCCCTGATATTTGCCATTCTCATCAAAAAATTCAAATGGCACAAACTTGGGGTCCACCCCCAAATGAATCACCGGATGTGCTTCCATAAAAGCAATCTCTTCAGGTGTCCAGTCAATACTGTTATCCCTGGCATAACAAAAAGAAGGCCATCCTAAAATGATTATCAAAAAAACCAGGACGCTGCTTAATCTTCGCATCTTGTCGCCACCACTTCAATTGATTCCTGGATGAATTTTCGGGAAACATCAAAAATGGTTTCTTTGATTTCCAAAAACCCGGCCACAATATCCGGATCAAAATGTTCGCCGCTTTCACCTTCGATCAAGCTGATACTATCATCAAAATCATAGGCTGGTTTATAGATACGTTCGCTGGTGAGCGCATCATAAACATCGATGATGGCCATCAACCGCCCCGGCAATGGGATGGCCTCGCCGCTTAGCCCTTTGGGATAACCGGTTCCGTTATACTTTTCGTGATGGGTACCCACAATTTCCATAGCCGTTCTGATAAAGCTGGGGACATCCTCATCACTGCATATTTCGTTTTGAAGCGCATTGACGCCGTACTCCACATGTTTTTTCATGACCGTAAATTCATCGATTGTCAATTTTCCCGGTTTTAGTAAAATATTATCCGGGATGCCGACCTTGCCGATGTCATGAAGGGGCGTGGTGGTAACAAGTTCCTGTACATAAGCTTCAGTCAGAATCTCCACATATTTTTCTTTGGTTTTTAGATGATCACACAACAGTTTCATAATCCATTGGGTTCTGATGGTATGTTTGGAGGATTCAATATTTCGGACCTCCAGCAATCCTACCAGTGCCTGGATGGTAATATCCCGGGTAGCTGCCACTTCTCTGGTTTTTTTCAGAACCAGGGCATCCAGCCTTTTATTATCCTGCTCGATCATTTTCTGAATGCTTTTTAATTTAATATGGATATTGATTCGGATCAGTAAAGATTGAAGGTTCAACGGCTTTCTGATATAGTCGACTGCACCCAACTCCAGACCTTTGACCTCATTGTCGATTTCATCATAATTGGTTAAAATAATGGTTCGAATCTTTCGATATTCCGGATCTTTTGCCAATGCTTCAAGTACCTCGAAGCCATTCATATTGGGCATATTGAGATCGAGAATTACCAGATCAATGTCCGGATTTTTTTTGATCTGTTCCATGGCTTCCAGTCCATCACAAGCAGTCAACGTGTTGTAATCCATCAACATGCTATTGATAATCAAACGGTCGGTGGTTGAATCATCCACAATCAATATCTTTGTACTCATTGTTCCCCCTAAAATCTTTTCTTTTTCTAATCTGATTGTTTTTTTAATCATTTTTTCATTTCATGGTTTAGGGTAATTTCAATAATTTTTTAGTTTTATCTTTGAATTCAGCAATGTACAATATCTCCCTCAAATATACCCTATTGAAACACCTGAGTAAACAAAAAATAAAAAAAGTTTCAGAAATAAAACTTAATTCCGAAACTTGTTTGCTTATAAATTATTTTTTCTCAACGGCATAACGCAGTACCGTTTTTAACTTGTCTGCGGCCGTTTTTCTCGCATCAGTCAGATAGATCTCCCGATGGGTTAACTGCGTTCTAATCAAACCGTGTTCCTGGCAGTATTCATCCATTTTACTAAAGCTTTCCGGCTCATCATCATAAGATCCAAGATGCAGCATTTGAACTGACAAGCCATCTGCAATGGCTTCAAACCTCACCTTTTCAAGTAATGGATGAGGCTTTTTCTTTTTAACCAGATCCACGACTTCCGCGGCCAGTGCTTTTGTCACAAAGTCCGGCTGACGGATCATGATGCGATAAACAAAGTCATTTTTATCAAAGCTATTCTTTGCTTTGGCTTCATCACTGATATCCCAGATCCCTTCCAACGGATAAATGCTGTAATCAAAGTATCCTTCGGGATTGATCCCTTTCTTGGGTAACATCTTAATACCATAAGCTAAGGAATACAAAACACCAATGGCTTCGGCAAAATTGTCGTCGTTGGGATTTCCTGCGCCATCCAGCACAAAGAAATTCAAACTGGGAACAGCGATTAATTCGGGCTTGGCTTTTGGCAAATAAATTGATTTTTCCTGTTTTCGCCACTCATGTTTCATTATTTCCCTCCCTTTACTGAATTAATAAACTAATTAATGGAAATGTAGAGATGGATTTCCGAATTTTCCATATCGCCACCCGGCTGATACGCTTCAAAATCACTGCCGAATCTTCGATCCAGATCCATCCCCCATAGTCTGGTCCAGAAATCGGCAACCGCTTGCTGGGCATGGCCCTGAACAATAAATTTTGCGTATTTCCCTGACTCAATCGTCTTTACAACCATGCCATCCGGCCCTTCTTTCACAGCTGATACTTCACAGCAGACCGTTACATCGTAAGCATCTTTAACACCATCACGATAGTTTGAATACAAGCCAATGCTGCAGTCGTTAACTTTATTGGCGATGGACTGGTAAATGCCCTGTTCGTAAAATTTCTGCCATAAACCACCAATTATCTGGCCCATGTTTTTATCCTGATTGCTGGTTCGGGCGGTTAAACCAACTACTTTTTTTTCTGCTAATTCGATCACTTCGTAATTCATTAAGTACACCTCATTTCATTTGATGTACTCAGTGTAACATGCATAAGTTGACAGCGTTGTGTCAACTTATAAATATTTTCTCAGGACTTTTTCACATTTATTACGGATTTCATTTTTTAACTCCGCGGGTTCCAAAACCTCTACATGTTCACCAAAAGACATGATATAGCCATAAATCCAGTCGCTGAAGGGAATGCTGGTCTTAACAGTAAAGCCTCCGTCGCCATTGGCGAAGATGTCTGCTACCGGAAACTCATCGTACAAACGATAAGCCAACGCGGCATCAAATTTTAGTATGAGGTCGATCATTATTCCGGTATAGTCTTCCTCACTCCAGATATCTTTGGGGCTCTCCCGTTCAAAGGTTTTATCAACAGCGGCAATATTTTGAATCCGGGTTATTTTAAAAATACGATAATCACATTTTAGCCGGCAATATCCATAAAGATACCAGCTCTGAGACTTGAATAAAAGCTTTAGGGGTTCAATCATCCGGGATGACTTTTCTCCATAGGAGCTGAAATAATCAAAACTGAGCAGCGTTCTTTCCAGAATACTATTTTTAATAAAGGTAAACTTCTCCCGTTCCTTTTCATCACTGCCCCAGTGTGAAAAATCCACATCGATCCAGTTGGCATTATCTTTTTTAAAAAGCGTGGCCATCTTGTTTAAAAACGGATCTGCTATGCTTCCATTCAAGGCGTTCAGGCTTTGCAGTGCTGATAGAATTTCATTTTGCTCACGATCCGATAATATGGATTTGTTCAATACGAACTCCGGCAGTACGCTGATCCCCCCGCCTTTGCCTTTGGTGGTGTAGATAGGGATGCCAGCCTGACTGAGAATTTCCATATCCCGATAGATGGTGCGCTTGGAGACTTCAAAATGTTCAGCTAACACTCTGGCGGTGACGGTCTTTTTATCCAATAGGATGTAGACAATTTCAAATAGTCGATTTATCTGCATTTTACCACCTGAATTTTCTCCTCTGATGAGTCATCACGTCTTCGGTCTTTCTGAAACAACCTTGTCCATTATCGCCTAATCTAAATCACCCAGTCAAAGGCTTCCATGGAAATTTCCTTTAACTCATGCCCGGAAAAATGGAGCTCTGGGGTTTTGATGCTCACCTTGGTGCCTTCGGGAACTGATTTCGTTATAAAGACATTACTGCCAATCACAACGCCTTTGCCAACAACCGTCTCACCCCCTAAAATTGACGCTCCAGAATAAACGGTTACCTCATCTTCCAGGCAGGGATGACGTCTTACCCCTCTAAGCTTCTGGCCGCCTCTGGTGGATAAAGCACCAAGGGTAACCCCCTGATATATTTTTACATGTTCGCCAATAATGGCCGTTTCACCAATAACCACCCCAGTACCATGATCAATGAAAAAGTACTTGCCAACAGTAGCTCCGGGGTGAATATCGATGCCGGTAATATTATGCGCATATTCACTCATGATCCGGGGAATCAGCGGAACCGAAAGTTTATACAGTTCATGGGCCAAGCGGTGAATACTGATGGCAAAAACACCGGGATAACAGAAAATAATTTCATCCTTACTTTTTGCCGCCGGATCACCATCAAAGGCCGCAATCACATCAGTCGCCAAAAACTCTCTAATCTGAGGGATCTTGCTGATAAATTCGTAACAGATTCTTAGCGCTTCCTGGTGATAATGCTCTTCAGCTAAATTTTCCGAATTGCTGGCCTGATGTTTTAAAGCCAAAGTAATCTGTTTTGTCAGGCTTTCGATGATACAGACCAGCAATTCGCCAATATGATAATCCTGAATTTCTCTGCGAAAATTAGTTCTGCCAAAATAGCTGGGGAATACCAGCTGGCGTAATGCCTTGGTTGTATCAATAATTGCACTTCGATTTGGTAAAAAACCCAGGTCATGAGGGGCAATGTAACATTCTTTTTTATAACTCTCTGAAATGCTGTCAACCAATGCCCCTATTTTTGTTTTATATTCGTTACTCATGATAATTCCTTTCACTTTTGTATATTTTTTGAATTGTATTTTCGAACCGATGTTTAACCAATTTTAAAATTCTTTAGAAAAGTTTTCTTTATTATACTACAAAATCCTTATCATTCCGGAAAAATAATAAGGATTAACCCCTTTAAATACTAGGAGTTAATCCTTATTTCAATTCGTTAATCCAAAGGATTAATTTAGTACCGATAGACCGCTGCAATATCTCTTTCGGTCGGCATATCCTCTTTTTCTAAAATCAGGACCTCGCCACCTCGGCTTAGAACCACCTCGGCCATGTCATCATAAACATCGCCAACTTTCGGATTCTCAAGCTCCCCTTGAGTAATGCCTCCCAGCGTTGAATCAAACTGACCAGGGTGAACTTTATTTTCTTCCAGATACAGGGTTGCTACTCGGCCTTCCGTAATGGCTTTCCCAATTTGAACCAAATCATCCGACCCCTGATCTTTGGCGTGAGCTTCTCCAAATATTGCCATCCGTTCTTTTAACTGGTTTTTAAACAATCCTTCCATCACATCCTGTACTTTTTCATGCAATGACTTTTTATCCAGAGCGTCGATATCTACCTTGATTCCCTCTTCAATCAGAAAAGCATTTTTGGTTAATTTTCTAAAATCCCCCTGATGCTCATCTAACCCGACCAAAATCAAAGGTATCTTGGCTATCTTTGAATATTGTTCCAGAACAAAGGAATCCACATACCGGAAAAATTTTTCCTGATCAACTTTCTGCTCATCCTTGGCACCGCCATGTCCATGATACAATGACTGATCTCCGCCAACACTGGCAACCGAAAGATGGGGTGCTGTTTTTTCGGTTCCTAATACCCCTTCCATGGTTGAATCTTTTTCATCCACGGGAATGGCATGGATGCCGTAACGGTCAGCTTCAAATAATACAAAATTATCCCGATTCAAACCCAGCACATGATAATGTCCATAAGACTGAAAACTCCTCAAGATGGGTTTTATATAGTAACTATCTGACACAATCGCCAGGCTCTTAACATTCACCGGCAGCTTATAAACAATACATTCTTCTTCATCCCCCAGAATTGCCATACTTTCGGTGGCACCTTCCCAGAACAAAGCATCCTCCTCCATTTCTTTAAAAAGCAAAAACAGATCTTTAAATCTTTTGAATTCCTTGTCTTTTAAAGAAGCCTGCACTTCCTTGACGAGATTTTTAAAACGGATGGGGTTTTCCAGACGATCCGGTTTCTTTATGTTGGTGTCAACATAAATTGAAATAACCGGCCTCTTTCCTTTTTCCATCATCGGATGGGGAAATTCTTTAATGATTTGATATTTCATATGCAAATCCTCCTCTCTGGTTTATGGAGTATTTACCCGCTTTTTCTGTAAAATCACACAATTGGTTTGATCATCTAAAACAACCTGGATAAACTAGAACTTGTGGAGCTCTTCTTTAAATTCTTTTTCTCCAATCTTTTCACAATAATCACAGATGCTATTCACAGAACCGTCACATTCATTTTAATTTCTCATGCTATAATAAAAAAGAAGCTTAGTCACTATTCCTATCATCTTTGTTTTCTATTTTTCAATAACTTTTTCAATAACTTAATATAATTTAACGAATATTCTAATTTTAGAAAGGAAGTCTTAACTATGAATGTTTCATCAATTTCTTCCTCAAGTAATGTTTCCACTACTCAAAGCCAAACGAGTGTGGAAAAACTTGAAAACCAGATTAAACTCCTACAAAAGAAACTCACAAACATTAATTCCGGTGATGGGGCTGCTGAAACCAAACAACAGCAGATCGAACTCATCGAATCTCAAATTCAGCAACTTGAAGCTCAGATTAAGGCAATCGAAAAACAGAAATCAGAAACACAAACCCTTGAAGCGCCACCTGAGCCAACCAACAACAATACGCAAACGCCCCCCTCTGATAATTTATTGGACATTTATGTTTGATCAATTATTTTAACGCAATAAAAAAACCAAAAGACACCTCTGGAGCCTTTTGGTTTTTTTATTTACTACTATAAATTCAAAAAATAGTTTTCATCAATAATAAATACTGGCGACTCATCTTTTGATCTTTTCCCTAAACCAAGACTTTCGTGAGACTTATGGGTAACTGAATCCAAGGTATTTTCACGATCTTCCTGAATCGGTTCAATAGCAATGACCCGATCCACGGTCAGCCCAATTTCCTTTTTTGCTTGGGGATTTTCGAGAACAATCGCTATCTCCCGCTTTGAATCTGCATAATCACTCACCAAAGAATCAAAAAGTTTAACCATTTGAATTAATTCCTTGTTTTTTGCTTTTCTGACAATCTCAAATGCCTTGTCCCGCTCTCCCTGGTCAACCAATTTCCGAACTTCAACACCCACGGCGTGGATTCGCTTATGAGGCACATCAAATTTTCTCAAAAGATATTCGAGCGAACTATCATTTGTTTTAAAATGATCATACCATTTTCCAAAGGCACAGGCGTGGGGATCCGTGGTCAGCTTGAACTCACGATTTTCCACAACCGAGCCTTCTAATTCTTTGATCCAATTGATGTGATCCTGTTTTCGTTTTTCCATCAGTTCCGTTAAAGCGCTAATTTCTTCTTCCACTGATTGAAACCCATAAAATTTTCGCGTATCGATAATCGGAACGATTTTCCCGCGTAAATTAACAGCCCCACGCATGTAATAAGGCATATCCGGCATTTTTATTAGGTTTTCTATTTTAAAAATGGATTTAATGTACTGACTGGACACTCCATAAACACCTTGTTCCAAATTAAACAACGCCCATGGATATTCTGTCTCAAATTCACTCATTTCTGGCCTCCCAATTTCGATTAATTTTTTGTTCTGTTCAGTGAGCGTTACAAATCAATTAAACTCTATGTTAGTTAAACCAGTCAAAATAGTCAAGAAAAAAGATTGTTAACTATAAATTCAAACATCATTTTTAATTATCTAATTTGAGACATAAGGTTTAATTTAAATTATTGTTCTTTGCTCGGATTGTCAGCAGGCCCAACACAATCATGGTAATTGGCCCTCGCAGATCCGGAATAATAGTCAGCGCATTTCCAGCATTAAAATGGTCAACTGAAATTAACTCCTGAAGATGAACGATGGCTGCTTTTTTCACAAAATAATACCCTAACCCATCTTTGACAAAGTAAACAAACAATGCTAAGATAACTCTATTAAATTGAAAACGTTATAGTGTTGCTATTATCCTAACCGAAAAGATTTGGTCTGACCGGAAAGGTGCGAAATTGGCAAGTTATTTTTATTTTAATATTTTATTTTAATAAATATATTTATGCTTTTACGCTCTCTTTCCGTCCATTTTTCGGAAAGAGAGTTTTTTTGTCTTTGATTTGTATTTGAAACGAGGGAAAACATGCGAAAAGAACATGATTTATTGGGCGAACTGGATGTCCCGGCCGATGCTTATTATGGTATCCATACGGTTCGAGCCCTGGAAAATTTTTATATCACTGGTATTCCCATCCATAAAGAGTTGGTGGAAGCCCTGGTGGTCATCAAGAAAGCCGCTGCCATTACCAATATCAGTATTGGGGCCCTGGATCCTCAAAAAGGCGAAGCCATCACTACTGCCTGCGACGAAATTCTGGCCGGAGCGCTGCGCAATCAGTTTGTCGTGGACTGTATGCAGGGTGGTGCCGGAACTTCAGCCAATATGAATGTCAACGAGGTGATTGCTAACCGGGCCATTGAACGGCTGGGTGGACAAAAGGGCGATTATCGCCTGATTCATCCTTTGGATCACGTTAACCTCCACCAATCCACCAATGATGTGTTTCCAACAGCGGTGCGAATTGCTGCCATCCGTCTATTAAAACCAGTGACGGAATCCTTTGCTAACCTGCAATCGGCCCTCCAGGAAAAAGAAGAAGAATTTTCCCGGGTCATTAAAGCCGGCCGCACCCAGCTTCAGGATGCAGTGCCAGTGACCTTGGGCCAGGAATTTGGCGCCTGGGCCCAGGCTATTTCCCGGGATCGCTGGCGCCTTTACAAAGCCGAGGAACGGCTTCGTCAAGTGAATATCGGTGGTACTGCCGTGGGTACCGGGTTAAATGCACCCCGTTCCTATATCTTTACGATGATTGAAAAGCTCCGGGATCTCACCGGCATTAGCCTGGCCCGGACCGATTATATGATGGATCCCACTCAGAACTGTGATGTCTTTGTGGAAGTCTCTGGCCTTTTAAAAACCGCCGCCGTTAATCTTTCTAAAATCGCCAACGATTTGCGGCTGCTCTCCTCGGGCCCTTACACTGGCATTGGTGAAATTACCCTGCCTGGGGTTCAAGCTGGTTCTTCGATTATGCCGGGCAAGGTCAATCCGGTAATTCCAGAAGCCGTCAATCAGGTGGCTTTTCAGATTATCGCCAATGATACTGCCATTACTCTGGCCGCTTTGTCGGGGCAACTGGAACTCAATGCCTTTATGCCGGTGATTGCCAAAAACTTATTTGAAGAATTGGATCTCCTCAGCCATACCCTGCCACTCTTTATTAAGCGCTGTGTTGACGGAATAAAAGCCAATGAGCAAACCTGTCGTGAAAATCTCGAAAACAGCACCGTGATGCTGACGGCCCTCACGACCATCATTGGCTATGATAAAGGCACCGAAGCCGCCCTTATTTTAAAAGAAACCGGGAAATCCATTAAGGCTATTATTCTTGAAAAAAACTGGATGACTGCTGCTGAGCTTGATGAGGTTTTGAAACCCGAACGGCTCACCTCGCCCACTACGAATCGAAATCACTGATTGAAAGGAAATAAAAATTATGAATGTAAATAGTATGAACGAAACCCCGATGGCCAGCCGGATGGCAATCGGTCTTTTTGGGAAACGTAATGCCGGGAAATCCTCGCTGATCAATGCCCTGACCGACCAATCGGTGGCGGTCATTTCTGATGTGGCTGGAACCACCACCGACCCGGTTTACAAAACCATGGAACTGCTGCCCATCGGACCGGTGGTCTTTATTGACACTGCTGGTCTGGACGACACCGGGGAACTGGGGATGCTACGAATAGAAAAAACCTATGAGGTGCTGCGAAAATGTCATTTTGCGATTGTCGTGGCGGATATCGAAACCGGCATTACGGCCTTTGAAGAAGAATTTATTGATCAGCTGATCCAACGAAAAATTCCCAGCGTCTTTGTACTAAACAAGGCCGATAAGGGTTGTCCTTCTGCTGAAGAAATTGCCACGCTTAAAAAATCCATAAAGATTCCACTATCCTTTACCAGCGTTTATAACGGCACTGGGATCAAAGCCGTGAAGCAAATGATCATCGACCATGCTAATTACGAAGATGTCGAACCGGCGCTGGTTGGCGATCTGATTGAATCTGGAGATATGGTAGTGCTGGTGACCCCCATTGACAAATCGGCTCCCAAGGGCCGGCTGATTCTGCCACAACAACAAACCATCCGAGATATTCTTGAAAAAGATGCCATCGCCATGATCACCAAGGAACATGAGCTCAAACACACCCTGGAAAATCTAACCAAACCGCCCGCCATTGTTATCACCGATTCCCAGGCTTTCCTGAAGGTATCGGCGGATACCCCACCGGAAATCCCGTTGACTTCCTTTTCGATCCTGTTTGCCCGACAGAAAACTGATTTGGCGGAAATGGTTAAGGGCATTAAACGAATTGAACAACTGGCTCCTGGTGACAAGGTACTGATTGTCGAAGGCTGTACCCATCATCGCCAGGCCGATGACATCGGCAAGGTCAAAATCCCCCGCTGGATCCGCCAAATTGCCGGCTGCGATATTGAATTCCACTGGGCTTCCGGTGCCCATTATCCCAAAGATATTGGCGAGTACGCCGTCATCGTTCATTGTGGCGGCTGTATGCTCAACCGTCGGGAAATGCAATACCGAGTTCACACTGCCAGACAAAAAGGAGTTTACATCACCAATTACGGGATGTTGATCGCCTATGTTCAAGGTATCTTAAGCCGAGCCCTGGAACCCTTCCCGGCTGCCAAGCTAGCACTGGAAGAAAATCAGCTCAATTAATAAATTTTATCGAGACACCCTGCCTCTTAATCAGGGTGTCTCGATATTTTGGCGTAATACCCTTTCCATTTCGACCGCCGTCATGGGTTTATAATAATAAAATCCCTGTACGGTGTCACACTGCTTTTCTTTTAAGAATTTAATTTGCTCTTCTGTTTCAGCACCTTCTGCAATTACACTGAGCCCCAAATTTTTGGCCAACAAAATGATTGTGTTAACAATCGCCTGATCCTTTTCGTCTTCAGAGATGCCGTCAATAAATTGCTTGTCTATTTTGATCTGATCAATCGGCAATAGTTTTAGTCGGCTTAATGAAGAGTACTCAGTGCCAAAATCATCGATGGAAAGATAAACCCCCAGCTTTTTTAGCCCATTCAAAACACTGATAATATAACTGGATTTGTTAATGGCAATGTTTTCGGTCAGTTCCAGTTCCAGATACTTTGGTTTTAAGTCGGTTTCTTTGATTAACTTTTTCAACTGACAAATCAACAAAGGATTTCTGAATTGGGTTGCTGAAATATTAATGGCCATCCGGATATGGGACAACCCCATATCCTGCCATGCTTTATTTTGACTACAGGCCGTTTTCAAGACCCACTCGCCAATGGGATTGATCAACCCGGTTTGTTCTGCCAGCGGGATAATTACCTTCGGCGGTATTATCTCCAATTCTGGATGTTGCCACCTTAACAATGCTTCAACTGCGACAATTTTTCCGGTCTTCAAACAAACCTGAGGTTGATAATAAACGCGTAATTCATTGCGTTCCAGCGCATGATATAGATTACTGGTGAGTTTATTTTTAAACCGGACTTCTTCTTTAATAACTGTCGAACATAAAACAAATTGGTTTTTGCCTTTTTCTTTTGCCTTATTCATCGCAATATCTGAATTTTTTATCAGTTCATCGGATGTTTCGCCATCCGTCGGATAAACCGAAATCCCCAGATTGGCGGATATATAAAACTCCTGACCATTGACAATAAAGGCATATTTAAACAAACTCGTGATTCGGTTTGCGACCTTTAAAACCTCTTTGTCTCTGGAAAGATTGGTTAGCATGATCAAAAACTGATCGCCCTCAAAGCGTGAAACGGTATCTGTTTTTTTTATGGATCTTGCTAACTTTTGGCTTACCTGGACCAGCAGTTTGTCTCCGCCTTCATGTCCCATGGTATCGTTGACAGTTTTAAAGCTATCAATATCAAGAAAAATAATCCCAATCATTTTACCAGTTTGTTTTGAAATCTCGATTTCCTGATTCAATCGGTCCTTAAACAGCAATCGGTTGGGCATTCCGGTTAGTTGATCATAATAGGCACGATAATTGATTTCTCTTTCTGATTCAATTTTTAACATTGCATCAGCTAAAACGTTGCCAATAATTTCGAGTAGCCCTTCATATTCAAGGTTTAATTGATCCTGCTCCGTTTTTATTTCAAAGGCCAGAAAGCCTCTTACTTGGGCTTTACAAGCAATCGGTATTGAAATCATCACATCATTGTACTGACTTGTTTCTTCATTATTATTAAAACGTTCTTCCAAACAATCGCCTTGATTAAAAAGATGAACAATTTTATTTTCAATAACCGATTTAATCCATTCTGGGGCTTCTTCGATTGGAATATTCTGATGCAGTTCTTTTTTTGACTCGACGCCGCTGTTGCACCATTCCTGCTGACAGGACAGCATGCTTTTATCTTCGTCAAAGAAACAGATACAGGCCCGGTTTATATTGAACAGCTCTCCGCTTTTACCCAACCATTTTCTGGTTTTTTCATCAAAATTGGCAGCGCTGACGTTTAGAAAGTCAGTCGAAAATTCTGAGATCAATTTTTGTATTTTTATCTGTTCGGAATTTTGCTTTAGTCGCTCAACATAGAGTTGATTTACAAAAAAACCCACCCAAATGGCAATGCCAAACAAACCCATTCTGGCCACATAAGTAGAACTGTCAATCTCCACAATTGCCTCAGGTATTCTAATAAAAACAAGTATTTGGGTTAGGAAAATAGACACCGTTATCCCGACAAGGGCGACTCGGTTGTTATAGACCAAGCCAAAAATAATCAGGATAAATGGGAAAGCCCAAATTGTCAGGCTGGCAATATTTAAAAACTCAAAGGTTATGATTGGTATGGATAAACCGATTAGCACCATGATGATATAATTCTGGTACTTTTTGAGTGGCTCAGCACGCTGGGCAATCTGGACCGCCAGTCCAATTGCCAATAATAGGCCACTAAAGGATAGGATTGAAATGAGATCCTCCTGTTTTTCAAGAAAGTACCGGGAAACAAGGTTTAAAAAACTTCCTGCGATAAAGCATGCTGACAAATAATTGTATATTTTAATGCGGGTAGCCTTATTTAAAATGATTTCATCCATATTGATTGGCGGTGTCCTTACCAATTTGTATTTTTTTATTGAATAAAAAACTGCCAGAATTGCGATAAACATAATATTTGAAACTTTTTGAGTAGCTCCTGTTAAGAACAATTCATTTCCAACGATTGCCAGAATAAAGCCAATGAACAATGAAATACTAAACCCGTACAAAATAAGCTTGGCCTGTTTTTTATTTTGCTCGTCACGGGAATGTTTCCCCCAATGCCAAAGCACACCCAAACCGATAACGATATAACCATAGTAGTAAATATAATAGAGAATATTCCAAACGTTATTTTCGGCTTTATTAATCCAGCCAAGGGGTGTATTGATCAAATTGTATTGCAGGATGGCCAGGTCATGAGACAGCGAAAAAATGTAAATAAAAACGGCTGCCGGCAGATAAATCAGAAAATAGATCCACCACTTTTTCAGTAGTCTTTGTTTATCAGTGAGAATTAAAAAGAAATGCAACAGTATTCCGGCAAAGGTACACCAACCCAGAGCTGAAACCCGTCGCCAAAAAAAACAGCTCTCCATATCCGCTACTGAAATGGACATCGCTAAGCCAAATGCCCAGACACTTAAAAAGATGCATAGCACAAAGAAAAGCCGATTACTTTTCTCTTTCGAGTTAACCGAAACAATATAAGAACCAAAGAATATATAACTTCCGCATATAAGTAAAAACAAAAATGAAAATATGAATGGTAGTATCTCCACAAGAACTCCTTTCATCTGCTGTTTTTAATTTATAAAGCCTGATTTACTGTGTTGCAGTTGTATATACCCATAAAAAACTGATGTGTCACATTTTCCGACTTATTCTTTAACAAATTTAACCTGTTCCAAACCTTTGATTCGATTTTTTGGTGTACACTCAACGTAAACTGCACAACATAAAATAGATTTTATGGAGGTTTTCTATGCCAAAAACGTATGTATTGGATACCAATGTATTGATCCAATCCCCCCAGGCGTTGTTATCCTTTGAGGAGAACAAGATTGTTCTCCCAATTGCCGTATTGGAAGATTTGGACAAGCTGAAAAACGAGGATGGTGAGCGGGGTTCAAACGCCCGGCAATCGATTCGCTTTCTGGAACAGCTGCGACAAAAGGGAAATCTGTTTGAAGGGGTAAACCTGGAAAGTGGCGGTCTACTTAAAATTGAAGCAAATTTTGCATCGGTTGATCTGCCCTACGGGTTTCAGAGCAATTCCAATGATAACCGAATTCTGAAAGTGTGTAAGGGATTGCTTAGTCAGGGTGAACCGGTCATACTGGTTACCAAAGATATTATTGTCCGGTTAAAATCCCAGATGCTTGAAATTCCCACTGAAGATTTTATTGCCGAACAATCCCCAGTATTTCAGGATCAGTATACCGGTCGGACTGAAGTCTATGCCCCGGATGAAAAAATGGATGAATTCAAGAAAAAAGGGATTCTGCCAGAACACATTTATGTCATGAATGATAAAAAAACGAAATCCGGGCTCATCCCTGAATATAATCAATTTTTTATTATTCACTCCGATATCAATGACCGAAAAACCCTGCTGGGACGCTTTAATGGCAAGAAAATTGTCCCCTTAAAAAGTCTGGATCTGGAGCCCTTCGGGGTTAAGCCCAAAAATGTCGGCCAACGTTTTTTACAGGAAGCGCTGATGCAGGATGCCGAAACGGCGCCGCTGGTGATTGTCAAAGGCACCGCTGGAACAGCCAAAACTTTCTATTCCCTGGCTGTAGGCCTGCACCAGACTCTGGATCCCGATTTTAAAGGCTACCGTAAAATCTTAATTACCCGGCCGAATGTTCAGTTTGATGATGAAATTGGTTTTCTGCCAGGAAATGAGCAGGAAAAAATCGCCCCATTGCTGCGGCCGATTATTGATAATCTTGAAATTTTAATGAATCGCAGCGATAAATCCCGCTTTCAGAATGAAATCGAAATGCGCAAAAAAATTGAAGAACTTTTTGAGCGGGGTGTCATCACGGCCGAAGCCATGAACTTTATCCGGGGTCGCTCCATTACCCACACCTATCTGATTATCGATGAAGCCCAAAACCTTACGCCCAAACAGGTAAAAGGAATCATTACCCGAGTCGGTAAGGGGACCAAAGTTATCCTACTGGGAGATCCGCAACAGATTGATCACCCTTTACTGGATGAAAAAACCAACGGCTTAAGCTATGCCTCTGAAAAAATGAAGGGCAGCCCGCTTTGTTTCCAATTGACCATGTTTGCCGATGAATGCCTGCGTTCACCACTGGCATTTGATGCCACCCAAAGAATGTAAAAATAGGTAATTGCGAAATTAAAAAACATCGAACAACGATTGCTTTGGGTGCAGTTTCCACAAACAATTTCGTAACGTGTAGGCGAACAGTTCATTGAACTGTCCGCCGTACAGTGTAGAAATTGTTTCGTGCGAAACTGGGCACAAAGCTCACAGTACTTTCGCAATTGTCTAAATCTAAAAAATCGGGAAGTGGGCTAGTCATCCGTTGACGAACCCACCTTCCCGATCATTAAATGAAAACCACAGAATTTACACATTTTTAATCCAGTATTTTTCGCAAATCGCAATAGTAAGAAGAAACTCAGCTAATTAATAAATCCCGTAAAACTCTTCCATGGTTTTACCGCTATTATGAATAGTAGTTGCCACCTCGACCCCGAGATAACGCAGATGCCAGGGTTCGTAGGCATAACCGGTAATATTGGTTTTACCCTGAGGATAGCGGATAATAAATCCATACTCATGGGCATGATCTCGGATAAACTGGCCTTCCGCTGTCAAACCAAAATTCTCGACCAGATCAAAATCTACGGTTGCTGATGTAACATCCATAGCTAGTCCTAACTGGTGCTCACTCATTCCCGGCCGGGCACTGACCAGCTCTGCCCCTGCCACCCCATACATATCCACATTCCACTGATAAAGCGAAGTCTGGGTCGCATAAGAGCGATAGCCTGAACAACAGTAGAGGGTCAGCCCCTGAGCACTGGCGCCGTTAAACAGCTCGATTAAATGTTGAGCCGCATCTGCCCGCAGCTGTGTATCCCGGGTGGATGGCAAATTAACCCAAACCAGATCACCTGGTACATATTCTGCCGAAACACTGTGGTTTTTATTAACTAGCTGCGCCATTGATCCCAACTCATTTTCGGTGGGACTGGGTCCTGTTACACCTTTTTGTTGAATAATAATTTTAATGCCTTCCAATCGCAGTCCTAGGCCTTCGGTTCCGGCATTTTCGCCATTTTTAACCCAGGGCATCCAGCCAAAGCCCTCCGTATAAGCTTCATAATAAACATCAAACAGACCGGCATTGGCGCCGGTTAGTCGGATTTGGATCCCTTCCAGTCGCAACCCCTGATTGGACGTTCCACTCATTTCTCCGGCTACTTTCCAACCCTGCCAGCCGATATTCTGAACATGGGTCTGATATTCAATACCGATATTACTTTCGGGATTTTCATCCTTTATTTGAATCGCTTCCAAGCGGAGATTCTGTCCGGTTGTTCCGCTTAATTCGCCATTTTTCTTCCAATCCTGCCAGCCGATGTTCTGGATGTGAGTCTGATAGCTGTACTGAATATTGGTCGTCACAAAGGGTCGTTCCGTTGCCCCGGGAGCCGGATCACCCTTAGCTGCCACAACAATTCTGATCCCTTCCAATCGCAATCCAAAACCTTCACTGCCAGCGCTCATATCGTTTTTGGCCCAATCCAACCAACCAATATTTTGGGCATGAACCTGATAATAAACATCATAATTCTTGGCATCATTACCTGTTAGTCGGATTTTAATGGCTTCCAGCCGCAGCGACTGGCCTTCCGTTCCGCTCATCACGCCATTTTTAACGTAATTCTGCCAGCCGATATTTTCCACATGGGTGGTATATTCAATGCCTACATCGCCGATGACATTATCCAGTTTAACTTCGATTCCCTCAAGACGAAGTCCCTGGCCTTCAGTCCCGCTCATCGCACCGTTACTGACGTAAGCCTGCCAGCCTACATTCTGTACGTGAGTTCGATATGAGCATCCCAAGCTCGTATTGACAGCACTTTGCGAAATTGTCTCCTGATTCGATGTATTCGAACTTGCATTGACAGCGTCTTCAACACCTGCTTGATTGTCTTCAGCCTTTACTCCGCTAAACGCCGGGCCAATTACTAATAAGAAAGCCATGCATAAAAAGACTGTTTTTACAAAACTGATAAACAAACCGTTGCCTGATCCTATCTTTCCCATTTCGTCCTCGCTTTCACTCATTGACATCTGTTTTTTATTTCTCGATAAAAAAATTTCCACTTGGTTTATTTTATCATAAACCAGGTGGAAAATGGTTTTAAACTTATTTTTATGTATTAAAAAATGAATGCCCTTAAGTTTCCACGTGCTGCTTTTTAATCGCTACCTGATCATTTTGTTTTTTTCCGAAGGGCAACCGTTTTTCGGAAATTAATAATCCCAGTAAGGTCAGCAGCGTTCCCGAGATAGCCATCCAGGTTATTTTTTCATTTAATACAATCACTGAAGTTACCACGGTGATCACCGGGACCATGTAAATGTAAACACTGGTTTTCGTAGCACCTAATCGCTTTACCGCCAGATTCCAGGTGACAAAACAAACTGCCGAAGCCAGCAATCCCAGAAAAAGTAGATTGAGTAAATAAACCGGTTGGTAAAAAGGTGCCAAACGCCAGTGAAAGTCAAAAAATGGCAGGGTCGGAATAATAAATAGCAACCCATAAAAAAAGATTCGTCGGGTGGTTTGAATCGTGTGATATCCAAAGGCGCTTATTTTTTTTGTTAAAACCGAATAAATTGCCCAGACCAAGGCCGCCAGCACCGCCAGTAAATCACCCAGCGGATTAAGCTGCAACACCGTGGTGCCATTAAAACTAATCAAAAAAATCCCCATAATCGCTGCCACAAATCCGATGAAAAAATGGGCACTGAGTTTTTCGCCAGCTAAAAAGAAATGGGCCAGGATGGCGGTAAAAAAAGGCGCAATGGAAATAATGACCCCCACATTGGAGGTATAGGTATAGGTCAAGGCAATGTTCTCCAGCAGAAAATACAGGGTGACCCCGCACAGTCCCGCTCCCATAAAAAGTAGTTCTTCATGGCGATTAGAAATCGACAATCGCTTGGGATAGACTAAAGACAGGGCAATAAACCCAATGGTGAAACGAAAAACGAGAATTTCAATGGGTGTAAAAGCGGTGAGCAAAATTTTTGTTGACGCAAAGGTGGTTCCCCAAACCAAAATGGTAAAAATAGCCGCTAAATGTCCGGTTAAATTATCTTGATCAATCAAGCTTCGCTCCCTTCATCCGTAAATATTTTCTGATACTGCTTAGGGGTAATCCCGATGAAGCCTTTGAAGAAATTCGAAAAATGGCTTTGATCCGAAAAGCCCGTTTGCAGCGCCACGTCAATGGGTTCCATGCCTTCTTCCAATAAAGCTTTGGCGGCGTTGATTCGGACGGTCTCCAGATATCGGTAAGGGGTAATCCCTTTTGTTTTAGTAAAGGCCCGCACCAGATAATATTTGCTGCATCCGGTTAAGATCGATAAATCATTTAATGAAATCCGTTCCGGATGGTTTTTTTCCAGGTAGTCGCAGATTAATTCAATCGCGGTATTGCTTTCTTGATGGTGATGATTGGATTCCCAACTGCCATATTCGTCAATCAATTGTTCAATTAAAAACAAAAACGCCTCTTCTTTGTTAAATTCTTGTTGTTCCGCTATCAGCATTTGATGCAGTTCCCCCAGCCCAATCACCTGTTCACTGTGATAGACCACCGGCTGCTCAAAGACCAGATTTTCTTGCTTTCCTGTGATTTCGAAAACCATCGCCCTCATTATTTCCGGTTTGATATTTAAGCACCGGTAATCCAGAGCCTGGTCATCCACCTGTTCGCAGAAATGATTGTCATACGGATTAAAAAGCAGCAGATCACCAGGGCCTACTAGATATTCTTTGTTTTTGCAGGATAATTTTCTTTGCCCGCTTTCAATAAAACCGATCACGTAATGTTCATGAAAGTGGTTGGGAAATTTCTGAATAATGCCTTTTAAACAAAAGGCTTCAATTTTCAGGTCATTATCATATCGAACCGTCCGTTCTTCGTTGTGTTTCATTTCCGCTACCTCCTTCTTTGCAACTAGTATAGCCTAATAAAAAACAGATTTCTTGGATGATATTGACAGGTTTTCTTTTTATGCTTACTTTAGAAAATCAATTGTTTTTTAATTATTGACATGTTAACATAAAAGCATTAGTATCCAGGTTTGATATGAAACAATCAGATTTAATAAAAAATAAATTTTGGCGGGTGATTGCATTGGGTAAGCTACTCATTATTAAAACAGGCGTTTCTGATAAATCAATTATTAAAAAATGTGGAGATTGTGATGAGCGCATCGCCAGATGTGCCGGGATTCCCTATGAAGATGTGTACGTCATTTCTGTCCATGAAAATGCGGTACCTGTTCTAATGGATGATGTCACGGCCATTATTATTACCGGATCGCCGTTCATGGTCACCGATCTCGATCCCTGGAGTGTGACAACCTCCCAGTGGATCAAACAAATTGCGCAAAAGCATATTCCGATCCTGGGTATCTGCTATGGGCATCAACTTTTAGCTCAAAGTTTTGGCGGATCGGTAGGGTATCATCAACTTGGCGAAGAAAAAGGCGAAATTGAAATAGAACTGACCGAAGCAGGCATGCACGATTCATTACTTGGCGTCCTGCCGCCCAAATTCAATGCCTACGCCTCCCATGCCCAAACCGTCACGAGTCTGCCAACAAATGCCATTGTGCTTGCTAAAAACAATTTCGAACCCTATCATGCGGTTTTATATGACAAAAATATCTGGGGCGTCCAATTTCATCCTGAATGCACCGATCATTTTCTTTGTGAGGCGACCTGTCAAAGCTCTTACGGCGGCACTTTAATCCGGCGATTTATTGAGCTCGCCAAATGATTGAACCGCTCTCTCTAATGGGCCTGATTAAAATCAGCTGATGCTTCACCATACTTGTTTGAATTTATAAGCATCCCAGGATATCATTCACCTTCACAGATAGCTGGATATTAAACAAGGTCTCGCTATCAGAAAAGTCGATGTTAGTTATTTCAATGATCCGATTGATTCGATATTTTAAGGTATTGTAGTGAATATGCAGACTTTTAGCTGTCAGGGTGGTATCTTGATTGTGATTGATATAGGCCATCAATGTCTCCAGAAAATTACTCCCTTTTTTCTGATCAAGGTCTTTTAAGGTCTTAACCACCGGATGGATCAAATTTCGGATATTGGTCTCGCCCCGGAAACTTAAGATCATATGAGGAATGATGAGTTCATCATAATTTAAGATCCGACTGGTTTTCTTTAAAAGATCCCCCAAATTCAGGGCATTGTAAGCTTGCTTATAATGTTCGCAGAAATCATAAAGATGATAAAATATTTTACTGATCCCGGCGGTACAGTTATTTTCTTCCAGTAAGCTCACAAAAGCAGCCATTTCCCGTGCATTTTGTATTTCTTCGGTGATCGTATCCAGCAGAATAACCAGTTGGCCATTGTAAATAATCACGGTTTGGCGATTGAAAAAATTCTGAAAGATCCGTTTTAAATAATACAGCCGATCATTGGTATTTTGTCGGTTATCAATTCGGATCACTACCGCAAAAAGGTTTTTATATAACTTAAGACCATACATCCGTTCCCGTTCTTCAATGGCCGCATGATCATACATTTTCTGGTTTAACAGCGCTGTTAAAAAGGTATCACTTAATGAGTTCGAGGCATTGACGATGGCATTGGTATCTTCCATATTCATGGCCAGAACATTACACAACATAATTAGAATTTCCTCATCACAGTCAGTGATGGGATGATGATATTCCAGCAGTTTCAAGTAAGCCAGCGGCCGTTTGTTTTTTAACACCCGTCCCACCAATTGCCGGTGATTTAATAAACCGGTTTCCCAGATAACCAGCACCTCTTCGCCAGCATCTTTTTCATTTGTTGAATCATCGGTCATCACCGAACGGGCATATTCTTTATCAACATAGCCTTTTGACAGCGTCCACTCCCAAAGTGGCTCATTTTCAATGTTATTGCCACCGGAATGGGCAATAAAGCAAAGTGAAATATCGACCAGTAGTAAAGGGTTGTTTAACAGTTGATAGCCCAAATCCAATAATTGCTGGATGGTATAACCTTTCTGACAGGCCTGGAGAAGTTTTATCGAACATTCCCCCATTCGACGTTGTTCCACAAATAGTTTTTCAAGAATCGTCATCACTGCGGCCTGATCCTCATCTCTATTCAACGCAATAAGCTTGGGAGGGCTGTTTTCTAATGCTCTTTCAGGCAGAAGCCGATCTTCAATAACAATAAAATGATACTTGGCCATTAACGATGAATCTGCCATCGATGAGGCGTTAGTCACATAAATATGATCAGCCAGCAAACTTTCTGGTCGACTAGCATATTTGTCATATCCTTGGATTTCGATATCCTCAAAGGTCTCATTGATCCTCGTTTTTATACCAGCTTCATTTAACGCCGAGATTATTTTTTTTAGTGCGACAGCCATCCGAAACACCTTCCCATATTTTCAAATTTGCTTCATTATATCATGGTCACAAATCACTGTACATTAAACTCATTTAATAAAATTACATTGTTAATTCTTTACCCGGTCGTTGGAATTTCTTGCACATTTCTCACCCCAAATTTGTAAAATTCGACAAAACCAGTTTGTCCAGATGCTGCTCTAAAAACGTTTAAAATCTCAAACCCTCACAAAGACGAAGCCGACCCCAACTGCTATACTGATAGCAAATCCATGAATGACATTTCTTTAACAAAAGTTCGTTCATGACTAACGTATAGGAGGATTAATATGGTACAAAGATACACCCAATTATGTCCGGTGGCTTTCGGAACAGGCGCCGTGAGCACAACCGGGGACGTAGCAAAAGAATTAGGATTGAGTAAGGTTTTAGTCGTCACTGATGAAAACGTTGAAAAAATGGGTCATGCCCAAAAAGTAGTCGACAGTTTAAAAACGGCCGGTATCGATCCGGTTTTATTTAACCGCTGTGAAATGGATGCCCCTGATTACACCGTTCAGGCTGGCGCCGATCTTGCCAAAAGTGAAGGCGTCGATGGTATCATCGGCATTGGTGGTGGCAGCGTGCTTGACACCGCCAAAGCAATCAGCAGCCTGGCCGCCAACAGTGTTGACGTTGCGGCTCTATTGGACTTTTCCAGAAAGATGATGCCGCTGGAAAATCCCTCTCTAAAACTGATTTTGATCCCCACCACTTCCGGCACCGGGTCGGAAAGCACTATTATTGCTGTCATCAGCGATACCAAAAACCATGAAAAAATCGGTGCGATCACGCCCCCCAGCTTTGCCATTGTTGACCCTGAACTGACCTTGGGGATGCCAAAAGCCATTACGCTTTACACCGGCATGGATGCTTTTTCTCATGTTTGTGAAGCCTTGACCAGTGTTCAACCCAATCCCCACTCGGATATTCTGTGTTACGATACCATTGAACGAATCACCAAATGGCTGCCGATCGCTGCCGCCGATTCCATGGATCTTGAAGCCCGGGAAAATCTGGCGCTGGCCAGCAATAATGCCGGTATTGCCTTTAACGATGCCATGGTTCACCTGGGTCACGCCATTGCCCACTCCATGGGCGCCACCTTTCATATTCCCCATGGGATTGCCTGTGCCCTGGTCACCCCGGTCATCCTGGAATTAACGGCTCCTGTTTATCCCGAAAAAGTCAAAAAAATCGGCACCTGCATGGGCCTAACCATAGCTGCCACTGATCCTCAGAAAATTGGCCGTGAAGTTGCCGACAATCTGCGTCAATTTCAGAAACAACTGGGAATTCCAACGCTACAGGAATTAAATATCTCCCGGGAGCAAATCATCGGCTGTACAGATTACGTCGCCAATGAAGGGTTGCGCTTTCTCTGTCCGGTTCCTGCCACTGAAGAACTCATTGCCGCATCACTGGCTAAGATTTACGACTGCTATCAATAAGTATATTTATACTAAAGCACCTGTGAAACGTATAAACATCGAACAATGATTGCTTTACGTTCAGTTTCCACAAACAATTTTGTAACGTGTAGGCGAACGGGCGATAGCTTGTCCGCCGTGCAGTGTAGAAATTGTTTCGTGCGAAACTGATCGTAAAGCTCACGGCACTTTCACAATTATCTACACTTTTAAAATAAAGGAGAATCTTAATGACTTTTGAAAATTTACTGTCCCCCATCAATATTGGCACATTAAAACTTAGAAACCGTGTGGTAATGGGCGCCATGGGTTCAGGAACAGCTCATGACAATGCCACTGTTTCCGAGTGTGAATGCGCTTACTATGCCGAGCGCGCCAAAGGCGGGGTCGGACTGATTATCAACGAGGTCACCCGGGTCAATAATGAAACCGGCGTGATGATGCCCCGCCAAACCTCCGCCGCAACCGATGACTGCATCCCGGGACTGGCCAAGCTGGCTAAGGCCGTTCATTTTTATGACGGCGCGATCTTTATCCAGCTTCATCATCCCGGCCGACAAACCGACAACATGGCCATTGGCGGGCGGGCCACCATCTCCCCCAGCGGCATCAAAAGCATGCTGACTCAGGCCGAATGCCGGGAAATGACCAATGCCGAAATAAAAAGCTTTGTTCAGGATTATATCAATGCTGCTGAACGCTGTTACAAAGCCGGGATCGACGGGGTCGAACTGCATGGGGCCCATGGCTATATGTTAAACCAGTTTATCTCGCCACTGACCAATAAACGAACCGACGAATACGGCGGCAGCACCGAAAATCGGGCTCGGGTTGTTAAAGAAATCATTGAAGGGATTCGCGAACGCGTGGGTCGGGATTACCCCATCATGTTCCGGATTTCAGCGGATGAATTTCTTCGAGAATCGATGTTCCCCTTTGAGGAAGACGGCTTATTATTGGATGAAGCCGTTGAAATCTGCAAATATCTGGTGCCTTTTGGTCTTGATGCCATCAACGTCTCTGCCGGTATTTATGAAACCATGAATCAGGCCTGGGAACCGATTTCTTTTGCCGAAGGCTGGAAAATCTATCTGGCTGAAGCGGTCAAAAAAGCCGTTGATGTGCCGGTCTTTGGTGTCGGCGTGATCCGCAACCCGGACTTTGCTGAAAAAATTATTGCCGAAGGTCGCGTTGATGGGGTTACCATCGCCCGTGGTTTATTGGCTGATCCGGATTGGGTCAATAAAGCGGCGGCCGGCCGGGTTGATGACATCCGCCGTTGTATTTCCTGTCTGAACTGCATGGACTCGATGATTGCCAATGGTATGAAGGGTGAACCTTTTGCCTGTGCCATTAATCCCCGGGCAGCCCGGGAATGGTTCTACAATGATGCTCGCCAGGATGGCAATGATCGTCTGGTGGTAGTCGTTGGCGGCGGACCGGCGGGCATGGAAGCCGCCAAAAAACTGGCTGAACGCCAATTCAAGGTGGTCTTGTTTGAAAAAAACAGTGAACTGGGCGGACAGCTCGGTCTGGCTAATAAGCCGCCTCACAAAGAAAAAATTAATTGGCTGATTGACTATTATAAAACGCAACTCGCTAAGCTGGGCGTGGATGTTCGACTCAATACTTCAGTAACCCATAATGCCATTACCGCCCTGAATCCTTATGCTGTTTTTGTGGGTACCGGTTCTGAATCCATCGTCCCCAAATCCATCAAAGGTGTCAAAAAAGCGAATGTCTGTACCAGCACCGATATTCTCACTGGAAAAGTAAAGCTCTCCGGCAAAAAAGTAGCTGTCATCGGTTCCGGTATGACCGGGGTGGAAACCGCTGAGTTGCTGGAAACTCAGAATAATGAAGTCTATGTGATTGAAATGGCTGACCGCATCGGTCCGGATGCCAGCTGGCAGAGTTTCAGTGACATCCAGGCTCGCCTGATTAAATTTGGAACGGTCTTTATGCCCTCCCATAAACTCATCGAAATTGAAGATGCCTCCATTAAGCTGGAAAAATCAGATGGTGAATTAGTGGATCTTCCCGTTGATAATGTGGTTCTCTCCCTAGGCGTCAAAGCTGATCAGACCCTAGCTGATGAAATTGTCAGCCGCTTTGATAAGGTCGTCAAAATTGGCGATACCGCTCAAATTGGCCGTATCGCCAACGCCGTGGAAACCGGTTTTGTGGCCGCTTATCATTTAGTATAAAATCAGCACGCACCCTTAAAAACACGTTGTTTCGTAGCAATTAAAAAAATGGCAAACCACTTTATCGGTTTGCCATTTTTTAATTGCCATTGCCGGTAACCTCTGCGTCTGTTACAACACAATTTCTACCGGTATTTTTGGCTTGATATAACAACTTATCCACAAGATTCATAGTATTGCTATAATTTCCTTTTTCATAGGCACATAGCCCAATTGACACCGTACAGGGGAATTCGGTTTTACGGTATTGGAAGGCTTCCCGAAAGGTTTCTGCCCTTTCTTTGGCTATTTTTGTAGTTTCTCCCTCAATAATGACAACAAACTCCTCGCCGCCATAACGACAGATCATCCCATCCGCAAAATGTTCGTTCAAAAACCGAGCAATTTCTTGCAACACGACATCCCCAGCCGGATGGCCATACTGGTCATTCACATCTTTAAACTGATCAATGTCTAGCAACATCACCACCCCATCGCCATCCAGCTGATCAAAATAATCCACAAAATACCGGCGATTATAGAGTTTTGTCAACTGATCCGTGATTGACAGCGTTTCTAACTGTTTTTTAGCGTTAGTCAGTTCTGTTACATCGCTAAACACCACAATGGTTCCATGATGTTTTCCGATTGGAATCAAGTGAATCTGATAGTGTTGTGCTCCAATTGTCACGGTCTGAATCATATTTCCGATCAGAACATGAGCCAAAACTCGATATTGATTAACCAACTCTCCTACCCTTAGCTCACCAAGGGCATCAAACAATGGTCCGGTGGCTCGGTTAATTTTTAAAATAAAACCTTCTCCATCGACGACAATAACCGCTTCATCAATCGTATTAAAAATCATTTCATGGGTTACTTCGCTTAAAAACAAAATATCATATCGGTATAATCCGCTGGCCACCAGGATACTTAGAAAAATATATGAAAAAGGCGAAAGATCAATTTGTCCGATTCCCCAACCCGACAGGTAGATAATACTTGCAACAAGCGGCATTAACATTCCCACAAAAATCAGGACGACCCGTCGCCTTGACGAACCTCTGGTTTCAAGAATTCGCTTTAATAAGACAATCAGCGCATATCCAATCGCAAAATATAAAACCGTCACCTGAACCCAATACCAGAAACCTTTTTCGATTGCCATGATAGGAAATCCCAGGCTGGTATCGACGCCTAAATGAGCATAATACCAACCGTGTATTGGATTGGTCTGCACCAAAAACAAGGTAATCACATTGAGCCCCAGCAGAATTCCCATAAGATACCGGTTGGCAAATTTTCGCTCGCCAACGTATTCTCTGGCAAACCACATAATCAGAAACGGATAAAAAGACATCGCGATATATTCCACGCGAATCCACATATACATTGACTCTAAATTTGGGCTTAACAACTCAAAACCATAGGCAATGGTATGTATGGCCATGGCAAACATCAAAACAGAAAAGGCTTTTACCCCAGAAATACCATTGTGTCGAAAACCAATCAGGCCCAGGGTGATCAGAACCAGCGATGATATCATTAATAAACTGCTTAAAATTACATTCATTTTATCCCCATTTAATTATCAGAATATGCCGGTTTCTTATTTGCATAAGAAATTGCATAAATTCGATCTACTTATTCGGCAATTTAAATCGTTCCTGCTTAGCGTATCACAATGTCTTTGACGAAACAAGCCAAAGGTATAAAAAGTCAGCCAAGACGTTTCATTTTTAATCCAAGACGCTAAAAAACAAGACTCGTTATTAATTGCTTTGATCGACCGATCAAATAATAATGAGCCTTAATCTGGTTTGCTTTTGGGCTTAAATTAGCGGTGCTTATTCAAAATAATACCCAAAACCGATTCTGATATCCGCCTGCCAATTACCCGTAAAGGGCTAAACTTAGAAGCTGTATTGATACGAGAAGGTATCCCCTTCATTGCCAATAAATAAAACATATGAGCCTGCCGCTACCGGGACACTTTCTGATCCTGAAAACAGCGTGTCATAGCTGACGGTAAAGTCTGGCGCATAGATAATCATCCGTCCACCTTCCGGCAGAGTTACCCCAAATGTACCTGCTGCATCCAGTTTTTTCACCTGATTTTCATTGGCCTTGGTAATGCTGATGGTTTCTCCGTTTTGCAAAGATGAAACATCCTGAGCATTCATGCAGATGTAACTCATCACCGTCAGCTGCTTTTTGCCATCTACCTCGGTAATCCGAGGTTCAACCAGATCCCTGGCATAAGGAAGTGTCATTACGGCACTATTTGCATCTTTTAGGGCATAGGGGGTAAAAGACTCATCCCCGCTGACATAGATAAAGCCCGGCAAATCTGAAATGCTGCCAGTAGCTACTGCTAATGGACTCAAATCAGTGGCGGAGAAATTGATGGGCAGCCAATGTTTATTCGCAAAGGCGCTGCCATCAACCGAATTGGTGGCTTGCCCAATTTGTTGTCCCACGACGATGCCATAATTTCCAGTTGGCAGCGACTGAAGCATCAGTTTTTTATCAAAGCTTTCGCTAAAGGACATCCGGTTTCCGGAAGGCAGATAAAAATAACCGTCATCCATGTAGGGATAGACCCCGGTACTGACAAATTCAGACCCATTGAATTGTTTATAGTTTAAGGTATTGCTCGCTTTATCAAACTCTACCTTAATAATGCTGCCGCTGGCACCGTAATAGCCAGCAAAACCCAGCAACTGATCTGGTATCGCTGCCGAAGTCGGCTTCGTTACTTCCTTTGTTTCGCTTCCTGGCAACACGCCCTTTTCTTCCAGCAATGCCTGGGTAATAGCATTACTGATCGAGGCCGTATCAGCCACGCCGGCAAAAATCACCGCCACCGATAAATTCTGTTCGGGAAGCACATAGAGCTGCGAGTTAAATTGCAGGGTGCCACCGTTTTTACTCAAGACATGGATGCCCTGTTCTTCAAATGCTGCCACATTGATCATATCCCAACCTAACCCATAACTGGTAATCGGCGTCATTCCCGCGGGTACCGTTTCAGTTGCATATTGGGGGCTGGTATACTCGGCAAACGATTCTGACGTCATAATTTTATTGGTCAGCAAGGCATTTCCGAACTCGCATAAATCCACGGCGGTGGAAGAAATGCCGCCGGTTCCCATCAAATTAACATATTCTGCCGGCAATGCTGAGCCATTGTCGTTATTATATTTCAAAGCAATATTAGGGTTGCCCGGTTTAAAATAACAACTACTGTTCTTCATATTAGCTTTGGTGAAAATATTTTTACTGACGTATTCAGCATAGGACTGACCACTAACTTTTTCGATGAGCACCTCGGCCAGCGTAAATCCATCATTACAGTAAACACTGACCACTCCGGGATCATATTTTAAATTGCTGTTGGCCAAATACTTCATAAAACCTTCCAGAAAACCGGGATCGGCGGCCGAAGCAAAGCCATTGGTGTAATCTGTTCCTGGCAGCCCTGAGGAGTGGTTTAACAACATCCGAACGGTAATGTTTTTATACCGGCTGTCCTGCATGGTGAATTCCGGAACATAGTCAACCACTGGTTTATCCAAGTCTACCTTGCCAGCTTCCACTAGCTGCATCACCGCCGCAGCGGTAAAAACCTTACTGACTGAGCCAATATTAAACTGGGTACTGGTATTCACCTTGAGAGCCTCCTCTCGGTTTGCCATGGCAAAGCCTTCCTCATAAACAATTTTGCCATTGTCCATAATCGCTACCGTGGCACTGGAAGCCCCACCTCCTGAAATGGCCTTCCAGATTTCAGTTCTCGCCGTCGCGATGGTCTTATCATAACTCTGGCTCTGGGACGTTGTCGTACACCCTGATAACGGAACAAGCAGCAAAATCAAACTCAGGCCGATGGTCAGTAATTTTTTCAACATTTTCTTCATCCTTTCAATCATAAATTTCAATAGACAATTGCGAAATTAAAAAATATCGAACAGCGGTTGCTTTGGGTGCAGTTTCCACAAACAATTTCGTAACGTGTAGGCGAACAGTTCGTCGTACAGTGTAGAAATTGTTTCGTGCGAAACTGGGCTCAAAGCTCATGGCACTTTCGCAATTGCCTAATAAATTTCAAGTTACCCACTTTTTATGATGCTCTTTTATGAATGATCATTTTGCTGTGCAGTTTTAAACCCGATAGTCAAAGGTAAACGCATCTTCCGGTTTACCTATAAAGAGAATGTAAGAGCCCGCTGTTACCTCAGTTTCGCCGGTTTCATTTGTCAAACTGTCATAGCTTGCCTGTAAACTTGAGTCATAAATAACAATTCGACCGCCTTCAGGAATCTCGGCCTTAATGGCTCCGTCTCTATCCAATTTTCGGCAAACATTTAAACCGTCGTTGCCAATACTGATTGGCTCATCTTGCTGAAGCGACGCTACATCAGCAACGTCCATCATTTTATAATGCATCACCGTTAAAATATTTTTCCCGTTTTCCTGAGTGATAACAGATTGGGCCAAATCTTTTCCATAAGGCAGCACCATTTCAGTGGTGTTCGCATCTTTAAGGGCATAAGGGGTGTAAACACCAGCTGCCGAATAATAGATATAACCCGGCAACTCAGCTAAAACCCCAGTTTTACAGGAAAACGTATTCGCATCAATGGCGCTCAGGTTTGTCGGAATCCATGACTTGCCATTAAACTTACTGGTATCCTGAGTGGTATCGCCAACTTCCAACTTTTGTCCAGAAACAACCGATCCGTCGGATAAGGCACCATGGATCACAAGCAGTTTTTTTCCATAATTTTCTTCAAAGCCAATTCGATATCCCACCGGCAAATGAAAAGTGCCATCGCTCTGATACGGGTATTCACCTTGGGTTACAAAGCTACCATTGCTATATTTTTTATAAACCAGGGTATTTTTTTCTTTATTGAATTCGACTTTCACAATGGCTGATCCGTCACCGTAAATCCCCGCATAGGATACTATTGATTCCGGGATGGTTGCTGCCGTAGGTGTCGCAACCGCCGTTTCATTAATCTGATTTAACCCATTTTCATCCACGATGGACTGGACAATATCATTGGCTATTGTTGTGACATCGGCATTGCCGGCAAAAATAATGGCCACTGAGATGTTTTCATCTGGAAGCACGTACAGCTGAGAATTAAATTGCGGTGATCCGCCATTTTTCCCGATAACCCGGACTCCCTGAAGTTCAAAATCTGCCACTGCAACGCTATCCCAGCCTAATCCGTAGGGATAAAGCGGGGTTCCCGATGGCACGGTCTCAGTTCCATATTGAGGGCTGGTGTATTCCGTTAACATCGCCTCATTCATTATTTTACCCTGAAAAAGTGCTTGGGTATATCGGCATAAATCAACCGCCGTTGCGGAAATGCCGCCAGAGCCCAGACTATTAATATACTCCACTGGGGCTGCAGTGCCATCTTCATTATATTTTAAGGCGATATTGGCGTTTCCTTCTTTAAAATTACAGCTGGAATTTTTCATACCAGCCTTATTAAAAATGTTCTTATTCAAATAGTCGGAAAACGACTGTCCAGAAACTTTTTCAACCAGAATCTCGCCAAAGGTAAAGCAATCATTGCAGTAGACACTCACTTTTCCT
The DNA here is from genome assembly GCA_016213825.1 of Acetobacterium woodii. Classification (GTDB taxonomy): domain Bacteria; phylum Bacillota; class Clostridia; order Eubacteriales; family Eubacteriaceae; genus Acetobacterium; species Acetobacterium woodii_A. Next base: position 327,943 of record JACQZP010000027.1, on the reverse strand, counting down.
GGCTCGCCTTTTAATTGAGTTCCTGCCAGATAGGTCATAAACTGTTCGGTATAACTGGTATCTGGTGCGGTCGTTTCGGCATTATACGCATAGGTTCCCGGAAAGGCAGCGGTATGATTTAAGAGCATTCTAACGGTAATATCCTTGTACCGACTATCTGCCATGGTAAATTCAGGCATATAATCGACCAATGGTTTATCCAATTCCAGTTTTCCCTGTTCGCAAAGCTGTAATATTGCTGCTGCTGTAAAAACTTTACTGATGGAACAGATATTAAACTGGGTATCATCGGAAACTGAAAGGCCCGATACTCGGTCTGCCATGCCAAAGCCTTCCTTGTAGACGATGTTACCGTTGTCCATGATTGCCACCGTCGCACTGGATGCGCCGCCAGCTGATATGGCATTCCATATTTCGGTTCGTGCTGTTGCAATCGTTTTCTGATAGCTTTTTGTTTCAGCTTTGGTACTGCCACTGCAGCCCCCTAATATGGTCAACATCAGTATCAGGCTTAATCCCAATACCAGAATTTTTCTTCTCATCTCTATTATCATCCTTTCATGAATTGCTCTCTTTACATATTAACTTTTCCGTTAGTTTTTTTCTACCCTATTTTAGATGAAATTACGCACAAAAAAGGAAATCGCTTTGCTCTTTTCTTTTCGTCGCGGGCAGTCGCCAACTGTCTGCAAGCAGCCGATTGGCTCGTTGCCTTCGCGCAAAAAAACAGATGCATTTTTCTTACATCTGTTTTGCGTTTTTATCATTATACATTTTGGCATCTGCTTTTCTTGTCAGTTCCTCAAACTTTTCACCATCTTCCGGAAACTGAGCATATCCCATACTGATACCAACAGATGCTTCTGGATACAACCCGGAAATTTTTTCTCTCAGATGAACAACTATTTTATCGATTTCTGAAAACTTGTTGCTTTCCAGCAGAATAATAAACTCATCCCCACCAATTCTTGAAACCCATCCATTTTTGCCTACCAAATCTGTCATGATGCTGACGGTATTTGAAATAAAACGATCCCCCTCCATATGACCAAATGTATCATTAATGGATTTGGTTCCATCCAGATCACAGACACAAAGATAAAAGCTATGCTTTTTTTTAATTAACGTCTGGAATTTTTTCTCCAGGCCGTTCCGATTAAGAGCCCCAGTTAAGGGATCTGTTGAGGCCATCCGTTCAAGTTCTTCGATCATATTTTTAGTGAAGCCACTCCAAAGGATAATCCCAATAATATAAATAATTGAACCCAGAGTAAGACACATTCGGATCACATCATAAACTACTTGTTCATTAACAATTTTTCCGATCATATCCAAAAATGTTCCGATCGAACTAAGGGATAACCCACAAATCATGATAATAAAAATGTAGGCCTTATCTTTTTTATAGCGGGTTGCATAAAGGAGTCTGCAGGTATAAAAAAGAAGAATTAAAACAAAAACAAAAATTAATAATTTCCTTATTTCGATCATTGTTAATTCTCCATTCTGATTGGCTATATAAAACGCCAGATTCACTGGATTTCATCGGTAAATCCACTTACGATTACTTGCAGTCACGAAATTTCAGCAAAAATCCTCACCGTTCTCAAGCTTTCTAATGAATTGACTTCTTTTTTTGCTTGCCGCCCATCACATCGAAGACATCACTGATTGTGAGAAATGCATTTTCATCTTTTTCAGCCACAATCGATTTTAGCTTGGCAATTTCCAACCGCGTGATCACCGAATAAATAACCACTTTTTCGTCTTTCGAAAAACCACCTTTACCATCTAAAAAAGTGACCCCGCGCCCCAGTCTGGCTAAAATGGCATCCGCTATCTCATAGGGATTATCTGATACAATCATCGCTGCCTTCTCCTCGTTCAACCCTTCAATGGTGATATCGATAACTTTAAAGGCGATAAAATAGGCCAGCAGCGAATACATCGCGCGATCCCAGCCAAAAATTAATCCCGCACTGCTTAAGATAAACAGATTGAAAAACATTACAATTTCACCGACTGAAAAGGCCGCTGTTTTACTAAAGACAATTGCCACCATTTCAGTTCCATCCAGCGAGCCGCTGTTGCGGATAATCAGACCCACGCCAATCCCCAGAATGATCCCGCCAAACACCGTTGCCAGCAAGACATCATTGGTTAACCCAGGGATAGGATGCAAAACCGATAACCAGAATGATAAGGATAAGATCGCAAATAGCGAGGATAGCACAAAGGTCTTGCCAATTTGCTTGTATCCAAAAATCAGAAATGGCAGATTTAAAACAATGATAAAGGCACCTAAAGGAAGTCCGGTCAAATAACTGGCGATAATGGAAATACCAATGATGCCGCCATCAATAATATTGTTGGGAACCAGAAATATTTCCAGACCTACTGCCGCAATGATTGAACCAATAAACAGGAAAATGAATCTTAATATTTCTCTTTTTACATGGTTTTTTTTGGTCATTAATTTCCTCCTTATTCAGCCTAATTTTCGAACAATTGTATAAATGTAAAGCTTCGCATTTCAAATATCAAATTAAATGCAGCTTTCAGCTGGATGTTATCTGATCATCATTTTTAATTTGTCGAACCATTATAAAACAAAAAAGCAAACGGCCATAATTAAATAAACTGCCAGTAATTGAACGCCTTCCAACCAGTTGGATTCACCATCACTGGCGACTCTGTTGGCAATGAGAACACAAACAATCAACGCAACCAATTCAAACATATTGAACATAATACTCATTGGCGTAAATAATAGGCTGAGAAAAATTAATACTGGCGTCACAAATAAGATAATCTGCAAGCTTGAACCAATGGCAATTTCAACCGCTACGTCCATTTTGTTTTTATGCGCCATTACCACTGCAGTACTATGTTCTGCGGCATTTCCAATCAGTGGTACTAAAATGATACCGACGAAAAACTCACTCAGACCAACTGTCTGGGTCATGGGTTCAACTGCACTGATGAAAAATTCACTTTCTATGGCAATCAGTACGGTTGCTCCGACTAATACCATAATTGCTTTTTTAAGCGACCATTTGGCCGTTCCACCATCTTCATGTTTTACCGCATAAATATCCTTGTGGGTATAAAATGAAAAGTATAAACTCATCAAATAAATAGCAAACATAACCACACCAACAATAATACTTAATCCCTCATATCGGGTGTTTAGAAGTTCTGAAGGAACTGTGTAGGTAAAAATAGCGGGTATTGTCAATCCGATTACGGCAAACAACAACATGCTTGAAGATACCTCTATGGATTGTTTGTTAAACTTTTGTGTTTTAAACTTCATCCCACCAACCAGCATGCTAAGCCCTAAGACCATTAGTGTATTCCCAATTACTGAACCGGCAAGCGATGCCTTAACAACATCAAACAGTCCTGCCTTCAATGCAAAAAAAGCAATGATCAATTCTGTTGCATTTCCAAAAGTAGCATTGAGAAAACCACCAATTCTTGGACCCGAATAGAAGGCAATTTCTTCTGTTGCTTCGCCCATTATTCCGGCCAGCGGAATAATCGCCAATGCTGCCAAAACAAACATCACTGTTGGAGAAAAATGCATAAATTCTCCCACAATACTGATCGGAACAAAAACCAGTAAGTATTTTAATATTTTCATTTCTTCACTCTTCTTTCAAAGTATCGTTTACTTAAAAGGATAACATAAGGTCATCAAAAAAACAAATAAAACGCGAGCGCATTCTGCATAAAAATCCCTTAAAAGGCCAATTTAATCATTGTAATTTAATATTGTTCTATTCTTAAAGAATGCAGATCATTATCAGAACATGATAGAAAAATTTGTTTTAGGGTATTAAATTTAGCATAATAAAATAGCTATGTTTTTATCCTCCAGTAAATTTCTGTAATTTACAAACAAAAATTTTACTGCAAAGATAATAAACTCAGGATATAATAAGCCATAAAGAAAAATTTAAACTGGTGTTCCGATAACTGTTTTAAAAAAGGAGTGTGCATTTTTGTCAATTAGTGAAAGTCGACTGGAATTACTCAAGATTATTCTAAAAGATGAAGCAATTATCACCGAAGAAGAAGAAATTTTACACAAACTTCTGGATGAAAGCATTTCAAGAAATACCGTAACAGAGCATGAAAGCAAACTAACTTTTGGTCAGAAAGCGGCCGACAAACTTGCGAAATTTGCTGGAAGTTGGGTCTTTATTATTTTGTTTTTCATGACCCTGATATTTTGGGTTCTAATTAACACCATATTTCTTGCGCAGCCATACGATGTTTATCCCTTCATTCTCCTCAATCTTATTTTATCCTGTCTGGCCGCAATTCAGGCTCCAGTTATTATGATGAGCCAAAATCGTCAAGAAGAAAAAGATCGTTCGCGAGCCAAAAACGACTACAAGGTTAACCTTAAAGCTGAGATAATTGTGGAAGATATTCACCATAAGCTTGATGATATCATTGAAAATCAAAATGAGATCATCCACCGACTGAATATCTTAGAAGAGAAGGAGAATTGACTAACCCACTATTTTTTATATGTTACATTAATAAATAACTTGGAGGTAATTCCATGAACTTGGATAATGATCTATACCGAATCATTGTAGAGTCATCCCCTAATATGATCTGGCGGGCTGGTACCGATACCCTGTGTAATTACTTTAACCCCACCTGGCTCAATTTTACCGGCAGAACCATGGCCCAGGAAGTTGGTACCGGTTGGGCAGAAGGCGTTCATCCCGAGGATTTTGATATGTGCCTAAAAATATATTTAGAAGCCTTTGCCAAACAGGAATCCTTTGAAATGGAATATCGGCTCAAACGAAAAGATGGTGTTTATCGCTGGATCAATGACCGGGGCGTTCCTTATTTTATTGATGACCATGAATTCGGTGGCTATATTGGCAGTTGTATGGATGTAACTGACAAGGTAGAGGGTCAACAAATGCGCGATTTAGCCCAAAAAGACGGGCTGACCCGGATCTATAATCGCCAATACTTTGAACAGTTGGCCAATGTCGAATTCACCAAATCCAAACGGTTTCATTCTGATCTTTGCATCGCCATGATCGATATTGATAAATTCAAAAAGATCAACGATACCCATGGCCACTACGCCGGGGATCTGGTCTTAAAAACCGTGGCCAAAACCATTAATGAAAGCATCCGAGCTTTTGATCTTTTTGGTCGATTTGGTGGGGATGAATTTGTCTTACTGATGTCAAATACCAATTACGCCGAAGCTTCCTTGATCATTTCCCGATTAAAACATATTCTGGATAACATTGAAATGAACTATAACGGTGCCATCATTCACATCAGTGCCAGCTTTGGTTTATATCAAATGCATGATGAGGAACTTCTGGAAAAGGTTATTATTGAAGCCGATAAGAAACTCTATGAAATAAAAAATCGTCGCAAGGCCTGTCCTGACAACGGTGTGGAACAGCCCCCTTCGTTTTAACCGACAAATAATCTTTTTATGCTATCTAAAAAAGCAAGTGAGTTCCTTAAAAAGGACTCACTTGCTTTTTTGATATAAATGTTAATATTTTTTAATTTAACTCACCCAAACATTTTATCATCAGTCTTGTCTTTCTTTGACTGTCATTTTTTCTTAGCCAATTACGCCATTATTAAGTCGTATTCCCGCCCTGGAATTGCTCTACTCAATGACTGAATGATAGTCCGGTGCTTCTTTTTGGGGTGCCGAATTTTTTTTCCGACTTACTGACAATAAAGCAAATACCATTACGCCAACGGCAATGAAGAGCCAACCTATTATGGTGAAAAGCACCAGATATGGCGAGTTTGTCCCCGCAATTTCGAGAATTCCTTTTAGAAAACTGCCGACAGTCAGCGTTGCAATCCCCGAGTTATAGCTGTTATAACCAAATCGGAAAGGCGCAAACCGGGTCATGCCGGATTTAAGCCGTTCCAGTAAGAAATAGAATAAAGCGCCCCCTAGCAAAGGATAAAGGAACATCCAGGTCATCGCTGCCGAATGCACCCCGTGCCCAAACTGGCCATAGATAAAGTTTATCCCAATTGCGACAAGTGATAAGATGGCATAGACGCCAATGGTTTTGCGGATTTTATTTTTTTGTCCGTTCATCTTAATATCCAAAATAGACAATATCACTTACCTCTCTTTCGCCAGCGCTTTTACCATCAGTGGGATTATTTACAATAGCCCCATTAAAGACCATCGTGGATGATCCTCCACCATCTAAATTATAGGCAGTCGTGCAACCTCTTTCCTGGAATTCCTGAGCCAGTTGAAGCAATGAAAGTCCCGCACTTTCAGTGGTCCGGCCATCTGAAACAATGACCACATAATGCAGTTCGGAAATCTGGCCAATAGCGGTTCGGGGATTACTTTCCTTGGCCTGACCAACTTCACTGCTGCTGTCCACCACAACCTGTCCATTTTCAACAAGCCCCGGTCCGAAGGATAATACCTGCCAGGCATTGCTGCTTAATGATGCCAGACTAACCTGACTCTCTTCAATTACTGAAAAATTCCCATCATTATCAATTACTAACGCTTCCCCATCTCCGGCCGTATCCCGATACGCTACCCCATTACGGACAACATAACCAGCATCGCGAAAACCATAATAGTCGCCATTAATAGCAAAGATAGCATTTTGAGTTGCAGCAATTTCCGAGGTTGTTGCCTTAATATTTCGTCCATAGGTGCTATTTGCAAAAGCTGTTTTTAAATAAGCCGGATCCGACACTTGAATATCGGCAACGTAAATCGTTGAGTCATATTTCTGAACGGTTTCGATGCTAATTTGAATGTTTTCATCAGCATAGGAATTTTCGGTAATAACCGGATCAGTTGGTGTTGAAGATACCTCCTGAGCCACCGTTTCAGAATCAGATGCTACGACAACCATTGATTTCTGAAGTACAAAGGCATCCAAAAGTACAAAGGTAAACATTCCGATTAAAAGCACTGCGAAAATTGCTGCCCATCGATATGGTTTTGAAAAAAATTTGATCATTTAATATGATACCCCTTTCGTTGATCGCTGAAAATAAAATTCTTCTGAATAAAATAACTGCCAAAGAACAAACAGGAATCAACAAATATTTTCACAATGGTAAGATGGATTGGCAGGCTACTTAAACTTGAAACAAAGAACCAACTCAAGATCATCTGACTGACAAAGAGGATCGCATACAACAGTGCGTCTTTGCCTTCTCGGCTATTATTTTCGAATACCCAATGTTTATTGAGCATAAAATTGACGCCCCCAGACAGCACCCGAGAAATGATGGTTGCTTCCAAGATACCCATGGAAGTCGATCCAAAAGCGATTGCCATCAGTAATGTGAATAACGAGTTATCAACAATTGCCGAAATAAAGGAGGATAAACTGAATTTTAAAATATTTAAATAAATCCGGGCAGAGTCCTTAATCGCATGAAAATGAGAAGACTCATTGCCATTCATATAGATGGTTTCAATCGGTACTTCAACAAAAGGCACCCTTTTTTTTCCAACTTCCAGCAAGACATTCATTTCGTACTCATAACGATCCCCGGGAATCTCCAGCAATACTTTGGTCATTCCTTTGGGCATTCCTCTTAAACCAGTTTGAGTATCCGGGCATTTTTGACCAGTGCTTAATAGATACGCAAAAGAGGTAATCCGATTCCCCCATTTGCTTTTAAACGGGATACTGTCATTATTAAAATTTCGAGTTCCGAGAATGAGGTTGTCCGGGTTCTCTTCCAACATCGTCGCTATTTTCAAAATATCTTTGGGAGCATGCTGTCCATCTGCATCTGCGGTAACATAGCCGCTGGCATCGGGATAGACTTTCGCCGCATGGGCAATCCCTGTTTTTAGGGCCACCCCTTTTCCCATATTGATCGAATGTGAACAAACGTCACAGTCCAGTTTTTCTCTTAATATATCAAAAATAAGTTCATACCCAGGTGAACTACCATCATTTATAACAATAGTTTTTAAATCGAATGCTTTCAATTTCTCAACTAAAGTGATTAACTTTTCATCAGGATTTAATGCGGGGATAATCACGATAGGTTTCATATGTCTGACCTCCTTTATTTATTGTCAGTATCATATCGCCCTAAAGTGATTGTTATGTGATTGGGTTATGAATTTTAGTGTTTTTTTATTTCGAATCTCCGTTTCTAGGGATTTTTTCTAATTGATGGTATAATATATCATCAAAGCTATGTATCCAAAGGAGGTCACCCATGTCCCATGTCTTAGCCAAATCTGCTTATAAAAGTTTAGAGGAAAGACTGAACCGCTTCCCCCAGGGCGCTCCGGCTTCAGACACCTTATATAAAATTCTTGCCATCCTTTTTTCTGAAAAAGAAGCGACCCTGGTGGCACAACTGCCAATCCAACCTTTCACCACCAAAAAAGCTGCTAACATCTGGCATATGACCGAAAGCGAAGCCCAAAAAATTCTGGATGAGCTTTGCTCTCGCTGCGTTTTGATGGATTTTAACAGCAATGAAGGAACTCGTTATCTTCTCCCGCCACCGATGGCTGGGTTTCTGGAGTTTTCCATGATGCGAACACGAAATGATATTAATCAAGCGCTTTTAGGTGAATTATTTTATCAATATATGAATGTTGAAGAAGATTTTGTGAAAGAACTTTTTTTCAGCACCGAAACCCGCCTTGGCCGGGTATTTGTGAACGAAAGTGTTTTGGCCGCCGATAACAAGGTTCAAATTCTGGATTTTGAACGGGCCAGTCAGGTGATCAAAACCACCGATCACATTGGCATCAGCATGTGCTATTGTCGCCATAAGATGGCGCATGTCGGGAAAAACTGTCATGCCCCGGTTGATGATATTTGTATGACCTTTGGTGGCACAGCAGATGTCTTAATCCGTCACGATTTTGCTCGCAAAGTGGATGTGTCTGAAGGTATGGAGATCCTACACAAAGCCTATGAATACAATCTGATCCAATGTGGCGAAAACGTGCGAAATGATGTCTCTTTTATCTGCAACTGTTGCGGGTGCTGCTGTGAAGCCCTGGTTGCCACAAAAAAATTTGGCAACCTCCACCCGGTGGAAACTTCGGGTTTTTTACCAACCCTAAATGCAGACACCTGTATTGGTTGCGGGAAGTGTGAAAAAGCATGTCAGATCGAGGTCATCCAAATGCAGGAAATTCAGGGGAAAAAGATTCCCATTATTGATGAAAATATTTGCCTTGGCTGTGGCCTTTGTGCCCGCGCCTGTCCAAATAAAAGTATCCTGCTGAAAAGTGTTGAGCGAAAAGTGATCACGCCCTCCACCTCTGTTCATCGGGTGGTATTGATGGCCATCGAAAAAGGCCAGCTTCAGGAATTGATCTTTGATAACAAGGCCTTGTTTAGCCACCGGGCCATGGCTGCCATCCTGTCCGCCATTCTTAAAATGCCGCCAATCAAAAAAGCAATGGCTAGTCAACAGATGCGATCTGTCTATTTAGAAAAGCTTATCAAACAGAATAATTAATAGTATCCTCAAAACATTGGTGAAGCCGCTCCAGTTTCGAAGCGGCTTCACTCTTTTTTGCCAAATTATTTTTTGGTAAACAGATTGATAATAACCAGCAGAATAATTGCTCCTACAACAGCAACAAAAATACTCCATAAATTAAAACCGGTTACGCCGGTACTTCCAAACCATTCAAATATTTTGCCACCGACCACTGCTCCCAGAATCCCGACAATAATATTTTTAATCAAACCCATATTACCATTGTTTTTTGTAAACATACTCGCAATCCAGCCGGCTAAACCGCCCAGAATGATCCATGTAAAAAATCCAATATTCATGACAGTATTTCCTTTCTTGATTTTCCATTTCTTTCTAATTTCTTACCCGAGTATCTCAAATTTAATCAAGTGAATAACTTCTTACCAAAGCAAATGTTTTTATGATACTAAACAGATACGACCATAAATTACCTGGAACATTCAATTTTATCCGCCAAATTATTGAATTAAACACCCTTAACCTTATTCAATTTATGCGCCACTTAAGGTTTAACGTCTAAAATATAAAATTGTGGAGTTTATCCTAATTAAATTAATTGATCCGGTTTCTGGAATAAAAACACATACCCCTGAACTTATTCCAATAAAACGAAAGAAAGGTACTTTTTATCGCAATTAATAAAAAGTAATGCAAAACGATGCAAATTAATTCAACAGAAATGCCCTTTTCTGACGATTTGGACATTAACGGAAGTCTAAAGGAGTTTATCCTGCAACAGCAGGTTTATCGGGCTGCCATTAAAGAAATTAAAACCAAACTTGAAATACTGGATGAAGAATTCCAGGCCAGATACGACCACAATCCCATTCACCATATGGAATACCGTCTAAAATCACCTCAGAGTATTGCCGAAAAAATGCAAAAAAAAGGACTGGAAATTACTGCTGATAATATCCGCAAAAATTTAACCGACATCGCCGGTGTCCGGGTGATCTGTAACTATCTGAACGACATTAATCGGATTGCCAATCTCTTGCTTCGTCAGGATGATATCACCCTTGTCCGAAAAAACGATTATATCACCGAACCCAAGAAAAACGGCTATCGTAGCCTTCATCTGATTGTCCTGGTACCTATTTTTCTGGCTGAACGAACCGAATCCATTGCGGTTGAAATTCAAATTCGAACCATTGCCATGGATTTTTGGGCCAGTCTCGAACATCAATTGAAGTATAAGGGGCAAAGCGATATGTCTGAAGGCCTCCGAGAACGCCTTAAATATTGTGCCGAATCGATCACCCGTCTGGATGAGGAAATGCAGACTATTTATAAGGAAATCAAATCTGAAGAGTGTGCTGAATTTTAACAAAAGCCGAGGATAATATCCTCGGCTTTTGTGTTTTAAAAAAGATTTCTTTCTCATGGCGCTGTTAACTTTTTATGGAATTGTCTTATTTTTTCGTAAATTTAATTGACATGAGTTATTTTTTATGCTATCTTATTTATAATGGTTATTGTTTGATAGTTATTTCATTTAGCAGTTTCGTCATTCTCTATCTTTGATTAGATGTTGGATTTATGGGTATCTAATTTGATAGTCGGTTAATTTTTTCAAATTTCTAAAACAGATAATCATTTATCATAACCACTTTTTACATTACAAATCAAATTTTATAAAAATATGGAGGAAAACAAATGGCAAAATCAAAAACACTTAACAATCTGATGGCGGCGTTCGCCGGAGAGTCCCAGGCAAACCGAAAATATACCGCTTATTCAAAAAAGGCTGAGGCTGATGGCAAGGTAAATGCTGCTAAATTATTTAAAGCAGCTGCGGATGCTGAAACCTTACATGCCCTGAAACATTTTGAAGTGGCCGGAAAAATTGACACCACCGTCGAAAACCTTAAAGATGCTGTAGCTGGTGAAACCCATGAATATACCGAAATGTATCCTGATTTCTTAAAAGAAGCCGAAGCTGAAGGCAATAAGGAAGCCATCAAAACCTTTACCTTTGCAATGAAGGCTGAAGCTGTTCATGCAAAGCTGTATCAGGAAGCCTTAGAAAATCTTGATCAGACCGAAGAAATATTCTACTATCTCTGCCCTTTATGCGGCAATATTGAAAAAGCAGTACCTGATAAATGCGCTATCTGCGGCGTTCCCGGAACAAGTTTCATTAAATATTAAGCAACCAATTAAATCTCCTAACTTAATAAAACCAGAAACATCTTGCCATCTCATTCGCATGATGTTTCTGGTTTTTTATTTCTACTTAACATTACACCAATTGTCTTTTGGCGTATTTATAAAAATATGCTTCTTTTTTCATGAGCTCTTCATAGGTGCCTTCTTCGACGATGTTTCCCTTTTCCAGTACCAGAATTCGATCACAATCCAAAATTGTACTGAGCCGATGAGCAATGACAATCCTGGTGGCATCCAGATTTTTCATGCTTTCTGAGACCGTCTTCTGCGAGCGATTATCCAGGGCACTGGTGGCTTCGTCAAAAAAGATAATCGCCGGATTGGCCGCAATGGCTCTGGCAATCAGCAGTTTTTGCCGTTGTCCGCCTGACAGGGTACCAGCACCTTCCGCCACCATAGTTTTAAGCCCCATGGGCATTTCCCTTATTTCCTCATCCATGCCTACTTTTTTAAGTAACGCCCAGACATCATCTTCGGTTAATTCCTTTTTGGAACCGGCAATGTTAGATAAGATATCGCCGGGAATCAATTGGCTATCCTGAAGGACAACGCCCATCTGTTTTCTGATTTCCCGGATATCGACACTTTCCAGATCAAAGCCGCCACAGTAAATGCTGCCGCTTTTGGGTTTTTCAAAGCCTAATAATAAACGTAGCAGGGTTGACTTGCCACTGCCGGATGCCCCAATAATGGCAACATACTCCCCATGTTTTATTTTGATCGAAATATTATCCAAAATGGTTGCGCCACCTTCATAATAGGAAAAATACAAATGCTTTATTTCAATATCGCCCTGAATGATCCCGGGCGTCGTTTTATACGAATCTACCTCGGGAACGCCATCGATAATCGGTTTGGTATTTTCATACTGAGGAACGACGGAGTTAATCGAAATCAGGGTTTGCACCAATCCCAGCAACGAGGATATAAAAATCGCAAAGGCTGAATTTATGGCGACAAATCCACCGGCTGAAATGCTGTTGACGCTGACGTAGTAATAAATCACAACCATTGACAGCGTCGGCAGAGCGATGGTAGTCAACCGCAGCAAGGCCATCAGCTGTCCTCGCTTGTATTCAACCTTTCGTTGTTCGGCATATTCCCGAACCCATTTCAAATAAGCCCGACTCTCTGCCCCGGCAACACGAATGCGTGAAACTGAAGTGATTAATTCAAAGACCATTCCAGAAATATCGTTGGACATTTCCAGTGACTCGCGCTGGCATTTCATCTGCATCTTCCCAATAATCAGGGTGATGAACACACTGACAGCCGTCAGACCCATGGCAATGAAACCAATCGTCGCACTGATTGAAAAAATGTAAAGTCCATTTACAATCGAAAACGAACTAGTTATGATCATCGTAATCACATTAACCGATAATATTTTCTGAATCATCGCAAATCCAGTGGCGCGCATCGCCAGTGCCCCGGATGAATATTGTTTAAAAAACGAAGCGGGCAACGACAAGAGTTTATCCAGCAGGGAATTTTGTAAGATTGATACTTTCCCCTGAATTCGCAGAATACACATGCTTTGAACCATGTTAAACAAACCACGGCTAATGGCAACCGCCACCAGAATGAAACCCACAATCAGGATCGTCACCGATTGGTTTTGGGGAATCCAGACATTAAAGGTCTCTTGCATGGCCATGGCTGGTAGGAGCGACAAGAGTGAGGCGGCCACCGCTAAAATAATGGTCCAGATCAGATCCCGCCGTCGGAACAGTTTCAGCCCCAGCTTAACCATCTCACGAAAAGACACCGGCTCCTTGGGTAGCGGTGGATAGAACATATAGGCTTTGGCAAAAGCCGAATGTTCATCAACTTCCCTGGCTTCCCCTTCATAAGTCTGACACTCATATTTAGACGGCGATTTGGGAATTAACGCAACCGCGTCTCCCTCCATGGTAAATGCCAGCATCGGGCCATTGTCTTCTTTATACCAGGCCCCTTTTAACTCCACCAAACGAAAACGAAAACCGGATTCATCAGCGATCAGTTTAAACTGGTCCTGTCCACTGTAGAGTTTCCTTAAGGGTGGAATTTTCACTTCAATTCCAATCGTTTCAGCGACCTTGATCATTGCCGAAATGAGGGGATTATCTTCCAGCGAGACAACCGATTTTTTAGGGGATAAGACACTGTCAAACGCTTTCTTGGCACTGTGATCATATTTTTTGTTAATCTGTCGCATTTCTTCTAATTTTTTCGCCATTTATCTATCCCTCAGTTCTAATGAGATTTGCATACTCACCACCCATAGCCATTAATTCTTCATGGGTTCCGCGTTCCGCCACCGCTCCACAGTTTAAGACAATAATCTCATCACAATCACGAATGGTGGATAAGCGATGCGCAACCAGAATGGTGCTGATGCCCCGGCGTTTGATGTTTTCACTGACCTCGGCTTCGGTCGCCGTATCCAAGGCACTGGTGGCTTCATCCATCACCAGTATTTTGGGATTTTTACAAAGGGCCCGGGCGATTTCCAGCCGTTGACGCTGACCACCGCTTAAGTTTTTTCCACCTTCACTCAGCACGTGATCAAAGGCATTGGGCAGCGCCAGAATGTCCTCATAAATACAAGCGTCTTTGGTAGCCTGGATGACATCCTCAACTGAGATGGTTTCATCCCACATGGTAATGTTATCAAGTACCGATGCCGAATACATGACAATTTCCTGATCCACCGAACTCATGGTATTGTACCGCAGTTCGGCGGGAATCGCTTTGATATCGATCCCATCAATCCGGATTTCACCACTCCAGGGCTGATAAAGGGTGGTAATCATTTTTGCAATGGTCGATTTACCGCTACCTGATGAACCCACCAGGGCAATCGATCCGCCAGCTCGCAGTTTCAGATTTAACCCCTGAATAATTGGATCTGAGAGTCGATTATAGCCAAAGGTGAGCTCCTTGATTTCGATTTCGCCTTCCAATTGATCACAATCAAACCCTGCCAGTGATAGCTTTTCTGATTCCAAGGCTACATCCTCAGGGTATTTCTCGACATCGTCCAATCGCTGAATGTCGGCAATCATCCCCTGTAAGGCGGCGCTGGTGCTGACCAGCTCGCTCATTGGCTGGGTAAAGCCAGTCATCAGGGTATTAAAAGCGACAAAGGTCCCGATGGTCATGGTTCCCATTAAGACATATTCACTGCCGATCATAAAGATCAAAGCCGTTAAAACACTGGTTAGCAGGGTCGGCAGCACTGAGATCACCGCTTCCATCCGACCCATCCGCTGTTCCACTGCCAAGGTTTCGGCACTAAGTCCGGCAATGCGGGTAAAAAAATTATCTTCTTCGCCAATGGACTTGATGGTTTCAATGGATTTCAAATTCACCATGATCCAACCAATCGATTTCCCTTGATATTGAAGTAAAACCCGGTTGTTGTCGGCATTCTTTTTGGCAGTATACTGGAGCAGAAAAATATTAATTCCGGTAATTACAATTCCGATTAGGGTCAAAATAACATTGTATTGAAAAAGCAGGATTAAATATAGTAATGCGGTCACCAGATTGACTAGGATTCGGGCCAGATTGCTGGATAAGGCCGTTGCTACCGTATTAATGCTCTGCATCCGGCTGTTGATATCCCCGGATTGCCGTTGATTGAAAAACTCCACCGGTAATCGGAGGACATGGCGCAGATAGGTGCCGGCACTGTCAATGGCGATATAATTCTCCATTCTCACCAGCGCATTTTCTTTCAGCCAATTGAGGATGGCTTGGAGGACAACCGTATTTAACAGGATAAAAATAAAAATCAAGATATCAAATTTTTCAGTATTATTTAAATAATAATCCACAAATATTTTCGAATAATTGGCAATAACCAGTCCCGGAATCACCAACAAAACACCCAGGATCAGGGCGTAGATTAAGGGGGACATACCGGTTTGAGAAAGCCGTTTAAAAAGAGCCTTCCAGACATCCGGTTTTTCCCCGGCCTTTTTAAACTCCGGACCCGGCCGTGATTCAATCACTACCCCGGTAAACATTGCGCCCAGCTCTTCTTCGGTAATCACCCGCTGTCCTGAAGCGGGATCACATAAATGAACCTTATTGTTTTTAAATCCTTCCAGCACAACAAAGTGACTGAAATCCCAGTGGATAATCACCGGCATTTCCATTTCTTTTAGCTTATCGACGGTGCAGACAAAGCCCTGGGATTCCAGACCATAAAGTCTGGCCGTTCTGGCAATGTTCCCGGCTTTTACCCCATCTCGGGAAACACCGCAATCGATGCGTAACGTCTCCAAAGTTTCGTAGCGACCATAATAGGCTAACACCATGGAGAGTGAGGCTACCCCGCATTCCACTGCTTCCATCTGCAGAACGACTGGTACCTTGGCTATTTTAGGCAGTTTTATTTTCTCATCCTGACTTTTTTCGGTTTCTGGTTTCGTCATGAGTCGTTCCGCCTTTCTAGGAGATAATCAAGTCAATGAGATATAACTTATCGGTAAAAATGGTTGCACTGCCAGATGTCCCCGCCGTGATTTCTCCGGTGAAGCCATTGTTTTCTTTGGTCCAGACATAATTCCCCTGAGCATCAACCTTGGGATCAATAATAATCAGCATCTCAACGGGGCTTGTTTCATCCTGAGATAAGCCACTTAGCTGGACACTGCGAACAACGCCTCTTAAATAGCCATACTTATCGCTGTTCACCGATTCCAGGGCCACAAAAACTTTGTCCCCCTGTTTAATATTGATCGCCCCTTCATAACTGGAATAGGCTTGAACCACCACCGTGGTATCTTTATTTTCTCTTTTAGCAATTTGGCAAAAGGTACTGTTTTTCGCCAAATATGCGCCATCCTGATAGTTCAGTCCCGAAACCACACCGTTTTCCGGAGCGACAATCATGGTTTGCCGTTTGACCATACTCTTCTGCTGATCAGTGAGAACCGCCCCATTTGAGATCGGAGTTGCGGTGGCTTCGGTGGTGATCACTCCCAGTAAATCACCTCGTTGGACGTAATCACCATTGGAAACGGCGACTTGAGACAGAATGCCCTCATTTTCAACAACGACATCAACATTCCCCTCGCCATAGGATACTACAGCATCCAGAGTTGTCGTCATATTAATGGGCACTGTCACTGAAAAAATAATGACACAGACGAGGAAAATGGTAATGCCCAATAAAATTAGCAGATTCCCAGGACCGATGACGGTCATCAAAGCTGAATGTTCATTTTTTTTGGTACTTTTATCATCTTTATTCTGAAAAATGGATTTATTCACTAGCTTTGTCCTCCCCCAGTCGGATTATCCTTAGGTACCAGCTGGTTATTCACATAGATCTTCTGAAATACCGGAATCCCGTTGATCAGCCGTTTATTAAAATTCAAACTGCCATAAATACTGTCAAAACTGTTTTCGGCCAACACTTTTTTGAGGGCCTCTGCCTCCAGGCTCTGGGCCTTGTTCGCTGCATCAGCGGCCAGATGCACGGAGACGTAGGCCTGAGCTGCTGGTAAATCCGGGTTCTTCCCATAGGCCTTCTGATAGGCCTGAATGAATCCTGCTTCTGAACCAACTGTGGCCGTACTGTTAAAATAACTGGTTACCTGGGTCAGGCTTTTCATGCTCTGGGAAATGACATAGGGCTGGACTTCAATATCATACGTGGCAAAAATCGGCCGGGTATTGCCAGTTTTTTCCAGATAGTCATAAAGCGTCGTGATATCATTTCCGACACAGGCGGTGACGATTGCCTGGGCTCCCAGACTGTCCCATTTTTTCACATAGTAGCGGAAATAATCGAGGTTTGGTAGGTAAGAAACTGCATCCACAATTTCAATGCCTGCCTGTTTGGCGTGTTCTTCAACCTTTTGAATATAGTCTTTGCCGTAGGTATTGCTGGCAGTATGAACCATGGCAATCTTGGTGATTCCCTGAGCAGTCATGCTTTGAACCATTTCCGCAGCCATTTCGTCATCGGACGGGGCGCAGAGATAAGCCCCTTCGTTTTCTCCCAGACTTACCTTTGAACTGGCAATAATAGGCGCAAACAGCAGCTTATTATTCTGATTATAAATACTGGCTACCTTCAGCACATCGTCGGTGCTGCGATGACCAATGACAATCGGAAAGCCCGGTTTTTCTGCGATCATGGTCGCCACTTCCACGGCTGTATTGGTATTATTGCCGTCGTCATTATAATTAATTTCAATAGCCTGATTTAGAATACCACCCTGATCATTGATTTCTTTGGCGGCCAGTTCGATTCCATTTTTGAAAGAAGCGCTATAATCTTCGGAAAATGGATAAACCACATCTACTGACAGGGTGCTTGTTTTAGTAGTTTTGGCGGTACAACCAAAACAAAGCACACTGCCGATGACGAATATAGCGAGGATGGATAATATCGTCCGATTTTTTTTCATAACCCTCTCCCTTACGTTTTAGGTAATCCGGTAATTGCGAAAGTGCCGTGAGCTTTCCGATCAGTTTCACACGAAACAATTGTTACACTGTTCGTCTACACATTACACAATTGTTCGTAGAAACTGATCAAAAAGCAATCATTGTTCGATGTTAATAAGCTTTGTAATTGCCTATTTCAGATAAGCTTAAACTAAATAAATGCTGAAAACAAAATCAAATGCTTGTCATTCATTTTTATCAGCAGGTTTTTCATCTCCGCAACAGGCAGCTTCAGTTTTTCTGCCATTTCGGTGGTGGTAAATCTTCCAGAATAGCTGAGCATGTCAATTTCGGTTTGGCTGAACGAATCCAGATCCAGCATTGAAAAATCCGGAATTTTGTGGATAACCCAGCTATTTATTTCTGTCTCAGTGAGCTCATGCCACTCTTTTAAAATGCCCTTGTATTCAATCAGCTTTTTATAATATGCTAACATTAACGGATCTTTGACATAAATAAACTTAAGGTAACCGGCGGCAATGCCGTAGTTGAAAGCCAGGTTGAAGTCTGCTCTGATCCGTTCTTTAGGAATCAAACCTTTTTCATACTGATCTTTCATTTTATTGGAAACCGCAGTAATAAAACGAGAGCGACCCATACAGATTTCCGGCAGGAACAGCTCTTGGGTATGGTTCACGGGGAAGTCCTCCAGGTTAGTAAGACATTCCCGATCTTCCAGAACGATACCAAAGTGCTCTGGGTGATTGTAGATCTGCGTTCCGGGCAGGGGCATCATAAAGGTTGTTGATAAATCGAGCATTCCTGGGGCTAAATCCAGGAGTTCCAGGACTTTTTCGGTGGTCTCGGCTAGGGTTTCGGCGGTCTCAAAAGCACCACCGATAATATAATTTCCGGTTAACTGGGGCAAGCCTTCGGCATAACAGATTTCCACCACTTTTTGGATGTCTTCGGGAGTGGCTTGTTTGCCATAGGCCTTTAGAACATTTGCCACCCCGGATTCCATGCCGATCTGCATCCGGACCATCCCGCTGTCAATCATTTCTCGGATCAGTTCGGGATGCTTGACTAAAAAGCCGGGATGGCCTTCACAAAACCAGACAAAGTCATGATTTTTCCGAAGGGTTCGGAGTCCGGACAAAATCTTTTGCAGGCGTACTGGATTGGTGGTAAAGGTATCATCACAGAAAAACAGGTACCGGGGACGCTGACTGTTTTTTAAGCGCGTTTCGATTTCGTTTAGTACTTCTTCAGCCGAGCGCATTCTCAAATTCTTGGAATTCCCGCCCTCAAAGCAGAAAGCGCAGCGATAAGGACAGCCCCTGGCGGTAATCACCGACAGCAGTGGTCGTTCCTGATAATTAAGCACATCTTCATTGCGGGGTAATTCGTATTTTGAAAATTCTTCCAGATAGACATAATCGGCATTTTGATCAGGCCGGATTTCGCCCTGAACAACAACCTCTGCGCCTCTGATCTTGGTATTTAACCAGGACAACAGGGTTTCTTCCCCTTCGCCTTTGATAATGGCATCGGCTCCATAGGTCTTCAAATCCGCACTGGTCATATGCAGGGTTTGGGGGCCGCCCAAGACTATATAAAAGTCATTATCGCTTTTTAAATAGTTGATGATGGCCGCAACCGCTGAGCGATTATCAAAATCACAGTAAAAACAGACTGCAAATAAATCGTCTTTGCTTTTTTCAATGGTTTTGACCGCATCGGTGGTAATGCCAGTATAGGCTTTGGCCTCAAAACCATTGGCATTGAGTTGAGCAGCCAGGGTTAAGATCCCCAGATTTTCGATCATTTCAAAGGTCCGACCCCGGACCATGCGCTGCGTATAAACCAGTAAAACCTTTGGTCTACTGGCTATGGTTTCCGATATAAAATCCACTTATTCCCCTCCATTTTATCCAGGGATTGGGCTGCTGCATCATAAAAAACCAAGTTCTTTTCCTGGGGATCCAGATTTTTTCTGGCCTGCTGCAGCACTTCTTTTTTCGATAATCGTCCGTTGCAGAGTTTTAAGAGGGTATAGTCAATTTCGTCCAGCGTTTGATCAAATATCTGTGGCTTTTCGCCAGTAACATCGGTATATAACCATAATTCAAAGGTTCGGTGGATAAGCGCATCTTCATCATTTCTCCCCAGTTGCGCATTGGTAACATACTCATCCGAGGCCCGCATTTTCCAGTATGCATCATCAATGGGAATATTTTTATAGACATAATCATTCCAACGGGTAAATACCCCGTATTGGCGGCCGAGTCGGTAGGAATCCAGAATAACCGCTTCGGGAATTTTTCCGTCAAAATAAATTTTACGCATTTCATTCTGCAGCCGTTTATTGGCCTGGAGGCGAATATTGATCAGATCAGTAAAATCCAGTGCTTGGGTTCGAGAAAGAGGAATATCCTCATTACAGCAATCAATCAGCTCCTCATAAATTGCCATACCGAATTTTTCGGGATTAAGGGTAATGGGGGTCTTGGGATAAGGTAAAAATGAAAAATAAGCGGTTTCGAACTGACCCGGAGCATTATGGAGCAGTTCCATAATCAAGTCTTCTGATCCTTTGATGGTGTCCCTCGTTTCATGGGGCCCGCCAATAATAATATTGCCGGAAATGCCATGAATTCCTGATTCCACGCAATGGTCAATGACATCCACGGCCATTTGTCGGGTTATTTTTTTATTATAACTTTTTAAAACCTGATCACTACCAGATTCCAATCCAAAAAAAATCTTTTTGAGACCGGCATCCGCCAGATTCCTGGCCATCTCCCGATGCTTGTCAATGGTTGAAATATGGGCGCTGGCAAACCAGACAAAATCATAATCTGCCCTGATTTTGTTGACTTCTTCACAAATCTGATCAACGCGTTTATGATCCAGAGTAAAGGTATCATCAAGAAAATTAATGTAATTGATGGCTGGGTTCCGTTTAAAGTTCGCTCTGATTTCCGTCATCAGCGAAGGTACCGAGTGACGGCGAACCCGTTTAGCATTGGCACCTTCATAACAAAAGGTACAGCCAAAAGGACAGCCCCGTCCGGTCAAGATCGGCAGCAGTCCATAATATTTATAATCGTTGGTCAGGGTGATATCCGGCCAGGGAATATTGTCTAAATCTTCCGGTGGCTTTCTTGGTTCGGTTTCCACCAGTTTTCCGTCTTCATCCCGGAAAATAATCCCTTGGATATCGTTGAGCGCTCCTTTTTTTTCGATAAAAAGATCCATCAGTTCCAAAATGGTTTCTTCACCTTCACCGATACAGGCTGCTGCGATGGCCGTTTCTTTTAAAAAATCGGCATCCATCCCGGCCGTTTGTGGGCCGCCAGCTAACAAAATCACATCTGGATAAGATTTTTTGACTTCCTGCGCAAAGATCTTAACCCAGTGAATATTGTTAAAATCACAGTAAAAACCGATGATTTTCGGATGATCTTCTTTTTCCATCAGTGCCTTGACATAATCCATCGCTTCTTTGGCATAGCCTTGAAACATCTGGACATCATAACCTTTTTTTGTTAATAATTGGGTCAGGATATTCATTCCCAGATTGCTTCCGGGAATATAACCGCTGACATAGCGGTGTGATTTAATCAATAATAGTTCCATGTCTCTTTCTCCCCCTTCGAAGACTGTCTAAAAAATAACCTAGCACCGACAATTGTTGGCATGTTGTACCCAAAGGGCAGGCCCTGTGCCTTAAGGCGAACCGTTGCCAGAAATCGTCATATTTAATCGAATCATTAAATGCAACTATACGAATTGCGCGCATACAACAGATTAACAATTGGTCGGTGCGGTAGTCCATCGACAACCTTCGAAGGGGTAGAACCCCTTCTTTGCTTACTAAGCTCTAGCTGTTTGTGTTGCTGTAAATGCGTAATCCACACCTACAATACTTAAACCACCGGCAGCCTGATCCAATTGATCATCACTGATTGGTTGTTTTGCCTGTGCTTCTTTAAAAGCAGCATCAAATTCAGCTGCTGTACAGCTGTAACCCAATTTTGCAACAACTGCATCAAATTCTGCTTCTGTTTTAGCATCATCTAGTTGTTTTGCCAACGCCTCATCGGTTAATACTTTTGCGGCTAATGCTTTTGCACCATCAATACTCATGTTCTTCCTCCTTTCCAAACGATTTTGGCTAAATCATAAAATGAGTCAGCCAATATTTAAAATTAAATTGATACAGAATATCAACTAATTTTCCATGGAATTCCACCTGGTTTTGATAAGGGCCACCGAATATTGAAAACAATTCGGTTTCGATCTCGGCCAGGCTTCTTTTTCCGGCACAGCGTAACAGCAACTCATACTCCAACGGTGAAAGTGCCATGCCATCTAATTTTGGGAACCCTTCGGTAAAGGTCATGGTTCGCCAAAGTTCAAACGTTCGTTGGGGGTAATCTCTGGTAAAATCCAGCGATTGTTCAAAGTCCTGTCCCTCATTTAAATAGAGGACATAGTAATATTCATAGGCTCTTGGATTGGCGGAAATTTCCTCAAACCATCGGCTCCTGATGCCATAATTCAGCGCAGCTTTAAATTGCTTCAACACCACTTCGTTTTTTAATTCATGGTTTTTAATTTTCTTTTGCATACTTTGTCGAATGATCTTATTGAGTTCCTGACGGTTTTTCATGACCTGATCCTGACTGCATCCTATTGGTGTCACAAAGGGATAATCATCACTGGAAAGACGACCGTCCTGGTCATGAAGCTGTAACTTGAATTTCTCCGGATTATTTAATATTGCGGTGCCCGGATAAGCCCTTAAAAAACCAGTGATGATATCAATGACTCCGGGAGCCTGATCCATCAGGGTTTGGATGAGTGCGGCGGTTGCTCCTGATTCTTCCTCAGGCCCGCCAACAATAAAATTGGTAGCAATCTGGGTCAATCCACAATCGGCTGCATAGGACACAAATTCAATGATATCCGTTATCTTCACATGCTTGTTGTACTGATCAATGACCTTCTGATCTCCGGATTCAATACCAATCTGCAGCCGGATTAGCCCAGCCTCAATCATCGTAGGCAGAATATCCATCCAGTTTTTTATTTGCCCCACATGGCATTCACAATACCAGACCAGATCCCGGTTTTTTCTGATTTCTTTCATCCCTTGACAAAATTCTTCAATCCGCTCTCGATTGAGGGTAAAGGCATCATCCATGATAATAATATAGTTTAAATCGGGATTGTTTTTTAAGTTGAGTTTGATTTCATCCAGCACTAACGGAATGCTTCTTAACCGTACCTTTTGTTTGCCGGGACTGGGTGCGCAGTAGACACATTGATAGGGACACCCTCTGCCGGTGAAAATCAATTTGCCATAGGCGTGATCGATATGCAGGGAAGCATGGTAGGCCGGTAACGGCAACGCATCCAGATCTTCGATGATTTCTGGCAGCGTTTCCGTAAAAACACCGTCATGAATCATGGCCAGACCTTTGATGTCACTTAACTCGCCATTTTCTTTTAACACGGCATTTAAGAGTTGCGGCAGTGTGTTCTCGCCTTCGCCTCTTAACAAATAATCGACCTGGCTTTTTTCCAGAAATTCACTTCCTAATCCAATACTTTGGGGTCCGCCAACGATGATGGGAATGTCCCATTTTACTTTTATTTTTTTAGCGAGATTTTCAATCAGTTCACGATTGTCGAAATCACAGGAAAAGCCAATGGCCGCTGGTTGATTCTTTTCGATCTCGGTCATCAGTTTTTCTGGTTTTCCATGAAAAACCAGAGGCTCAAAGCTGGCTTCTTCCAATGCTCCGGCCAGATAGAAAAGCCCCACATAGTCATGGGCGTTTGTTTCATATTTTTTTGATACATTACAAAGGAGTATCTTCATCTTATTACCCATTTTCTAGAATGGAACCACAAGAAGCCAATATTTTTTATCAAAAACTTTCATGGTTTCTATGATCCGTTGCATCAATTCATCACGGCTTTCTTCAAATGGTTTGCCAAATCGGTCATAGAGGATGTCAGCAATGGTCGCGACGGTACTTTTGCCGGTACAGTATTTCATAATTTCATATTCAAAAGGTGATAGCGCCTCGCCCCACAACACCGGGTAACCTTGAGAAAAATCCATATCCCGCCACATTTCAATCATTCGCTGGGGTCGCCAGTTCGGTAGTTCGGCTGGATCCACATCCGCAACCCGACTGGCGGATTCCCGGGCCAGCATGGTGTAATAGGCTGTCAAGGTTGGCTTATGGTGAGAAATAATATTAATCCAATATTTGGGACCATTGGCAGCCAGGGATGTTTGATAGCATCTTAAAATATCCTCGTGACCTAACTCCCCATCATTAAGCATGATTTTCACCTCATCCACAAAGCTCTGGAGGTATTCCTGATAGGCGCCCATAATCTCCCGGCGATCCATGGTTTCACTGTCCATAATGGGGTAATCAGAAATGCTGCCCAGACCCTGTTGATCATAAATCGTCAGCCCATATTTTTCAGGATGAAGCCCAATATCCGTCATCGGATAAGGCATGACAATGCTGGGGGCGATTTCCATCATCCCCGGACCCAGCCGCAGGAGCTTGGCACCAAAGGCTTTATTTTTTTCGATATGCTCCCGGTTTTCAAAGGGACCGCCAACCAATAGGGCTCCGAAGACCTGCTGAACCCCGGCATCGTAGGCCGCTTTCACTACGGTTTCCACCATTTCCGGCGAAATATTTTTGCGGTAAATTTTGAGCATCTCCTTGTCCACCGTTTCAATGCCGATTTGAAGCCGGTTAAGTCCAGCCTCGACCATATCTTTTAATACTTCCGGTCGTTTGCTTAAGGACACCACATCAGCCTCACAATAAAACTGAAAGGGTTTAATTGACTGAAGCGCTTTGGCCTCCCGACAAAACTGATCCAACCATTTGGGATCCGTAACCAGGGTATCGTCACAGAATTTAAAATAACTCAGTTCCGGGTATTTAAGCAGAAAATGTTTCATTTCGGCAATGACGTTTGCCACACTCCGCTGGCGCATCGGCCGTTTTAAGGCGCCTTCATGGCAGAAAACACAGTGGTAGGGACAACCCCGGCTGCTCATTAAATAAAGACTGCTAAAATCAATGGGGGTAATGCTTTTATCATAGGCCGGGAAGGGCAGATCATCCAGATTTTCCACCACCGGACCTTCACCCATATCGATGCATTCATTATTCCCATTGATATAGAAGATCCCCGGAATTTCATCCAGGGTTTTCTTTGCTCTTAAAGCATCCAGAACCGCCACCATCGCCAGTTCGCCCTCGCCTCTGACAATGGCGCAGGCTCTTGACTGCCGCAGATAATCTTCATCCAGCGAAATGGCTTCCGGTCCACCAATCAACACCGGAATCCCATAGGTTTCGGTAATCGCGGCACTGACTTTCTTGGCGACGTGTTTATTTTCAAAATCCACCGAAAAACCGATGCCGCAAATTTCATTAAAGGGATATCGTTTCAGAAAATCCAGTGCCTGATCTGGCCGGCATTCACAAACGATGGCGTCATATCCTTTAGCATCCAGATAACTGGCCAGGCCATAGATCCCCAGAAAAGCCCCGTTTCTGCTAAAACCAGCAATTTCCATCCCGATGGTTGATAATTTAAAAAGCATAACCTTATTTTTCACGGTATCCTCAACTTTTTTTACCACTGCATTTTTCCATTCTTGATCGGCTGCTTCAGCCTTCAGGGAACCTGACAACACACACATACCCACTTTTTCCAGTTTTTTGATCGTCTCCAGCAAATGACCTTTAAATGCAGCAAAATTCTCAAAACTTTTCTGGTATTTGGGAAAAAGTATTTCGGCCATCTCGTTCATGGTCAGTTTTCCGGAGGTGTATTTCAATACCTCAAATTCAAAAGGCGAATAAACAAATCCATTTAAGACCGGAATTTCTGCTGCCAGCTCAGGAGTCAGCGAAAGCAGAGCAATCCGCTGGGGATGGGTATCAAATACCGCGTCTCCTTCGTAATCCTTAGTGAGCTTATCTCCCCGGATTCGGGCCTTGTACTGGGCATCAAAATAGGGGTAGCGCGAATAAGCCAGTCCCTGCCACATCCCGCTGAGACCGTATTTTTCACTGAGGGCATAGCTTTCCAGAATCACCTCGTCAGGGATTTCGCCATCACTGAGCATTTTTCGCATCAGTCTGGTATTCGTTTCAAAAAACTCATTTCGGGCCGCGCAGATTTCCTCAATGCTCAGGGTTGCGGTTTCAATCACCGGAAAATCACCCACCGATGTGATGGCCTGTTCATCTTTTACAAAAATCCCAAAGGCTTCCGGATTCTTGGACATCGCAGTTTCCGGAAAAGGCATGTAAAAGGTACTGACCACTTCAACCATGCCCCGACCGGCTCTGATCATTTCATTGACTGTTTCAAAGGTATAATCCAGAGTTTCCCGGGTTTCCAGTGCGCCGCCAATAATGATGTTACCCACCAGCTGGGGTAATCCAGCGGCTTTGCAGATCTCAATGACTTCAAAAAGCCCTTCCCGTTTAATTTTTTTATTATAGATATCAATGATATGCTGATTACAGCTTTCAATCCCAATCTGCATCCGTACCAGACCGGCTTCCACCATCATTTTGACAATTTCCGGATATTTAATGACAATATTGACATGCGCATCGGCAAACCAGACAAAGTCGTGTTCTTTGCGCAATTCTTTGAGTTGCTCACAAAAGGTTCGCACCCGTTCCTTATCCAGCGTGAAGGTGTCATCGCCGAAAAAGATATACTTTACATTGGGATTCTGTTTCAGGCGACAGCGGATTTCTTTCATCACATTTTCGACACTGCGTCGCCTGACATTCTTGCTGTTTGCCCCTTCATAACAAAAAGAGCAGTGGAAAGGACACCCTCGTCCTGACATGACTGCCATATGATTTATTCCCTGATGCTGGGAGGATTTAATTTTGCCGGTAATAATGGGCAATTCGTCCAGATTCTCAATCGCCGGATAAATGCCGTTGTCATAATAGCTGCCATCTTTCCGGAATGAGCACATCCCGGAAATTGCTTCCCATTTTTCGGTCTCTTCATGTTGAATGGCATGGATGGCTTCATAAAGAGAAAACTCGCCTTCCCCTCGCATGATCGCGTCGGCCTGACTGGATCGCAAAAAGTCCTCCCCTAAACCAACGGTCTGGGGGCCGCCCACAAAGACAATGGCACCAAATCGCCTTTTTATTTCATTCGTAAAACTTTCAACCGCTGACTGATTCTCATAATCACAGTATAAACCCACCACGGTGTTTTTGTCTGAGCCTGTCGCTTCCAGAAATTCCAGCCCTCTTAACAGTTCACCTGAAAAAACAGCCACATCAATCCCTTTGCTGGCCATCATTTCTGCCAGCGACATATGGCCAATGGGCTCAATTTGCGTGATTGAATGGGTCCGGGTTCCACGATGAATAAGCATCAGTTTCAAGTTGATCGTTTTCACTATGTGCCTCCAAGTTTAATTTTTATGCATCTCTTAGGATATATTTCGTAAATTTTTATTCTCAGTGTATTCTTTTTTCACTGTTTTGTCTATTGCTTTTTTGTTAAATCAGCGACACTTTTTAGCTTTCACGGTCTTCCAAAATTTCTATTTGACTTCTGCACTCTTGTGATTTGATGTTGAACTATTTTGTTGCCTGCAACAAGATGGTTCAATTTAAATGCTTTTCATCATCTCATAAAGTTTTCGAGTGGTATTAACATTTCGCACTGTCATTTTTTTATAAAGGTCAGTTCCGATAATTTTGGTCAAACTGCTGCGGGTGACATTTTTTCTGTCAACTGACCAGATAATCACACCAGTTGCCTGTAGGGCGTTATCAATCCCGGGTTTGACGGTCAACTTTTCCATCACCATAGCTTCATCCAATCCACTTTCCAGAAACAGCACATCGCATCTCATGGCATCATCATTTTTCCAGTCATCTGGCAAGGTTTCCATTAAGATTTCAAAATCATCCAGGCTACGAATCAATACCGGAATGTCCAGATCATATTCCTGCAAAATTGCCTGACGCAATTTTTCTGCTAACGCATCTTTGGTCTGATGCGCATCCACAAAAACTACATTGCCGGAATTAATATAGGTCACCACCGATTCCAGTCCTAACCGTAGAAAGGTTTCTTTTAATCGTTTCATCTCAACTTTGTTTTTCCCACCCACATTAATTCCCCGTAATAAAGCCACATATATCATGAATTGTTCTCCTTGTTTATTAAAACACTCTTTGATCATCTAATTCGGTGATGGGAATAAACGGCTGGGGACTCATTTCATGCTCGCCAATCATTTTTTCCATCCAGATCATGTCATACCAGGTTTCCAGCTTATAACCGCATTTTGAAAAATGACCAATGGTTCGGTAACCTAAATGTTCATGAAAACCGATGCTCCCGGGATTGGGATAGGCAATACAGGCATAAAGATTACAGATATGCTGTCTTTCCAAGACTTTCTCCATGGCCTGATAAAGTTTTTTACCAACCCCATTTTTTCGGGTTTCTTGTTTAATATAAATGGTCGTTTCCACCGCCCAGTCATAGGCAGCCCGGCTTTTAAACTCCGATGCATAGGCATAGCCAAGGATTTCCTCATTCCGTACGGCCACCAGGTAGGGGTATTTACTCAGTGTCTTTTTCATTCTTGCGCTGAATTCTTCAATGGTAGGTACGGTATATTCAAAGGTGATGGCTGTATCCCTGACATAGGGTGCATAAATAGCCAATATTTCTTCTGTGTCTGATTGCTTTGCCATTCGTATCGTGATATCTGTGTTCATATTTATATCCTTTTCTTCTCAATTTTAACCCTTTTATTATATCATTTTTAAAATCGACGTAAAAGAATCCCTCCAAATTTTGTTTGAAGGGATTCTCATATTTAGATTCAACACACAGATTAAATGCCTTAATTAAATGCGACGATTTAATCTAGCAATAAAATTCAGCTATATTTATAGAAAACTCTTAACTGCTTCAAGCGGCATCATGGTTCGCTCCACGATGGCTTCCACGGTCATGCCCTGGTCATAAAAACGCCGGCATACCATGGCCATGCTTTCGCCGACTTCGATGATATGATAATCAAGATCATAAAAGCGGATCGACCGCTGTCCCCAGGCGGCTTCCTCCAGATCGTGCAAATATTTGATACCCTCAAAACTTTTCAGATGTTCTAAAAAATCATCAAGATTTTCTTCTTCAAAGTACATTTCCATATCGTTGCCTCGATAGACAATGTCCGCTTCATCCCGATGAATAAATTTTGCCCAAAGCGCCTTATCCTGCAATGAGAACCCGGCATCGAAGGTAATATTCTCACCAAAATCCATCACCACTTCCAAACCAAAAACATCACAATAAAAAGCCCGTGAACGATTGATATCATCCACCACCAGCATCGGTGCTTCAAATTTCATTTCTATTCCTCCTCGTTTTTAAATGATTGTACCTCAGTAATCACGACACCTGTATGTCATGTTTACAAAACCATTACTCATGCTTGGTATATTTTTTGCTGATTTTTTCGGTTACCTTTAACAGTTCTTCGCGCAATTCTTTAGGTTCAATAATTTCAGCCCCAGCGCCAAAGCTCAGCAGCCAACTAAAAAGATTTTCTTGGCTGGAAAAATAGAATTCGAAATGGAGCTTTCCTTCATTGGTCATTTGATAGCAATCAATCCCGTATTCATCAATGAGCCGCCATTTCATGACTGGGTCAAATTCTGCCACCAGATGAATCTGGCTGGGCATGGTCAATTGCTTCTGACTGTTATATTCCGGCAAATCCCGAGGTTCATAGGTCTCCTCCAGTACCTGCAAATCCCAGAGACGATTGAGTTTGAAGTGGCGATAATCGGATCGCTCTGGACAATAGCCCCAAATATACCAGGATGACCATTGATAGACAATTAAATAAGGTTCAATCTGTCGGTTGCTTTCTCCTTTAGGTGAGTAGTAATAAAAAGCGATCAGCCGCCGCTGGTCGATGGCTTTTTTTATGGTTTCAAATTTGGGGGCCAGTGAATTTTTATAGTGTGAGGATAGATCAATGATAATATGGTTATCCGGCTGAGTTGTTCCCCCGTCCACCGCCAATTTATCGATGAGTTGCCGATACTGATTGGTTCCGGCGACGCTGTCCAGACTTTTTAGCCCGGCCAGGATCGACTGCAGCTCAGCTGATGACAGCAGGGTTTTGTCGATCTTGTACCCTTCCATAATGGCAATGCCGCCGTTTGCTCCCTGAGTCGTCATCAGCGGAATTCCGGCCTTACAAATGTCTTCAATATCCCGGTTAATGGTTCGGCGGGAGACTTCAAACATTTCCGCCAAATAGGGCGCCGTCACTTTTTTTTGCTGCAGTAGGATGGATAATATCCCGATGAGTCGATCAATTTTCATGCCCTTATCCTTTTATTAAATCGCTTGTCCCATTCATTATCTAAACGTCCAGAAAGGCGATTACCTTATCAACAAACACTTCCCCATCCAGATGATCCAGTTCATGGCAAAAGCATTTGGCCAGGTCATCTTCGCCGGTAATGATGATTTCTTCCCCGTTTTCGTTTAATGCTCTAATTGTCACCTTTTGCGGACGGACGGTCGTTCCAAACTTTCCCGGAAAGCTCAAACATCCTTCCGTGCATTCCTGTTCACCACTGGTCTCAATGATTTCGGGATTAACCAGCTTCATCACCCCTTCACCCATATCAATAACCACCAATCGCTTCAGGATACCCACCTGATTGGCGGCAATTGCGGCACTATTGGGAATACTATGCAAGGTTTCCAGCATATCATCGAGAATCATTTGTATTTTTTCATCAATTTCGGTCACTTCTTTGCATTTTTTTCTGAGTATTGCATCCTCATCCTGTCGAAGTTGTCGTATTGCCATTGTTTCCTCCTGCTTCACTTTACTTAGTTTTCTCAAGTATATTGTGAAAATCAGGGTCTGTCAATGGGCGCTGGTTTTCAAATAATTTGGAACGGCATTCTTGTGATCTTTATTCCTCATTCTGCTTCTTACCGACATAACTTATTTTTTTGTAGGAAAGCAACCCCATCAAACTGATCACGGCGGTTAGTCCAAAGACCCAAATGGCGACAGTATAGTTTTCGATCCCCAATGCATCGCCACACATCGTTGAGGTGATAACCGAGGGAATCCGGGCGATCCCAGTAATGAGTAACCATGTTGAAAATTTCATCTTTGTCATGCCCATGAAATAGGTCATAATATCTTTTGGTGTCCCGGGAATCAGAAACAAAAGAAAAACGACACTGTTGAGTTTTTTGGTATTCTTTAAAAATTTTAGGGACTGTATCTTCTCTCTGGAAACAAACACTTCCACCGCTCTCATGCCGATGTGACGAACAAACAGAAAAACAATCGCACTGCCAATCACTGCCCCGACTAAACATAGTAAGCTTCCTTCCCAGAATCCAAATGCATATCCGGCCGCAATTTCAAGGGGTTCTCCCGGAATAAAGGCAACAATAATCTGAAGCGTCATCATCCCAACAAAAACTAAACGGCTGATCAGTCCATTGTTATCTACCCATTCCCGGTATTGTGGCAGCTCGGATACAAAGGCGATCATCGGTTTGCCAACCAGGATGAGAATTAAAACTGAAAGCACCCCAAAAATTAGCATCGCCACTGCGCTAATCATTTTTTTTCGTCGATCAGAATGATCTTTGATTTGATTTTCTTTTGATTTTATATCTAATGCCAATAAAAAGCTCTCCTTTCAGAGCGGAATATTCTCCGCCTTCAAGAAGAGTTTATGTTACATTTATCTACTTTTTATAAACTAACCGAATTATTAATATTTTCGGGGAATTTTGCCGTCACTGACCCACCACCGCTGATATTGTTCTTGATAATCAGTGAACCGCCATGTTTTTCACATAGTATTTTGCAGATATGCAAACCGAGTCCAAAATGATTTTCTGCTTTTGCCGATTTCTCGGTTTTTCCAATATAGAATGGATCGGATACCTTGTTTAATTCATGCTTTCCAAACCCCGGCCCATCATCCATTACCCTGATCGCAAATAAACCTTGCTTAACATCAACACCAATGGTCAATTTCTTTTTTGCAAAACGCACCCCATTCGACACCAGGTTTTCATAGACCTGCATAACAATTTCAGGATCAATCGCATGAAATTTTTCTTTGCCATTGTTTAAAAAAGAAATTCTCAACGCCTTTTCCTTGCCGAGTATTTCCGCCGATTCCTGCAGTTGTACAATGAAAGCCTCCAGTTCGACTTTCTGCGGATATACCATAATATCTTCCAATTTCTGCAGGGTATTCATACTTGTGACATAGTTTTCAAGCCGCTCGATATGGTCGCTCATTGTCGTAACCGTAAGTAACTGTTTGTCCTTGCTAATTTTATCCTGAGGCAGATATTTTGCCAAGAAATCGGTATAGCCCCGCAGCACCGTCAATGGTGTTCTCAAATCGTGGGCAAAAGCTGCATTGAGACGTTTCCGTTCATCCATTGTTCGCCACATTTGACGATTGCTTTCCTCCAGTGATGCCCGCATTATTTCAAATGACTGGCAAAGTTTACCCATTTCATCTTCACTGTTATAGATCACTTGAAAATCCAGATCATTATTAGCAATTTTACGGGATGCTTCATCTAAAATATGGAGTGGCTTTTTTAATTTCAATTGATAAAAAATTAGCGCTTCGATACCGATAAGTCCCCCAATGGTTGTGATAACCACAATCATTTGAATATCTGACATCCAATCAATCAATACGGCGTCCACTCCAACTGGCTCGGTTTTTAAAACTTGGGTATTGTAGCCCGGAGCGATTTCATAATCTTCAAGATAAGGTGCCATGATAGTATTTTGAAGGTGTTCAAAAACGGCCAATTCAAACATTAACGCGATCGTCGCTGCCAGTAGCGTCAACACCGTTAAAAGTATGAATGTCTGGGAAATCGTCATGTTTCTGATCCTGAATTTCCGCCAGAAACGGAATCTTATTTCACCCATTTATAGCCCACTCCCCATACGGTTTCAATATATTGCGGGCTTCCGGCAGCCGTAAATTTCCCCCGGATTCGCCGAATATGTTCAACCACAACAGAACTGTCACCATCACTCTCCCAGCCCCAAAGCCGTTCATAAATACGTTCTTTATCAAAAATCTGACCGCGATTCATTGATAAAAGCTCAACGATCTCGAACTCTTTTTTGGCGAAACAAACCGGCTCGTCACAATAATAAACTCCCCGTTCCAGATAATCAATGACCAAATTCTTATCAAATTTTGTTTTTGTTTTAACCTGATTTCGATTTTCCCGTCGCAAATGTGCTTCTACCCGAGCACCCAACTCATCGATACTGAATGGCTTTTCGATGTAGTCATCGCCACCAGCCTGAAAGCCAATGATCTTATCCGACTCTTCCACCTTTGCCGTTAAAAACAAAATCGGACAGGGTACAAAACCCCTGATTTTCTGACAGACTTCCAGTCCGTTCATATCCGGCATATTGATATCCAGGATGATCAAATCCGGTTGCTTTTCAACCTTACGCATTGCTTCTGTTCCATTTTCTGCGGTTATGACCTGATAGTCATTTATTTCGAAATAGTCCTGCAGTAATCCGACAATATCCGGTTCATCATCAACGATTAATATTTTGCTTTGCATCTGATCATCTCCCGTTCACGTTTCTATTATAACTGAGCATTTGCGAAATTGAAAATCATCAAACAACGGTTGCTTTGGGTGCAGTTTCGCAATTACCTAATCTATAATAACCGTTATTTATCAATTTTTTATCAACTGTGCACAGATAACGAGTCCTTGTCTACTTTGGTCTATAAAATTAGTCTGTTTTTTTAAGACCACAACGCTAATTTCCATAAAAAAAGACTTCATGACTAATGATCTGTCAATGAAGTCTTATTAATATCAACTTTAATTTGTGCCTGCTAATTTACTTTTCACGATCATCCAAACTCATGGTTCAAAATACTCAAAAATAATCACATCAAATTTTTTCTTGCAGTACTCAATATCATCTGTATCCTGAACGGTCCATCCGACAAGTCTTCCGGTCAACAAATGAAACAGACTGAGGCCCAGTTTTCGTCGGGCATCACCATGATAAAATGCCATAAAATGAGGGCGCGCAACAAAATTTGTGGCAAATGAAATGATCAGTAGCCATTGCCAGAATTTAACATCTAAGCCCTTAAGACTCTTGCGGCCAACTGAAAGCTGTCCTCTGACCA
Organism: Acetobacterium woodii; assembly: GCA_016213825.1. Taxonomy (GTDB): domain Bacteria; phylum Bacillota; class Clostridia; order Eubacteriales; family Eubacteriaceae; genus Acetobacterium; species Acetobacterium woodii_A. Next base: position 293,513 of record JACQZP010000027.1, on the reverse strand, counting down.
CATCCGGACGATTTTTATAAAACCATCGGACAATCAAAGGATGGAAGGATTCGACACAATAGAGTCCCTCATAATCATCAAGATGTTTGGCGGTCTTTGAACACAATTCATTGAGATTTTTGGTATTCTTAAGTTCCACAATCAAGGGAACCTTACCATTCACCATTTTTAGAACCTCTTCAAACAAGGGGATTTTTTCCTCTGTATTTTCCAGGCTGAAGGCCAATAGTTCTTCATATGTACAATCCGTTATTAATTTATCTACCCCACACAAACGCAGTAAATTATCATCATGAAAAACAATGATCTTTCCATCAGCGGTGAGATTTAAATCCATTTCAATCCCATAACCGGCATCCACTGCTTTTTTAAAAGCGGCCATGGAATTTTCCGGTATTGACTTGTCTTTTTCGTGTAATCCCCGATGGGCATAGTAACTGGTCCAAAGTCGGTCATCAACCTCCTTTGGCATTCTGCCCGGGAGAAGCAATAAAATATAAATAATAAATATGGCTATTCCGGCCATGATATATAGTGTCATGTTCCCTCTCCACTCCTGTTAATCTATAAATAATCGTCAATTTCTTTTGGTGTTTCTCTATTTACCCTACTATTATCTCTATCTATCATTAAAACTTGATTAATGTTTGAAAAATATTATGTTAAATTTAATTTTTCGGACCGTATTTGAACCGATGGTCTGAAAAATTCAAAGATAATCACATCAAAGCGTCTCTGGCACTCGTCGCTATTATCGGTGTCCCGGACTGTCCAACCGATCAGTTTCCCGCCTAACATCTTAAAAAATCTCAGACGGAGCCGATGACGGGTATCTTCATGATTATACGCAATAAAATGCGGTCGGGATGCTACATTTGTCATAATAGAAGCAATCAGCAAGCTTTGCCACAGCGGTGTTCCTTCAAAGCTCCGATGGTTAGCGGAAAGCTGACCACGGACCACCTTGGGCTGATTTTTATAAAACCAGCGGACAATTCCCGGATGAAAAGACTCGATACAATAAGGTCCCGGATAATCACTGAGCAGTGCTGCTGCTTTGACACAGAGATCCGGCCAATTTTTGGTATTTTTAAGTTCGATAATCATCGGCACCCGGCCATCCACCAGCTTGAGCACGTCTTCCAACAAAGGAATGCCTTCACTGGTGTTTTCCAGTCGATAAGCAGACAGTTCCGCTACTGTACAGTTGGTAATCAATTTATCCACACCGCACACCCGCAACAGGCTGTCATCGTGAAAGACCACCACTGTTCCATCAGCTGTCAGGTTGATATCCAATTCTATTCCATATCCGGCCTCAACGGCTTTGGCAAAGGCCGCCATGGAGTTTTCCGGAACTGACTTATCTTTCTCATGAAGACCGCGATGGGCGTAGCTATTTCGCCAGAGTCTCACATCTGAATTTTTTGGCAGTTCATCTGGAGAAATAATATAGAGATAAAAAAGAAATAACAGAAATAGGGTAATAACAATTAATATCAAGAGCATCCTGTCCGACCTCCCATTTTGATATCATCGGTTACGTTAATCCACCACATCAAAAACCTCCAGCTTGGATCGGGGTGCAATCGGTTTTGAATCCCCATGTTGAACCATCATCATTGTTAAAAATGCCAGTCCGGTAAATAAAGCCCCATAGGGCATCAGGGTATAATAACCCAGCTGTTCCAGTAGGGCTCCAGAAATAATCGGTGTGATTACCTGAGCGGCCATGGAAGCGGTATAATAATATCCGGTATAACGGCCAACATTGCCCCCCTTGGACATCTCTAGAACCATCGGCAGGGAATTGACATTAATCGCTGCCCAGGCAATCCCAGCTAAGGCGAAGGAGACAAACAACATCGGATTAAAGGCAGTGTAAAAGGAAGAGGTTGCAAATACGATTGCCAGCACTACCACCCCCATCAGGATCATCTTTTTCCGTCCCAGCTTGGACGAAATAATCCCCACGGGAATAAACGAAATAATTGCCGCAATACTGGCCACCATCAAAATCAATGCCGACTGGGATTCCTTCATATCCAGAGCAACCAGAGCATATTTTGAAAACGCAGAAGTGACGGCATTATATCCCATAAACCACAGTGCCACTGATAAAAGAATGAAAATCAGACTTCTGCGATATTCTTTGGGCAGTTTTTCATGGTGAACCAGGGTTTGATCATCATTCTTTGCTTCTTCCACATCGATCCCCATGGCCGCACTATCCCGATGCATTTTTTTTACCGCCGCCGGTTCGTTGACTGTCAGTTTAAGAATAACAACCCCGACAATCATAATCCCGGCCGTGGCCAGAAAAAGTGGCCAGTAGTTGATATTATCTTTAGTCGGCGCAAACAGGGCCATCATCCCCAAAACCATAATCCCACCAACTGCGCCCATCAGATTAATGACAGCATTGCCCTTTGATCGCAGCGGTTTCGGAGTTACATCCGGCATCAGCGCCACCGCCGGTGACCGATAAAAAGCCATCGCTATCAGAGCCAAAGCCAGGGCTACAACAAACAGGCCCATCTTATTGGCCATGACCGCATAGGGAATTAACAGCATGGAGACAACCGCTACTGCGGTTCCGCCGAGGATATAGGGCATCCGTCGGCCCATTTTTGTATTGGTGTTGTCAGAAAGCATCCCAAACAACGGCAGCATGAACAACGCCAGCACATTGTCAAAGGACATCACTACCCCCGCCATGGTGTCACCCAGTTGAAAAGCTTTTAACATGATTAGTGGAATCACAAAGTCATACAAGCTCCAAAATGCACTTATGGTCATAAATCCAAGTCCGACCAAAACAGTAAGGCGGTAATCCAGTTTCATCAACACGCTCCTTCTTTTCTCTTTAAAAAAGTATAGCATTTGGCGTTTGTTTTATCAATGTCCTTAGCCAATCTTTAATAAATCTTCATAATTTACTTATCGTCATTTGATTCATTAAACTTACCCATTTAAATGAAAAAACGCTTGATCATTCTTAAGCAAAGCATTAAATTTAATCTCCGGCTTGTCAAACCGATCGCAGTTTGATAAACTATAGGATCTTAATAGAATTTTATGGTTTTGGATGCATCTATCCTGATGCATCCATTCAATTTTTTATATGATCCTGGGAGGAAGCAATAATGAAAAGAATCTGTGTTTATTCCGGTTCCAATCTCGGTGTTCGTCCGGAATACCAAGAAATTACAAAAAAATTAGGCCTCGTGCTTGTCGAAAATAATATTGAATTAGTCTACGGCGGATCAAAAACCGGTTTAATGGGCGAAATTGCCAACCATATGCTTGACCATAATGGCCGAGTGACTGGCGTTATGCCCGGCGGACTTTTTCCCAAAGAAGTTATTAATGAACGCTTGACCCAATTTATCGAAGTAAAAAACATGCATGAACGCAAACAAACCATGGCCGACTTATCGGACGGTTTTATTGCCATTCCTGGGGGCGTCGGTACCTTTGAAGAATTATTTGAAACCCTCAGCTGGGCTCAGCTGGGGATTCACAAGAAACCGATTGGCGTTCTCAACATTTCCAATTTTTTTGACACCTTTATTGCCATGATACAAACCATTGTCAATGAAGGCTTTATGAATCCCTCCAATACCAAACTGGTGCTGGTCTCACCCGACCCAGGTGAACTGGTCAATCAAATGATCCACTATATCCCGCCGGTTTTGGGAAATAAATGGAAGCAACTGGATCCGGCATAAAATACCGGCCGCAGAAGTGATAAACAGACTGAACAAAACGCCATCAGAATTTTTATTCTGATGGCGTTTTGTTATAAGATCTTCTATATCTAACGTCGACCCGTTAAATAATAAATGGCCATTTGGGTTCGATGGGAAAGGTTGCCCTTGTCCAATATCACACTGATATAATTCTTGACGGTGCCTTCACTCAGAAAAAGTTTTTCGGCAATTTCCTTATTCGATAAGCCATCGGCTACCGCTTCGATAATCCCCAATTCTCTGGCCGTAAACAAACTGCCGTCAAAACCAGTACTGCATTTGGTTTCCGGTTCGGTAAATTTATTAAGCACCTGACTGTCGAGAAAATGAACCCCATGATAAACGGATTTGATGCTTTGTTTCAATTGTTCCGGGGTATGATTTTTGATCAGGTATCCGTCAGCGCCATTTTTCATGGCCTGTTCCACCAGTTCACGGTCATCAAAGGTCGTTAGGATCAGCACTTTACCCAAGCCTTTTGCCACAATCTCTTTGGTCGCGGCAATGCCATCCATAACTGGCATCTGGATGTCCATCAAAAAGACATCCGGTTTTTCCTCCATCGCAAATTCCAGGGCTTCTCTGCCATTTTTGGCACAGCCGACAACATGAAACTCGTCATCAACACCAAGGATGATGCCCATGCCATCTCGCACAAAATCGGAGTCATCAACAATGATTACCTTTATTTTATTCATGCCTGTCCCCTTTCCTCATACGATGTCAACGGAAAAATCATATTGATCCGAAATCCGTTTTGGCCATCAATATCAATTAGTCCATTTACTTTCCGGGTGCGGTCTTTCATTCCTTGAATGCCCATTCCCTCGACGATGGTTTCACAACTTGTGCCATTATTATAAATACTACAGCGGACGATTTTGTTCATGACCATCAATTCGATGGCCAGTCTGGAGCATTCGGCATATTTAAGCGCATTGGAAACCGCTTCAATGGCATTATCCAGAATCACTTCCCAAATGTGATCAGGGATCTCTTTATCTTCACCCTCTAACAGCAAGGTCGCCTGGATGCCGTATTTTTCCCGGCATTCTTCACATAACCCATGCAACTGCAACAGCGCCGCCTTTTTCCGATCCGGTTTTTCCTTGCGTAAGATAAAACGAATTTCATCCATGCTTTCCCTTAAAGTGTCAATCACGGCCTGAATAATCCGACTGCTTTCTTCCGGTTTATTACTAAGTAGTACTTTGCTGGCTTCCAATTGATAGACGGATCCGTTAATGCTATGCCCCAGTTTATCATGCAAGGCCTGGTAGATCTGAGCTCGTTCTTCCAGCATCTGATTTTTATAATATAGGCTGTTCTGTTCCAGTTTCTTTTTAAACCGCAGGTCTTTGTCCGAAATGGAATCCTTTAATTTAAACTCTTCCTGCTCATAATTTTCAAGCTTATCTTGATACTTCTTAATCATCACATGATTTTGGAAATAAATAACACTAATAAAGATACAGAAAATCATATAAACGGCTAAATCCGGCGGACTCAAAAAGACACCGGTAAAAGCCATCAAACCAACGATCAGGGGTAATTTAAAATAAACCACCGTATCCAGTACCACCACCGGAATTAAATAAAAACCGACGCTGCTTTCGCGAAACAGAACGAAGATCATTATCACCAGGATTATTTCAGCAAGCAGGCAGCCGATTTTTTCCTTATCGAGCAATTCATAAAGGGTCGCTGCTGCCAGAAACAGTCCCAGCAGAAAAGATTCCAGGCTAATCGCTTGAAGCGACTTCTCATCGCCAACAATCACATATGCCAGCATGATCGTCAGACAGCTGAACTTCATCATCGAAAAATAATTTTCCTTCATCTTTTCAACCATCTGTCTGACTTCCCATCCCCGCTTTATTTTATGGACATTTTATCACACATTTTATTTTTACTTCAATGCAATTGTTTAATAATCCTTTTTCCCAACCATAACGCCAATCGAGGTGCCGGCCATGAGAATCAACAGGTAACAGCCGACAATCAGCCCGTACATTGCATAAACTCCAGTTGCTCCCGTCATCAACATTTCTGATGCAACGATCACCCATCGCTGGGGAATCAGCAGCGACGCTTTTACCCACCACTGGGCTGCACTGGTGATCGGAAAGTATAAGCCAGCCATAATGTTGGAGACAATCCAGATGGCAAAGACCGCATAGGTCGCATTCATGGTATTGCTGACCAGGGTGCCAATGACCACAGAAAGGGTACTGATACATAAGCCCAGACCGAAAACCAGAAACAAATAGCTACCAAAAGGGATGCCAAAATCAGTACTCACCATGATCGGCGTTACCAAGGCCAAAATTCCGGTCTGTATCGCAACGGTCAGCAAGATCATGACCATTTTCGCTAATACATAACTGAGAACACTGGCTTTTGACAAAAATATCCGGTTATAGACCTTGTTGTTTTTTTCCTTGACGATGATGTCCGAAATAAAAACCCCACAGAAGAGAAAACCCATTGTCAGCGCCGCAATTGAATAACCGATGCGGGTGCTCTGACGGTTCTGCTGACTGGTTAATGTCAGGCTATTGCCGACTTCCACCGCTTCAATTCGTTTGCTGAGCTGATTTTCTTTCAGTTCACCCAGCATCGTAGCCAGTGCCGTTTTATCATAACTCGTGCTGTCAGCGGCTTGCATCATAAAATTGATGTAAGTATTGACCTGGCTGGCCAACAAGTCATTTCGCCCATCCTCAGTGATCTCCATAATCGACAAATTTCCAGTGCCACCGGATAAGATGTCCGACTCAAAATTCTCGGGAATATAGACCACTGCACCAATATTACTCTTCCCGGCGCTGTCGATGCTAGCTGCTCTGGCAGTGGCCAAATCAACTACTTCCTGATTATATCGGAAGATTCGAAAAATTCCTGAGCCCGCCAGATTCTGGGCCAGATCATCGGAAAGTTCGGTGTTGCTGTTGTCATAGATTTTAACCAAAAGCTTGGTATTTTCAATACTGGTAATATTTTTATCCCGGTCTTCAATGTTTTGAACCACGTAAGAGGTGTCATCCTTCATCGTCACGGTATCACCCAATTGCAGGGACAGCAGGCCCGCCGACAGAATTGGTAGCACAATCACCAGACACAGATAACCCTTATTCCGAAACAGTAACTTCAGGTTTGTTTTTACCATCGTAAAAAAGCCATTCATTTTATTCCTCCACTTTCCGGTTCATCAGCATGCTGCCTAGTATCCCAAAAACCAAAATCAGGCCAATCAGATAAATCAGACAGGTTCCGGTATAATCACTGAATCCTTTGGTGGAAAACTCCACCAAGGTCCGATTAACATAATAAATCGGTGATGCTTTCATCAGCATGATCGGGAAATCTTCATAGAAGTACGGATCAAAGGAACCGCCGAAAAATCCTAACACCCAGGTCAATGCAAAACCCACGACCACGCTGACAACCACTTTACTAAAGAGCTGATAGAGAAAAACGCCAATTGCCGCTGCCGCCATGGTGGAAAGCAGGATAATTCCGACTGAAGCCGGAAGCTGGCCCCAATGGACGTTAAATAATAGGGCTGAGATTGTCCAGGCTAAAGCCATTTCAATAAAGGTTACCAGAAAACAGGGCACAAACTTCGCCAGGTAAAACTGCGTCTTTGTCATTTGTGACACCCGCATTCGCTGGGGAATGGCATTTTTACGTTCACTGGAGATAACCGCCGCCAATGGCATCATCCCGCAAAAACTCCAGAAGACAATGTAGATAATGCCATAATAATCGGTGGATGTGGGCATTGGTTCCACTTCCAGCACCTCTTGAGATAATCGATTGCCATCCGATTCCAGTAATTTTACATCAACGATTCCCTGCGCCATTTGGGCTTTTACCAGGGCGGTGTTGGCGTCCACCTGATAAAAGAAACGGTCAAAAATGCTCTCGGTAACCAACGCTTCGGCCTTTTTCTCGCTTGACTGATACAGAATATAATCATCACCCTGGATGTCCACAAAGGCTGTGACCGTTCCATTTTTAATCAACTTTTCAATTTCACCTTCCGGATATTCAGTGAGCGTTACATCGTTCTCCGCACTTGCTTTTTTGAGTTCCGGTAAATACGTCTGATAAGGGCTGTCTGCCGTGATCCGGTAACCCACCGTAAACGGATCGATTTCTCGAGCTGACGCCATCATATCCCTAAAAGCACTGGACAATAGCGCAATCACAATGATCGGCATCACGATCATCATCAGCAGAAAAGCCTTACTCCGAAACATCAGTTTCATGTTATTTTTGATCAGTATCAGTGGCATCTCATAGTTCTCCCTCGGCATAATCGCGGAGCTTCTTGCCAGTTAAGGTCAAAAAAACTTCTTCCAGACTCATTGTTGAATCGGCTTCTGCCGTGACCAGTTCGGTCAGTTCTTTTTTGGTGCCCATGGCAATGATTTTGCCGTTATCCATAATCGCAATCCGGGAACAGATCGCTTCGATTTCTTCCATATAATGGCTGGTATAAATAATGGTCGCACCTTGTTCATTGGCAACTTTTATTTTTTCCAGAATAAAGTTTCGGGATTGGGGATCAATACCCACCGTCGGTTCATCAAAAATCAGCAGCTCCGGATGATGGCCGATGGCGCAGGCAATATTCAGACGGCGTTTCATGCCGCCGGAAAAGTTTTTACTGAAGACATTGCGTTTATCCTTTAATCCAACAAATTCCAATGAGTCATCAATTGCTTTTTTCAGTTCCTTGCCCTTTATACCATAAAGCGAGGTAAACAACTCCACATTTTCCCAGGCTTTCAAATTGCCATGAATGGCCAGCTCCTGCGGAATGTAACCAAGTCTGGCTTTGGCCTCCTTCATATCGGTTTGTGCATCTTTTCCAAACAGCCTGATTTTGCCCGCTGTTGGCTTCACCAATGAACAGATCATATTCATGGTGGTACTTTTGCCGGCGCCGTTAGGCCCCAGCAGTCCAAAAATCTCCCCCTGACGGATTTCCAGTGAAACATGATCGACGACGGCCTTGCCATCATATTTTTTTGTCAAGCCTTCCAGTTTTACAATTGCAGTTTCCATTATTAACGTCCTTTCTTTATCACACTTTTTTATCTACGATCCGCATCAATCCGTTATCACAGATTTTCTATACTTAAGATATCATTTTGATTGTTTTTAACACAGTGCAAAAAGCAATAAAAGGCTATGACTTTCGTCATAACCTCCAGACTGTCAAAAAGATAACCCAATACCGACAATTGTTATATCATGTTGTACGCATCGGAGCGGACACGGCATCGCCTGTCCGATTCCGCAGCGAACAACAGATTAACAATTGGTCGGTACGGTAGTTTATCGACAACCTCGTTTTAACCCGCTCCGACTTTAATCATCAACAGGGTACACTACGAATCGAAGTCGCTCTCATAGTTATTCAATCCCAAGCAATCTCATCATATTTCCACCCAGAACAGCCGCTGCAATCGCAGGTGTTTTCGCTACTTTTAAGATCGCTTCTTGTGATAATGCCAGATCTCCAAAGGGGCGATCTACCCCAAAGATGCACTTTCCCGGCAATTCATTGATGACAATCCCCAGAACAAAGGTGGAATAGTAGGCTGATGTATCCAAGTACAAATTCGGTATTTCCTTGACCAGATCCATGGTTTCCAGCCAGTTACACCCACCTAAATGCCCTAAAATAATGGGGCTGTGTGAGTATTGCTTGGCATAATCTGCGATCTCCCGGATATCCTGTACTCCCAATGGGAAAAAAGCATGAATCCAGATGGGCAGATTACCAAACTCACTTGATGCTTTAAAGATATTTTCCAACAACTGAATCTGACCAGTACCAGGGGTGAATTCGCCCAGACCGCTTAACTGGTTTCTTTTGATATTTCTATCCACATATGCCATTGTGGTGTCATAATCCAATCCTGGCGGCACTGCTCCAAACCCCATATAGCGGGTGGGATACTGCTTAATTGCTGCCACCAATTCGGTAATTGATTGTTCTCTTACCTCAATCATGGAGCCCTTTTTCCCCGCCAGCAAATCTCCCAGATAGGCCATGGCCACTTTTACTTCCTGGGCATTTTCAGCCATTTCCGGATGAAACGATGTTGAAAACAGAATCGTTTTATCAATTCCGGCTGCATCCATATCTTTAATATGTGCTTCAACCGGTAAGGTCACGTGGGAATGTCCATCAATAATCATTATTACTTTCCTCTTCTTTCTTTTACTCAAATACACACTTTATGATTGAGTTCTTCGCTATCTTTTATTATAATGCGTTTAATAAATAAAAATAGTATGCACTTTTATGTAACATACTAACGAAAAGGAAAGTATTGACGATGCCAAAAGAAATCTGTTTTGTTACCAATAGAGAACCCTTTGAATATACTTTATCGATTGTAAGCGGAAAGTGGAAGTTAAAAATTATTTATCTGCTTTCCTGTATGGGAACCGTCCGCTATGGCATTTTAAAAAAGAACATTGATGGGATCACCCACAAAATGCTGAGTTCCCAACTAAAAGAACTGGAAAGCGAAGCCATTCTTTTGCGAAAAGAATATCCTCAGGTGCCCCCCAAGGTGGAATACTCCCTGACCGAAAAAGGTGAAAGTCTGATCCCCCTGGTTGTCTCCATGTGCGATTGGGGACGACAGCATCGAAGCAGAAATTAAAATAGGTTTATTCTATCCACATAGTAATCGCGCGGACCAATTCTTCCTTTTTTATTCTCCGTAATTATACTCATCTTGACTTTCAAAGGTAAAATAGGCGATTGACAGCATCAGAATAACTGCACTGGTGAATCCCGTAATGGCGATCATCCAACTTTCGGTATTTTGAGGTTTTGAGAGTGTCTCCATCATAATCCCAGGAGAAATTAAATTGATCTTATCAATAACTTCTTCCGAAAGATTTAGTGCATTTCCTATTCCACTCGCAAGCATTTCAAAAAAACGTGGCATAAGAACTAATCCACTCGCCATACTCCAGATCATCGCCGCCTTAGAAGAACGTGCCAATACCGAAATCATGATGCCCATTGAAGCAAATACCATAATGTATCCCCATAACGGAAGCAGATATTTAGCCACAGTTAACGCAACGCCCAGATCACTTAACAAACCAATAATCACGGTAATTGGGGTAAGATATACAAATGACAATAATAAAGAATTGACCACCATCGTGATCAGTTTTGCACTAAAAACCTGACCTTTTGTGACGCCAGAACACAAGATGCAATCTAAAACATTATGTTCCCGATCAGCCGAGACTAAATCAAAGTATACCGACATTACTGCCCACGCTCCAAAAATGATTTGCGGTAGAAATATGGCCATAAACTCAACGTGATTGGCTGCTACCAGCTCATGGTGTCCATTGGAGGTAAAAAAGAAAAATACGGTGATGGCTGCCAGTACTATCCAAATAACAAACGTCCTCCAACTCAATGTGCGTTTGATATCACGGCGAGTCAATAAAAAAATCGTATGCTTCATCACGATACCTCCTCTTCTCCCAGATGTAGCTGTTCACGTATGACATTTTTGACTTTGGAGAGTGCTACTTCAAATACATCAACGGAATTGAAGGTGAGTATTTTAATCAATTCTGCGATCCCGTTTTTATCCGTTTTTACATGGATGGTCATCCGGTTATCACTCGCACTCAACACATACTGATCTGTCAAACTTTGAAATACCGCATCTGCAATCGGACTGGTCTTCACAATATAACAACTTTCCAGTTCCTGATTATAGATCAGTTTTCCATTTTCGATAATGGTGATATTGGTACAAACCGTGTCCATATCCTGCAGAATATGTGAAGAAATAACGATGCTCTTGCCGCAATCATGAATTTCTTTGATGAGCTTGCTCATTTCATAGGTGGCACTTGGGTCTAGCCCTGCCGTTGGCTCATCTAAAATATATAAGTCGGGATCCCCAATCATCGCAATCGCCATTTGTAATTTTTTTTGTTGCCCCGGTGAAAGATGCTTAACCTTTTTGTCCGTATCCAAGCCAAGCTTTTCACAGCGCCGAAATCCTTCGATGGCTTCTGTTTTTCTCAGTGCCGAAAAAAACGAAACCGTCCCTGCAACGGTTTGTCCATCATCAAATCGACAGCTTTGTGGCATGTAACCGAGATATGATCTTTCTGTGTGAAGTGAAATGCGCCCACCCGTCGGTTTCATCAACCCAGTGATCAAACGTAGAAGCGTTGTTTTCCCGGCGCCGTTTTGACCAACCAAGCCGTAAACGGCACCTTTTTCAATTGTGAAATTGACATTACTAAGAACCTTTGTTTTCCCAAAATCTTTTTTGATATGTTCTAAACATAAAACATCTGTACCCAATGGATTACCTCCTTTTATAAAGCATAAATCAGCTTCTTAACCGGTAGTCGTAAATCAGACGAAAATCATTCTTCTTTTCAATCATTTATTTTTTAGGTGATTTTACATTATCTTATAAAACTTTTTATGTATTTCATAAATAAAAAAGATCAGGTTATGACGTTCGTCATAACCTGATCCATTGGTCGGGATGATTCATATTCTGCTGGAATTTTTCCAGGAATAAACCCACATGATAACCATCAGCAACGGCGTGGTGGACGGTGATGGAAAAAGGCATCATTTTTCGGCCGTCTTTTTCAAAAAATCTGCCCGCCTGCAAGATCGGAAAATAATAATCACCCTTGCCATAAGGTACCGGTGAGTAACTGGTAAACTGGGTCCACGGCAACATCCCAACCATAAAGCTATTAGCGGGCGGCAGCTCCGGTTTTGCCAAAATTCCGTGGTTCCCGGAATAGTGTTTCTGGTCTTCCATGTAATTCTGATAAAAGCTCTCAAAATCCGGGCTATACTCGGTCCACATATTCGACATGCTTTTGTCATCATCGTGAAAACAGGCATAGGAAGGATGCAAAACCTGATAATGGCCCAATTGCTCATCCGCTTTTGCGATTCGAAATTCCGGCTGCTCGGATATCAGTTTCGCTGCCAGATAGAGATATGCCGGAAAAAACTTCCTGCCCAGTTCTTTAATTTTTTGATAGGTTTCGGTAATATCCACCTCCACACACAGGTTAAACCCGGTGGGTAGCATTTCGGTAAAATAATAAAAGTATTGTCTTCGATCCCAGCTTTCAAAGTCGATGGGATGAAATTGTGTGTTCATTTTTAACTCCTTGTCTCAGCTAACCTTGTGTCCGTTTTTGTTTTCCAGTAGCGGGACCCATCCTGCTCACGGCTCAATAAGCCATAATCAATCAGTTCCCGTCGCAATAAAAAATAATCCCCAAAGGTATGCCATTTACTACAGATTTCATTGACCTCACGTTCGGTATAATTGCAATCCGGCTCGAACTTTTCGGCCAGATATACCAGTAACGCCCGACGCTTCTGGCTATGTTCTGATAATTGGATGATTCTCCCAGAATCATCAAGAAATTGACTGATATTAAGTTGTTCCATTTTTGTCTCCACTTACACTACCCAAAGTCCATGCTGGCTACAATAATAATATAATCGCCCACTGCTCTTTTTCATCAGGTTTCCGCCGACTATTTTGGGCAGATGCGCCGACGCATTTTGTTCAGGATACAGTTTGATGAACAAACTCCGATCACTTGTTACATATGCCACAAAGGAAATAAAATGAGCTTTACTCATTTCATGATCAAAGGTAATGTAGTACTCCCTCTCGGCGTCTTCCACCGTGACCGCATGTTTTTCATCTGCCGGTTTGGCCACCAACGCTGCCAGTTTGCGTCCACAACAGGAAATATCAGCTTCTCCAGTGTTACTGATCACATTTCCGCAGTTTGGACAAACATAAAATTTCATCTTCTTCAGATTTCCCGTTTCCAGATCATTTGATTCCAAATCGCCCAACAGTATTTTTTCAATATTCACTTCAAATAGTTCCGAAAGCTCGCCCAGCAGGGATACATCTGGACAGCCCAAGCCGCGCTCCCATTTAGAGATTGTTTTATCACTGATGTGCATCTGATCGGCGACCTGTTTTTGGGTCATTTCTTTTTCTTTTCGTAGCGCCCGCAGCAGCGTTCCCACCTTAATGCAATCCATTTTCTTACCTCCATGCATCTATCTTAACCAATTGCCAACGGATATTCAATCAACGCTCCGTCGAGTTTTATCTACTCAGTGGGTTGGATTGACACTAGTTGCTAATTAATCTATCAACAGTCTTATAACTCTATCATTTTTTAATAACAACAAATAATATCGAAATAAAACACTATTTCCCAACATTAATTTTCGATATAACGAAAACTATCTTGTTTATCTATGTTAGTTTTCGTTATATCGTAATCTATTTTGAATTTATCCATTCTAGGCTTTAAATCGTCCCAATCTCATAATTCCCCTTATAAATATTCCCCAAACTACCATCGATCGAAATGGGATCTCCGGATTTGAAAAAATGACCATTAATGGTGCATTCCTTCCTGAAGTCGTTGACTTCCAGACCCTTGCATTTTACAATACAAACCTTGCCCACGCTGGCGGCTGCCACAGCGGCATGGGAGGTGACCCCGCCCTTGGCGGTAATCAGCCCATCACAAACAAAAATCAACGGGATATCATCTGGTACTGTATCCGGTCGGACAAGGATGATTTTTGCATCCGGACAAGCTTTTTTCAAGGCTTCCATATCGGCCATATCAAAGGCCAGCAGACCTGACAGCACCTCGCTGCTCATGCCGATGCCGTGACCCACCAGTTCCATCTCGTTGGGAGTTGGCAGAAAGGTCGAAAAGGAAGTCTGTTTTTTCAGATTCTGGTTCCGGGTCTGGAGAATATATAAATCTTCGGCGTTCACTGACTCAAAGGTAAATTCAATTTCCTGGTGAACAAATCCATACTCATCGATGAGCCGTCTCGCATAGTTGACAAGAGCAGCATAAATTTTCGGAAAACCCGATTCCAGTGACAAATTACTGTCCCGATAATCCCGTTTTCTTTGCATTTCGCTGATCGGCAGGGTGTTGACCAGACCTGAAACCACATCTTCGCCCTGGCTGCACAGGGCAAAATCGCCGTATAAATTGATTCCGGAACAACCGTTAAAAGGACTGCTGGTAAAGACCACCCCGGTGCCGGATCGGGCAGACCGGTTGCCAAGAACCATCTTTTGAACCACCACAGCGGTTCCCCAATCATCGGCAATCTGCAAATGATCCCGGTAATAAACGGCACTTTCAGAGAACCATGAATCCAAAACCGAGCGGATGGCTTGTTTTAACTGCTGAAATGGGTCGCTTTCAATTTCGATACAAAAGTCAGTCAATACCATTTTATAACCGTAGGCAATTTGTTTCATCTGATCCGGGGTAAAATGGATTTTTAAATCCACGTCCCATTGTTCTTTGTACTCCCGCATTACCTGATCAAAAATATCCCGGTCGATCCCATAGGCCATTCCCCAGCTTTGGAGAAAACGTCGGTAACAATCCCAGGCGGTCCAGCCAAAACCGTCTTGTTTACTGTAGGCTTCAGCAATTTCATCGTTCATCCCGACGTTCAAAAATGTTTTCATGGCCCCGGGAAGGGAAATGGAGGAACCCGAGCGAATGGAGAAAAACAGCGGATTATCCGCTTTTCCAAAAACCTGACCAGTCAGCTTTTCGATGGCGCTGATGTGACTTTCAATCAGCAGATCCATATCGTGCATCATGTCCGGATGGCCTTCGATGGTTTCCTTGTGCCGAAATACCTCGGTGGTAATGACAAAGCCCGGGGGAACGTGAAAACCGTAGGTAAGCAATTTTTTTAAGAAATAGGCTTTGGCTCCTAAAAATACCGGGTTATCAATTTCCGGGGTGCTTTCAGTTAGTAAGCTGAAGGTAAGATCGGGATCATAGGTCATCATGCTTTCAATGAAGGCACTGGAATAATTTTTCATCATGCTTCTTAACCCACTGATGGTATCGGTGATAAAGTTGTCCAGATCCTGAACCAGAAAGGCCGTCGCAAGATTGTCCCGCAAAAATTTTTCCGACTCGATATGGTAAAATTTCCGGCTGTCCCCTTCCATCTTGACTTCTTTTGCGACCAGAACTTGGGGAATAATGGCTTTCATCGGCCGCTCAAAAAGATCAAAAAAGTATTCACTGATGATCTGCTTAATATCATTGGCCATAAACTGGAAAATATTAATGTACTGGTGAATCGAAAAGCTGGGCGAGGCCAACCCGAACTTAAGCATATCCACATGGGAATTAAAGCCTTGATTATAGATACCATCCAGTTCCAGACCATCCTTAAACAAAACCAGCACATAGTAAATCTGTCGGAAGGTTTTGGCGGTAATATATTCCGAATTAAAAGGCTGGGTGACCTGAGTCATCAGCTTAGTTGCGGTTCTTTCCAGCCGATACATTAGGCCCAGCGCATCAAACTTGGCTTCCACATACTGCCCGTACATAGACGGAATATCGGCGGCAATGTGCCGTTTATAATAAATGTTTTCGGTGGCTTCACTCTGATTCGGATCTAAGATAATTTCCTTGAGATGGTTCATGAGCTCATAAATCTGTCGGATTGATGCTTCTTTCTGGTTATCTTTCAGGCTTTTCTTGAGCTCGGTTAAGTCGCCGGTAATATGAAAGCTATAACCGCTGAGCATGGCCAGCACATCTTCGAATTCAAAGGAGTACTTTTCCAGCAACAAAAAATAAACTCTGAATATCGCAATCACTCGTTTAGCATCCAGGTTGGAATCATTTTGAAGCCGCTGCAATGCGTCCCTGATAACGTCAATATCCAAGGTCATCAGTTCCTCGGGATTGGATTCAAGTTCATCACAAAGAATCTTCATGGTTTGATGGGGTCTGATAAACCATTCACTTTCGGTGTTTAAATCTATAAAAATTTCATGCGGGATGACATCCTTTAGGGGTCCCTTATCGCCATCATACCAGTAGTTGATAATCTTTCTGGCTAAATCAATGTGGGTATTGTTGCTTTCAATGTGAATCTGCTTTCGCATAAAATGGATCAGTCGGTCTTTTCGCCGGGAGGCCTCATCAATGGCCGTGGTCACATCCCGCAGTTCACCCTCGGCCCCAATTTCCCTAAAATAAACCGGAAAGATCCGGGCCAATTGCTTGATTTCCCGATACACCGGGGTGATTTCGCCATTAAGCAGCTTGGTTATATCCCGCTGGAAAAGATCAGTATCCGAAATAAAGATCCCCCCTAATTTGAGGTTCACAATCAGCGCCGCCAGCAGTTCCCGCATGGCCTTGGGATCTGCTTCAATTAATTCCAGCCACACCCGAATGTTTTTAACATGATTGGAATCGATGAGAATCTGCCAGTCGGTGTTGAGACTCAATTTTCCTGGGTAGTTAAAACCCAGATTGATCAGTGCTTTGATGAAATAATCAATCGTAGACACATCCCCTTTGGCAATGATCTCTTTCCCTAGGGTGAGAAGACAATCCAGCACGGTGCCGCCATGCTCGTCATTGAGTTCCTGAAACTCGGCCATAATGGTATTAAGAAAATCTGTGATATCTTCAGAATCCAGTTCATCAAAAATATTGCTTAAATTTCGGTTGATGTCATAGATCAGGTGATCGTTCATTGTTGCCATTCCGGGCAAATGAAGCAGATAATACAAATAGTAGATGGTCTCCAGATGGGTCGGAAATTTTTCTGAAAAGCTGCGGAAATAATTGGCAATGTCATTAAAAAACAGTTGTTGCTGAAGCCCACGCCAATCTGTCGCCAGTTTTCTCTGATTTCTGAGGCCCTCAAAAAAAGCATGGCCAATTTCCTGAATGTCTGTTTGTTTCAGATGGGGAAATAGTTTTTGCCGGGAAGCAAACCACGTATCGGCTTGTGAAGTACTATCCCAATAATCAATGCAGTGATCGAGCAGATCGGCGGTGATCTTTTCCAGCGTTGTACTAAATTCAGGATATTCCACCACCTTATTTAAATATATTTTAAATACGCCTGCATTTTTTACATAGAGCAGCTCGTGCTGAGCCATGTCCTCTTTAAGAACCTCGATGCACTCAAAAATAATTGCTTTAGGAAAGTTCTCAAGGTTTACCAACCGGTCCATAAACCGGATCAGAACCTGACTGAGCAGAACCCGCTGACTGTCTTTCAGTTTTGTCTGCAAGACCGATTGGATGATTTCCACCAGCACGGCGAAGGCTTTTTCTGACTCTTCGAGGGCATCGTACAGCCAGATATCGCCTAGACAAATGGTCTGCAACGATTCAATGACATACTGATTGTTCCGATATTTATGATTGAGCTCCTCCAGAAATTCCTGGGTTCGCTTATGAATCCCCCAATAGTCTTTTGATAATTCGCCGAACCACCGTTGGCCCTCCGGGATTTCGATATTGGTTTCCCTGGTCTCGTTAAGATTAGCTTCTAAAGCCTTTGAAGAAAACACATTAGCCATACTATCATCCCCCTAAAATCAATCGATTGAGTAACCTTTGGCGTTACCTTTTTATCAGTATATCATAATCACCCAATGAAATGAAACCGTTTTCTTGATGGCGCAATCTGATTTAATTTGACGTTTTTTTAACTGCAAACGCCTCTGAGTCAGCAAAGTGACCCAGAGGCGTTTGTGAAGATGATCCGTTGATGATTTCCTAATTATATTATTATTTTTACCGTATTGATGCCCGCTTCATTGGTAACAGCCAACGATTTTGCATAGGTATTAATGATAGCCAATGATATTTCATTTTCCGCTGCTTTTTCCAGCTCATAGGCTACACCGGCAAAGCTTACCTGAATGGTGACCTCCCCGCTTAAATCCGAATACTCAACCAATAAGGAGATACTGGCTTTGGGAAAAGCCCGGAGCAGAATGGCTAATACCAGTTCCTCACAAACCAGCTGGACATTCATAATCTGCCGATCGGTGAACATCTGCTTTTTGAGGAAAGTTTCAATTTTGGCGTTGAGTTCATAGAGGTCAAAGCCGCTGCCTGCCGCAGTATATTCAAAGGATGAAATTTTTCGGATAAACGCCCGGGTCTTGGCCTTCTTTGGATGGTCAAAAATTTCTGCCGGTGTTCCATCTTCGTAGATTCCCTTTTCATCCATATAGAACACCCGGCTGGAAACATCCCGGGCAAACTTCATCTCATGAGTCACGATCATCATTGTCATCCCGGTTGATGCCAGCTTACGGATAACCCCCAGCACCTCACTGACCATGGTGGGGTCAAGGGCCGAGGTGGGTTCATCAAACAGCACAATCTCCGGTTTCATGGCCAGAGTTCTGGCAATGGCTGCCCGCTGTTTTTGACCGCCGGACAACTCATCGGGAAAAGCCAGGGCTTTTGATCGGAGCCCAACCATTTCTAAATACTGAAGCCCTTCATCATAGGCCTGCTGTCGGGGGACCTTTAATAAATTCACCGGCCCCAGCATCAGGTTTTCAATAATCATCAAATGGGAAAACAAGTTGAACGATTGAAACACCATGCCCATTTTCTGGCGCAGGCCGGAAACATCAGCATTTTTAGCTAGAATGTTTTGACCATCAATGACGATCTCGCCGTTTGTCGGCGTTTCCAATAAGTTGATGCAGCGTAGAAAGGTTGACTTTCCGCAACCTGATGGCCCGATGATCGAAATCACTTCGCCCTCTTTTATCTCGGTACTGATATTCTCCAGCACGCTTAATGCGCCGAAGCTTTTGGATAAACCATTGATTGTTATCATTTCACCACCTCCGCATCATGCACTTCTGGATCCACAATCCCTTTGACCACCCGCTTCCGACGTTTGGGATCGACCTGAACTTCAATTTTGCCCAGTACGATAATAAACAGATAGGTGATCACAAAATAGATAAAGGCGGTCACAAACAGCGGGAAAAAGGCGTCAAAGGTTCGGCTTCGGATGATATCTGTCATCTTGGTCAAATCCTGAATCGCAATATAACCCACCACCGAGGTCATTTTTACCATGCTGATAAATTCGCCCTTGAAAATCGGCAAGATGTGCCGCAAGGCCTGAGGCAGGGTCACCTTAAAAAAGCTGGATACCTTGGTAAATCCCAAAGCATAAGCCGCTTCCAGCTGGCCCTTGTCGGTAGCATCGATGGCCGTTCGGAAGATCTCTGCCGAATAGGCGGCAAAGTTAATTGAAAAACCCACCACGGCAATCAGGATCGGGTCAATATCCACTGAGGCAAATAAAATATAATAGAGGATCATCAGGGTTAAAACAATCGGCACCCCCTGAATCAGCCGGATATAAACAATGGCAATCCCGGATAGCAGTTTTGATCGGGACTTCCGCATAGCACAGATCACGGCCCCCAGCATACTGCCGAATAACAGCGACAACATTGAAATGACAATGGTTGTCCACAGCCCTTCCAACACCAGCTTATAGCGATCTTCGACGATAAAAGTCTTATTATAACTCTCTTGAATGGATCCGAAAAATGCAGTTATCGCATTGCCGCTACTGGCCGTATTTTGCGGATAGGCCTGGTTTTTGATAATTGCCGCTGAGCTATCCGAGGTCATCGGTGTCAAGAAGCGGATCGACTCAGCCCGTTCCGGTGTATAGGCCAGCGAGAAAGCCAAATCAATCTTGCCGGATGCCACGGCCGGAATAACTGCTGAAAAATCCATGACGTCTACTTTTAAATCCATTCCCAATTCGGAAGCCAGAATTCGGGCCAGATCAACTTCCAGTCCGACCAGTTCATTGTCTTTATAATAGGAAAAAGGATAATCATCGCCCAGCACCCCGACAGCAAGGGTTCCGTTGCCGCCACTCAAATTAACCGGGGTAAGCACCTTTGCCGCTTCATCTCCGCCAAACCATTTGGTTTCCAAGGCCGTAAACGATCCATCATCAACCATTCGTTTAATGACCGGATCCAGCTTATCGCCCAGTGCGGTATTCGCCTTGCTGACCCCAACCGATGAGAAAAATTCATAATAAGGTGGCAGTGCCGCCAGATCCGGGTTATTATCGAGAATTTCCTGAACCTTGGACTGGCTGGTCAGCATCGCATCAACCCGTCCCGATTTTAATGCTTCCATCATCGATGAAAAATCTTTGAATTCATATTCCTCCGCCTCGTAATTGGGGCGGAATCCTTCTATATGAACCATCCCGGTAATGAAGCCTACCCGTTTCCCATTGAGATCGTCGTTGGTCTTGATGGTCGCAGCTTCGGTATTGCCTGCATACATCGTTTTGCGCACCAGCACACTGTTATGAAGTATCACATAGGCGTCACTATAAAGCACTTCCTGTCCCCGTTCATCGGTTTTAAAGAAGTCGGAGATGATAATATCGCCTTTGCCGCTTTGGAGCGCCGGGATCATGGCCGCATAATCCATGGTGACAATTTCATAATCGAAGTTGGCATAATTGGCAAAGCGCTTGATAAACTCAATATCATAACCGGTGAGCTCACCATTTTCATAATAATTCATCGGCTCCGTCATGCCATTGGTAATGATTGTCAACTTCTTCTCCGGGTTCTGGGGTTTGGGAATATCCGGCATTACGCCACCGATGTTATCAATCCAGCGGGTCACCATTTGATCGGCAGTACCATCCTGATGGATCTGTTTGATAAAAGCATTAACTTGATCATTGAGCGCCGTGTTATTCAACCCCACCACGGTGGCGATTTCAATATTTCCCAGTTCCTCCGGCAGCTTGACCAGATCAGGATTGCTGAGCAGAATCCGGTCAACTCCGGAGCTGTCATAAATGACCGCCGTCGCCTTACCGCTTTTAAGCGCGGCGACCCCATCGATAAACTGAGTGAAATAAGAGATTTCCGCATTGGGCATGTACTCTTTGGCTACTTCTTCCGGCGGGGTTCCTTCAGGGACACCGATGATATAGCCAGCTTGGTTCAAGTCACTGGTACTGCTGATCTTCGCTTCATCTGCGGCGGAACAGCCGCAGATCAATAAGATCACGATACCTAACAACAGGGCCAGAATTCGCTTTTTACTTGCCATTGTCGGCCTCCGTTACTCTGTCTTTGCTGACCACAAACACTTGGGGATTGGGAAAATAGCCCGCCGTAAAATCCACCCGCTGAGCTCGTTCGGCGGTATTATACATGGCTGCAATAACATCACTTTTACCAGACTGCAGGCTGTCGATCATGGCGGAAAAATCCATATCCTGATATTCGGTTCGCATTCCCAGTTCAGCGGCGATTCGGTCCATCAGTTCCACGTTCATACCAGTCAGCTCGCCGTCTTTAACAAAGCAGCGGGGCTCGGTCAGCGATGTTACGGCGACCTTAAGCACCGGTCCGCTGGTGTTTTTAGGAACATCGACGATCTGATAGTCCCCACCGGTTTCTGGAAACCAATGGGCAATGATTTCGTCCATGGTACCGTCACTTAAAAAGCGGTTCAGAACTGCATTGATTTTCTGGTTCAACTCGGGATTATTTTTGTTCAGAGCCATCGCCGTCACCTCATCCGTTAAGGGATCCGGCAAAATAACAACCTTGTCATTATTCTTGGTATAGTTTTTGGCTGAAGCGTAGTCCATAATGGCATAGTCAATTTTTCCCGCCATCAGTGCCGCCGACTCATCCACATAATTATTGAAACGGCTGATTTTGGCATTGGGGTACTTACTCGGAGCGATGATCTCACTGACGGTGCCAATCATGGTTCCGATTTTGGCCGTTTCAACTGGGGGAAGGGTGGCTGCCGTCTGGCTGCACCCGGTAAGAAATAAGGTAATAAGTAGACATAAGCTTACAAAAACTCTTTTCATCAATATCCTCCATTCTTAATCCTGATCACTTTGCTTGCTGGTCGACAATCTATTAAAAAAGCTGGGCCCATTTCAGGCTCATCTTAATAAAACGATTGATAATACTCTGTTTTAGCCTATCGAAGGTTTGAAAAAAATCCTTATTCCAGTTAGGATAAGGATTTTTTGATTGTTAGAATATTTTCATTCTTTTCGAAACGATAGTCCACCTCATCCATGGTCTTTTTAACCATTAAAACACCCAAACCGCCGATCTGTCGTTCTTCTGCTGTCAGCGTTATATCCGGTTCTGCATTTTCCAATGGATTAAAGGGATTTCCCTGGTCGATAAACTGAATTTCCACCAGCGGCGGATCACCATAGGAATCAAATTGGATGATAACATTGCCATCTTCTGGGGTATAGGCATAGTGAGCAATGTTTACATATAATTCCTCCACCGCAAGATCAATCTGAAAGATCATTTTCATACTGGCGCCGACTGCCTCCAATTCGGCATCGATAAATTCAAGTACCGTGGTCAGATTATCCGTAGATGCATTAACGGTTAATTTTTTCATATCACTGGTCTCCTTTACTGTTTGTCAACAAATCCACCGAAACTCCCATCACATCAATCGTTTTGATCGAATGAAATCCGAACTTCTCATAAAAGTTCTGGTTATCTTTTATATTGCTGTTTTCAAGATAAATTGGGCAGTCACTGAACTTTTTTATATCATATTCCATCAACGCCCGACCCGCACCTTTAGCCACAGAGCCAAGCATAAAGATATAATGATGCTCCTTATTATAATGATAGCGCTCGGTTATCAGGGTTTCATTCTTCAACTTAATCATGCTTTTAATCTGGATCAGCATTAAAAATTTGAGTATTTCTGCAAACATACCACTGGTGATGACGCTGCGCAGGCTAAAAAATGGTGTTCCCTTATGATTCCAAATGGATGCTCCAACTATTTTGTCATCAACCACAGCAACATGAATTTCGCCTGTACGATTATAGTAGTCCACCATCAGTTTGATATATCGACAAAGATCCTTGCTATTCTGAAAGACTGCATTGTATAATGGATCGTTTTTGAAGGCTTGGCATAAAACATCGGCCGCCGCTTCCAGGTTATTTTTGTCTAGTTTTCGGTCCCATATTGTTATCATACCTGCCTCAAAAATACTTCTTTGTCAAGCTCAAAAAGGGTCATATTATCTTTCGTCCAGACATCTCTGCCACCGAGAAATAACATGCTATTGAATCCTTCATTTGTGATTGCAAAACAAAATACTCGCTCAATTAAATAGCCTTGGCTATGTTTTTTGCTGAGATACTCCCAAAGTGACTCATGTAACTGCTTTGAGACGCCCTGATGCCGGAACGCTTCATCAACAGCCAAATCTAATATCAGGATCGTGTTTGCCTTTCCTTTTTCTAGTGGAACCACTTCACTTTCATTCAGATCATCATCAACATACACTTGTTTAAATACAGCCCGCTGATAAACTGAAGCGTCGACACTATAAAAATTGATAAAGCCCATCAAGGTATTCCCTGTATAAGCAGCAATAATGCCGTCTTTGAACTTCAAAAACCGTTTTTCAGCCATACCTTCATTTACTAAAATCGAATTTCCAAAAACCTTACAATCGAGGGCGAGAATGGACTCAAAATCTTCTGCCGACAGTTCCGGTCCATTTATAATCCTTATATCCATTTAGTTACTCCTCAAACTTAAACCCAAGCATGGTAATGTCATCAAACTGGGGCTCAGTGTCGGCAAATTGATCGACATCCGCTAGGATATCGGCGCACAGTGATTTGATATCATGATCCTCTTTTGCAGCGACCAGTGCTGTTAATCGATCCAGTCCATAAAATTCACTTTTGGTATTATTAGCCTCGGGAATCCCATCAGTATAGAGATAAATAATATCGCCGTTTTCAATCTTTGATTCATTCATTTTGTATTTAGCGGTCTCCAGACCGGCGCAGACAAAGCCTTTTTTGCCGGTGAGCATCTCAACAGTACCATCCTTTTTCCAGATAATCGCTGGATCGTGTCCAGCATCACACCACTGGAAGACGCCTGTTTTCACATTAATAATGGCAATCAGTAAGGTAACAAACATCCCCTGTTCGTTGTTTCTGCAGAGATTGACATTTGCTTCAGTCATGACCTCGTCGACTGGCAATCGTCGGAGAACAAGATCTTTTACCGTCGCTTTGGTCATGGCCATAAATAAAGCCGCGGGAACCCCTTTGCCGGAAACATCCCCGATGGTAATGCAAAAATGGTCATCATCAACAAAGAAGAAATCGTAGAAATCTCCCCCGACATCTTTGGCCGCCCGCATCGATGCATAAAGGGTAAATTCGTTTCGATCAGGATAGTCAAAATTCTTTGGCAGCATCCCTTCCTGAATCAGGGTGGCAATCCGAAGCTCGGTTTCAATCCGCTCTCGCTCTGAGGTGACACTGGTAAGCTCTTTAATATAGCGACTGATATCGCTGGTCATTTTATTAAAGGCTTCGGCCAAAATTTCGATTTCATCACCGGTTTTGACGTCAATATTCAAGGCGACAATCTCACCTAAATTATCATCCATATTGATGTTAACGAAATCGGTGGCATTATCCACAATAACCTGAAGCGGATCAATGATTGATTTGTTTAGGAAAAGCAGATAAACGGTGATGAACAATCCGAATATTATTAGTGCAATCGCTGATACCAGCATAATATACTTATTAAGCGTATCATTGATGGTTTTCATGGACATATCCGCACCAACGATTAATACCGGATTCCCCGTCGAATCTTTTAACACGTCAAAAGCGGAAATCAGATACCCAAAATCGCTATTTTTGGTAATCACGACTTTAGGAGCGTCGGGATTAGTTAAGAGTCTGTTGGCAGCATCAATGTCCTCCTGAGGATAATAGTCAGTGCCTAAAAAATCACCCAGGACAAAGTGGCCCTCCTCCCCAGGTTGGGTTCCCTGTCCAAACACTTTAAAGCCGTTTGCCGTGGGAACATAAGCATACAGGTATTCAAGATGGTTTTGTTTCTGGATATTTTGAAACTGCTTAATCAGCAGATCATATTCCGCATCTTTTTCCTGAGTTTCAAAATAATTGTTCACTTTATCCACCGGTACGATCGCAGATGCCGTATGTACCAGTGATGAAATATTATCTTCATACCGTTGGAACATGGAATCACGGTAACTGAAGTAGGAGATCAGAACGATAATCACACAAAGTAAAATTGCCAGAATCATACTTGCTGATGCAAACTTGGTTTTAAGACTTATTCTTCGGATACTTTTTGGTTCTTTCATAAATGCCACCTTGTTCTACAAAATTATAAGAAGATTATTAAATACAAGCGTTCGATTATAAGCAAACGATTTTGCTTTCTTGCGAACAATGGAAACGCCCAGATAGTCCAGGGCTTCATCGGGTTTTTCTGATTCTTCAAAAGGATTGTAGCTGGTGCTGTCATCCCTGATCCGAATATAGATGTCCTCTTCAAAAAGGGCAATTTTTATATTAATATAATGGGATTTACCATCATTAAATCCAAAAGTAATTATATTGGCTGCCAATTCTTCAATGGTCAAATTAATGAAGTAGGCATTCTTTTGATCAATCTCCAACCGTTCACAAAAGGCTTCGATTTCTTCAACACAGGTTGTCAATTCTTTAATATCAGAAGAAAGGGTAGTTTCATATAAATTATCTTTGGCGATGATCGGTTCACGAAACAGCAAAATATTTCGATATCCTCCCTGATTTTTGAGAATAACCGCGGCAAACAGTAACAACAACATGGTTATGGTTTCGGCCGCGACAATGGCCATGGCCGTGCCTAAAACACCAAATCCTGAGATAAACCATGCGGAAAATGCAATCAGCAGCAAAAAACCCCGCATAAAATAAATAACCCCGGCCAGGGTTGGCCGTTTGGTTGTCTGATAGAAGTGGGCCATCACACAGTTAAAGCAGGTCTGCACAACCCCGAAGGCAAAAATCCGGATTGTCTGCTCCACTAACGCCAAATTCTCAGTTACCCCAAACATTGAGGCGATCGGGCCGGCAAAAATAAGCAGCATCGCTGCACACAAAACACTGAGTAGTAAAGCGGTCTTCAATGATAAACGCATGGTATCATATACCCCTTCAGTATCCTTTTCACCCGCGAAAGTTGCCACCAGCGGGGCCAATGCCAGGGAAATTCCGTCAAATATGGCATAAGCAAATAAGGAAACATTAAAAAGGATATTATAGACAGCCAGTCCGCCTAACCCCACTGTCACACTTAACAGATTATTGATGACAACCAGGGCAATTCCTTGATAGATAAAAGCGGATGCGATCCCAAAACCACCGTGAAAAAGGCGAAAACCTTCTTCGGGATTCAGGGAAACACGGCGTAACTTGAGATGATTATTTTTTTTAAAAAAGTGACTGGCATATACTACAACCGCTGAAAGCTGGCCAATTGCCATTGCCAGCGCTGCTCCAAAGACGCCCATATTCAATCCAAAAATGAGCACCAGGTCTAAGACCAGGTTGACTACTACCGACACACTGATACCCAAAGTTGACAAGAATGGATCAGCATCACTGCGAATGGCCAGTGACATGACCGGCGCCAGAATAAATATCGGTGCTGTCAAAACAATCGGCCACAGATAATCAATGGCGGCATCAATCCCGGAACCGCCGGTAAGATTGATGATTTCTGGGAGAAACATCATTCCAAAAACTGCAATCAGCACCCCGATTCCCGATGTAAAAAACATCGTCCGGGTAAAATGAGCGTTGGCACCGTCTTTATCCTCAGCACCAATGCACTCTGATATTTTTAACGATCCGCCCACTCCAAAAGCATAGCCGAACAGGTTATAAACCATATACACTGGCATTGAAACCGCCAATACCGAAAGTCCGATTTCACCCAGAGCGTTTCCCAGGATGATGGCATCCACAAAGGTGCCCAGAACCACCCCAGCTGAGGAAAGGATGCTGTTGATGACAAATACTCGAAATGCCTTATTAACAAAATGTTGATTATTCATTGTGTCCTCTCTCACGGTCTCCTTTTCAGTCATACTAAACTGAGCCCAATGGCACAGCTAAACAATCCATTTTAACTTTTCTGTTGTCAAACAAATTCTGCGTTGATTATTTTTAAATGATTCGTCGCAAACAAAATTGCTTAATCAGAAAAATGTTATACGAGGCTATTATAGCATATAATCTTCCTTATTTGTCGAGGATTAATGTATTTAGTTGTGATATTTTTTATAAATTTAAACATGAACAGTTTTATTTTACATAAAAGAAAGCCCGAGATTTTACATCTGGCTTTTTGATTATGGACATACAATTTTTCATTTCTTTAGCTTTTCTTAATCAAGAATCATTTCAAGATACATTTAAGCTTATCAGCGTATATTATAAACAAGCAAAGCATCATCAAACACTTAAACTATTCTAACCTTTCATGAAAGCAACGGCCTCGTCGGAGAGCCGTTGTTTTTATTTTTTGTGACTTCCCTTTTCCGCCATAGAAACAACTTTTCTCAACAATATTATATAATGCTCAACATTCACCGCTTTTAATATTTATAAATATATTTGACAAAACTAAGGAATTGACATAAACTGAAACTAATAGCATTAGTTTATGCAAAGGAGCATCGCCAATGGCAAGAAAAGGCTTAGATTCGGAAATGATTATCGCAACCGCGGCGCAACTGGTTGAAGAAAAGGGTTACGCCAATTTTTCTTTAAATGAGCTTGCCGCCAAACTTGGTGTAAAGACGGCTTCTCTTTATAATCATATTGAAAGCATTCGGGAAGTTAATTCGAAAATTTCACGATTGGCAGTCAGCCGATTGCACCAGATCCTGGAAAATGCAATTTTCGAAAAAAACCGTGATCAGGCCCTGATGTCGCTGGCGATGAGCTACCGAAACTTTGCCAAAGACAATCCCGAATTATACAAGGCCGTCATTCGCTTACCATCCTCAGCGGATGATCAGTTGAAAGAATCAGGTGCGGAGGTGGTTAAACCAATTATTACGGTTCTTAAACGCTATGACCTGGATGGACCGGAATTGATTCATTTTTCCAGAGCCCTAAGAAGTGCCATCCATGGATTTGTCGAAATGGAAGAAGCGGGGTTTTTTCGCAGACTTGATGCCAATATCGATGAAAGCTATAAAAAAATGATCACCGGCTATATTCTGCTCCTAAATGGTTATCATACTTAAAAAAATTACTTTTAGTATCGAAGGAGAACATTCAATGGGAAAATTATTTTATCAAGGTCACGGCAGTTACCGGATTGTTTCAGACCAGGGGATTGTGATCTACGTTGATCCCTTTGCGGGGGAGGGGTATGATCTGCCTGCCAACATTGTCCTGATCACCCACGAACATCCTGACCATAATAACTTGGCACTACTTCACCAAAACAAAAACTGTACGATCCTCAGACCGGAAACCATCCTGATCAATGGGATTTATGGGAATGTGACAATTGATGCGATTGCCATCCAAGCGGTGCCCGCTTATAATTCCGGTCATGACAAAAACAAGTGTGTGGGATATATAATTGAAGTCGATGGTATCAAAATCTATGCTTCCGGCGATACATCCACCACTGATTACATGAAGGATGTTTTGTCTAAAGAACAACTTGATTATGCCCTGCTGCCCATCGATGGTTTTTATAACATGGATCCTGCCGAAGCCTCTGCCTGCGCCGCCATCATTGGTGCCGTCCATACCATCCCCATTCATATGAAACCAGGCGCTTTGTTTGATCGTAAACTAGCTGAAACCTTTGTCGCTGAGGGGCGACTGATCTTAGAACCTAACGAAGAAATAGAACTGTAAAGTTTTTGGAGGTAGACCAATCAATCATATTATCAAAGATACATCCTTTTATAAACTGGTAGCCGCCATTGCCATTCCCATCACCTTACAAAGCCTGATTACCATTGGCGTGAACATGACCGATACGATGATGGTGGGGGCATTGGGCGAAGTGCCCTTATCCGGCGCGTCCTTGGCCAATCAGTTCATTATGGTTTTTCAGATCTGCTGCATGGGGATTGGCATGGGTGCTTCGGTCCTCACCTCCCGTTTCTGGGGAATGAAAAACCTGGATGCTTTAAAAAAAGCCATTACCATCATGCTGCGTATTTGTCTTGGTTTCGCACTGTTATTTTCGCTGGCGACTTTTTTTGCCCCTGAAGCGATTATGCGTATTTATACCACAGATCCGGAAATTATCCGAGAAGGAGCGCTATTTTTTAAATGGTCCATTCCCTGTTATCTGCTGCTGGGCCTCTCGCTGACATCCACCATCGTACTGCGAAGTGTCGGACAGGTGCGACTCCCCTTAATTTCGTCGATTTGTGCTTTTATCATCAATATCATTTTTAATTATCTGCTTATCTTTGGCAATTGGGGTGCCCCCCGGATGGGAATTGAAGGGTCTGCCATATCTACATTAATTGCCAGAGTTTTTGAGTTCTCTTTTATTTGCGGTTATTTATTTTTTGTTGATAAAAAAATAAATTATCGTCTTCGTCATCTCTTGATGCGCTGCCGAGATATCTTAAAAGAATACGTTGAAATAGCTATTCCAGTGCTGATCAGTGATGTTCTTTTGGCTCTCGGGAATAACGCCGTCGTCATGGTCATCGGACATATGGGGGTCAGCTTTGTTTCCGCTAACGCCATCACGGTGGTTCTTCAGCAACTCAGCACTGTCTTCATCCAAGGAATTGCCAATGCCAGTGCGATTATTACCGGCCACACCCTGGGCCGGGGCGATGAGGAAACGGCCCAACAACAAGGGTTCACCTTTTTGTATCTGGGTATTGCCGTGGGAATCTGTGGTGCTGTGCTGATCTGGATCGCCAGCAAACCAATGATCAGTTTTTACAATCTAACTCCAGCAACCCAACAAATTACCTATCAACTGATGCTTGCCATCGGCTTTATTGTTATCTTTCAGTCGGCCAACAGCATCCTGACCAAGGGCGTTCTTCGGGGCGGTGGCGACACCCGGTTTTTAATGATTGCCGATATTATCTTCTTATGGGTTGTCTCGGTTCCACTTGGCGCAATGGCTGGTTTGGTCTGGCATTGGCCGGCCTTTTGGATTTACACACTGCTGAAAATTGATCAGGTTATCAAAGCCATCTGGTGCATTTATCGGTTGCGGAGCCGCAAATGGATTAAAAAAATTACAAGCTATCCAGTGGATCAAATTCAATAGGGACTATTTCAAATATATTGATAGTCATTTCTTTAGAAAAGTGATAAAATAAAATAATTATCACGTGTAATTTTTATCCAGGCAACGGTTTTAAATAATCTGAATAATCCCTATAAAAACGGAGGTAACCCATCTTGCGAATTACCAGAGACGAATTTCATGGACTTACAAAAATAACCAAAAAAGATAAAAAAGAAACCGCTCATGAAACTGCTAACGAAACACCCTTAAGCACTTCAACTGAGCTTCCTAAAAAACCTAAACTTAAAGTCGATCTATCAGTAAAATTATCAGATGCTGAAATTAAAAAACAGTTATCAATTTTGGCTGAAGAAACCATCAATCAATTGTCAGATGAAAACAAAACCCTTAGAGATGTTGAAGATATCTATCTTATTTTTAAAGGCCAAATGATGGTCATCAACAAGTGTCGTTTGCTTTCAGTGGCTGAACAACAAGAACAGAATGCACAAGTCTACGCCTGTTATTACAAAAAGAAGTTTGAATTTAAAAAATTAGAACTTAAAAAAAGAGATTAATTTTGCCAGAACCTTAAAAGAAATCACCTTAAGCTAATCTCTTTTAAGGTTCCCTATATCGTCTTTCTATCTAAAAAATCCAGAATCATAATCATTGATTCTGGATTTTTTTAGTAGTATTACTAATTTTATCAACTATGTCTTTCACATCGATTAACTTTCTGTTACTATTTTTTTCCGGTATTGATAATTGTTTTTTGCGGATCAGCTGTTTTCAATGCTCGATCGAATCGAAAAAAACATCAGCCTGCATTTTGAAAATAGTTAACCTGAATCGAAACTTAAAAGCTAGATGAGCGCCTTGATTATATCACTAATTAGTGATATAATCTTAATAACGAATAATTCTAATCATTAGAAGCGATTAGATACCCTTAAAAATAAAGGAGTAAACTACTATGAATAACAAAATGCCGGTCTTATTTGTCGGCCATGGTTCTCCGATGAATGCCATTGAAAACAATGAATATACCCGGGGATGGGCTGAAATTGCTGCAAAAATCCCCAAACCAAAAGCAATTTTATCCATTTCTGCCCATTGGTACACGAATGGAACAAAAATAAATGATTCCA
This sequence comes from Acetobacterium woodii, assembly GCA_016213825.1. Classification (GTDB taxonomy): domain Bacteria; phylum Bacillota; class Clostridia; order Eubacteriales; family Eubacteriaceae; genus Acetobacterium; species Acetobacterium woodii_A. Next base: position 261,526 of record JACQZP010000027.1, on the reverse strand, counting down.
CTAAACCAGAAACGATCTATGATATGTACGGTTTTCCCGAAGAACTTTACAAGGTTGTTTATGATGCTCCCGGTGCCCCTGAGGTAGCTCATCAGACCAAAAATCTGATTACCAAAGCCGTCACCATTGACAATACCTGGGGAATTGATCATGGCACATGGTCGGTGCTCCATCGTATGTATCCGACTGCAGATATTCCCGTCTTTCAACTCAGTATTGACCTCAACGCCCCACCAGAAAGCCATTATCAGATTGGTCAGGAACTCCATTCCTTGCGTGACCAGGGCGTTCTTATTTTCGGCAGCGGGAATATTGTCCACAATCTGTCCCGGGTGAATTGGGAACGTAGCGGTGGTTACCCATGGGCTGACGAGTTTGATGCCTACATTAAAGATAAAATTTTAAACCACCAACATCTGGATGTCATTAATTACCGTTTAGCCGGTGACTCCTCCGAGCTAGCCTTTTTCACACCAGATCACTTTTATCCCATTTTATATGTACTGGGTGCTTCGAGTGATTCTGACACCATTACCGTGTTTAATGATTCTCGAACCTTAGGTTCCATGTCGATGACTAGTTATTTGATCTCTGCCCAAAATACCATTTAAGGTGTGCTGATGCTTTATAACCAAGAAGATAAAATCGATCTGTCCATTTTGATCGCCTTGAGCCGGTCAACACAAACGGTCCAACGGCGATCAGCCGCTATTTTAAAAGACAGTGGCTTGACAACTACTCAATTTGGGGTTCTCGAAGCCTTGTATCATAAGGGTGATATGACCATTAACAAAATCATTGAAAGGCTTCTTTCCACCAGTGGCAATATGACGGTTGTTATTAATAATCTGGAAAAAGAACAGCTAGTCAACCGCTATGTTAATCCCAAAGATCGGCGTTCAACTCTGATAGCCATTACTGAAAAAGGCCGTAGCCGGGTTGAAGAAATCTTCCCACCCCACCTTCTGGACTTAAAAGAATGCTTCTCCGTTTACTCTGAAGATGAAAAAGAGCAATTGCTTGATCTCTTAAAGAAGCTGCGATAAAAAGCCCTTTAAAGTAATCTATCAAGTATTTGAATCTTTACTAAAATAAAAGTAAAACTCAGCGGTAAGATGGTAGGCTATGTTGAGTGTACAATGACGTCCAAGTACCGCCAATCATATTCTTTGTGATTGGCGGTACTCTTTTGTCACTAAGTCCAGACAAGTAAAATTGCAACGCCTAGCTATTTTCGACTTCAAGTCGGCCATCTTTTAGCTGATGCAGCTTTACCATCACCAGCCGGGCAATGGGCTGGGCAATCAGCGCTTCCACTGCCAATGAAATCGCAAAGTTTCGCGGCCATTTATAAAAAAACAGCACAATCGGCTCCATACTCACTTGGCGGCAGCCAATCCAGGTGCCGATAACGGTCAGAAAGATCGACATCAAAAAGACATTGCATAAAATATTCACCACCATATGGGCGGCAAAGCTATCATCCTTTTCAATAATCTTGCCCGTCATCCAGCCCGCCGGTTTATAGGTAATTAAAACCAGCGCGATCACGGCAAGCCAAATAAAAGGAATGATCTTAATTGCCTCCGCCCAGACATCCATACGAAAACCGACTTCAAAACAGGTAATCAACGGAGCAATAATATTCACCGAGATCACTGAGATCACCGCCATAAACAGCGTAAATTCTTTCTTGTTGCGGGGCAGTTTCATGTAAAATTCCATCATCCATTTCCTCATCTTCTTATTTTTTTGAATTTTAGGCAAAAAATAAGCGTGAGACCAGGATGGTCTCACGCTGAACAATTATACGCGCTAGAATTTCAATAGTTGTATTATATATCAACTAAAAATTTTTTGTAAGTGTTTTTAAAATAATTTTGTCGGCACTTATAAAACGCCAGTTTGAACTTAGGTTGCCACCATAGTCTGTAGCAAGTTTTATTTTATCACCTTTTACATCATACTTAGATCATACAGATTATAGCATTGTGCTAATACGAAATTCGTCTAATTCTCACTTGCCATTTTTAATAAGGTATCCCCGGTGATCCGGTAAACTGTCCAGTCGTCCATTGCTTTTGCCCCAAGCGAAAGGTAAAAATCAATACTTGGTTGATTCCAATCAAGACACCACCATTCCAGACGACCGCAGCCTCGTTCAACAGCGATTTTGGCAAGCTGGGTAAGAATTGCTTTGCCATAGCCATGACCACGGTACTCCGGCAATACATATAAATCTTCCAGATAAAGTCCGGCCCGGCCCAGAAACGTTGAAAAATTATGGAAGTATAATGCAAAACCTATTTCTGTTCCGCCAAGCTCTGCAAAAATAACCTCAGCTGTTTTCTTTTCGAACAACCATTCCGTAAGCAATGCTTCTGTTGCTACAACCTGATCAAGCATTTTTTCATAGCTGGCCAATTCTTTTATGAAATAAAGTATGAGGCGGACATCCTTTTCTTCTGCCATTCTGTAGGTTAACCCATGTTTTACTGCACCACTCATTTCCTTGCTCCTTTCAAAATCAAACTCATTAAAAAAAGACTCCAAACCTTAATCATAAATGATTCTGGAATCTTGTTTATTTTTCAAACCATGATAAGTTGATTCGGACACACTGGTATCTTGATGATATTATACTATAATTTAGTTTTCAGAAACAACAATTTTTGCAATGTTTTGAGGATAGGATCAACCTGCCATCCAACGCTGACATATTTTCACACCTTCAGCCGCGTTTGTGGTATATCCATCAGCACCGATAAGTTGGCAGATTTCTGCCGTCACAGGATGTCCACCAATAATTATTCTGGCAGTGATGTCGGCAGCTCTTAATGCGGTGATCGTGGCTTTCATTGAATCAATGGACATCGTCAGAATCCCACTCATTCCAATAATTGATGGCATACAACTTTTTGCTTTTTTAACAAAATCGTCAGGGTCAACATCGATTCCCATATCAATGACCTTAAAACCAGCTGCTTCTGACATAATTTTAAAGATGTTTTTGCCGATATCGTGAAGATCTCCATAAACTGTCCCCAGGACAATTATTCCAGAGGTCATGGATTCATGCTCACTTAAAATTGGTTTTAGCCGATTGATAGCATCCGTCAATAATTCTCCGGCAAAAATGAGATCGGCAACAAAATACTCTCCTTTTTCAAAATGATCTCCGACTAGCGCCATACCACTCTGACAAGCTGCTATGGCTTCTCGAACTTCTAGTTCAGACGGATTCTCCGAAATAAAATCATCGAGCAGATCCATAACCTTTTCTTCTTCCAAATCACCAACAGACTGTATTAAAATTCTTAAATCCAGCACTTGAATAACCTTCCTTACTGCACTTATGCCTATTTATAACATTAATACATAGCAATAAGCGTGCCAGCTTTTTCCGGTCGAAAATTTTCAAAAAACCCTGAAAAGCAACCATTTTTGAAAATTATGCTACAGTCGTTATCCCCAAAAGTGAAAAATAATGTTTCTTTTTTCTCATTCCTGAAATATGTGTTGCTTTCTGCTTGCTTGGGCGCTTTCATTATCTAAGATAGAATCATCATAATTTTTCATCGTTTTTTTAACGCTACTGTTTTATTGGATTTTTAGTTTATTATAGACTTGATCCGTAACCGGCTCTAGCCATTCATTACTGGCCCCTTCTTTAGGAACTGCTAAAGACAGATGAGCAAAGGCCTCGTCTTTTACTGCTCCATGCCAGTGCTTGAGACCGGGGGCATATAGACTACATCTTCGCATAATCCCAGTTTCTGGGTCCATGCGGCCAGTTCAGCCGGTGACATTCTTTTGTTAAGTAGTCCGCCTTCTTTGATGATCGTCATTGCTGAAACACTATCTTTCAGGTTTTTAGTGGTCTTGTCAAAACCGCTGCCGCCGGATGTTGCAAACAACACAATGGTCTTATCAGAAAAGTCGTAGGCTTCCAGAAACGTATTAATGATGTGCGGTGCAACGTACCACCAGATAGGAAACCCGATGAAAATAACGTCATAACTTTCCACATCCGCATTTTTATCAGCCAGCTCCGGTCGTGAGGTCGGATCAGTCATCTCCAGTGTACTGCGACTCTTTTTGTCATTCCAGTTTAAATCAGCTGATGTATAAGCAACAGCCGGTTTAATTTGATAAAGATCCGCCTTGACAGCCTCTGCCAAGGTCTTTGCAACCTGTTCCGTTACACCACTGGCTGAAAAATAGGCAACTAATTTTTTACTCATGCCAAAATCCCTCCTAACAATATTTTTTTGTTTTTTTAACTATTTTGCAATCACATCGCCAGGCTGGAGCTTAATCAAGCATCTTCTGGAAATCTTTCAGGGCTGCAGGAATATCAATATTCTGCGGACAGACCTGTTTACACTGGCCACATTCAATACAGGCACTCGGCCGCTTTTCCTCGGGTATCCCGGCAATGGCCATTGGTGCAATAAAACCCGGCTGGAATTTATGATCATTGTAATGATGCAACAGGGTGGGGATATCCAATTCCTGGGGACATTCGGCGCAGCAGTATTTACAGCCAGTGCAGGGCAGCATCGTCAGCATCCCATCTCGGATTTCTTCAACCACCGCCAGTTCTTTTTCATTCAGGGGTTTTGAGTCCTCAAATGTTTTTAAGTTGTCCTTCAGTTGTTCCATATTTGACATTCCGGATAAAATCATCTTGATACCGGAGAGGCCCTGCAAAAAACGGAAAGCCCAGGCGGCTGCGCTTTCATTTGGTCGCAGTTCGCGGAGCTTGTTGGTGTTTTCTTCTGAAAAACTGGCCAGAGCTCCACCCCGCACCGGTTCCATCACCCAAATGGGTATATTCTTTTCGACCAGCATCGCATAGATTTCATTGGCCTTCTGCAGCTTCCAGTCTAGATAGTTCAGCTGAATCTGGCAGAATTCCATGTGCTCGCCGTAGCGTTCAATAAAACGCTCAATGGTTGGTTTGAGACCATGGGTCGAGAAACCCAGATGTTTAATGCGGCCGTTTTTCTTCTGCTCAATCAGATACTCAACAATGCCCCATCGCTTATCAAAATAGACATCGATATTTCGTTCGTAGACATTGTGGATCAGATAAAAATCAAAATAGTCAACGCCACATTTTTCCAATTGTTCCTCAAACTGGGCTTTCGCATCCCAGCTTTCCCGAACCTCATAGCCCGGGAATTTACTGGCCAGATAGAAACTGTCCCGGGGATAATTTTTAAGGATTGCTCCCATCGCCCGTTCCGAGTCGCCACCATGATAGGCATAGGCGGTATCAAAGTAGTTCACCCCGTTCTTAATCGCAACATCGACCATCTGGGCCGCTTCTTCCTGGTTAACCGGGGCAAAAAAGCCTTCTCCGATGGTGGGTAATCGCATACCGCCAAAACCCAGGGCCGACAATTTTTTATCTTTAAAATCCTGATAAATCATTTTTTCCTCCAATTTTTTTAATCGCAAATTTATTTGACCACTTCATTGTTGATCTTTTTGATGATTGTGCCCGAATCTGCCACTGAGTATGACATTCGGTGGCAGATTTCCTCACATAACGGCTACCTGATTTAACGACGTCTTCGCAATGACTCATCGTAATTTATTGCTGCTGTTCTTTCCAGGCATTGACCATGTCCATCGTAATCGGTTCGCATTTCTGCTCGTAGGTATCCAGTTTATAGTTGATGACATCCAGACTTTCCTGAATTTCTGCCTTTTTTTTCTCCAGATCTTTTTTAGCATCCAACAAGATCTCTTTTCTGGCCGGCTTGGTAGCGTCTCCCCGCAGCGCCAGTTGAATATATTCCCGAATGGCTTCCAACGACATGCCGCCACGTTTAAAGCGCATGGCAAAGTCAATCCAGTTCAATGACATCTCGTCATAATCCCGCATCCCAGATGAATTTCTCGGGATTTCCGGAAACAAGCCAATCCGCTCGTAGTAGCGCAGATTGTCAATCGTAATGCCGGTTCTTTCAGCGGCCTCCTTAATTGTCATCGATTTTTCTCCTTTCATACGCTTTTTTTATCTTATATGGCATCATTCAGATTAAAATACCCATCATTTTTTAAAAACAGCCTTACTTTAGGATTATCGCTCCGACAAAAGCACCCCACCAGCTCCGATGTTCTCCATTTCGTTTTCCTTCAAAAAGACGATAAAAGCCTGTTCTGGTATTTGCATCACTTTTGCAGCGGTATCCGTTAATTCTTTGACCAATTGTCTTTTTTGATCAGTATTTAGTTTTCCGGCTTCTAATGTAATCACTGGCATAATTGTATCTTCCCAAATTTATTATAAATTTTTTCCCATTTCAAAAGCCTGTTGAGGGTAATTGGTTTGTTCCAGCACCTCTCGGGCCGGACATCCGATTGCCAGAAGTTTGCCGGCATCTTCCCAGGCCAGAAAGCACAGCATCGATTCATACATTTTTTCCAGCCCTTCCATGGTCCAATCATCAGCGCCATAGGCAGCGGCCAATAACATCGCCTTTTTATTGCCGGCAATTTTAGCATTGCTGGCGTGGAAGCGGTCGATGACGGCTTTGATCTGAGCTGACATGCCAAAATAGTAAAGCGGCGTCACAAAGACAATCAGTTCGGTATCCACCAGCTGCTTGCTCAAGTCATTCATCGTATCCTTGTGAATACACTCCCCATCATGGCTGGCACAATACTCACAAGCCAGACAAGGTTTGACATTTTCAAAGGCAGCATCAAAACGGACAACCTCATGTCCGGCGACCTTTGCTCCTGCAATAAATTGATCGGCCAGTAGGTTGGTTGTTCCTTTTTTATGGGGACTTCCTGTAATCACGGTTAATTTCATCTTTTTTCTCCTATCAATGGTATTTATTTGATAGTTTCACTATAAACCCTTAACTTAACTTCAGGTCAAGCGAATTTTAAAACTTTTTTGCCTTATTATTGACTGCTCCCCAAAAGGCGATGACCCCGTTGAAAAACCTCTGTCCCACATCGCTAGTTCGACATGATGCCGTGATTGGGAAAAGTGCCAAAATTGCAAAAGATGTTGAAAATTCTCCGAATGACGGCACTACCGAACCCCAGAAATTCTGTATTCATTGCAAATTTTTAACAATAACTGTTTTTATTTCAAACCAATTCAATTTCTTTGATGATCCTGGCCGGGACACCGCCCACAATCACATTGGCCGGGACATCCCGGGTAACCACGTCTCCTTTATTTAAGTGTTCTAAAAAATTTTCAATATCCATTTTTGCTCCAATTATTTTTTAAGCTAAGGCTTCACTCACTTTTTCAAGTTCCTTCATAATTGCAATATGCTGGGGACAGACTTTTTCACATTCTCCGCATTTGATACATTCAGAGGCCGGTTTTCTGCCATGTCCACCGACCAACCAGCCAGCTTGATGGACGGCCATGGCCTTATTCCCATATAAGGTCAACGAATTCATGGCTGTAAACGAGCCGGAGATCCCAATTTCCTGGGGACAGACCTTGGCACAATAATCACAGGAAGTGCAGGGAATCAGAGGAATCCGGCTCAAGGCTTCCTGAGCGGCTGTTAGCGTCTTTCGTTCATCATCTGACAGCGCCTTGAAATTTTTCATATAAGAAAGATTGTCCTCCATTTGTTCCAGACTACTCATCCCTGACAACACTGTAATCACACCTTCCAGGCTGGCCGCAAAACGAATCGCCCAGGACGCCGTAGAAGCCTCCGGATTTGCCGCTCTGAAAATCTCCGTAACCGACTCCGGTGGTGATGCCAGCATCCCGCCCTTAACGGGTTCCATGATGATCACCGGTTTTTCATATTTTCTGGCCACCTCATAACAGGCTCTTGATTGAATCGCCGGATTCTCCCAATCCCCATAGTTGATCTGCAACTGGACAAATTCCATCTCGGGATGGGCTTTCAGAATCTCTTCCAATTCATCGGCGGTGGAATGAAACGAAAAACCAACGTGTTTGATTAAGCCTTCGGCTTTTTTCTGCAACACAAAATTCCACATATCAAAATCGTCAAAGAATTTCGTCCGTCCCTCACCCAGGTTATGAAGCAGATAATAATCAATATAGCCGGCTCCGGTTTGTTTCAGTGAGGTTTCAAACTGGGCGATCGCTTCTTCCCGGGTTTTACAATTGATCCAGGCCGCATTTTTGGTGGCCAGTTGAAAACTTTCGCGGGGATAACGCTCGACCAGTGCTTCTCGGATCGCAACTTCACTGCCGGGATAGGCCCAGGCGGTATCAAAATAGGTAAATCCGGCATTCATAAAACGGTCCACCATCACCTTAACGGCTTCAACATCAATGACATCCTCCTGTTTTGGTAAACGCATCAGTCCAAAGCCCAACTTTTTAATTGATTCTCCTAAATATGACATACTTTCTTTCCTCTTTTCTCTGGCAACACAAATAAAATTAGTTTTTTGTTGATATTGCCAGTTGTTTTAAGTTTGATTACTAAATCTAATTTCCGAATATTTCAACAGCCTGTTTCATTTTCTCAATAATTGGCACCCCAAAGGGACAGTTTTTGATACACTCACCACATTCGATGCATTCACTGGCATGGTGCCCCAGCAAGCTATAATGATCTTTGAGCGTCTCCGGCACCGCTTCCTGAATCAAGGCCAGATCCAGATATTTATTCACGGCGGCGATGTCAATCTTTTTTGAGCAGGGGGCACAATGGCCGCAATACATGCAGTGGCCCCGGAATGAAGATTTGGGGGCATTTGCCAATATCTCGCTGTAGTCTTTCTCAGCATCACTGGCTTTACCGTAGGCCACGGCGGCCAATATTTGATCTTGATTTGATACCCCCACCATTACGGAAGCCACTGCCGGCCGGGTTAATGCGTAATGGAGGCATTGCACCGGTGTCAGCGCCTGCCCAAAGGGCGATTCATCCTCACTGAACAACACCCCGGCGGCATAACCCTTCATCACAGTCAGAGCGACCCCGGCATTTTCACAGGTCTGATAAAGCTGCTCCCGTTTGGGATCGATGCCTTCGTAGGTTCGATTAGCAAAGGTATCACCTTCAAAAAGAATATCGACGTCTTCACTGGCCGGCAACATATCATAAGCTGGATTGATACTGAACAGGATCACATCAATCAGTCCCGCTTCGACCGCCATCATAGCAATATCTGGATTATGAGTGGACATCCCCAGTGCTTTAATGCGCCCCTGTCGTTTGAGTTCCTGGGCATAGGCAATGATCTCGCCATGAAAAATCTGATCAAAATCACTTTTTTCATCGATATAGTGAATCATCCCGACGTCCACATAATCCAGCTGCATTCGATCCAGCAGATCCATAAAGGCCGGAACAATTTCTTTAATCTTTCGGCTGCGCCGGTACTGGCCGTCATCCCAAACTGAACCAAGATGGCCTTCGATAACATAGGTATCTCAGGGATATTTGCTTAAAGCTTTGCCCAAGTTAGTTCTGACCTCCGGATTAGAATTGTAAACATCGAAAAAATTGACCCCATTTTTTATTGTACAATCGATCAGCGCTTCACACTCTTCTAAACTGTGATTCTCAAAGCCTTCGCCACCGATCCCAATCTCACTGACCTTAATTTCCGTTCGTCCTAAAATTCGATAGTTCATCAATGTTTCCTTTCGTTATGATAAATTTCTAATTTCCTGTCACGAGGATAATGGCAATTCAAATCGATTGAGTTCAACCAGTTCACGGTCTCTTATCCCTTCTGACGCTTCGCTCTCTTTTTTGATGATATGGTAGGCATCCTGATAGGCCATCCGGTGTTTTTCGGAAAGTTCTACCACACTGGCGTATTCCGGATAAATCCGTTTGCCGGATGCCAGCTCACAAACCTTGACCTGGGCTTCCCCCAGACTGGTTTTGATGCGTTTAACGGTCCGCTTTAAGCCGGTGCTTTCCATCTGAATGCGCCGGATCCCGATGGTGGTGGTTTCTTCAAAAATAATCTGTTCCAAGGTTTCAATATCGGCTTTGGTGCAGATCACATTGAGCAGATAGGCGGGTCGGTTCTTCTTCATATAAACCGGGATATAATGGACATCTCGGGCGCCAGCTTCAAACAGCCGCTCCATGACAAAGCCAAGAATTTCACCACCGCAGTCATCAATGTTGGTTTCCAGCTTGTAAATACCGTCCTGTTTTTTAGTTTTATCGGTGATCAGCATCGCCCGCAGCAGGCTGGGCCGGTCGTAGATTCGTTTGCCAGCGCCGATACCGGTTTTTTCGATGGTAAACTGCTTGGGCAGCTGGTCGCTGGTTTTAATGGCTGCCACAATGGCTGCCCCGGTTGGGGTAATCAGCTCTCCTTCGGTGCTGGTAATATGCAGATTCAACTGGTGACTGGCAGCGATATGGGTCACGGCTGGCACAGGAATCGGGATGGTCCCATGCTGGCAACGGACAAAACCCCGGCCTTCATAAACTTCCGGCACAATCACCTCCCGGATGTCCAGATTGTCCAGACAAACAGCCACCGCAACAATATCGACAATCGAATCCACTGCGCCCACCTCATGAAAATGAACCTGTTCCCGGTCAACCCCGTGAGCTTTAGCTTCGGCGTCGGCAATAATTGAAAAAATCCGAATGGCCAGCGCCTTGGCGTGATCGGTAATCTGGGCCTGGTTGATAATTTCGATAATTTCCGGCAGGCCCCGATGATTATGGGCATGGCTCTTTTTTTCCTGATGCGAATGATGATGTCCTGGTTCTGTTGGATGATGGTGGCTGTGTTTTTCGCCCTGATGGTCGTGATGATCACCATGCAGATAAGTCATATCGTGATCATGGTTGTCATGTTCCAGAATAACCTGAAAATCGCAGACATCCAGCCCGGCCTTTTTCACCCGGCTGATAATGGTTTCAAAGCCGCTAATGGGCAGGCTTTTTAGGGCACTCTCCAACACTTGCTGATCAGCGCCCAGATCGAGCAGCGCTGCCACCGTCATATCCCCACTGATGCCCGAGTAACATTCCAGGTATAAGGTCTGGCTCATGATCGCACCCCCAAGCGGTTAATCTGGGTTGCGGTGTAGCCGGCACCATAACCATTGTCGATGTTAACCACCGAGATCCCGTTGGCACAGGAGTTGATCATCGTCAGCAGCGCCGAAATACCGCCCAGGCTGGCACCATAACCAACAGAGGTGGGTACCCCGATAACCGGCTTGTCCACCAGTCCGCCGATAACACTGGCCAGCGCCCCTTCCATCCCGGCCACTGCAATCACGCAGTTGGCGCTCTGGATCACATCCAATTGGGAAAGAATCCGGTGAATCCCCGCAACGCCCACGTCATAAAGCCGTTCCACATGCGAGCCAAAATACTCGGCCGTCTGGGCAGCCTCTTCAGCCACCGGGATATCAGCGGTGCCCGCCGAACAGACGGCAATTTTGCCGACCCGTTGCTTGCCCGGTTTTTCGATTTTGATAATCCGGGAGATCTCGTCGTAGGTAACTTCCGGATAGACTGCTTTGATCATTTCATACTGATGCCTGGTGGCTCGGGTTCCCATCACCTCACCATCTTCTTCATAAAGCTTTCCAAATATATTCAGCAAATGGGAATCCGCCTTACCGCTGCAAAAGATCACCTCGGCAAAGCCGGACCGCATTTTTCGATGAGTATCCAGTTTGGCATAACCCATTTCTTCAAAGGGTTGTCTCCGAAAAAAAAGCTCTGCTTCCTCCACAGAGATCTCACCTGTTTTTACTTTTTTTAATATTTCCTGTGTTTCCATTTCCACCTCTGGTTTTTGCGTGTATCGCATTGATATTATTAACTGTATCATCTGGAGTTCGCTCCAAGTCAATAGCAATCATTCATTTCTTAAAAAAATCTCCGTCCATTTAAGGTACGGAGATTTTTAAACATCAACTTAATTCTAGGACTACTCAGCCATTCTTTTATTTCTCGGTAATATTTGGGGGGATCACAAACCATCGCTTATACGTTTAGTCCGTCTTTTTTGCCTTACTGGCATCTACTATCTTATAAAACTAGTAAATATATGTTGCTCCTCTTTTTCCGGCAAACCAAATTTTTCTTTGCCCAGATCGATACTCTTGATTAAAAATGCCATATTTTTTCCTAAGGTCCGCATAATCTGGCAGCCTTCCTCATCCTGATAGACATCTTCAGGGGTATAACCATGGACCATGTTCCAGTATTGACTGGACACAATCGGCATATTGGAGATGGTAAAATATTTATTCAGCTCGTCAAAGGTTGCCGTCGTTCCGGCTCTTCTTGCCGATACCACAGCTGCGCCTACTTTCATAGTCGTATCGCAATTTCCACTGGTACTATAAAACAACCGGTCGAGGAACGAGATCAATGTCCCATTGGCAGAGGCATAATAAACGGGCGAACCGACCACGATGCCATCACACTCGGCAAATTTTGGCGCCATTTCATTAACGACGTCATCAAAAACGCACTTCCCGGTTGTGAAGCATTTACGGCATCCGATACAACCTCTGATATCCTTATGTCCGACATGAACAATTTCTGTTTCGATTTTTTCTGCGTTCAACGATTTTTCAACCTCGGTTAAAGCGGTATAGGTGCATCCCTTGGCATTGGGACTGCCATTAATTAAAAGTACTTTCATTTTGCGTTCTCCTTTTATTATTCTCAATCTGATTCTTTCTATTATTAGACTAACATCTGGAGTGTACTCCAAGTCAATCCCCCTTGCTCTTTTCTTAAAAAAATCTCCGCCCATTTAAGGTACGGAGATTTTTCAGTGTCAATTTTATTCCAAGGCAGCTCTGACATTTTTCAATTCCTGGATAATGGCAATATTCTGGGGACAATGTTCTTCACATTTTCCACATTCAACACAATTGGATGCCTTGGCATCTTGCGGAAACATCATCCCATATTGACCTTTGGCTCTGGGGAGCATATCAAATAGAAACGCATTATTATATAGGGCAAAATGTCCTGGGATATCGACCCCAGACGGACATGGCATACAATATCGGCAACCCGTACAGTTGACCTTCATCTTTGCCTTTATCGTTTTCTTGGCGAAATCCACTAATGCCAGTTCTTCGCTGGTTAAGGAATTGGCTGCCCCTTCATTGGCGGTATTAATATTATCGACCACCTGCTCCATCGTCGTCATGCCGCTAAGGACCACGGAAACCTCAGGATGATTCATGACCCATCTGAATGCCCACTGGGCCGGCGTTCTTTTGATCGGCGCTTGGTCCCAGGCGGCTAAAACTTCCTGGGGCAATTTATCGATCAGTGCACCGCCTCTGACTGGCTCCATAATGGTTATCCCCAATCCTTTTCCAGCTGCATATTCCAATCCTTTTTTACCAGCCTGATAGTTTTCATCCAGATAGTTATATTGGATTTGACAAAAAGACCAATCATAGGCATCGACAATTTCGACAAATAAATCAAAGTCATCATGAAACGAAAAACCGGCATGTTTGATTCGACCGTCTTTGATCGCCTGATCGAGAAATTCAAGGACTCCCAGGTTTCTCAGGTTTTCCCAGAAGATTCGGTTTAGTCCGTGCAGCAAGTAAAAATCGATTGTGTCAGTTTCCAACCGTTTCAGCTGTTCATTCAATAATCGGTCCATATCCGCTCGTGACTGAATCAACCATGACGGAAGCTTGGTCGCGATTTTAACTTTTTCGCGATAACCATCTTTTAAGGCCCGGGCCACAAAAAGTTCGCTCTCGCCGCCTTTGTCAAAACCGGTCCCATGATAAGGATAGGCCGTATCAACATAATTTACGCCATGGTCGATGGCGTATCGTAGCATTTCAATGGCTTTCTCATCATCGATATTGTTTTGAACCCCGTCGATAACCGGCAAGCGCATGCAACCAAACCCTAAAACAGAAACCTCTTCATTTGTTTTTCCGAATTTTCGATACAACATCTTTTAGTCTCCCTAATTTTAGATTTAAACAATCGGTGACCGACTGTTTAGCCAAATATATCTATACTGGATTATTTGTCTACTAATATTATAGTACCATCTGAACTTTAAACAAAGTCAATATTTTAAAATTTTTTCAAAAAAATCTCCATACGCTTAAGTTACGGAGATTTTAGTGACTCATTTGATTCAGTTAAACTTTGGTACTATTTCTTCCAGGACAAAACCCCGGTCACTTCGGCTTTTTCGTAGATGTCAATCTTGTAATTAAGTTTATCGAGGGTCTTTTTCATGTCTTCCATTTTTTCCACCAGCTTGGTTCGTTCCTCAACCAGCAGCTCTTTTCTGGCGGTAATAGTACCATCCCCCTGTTGGGTCAGGGCGCAGTATTCAATCAGAGCCTCGATGGGAATTCCGGCTGAACGCATGCATTTTGCCAGCTCAATCCAGCCGCAGGATTCTTCGGTATAGTTCCGCATCCCGCCTTTGGTTCGATTGACGGCCGGAATTAGTCCGATCCGTTCATAATAACGCAGGGTATCCTGCGTAATATCATATTTTTTACTTACTTCGGTTATGGTCATGGAAATTCACCTCGGTTAATTTTTTATATTAGAAATTCAATGGCGCTTCAAATACTTCTGCGACATCTTTTAAACCTTTGATAATCTCAATATGCTGCGGACAGCTCGTTTCGCATTTCCCACATTCAATGCAGTCAGATGCCTTGCCATAGGTTTTGATATAATTATCATAGTAAACCCGTTGGGTTGAAAACATCTGCGGTGCTGACTGTTTATCTGCATTGTACAGAGCAAAATACTTAGGAATGGCAATGTTTTTCGGGCATCCGTCCACGCAGTACTGACAGGCGGTACAGGGAATCGCGATAGCCTCATTATCATCTGGAGTGGACTCCAAGTCAAGCTGTTTTTTAAATTGCCCGAAATTCTGTCCATTTTCCAGAAAAGTACCGCCAGACAAAAATAATCGCTTTAACAATCCAATCCACAAACATGGCTAACCAGGTGCCGATCATTCCCATCTTGAGAAGAACACCAAACACATAGGCTAAAAAGATTCGGCAGAAGATCATGCAGAAAATGCTGACCACCATCGAAAACTTGGCATCACCAGCGGCTCGAAAGGTTACTGGCAATGTATAGGCCAGCGGCCAGATCATAATCATCATGATGGCATGCCCCCAGACAATCTCGATTGTCCATTGAGTGGCTTCTGGCGAAAGGGCATAAATATTTAAGATCGCGGGCAGTAACAGAAGCACAATGGCGGAACTGATAATCTGGGCCACGTAAAGCGCCCCGGTGATTTTTTTGGTATAATATCGGGCCTGTTCATAATCACCCGATCCCACACAACGGGAAATGACCACCGTCAAGCCCAGTCCAATCGCCATGCCTGGTAGCACCTCAAACATAATAATGGTTCCCCCCACCGAGTTTGCGGCAATGGCTGCTGTCCCAAAAGTCGAAACCAGGCTTAAAATAATCAGCCGACCAAAATAAAACATTCCATTTTCAAAGCCCGAGGGCACCCCAATTTTCAGAATCCGGTTAATCATCGATCCATCGAATTTAAACTTGATTGTTTTCTCCAAAAAGAGAATATTTTCTTTGTTAAAGGCAAACGCAATAATCAGCAACGCCGCCCCCGCCCGTGAAATTAATGTCGGAATGGCCACCCCGGCGGTTCCCAGATGGAAGCCAAAGATTAATAACGCCGTAATCGCCACGTTAACGATATTCATGAGCAGCATAATTTTCATCGGCAATTTGGAATTCCCCATGGTCCGAAAGATCGCGGCTATTGCATTATACAAACCCAGAAAAGGAATCGAAGCGGCGACAATGAGTAAATAAATATTGGCGTGGCCATAGACTTCGTCTGAGATCTGTCCAAACAAACCGTGCAAAATAGCGGTTCGAAACAGATAGATCAATACCATGATGATAACTGATAAAGTCCCCGCAAACCATACCAACTGATTGGCAGCTTTATTGGCTGCTTTTTCCTGCTTATTTCCCAGATACTGCCCGGCAATGACGGCTCCTCCGGTTGCCAATGCCGCAAAGATGCTGATGAGCAATGCCATCACGAATTCTACCAGGGAGACCCCGGATACTGCGGCCTCCCCCACATGGGCCACCAGAATGGAAGCGGTCAGACCCACAAAATATTCTAAAAACTGCTCAATAACCAGGGGGATAAATAACTTAACTAAATCCCCATTCGAAAATAATCGTTGACTCAATTCTGACTTTTCAACCTTTAAGATTGCTGTTTTCTCCAATTTAACTTTCGCCTTCCTTTTCTGCTCCTAGACTTTTCGATTAATTTTCCAAGGCCTGAGTTGAGCTAACTTCCATTTGATATAGAAGCCTTTTCTTCTTCACTGGCCGTTTGGCTGACTTTTCATATTAATCTTAGCATCTGGAGTGAACTCTAAGTCAAACGATTTTTGGTGATCGTCGTTTTCAAAAAAACAACCCATAGATTTTCCGCCTGTGAAAATCTATGGGCTTTCCGTTTATTCGTGATTAAATTTTTTAAGTTCTTAACTAATCCGTTAATTTTCTACCGCTATTAAATTCAGGCCTTTATGCCTTTTTAACAAACTCCGATTTTAAGGACATGGCTCCAAAGCCGTCAATTTTACAGTCGATATTATGATCCCCATCGACCAGACGGATGTTTTTTACCTTGGTTCCCTTTTTCAGATCCTGAGTACTGCCTTTGACTTTCAGTTCTTTGATTAAGATGACCGTATCGCCATTCGTTAAGACATTTCCATTAGAGTCTTTGACGATCTTTTCGTCATCACTGCTTTCGTTTGTTGCCGCCAAAGTCCATTCATGGGCGCATTCCGGGCAGATCAGCAGTTCTCCATCTTCATAGGTATATTCTGAATTGCATTTTGGGCAATTAGGCAATTGTTCCATTTTATTGTTCTCCATTCATCATTTTTTTATCGGGGTACGAGCCATTCATATTATCATAATATGGCTTTATTGACAAGCTGTCCCGATGGTTGATCTGATCAATTTTCTGCTTGTTTCATTTTCTGTTCCTTTTTATCCGCATACATCTCTTCATCGGCAATTTGAAGTAATTCGTCAATATTATCACCATCTTCTGGGAACAATGCCGTACCAATACTCACCGCAATTTTAGCGGGATAATCAGCCAGATGAAATTCAGTTTTAAAACTGTTCGAGAGTCTTTCCCGGGCTTGCTGCAATACCGTCCGATCTTCTATATCTGGCATGATAATGAGAAATTCATCGCCGCCCAGTCGAAAAGCTGCCTCATTTGTCCGAGTGCTATATTTTAAAACCCGTGCTGTTTCCGCAAGCACCAGATCACCAACATTATGCCCATAAGTGTCATTGATATTCTTGAAATGATTCAGATCCATACTCATAAACCCCACCTGCCGATTATTTCTTTTGGCTGAGGCCAAAACCATGGTCTGATATTCATTCAAATAATGACGATTAAAAAGACCAGTAAGGGAATCATAACTGGACATAATTCGCAATTTGTAATTTGTTTTTATCGCTCGATATGTTAATAAACCGGCCCCAGCAGCGATTAGTACTGCTAAAAAAATGGCAACCCCAAAAATAAGCAAATTATTGTCCCACCCGTCTTTGGGTGACACCGCCACCTTCCAGTTAATAAAGTCTGGATCAATATCAAAAGTCAACGGTGATTGTCCCACCGTACTCACAGACCCATAAAAAGGAACTGTCTTGTTTTGATCATTGTAGATGGCGACATTTAAGCCGGCAGCTTCAGCATAAGCATCAATCTCTTCCATGATATTATCCCCTTTAAGGACAATGCTGATCTGTCCCCAATAACCGGTGTCCTTTCTGACGATGGGCAGACGGATAATAAAACCCGTTCCTCCCTGAATCAGTTCCACTGGCCCCTGCAAGATTGGCAGCTGTTCATTCTTAACCTTAAGCACCAGCGCTTTCTGACTTTCAACCGTAGACAGATCAACGCCAATGGCTACAGCATTTCCCTCCTTGGGATAATTCCAGATGATGGTCGTATCCTGACAAACGCCAATGTTTCTGATTTGGTTTTCATTTTTAGATAAGAGATTATTAAGATAGCTATAGGCCTCTGATTCATCCAGTCCTGGATTCATCAGGATGTAGGCCTCAAAACCCTGAATCAGGGTTTTGTTTGTGGAAACTAAATGTTCCACCTGACTTTTAAAATTAATGAATTTATCAGTGGTTTTCAACATTTCCTGCTGCTTGATGTTATTCATAAACATGCCAATGATCAGCAAAAAAAACGCCAAGATGAGAAGAGATACAACTATTGAAATGATTAATGCCTGTTTCTTTTTAAAAAGACTTTTGTTCTGATCCACCTTTTTTCTCCTGTAAATCCTTTGATAGTTTAATCACTCTAGTTTATCATCAATAATGAATAAACACCATTATTAAATAGACGATGTTGCTATAATATATCGAAAATTTTTTTTAAAGCGTTAGGACTGTCTGGACAGCGAATTAGTCCTATTGAGTATTTGAAGTTTTACTGGCCATGTCCGATCCTATTTTTTAGACAATAGCGTTCCGCTAAAATTAAAACGAGAGCCAATTTTACAAACAAAGTGTAAAACCAGCTCCCATATTTATAAAATTTTTACTCGCCTTATCTTGTTTAGCAGAGTGGCGAATCGGAAAGGGCCCAGCCCTCAATCACACGAACACCAATGTCGCCACCGTTGTCCTTGAACTTAACAAATTCCATCGTATTTTGATTAACTTCCTTACCGGTGTCAAGATTTTTGATCGTGACCGTATAGCGGATCGCACACCAGTCATCCTTGATGATCATATTCTCAAAAGCACCGAGCTCCATCGTGAAGTGTTCAAACAGCTTTCCCATCATGTCCTTGTATTCCTGCAGTGTCAGACGCTTCTGTGAGCCTTCAAGCGGAATATTATAGTGGGCATCTGGTTCATACAGGGTGTTGCACCATGTCAGCCAGCCATCATAACCGCCGTTCCAATTTTCAAACCCATTTTCCAAGCTGTCTCGAATAGCATCTTCCATTTTTACATTATTCATCGTTTTTTCTCCTTAAAATTAATAATTTATTTATTTGAACCGGGTCGAATAACCCGGAACTAATCTAATATTAAGCTTTGTTAAACAGCATTATTTTTATTAAAGCGATCTTCGATTAATGCGCATTTGCTGCCATCACTCGATTAATCATCCCCATTGCCAACTTTGAATTTATTTTATAAAATACCTTCATCAAGTTACAGTCTTTCCCGATGTAGGAGCGCAGCTTTTTCTTTTCCATTGTTTTGATGATCAATTCTGCCGCTTTTTCAGGGGTTAACACTTTGTTCGCTTTACTGTTATCACTGGCTGTCTGATGGGCAATATTTGAATTCTTCTTAATATCAGTGGCAATCCCACCTGGAATAACCACTGACACATTAACATTGGTATCTTTCAGTTCAGATGACAGACCTTCGGTCAGTAGTTTAACTGCCGCTTTAGAAGCTCCGTAGACACTTTGTCCAGGCACTGGTAAGAAACCTCCCATACTGGAAACATTAACAATGTGTGCCTCCTGACATTTCAGCAAATATGGCAAAAATGCTTTGACCATATAGAGGGTACCGTAAAAATTGATATTCATAACCCGTTCAATGCGATCCATTTCCAATTCATTCAGATGAACAAAGGGCTGAATGATGCCGGCATTGTTAATGATCCCATCGATCATTCCATACTTTTCAATGGCATTCTTGGCAAAAGCAAAGACCGCTTCCTTATTCGAAATATCGACCACTTCAGTAAACAGTCGGGGATTTTTCCCGGCAATTGCTACCGTTTCTTCTAAAACCTTCGGATTAATATCCACCGCCACGACCATCGCCCCCTTATTCAGCAGCTGCAAAACCAGCTCTCGCCCCACACCATTTCCGCCGCCGGTTACGACAATATTTTTTCCCTGTACTTTCATCATGTGCTCCTTCTTAATCTTATAAATAGTTTTGCTGTATCAATACGCTTGTTAGATTTCTTTTGATAAGCACATCTTACGCTTCAACTATTCCTTAACGTTAATCTTTTGTTAAGTTCGTGTTAAAGTGACCATTTTTGTAATTTTTGCAAAAAAAAACACCGAAAAATTCGGTGTAGTCTTGCTGGCTATTGGATTTTCTATTCGTTAAATAAGACCATGCTGAAGTAGGTGACTGTATGGGCTCCAACGAATCCGGCATCACAGAGCATTACATTTTCTTAAACCTCTTCAGCCTCTTATTCTATGACCGCATTTCCGTTTTATCAAAATATGTAAAACCATTTGCTGTATTATTTTTCTCAGCCACCCTTTCCAAATCCACAGTTCGGGAATGTACATGTTTCGCAGCAGAGGCAAAGACCCCCTTGTCCTAAAACAGACAAATCTTCTTTTTGTAAAATTTCGCTGCACATTAACCGGGGCAGTACAAGGTCAAAGATTGTTCGTTTGGCATACATTACACATCCAGGCAGACCCACGATTGGAACGCTATTTTTTTCATAATAGGCAAGCAAAAACATTGCTCCCGGAAGCACCGGTGCTCCATAGCTTACAATCCTGGCTCCCGCATTTTTTATCGCCAGCGGTGTTCGGTCATCCGGATCCACACTCATTCCGCCACTGCATAGAATCATATCAACACCCTGTTTTAAAAACGTATGGATCGCTTCTGTAATCATCTCATGATCATCATTACAGATAATCTGGCCAACGGCCTCAGCTTGGTATTCAGCAAGCTTTTCGATAATTACTGGCGTGAACGTATCTTTGATTCGATGATTATAGATTTCACTTCCGGTTGTGACGATTCCAACTCTTTTAGGTTGAAATGGTTTTACCTGAAAGATTGCTTTTCCGCTGCAAATTTCCTGCGCTTTTTTCATTTTTTCATTTTCTATCACAAGTGGAATAATTCTGGTTCCGGCAATCTTATCACCTTTTTTAACCGGGAAGTTTCCGTGACGGCTTGCAATCATCATCTCTCCAAGCCCATTGATCTGCTTCATTTTTTCCACATCTATTTTAAGCAATCCATCACAATCTGCAAACAGTTCAATCTTGCCTTCTTTTACATCAGAAGGATACATGTTTTCGCCCTTACATAGCTCATAAAGAATCTGCGCTGCGTCATTTTCATGCAACACGCCGAGCTGTTTTTCCCATATGTAGAGATATTCTTTTCCCATCGAAAGCAACACCGGAATATCTTCTTTAACGACAATGTGGCCTTTACGAAATATGGCTTCCTTATCCTGACCTTTAATAATCCGTGTGAGATCATGGCAAAGCACATGACCTACAGCAGCTTCTGTTTTAATTAATTGCATTTGCCTACCTCATTATTAATGACGGATTTCTTCATATCCGCTATGATAAAATCGGCAATATTTTTTTTATCGTCCAGTGCAAAGCCCGGGCAGTCAACATCAAGGGGTAAATCTGAAACCACCGCTAAGTAGTTCCCCTTTATCTCTGGTAGCACTTTTCCTGAACCGGAACGACAGATCCCAATCTTTGGCCATGGGCCTAACTTATAGCCTTCTGTTAAAATCAAATCCACATTTGCAACATGGGATAGCAGGACATCCATGGATACGCGTCTGTTTTCCATAATTGCTGCCTGGGTATCAGAAGCAATGACGGTAACATCAGCTCCTGCCTGTGTCATCCGCCAGGAGTCCTTTCCTTTTTTATCAATTTCAAATTCATGATCATCATGTTTGATAACAGCCACTTTCATGCCCCGACTTTTTAACTCTGGAATTAATTTCTCAAGCAGGGTTGTCTTTCCCACTCCGGACCATGCGACAAAAGAATAAACCGGTATGTTTTGCTTCATATTTTCTCCATTCATGTGCCGATTACTCCATAAAACAAATTGCTTTTATTTTTGTTCCGGCTAAAACCACGCCACTCCCAGCAGGAATTTCCCCAATCAGATTACAATTATAAAATGATGAAATAGCACCATTTCCCTGAACATTCCTTGCCGCAAATAATACGCTGTCAGCTTCAATTTCCAATGTTCCACACAACAACCTTAGTACCGGACTTTTTTTCATAACCGGATCCTTAAGCGTAACTTCAATTGTCTTGGGGTACAGATCACTGCGGCCGCATAGTCTGCGAATAAATGGCAACCCAATCTTAATCATGCTCATAACAGCAGCGCCGGGATTTCCCGAAAGACTCAGAATCAGTTTTCCGTCCTTTTCAGCGGCAAGAATGGACGAGCCTGGTTTCATTTGCACTTTCCGAAATAAAATGTTTGCCCCAATCTTTTGGGCAGCCGCAACTGCCCAATCATAGTCACCTACCGATGCACCGCCGGTTGTGATGACCATATCTGATTTTTCCAATGCCTCCTCCAGTTTATCCGCAATGGCTTCTAACTCGTCAGCAACGGTTCCTTCATAATGACAATTCAGGCCAAAGGCTTGCAGATAACTGCCGATGCTGTAGCGGTTTGAATTATAGATTTTTGCTTTCTGGATTGGCTCACCCGGTTCCAGCAATTCTGAACCAGTACAGATAAGTGACGCCCGCGGCTTTGCATACACCTGACAAACAGCGATTCCCTGAGCTGCCAACATGCCCTGAACCGGCGGTGTAACCAGGGTGCCTTTCGAAAATAATGGTTCCCCTTGTTTGCTTTCCTCGCCTTGCAGAATTACATTTTCCATTTTATTTATGGGTTCTGTTATTCTTACCTTCTCCCCGTCACTTTCCACTGCTTCATATTTGACTGTACAATCGGCGCCCTCGGGTATTGGTGCACCTGTCGCTATTTTAGCGACTTTCCCTTTTGTCACTTCAATTTGAGGCGCGCATCCAGCCTGAATTTCTTCAGTGATGCTAAGTTCGACCGGATGACTCACCGAAGCATCTGCTACATCCTCACTGCGCAGTGCATATCCATCATATGGACTTTTGTTAAACGGTGGCATCGGAAACGATGCATAAATGTCACATGAAAGTACTCTATTTAGGGTATCTGTCAATGGGATACTTTCTTCTTTCAAAAAATTTGATATCGTTAATAGCAGCTCAGCTGCTTCATCCGCTAAAATTGGTTTATTCATCATTATTTGCTCCTTTTGACCTTCTAATTCACACAGCAATTGGTAATCTTCAACGGTATTAATTTTGTATCGCATCTCCAAAACAGTCTCCATATTCATACTTATGCGTTAATTCGAATCACACGATAGGGTGAGTTCCCATTTTGGACTTCCTCCAACAATACCCCTACCTGTCCCAAATTCGTTGCGATTGCTGCTTTTATACGGTTTCCACTTAACACAAATTCCGTTTGCTTAATGTCTTTTTCCATTGACCATTCTACCGGTGCAAAGAATACCGTTGCTGGTAGCTCTTTTGGTGATACCACAATGCTATCTGGTTTTAGTGGCTGTCTTTTTTTAGGATTCACACCGGTTCTAATGAAAATACTGTATAATTCTCTTGCCGGAATTACGAAATCCACGCTTTTATTTTCGTAAGCATCGGCTGCGTTTTCCCCGCCCTCGGTAACTGCGATTAGACGAAAGTCAGAAGTATTATGATTCTGATCCCCCGCAAAGTTCTGTTTCATGTATTTTGAAAAAATGCGTTGGGGCGAGTCATAAGTAACGAGCTTCGGAGCCAGTTTTGCAAAATTTTGTTTTACAAATTTTTCTGCGGCATAACTGTCGGTAATAATCACTGTTTCTTTTTCTGTTTCAAGCGCTTTTAATAATGCTTTTTCGCCATCTTTCGCCGACAGCTGATTGACAACCTCATCGGTATAGACATAATCCACCCCAATTTTGCGAAGCCCAGCAACAACCAGCTCTGCCTCCATAACAGGTGTCTCCATCCGAAACAGCTCTGCAAGTTTTTTTAGCGTATTTGATGAAACCAGTGCGGCCGTCTCGATACCATAATTATGTGTATAAAAAAGAACTTCATCCGTATGTTCTTCAACGAAAAGAGCCCCAGTGGGACAGACATCTACACAACGTCCACATTGTACACATGGACTGTCTTTCATGTTTTTATCCATTTCCGGTACAATTTTCGTATTTGATCCTCTGTTGATGATACTTAAGTTATGGACTGTCTGAATATCATTACAGACATCTACACATCTGCGGCATTTTACACATTTGTTCGAATTACGAATAATCGAGCCGGTACTTTTATCTACTTTCTGATCGATATTCTCATGCGGATACGGTAGTACATCGACCTTGTACTCACGTGCTAAGGCCTGGAGTTCACAACATCCATCCTTGACACACTCGCAGAAAAAGCACATCTCACAAAAAGCAGGATCCAGATCATCACATCGGGAATTTCCAATTCTCAAACAATGATGACAATCGACCGCATGACGCGAAAGCAAAAGCTCCAAGGTTGTTTTTCTTGATTTGCGGATTGCCAGTGTATCGGTATCGACTTCCATCCCTTTTCTGACTTTGGTTGCACAAGCAGGCTGAAAGACTCTTTCACCTTTTACTTCAACCACGCATATTCTGCAGCTTGCCCTGGAGTCGATTCCTTTTATGGTGCACAATGTCGGAATATGTATGCCATTTGCTGTTGCGGCTTCAAGAATTGTACTTTCTGCATCCACAGAAAATACTTTGCCGTTTATATTAATGTTGATCATTTCCATCGCTTACACCTCCTTAGCTATCTTCGCACTGAAATCTTCGGGGAAAAGTGCCATTGCACTGGTTATTGCTGTTGTAGCTGACTGACCTAATGCGCAGAAAGCCGACATATTCATATAGTCAGACAATAATTTAATTTCTTCCAAATCTTGGCTACTTCCGTTTCCAGCTGCGATCTTTTCGATCAGTTCGGCAACCCTAAGGGTTCCTTCACGGCATGGCGTACATTTTCCGCATGACTCATGATTAAAAAACTTTGCCATGCCGACCAGTATGTCGACCATATTGTGGCTATCGTCGATGACAAGCAACGCTCCTGAACCGAGTGATCCGCCGATTTCACGCATCGAATCCAGATCCACCTGGGTATCTAATTGTTCCGGTTTTAGAAATCCACAAGAACTTCCGCCCAGCTGGACGGCTTTTAATTGCTTGCCATTTGCAACGCCACCACCAAATTCATCGATAATATCACGGAGTTTTACATTGGTTGCCGCTTCAAAACACCCTTTATTTGTGATATCCCCACTCAAAGAAAATACCTTTGTTCCCGGGTATTGCTCAGCGCCGATTGAGCAGAACCAATCGGCTCCTTTTTCGACAACCGCTGGCACTGCTGCAAAAGTTTCAACATTATTTACAACTGTCGGCTTTGCATTAAAACCTGCAACCGTCGGAAATGGTGGTTTTAATCTCGGTTCCGCCCGCTTGCCTTCCAGCGAATTTAACAGCGCCGTTTCTTCGCCACACACATAAGAACCAGCACCGGAATGAACACGAATTTTTACATCCCCACAGAGCCCTTTTTCTTCTGCCTGTGCGATGGCCTTTCTCAGAATCCGGATGCTGTTTTCATATTCACCGCGACAATAAATGTAACACTCTTTTGCATCAATAGCATAAGCACCGATCAAAATCCCTTCCAGAATCGTATGCGGATCAGACTCGATAATCATCCGGTCTTTATATGTACCCGGTTCTCCTTCATCGGCATTACAGACAACATATTTAATCGCCCCTTTAGCCTTAAATGCGCCACTCCATTTCAGTCCGGTATTAAATCCGGCACCTCCGCGGCCACGAAGTTTTCCCGATTGTTCCAGCATATTGATGAGCTGCTCCCGTTCCGTTTCTCTAGCCTTTTTTAGCGCTGTATATCCGCCAACTTTGATATAATCTTCGATTAGTTCGGGATTTATTTTTCCA
This sequence comes from Acetobacterium woodii, assembly GCA_016213825.1. Classification (GTDB taxonomy): domain Bacteria; phylum Bacillota; class Clostridia; order Eubacteriales; family Eubacteriaceae; genus Acetobacterium; species Acetobacterium woodii_A. The sequence goes on along the minus strand of JACQZP010000027.1, from coordinate 235,645 downwards.
GCATTACGTAGTGTTATTCTTAGCTCTTCCATTATTCTTCTGGTCCTCCTTTTCTAAGTAAAACAGTTATCCCTTCCGGCGTGACATTCGTATGCAGTTTTCCATTTACCAAAACAGCAGGCGCTGCCTGACACTGGCCCAAACATTCGGTATAATCAAAGGAGTATCTTCCGTCTTCTGTTTTTTCTCCGATTTTGATGCCAATTTCCTTTTCAATTGCAACAATCACTTCAACTGAACCGGCCACATGACAGGGTGCCCCGCGGCAGATTAAAATCTCGGTGATACTTTGTGGTTCAAATTTCAGCATGCTATAGAAAGTTGCGGTATCATACACTTGAGAAGGAAACATATTAAATGCTTTCCCCAGCGCTTCGACAGCCTCCCCGGTCAGATAGCCATCTTTTTCCTGCAGTGCCAGCATGGCGTCAAGTATCCCGCCGTATTCCATTGCCCGGGTTATTACTTCTCGATATTCTGTGTTCATATCCCCACCGCCTCCAATGCTTCCACCTTGCACGGGATATAGCGCAAAAATGGATTGCCTGTAATTGGATCAAGATCAATGGCTCTTGCCAAAGTACTTACGCCCTCGCCGATTGTCTTGCCATTAAATTCAAATCCGAAATAATGCGGTACAAAGAAATATCCTCTTGCTATCTGATACGAGATTTCAACCGGCGCAACAAGCGTTCCACCCTTTGTTGTTACACGCACTTCCTGTCCTTCCTTGAAACCGCATTCCTCGGCATCTTCGGGATTCATGGCCAACACATAAGGCTTGCGATGAACATACGTTGCCGGATTACGCATAATGCTGTTGACACCGCCATCGGAATGTCGCCCTGAACTGATTACATATGGATACTCAACCTCACCGTCCAGCTCCGCTTTTTCCTTTTCCGGCGTTATATTCTGAATATAGTCGGATACTACGTCATTATATAAATGAAACTTCTTGTCTTTATGGACGAGATGTCGCAGATTATCCTTGTCATTATCAGAAAGTGCAATGACGACGCCTTCCGAGTGATCGTCAACTGCCTGAAACACATTATCCATTGTGATGATATTCCTAAACTTAGGAATCAGCTGCAGCAGGCGGTGTCTTTTCCCAGCTGTAAATCCGGCTCGTTTGACCATATCTGATCCTGCCAGGGGAGAAGTGATCAGAACTGCCCACATCATTGCTCGGGTGGCGGAGCCCATCGCTTTTCCCAGCGTCTCTGCGATAATCAGTGGCAGGATGTCAAAATATTTTTTGTGTTTTATGACAAACATCAGCAGTTTAGTAAAATAAGTGATGCGATCACCCTCAGCCGCTTTATACAGAGAATCGGGAATCGGAGGAAGCAGTCCCATAGCTTTAGCAATACCGAGCCAAATTTCTCCGTCTTCTTTCCTTTCGCCGATCTGTCCGATAAACGGATGCTTCATCTGACAGATGGTTTCCGGAAAAGTCATCTGAAAAAGATTGAAGTCGTAGGCCTCATAGGCGGTTTTTCCCGGCAAGACATAATCTGCGTGTCTGGCTGTTTCAGTCATAACGATGTCAATGACCACCAGGAGATCAAGCCTGTCAAGGCCCTCTTCAATTGCTTTTGAATCGGGAAATGAACGCGCCGGGTTTGTCATTGAGGTAAACAGTACCCGCAAATGTTCCGGATTGTCGCTCAACATTTCCGTAGAAAGAACCCCATCCGGATAAACCCCGAGAACAGGAGCTCTGTCCGTTTCTACCGTGTGCCATACTGTGGGATCATCTTCGTTTGTATGAGCACCCATGTTGCCAAAGACATTAGGAACAACATTGCCGCCCTTAACAAGGGCCTTCCCGGTAATAACCATCAGCATTAACATCAGATAGCTATTCAGCGTATTGTGCCGACCCATAAACAACCCAAGATCCTGATGCACACCCCAATTTCTGGTCGCCAGTATTTTACTGAAGTCTCTTGCGTGCACATAAGGAACGCCACAAACTTCCAGTGCTCCTTCGATATCAAAGCCATTAAACCATGACTTAACTTTATCAAAGTCAAGAACTCTTTCATCTATAAATTTTTGATCCTGCCAGCCCTCGCGAATGATAAGCGCAATCAATGTGCGTAAAAACAGCGCATCCGTTCCCGCCCGCAATGCAACGTGCATATCTGACATCCTCGCCGTTTCCGACAAACGCGGATCAACAGTAATAACCAGACGGTTGGGATCTTCAGAAAATTCACGGATCACTTGTCTTGATCGGTTGAAATTGTGCGCAACATATGAATTGCTGCCCCAGAAAATAAGCACATCATTAACGCTTTCATCTGGTTCCGGAACGCTTAACTGGCTGCCGAATATCTTGCCACAGCTCCACCAGAAACCCATAAATTCAATGCCAATGGGATTATAGTAATATTGCGAACCGATTGCATTCTTGAGTGTCATCGCAACCGCCGCTTCCCCTTGTGCAGAAGGTAGACCACAGCCGATAAGCGCAAATGTCCGCGGACCATACTGATCAACTATTTCTTTCGCCTTCGCACCGATTTCACGATACGCTTGCTCCCAGGAAATCCTGACATACTCATTACCCACACGTTTTAACGGGTAGTCCAGCCTTTCAGTGTTGTCTTGATAATACTTTACCGCTCTGCCTTTTCGGCAGCAGTAATTTTTTGATTTAGGGCTGTCTTTGTCAGGGCGTACACTGATGATTTTGTTGTTTTCCACTTCCAACTCCAGACCGCAGCTTACTGCACACATATTACATTGTGTCTTTTTCCATTCTCCCAATTTAACTGCCTCCTTTTTATTTGTAATCTGACTTATTCACTAAAAAATGTTGCACTTTTCTCGAATCACCATTCCCGTCAATGAAAATCACCAAGCAATTACTTGGTGATTAATCACAATCACCATTTTTTTTACTTTACCACTTATTGTCTATTTAAACAAGTATTTTCTTGGAAAATCAGAGTTTTCTTTTTTTTACATTTGTTAAACAAAATACAATTAAATGCTGTACTATCAATAATTTTCACTTGTCCCTTTGCGATAATTTTAATCGGTGGTATAATAGCGGATAAAGTCAATCGGAAAGGAGTTTTAAAAAATGAAATTTGAGCCGTTGTGCGTACCCAACGCTTTAGATGTTTTTGAACAGCAGGTTGAATCAATGATCATTTCGGGTGATCTCAAAATCGGGGATCGACTGCCGACCGAGAGTGAACTCGCTGAAAGCATGCAGATCAGTAAAAGCATTGTGCATACGGGGATAACAAACCTCTCCCGTAAGGGTTTTCTCCGCATCGTTCCACGACATGGCGTTTACGTCGCAAACTATGTGGAATACGGCACTGCTGATACGCTGATGGCCATTATACGCTATCACGACGGCATGATGGATAAACAGATGATAACGTCCATTCTCCATACCCGGGTGGCGCTCGAATCCCTGGTACTGCGCAATTTGGCAGCAAATCATACAGAGGAACAGTTGGAAAAGCCACTGCGGATACTGGCAGAAATCCGGGAGTCTCTCAATGGGCCTAACCCGCCGGACAATATGTGGGTTGGCGAGATGCTTCACCAGGAATATCATGCATTGAACATCGTGTCCGGTAACCTGTTATTGCCAATTCTTCTCAATTCATTTGCTATATTTATTGTCGAATATTCCCGGATTTGGGCAGATCAGATTGGTCCGCTTAACGCTGTGAAACTGCGTGAAAAAGTGTATGACTATATCCGCAACGGTGATGGTGACGGGGCGGTAAGACATCTAGAAGGCTATTTTGATGATTTCATTAACACCCTCAAATAAAAAAATGGACGGTGGGTTGTTACTCCCATCCGTCCACGGTTCCATATTCGGCCGTTATAATCAAGGCTCTAACTAAGCAGCCGCAAAGAAATGCCAGGCATTCAAACTCCAGAAATTCCGGAGTACTTTCATCAAACAGAGTTTGAATCTCAACCGGATATATCCTCATCAGCTTCCCGATAGATAATCTTAGCCGGTATTTTGGGCAGTACCCCATCAAAAAACGGTTCCCCGTCCAAACAGGTCCTTACAAATTACAGACTATTTTACAATATTTTTTGCAACAAAAAAACCTATGCTAAAACAAAATTGGCATAGGTTTAGGTTTCTACATTAACATCCTATAGGTTATATTCTTTTGGTCCCTCAGCATAACTAAAAGTTTTCACTTGTTTTATATCAATATAGAAAACTTTGAAATTTGGATTTGTTGGCTCTTGGTAAAGATTTTTTAACATAGGTAATACTTCAAATGCGCGTTCCTTATATTCCAATTCCTCCACAAAGGAAGCTTTTCCGTTTACTGATAGAACTGGGGAGAACTTATTCTCTACACAATAAGATGCGTTAGGATTACTAGTTAATTGTTTATAAACATCCTTCTGTGCTCCAGTACAAAAATATACCCTATTATTTTCTACCCATAAGGTTTGAAATATTCTAGTTTGTGCTTCATTCTCGTCTACTGTTGCCAAAACACCAGTTACTTTTTGGTTTAAAATTTCTTCATAATTAATCATTTAATCGTCCTCCAATATTATTTATTTGTTTATTTATAATTGTTGTAATACTTTGATTACAACATAATTATATGAACTAATCACAAAAATGTGAGATACACCTATTTATATTATTATAATTTAAGCACTAACAGTTTTAAGATTATATCAGCATCATTTGCATATGCAAATGATGCTGTAAAAAAAAGAGATCAGTATCCTTTTTTTGCTAAAGCTTCACTAACTTCCCACATTTCCTTAGCTAAATTATTACTCACATCTTCACCTAAAATATCCGTATAGCACTTATATAAGTTTTTAAAACAGTCATCAATCTGCTCGCATATATCTTTCCCTTTGTCTGTAAGATAGATATGAGCAGTTTTCCACTCATATTCCTTTTTCAGAATATCTTGCGATACTAATTTATCAACAAATCTTGTAGCCGTAGATGCTGCAATATCTAGCTTTTGGCTAAGTTCTGTTTGAGTAATTCCATTATATTGATGGACTAGTACCAATAAATACACATAAGATGATGCAATATCTAAATTACTAAAGGCTTCATCGGCAACCTTTCTCATTATATTAGAAAGGCGATTTGATGTGAAAAATAAACACTTAGCTAAAACGGATTCATCACTTTTCATAACTTCCCTCCCAACAGTATCACTTGCATATGCAAATGATAGCAGGTTTTCATTCTAAAGTCAAGTCCAAAATAAAAAGTTATTTGTCAACTTTTAATCGCATAATCTCATCATCATAGGAAGGAATCATCTCATTACCTGGTGGAACGATTATAAAATTCTCTTCTCGCCAATTTCCATTTATTAGATCTTCCAAAAGTGAAGACTTTCCCTTAATATTACGGTATTCCCAGCCTTTTTTCTCAGCTATTTTCCGCACCTTATTTTCGCAGAAATCTGCGGTTAAATCCGGCCATGATATTAAAGCTGCGTATTTGTAATTTTTTAGCATCTCTGCTTCTACTTCCAACAATCGCTCAACTCTTTTAGAATCTTTGTACCTTTTCGAATATTCCAAGCGCTTTTTTTCAATCCTTTGGTCATCTGAAAAAGCTCCTAGTTCCAAAAATCCTTGAGAATAGAAAAAGGTACCAACATTCTTAGAATAATCTTCTTTATATTCTTCCTTAGAACCCATCAGAAGTGTTATACAATCATGGGCTTTGGGTATAACAAGTGGATATTTTTTGCTTTTTAGACCAGCTGTCGCATAAGAACACAGTCCATAACCTAATAGAATAGCGCTGATTTCATTGATTCTAATCCCATTTGTGTGCTTACAGGTATCATTGTCAATATGATCAATTTCTTCCTGTAAAATATTTTTGAGTATTTTCGGATTTTCATGAAAATCCTGTCTGATCATCGTCGTATCGATAACATTAGGACATTTATAGACAATACTGGCAATCTCTCTTTGAATTGCTTTACAGCCAATCAACTTATAATACATATTTTTTCTCCCAACCGACATCACAGGTCATGTAATTTTTCGAACTATTATCTATTCAAATAACGCTGTATACACACTTTAAACAATTCAACTGTTGCCGGCAGGTATTTTCTTCAAATTAGGTTCTGATTTCCTGCAGATATCTAATTTTTGAAGTTTATGTTACATGAGTATATTGTTCCAACAACTGCGACCAGTTTATTTTAGTAAATTATCTAAACATCATACCTTTCCAAGTAAAAAACAGATGGTAGGGCAGTTACTCCCAACCATCCACTGTTCCATATTCAGCAGTTTTAATCAGTGCTCTGACAAGGCAGCCACATAAAAAAGCCAGACATTCAAATTCTAAGAAATCCGGTGCACTTTCATCAAATTGGGTTTGAATCTCAACTGGAAAATCCTCATCAGCTTCCCGAAAGATAATCTTAACTGGTATTTTGGGCAGCACGTCCATTATCCAGCACTGGCTATAAGGTTCTTGCGAACTCTCAGATTTTCCGCCTAATTTCATTACGGTCTCTGCCAACTTATCAACATCATTTCCAAATGTTTTAATCAAGGGAGCATCCATCATGCTGGCTTTTCCGGTATCGCCACTTGAAAAAATAGTCGTCATGCGAAAAAGAGGTTTAAACGAATAGACCGGCTCACCAGCGCCTTGAGATAAAACATAATGGATCAGGATCGATCGGTTATTGATATTAACCGGTTTCCCATCAACCTGAGTCACGCCGGTATTACTAATGAGATAATCTCTTTTTAAAAAATTGATAGCAATCTGTCCATCAGAATCAATGTTTAAACCAAAACGGGCGGCACTTTCCCGTAGGTCACACTTAGCCAGTTTTGGCAGAAGCGCCTCATAAATAACATCATATGAACTGGTCATTGTGTGTTCTCCTGCTCATTAAATAAAACCATGCTGAAATAAGTAACCGTATTGGCTCCATTATTGTAGCTGATCTTTAAAGCCGGAGCCATCTGCATCACCATAATGCCATAACCTTCGGTGGCCGGATACATGCGATCTGGGAACCGGCAGGGCGCATCTGGGTAGGTGCATTTTTTACAGACGGTACATCCTTCAGTCGATAGAATCAAGGCATCTTTATCATAGCTGCGAAAAACCGCAGCCACCTGATCAGTTAAGGCCTCATGCTCGACCCGGGCCCGCATCCATCCTTTCATATCAAAGCTGCTGGCCACTTCAGTGGCCGTGGTAAAAAGCATTGCCTTATCATAAGCCTGACATTTTTCTATGCAGCTCTCGACACTGCCCACTGCCGGGGGACAGGCCCAGGATTTATTATACATGCCACAGCTATTACCTTCACACAGATCCCGGACTTCTTTTGAGAAGATAATCTCTTCCGGTTTGAAAAAAACATATTCTAGAATGGGCAGTTGGGCCAGTTCTTTTTCAATTTCAGTTTGCTTATTCATTACTACCTTCCTTATTTTTTCTATCGATTGACTGCTGCCATCGGGTTTGAAAATTCGCAGGGAATATTGGTTTGACATAAACCACAGCCTGAGCCTGCTCCCGGATTGCCGCCAATTGCTTTTGCCCGCGATTGGGATTCTTCTCCATAGCAACGCTGTACACACACGATCTTATCATGTCCTTTTTCCGTAATGGCTCCCACTGGACAACGTTTGAAACAGGCTTTACAGGTTCCTTTTGACAAATAGAGACAGTTTGCCGTATGATTTTCCGCTTGTCGTTTATCCGGCTCAATCACGACTTCGGTGACAAAAGATGTTAGACGGATGGCCATTCCCTTTTCCGTAATAAAACCATCATTGATGCTAAAGGTTCCCAGTCCGGCTGCAAAAGCGACATGGCGTTGCGACCAGTTTGATAAGGGTCCCTGCTCATTTGCGTATTTTTTAAAATCTTTCAACGCCGTGGGCTCGACAGTTTTATAGCCTTTATTGTTTAAAAAACCTGACAGATGCGCATTCAAGCCATCAATAAAAGCGTCATCCCCAAAGGACCGCAGCAGTGTCCATTCATCCGAGGCCCACTCCTTTTGACTGCGGTTGCTTTGCCGAATTTTTTCGGAGACCGGCAATACAACACTGATTACCGTTTGAGGACTGGTTGCTTCACCTGCATAGGCAATGTTAAACACTTCTTGCGGGGTTAAATGTTCGGGTGCGATAATTTCTTTATACTGTCTAAATAACTCATCTGTTGCGGAAGCAAACTGAACTAAAGGCTCATCGAAATAGGGTGCCTGGATTTCATTTGAGTAATTGTTTTCATTTTCTCTGACATACCGAATTATTTCTTGTTTAATCAGTTCTTTCATTTTACACGCTTTCTCGCTTTCTTTTAGTGTATCTACACGATAATGCTAAAAAAATCAAGGCTCTAAAACCTCAATTTTTAATAACAGCGCTTGGAGGGTTTCCGTATCTTCCTGTCCCAACTGCGCTTCAATCTGTTGCTGAGCCTGCTGCCAATAGACATGGGCCTGTTCGATTTTTTCTTTACCGGCTGCCGTTAAACAAAGCTGCCGGTTTCGCCTTCCCGACTGGGCAATGTCATGGATCAACCCCTGCTGTTCAAGGGGCTTTAAATTGCGAACCAAGGTGGTCCGATCCAACCGGATTTCAGCGGCCAGCTCGCTGACACTCACCGGTTCCATGGCAAAAATGTGCTTTAAAATTGAAAATTGACTGACACTGAGCTGGCAGGGCGCCAGATAATGGTCGTAAATTTCGGTTATCGCCAGGGAAGCACGCCGCAGATTGAGACAATTGCAAACTGACGATTTTTTGTTTTGATTTTCTGTTTTCATGTGACCACCTATATTTTAGTGTATATACACGATTATTATACATAAGCAATGCCTTGAAGTCAATATATTCATACGATAATATCGATCCATATTATTGATTAAATTGTTTATATCATAGCTATGATATTTTTATTCTTCATTATTTTTCCTTTGTTAACTAATGCATTATCCGCTAATCAGCAATAAATTCAAACGAAAAAAATCTGTTATGCTGTTAGCTACACGACAGATTTTTCAAAAAAACACCAGCTCATACTGTGATCATCCCGACCTCATATCGCTTGACCTTATTTCGCCCCTCACTCTTTGCCTCAAATAAAGCTTTATCCGCCTTATTGATTGTATCAATGCAATCACCACCCAAATATGCCGCAATGCCGATGGATACCGTCAACTTACAGACGCCGTTATCGGATTCTTCGATCTCTTTTCTCATTCTTTCGGCGATGTCAAAATCCTGGTCCGGCCTGCATTCGGGCAATATCGCCACAAACTCTTCGCCCCCCATCTGATGACGATATCCTCTTTTCGCAAACTATTTTTAAGATGGCTGGCAATAAATTTAAGGATCACATCACCCTGATCATGTCCATATGTATCATTTACTTTCTTAAAGTAATCGATATCCAGCACTAGTACACTGATATGCTTGCTGATAAATGATAAATACAAACCCTGATGCAGTAAGCGCCAATAGATTAAATTTCTTATAATGCTCATATTTAGCTTGGTAAAAATCATCCTTTGCCTTGCTACGTAATTTTAATAATTCCTTCACTGTTACTCCCTTTCATAATTCGGTTGCTTTTTTCTTTTAATGCTTATTCTTCAATAGCTACTACTTACATTTTTCAGAATTACTTAGTTTCTTTTATTGTCGCTTTGATTCCGCGCTACTGCTAATCTTTGTTTGGCTTCTTCTAACTCATTGCCTTTTCTAAGACAAAACCTTTCGCTTTTTCTTTGATGTTCATTGTTGTTTTCCTTTCTGTATCCCGCTCAATCTGTCTAAATTGATTAGTATCTATCTTGCTCGTTCAGTTTTAATAATGCCAAAACACCAGCTGCACACGCTAACCCGACGGCAATCACTGCGAAAATACCTTTTTTCATTTCTTTTCACCTCCTAACTGTTTTTAAACCAATAACTGGCTGGCCTTTTCACAGGCTTCATAAATCACATCGTAATTGCTTTCAATCATCGGATTGACGCGGTCGGTGCTTTTCTTGACATTATTTTTATAAAGGAAATAAGGTAACCCCCAGCCGATAAATCCCGGAATCGCCAAGATAACACACAGCGGAATCATGGCGGCCAGGTACGCAAAGGTTGCTCCGGCCATAAACATCGTCCCGACTATCCCCGTACCAAGGGCTAGGGCCATTGCTTTGGTATTTTTGGCACGTTCCAGCTTTTCAATGTTGATAAAGGCGTCTTCGCACTTTCGCTGGAGATCACATAAGGCCACCCGGTTTTTGATTTTTCGATCCCGCTGCAGTTTCAATTTTACCGAATCAATCCCTGAACTGGAATTGATTACGGTCCATCCCAGTGCATGATAGCAGTCACTGCAAAGTTGCACTAAATCCGACTTGACGCTAATTTCCAAATACTCATTCATCACCAATTTGTTTTCATTTACTCTAAATTCACTCACCACACTTCTCCTTTGATCCACTGTAATTTGTTTCAGTTAATAGCTACAGTTTACGCTTGAAATATTCCGCAAAGTTAATCTATTGTTAACCTTTTGTTAAAAATCACAATCAGGATCCTTGCATTTTATCTGTCATTGTGAATAGCGATCGAAAATTTTTACGAAATGTACACATTAACACAATTTTAACTAAATATTAATGTTTAGGAATATTAGAAAGGTAATATGATGACATCAAAACAAAACACACAAAAAAGAAATAGCGTTCAATATCCAAATAATTTTAAAAACAGCAAAGCACTTTGTGTGTAAATATATTACTAAGAGGAGACTACATCCAATGGCAAAAATATTAATGATCAATATGCCTCTACACGGGCATGTCAATCCCACTATTGCACTTACCAAAACACTGGTAGAGAGAGACCATGAGGTCACTTATCTTATCAATGATGAATTCGGGAAGAAAATCGCTCCGCTAGGCGCAAGTATCATCACTTATGAATCAACAATTGGCACAAAAGTAAAATTCAGTGATCTTTTCGCCACAATGTCAAACATATACTACAAAGCACTAGAAATCGCTGGTGACTTTGATTGTATTATCTATGAAATGGGATTTTTCTATGGTGCTAAGTTAGGTGAAGAATTGGGCATCAAGACGGTCTGCCTAAACACCACCTTTGTTTTAAATGAGAGTGTTGGCGATGATTATCTTCACGGCAACAGGTTCTTGCGCAACATCAGAAATAGCAAGGCGTTCAGAAAAGCACTTTCAAATCTATTAGTTAAAGATAAAAGTTTGCGTCGTACTGATTTGATCTATGAAGTGCTTGATCACAAGCCGGATTTAAACATTGTCTATACATCCAGAGAATTTCAACTCCATAACGAGCAATTTGACGAAAAGCAATTCGTCTTCATTGGTCCTTCTGTTGGCGGACGACAGCAAGAAAGTGACATTCCTTTTGATCAAATGAATGGAAAAATTGTCTATATTTCGCTGGGTACCATATCGACCAATGCCCTTAATTTCTTCAAGACTTGTATCGATGCGTTTGCAGACACCGATGTTTCTGTTATTATGTCCATTGGCAAGCAAATAAATGCGGAAGATTTAGGCACAATACCGGATAACTTCTATGTATATCCTTTCGTTAACCAAGTAGCCGTGTTAGAACAGAGCGATTTATTTATTACCCATTGTGGCATGAATAGTGCAAATGAAGCGATGTATTATGGTGTTCCAATCATCGGAATTCCACAAAGGGCAGATCAACCTCTGGTGGCCAACCGCATGAATGAACTTGGCTTGGGTGAAGTTATCAATAAGAAGGAAGTGACTGAATTTAATTTAAGAAAAATGGCAACCAAGGTTTTAAATGATTCCTTCTATCAAGCAAATATGACTAAGATACGCCAGGAAATCCAATCAGCTGGGGGATCTGGCAAAGCCGCGGATGAAATCGAACAATATATCAGTGATCGCTGCCAATACCCAACCAAGCTGGCATCATAATACCGATTGCTATACAAATCTGTTTTTGCTTGATGAGAAACTCACCAATGCAAAAGCATGAGCCGGACTCCCGATACATGCGATGCTATTGAAACTCTCAACGCAACCGATCATAACGCTGGTTTTTGCATCGTTGCATCAGATCTTTGACCTAAAAAAACTCTCACATCGATGATGCGAGAGTTTTTTAGGTGATGTTATGGCTTATAATTTTAAAATTACCGTAAATGTTGTTCCCTTACCCACTTCACTTTCGGCCGTGATGGTTCCCGCTACCAGATCCACCACCCGTTTAACCAGGGCCAGTCCCAGGCCGTTGCCTTCTTCTGAATGGGAGGTATCACCCTGATAGAAGCGGTCAAAGATGCGCCGGCAGGTTTCGTCACTCATACCACATCCGCTATCACTGACCCTGACAACGGCCTGGGCGTCTTCTTTTCGCAACTCAATTTTTACCGAACCATCTTTTGGGGTAAACTTAATCGCATTGGTCAACAGATTGTTCCAGACAATTTCCATCAGGCTTTCATCGCTAGTGATCACAACTTCGTCGAGATCCGCATCAAATTCGATATTTTTTTCGTCAAATTTATCTTCCAGTGCCAGCATACAACAGCGCAGTTGTTCATCCAGGGAATAGGTCTCGGTCTGGATGATTTCTTGATTTTCCAGCTTGTTCAATTTCAGAATGTTGGTCACTAAGGTGGACAGTTTTTTTGATGCTTCGACAATTGTATCAATGTATTCCTGTTTATCAGCCTGGGGCAGTTCTTCTTTTCGCAACGCTGAAGCATAGCTTTGGATAATCGCCAGCGGTGTTTTCATCTCGTGGGATACGTTGGCGATAAAATCGCTTTTTAAGGTTTCAATGGTGGCCAGTTCCTCGACCATCTTGTTAAAGTCATCAATCAGGACCTCCAGTTCATCCTTTTTGTGGTCCTTTCGCTGGGAATGAACGTGGACGGTGAAATCGCCAGCGGCCACTTTACGGGCTGCCTGGCCGATTTCTGTCAACGGCCTTTGAAATCCGGTATACATAATAAAGCGAGTACCGAGACTGACCATCAGTCCCATAAACAGCGCATAGGACATACCCACCAGAGCCATGATCCAGGGATTGGTTTTATCCAGCATTTGTTGATTGAAAATCAGTACTTCCCCGGCACTGCAGATTAATACCACCCCAAAGACAATTAAAAATTCTTTCCAGAAGGGGCGCTTGGCATTGATCCGCGTATCTTCCAGATTTTCATAGCGAAACTTCATCCTTTAATCACCGCCTTGTATCCCAGTCCCCGGACGGTCACAATTTCCACATCGACACATTCCGAAAGTTTGTCCCGCAGTTTGGTGATCGACACATCCACGGTTCGGGGCGTACTTTCGGTGTCATAGCCCCAAAATTCATCCATCAGCTGAGCTCGGGTAAAGGTACGTTTAGGATAGGATAACAGTTTAAAAAGAATATTAAATTCCCTTACCGTCAACGCAACTTCCTCGCCATTGAGATATGCGGTGGTTTCTTCTTCATTTAAAATCAGCGAACCCGCCGCCAGCTTTCGCTCATTGCGGATATTGGCTCGACGCAATAAGGCTGACACCCGCAAAACCAGTTCATCCATCTCAATGGGTTTGACCATATAATCGTCTATGCCCAGGCTGTAGCCCTTTTGTTTGGCTGTCATATCATCCCGGGCGGTCATAAACAAAATCGGAATACTTTTATCCTGTTTTCTAATTTCCGCAGCAAATTCAAAGCCATCCATTTCCGGCATCATAATGTCCGAAATAATCAGGTTCACCGGCTCTTCCAAAATCCGGTCAAAGGCCTCGGTGCCATTTTTACAGCTGATGGCGTGGTATCCGTTATCATTTAAAAATGAACAGACAATATAATTCAGTTTGACATCATCTTCGACAACTAATATATTAATCATTTTTCTTTCTCCTAAATCCAAGTGTTCGGGACTATTATATGGTTATGATGTTAAAGAATTGTTAAAGCGGCCTTTTTCTACCGTCAATTGATAGCGAAAGCCCTATTGACTGGAAAACCAATAGGGCCTCTAAAACTATTTTTTCTTTTTTACTGCAATCCAATTTTCGCATCTGACATTAGACCGATCTGTCAAATCACCGATGAAAGCGATCTCTGGCGCTTCTACTAATTCATAGTCTGAAGAAGGCAGCCATTCTGAAAATATTTTGCCCCATGATTGTTGCATTGCTTTTGGAAACTCACCTTCAGTAATGAAGATTGCCCACTGTAACTTAGGCACTTCTACCACATCAAATCCCTTAAAATTGTCATCCAGCGTACTGATAACGCCAATCATATGATCCAGGTTGCCCTGTTCTTTCATCCGGCCCTCATCAAAATTGAATGACGCGTTCATGGGTCCGTTTGGTTCAATGTTTGCAAAGGTATGGAGTCTCTCACGCTGTGATTGAGTCATACTCTGTGCCAGTTTCATGATTTCCTGGTTTTCACCGCTAAAGATTATCGGAACTCTTTTCTTTAACCCCACCATTTTAAATGCTTCTTTTTCTTCAATTCGATATTCCATATCTATCCCTCCTTGAATCGTTAATTGAAAGGTCAGTTTCGGAAATGCTTTAAAACTAGTTATGCTCTTGATGTCTGACGGATTTTTTCCTGACCACTCTTTAAATGCCCTCGAAAAGCCATCCACTGAATTGTAGCCATACTTAAATGCCATTTCAGTCACTGAGGTGTTTCCTTTTTGCAATTCAAAGGCTGCGTTGGACAAACGTCGATTGCGAATATATTCATTTAATGACATTGTCGCTAAAAATGAAAAAATCCGGCGAAAATGGTATTCTGAAACACCAACAATCTTTTCTATTTCGTGAAAATCAATGGTTTCATCCAGATGTGTTTCAATGTAATCCAATGCATCATTCAAATTTTTCAACATCTCCTTAACCTCCTTTCATAACGTATTCTACCCTAGCGGAATAGCCCCTGCCCGATAATAATCAGACGGAATAAATCGGATGGCCTGTAATGGTAATTATCGTTAGCCACTCCTAAAGATACATAGATTTATCATTTATCATCGGTACTTTTTATTTCGTTAATTGTTTTTCTCCTTATTCACCTATTGTCTCGAAGAATCAGCGAAGCTTTTAAGCTCATTATCTACTGATGCTAAAAAATTTGAAATTGTATTATAATCGCTTTTGTCTCCGTATAGGTTTACACATAAAGTCATCCTGTCATTAAAAGTACTTAGCGACATTTGAAAATGAGGACGGTATTTAATTGATCCACACATAATTGCATTTGTGGTGGGTGAATTTTGAAATAGAAGTTTCTTTGAATCAATTATTCCCAAATTTGTCATGCATATTTTAGGGTTTTTCAATCCCTTTTGCAAAACACTGTAATACTTGTTATGAAATATTTTCTGTAGTAAATAAAGCTTTAAAAAGGTATTGATTCCCAAATAATCCGACTTTTTTTCATTCATTAGACCATTGACTTTGTGCAATGTTTGACTAAAACGTTCTCCCTCGGTTACTGCAATTCTCACAATAACGGTTGAGGCAAGATTTGCGAGCGCTGTGAAATTCTTGTTTTCCAAATATTTTCGCATATCAATCATATTGGGAATATCAAATTCTCTTCCATTCATGTTCATAAATTCAGAAAGAGTGCGAAAGTATGCGGTTAGAATAACATCATTCACCGTAACATTATCACTTTTACAGCGATTTCTGATTTTCCTGAAAATGGTTGCTTCAACCTCATGTGTTACAATAAATGGTGATACCTCTTTTGATTGACTCAAAGAAAATTCACATTCGCTGCTTTGATTATTGTCTTTTCTTCCAAATAACAAAATCTTAAGTCGTGAAAAATAACCGATTTTCTTGATAATTCTTTTAAAACTCCGTTCTCCGTCAATGATATAATCCGGCTTATAATCCGGATCTCTTATTAAATTTGTGTAAATATCTGCCAACAAATACACGCACTGCTTAAAACCGCCACCGTCACTGACCATGTGATTCATAACGATTGACAATGAATCACGATCTGATCGCAACAGACAGATCTTTATTTGAGGGCCAGCTTCCTCATTTGTTTTAGAAAAGGTAAATCGGTCAAAATCTTCTTGTTTATAAACAATGGTAAAAAGATCCTTTCCGTCGGTTGAGTCGACATCTTCCCAATAGGAATTTCGGCCCTCATTTTTATAAACTCTGGCTAATATGGGTACCACTGATACAAGCAATGATGCTGCCTCTTTCATGACCGATTCGTCCAGATTATTTTCCAAGTCGATTACACAGTGTACTTGATGGTCATTAAATCCCGTCACCTCATACAAATACTGCAATTTGTCGAATATTTCTGCTTTATATTTCATGCATAAACCCTAATCTGATTTTTACCCTCACCTTTGGCAAGATAGAGGGCCTGATCTGCTTTCTCAAAAAATTCACTGGTTGACCAGGAAATATCGGTACATTCTGCAATCCCACCACTGAAGGTAAGGTGTTGGTCTTCAAGAAAATCAAATGCGTACTGACTAAACTCCACTCGCATTTTTTCAACCAATTCAGCCACTTTATTTAGCTTCTGTTTGGTGAACAAAAGCACAAATTCTTCGCCACCATAACGAAAAGCACTGGCATTCTTCGGCAAATTCCGCTTTAATATTTCAGCTAAAGCAATCAACACCTCATCTCCTTTAATATGTCCATAGCTATCATTGACTAATTTAAAGTCATCCAGATCAATTACTGTCATGATCATAGACTGATTAAAGGACCCGTCTACATAGACATATTGCTTCATGCTTTCCATGAGTGCGCGCCGGTTAAGCAAGCCGGTCAGCGGATCGATTTTGGCAGCTTGCGCCAGCTCCAACTGTTTTAAATAGCTGTTGTGAATACTTTGAGCCTGCTCATTGGTATAGCTTGTCAAAACCTTTGCCACCAGATAAGAACAAAAGATTATAATTGCTGACACCACACAATTCAGAAAGAGCTTTTTGATGTCGGCATTTAATTCCTGGCTCGAAATCATGAAAGCAATGGTCAACGATACAAGACTCAGCGTACAAATCAGACGTGTAAGTTTCAAATCCGAGAAAATCACGGTCATGAACACTGCAATACAGGGAACACACAGGATTGGTGGAAAGGTGTAATGAAAACACTGGACACAGGCACAAATCAAAAAAAAGAGGATCGCGACCGTATAGTTTCTGATCTTTTCGCTGTATTTTTCTGTTTTTAGGATTAGATAGGCTCCTGAAATAAAAATAAGGTTCAATAACGATGGCAGCACCAGATAAAGTAGCAGATAATGAACAATTTTGGGCGAAAAGGCCTGATTATGTTTATTAAAAATAAAGATCATAAATTCGGCAACAAAAATAATGATACCGATAATAATACAAGTGCGAAAGAGAATCCGCCGCCATTTTTCATGCAGTTCATTATTAATGGTTAACAGCTGGTTCATTGCATCCCTCCTCCAATCTTATAAAAATGCCAATCACGAATTATTTATCCGCACGATTTTAGATTACTCGCCAAACGTCGATTGCATCGATTTTGTGGTAAATTATACCATAAATAGGGATAATTTGTTATGTTTGCGACTAATTATATCTACGCAACAGATGGATTCTAATTGAATTATCATTAATCAAGAAGTCCCCAATCTTGATCTTTTGTTTAATTTCTTTAATGATAAAAAAAACAGTCCCAACTGATTGCGATAATACAACAACCAGTCGGAACTGCTTTTATCTGTCTACCGATAAATATTAGCCCGATATCCACCTATTTCAGTCATTTCTCAATAGGTGCTTTAAGTTTTTGAAATATCCTGAACTAAATAGCTTCCAACCTACAGATGAACCGCTATTTTAAAAGCACTATTCACTGCTTCGGCAATACTACCGACTTCAATCGCATCTCCAACCACAAAAACTTCAGTCGGTGGTGCACTCTGACGCAGTTCATCAACCAACTGATGTCTTGGGACCATTCCAACCGCCAGTAGTACCGTGTCCGCAGACAGGGTATGCTCAGCTCCGGTGGTTAAATCTTCATAGTAAATGGCCAGCTCATCAATGGATTTCAGTTTAGCACTGGTGATTACCGGAATTTTCAGGGTTTCCACCTTTTCCAATAGATCCTGCATTGTGCCACTGGCGGTCATAAAGAGGTTAGAGAGATCTGGTGCCATTTCAAGCACCGTTACCCGCTTTCCTTTTTCAGCAAGTTCAATGGCCGATTCAATGCCAATCGCTCCACCACCAATGATAACGACCTGTTCCCCCACAGCAACGCACCCCATTTCACCGTCTGGTGCCCAATGAACATGAGGTAAATCGACCCCGGGAAGATTTGGAATCAGAGGATCCGCTCCTACTGCCAAAATCAGGGCATCAAATTGCTCAACATCGAGCATTTCTGCCGTTGCTTCAGTATTCAAATGAATTGTTCCCAATGATTTTTCGGCTTGACGAACCAGATAATCCCGATAATCCTGCATGTCAGTCTTAAATTTGGGTGAGGCCGCAGTGATCACATTTCCACCCAGTTGATCTGCTTTTTCGTAAAGAACAACCTCGTGTCCCCGTTCGCAAAGAGTCAACAAAGCCTGAATACCGGCTGGACCGCCGCCAACGACGCCGACCTTCCTTTTTTTCTCAACTTTGGGAATCTTGCCATAGGGAAATTCATCAATATTGGCACAAAGTGGATTGACCGCACACCCAATCACTCGGGGGATGATCAATCTCTTGCCGCAATACTGACAACGTATACATGGTCGGTGGTCTTCTTCCTGGCCAAGAGCATATTTTCGTGGCATCGCCGGATCAGCAATTAACGGACGACACATCGCGACAAAGTCCGCTTTTCCAGAAGCAATAATCTCTTCCGCATCTTTGATATTCATAATCGAACCAACGGTAGCAATGAGTAAATCTGGGAAGCGTTTTTTTATATCCGCAGCAAAATGAACATTATACATCCGATCCATCAATGAGTTTTGCCACCAGTAACGCATGTATGCAAAATCACCGTGAATCCCAGCGGAAACATGCAGAATATCAATTTTATCTTTAATTAATTCAATAAACTGAAGGGTTTCTTCAAAATGCATACCGTCAGGGTGAATTTCATCTGCTGAAATCCGAAACTCGATGACAAAATTTTCCCCAACTTTCTGTCGCACGGCATCCAACACTTCGATACAGAACCGGGCTCGATTTTCCAGGGAACCACCATATTCATCGGTGCGTTTATTAAAGAGTTTGCTGGCAAACTGGGAGATCAAGTTCCCGTGTCCGCCGTGAATCATACAGACTTTCATGCCGGCTTTCTGACAACGGTAAGCGGCCATCGCATATTTATCAACGGTTTCTTTAATTTTTTCATGACTCATTTCAATGGTAGGAATAGGCTCCCGCCCACCTGCCTTAGCCCGTCCTATTTCCGCCGGAGTGGTGATGGAAGAAGCTGAAATAGCCGGATGTCCGATTTTGAAAGGATCGGAGTCCATTCCACAATGATTGATTTCAAGCGAAGCCTGACACCCAAAACTTTCACACATTTCGACAAATTGAGAGAGCGGAAGAATACATCCGTCGGTACCTAAATCTAACTGCCGTTCTTCATCGCTGGATTCGTCCCGATCAATCACCGAATTGCCAACATGGATCATGGCTGTTCCACCCTCAGCGATGGGTTTGAACCAATCAATAAATTCCCGGGAAACCCGGCCATCCCGGTCAGCACGATTTGGCGATGGTGGTGCCATCTCAATGCGATTTTTAAAATCAACACCACGGATGCGAATAGACTTAAAAACATGAGGATAATTATTCATAGTTTATACCCTTTCGTTATTTAATTTAATTTACGAAATAAAGTATATCATGAAAACAAAAAAAAACGCAAGAATAATATTAATCGCATTTAATATTATATGATACTTAGACAATATTTTACCATACAAATAGGCTATATTAAAAATTATTAAACACTAATCGAAATTAACATTTCAGGAATATTCCCCCCGTTTTCATTTGTCCGGTCAACGAGCTTCAATAATCGCTACAAAAGTATCTCGCAAACTATCAGCTATCCCATCAGCCTTTCTACCTGTTCTTTCTCATCAAATAATGTACAACCGCCGTGATTTCCGGCCTTGACAGCAATTTCCCGCAGATCGGAAAAATACTGGCTGCGGAGCACCGTTTCGATGGAATCGCTTTTCAGGTTCTGTTTGGCATGGGGTGAAAAGGGGCAGGGCTCGGCATCACCATAAGGATTGATATGAAAAAATCCCCGTCCTGAGGCCAGACATCCGCCCATTTCTTCCTCGTCACCCGGAAATGACAAGATTACCATTCGACGAAAGGATTTTCTGAGTTCCAGACAAATTGTCTGGAGTATCTTGATCTCGCTTTTTCCTAACACAAGATGTTCAGTTCCAGTTTCAACCGGTACATATTCCACATATAAAGTCACGCCACAGCCTTGATCCTCCAATGATGATAAAAAAACAGGCGCTGTTACCAGCTTCATGTTCTCTTTTGTCACCGTGATGGATACTCCAAAGAGGATGTTCTTCATTTTTAAGGCGACCATGACGGCTTCGATCTGAGCATGGGTTCCCGTCCCTCGGCGCGCATCGGTTTCTTCGGCATTACCTTCAATGCTGAGAATAGGAATGAGATTGCGGTGCTGATCGAGGAATTCAACCGCAGCATCGTCCATCATCGTGCCATTGGTAAATATCGGAAAAATAATGTTGGGGTACTCGCCGGCTAATTCTAAAATATCACGGCGTAAAAAAGGTTCTCCCCCCGCCAGCAAAATGAATGCGACCCCCAGATCGGAAGCCTGATCAAAAATGCTCCGCCATTGGCTAGTATCCAGATCCACTTTACCCGTTGTAGTTCCACATCCGCCACCAGCCCAGGCATAGCAGCCAGCACAGCGCAGATTACATTGAGAGGCAATGCTGGCAATCAGAAAGGGCGGCACCTGCAAACCTTTTTTCCCTTGTTGTTTTCGGATCCCTGTGCTTTTTGCCATCGCTGGTAACATCCCCATCAAAAATGAACGTCCCTTGCCGTTATTCAGATAGAACCGACCCGCGGTTTTGATAATTTGTTTAATATTTTGGTCCATCATTACATTTAAATTCATCAGTCTTCCTCGTTTCTGATTTGATAAATCGCAGCAAATTGCTCAATATGGGCCTCGAGAATTGCGAGTGCCTCTGCTTCTTTTTCCGGCATGTTGTCATATTGACATAGCAGGGTATAAAAAGGGCCATAAAACTGTAGGGCAATAATTGCTGGCGGTCCTTCCCTAAAAGTTCCCTGACGGATCATCTCACTAAATAAATCAGTCTGAAACGTGATGGCGTCATCAAAAAACCAGCTACTTAGGGTTTTGGCGGCATCACTATTTTTATATTGCTCAATGGTTAACATCTTACGGAACTTCGACGCCTGGGGGTCTTTCAGAAAAAATAAAAATACCGCTTCACAGGCTTTTTTAAGCCAGACCAGATCATTCCGGCCATACTCTCGGGCGACACTTTCCAGTTCTCCCTGGGGTAACCGGTAAAATGTCACGGTTTCTTCAAATTTCTGATTCATCCACTCCAGCAAGGTATCATAAATAGCCTGCTTGCTTCCAAAATGTTTATAAAGCGAACTGTCTTTAATTCCCACCGAATTGGCAATTTCTTTGACAGTCACACTTTCATATCCTTTTACTGAAAATAGATTCAGTGCTTCTTCTAAAATTATTTCTCTCGTATTACGCTTTGTCATACTACCTCCCAGCAAAAAATAACAGGCTAGCGATCACTAGCTTTAGTATAGCTAGTGATCACTAGCCTGTCAACATTTTTTGTTATATTTTTTTAATTCGCACTTTTATAACTCTTTTCTCATCGCAATTTAAGACTGTAAATTGATAGTCTTCAAAAATAAATTGATCATTAATTTGGGGATATCCCTCAAGCCGTGAATAAACCCAGCCACCAATGGTATCAATATTCTCGGCTTCAATCTCGGCATCGATCAGATCAGTGATCTCGTCAATCCGGACTTTGCCATTGACGATATAGTCGCCATTTTCATCGACAACAATTTCGTCACTTTCCTCATCAAATTCATCCTGCATTTCACCAACAATTTCTTCCAGAATATCCTCCAAAGTTGCCAATCCGGCTGTTCCGCCATACTCATCAACGATAATCGCCATCTGGATTTTTTCGGTTTTAAAGATTTTTAATAATTCACTGATTGATAAGGATTCAGGAACAAAGTGAGGTTTTCTGATGAGGTCTTCAATATTTTCAATATTACCCAGTATTTTCTGTTGAAATAAATCTTTGACATGTAAAAAACCGATCACATTGTCTTTGCTTTCCCGACATACTGGATAGCGTGTCAAATGTTTCTCAAAGGTCGTTGCCAGAATCTCATCGATGCTATCTTCCAGAAAAATACAGATCATATCGGTTCGTGGTACCATAATATCTTTGACAGTCGTCTCGGAAAAGTCAAAAATATTATCGACCAGGGCCAATTCGGTCTGATCGATTAAACCATGCTGATAGCTTTCCGCAACCAGTAGCTTTATCTCTTCATCCGTATGAGCCACATCATGTTCATCAACTTGAGAAATGCCAAAAATTTTCAAAATAGCATTGGTGCTATTATTGAACAGCCACATGATCGGGTTTGTTATTTTAAAAAACATAATCAACGGCAGGGCGGTTTTCATGGCAATCTTCTCGGCTTTAATGATGGCCAGCGACTTCGGCACCAGCTCGCCCAGCACAATATGAATCGTCGTGATAATTGAAAATCCCAGAATAAATGAAATCGAATGAACCATACTTGCCGGTAATTCAAACAGTTCAAACAAGGGTTCCAGCATCATCGCAATCGCGGGTTCTCCAACCCAGCCCAAGCCAAGAGAGGCCAGGGTAATACCCAGCTGACAGGCAGATAAATATGAATTCAGGTTATTAATGACGGTTAAGGTATGCCGGGCGCTTTTATTTCCCTCATTAATTAGTGTTTCAATTTTAGATTTTCTGACTTTTACCATGGAAAATTCTGTTGCAACAAAAAATGCGTTAAAAAACACCAGCAACACGACAATGAAAATATATAATAAGTTAATCATTTCTTTTTAGCTTTACTCCTTAATTTTGTTTAGTTATCTCTCGTTGTTATCTGTTCGTTTAAATTATATCATAAATGACTGCCTTATTTGACGATATCGCAGAGCATTTTCATAATTATTAAGGATTTAAATCGAGAATATTAATACCCAACAAACCTGTACGAAAAAAACAACACGCTAAAAATTTTGATTTTTAGCGTGTTGTTTTTTCAAGGATTCCTTACTTGAAAACAGCCTTCCAGCCCCCTGCATATCCAGCCTCAAACTCTTTGCGATTAAATTTTAACCGCTTCAATGCACAGCCAAACGCATCCTTATAGAGCAGGCAAGCATTACACGATACACAGTTTGCCTTATCACTACCTACGCTCTGAAGCCATCGCTCTGGCAAGCCAGGCTCAGCAATCAGGGGACGGGACATGGAAATAAAATCCACTTTTTGTTCCTGAATAATCGTCTCCAGCGCTTCAATATTACGGTTCCCGCCAACCAGAATGAGCGGCACCGATGGGTTTAATTTATTAACATAACTGTAATAGTAAGATTGTTTTTCTGGTTTATCTAGTTGCGTCCGGGATTCTGGAATCGGTACCGGGACAAAACCAAGCTCCTCCTCAGAACGCACCAGACAATCCCAGATTCCGCCGCTTATCTCGATGGCGTCAACGCCAGTAGCTGAAAGCTCACTTATCAATTCGGGGAAAGACGCCTTCGTAATTCCGCCGACAACGTGATCATCACAATTTACCTTGATTAAAATCGGGAAATCGCCAACTGCCTTTCTGGCTCTTTCTACGATCGCTTTGATTATCTGTACCCGGTTTTGGGTTGATCCGCCAAAGCAATCCCTACGCTGATTGGTGTAGGGTGAAAGAAAGGAGCTCAACAAATAACCATGTGCCCCATGCAACTGAGCACCATCAAAACCAGCCTTTTCTGCTCTGATGATGCCATTGACAAAGGCTGTGATAATTGTCTCAACTTCATCACCGGACAGTTCCCTGGCCTTTTTCTCAAGCAACGGTGATGGCATTGCGGTTGGACCCACACAATCTGCGGTTGTGTTCTCGTGGGTGAGTTGACGCCCGGAATGACACAACTGAGCGATGACAGCGCAATTATTGTCCTGGTCATGGACAGCCTCAGCAATTTTTGCTATTTGAGTAATAAATCGATCATCGTCAATACAGGCCTGGCCAGATACGCCCTTTCCACCTTGGGTAACGGCCATCAGTCCGGTGATAATCATCCCAACGCCCCCGTTTGCCAGCTTCCGGTAAATATCAAGGACGATCTCCGTTACCGATCCATCTTCAGCCATCTTGTATTCACAGGTTGCTGATCGGATCAGCCTGTTTTTTAGATCAAGGTTCCCGATCTTTGCAGTCGAAAACACTGCATAGTTTTCTCTACTCATTCTGTCCCTCATTTCAATTATTTTTATAACTAACATATCGGAATTGTATGCTTTCGTCAATCCGATTTGTTTTAATCTTTGCTTTTTTAATCAGATTTTTAAAAAAATCCGCACTTTAACAAATCTTTAACGGAACATTAACGTGCTTAAACATTTTTAGTCTATTATACAGATATCAACCAATTCAAAATTAAAAACAAAAATAATTATCGAAAAGCGAGGAAAATAAAATGGAAAAAATACGTTCAGGTCAGGCCTTCTTATACCGCGAAAAGGGACTTCACAGTACCGTGATTGATACCCATATGAAAGAAACGATTTGTGGTGACTCTTTAAAAAAGGCTCTGGCTAAAGCAATCCAGCGATATCCCTACCTATCGCAAAAAATGATTGAACAGAATGGTGATTTTTATCTGATTGAAAATCCGATGCCCTTTGTTTTGGACAAACCATCAGAACTACATTCTTTGGGAAGCGCTGAAATTAACTATCATTTAATTGATGTGACTTATCAGGATCAGCATATCTGCGTTGCCTTTCATCATGGGCTTTGTGACGGCCAGGGAATCAAGCCGTTTGTGGAAACCTTACTTTATTATTACTGCACCTACAAATATCAAACCAAATTTAACGCCCCGTTGATAAAACTGGCTGGCGAACCGCTTTTGCCGGACGAAACAAAAGAACCTTTAGGCGATGGAAAATTTGATGTCCTTGATGCCGACCTGCCTGTGATAAATAAAGATGGCTATGCTTTACCTGATGCCATAAACCAGAGTGATGAAAAAACATATTATCGTTATGAAGTGAACATCAACCAGTCAAATTTTATCAAGTTTGCCAAAGAAAATAATGCCACCCCGTCAATTGCCATGGCATTGCTCACTTCACAAGCGATTAAAAACATTTATCCGGATGCGGATAAACCAATCTTATGTAATCTCGCCAGCAATATGCGACCCGAGCTAAATCTGGATCATACCTATAAAAACTGCGTTAATAGTCTCTATCTGCCCTATTCGGTTGATTTGGAAAAGCTGACATTCAAAGATCAGGCAATTGCCTACCGAAAAATGCTCAATGAACAAAAACAGCCCAATGTTGTAAAAACAAGCGCCAACAGCATGGTGTATTTGAGTGATAAATTAGATGAACTGCCGTCTTATGAAGCCAAGCAGAAAATGATGTCTTTTTTTAATAATATCAGCTTAAATACTTTTATTATCAGTTATATGGGACAGTCCCAACTGGGCGAATGCGAACAGCATATCGACTCCATGCATATGTACAGCAGCGGAACAACCGGACTGGTTCTAAACATGCTGTCAGTAGGGGAAAACATCACGATTGATTTTTTACAGAGTTTTGAAACCGAGAAGTACATAAATGCGTTTATCCACGTTCTGAATGAAAGTGATCTCGATTTTAAGGTTTCAGAGCAGATAGAATTTAGAACCCCTAGTGATACCGCTTCCCGGCAATCTCAGGTCGTGGCATAATTGGCTCAAAGTCGGTCAATCAGCTGACTTGACAAAAGGAAACTTCTGGACTATACTGAATAATATGAATATTTAATAAATATATTCATATTATTTGGAGGTAGCTGCATGCCAAAAATTTATTCAAACGAAAAACGACAAGAAATAAGAAGTCAACTGATGATCGTTGGTTTAGAACTGATCAAACAGAATGGTTTTAAAAAAATGAGTATTCAAGCGCTTACCAAAAGAGTCGGCATTGCCCAAGGTACCTTCTATAATTTTTTCATCTCAAAAGAAATGCTGGTTTATGAACTTGCTGACGCCTACCAACAAAGCACGAATCTTAAACTTGAAGAAATCATTCAAGCAAAGGGATATTTTGAACGAGATGATTTGCGGGAATTATACTATCATATGTTTTTGAAAGCTGAAAACAATGTCTATCGTTTTATAACCAGAGAAGATCTTCAGCTATTATACACCAGACTTCCCAGCGATTGTTTTCATAAAATGACCGATTTAAAAAAGGAAATGGAGCGAACTTTACTCAACGCGAATAAACTAAAAGAGCATTATGATCTGGACACCGTGATTAACTGGATTCAGATTATGAATCTCACCATCCAAAATAAAGATATCTTGGTGGAATCCGGAATTGAGAAAATGATTCTTGCGATGATCGAAAATATGTTAGATGAACTATTTGAAAGACCAAGAAAGGAGCAACCATTATGAAGTACTATGAATATGGCGATAAAAACTCACCCGCGATCATGCTGATTCACGGTGCCGGTTGGTCCTATTGGCTTTATTTACGAGAAGCCCGCTTATTGCAGCATCAATACCATGTGATCTTACCGGTAATCGACGGACACGGTGAAGAAGCCGACGTCCCTTATACCTCTACTGAACAAATTGCTGAGCAGTTACTTGCTTATATTGATGACCACTGTGGGGGTAAACTTTTTGCCCTCAGTGGGGTTTCTTTAGGCGGACAGATTGCCATTGAGCTCTTATCAAAAAGAACGAACCTTGCTGAAAAAGCGATTATCGAAAGTGGCCTCTGTATTCCCCAGCCCTTCCTTTTGAAATACAGCCGCTTTGTCTATAAATTTTTAGGCAAACTGCTCTTTTCAAAAAAATTCAATCAATGGGCATTAAAAATGATGCCTAAAGCAATGCATTTACCTGATGAAATTGCCGCATTGTATTTAAGGGATATTCCGGCTGTAAAAGTTGAAACAATGAATCAGGTTTTTGAAACCTATTATCAATATGAACTAAAAAACAGCTTGAGAGACAGCCAGGCCGATCTGATTTACTGGTACGGCGGTAAGGAAATGAAGTGTATCAAACAGTCTGGAGCGTTATTCCAAAAAGCTGTTAAAAAATGTCAGTTAATCGAATTGCCGGGTTACCGCCATTCCGAAATCAGTGCTTATCATCCCGAAGAATGGGTGGAAAGAGCCGAGAACTTTTTTAAGCTTAACTAAAGAAGCCTTTTTTTCTTTAACTCTTTCCATCAGGAT
This sequence comes from Acetobacterium woodii, assembly GCA_016213825.1. Taxonomy (GTDB): domain Bacteria; phylum Bacillota; class Clostridia; order Eubacteriales; family Eubacteriaceae; genus Acetobacterium; species Acetobacterium woodii_A. The sequence goes on along the minus strand of JACQZP010000027.1, from coordinate 208,005 downwards.
GATTGATATCACGGTTATCGCTAACGTCCAAGTGGTTTTTTAGATCGCTTCTTATTTAATGAGGGCCAGCTCGACCGCTTTCAGGATCGCTTTACTTGTTGTGGTTGCGCCTGATATTGCATCGACATTAATTTTTTGTTCTGCAATAATTTCATTAATTACCCCTTCTGCTGCTTTTGCCTGTTTACTGTCCCGGCCATGATAAACATCAATATTTGCAATTCTTTGATCTTTAATCGTTACCTCTACGTGATAGGTGTAATGCCCATATGCGTATTCCCCCGGATAGATTCCATCTTCCAGTTTACTGAAATCGACATTGTGGATTTCCATTTGCCGGATCGCTTCGTTATTCCGTTCCGGGATAACCACAACAAATAGGAATGTTGTTAATACTGCTGCCAGAATCACTGAAATAGCCACAATCACCATTATTCTTTTTTTCTTCACTTATTGATCCTCCTGGTTTGTTTATTTCCGCCTCATTTTATCGTTACTTGCGTCCATAAACGATCAGGAAATCGGTTGATTTAACCGAAAGTGTCTCATACTTTTGTATGATTTATTCAAAAAACAAAAAAAACAGCATGAATTCTCACACTGCTTTGGATTAATTGTTTTTTTCTCTGACTAGATTGATTAATTCGATCTTATTTCGGATTCCCAGTTTTTTATAAATATTATGGGCATGGGTTTTAACAGTTGGAAGCGCGATCACAAGCTCATCGCAAATTCGATTATAGCTGTAACCATTTATCAATAGATCAATTATTTCCTTTTCCCGAGGCGTAATTCTATAGTTTTCAAACAGTTTTTCATTGTTGTTATTTAAATCGCTGCTTTTATTCGGGTCCACTTCGGAATTTTCATCCCCGGTATTTATCGGTCCAGTCGGTTGATTGAGTAAAACATGATAATTCTTGATCAGATAATAGATACTGATACCACAAAAAATCAAATAAAATACAAATACTGAAAGCAGTCCAAACGGAAAATCTTCCCCGATCTTTGGTAGTTTTTCCACAAACGTATCAAAAAACAAGATTGGAAACATCAGCAGCGATATGACTAAAAATTTCTTGATGGCTGACTTTAAAATAAGATCTTCAATTTTTTCAATGTTCCCAATTAAAATGATGGTATTGTAGAGCACGGTTCCAAAAAATAGAAAGCCCGCCACTCTGACCATCACTAAATTGTCCGTCACGTAGTAAAGGGTCATCATGATGAGGGGCATCAATGAAAACAGGATTAAACCCCACTCTTTTTTCTTAGTATTGATTGCGCCTCTTATTAACCAGATCAGCCTGGTTAGCGCATAGATCATCAGCCCACAGCCGATGGTCGATATGTATCTGATAACAATATCAAGGGGATTGCTCTCAATCATATTTGCAATATTATAGGCTGTCACCATTTGCTCAAAAAGTATTAAGGTCAGCGCAAATGCCGACATTATAAAATATTTGAGTGTTTCCTGCTTATTTTTAAGCCATATGAATAGTCCCAGGATAATGAGTGAAAACCCGATGGTGAACACAATAAAATAAAATAGTATTAAAAAATGCTTCATCAATATTGCCTGTCTCCTTAATCGACCAATCTGCCACCGATCTCATGCTTGATTTACAATGGTTGTATTTTGGGCTGTTTGCGGTTGTCCGTCTTTCGGAAAAAACATCTCCGTCAGCCGATCGGCATGGCTAAATTAGCATACATCGTCAGTAAACTCAATCCGATTATTGCAACATATGGCGAATACTTAAACATCGGATCTTTAAGCAACTGGATAAACATAATATAAAGACCAACTAAGAAGGCGACTAAACCAAAATCAAAAAATAAGGCACTTAAATTAATCTGCGACCAGGGCAGTTCAATGGAATTTGCATAGTTTGAGTATGAAAAGCAAATTAAAAAACAGGCCGACGCCACGAAAGCATTTGATAACCTGACTGATCGTTCAATGTTTTTTGTTGTTCTTGATAAAATAATCAAGTAACAGATAATCATCACGGCGCCGCTTATTAGCAATAGATCATGCATCTCAGTCCTCCAGTTTCGACATTTTCTTTATTAGTTTAAATGATTGGATATCCCTGATTCGAAATTTTAATTAGGATATCGAGGAAAGTATCGGCCATTTTTCGGTTGCTGCAAAACTATCGACCAGAGCATTGGCATTTGCAACGATCTCTTGGTCAAATTCTAAATAGTTTAACAGCGCAATGGCATTTTTAGTCCGGGCTGGGCCGGTGTGTAATTTATAATCAAACCAAATGGTTTCATCCGTAATCGTCTCCTGAAAGTGATAATTATCATAGGTATTTGCCAAAATATTGGTGAGTTCAATGTCGTGGGTGGCAATCAAACAAAGACAATTCTGCTGATCTAAATAGTCAAGAATTGCCGCTGAAGCGGCGATTCGCTCAATGGTATTGGTGCCTTTTAAAATTTCATCAATAAAACAGAGACAGGGATAGCTATTCACCTTATCCAGGGTTCGTTTCAGCGATTTAATTTCAGCCATAAAATAACTGTCTCCCGCTAAAATATCATCCTTCACCGCCATTGAGGTAACCGGCAAACAGTGGGCCAGCGAAAAACTGCTGGCGGTGCAAGTGTAAATGGTCTGAGCAAAAATACTGTTAATTGCCAAAGCCTTTACAAACGTCGATTTTCCAGACGCATTAGACCCGGTAATCAGGCTATTTTTCCCCAATTCAATATCATTTGCGATGGGTGCGTGCAATAAGGGATGATATAAATCAGTGGCAACCACTGTAAATGCTTCGGTGAAGGTTGGGTTAACGGTCCATGGAAGACTTTTTCTAAATGATGCCAATGCAATTGACAGATCCAGCTCCCCAATGTTCTGATAAATGCGATGAAAGGCCGCTTTATTTTTTGAAACCAGCGCTATGGCTTTGTTATAGGTTCTGAAGTCGTAGAGGGTGATGATTTTCAGGTAATCCAGAAGGATATCAAGATCCGAGGTCCCGCCCATCATGACACCGGAGAGTTTACCGGCAAGGGCTTTAAATGGGAGATTATCTTGTTGAATTTCTGCAATTAAAGCACTTAGACCGTCGGTCTTTTGATATCCCAAAAGGCTATTGCAGCATCGCAGAATGGCCGATAAATAATGAATCGTCAATAAGTTCTTGGCGATTTCTTTCTTAAAATAATAATAGATGACCCCATTAACAATAACTGAAAGGACCACACTTATCAGGCCGATTGACAGATTAAACAGACAGATCCCTATGCTAAGAAAAGGAATAATAGCCAGAATTGTATAGATTTCGGGATTTTTTAGGGCCTTTAGCTCACTTTCGAAGATAAGGGCTGAAACATCATTGTAGCTTGACTTACCCAATTTTGACAGAATCATTTGAATTTCCAGACGTTCTTTGGGATTCTCCGAGAAGAAATTGATCCATTGTTCGCGTTCTTTTAATAATTCATCATCCCACCTTGGCTCGTGCAGGGTGGCATATAAGACCTCATCACCAACCGAGGTCAAACAGGTGTCCAGGCGTTTAAAGACCTCGTCCATATCCAAATCGCTCCAAGTCAATTCATCGATGGCGACATCAATCTTTTCGTATTTAAGTTTTCGATCCCAATAATCAGACACACTGCCCCAAATATCGGGATTAAAGCGGGTTGGTGCTGTTCCAAATTCATTCATTAAGCGTTGCCGAAAGAGCATTCTGGCTCTTCTGCTGGAGATAAGACTAAAGACGATCATCGCCGCGATGCCAATCATTATCAAAAACAATATTTCCATTGAACTCCTCAATTTTCAGGCATTTAAATGAAGGCTTGCATTAACAGCCGCCTGAAAAACATGAGTTAAATATACTCCTTCGTCTGATCAATGTCAAATTTGAAACTCTCATAGTTTTGAAAAATTTAATAATCGATTGACGCTATTGGCGAGCGCGACTAGTTTACGATGGTAGGATTCAAGCAGATTTCCAGGCAAACATCACCTTCTGATGTCGAAATGCAACAGTTCGTACGCATCGCATATTCCTTGTTATCGTCATGAACGACCAACGCCGGCGGAAGGATGTCACAAGTCAAATCACCCTCGGATAATATTGTAAGCGCGTTGCCGCTGATAATATTTGCAATTTCTGAAATCGCTGAGGTTACGAAGTCGTCCACAACATCCATTTCCATATTACTCATAATTTTCACCATGTTAAGGGAAGTCGCATCGGGAAATCGGTAGATCACTTCTCCGGTAAGATCACCAATGACACCAATTGAAATGTTGAGTTCATTATCGCACTCAAAGTTTTCCACGGATCGATCTGAAACATCCGAAAGGTCCAGCATCAGTTGAAACACGTTACGAGTCGCCGCTACAAACGGGCTATAGAGATGGTTATCAGTCATTTGCTTGCTCCTTTCTTTTGATTGCATAATCAGCGATCCGCTGATCTTCTGATGCAACATGGTTAATCAGCCAGGCAAGAAGCTTTCCGCCAAATTGTTGCATCATTTTCTCGTCAAAACCGCTGCGTTCATATTCATCAGATACCTGTAAAACGTAATTCACCATATCGAGATGTATTTGTTTATGGGCCTCATAGCCGGGATAATCAATACTTTTTTGATAGACTTCCTCATCTCGGAAGTGTTCAACTACGTAGCCTTTCATAAATTCAAGGGTTTCATTAACATGTTGGACCTTGTCTTCCCATGAATCAGCAGAGCGGAGTGTTCCCATAAATGTTTCAACACGCTGAAACAGTTCCTTGTGTTGCGTGTCAATTAAAGAATCCCCCAATTCATATTTATCTTTCCATAGCATAATTTTGCGTCCTTTCTTGTTTGTATTGGTTCTTGTTTGTGACCCATTATACCACTTCGTTTTCAATCATGAAAGACTAAACTTTGGATATTTATGTAAAATTTCAAAACAATATATCCTGGGCAGTTCTGATCAGATACATCCTAATTGACATTTATAATTGTTCGATATTTCATGACTTGTGGAAAGTCCTGTTTTACTGAATATTGGCTCAGCAATTTTTCCAAATCCCTGAGCCAATTTTGTTCGATTTATTGGGTTCCCATTATTTTAGCTTTCCGCATTTGTTTTCTCTCAAGCTTATCGACATACATTTGCTGATCCACATGATGATAGAATTTTGTCGTGTTTGACCAGGTTGCCGCATTGTAAACATCTTTACCAATTGCCACATCCAGTGGATATTCGAGTTTTTTTTCGGCTTGCTTCAGTACTTCTCTAAATGACTGAATCCTGCGTTCAACCACTGCATCGTCAGTATTTTTCATCAGGATGGCAAATTCATCGCCACCAATCCGATAACACATTCCCACCGATGTAAATATATCTGCCATAATGGTATAAAGGGTTTTTATGGCTTCATCACCAGACCGGTGACCATAATGATCATTAATGTATTTAAGTTCATTTAAATCCAGCAATACCAGTCTGAACCACTCTTCTTTGTTCCTCAAAATCTCAAAATCACGCTCAAATGCGGCACGGTTGTATCCGCCTGTTAAAATGTCTTTGTATGCCAGCATTTCATAAAGGTCCCGTTCTTTCTGGCTTTCAAGGTTCTTTTTAAAATAAAAATATGAGTCAATCAGCAATAGTCCGAAAAAGATGAGACTGCCGATCCGGATGAAAGTTGATGTGTAGTCAAAACTATTGGTATAAAAAGCGATTGCTTCAAAGATGACACTGACCGCTAAAAGACTTACATACTTTAAAAATTGCTTGGCATTTTGATTTTTATTTTTTACCAGTTCTATAAATAACAGGATTGAAAACACGATCACATTTAACAAAATCACCATCAGGGTAATGTTCATTGTCACAATAAACTCGCTAATCCCCAATGCCTGAATGAGTATCGTGCTGATTAATAATAACAGATACAGCCCAGCCATGATCGTCATCAACTGTTTATGCCGTGTTTCGGTAAAAATTGCTTCTTTAACATATAAACAAAAAAACAGCCCCATCAGGGGTACCATCAGGTAGCTGATAGCACCAATAATATAGCGGTTTCCGGTAAAAAACTGGAGAATTTTTGCTTCGGATAAAATCCAGACGCTGGTCGATGTTACCAGCAAACCAAGATATAAAAAGCGATTGTCGGTAACGATTTTTGCAAAAATAGAGATAACAATTGAGATTAACCCCACCGAAAACAGCACCAGAAAGATAACAAAAGAGCCAAACTCTTGTTTGATTAGATTATATAATACTGCCGAGTCTTCACCAATTATCACCTTGTTAATCAGACCGGAAAAAGCGGCGACATCACTTTTGATGACAAGTTTCAGCGTTTTTCCCTGAAAATCCGGCGGCAACTTCAACATCACCCAGATACTCGCCAACGGACTTGAAATTCCCGATTTTTCCGGTTTTTCAATGCGCCGAATTTCATTACCGTCAAGATATACGACCATATCCTGCATGGATGAACGCAGTAATAGATAATTCATCTTATTTGCCACATCCGGAAGTATGATTGAGGCCTCATAGGTATTCCCCGGTACAACATTGAGCTTAACTGGCAAACTTTCACCCTGCTGGATTGAATTTCCGTCATTGATTGTCCAGTTTTCTGAAAGTGTCACTGCCGTTTCAGTCATGATACTAAGATCTTCTTCATGATTTGCGTTTGCCAAAAATAAAACTGTTAGTACAAAGAGCCCCATAAAAGATAAGACAATTCGTCTGTTTCTTTTTTTTGTTTCATACCCATGGATCTTCCATTTTATTCTCCTATTGACGTCATTATCTATCTCACTACTATAAATTACCAAGACAAATATGTCAACATTGACATTCCTTATGTTGCTACAAAAATTAACTCTATTATCGCTTCAGAACTTATCATCGATATCGATTTTTATCAGTTTACCAGAATAAGAATACCAACACCATTGCCACAATCACAATTATCCCGATAATGATTAAAAAACGATTCTTTTTTGAGTGCACTTCTTTCGTTTCGGGTGTTCGCGAACCTTTTGACGCTGCGTTCAGATCTTTTTTCAGGTCTGTTGCCAAATCCGCTTTCTTCTTCAAATCATAGCCACAGTAAAGACAAAATTCAGTTCCATCAGGATTCGATTTTCCGCATCTGGGACAAGTAATCATTTTCTTTCCTCCAGTATCTTTAAACTCATTATTTCACCATAAATGGATAATTTTATTATACCCAGATCATAATTTTCTTATCAAAATCGATCTTTGGATATCCCTTTGCTATATAAGTTAACTTAATAGTTATAAATCGAACTGGCGATTGAGCAGTGTGCCGCTGATCACAGATCGCCTCTGGTTGCACACTTTTATTCAACTTCTTTCGCTTTTTAATAATTTTCAAGGGAAACATTGCTTTATAAATTTTAGCGTTGTTTAATAATTTCTTCTTTGACGGGGTTACTGATTTCTGCCAATTCAAAACTTGGATATCCCAGATAGAACCCCTGTGCATAGTCTATCTCTAATTTAATAACAGTAGACAGATCCTCTTTCGTTTCAATCCCTTCTGCTACGACCTTCACTCCTTTTTGGTGACAAAATGATACCAAATTGGCAACCAGATTTTGTTTATCCACATTTTTGTTGATTCCCTGAATCATTTCCAAATCAATTTTAATGATATCCGGCAGAAGTGATAGAATTCGTATCTCATTGGAATAACCGACTCCAAAATCATCCACTGCAATTTGCATACCGCTTTTTCTGATATACTCGACCTTTTTATCCAAATTTTTCCCGTCTTTGCTTTCTTCTTCCGTTACCTCGATCACAACCCGGTCAAAATGATGGCTATAATTATCCCAAATCATTTGACTGTCTTCATCATTGAGGCGCTGGCTGGGAATGCTATTAATAAATATTTTTTTACTTCCTATTTCTTCAGAACGTTCTTCAATGGTCTGGAAGGCCAGTAAAATAATCAGGCGCTCCAACTGAGCCAGTTTAGACTGAGCAGCTGCAACGGCGAGAATCTCTGTTGGATTTTTGAAATTATCCAGTAGCGGACGCATCAACGCTTCATATGCTACCACTTCACCCGTTTTTAGATCAACAATCGGTTGAAATGCAAACCGAATCAGCTGTTCATCCAGTAAGCGATTGATGGCCTCTCGGTTTTCAAGTAAATAGGACATCTGCTCATAATATTTCCGATTGAATTCAAACATTCGTCCTTTCTCTTTGCTCTTTGCTTCATACATCGCAAAATCAGACAGTTTAAGCAGATCGGTTACATTATCGGCATCCAGTGAATACCAGGCAACACCTGCTGAAAAACGGATTCGGTTACGGAAACCATCCGGTGTTGTCAGATAGTATTCATTATCATATAACGTTTTAACAATTTTTCGAATCGGATCCTGATGATCATAATTATGCAGATAAATAGCGAACTCATCACCCGATATTCGTGATACCAGACCCTGATACTGCTCAAAATAACGAAAAATCTCACTCGCTCGAATAATAAGCCGATCCCCCACGTCATGACCGAAATTGTCGTTAATGTATTTCAGATTATCCAGATCAATAAAAATCATGGCTCCGATTTTATCTGGCGCCTCTTTTATTTTTCGGGTTACCTCTCGCTTCAGGGCAGTATTACTCAATAATCCGGTCAGTGCATCATAATCCAGTTCGTTGGTCAAACGCTGCTTTTCAGCCATATCATCGGTCACGTCTAAAATGACCCCCACTATACCGGTCGGTGATTTTGCTTCGAGAATTCGCAACCATAGCTGTTTTTCGGTGTATTGATCATAATATCCGTAAATATTTTCGTAATCTTCCATTGGATAATTGGTCAACTTTTCATAGTAAGTTTGCCAGTCCTCTTTCGTAATCAGACTTCCCGGATCGAGATGCAGCAGCCAATAGAGAAAATCGGTCAGAATTACATGTTTGCTGTTGTCAAGAACTTCATAACCGCCAATCGGTAATAAACTCAGTTCCAATATTTTTGATGTTGTTTTTGAGACATTCACCAAACTCTGGCTTAACAACTGAACCGCCGAGGTCAGATCATCAATCTCGAGCATCCCCGTTGGTTTGAAGTGAATTTCATCATAAGGCGAAAGATTCCGAACATACTTTGCCACCCCAGAAATTTTGCGTGTAAAAAAATATACCAGTACAAAGACAGCTGAAAAAGCCAATAAGGTGGTTAACACAATACTGTAAACCAGTTTTTGCTGGACCGAAAGCGAATTTTCTCTTAAAACGTCACTGGGCACAAAGCAGGCCAATGTCCAATTTTGATCGGCAAAAGGCGAATTTCCGCTGTAAACCTTCAATTCCCGAACCGAACAGATCATTGATCCTAATTCATCCAATTTTGTCTCATAAATTCCATCGTCTTCCAGAGACTTTAAGCGCAGTTCTTCATCACTTTTTAAATAGGTTTTTGCCAGCACGCCGCTGGGAATAAACCAATTCAGATCCAGAGCATCATTTTCCATTCCGGCGATTACATAAAAACTATTTTGATAAATCAGATCAGAATCAGGCAGATAAGACTGGGAAAAATAAGGCATGTCAATTTCGATGCCCATGACACCGTATCCTTTGCCGTTTTCATCCAAAATTGGCATGGTGTAACAGACCACCTGTTGGTTATCTTTTAATATATCCTGGGGGGTGGACCAATAGCCGTACCGTTCCATTTCTGAATTTTTAAACTGAGTGCTGGCCCAGATTGGCTTTTCATAAAAGTCAAAACTGCTGGCTTCCTGATCGGCACGCATATCCAGATTCCAACGGATGCTGGTTGCCATTGTGTATTGCTTCGATACCGCCATCGGCCCAATTTCAAGCAAAAAATTGGAGGTCTCACCGTCTTCAGGCGTCGCATTTCGGATATAAACTGCCGAATGGGCAGCCTGATCGTCTTGATTGGCATTGGAGCCGTTTAAAATAAAAAAAGCTCCCGTGACCCGATTCTGCTTTAAAATTGATACCAGCGAGTCGCTGGCTAACAGGGCCGTTTCGTTGTAAGTCCCATTGTCAAGATACAAGCTTTCTGGTGATACACCTTTTTGTCTGGCCAACAAAATCAGTTCCGAATTCAATTGTTGGGTTTCATCGGCCATATTCCCAATCATCAGACCCACCGCTGAATTGAAGGTCTCCATTCGGGTTTCGGTGGTATTATTGAGCAATCGAACAGCTTCGGCGTCCAACATGAAAAAAACCTGTGATACCAACAAGGCAGATACCAACGCAACGCTTTGAAAGATCACGATCAATGCCAGAAGAATATTTAACTGCCTTCGGAGTGTCCAGGTTTTTTTCATGCCTTGTTCCTTATCTAAGTGAATTAGGGTCTATTGGTTCTCGGTATAAACGATGCCCCGTTCGTTTAGGTTATTGCGAATGGTCGTCATCCATTCTTCAAACCGAGCATTCAGATCCAGCGTTTTCAGTATTTCATCTTCTGTCATTCCCTGTTCTTTCAGCACCATTGCATTTTCGCGACCTGTGGCTGCCATCGCTATCAGGGATTTTTCCAGGGTTGTTCGAACATCGTAACTGCCACTAAAAGGGATTGAGGCATAGGTATCCCGGTCCATAATCTGATCTAATGCAATATCATAAACAGCCGCGACATTTTTTTCTGACTGTTCACCGGAACGCATGGATTCCAAGGATTCTTTAAACGCCGCATTCTCATAGGCGCCAGATTGCACCGGGAGGTAGCCGGTGGTCATGGCAAATTCAATATTCTGATCTTCAGCGGTAAACCATTTCAGAAAAAGCGCCGCCCCCTCTTGTCGTTCCGGCGTAGATTTTGAGATGCTCATCCCAGCGCCCTGTTGAATGGCATCAGGATTTCCGCCGGCAAAAACCGGGTATGACAATGCCAGCAGATCAATCGGTGACTGGGTATTATTTTTTTCAATCCAAGTTGGAAAATAGGCGGCTCCGGATGTTGAGCCCACATAGGCAGCTAAATCTCCGGCTTTAATATCATCCGAGCGGAACTTTCCCACCGCGTTGAAATATCCCAGACTGATTCCACCATAATAATTATCAAATAACTTTTTCATGACGGTCCGGTTTAAAACAACCTTTTGATTGGCACCATCGATGATTTCAACACCCAATTGCTTATTTCCGATGATGACATAGTTGGCAAGGGAGTCAATACCCATAAAGCTTTTGCCATCCCAGGCTGTTTCGGGGGTCTTCGCATCGGTCCATTGGTAAAACCCTCGAGCGGCTTCATAAACACCTTCCCAGGTGGTTAATTTCTGGGTATCCACACCATTGGCGGCGGCGTATTCGTTCCAGGCGGTTTGATTGATATACAGTAATTCGGTGCTTTTAACGATGGGCAGAATCAACTGACGATCGCCATCAAATTGTCCATCTTTCAAAAACTCTTCAACATAACGGCTCTTTTCCTCTTTTGATAAATAATCATTCAAATCACAGAGTTTTCCCATTTGATCAATTTCCAAAGCTTTATCCGGATAAGCTGAAAATAGATCCGGCATCGGTTCTGCATTGATGACACCTTTGGCCGAGTCGGTAACCGCTTTTTCCAGTTCGGCAATACTGCCTTTGGCGACGGCACTGACAACCACCCCTTTTTCCGAGCCGATGGTTTTATTAAATTGATCCACCGCTTTTTCCAAAGCAATTTTATTATCACCCACGTAATAATGCCATAAGGTGATTGAAACCGGGTTTTTGGGATCTAATGCGGTCTTTTCTCCTGCTGAGCAAGCAGTCAACAAAAAAAGCACACTTAAAATTATGCACATTGCGATTACTTTTCTCTTCATCTTTCTCTCCTTAAAACAAAAAACTCATTCAACACGCACCAATTAAATTAAGCATAACCTGAAAACTTTTTATTTTTTGCTTGCTTGATTCCGATGATAATTGTTCCCACAAATTGTTCTCACACTAGACACTTAAAACAATGTTTAAAACAATACCTAAAACAACGCAAAAATTTCGGTTAAGCCTTTTATCCGGATTGCCTCTCGGTAAACGAATCAGCCAGTCCGTATTTTTTTTCATTGTATCATGTTGTTGTTTACATGACAAACAAAACGTCCCATTTTCATGAGAATTCCCGTTCCGCAGTCAGGTTAGAAATTAAAATAAGCATCTGAAGTCTATCCTACTTTATGTATTATGTTGCTATAAGGATAATCTGACATCTGACCAACGACCGAAAAAACACCGACATCACAACAAATGACCCGGATCTATCCTGCGAGAACGGACGGATCCGGGTCTATTTGTTTTACTTTACAGTTAATCTTATTTCCAAATCACGCCTTGGGGAATGACTTTCATTAAGCATTTATCATCACCCATTTTGATGCTTTTTAACAATGCTACCTCTACCGGACACATAAACGCATTTTCGAAAAGAACCTTGCTGTAACCGGTGGTACACTGACACCAGGTATTGGTCTCCAACCGATCAACCTCTTCAAGCATGGGGCAGGGACAAACATGAAACTGCAGATAGAGTTCCCCGTTCTCACAATACAACCCGGCGGCTTTTGCTTTGTCCAACTTGCCAAATTCGTCCAGACTTGAAGATGCCTCGACCAGCTCTTTAACAAGCGCCAGCTTCTCATCCATTCCGTAACCACACTGACAATTGCGTCTCAACTGGAGAACGGTCGGTTGATCAAACTTATTTTCCAGTCGCTTCATTGTTGCTTTGACCCAGGTCGGATTATCCTCCAGCTGGCCGTTGCCATTGGGTCCATAGACCATTTCTTTAGCCGTTTCTTCATTGCTCGCTTCTTTAACCGCCGTATAAATTACTTGTTCCTGAATTTTTCTAATATCAAACATCCTAAATTCCTCCATTTTTGATTTATCGATCGAGATCCGCCGTTGTCTATCAAATCAGATTCTGTCCCGATGACTGTTTTCATTATATGGAAAAGTCAGTTTTAATACTTCTGAATTCTTGCTCTATTATTCTTGCTCTATTTAATTGGAATGCATAAATCCATAATGACATGCTGGTTATCGCGGTCCATCTCTCGGTAAATGTCCAATCCGTAGCGTTCATCCATTTCGTAGCGACTGTTTGGCAGCCAAATATTAAAAATGCCCTGGAGCACTTCATAGATATCCGGGATCACCCCGTCAAAACGGTAAATGGCAAATTTTCCACCTTGTATCGTCATGACATTGTCAATCAGGCAGTTCGTGTCTACCGTCATGCAGATATCGTACAAGCATTGGCCGACATCGGTAATCGATGGATCATCAAAAAAACGATCGATCAGAAGGGTATCTTCTTTAAAGTAGTTTTTATACTTTTCTGTGAATTCATCAAAATTATTCCCCAGTTCAAGGTAATTTCCCAGATACCGTTCATAAATCACCAACAAATCATCCAGTTCTTTGATTTCGATCCGTTGATTGTAGTCTTCAAATGACTGAAATTTTGCCAGCTTATCCTTCATAAAAGGATGGGGGGCGCAGTTTGTATTCACGGTTTTGCGAAATTCAGTCGGCGAAAGATGATGGTGTTTCTTAAACGCTGAACTGTAATTTGATGAGCTGTATCCGTAGTTAACGCTTATATCCGTAATGGATTTATCCTTGCCGAGCTTCATTTCAATAGCGCTTTGTTCCATTTTTAAACGCTTGATAAAAGCGTAGACACTTTCCCCTGTTTCGGCTTTGAAAACTCTGCTGAAATAATACTTGGAAAGATGGCAATGAGCGGCAACATCTGCGAGCAAAATTTCCTGGTTTAAATTTTTCACGATATAATCGATGGCTTTGCTGACCAATTCATTTTTAAACATAAGCTAACCCCATTCTGAAGAATGCTTTTTTTGACATATTCCGAAGTATGTTGCCGGTACTCTTCCGTACAAAGCGCTTCATCATTCCTCATTCCAACGATATTTTTTGTTTTGCCGCAGAATCTCAAGATTACAATTCAAACAAAGACCATTATGACAGCAGATCGGCGTGCCGCATTGAGGGCATGCCCATTTTTCCGCTTCTGTTTTAAGGAAGGTGTCGATGCCATTTTTCTCGATGGATTTGAGGTTTTCAATCATACTCATATGATATTTGGTTCGATAGCGCTTGTCTAATGCTTTTAACCGTTTACAGGGAAAGTTTTCACACTCATAACAAAAACGGACAGTTCCATTTTTCAAATATTCACACTGATCGCCCATATGGGTGCAGTTTTCACCTCTCGGAATACAGCCAGGACAGTATTTTCGATTAAACCCCTGCTTTTTCAAATCATACTTCTGCGACTGGTAGCTGACACACAAACTGCAGTTCATCCCACAGGGTGCAATCAATTTTTCTTCCATTAAGAACGCCTCCTCTTTGTATTTCGAAGAGTATGAGCCCACATTCAAAGTCCAAACCATCAGCTGATCGCTTAAACTCTTTCGATTTTTTTATTATATCATGTTGGGTTGGGTATTGACGAACGAAACGGCAACTTATCATAAAAAATCAGCCCTTCATGCGACTTGCTATGATAGCAGAAACATCAAGTTAAATAACTTTTTGTGAATATCTCTAAAAAAGATTTGACACAATTTAATTGTGGTGTATAATTAAATTGTGCAAAATATAATTATGAAATGGAGAATAACAATGAGTGTATATAATTTTACCGTTAAAGATGGCAATGGCGTGGATGTTTCCTTGCAGGATTATCAAGGCAAGGTTTTACTGATTGTAAATACTGCCACCGGTTGTGGTTTGACACCCCAGTATGAAGGCCTTCAAGATCTTTATGATAAATATAAAAACCAGGAATTTGAAATTCTTGACTTTCCCTGCAATCAATTTGCCAACCAGGCACCAGGGAGTAATGACGAAATCAAGACATTTTGTGAAACCCGATTTGGCGTTTCGTTTAAAATTTTTCATAAAATTGACGTCAATGGCGACAATGCGGATCCACTGTTTGCCTATTTGAAAAAAGAAAAGAGCGGAATGCTGGGTTCAAATATTAAGTGGAATTTCACAAAATTCTTAGTAAATAGCAAGGGCGACGTAATCAAGCGCTATGCGCCAACAGATGTTCCAGCAAAAATTGAGAAAGATATTGAGAAATTACTAAGCGAGTAGTTGCTTGATGTGACCAGTGAACGTTCTTCCCTTTGTCCTTAAATAAAAAACAGAAAACGTAATATCCGCACTAGATATTACATTTTCTGTTTTGAGATTAAGATAGAATAGCCGTGGTTTTTATTTGATCGATGCATCGTAAATCGATTGGATCGATTCATCTAGCATGTTGTTAAATTCTGTCTCGCTTTGATTAGCATTTAACCCTTCCGTTAGTGCTCTAGAAAAACTTGCAATGAGGTTATGATTCTTTGCCAGTTTTTCGTTTGATTCTTCCCGGGAATATCCTCCCGATAGCGCAACCGTTCTGACGACATTTGGATATGTCATGATTTCTTCATAAAAATTGTCAACCTCTGGAATGGTCAGTTTAAACATGATCTGACAGTCCGCCGCCAATGATTTCAAGTGCTCAATTATTTCTTGTTTGAGGATTGCTTCTGCCTCTTTTTTGTTCGGTGTATGAATATCTACTTCAGGCTCTAGAATCGGAACAAAACCGGCGGCTGCGATGGCCTTGCCAATTTCAAACTGTTGATCGACGATTGCTTTGATGCCGGTTTGATTGGCTTCTTTTATAACCGAACGCATTTTTGTCCCGAAGATATTTCGTTCTTTGGCGCGAATCAGTAATGCGTCAAGATCTGAAATCGGTTTCATTAATTGGACGCCATTCTCTAAGTCTAATAAACCCTTGTCCACTTTTAGAATTGGGACGATTCCCTTTGTGTCCCAAAGATAATCCGCACTATATTTTTCATCCACTTTCAAATCCATTGTTTTTTCAAACAGGATCGCTGCCAGAATTCTTTCTTTGGTAAAAGCTGGACTTTTCATAATTCTTGACCGCATTTCATGAACCAATTGAAACATCTCAGCCTCATCAGCATAAGCTTCCTTGGGAATTCCATAAATTGCCAGTGCCTTTGGTGTGCTGCCGCCGCTTTGATCAAGGGCTGCAATAAAACCATTATCATTTTTCATTCGTTCCAACTGTAACATATTCATAACTACCTCCGCTTATTAAATGTTCTTATTGTATTATACACCATTTCAAAGCTTTAAGCACCACCAAAATGTAATAGTTTTATTAAAGAATTTTTGCCGGGACTTATATGACCCCGTGAATATGGCTAATTATCGGTATTTTTTCGGTTTTAAATACTGTATTTTGCTATTTTACAGTCTATGAATATTGCATTTAAGTATATTTAAGCAGCATCTAACGAATCTTAAAAGCATGACCGATCCACGTTGATCTTGTTCTTGCAATTTTAGATCTCCACAAAATATGTTGATTAACAGCTCGTTTTTTTAACTTCACCTACCGTCGCCTTCCGTCCCATTTAATAACCACTTTTGAGATTGTTTATTACAAATCAAAAACTGCTAAATCGTCCGGTACGTAAAGATTTCCCTGATAGTAACCGCTGCCTTCTTGCTGATATAAAACGGCTCGCTTGGCCAGGTTGCTATCTTCGGTATGATACAGAATCAGATTCGCGACTTCCAACGTTTCGGCAATTTCACAGGCTTCCTTAACGGTCGTATGATCTTTTTCATAGGGTAAGAACTGATCCCGATCCGCATAGCGACAAAAGGCTTCATGCAATAGCCAATCCGCCTGATACGCATAGTCATATTCATGCTCACGATAAGGTTCGTCGCCCAGAAAGACCAGCTTTTTGCCCGATTCCAATTTCAGCGAAAACCCGAATTGCTTAGCTTTGGTTGAGCGAATATCAAAAAACGTCACCGGGTATCCCAGGATTTCCCGAACTTTCCCGTCTTTTACTTGATGGAATAAAATTCGGTCGCCAATCATTTTGACAAATTTGTCCGGGATCGTTAGTTTCACAATGATCACGATGGTTTTCTTCAATTCTGTGTGGCAGTAAATATTTAGATTTCCCTGATAAGAACCGCTTTTCATCCGGGCTGAGATCATCCGAATCAGCCAAATAATCCCCAGCAGATGATCGGTGTGTTCATGACTGATAAATATTTCATGAATCTGATCCAATGAAATCTCAGCTTTTTCCAATTGGGTCAGAATCCCATTGCCCCCACCCGTATCAACCAGAAAAAATTCTTCATTCTTTTGGATGGCAAAACAGGTATTATAACATTTCGTTACCGCTGCATTTCCGGTTCCCAGAATGATTAGTTTTTCTTTTGTGGCCGCCTGATGCTCAAAATTTTTGTTTTTTTTTGCTGGATAATGGTTCTTTGCTTCGGCCTTGCTCTGATTTTCAAAGACCCGCGCTTTAACCATTTCGGTGATCAGATCAAGCGGCAATGCTTCATTTATGGGAAATTGAACTGATCCCTTCCCCTGTTGATAAACCGAAAGGGCTTCTTTGAATTGTTCTATGGCTGACGGTGTTGGATAAAAGCCAATATGGTTTTTAAACGCGGCAAAATGGACCAAGTTGCCGTTTAAATAAAAAGTCGGCATTTGGTAGCTTATCTTTTCAGTTGCTTCCGGCGCCGCCGCCTGGATAGTCTCCCGGAGCTGCCTCAGTTTTTCCTGCACCGTTTCCGGAAACACTTCAATATAGTCATCAATTGTATTTGGTTTTTGAGGTTTCATGGTTTTTCCTTTCCTGCTCATTCAACTTATTGCCTGAGAGCTACTTGATCATGTAATTTAGTATTCCACTTTTTAATTTTTTGATTATACGGTTATTGACGATCATTCCTCTGATCGCCATACTTGCTTATCCGTTTATTTTATCATATTATATAAACACCAACTACCATTTCTGTTTCCGGAATTAAAGAACGCCCTATAGTGGTTGTATACCCCACCATTACTAAGCAAAAACAAGCAGCAAACAAGATTGCTTTTTATCCTTATAACATTAATGGTTAGTATCAATCTGAATAATGATTTTCATACCGCTTATTACAGAGGAAACGTTAGTGCTGATATCATTGAGTAATTAACTAACTGCATTACATTGACAACCAACTCGCTAATTTGTGCATGAAAAGAGAGGACAGATAATTTTAAAACATTATAATTGTCATAAGGAGCTGAATAAATGGAATGGATTAAACGACTGAATAAAGCCATAAACTATATTGAAGAAAATATTACCGAAGAGCTTGACTATGATCAAGTTGCCGCCGTTGCCTGTTGCTCGACGTATCATTTCCAGCGGATGTTTGCCTATATGGCCGATGTTCCCTTATCCGAATACATCCGTCGCAGGCGAATGACACTGGCCGCCGTTGATCTTCAAGGCAGTGACGATAAGATCATTGATGTGGCCTTGAAATATGGCTATACGTCGCCCACCGCATTTAACCGGGCTTTTAAAAGTATTCACGGGATCGCCCCTTCGCTGGTTAAGGAAGGTGGGGTTGCACTCCGTGCCTATCCGCCGATCAGCTTCAAAATTACAATTAAAGGAGCAGCAGAAATGAATTACAGAATTGAGCAGAAAACAGCCTTTCGCATTATTGGAACCGGGCAGCCTTTACACAAAGAAATTGAAAAAAACTTTGAAATTGTGCCGCAAATGTGGCAGACAGCTGCCACAGATGGAACGATTCAAAAATTAGCCGAGTTGATGGACCAACAACCAATGGGACTGCTGGGGGTAAGTGTCTGCAATGACACCGAAGAATGGAAGTATTTGATCGCCGTTTCCAGTACCAAAGACATCGATGACAGCCTGGAAGAGTACGCGGTTCCGGCGGCCACCTGGGCGATCTTCTCTGGCAACGGAACAAACCAGTCCATTCAAGAGTTGGAGCGACGAATTGTCACCGAGTGGCTCCCAACTTCCGGGTATGAATACGGCAATGCCCCAGACATTGAGGTTTATATAAATGCTGACCCGCAAAATACACAATATGAGGTTTGGATACCCGTTATTAAGAAATAGCGAAACTCTAAAAAATCAGTATTCGATCATCAGGATTTCATCGTAAAATCAATGAACAGCCCCTCCAGAATAATGATTCTATCAAACCGGAAGGGCTGTTCATTTTTATCCTTGCCTTAGTTGCCGATTGTCTGACATTTATCATTCATATAAACTATCTCCCCCTTTTTTTGCTAAAAATCTAATGCTTCAAAAGATCTTACCGAATTTTTGTAGGCAACCAGTGTCAGTACACTATATACTAAGATGCCGACGACTAATACCATCAGTTTGTATTCAATAAAATTCGGATCTTTCGTATCCAAATAATTCTTCATAAATGGCACAATATGGACACTTGCTTCCGCAATGATCATGAAAACGGTCATCACCAGACTCCCCCAACCAAAAGCGATCCCAACCTTGTCGGTATTTTTATAGTACTTGGTGAAAAAGACCAGATTGAAAAGGCCCATCATTAAAAAGGATAACCCGAAAAAGGCCGTGTTCGCATCAATCCCAACCTGATTGCCCGGTAAATCATATAAGCTTCTGATATATGCAAAAGGGATTGCTGTTAATACCTGTGCCAGCTGGATAACCACAACAAACAAAAATCGTGATTTGACAATGTCCTTTTTTCGGACCGGGAGCATCATGGTATAAAAGATGTCGTTATTTTCCCGACCGCTTAAACACATAAAGAAGATCCCCAGACTGGTGTAGAAAAATGTCACATAATACGGATAATTCGGGATCAGCATCATTGCTGATAAAGATAAAAAAATAAGTGATGTCGGGTGCATGGCTAGTTTGAATTCTTTATAAAGCAGATTATCCATTTTTACATCACTCCTTTTCCAAATGAATCATAATCGATTCCAAATCCGCATCGGTCACTTTTGCCCCGCTATTATTCGCATCTGTCGATTTAATTAACGCACTATAGCCATGCTTGGTTTGTTTAGATCCGATCAGTTTGGATCTTAAATCATCGTTTACTTGTTCATCTGAAAATTCCAGCACTTTATACTGCGCCAAAAATGATTCAATATCGCTGTCTGCCCGCACTTTACCATGCTGGATATAGATGATATTATCCGCACATTTATCCAGATCTGAGGTAATGTGGGTTGAAAACAAAATGGTGATCCCCTCTTTTGTTAGTCCCAAAAAGACATCAAGTAAATCATCCCTTGAAATCGGATCAAGACCGCTGGTGGGTTCATCCATGATTAACAGTTCAGCATGATGTGAAAGTGCCAGGACAAGGGCATATTTCACCTTCATTCCCTCGGATAATTGATCAGGCGTTTTGTTTTCGTCCAGTGCAAATCGTTCCATATAATGTTGATTGGCTTGTTCGTCCCAATTCGCGTAGAAACGCCGGGTGGTTGCGGTAATTGTTTTGATCTTCTTTTTGGAATAATAATTAATCCCGCCGGCAACAAAACCGATTTTGGACTTGATTTCGAATTCATTTTCATTAAAGCCCTTTCCAAAAAACAAAATCTCACCGCTATCCGGGTGAACAAAGTTCAGCAATGACTTGAGCGTTGTGGTTTTGCCGGCTCCATTACGACCGATAAAACCAGTGATGGTGCCCTGTTCCAAGGAAAAGGAAACATTATCCAGTTCAAATTTTTCATATCTTTTGTACAGATTGTTAACTGCTAAAACGCTCATTTTTCAACGTCCTTGTCTGAATCAGCACCAATCTCGCCAAAAACCATTTGCGAAATTTTATCAAACATATTTTTAGGTGGAATCGCAATCCCCTGCTCTTCATCACCCAGCAAGATTAGTGTGTCACCCGGTTTAATATTAAATACGTCCCGTGCTTCCTTGGGAATGACAATCTGTCCTTTTTCACCAACCTTGACAGTCCAGGCATATTTTCCTTTTGGCTGAGTCATTATTTTCCTCCATTCAATGCAATAAGTATGATAAGTATGATTTGTACTACTTATCACAAGAATATCCCTTTACCATGGTTTTGTCAATCCTCTGCAAGTAAATAATGCAGCATCTTTTCAGGATTTTCTAGAAATCGCCGCGTCAACTGATAGTGTTCCGTCTCCCGATAATCCACCGAATGGATGCCCTCTTCGGACAACTGATATATTTCTGCTTCCGGATAGGCCATCAAAATGGGAGAATGTGTGGCGATAATAAACTGCGAATTTTGCCGTACCAGTTCGTTGATATGTACCAGCAAAGTCATCAGCCGACTGGGTGAAAGTGCGGCTTCAGGCTCGTCCAGCAAATAAATACCATTTCCGTTGAAGCGGTTTTCCACCAATGACAAGAAGCTCTCGCCATGGGACTGGTTATGCAGTGACCGATCGCCATAGGCGGTTGGCAGCTGGTTTTGGAATTCCGCTTCATAAACTTCATCCAGATAACTGGCCGCATTGTAAAAGCTTTCAGCTCTAAGAAAGAAACCATCCTTGGGATAGGTTCTTCGCGAAAGAGTCAGGTGACGATGTAAATCGGAGTGGGTTGCGCTGGTAGAAAAACTAAAATTGCGCGTTCCACCCTCAGCATTAAAACCAAAGGCCACCGCAATCGCTTCCAATAAAGTTGATTTTCCCGTGCCATTTTCGCCGACAAAAAAAGTCACTGCTTTGGGAAAATACAGCGTTTTCATCTGTGTCAGATGGCGCACCACCATAAGATTGTGAAGATAAGAGTCTTCGTCCACTGGCGAATTTAGTCGCACACTACTGATATAATTTTGTTCCAACTGAGGCTCCTTCCAATTACCTTTTTCGTTAATTTATCTGCTGTTCATATTTATAAATTCATACGCTCATAACCCTTCAGCCAAACCGACATGCGATGCTAGCTTCAAACGTTTATCCGCTTATCTAACCATTGCCTGAAGAAATTCAATTGCTCTTCAGTATGAAAATAATGTTCACCATGCTCCAGTACCGTCAAATCGCAATTAAATTGCTGCGCAAAGTTAGAAACCGTATCAAATTCACACAAATCATCATTTGAACCGTAAAGCATTGCCGTTGGTTTATTCCAGGAATTTATCGGATGTTCCTTAACATAGCAATAATAATCCCAATATAGAATCTGCCCAATCGGTGTGGTAACTTCTTTTTCAGTTTGTAGCTGCTCTTCACTTACGCTAAACCAGGTCATCATATTGTTGATAATTTTTTCCATATCAACGACCGGTGAAAGGAATAGGCACTGCTTTAAATCTTCATCTTTGTAGGTCAACAAGCTAAAATATGCGCCCATGCTGCATGCAAACAAACTGATCTCATCCCATTTTGTTTTTGCATATTCGATGATCGCAGAAAGATCCTCTACACAATGTTGAACCTTGCATGAGGTCGGATCATTGCGACGTTCGCCATGCTCAGGCAGATCAAAACTAAGTACCTGATAGCTTGATTGAATTGTTTTTTCAGCAAGGATCACAATGACATCATCGGCCTTGCTTGACATATTTCCATGTACCGCAATAAATAATTTCCGGGCCTTTGCGCCCCATAAAATTGCTGGTATCCCGTTAATTTTCAAGTCTTGTTTGATCATTTTAGTTACCTTTGATCACTAAACTGATTGAAATGGATTTTTTCATAAAGTAGTGTATCTTCATCATGAGGTTTCTTTAATTCATCTGGATAGCCAATGGCAATGATGCATTCAACTGCATATTGATTGGGGATTGAAAGGGCATCTTTAATATAATCTTCCGTTTTCTTTTGTTCTGTCTGGAATCGCTCGCGTACCTGAACCCAGCATGAACCTAAACCCAAATCCTGAGCGACCAATTGAATCAGAATGGCGACAATGGATGCCTCTTCGATCCAAACATCACATGCTTCTTTGTCAGCCGTTACCACAATTGCCAATGGCGCTCCTCTTAAGAAAGCTGATCCGTGATCTCGACAAAGGGAAAGCTGCGAAAGCAGATCGTTATCGGTGACGACGATAAACTCCCATGGCCGTCTGCCCCGGGATGATGGTGCCATTAGCGCACTTTTTAAAATGGCTTCGATTTTTTCTTGTTCGACTGCCTGATCTTTAAATTTACGAATACTTCTTCTGGTTTTTAACTGGTCATAAAGCATTAGTTTTTCCTCCTGAATTCATTTTTTGTTATTTTCAAAATAGCTTCATCCTGCCGCATTATCACATAGCATATTAACTATGCCTGATCGTTTTTACGGCGAATTTGATCTTATCCGAGTTTCTTCAGTGCTGCTTCCACATTTGCTACAAAATACAAGTGTTTCCCCTGATTGGATTCATATATAAAATCATGTAGTGGCTTACTGGTATACCCCGAAAAATCACCGATGATTGCCAGTCGGATGCCGTAATTCACATATTTCTGGATGATTTCACCGGCAAGCCGTGTTTTTAAATCAAAAAATTCATCTGTTAATGCTTCCTTATCTAAAATAATCGCATCACATTCAGTTTCATAGCGAACTGTCGCCATTAAATCCAGTGCGGACTGGACATCGGTCAGGACCGGTGTGGTTGTGTGGACATAGGCAATATTTTTACCGTTGTTATTTAATGTTTCTATCTGATATTCAATTTCATCAATATTTTCCATTTAACTAGACCTCATCTTCTTATATATTCTTAAATTAACCAATAACTGAGTTCTGTCCATACACAAAAACTGCAGACCTTGCCTCAGTTAAATTTATTCCATTATACATCTTTGTTTCGCTCATTTCTACAAAACCCTCCATCAAACAATAAAAAACGAGGCGTCAAGATTTTTTATCTCAACGCATCGCCATTCTTTTTTTACCAACAACACATTTTTATAATTGATCGATATTCCCACACATAATGTCATTTAATTTTTCACGCAGTTGTTTCTTATCCCAATCCCACCAACAAAGCGACTGCAGTTTATTAATTATTTCATCGTCAAATCGCCGTTTAATCGGCTTTGCGGGTACTCCGCCGACGATTGTGTAGGGCTCAACATCCTTTGTGACAACGGCTCTGGTTCCAATGATTGCGCCATTACCAATCTGGACACCCGACATAATAACGGCTTCATAGCCAATCCAGACATCATTTCCAATCACAATGTCGCCTTTTTTATCCCAGGCCTGGGTAACCGCTTTCTGTTCCAGATCATATTCTTCCCAGAACAAAGGAAATGGATAAGTCGACAGCGATTTCAACGCATGATTGGCACTGGTAAAAATGAACTTTGCGCCGCAGGCAATGGAACAAAACTTACCAATAATTAATTGGTCCTGATTGATAGAATAATGATATAACACATTGTTTTTTTCAAAATCAATGGGACTATTTACAAAGTCATTATAAATTGTATAATCACCAACTTTAATATTGGGATTGGTAATAACCGTATTCAGATAAATGGTCTGTGTATCACCAGTCCGCGGATAGTTTTTTTCCGGAATAGACACTTCGAATCCTCCTAAATAGTTTAATATTTCAGATCTATTCCGGCCATTCCAATGCAACATTTCATTGTTTCACCACCTTTTCTAAAGTACTTTGGACTACTGTATTGAGTTCATTAATGCATAAAAATACTCCGATTCATGGGTTTGATAAAGCTGATACCATGCATCTAATGTTTCTGGCGAAAAGACCGCCAAAGCTTTCAGGACTGCTGCGGTAAATTCCAATGGTGCAACTCCCATAGCCGTGATTAAGTTCCCGTCCGTAACGGCAGGGTCATTTTTGTAATATGCTTCGCCTTGATAATCCGGACAGACCATTTTGAGATAACCCAGATCATTGCTTGTATGGTATCGGGAATCCAGCAGACCAAGCTTAGCAAGCCCCATTGTCGCACCACAGATTGCGGCCACAATAACGTTTTCTTTAATACACTGCTCGGCTTTCTTGATGATCGGATCGTGGATTGAATCTAGCCAGGTGTCACCTCCCGGCAAAATTAAGGCATCGGTACTTTTGATGTCGCACTCCGCCACGCTGATATTCGGCAGTATTTTTAAACCGCCCATCGTCGTAACTGGTGTCGTGTCTACACCGACGGTTACTACTTTACAGGGCGTTATCCCCTTCTTAAAATATCTGCCGGTATTAAGTTCGGCTGTCAAATATCCGATTTCCCAATCGGCCATGGTATCACAGACATAAAGATATATCGTTCTGTTCATTGTAAATTTCTCCTTTGAGTTCAAAAAATACCTGATCATTGCAAAGCGTGCTGCACTTTCACAATTACTTGTTCCTATTATAGCAATTACTGGCATGATAATCAAAGCACCTTTTTGGCATTTACACCCAATCAAGATCTTCACATTCATTTTAGTGATAGACAATCGGAACTTTTCGATATCAGTATCTTTCTAAACCCAGGTTACATTGATTTATCATTAATATAACACGCCCTAAAACAATTTCTGATTTTCATGTGCATAACTAACAACTTTATCGATGCGATTTGCTCTGGTTTTCGGTTGTTTGCTTTGCTCTACCCACGCAACAGACTGCCGTTTTTGACTATTTGACCAGTTCTCGAAATTATTATTAGCCACTTGATCGGCAACTAATGCTGTTGCCAGATCGTTTGGGACAACCGGTTTTTCTTTTGATGTGTAAGCAGCTTCCCACCGGCCATTTGCCTGAGCTTCGCGAATTGTTACCATCCCGGCTTCGGTCATTCTGCCTTCAACAATTAGTGCTTCAGCACGTTTACGGTTTATCATTGACCACATGCTCCCGGGCTTACGATGAGTCATATGAAGAATATATTTTTCAGCATCCAGACTATGTATCTTGCTATCGATCCAACCGAAACATAGAGCCTCTGTCACCGCTTCTTCCATACCAACTCCCAGCTCATTTGATCTGGCTTTTTTGATCTGCAGCCAGACCCCCGTTTCAATATCATAATGCGCGGCTAACCAGTCATGCCATTCTTTTAGATTATGGCAAATCAGCCAGCTTTCAGGTGTATTTTTTGCAGTCATACCGATAGACACACTCCTTCCACATCAGCTAATCTCATTGCTTCACATTCTTAGATAAAACTATCTCGTACCAGCAAATTACGAAAACTGAATTTTTTTGCTTTTACCGCTATAAGCTTAGACGGATTAAAACTTATTTCTCTTGTATTGACTAAAATCCACTTTTTCAGGACTCTGTTGTCCGATAAGATTGTTAAAATAATTATAGGCTGTTTCATCAGTAAAGCTGCCATCAGAAAACAGTATATTCTTCTTCATTTTGACCTGCACCTCATAAATAATTCGCATCAGTTCCTCAACTGCACTTTCACCCATTAAAAATTTCACTCCATATTCAAAGAGGTTGTCCTCCACTTCTTCGCACCAAACCGGTGTCCCATAGGTACTGATTTCTTTTCCAAGAAGCGTGGTGACAAATTGCAGCGTAAAATCCCGTTCAAGTGGGAATTGAATATTGGATATAAAACAGAGTCCGCCAGAGCCAATGTTCTTTACCAAAACTTTAGAGTTCCCAACGTTCATCTTTTTATCATTAATTTTTAAAATTGTCAGATCCGTTTTTAACAAGTCATGAAATGACTGTCTGAATGAACTTCGCCGTTCGATGCGGGGTTTGAAGGTCGTATTGCTGAGCATTGGTCGGCATTTCTCTTTTTCAAGTATTTCATCAATTTTTAAAAACGGAACCGGTCGCGAGT
The DNA here is from genome assembly GCA_016213825.1 of Acetobacterium woodii. Classification (GTDB taxonomy): domain Bacteria; phylum Bacillota; class Clostridia; order Eubacteriales; family Eubacteriaceae; genus Acetobacterium; species Acetobacterium woodii_A. The sequence goes on along the minus strand of JACQZP010000027.1, from coordinate 181,319 downwards.
AGAGGTAGCCTTGTCCTGCAAAGCAATTATTTTCCCTTAGAAACGACAGTTGCTCCCAGTTCTCAATGCCTTCGCAGACCAGTTTAATATGTAGCTCTTTGGTCAGATTAATGATCGCCTGGGCGATAATGGCGGTGGTCTTATCTGCCATGATATTCTTTAGAAAGGAGGCATCCATTTTAATAATATCGATGTTAAAATTCTTCAAGTAACTCAGTGAGGAATAACCAGTTCCGAAATCATCTAGGGCCACTTTAATCCCAGCTCGCTGTAGGTTTTCAATATCAGCTATGGCTTTGTGAGAATTTTCAATGATCAGACTTTCAGTTAGTTCGACAATCAGGTATGTGGGATCGATCTCATATTCTGCCAGAATATCGGTGATGTTTTTAACAAAATCCCGTTCATAAAACTGGACACTGGAAAAATTCACTGAGATGTAGACGGGTTTATATCCCTTCAACATCCAATACCGATGATCTTCGCAGATTTTCCGCAGCATCCATTTCCCCATTTCCACAATAGCGCCGGTTTCTTCGGCCAGAAAAATGAATTCATCCGGTGAGACAATTCCCCAATCCGGGTGGTTCCATCGGATCAGCGCTTCAACGGCTAAAATCTGATGGTTTTTTATCCGCACCATTGGTTGATAGTAAACCCTGAATTGATCCCTTTTAACAGCCATTCTCAAATCGTGGCGCAGTTGTAGCTGTTTATAGTTTTGAATGTTCAACTCAGAAGAATAGAACCGATAGCGGTTTTTCCCTTCTTTTTTAGACCAGACCAGAGCAATACTGGCATACTTAATCAGCTGTTCAATTTCATCCGTAGCTTGATCATCTTCAGCCATTGTATCCTCGGCATCGGCATCTTTTTCTTCTGTTTCCAAAGGATAAACACTAACCCCGACGTTCACATTGATATCAAACTCATAGATGTCAATTTTAAAAGATCGATGAAAGAAGTCGATAATATCTACTACTCTGGCTTCGTATGATTCCAGATTGATTAACCCTTCAATGACAATGGCAAACTGATCTTCGGAATACCGGGAAATCAGGGTGTCTTTTCCTAACAACCCCCTTAAGCGCATCACCACCTGGACAATCAGCTGCTGCCCCACCTTAAATCCCAGGGAGTCATTGATTTCCTTAAACCCTTCAAAGTCCAGCATGATCACGACCAGACTATGCTGATCCAAAGATGCTTTTAGACATTTTTCGGCAAGCTCTTTTTTAAACTGATTCTGCTTGGGCAGGGATGTCGTTTCATCATAAGAGGCCAGCTTTTCTATTTTTCGCTGCATGATGATGCGGTTTGTCACATCCCGAAAATCCAGAACCAACCCCTGAATAATCGGATGATCCAGGAAATTCTGGATGTGCACTTCCAGATAAATGGGCTTACCTCCTTTTCTGTCAAAAGTGATGATCCCCGTTTCGGTGATCGCTTTATTTTCCATGGAACTATGAATCAAGCCCTTTAAATAAGCGGCTTCATCGTGGTCATAGTAATCATAGATACTTTTACCGATCATACTCTCGGGATCATAATTGATTACCTTTTGAGAAGTGTCACTGATATAGCGGATGATACCATCGGCAGTGATAATCTCAAAAACAACCCCGGATTCCTGAATCAACATTTTTGTTCGCTGCTGAATTTTTTCGATCTCTTTCTGCTTGATTTCAATGGCTCGCTCATACTCTTTTTTTTCGGTAATATCTTGAATCGTTCCATAGGCGCGTAAGACTTGTCCGTTTTTATCGAGATTAAACTCCGCAATCTGAAAAACCTCGTGAATTGTTCCGTCTTTTCGGATCACCCGAAATTCCAGCTCAAAGGGGTCTTCGGTCAACTCACCATTCATGGAATCGATAATGATATTACGATCCTCCGGGTGCACCCGACTCATAAAATCTTCAAAGGTTCCTTTGAATTCATCAGCTGTGATGCCAAAAATCCGGAGGGCTTCATCAGACATGAAGTTCTCACTTTTTTCGATATTCATCTCCCAGCTGCCAATTTTAGCCAGCCGTTGGGCCTGTTCAAGATTTTTTTTGATAAAAATAATTTCGTTTTCCAGCTTTTTAATTTCGGTCATATCCTGAATCGTTCCGACCAGATCAATATTCAAGCCGTCTTTGTTTTTAATCGGTGCGCCCACCAGGCGCACGTGTTTGATGGTTCCGTTTCTCAATTGAATACGGTATTGCAGATCAAATTTTTCATGGGCTAACCTTTTTTCGGTTAGTTCTTTTAAAACATACCGATCCGCCGGATGGGTAAAATCCATTAATTCGACGACAGTGCCCCCAAATTCTCCGGGTTTAAGATCATAAATCCGGTAAATTTCATCAGACCAGAAGATTTCATTTTTTACCGCATTATATTTCCAGCTGCCCAGACCAGCAACCTTTTGTCCCAGATTCAGGTTTTCCCCCAACTCTTTCAAACTGTTTTCCAAGATTTTTTCACAGGTAATATCCTGCAGAGCGCCGATAATTTTTGTCGGGTTGCCCACTTCATCCAATAGGGTGCGCGTTTTCTCTTTAACGAATTTATGATTGCCCAAACCCGTGACAATCTGATATTCCAGTTCTTGGTTGTGTCCCAGAAAAGCCTGTTCTCTTGAATTTTTCACCTTGCTAACATCATCTTTGCAAACAAATTGAAAATAGGACTCCGCATCTTCCGCGAGCTTTTCCGTAACTGTTTCAAAAATATTAAAATATTCATCGGTAAAATAAACAGTATCATTTCCAATTTCATAAGTCCAGCTTCCGGTTTTCATCATTTCCTGGGCATGTCGACGGTTTTCCAGATACCATCCGTCCTTTTCTGGCAACACTGATAATTCTTTGATTTTTAATCGATTGAAGAAGCTTTCAAAAGCCATTTTTTCACCACCTTTTCAACAATTTTCGGATTAAAGAAATCCTGACGGTGTGACACCGCGTCGTTTTGTTTATTGTGCTGTCATACCCATTTCTGCTGTGCAAAATTCAGACTCTGAGCAGGCCTCGGAATCCTCTGACCGCATAGTAAGAGGGCGCACTGTTATGATATACGAAGACATGGTCGTAACGCCGATCAGCAAAGAAAGCACCACCCAGTTTTCTGACCTCAGCCGGTGTTTTCAGCCAGCTCGATGTTTTGGTATCAAAATTCCCCAGCTTCTGCAACTCCCGATATTGTTCTTCCGTCAAAAGTTCAATGCCCATAGCTGCCGCCATCTCAACCGCGCTATTTTCCGGTTTATTTTCTTTCCGGGAATCCAGCGCCTCGCGGTCATAACAAACGTTTCTGCGGCCTTTAGGACTTTCTGATGAACAGTCATAAAAAATATACTCACTCGTAGCTTGATCGTAGCCAGCAACATCCGGTTCACCACCGGTTCTTTCCATTTCATTGAGTGTCCATAATTTTTTTATATTATCTGCCAGCTTTGCTTGTACCTCAGTCCATTTAATACCTTGATGGCGGTTTATATTTTTCTCGAAACGGACTTTCAGTACACTAAGTAGTTCTTCCCGTTGTGCTGATGATAATTCTCTTTCTTCGTTTTTCATCACAAAACCTCCTGATTTAGTTTGCATTTATCCAATGTTATTAACAAATTGTATTGCTCCTGCTATTGATTGTCAGCAAATCGAAAAAACGCCAATCAAGGAGAGCGTTCTCCTCAACTGACGGTTCTGTTTTATTCAATTTTACGTGGCGATGTCAGTTCCATCCCCAAGACATTGTTAACCATTCACCGATTACACTAATACGTCAAGACCCGTGGCAGCGCTGCCGCTTGGGTTATCCAGTCTTCCACCTGCGCTTGAGTCGGCAGTTTTCTGACAAGCTCTTTTGCATCATTGATTTCTTGCAATTTTTTGAAGAGATTTTCTGCTTTGCGTGTGGCCAATTCCGGTACCGTATCAACGCCTGCTGCTTCAAGCAATTCCGCATACTCTCCGCCAATCCCTTTGATTCTGATTAAATCCGCATGATTTGCCCATTTTAAAATCAGTTTTTCAGAAATCCCTGTTTTTTCTGCCAGTTGAGACCGGCCTTTTTTGGTGGTGCAAGCCTCCAGCAGTGCTTCGATCGAGTTAACGCCCGCGGCTTCCAATTTCAACTCATAAGCTTCGCCAATACCTTCAATTAAACTAAGTTTAGACATTCTTTTCTCCCTTCTAATCTTGTTTTTGATTTCTTAATTTGCAAGAAATATCTCATTCTGTTTTTGTAAAGTTTTTTTTATTATACCCGCTATTGACTATAACATTCATTTTTACTGAATATTTGTAGCGTTATTACTGAAAACGTTTTTCGTAAATACCATCTTTGCGCTCAACATACCTTGACTTTATGGTGTTTTATCATTAAAATTCAACTATAAACCGATAGTGATAAAGAAATGACCATAGGAAAGGGAGATTCCTGACACAAGCACGGAGGGAATGAAAATGAATACTAAATTGAATATGCCCTGGCAAAAAATTTATGACTTTACTATTTCCTGTGGAAATGTGCATGAATTGAAAGCTTTTTCCGTTGAAATTCTGTCTGGCCTTGGGGGACTGTGCGACTTCGACCAGTCACTTGTCTATTTTCTGGATGGCAATGGCAAGGTCTGCAATCAGTATTTGCATAATATTGACAAACAATGGAGTACCATGTACCTTGAATACTACTCCAAGAGTAAAAATGGGTATTATAGTCTCGTCAAAAACTTGCGGGAAAATCCAGCTAAACCGACCATCAATATCAGAGCCTGGAAAAAAGAGCCAACTACAGAGTTTGTTTCTAATTATATTCATCCCCGGGGTGTTAAATACTCCCTTGGTTTTGCACTGTTTGATATCAACGGCAAACCGCGAACCTTATTTGCCCTGGACAAAACCAAAGACGAAAACTTCACCGATACTGAGTTTATGACGCTGTCTCTGGCGGTTCCGCAGTTAAACAACCTGCATAAGAATTTTTTCTGCCAGCAGACAAGCCGACAAGCGATGGATCAAATTTCCTGGGAAACCACCAACCTGACGGCCCGAGAGATCGAAATTGCCAATCTGCTATGCCAGGGTATTTCCCCGGCGATCATCAGTCAATCGCTTTATATCTCCCAGTCCACCACCAATAAACACATCGCTCACATTTATGAAAAAATGCATGTTTCCAACCTCCAGGAACTGCTCGTGCGCTTGCTGAGCTGAAGCAGATCAAATTTTCGACTCATAAAATCCCCCCAGTGTCAGCTCCCTTTAGAGGAATCGCTACACTGGGGGGATTATTTTAAAATAAACGCAATTATTGAATCAATCCGGGTTCAGGCTGCCTGGTCATTCCGCTTTCGGACCAGGGATACAGCCTGCTACGGTGTAGCTCCAGGGCTTCGCCTGATAACTGAGCAGGGAACCACCATCCACATCAATCGTCTCGCCAACAATAAAGTCCGACATGGCGGTACACATTGCCAATACCACCAGGGCCACCTCGTCCGGATTCATCGCCATCGGTGTCTCCCGGCCATATTTACCCCGTTCCTCAGCAAACTCCGGGCCATAAAGACCAACCGCTTCCGCAGCATTCGTCAGGGCTCCGGCGGTCAGCATTCCCCCGGGAGCGACACAGTTGACACTGATGCCGTATTGTCGCAGTTCCTTGGCAATTCCTTTCGTCATACTGACAATTGCCCCCTTGGCCGCATTGTAATGCGTCATCGTGCCCAATTTAGCGGCGTCAGATCCCTTATGAGCAACCGAGGAAATAAACACAATTTTTCCCTTGGTCTGCTGCTCAACCATCACCCGGGCAGCCGCCTGAGCAATGAAATATTCGCCTTTTAAATCGGTGTTGAGAACATTATCAAAGGCCTCTTCCGGCATATCCAGAAATGAATACATCGACCATACGGCCGCATTGGCAACGACAATATCAACGCCGCCGTACTGCTCTACCGCAAAATCAACTGCAGCATAACAGTCAGACACCTTGCTGACATCAGTCTGGAACCATTTTACCTCAAAATCTCTGGCCCGAAACTCAGCTTCGGCCTTCTGTCCAGTCATTTCTTTTCGCGATGCTATGACCACCCGCACCCCAGCCTCGGCTAACCGGTTTACGACGCTATAGCCCAGCCCGGTGGCACCACCAGTTACGATGGCTACCTTGCCCGCAAGATCCTTGCCGAATACCTCGGTTAAACTACGAATTTGCTTTGTGCTGTTCTCCGCCATCGCTAATATTGTGTTGGCATCCATTTTCATAAAATCGTCTCCCTTAACTTATCACATTAGATTATTTACACCGTTATTTTAATTAGCCGATGAACGGTCCTTATTCAGCGCTGTCCATCCGCCAACCAGATTCTTACTAGACATCCTCGGTCAGACTATCTGATGGTGTATTTTTGTTCCAACTGGTTCAAGAATATGTCGAGTTCCTTTTCATCCATGTGGAAGCCGTGCTTATCCTCCGGATATACACCCGTCCGGACATCATTGGCCCATCCGCCGTATGCGGTCGCAGACCACTTAAAGAAGTCAGCATAGACCTTGGCATGAGCAGCCAGGGTCGGCATCATGTTGAAGGTATCAAAGTCGACCATTTCTGAACCGTCAGCCGCACCACCAGCGCAGATGGAGACGACCGGTACGCTCAGCTTCTTGGCGATGGCATTGGTGACTTCGATGGGTGTCAGCTCGATGGTCATGCCCATCATGCCGTTTTCCTGATACTCATAAGCCATCCGGAAGACCTCCATAGCGTCTTCCGCAGTTTTGCCCAGGCGCTTGTAGCCGCCATGTTTGCTGGTCTGCCAGCCGGACAGCGCACCGACATGACCAAACACGACCAGATGGTTATCCGCCATGTATTTCAGGGTTTCGTTGTTAACGCCCATAGGCAGCAGCGAGTCGGCCCCTTCGGCCATGTACATAGAACCATACTCCAGTGCTTTTTCCTTGGAGCAAAAAGTCGGAGTCATCATATAAAAGTTGATATGGATAATCTGAGCAGCCGCGCGGATTTCGCGGATTCTCCAGGTTGCGTTGGCCATCTGCATCTCAGTGTTCTCACCGGGTGTTGTCAAACGACAGATGTCGCAGTCGGCCATTTCTGCGGCCATGACAAAATACTTATCCCGGTCGACCGGACACATCTGTACAATCTTCTCGCCATTATCTTTCTTTTCTTGAAGAAATGCGATTGATTTCCGTCCCTTTTTCATCTTGGACGCTTTAACACCTGATTTTTCTTCTTTACTGATTTCGACTTCGTTACTTTTTTCAGTTGACATATCAATTTCTCCTTTTAATTTGGGTCATTGCCCATCATTTCTAAACATGTCCGAACCCCACAGCGATTTCTGATTGCTCGTGTTCATTTTTAACACAAATACAATTTCGCTTGCGTTCGTGTAATCCTTTTCATGTTTTGCTTGGCTTAACTATATCAAAAAGAGATTTCACCAGTAATTAGCAAATTCATGAATTAAAGATTATTAATTTTACCCATTTTATGAACAATAGAAAAATGATATATTAACAAATTTTATCAAAGTTTTATTTTTAAATCATAAAAGCTCCCAATTCATTTAGATAAGCTAACCATCGGTATTTTATCCAATATCAGAAAACCGCTATTGACAAATCAGCTATTGTGTATTACTATATAGATTTAGTAAGTAACACAGAGTAGCATGGAGGTGATTGTGCTGGAAAATCTAACAGAAATGTTTAAAGGCCTGCTTGAGGGCTGCGTCCTTGAAATTATTAGCGGCGGCGAAACCTATGGCTATCAAATCACGCGGCGATTAAATGCACTCGGCTTCGCGGATGTTGTAGATGGAACGGTCTATACCATTTTAGTGCGGCTTGAGAAGAAAAACCTTGTCGATATCGAAAAAAAACCGTCTGATATTGGGCCGCCACGCAAGTTTTATGTGCTCAACGACGCCGGGCGCCAAGAATTGCAGAAGTTCTGGGACAAATGGGCGTTCGTGTCGGCAAAAATTAATGAGTTAAAGGAGAATAAATAATGAACTTTTGGGAACAAATTACCGGCAGCGACATGACTAAAGAATTTAAATCTTTCGAATCGCGGGCCAAAAAGCTGCCGACTGATTATCAGGCGGCATGGGAAAAAATTAAAGCCAATCTCTGGCCCCACTCCGATTTAACTGGTCGCAACCTGATGCCAATTCTTGACGGTGTGCTGGGCCTGCTCGAAGAAACGGCGGCGGACGGTCAGAGTGTCCAGGAGGTTTTGGGCGACGATATCAAAGGCTTCTGTTCAGCCCTGATCGGCGACGAAGGGGCCACATCTTATCGTGACAAGTGGCGCGAGCAACTCAACCATAATGTCGCTAAAAAATTAGCTAAATAGGAGGCTAAAATGAAAATACAAGATATCATCGAAGGAAAAAAAGAGTGGCGAGCACATATGGCTCGTGTCAAAGCGCTCCCCCAGGATTATCAGATAGTTTATGAAGAAATTCAAAAATATCTCTTTAAGGTCGGTCCGGTTGAGCTAACCGAAGGGACGGAATTGCTATCAGGAATTGTTGACCTTTTTGAGGAAAGCGCAGCCCTGGGGAAAGGCGTGCTTGAAGTGACCGGCAGTGACGTAGCCGCTTTCTGCGACGAGCTCATCAAAGATTCAAAAACATATGCTGACATCTATCAAGAATCAGTTGACCAAAAAGTTAACCAAGCCATGAAAAAGGCAACTGATAAATAAGGCGGTATCCCGGGATTAAAAAAGCTAACCTTGTTGCAATCGAAACAAAAGTTTACTATAATAATGTTAATGCACCAGCGGGTGGGAGGACAGGCCATGAACAAAGAAGAACAGATCATTATCGGTTTCAGGGATATATACAACAAATTGGTTTGGCTTAATAAGTTTAAGATGGAAGATAGTCTTAAGGGTTATACGTCTTCTGAAGTACATTGCATCGAATACATTAGCAGCAATGTCGATTCCAACGTGACCAAACTGGCCGAGTCTTTTTATATGACCAGGGGCGCCATCAGTAAGCTAACCAAGAAGATGGTCGAAAAGGGCATTATCGAAAGCTACCAGAAACCGGATAATAAGAAAGAAATCTATTTTAGGCTGACGGAGCAAGGGAACGCAATTAACAAAATCCATGAGGATTTACACGATGAGTTTCAGGCGCGGGATAAAGCCGTCTTTGAGGACATAACCGAGGCACAATTTGACAGTATGCTTAGCTTCATGGAAAAGTATCGTCGGCATTTGGATACCGAAATAAAGAAGCAAGGTGTCAATATAACCAATCGAAATGATCTTGAATAATGATTTATATCAAAAAGCCTAAAGAGGGCGGTATTAAAACACTGACAAATCAGTGTTTTAATACCGCCTTCTTTTTATTGTTGACAAGGAAACAATATCATGATAGTATAACAATGTTTCCGAGGAAACATAAATACTCTTGTTAGTGAGGTAAGCTTTTATATGCGTAAAAATTTTTTGTGGATCACAGTGGGAATTGTGTTGATGAATGGTGTCGGAATGACGGTGGTGATCCCGCTATTGCCGTTTTTACTTGGCAGCTACTTGCCCGCTTCGCAAATTGTTATCGGAATGAGCGCCCTGGCATCGGTTTTTGCCGCCTGCACTTTTTTGGCGGCACCGATACTTGGGGCCTTAAGCGATCGCTACGGCAGAAAAAAGATTTTAATCATCAGTTTATTGGGATCGGTGATCGGATATATTCTGTTTGGGATCGGTGGGGCGCTGTGGGTGCTGTTTCTGGGTCGGATCATTGATGGATTGACTGCGGGCAATATCAGCACCTTGTTTGCTTACATTGCTGATAGCACCGCGCCCCATGAGCGCACCAAATGGTTTGGCTATATCGGTGCTACCATGGGCATCGGATGCATGATTGGGCCTGCGCTGGGCGGTCCGCTTGGCGCCATTTCAATTACGCTGCCGTTTTTCGTTACTGCCGGCATTATGTTTCTCTCGGTTATTTGCACCTATTTTTTTCTGCCGGAATCATTGTCACCGGAAAAACGATCAACCCATTTTTCCATAAAAAGTTTTAATATTTTCGGTCAGATCAAAGATATTTTCACCCTAAAAGCGGCCAAAGCGCTTATCATCGTCGGCGGATTCTTCTATGTGGGATTAGAAATCTATCAATTTAATTTCAGCATCTTTTTAAAAGATATTTTCGCCTGGGGTCCGGCACTGATCGGTGGTTTGTTTACGCTTATTGGCGCCTGTGATATTCTTTCCCGGGCGGTGTTATTACCGCTCCTTCTTAAAAAGTTCAGTGATCGAGCTATTGGCATTGCTGGTCTTTTGGGACTGGCGCTGGGCTTGGCGCTGATCACGCTAAGCGCACAGATCGCGTCGCCAGTACTTATTATAGCGGGAGTTATGAGTATTACCTTGGGCGAAGGTTTGTTTGATCCATCCTACAATGGACGGCTTTCACAGGCTGTTGACGAAAGCAATCAAGGAAAATTACAGGGTGTCAGTCAAAGCTTGCAATCAGTTTACCGAGTTCTTGTTCCGCTGGCTGCTGCGGCTATCTATTCATTCAGCCCGGGCCTTCTCTATGGTGTAGCCGCTTGTGTGATTGTTGTCTCACTCCTGCTATTCTCGAAATTACAATCGCACTATATTTTAAAAGAAGTTTAAGAATGTATCCATTCTTAAACTTCTTCGTGATCACGCAAACCAGCCTGACAACACCACTGTCTATTTTTCTTGTGCCTGTTTAAGCGCATTTTCAAGCGCTTTCAAATGTGCTTTGGAGGTCAATGTCGCGCCACTGATAACATCCACTTGAAGGGTCTGGGTCTGAATCGCAGCATTAAATAAATCGTCAATATCTTGTCCGCCGGTCAACTTTGCCGGTTTCCCCTCTTTGTCCACAGCACCTTTTAGAATTGTAACATTAGCGATCTCACCGCCTGATATTGTCACTTCAACCTTGGCATCTCTTAGGTGCGACTTTTCCCCCTTAAATTCACCAACATATGTCCCATCTACAAGGTTTTTAAATCTAACATCCGAAAAAACAAGTTCTCCTGCTTCTCGTCGACCCGGTGCGTCAGCCAATAATGCTCCCATTAAGCCAACACCGATAACCGCGATTATAATTAATAATACAATCCACATTTTTTTCACCTTCCTTTTTTCTGGTTTACTCAATTGACCTTCTCCTTTTTTAACTGCTTTGCACGCATTTTTGGTCTTTAGATAATATTTGCCGTTATTCCGTCAGCCACTTGAAAATACGCCTTTAAGCCTTGGGTGATAAACACCTCCAGGTTTTTATCCACAACTACAACTTCAGTCCCTGGAAACTGAGCCAGATATCCAAGCCCTTTGTCAATGCCGGCCACAAATATTGCCGTTGACAGTGCATCGGCATTCATCGCGCTATCGGCGATCACAGAAACGCTGATTAATCCCGATTCTGCCGGATAGCCAGTGGTTGGGTCTAGGATATGATGCCATCTTTTACCCTGGCGATCAAAAAAACAACGCTCATAATCACCCGATGTTACAACCGCTTTCCCCGCTACCCTGACCGCTCCAATCAACCGCTCATTATCCCTGGGATGGCGAATCCCAACCCGCCACATGGAACCATCCGGTTTATTTCCCAGCGTGGCTACATTTCCGCCAATATTGATATAGGCTGAGTTTACACCATATTGCTGAAAAAGCTGCATGCACCGATCACTGGCGTACCCCTTTCCAATGCCACCCAGATCAATGGCTTGTCCCAGTTTACTAAGGCTAGCGATATGATCTTTCGGATTCAGGACTAATTCGCGATAACCGACTTTCGACAGGATCTTGCGCATTTTCGATTTAGGTGGAATATCTTTTGCCTTTCTATAATCCCATAAATCCACCAAAGGAGCGACCGTAATATCAAACATTCCTTGTGATATTTCAGAAACCAAATGTGCAAAGGACAGGATCTCGACCAATTCGCAGCTGATTTTGATACAATCTAATCCGGCCAACTGATTAATTTTACTAACCTCGCTATCCGGCATGAAGCGACTTAATTTATTTTCCAGCCGTAAGAGTTCAGCTGTCATAGCCGCAATGGCCGACTCTGCCTTTTCACCAAAAACGCTGTAGGCAATTTCAGTATTCATGCCAAAACTGTTGCCCTCGTTGACTGCTGATTGCCGCATATTTTGCCTCCTCTTCGTTAAGCGCATTTATGTGAGTGAATAAAAATATATTCATTCACTTGTAGCTCCAAATAAAACTGCTCACATTAATCAGAGCAGTCTTCAAGGCCTTTCATAATAAGTTTTGTCATCAGCTCTAATAGCTGTGGAAAGTATTCTAGTCCAATTTCTTCTTTGTGTGTATCAACATTGATTACCGCAGCAAAAATCATCATAATCATTTTGCTGTCGATATCTTTTCGCATTTTTCCCTCCGCTTGCCATTTCTCCACAAGTTCAAGAAAGCTGTCATATAAAAAATCAACCGCTTGAAGTCCATTTTCCTCCAGATAGAGCTTTTCGATTTTATCAAAGACACTTTTGTTATACCATTCCTTCAAAATAGGGTTGGCATTCATTCCCGCCGCATTTTGCGACAGCATTTGCCCCACAATTTCCAGTGGACTCTTGGTTAAATCAAGCGACTGCAAACACTGGTTTTTTAATTTGGCGTTCTCTTCCAGAAAAATATCCATGAAGAGTTTCTCTTTTGATGGATAGTATTTATAAAATGTACCGGTGGCGATCCCTGCCATCTTTGTTATTTCAGAAATATTGGTATCTTTAAATCCCTTAGTCTTAAATAATTCTCTTCCGTGTCTTAATATATCGTCTTTCTTTTCAGTCAATTCAAATTCCTCCATATTTCTGTCCTTGTAACTAATCTTATATTTCCAGACAAATCAAACCGTCCAGCGGAAATAATAAAGAGTATACTGTGAATGAATATTATTTTATTCATTCACAGTATACTCTCATCATAAACAAATGTCAACCGCTTGATCATCTGACCAGTAAACCGAATTAATCAGAATTTTTTTCAGATTCTTCCCGCTGAATGCTTTCATTTCCGTAACCACCAAACTACTGGTTGGTATTCAACAATTAGATATAATCATTGACAATCATTATTCGTATTGTGTAAAATATAATTGTCTAAAACTTACATGGATTATTATTTAAAGGAGACTCATCATGAAGATTAATTTTCCCATCGAAGCAACCGTTAAGAAGCGCTATAGCGTCAGAAATTATAAAGAGCAGGCTATTGAATCCGATAAACGGAAGGCCATTGAAACATTTATCGTTTCCTTGGAAAACCCCTTTAGTCCAAACGTCCAGTTTCACATGCTTGATATCCAAACTGGCCAAACCATGCAAAAGCTTGGTACTTACGGGGTCATCAAAGGCGCCAGACACTATATCGGCACCACCATCACCCCGGAACCGATGGCCTTGGAAGCTTTGGGATATGAATTTGAAGCATTAGTCCTTTATTTGGCCGATCTTGATCTCGGCACTTGCTGGCTGGGCGGCACGTTTGACCGTCAAAGCTTTTCGAACGCCATGAAAATAGAAGAGGGTGAAATTTTCCCGATCATCACCCCCTTTGGCTATGCGGCCGACCATAAGCATTTCAAAGAAAAAGCCATGCGTAGACTGATCAAAGCCGATCAACGCAAAGAATGGAGTGAATTGTTTTTCATCAACGACTTTCAGTCTCCACTAACGGAAGCTGCTGCCGGTGATCTGGCCTTTGCCTTAGCGATGGTGCGATTGGGACCATCGGCATCCAATAAGCAACCCTGGCGGATTTTATTGAAAGATGGCAACTGTCATTTTTACGAAGCTAAAGAACCAGGCTACAGTAAAGCCTTTTCCTATGATATCCAGCGGATCGATCTGGGCATTGCTGCTGCCCACTTTGATTTTGCCATGAAAGAACGCAAAATCGACGGCCATTTTGTAACCTCTGCCCAGCCGGAAATTGACTTGCCTAAACACATGGAATATGTCTTTTCGTGGATTCGGGACTAGCCAGATCCGCTATTTCATTAGTAGGCTAATGGTTCCCGGGTATTATCAATGCCATGAGATACTTTCAAATGTCCGCTGCTTACCTTCGCTGACAGCTCAATTACAAACGAAACAGCCCTCTATCTCCGCAATACCATCGGCAAACGGTTATTTTGGTGTTGGGGCAACAGGAAGCATTATCATTGAGCAATGCATCTGATCATGAAAAACCTCTTGATCGGCAGACTGGATCCTCGTACCCGTCGTAATTGGCTCTTCTGTTCCTAGATTGCGCATGAACATTGGATGAGCCCCACTTGATACCTGAAGACGGATGCGATGGCCGTTCTTGAAACAGTGGGCAGTGGCAAGAAGGTTAATTGTAACCTGTTGAATACCGTCATTATCTGCCTGCTTTGTATCAGGGGTAAGCCGGACAATGCCATCGCAGATGTTGGTTGATTTCCTGCCGTTTGAGGATACATCACAAAGCCGGGCAAAGAAGTCTGTGTATTGGTTAGTTGATCGGACATATAGCGTCACAGAAACCGTACCAATAATGGTCAAAGGCTCCTGCATCGGCTGACTTGTAAAGGTGCGAACATCGTTTCGTTGCTCGAGCTTCCGGTTGTTCTTGGGTCCACCGCCAAATATCATTGCGCCACCAACGCTTGGCGTCGGATCGGCAGGGTCATACCGATACTGGGATGCTGCGGTCTCAATTTCGGGGGGCTCCTGTGTCAATTCACCGCTGGCTTCAAGATACCATGGCGTTTCTGTGGATGGAGGCGGCCAGAATGGGAAGTCCGCCCACTTGTTAATGCCCATGACATAGATACGAATGGGCAAGGATCTGAGCGCCGTTCGGTTACCTCGCAGATGAACATCGTACCACCGAAGACTTTCTTTCAGACCAGCTTTAAATCCGGGTGCCGCCGCATGTGTCCAGGGGCCGATGGTCATGTAAGGCTCCTTCCCGGCATTTCGCAGCGATTCATAGTCAGCCAGTTGGTCTGCCAGGAAGAAGTCATACCAACCCTCAATAAAATGAACTGGCGCAACGATGTCTTTCACCTGTTTGCTGTGGTCCATCCCCGCCCAGAATGCATCTGTTGGTTGATCATTACAAATGGCCTCCTGATAGAAAGGGATTGTTAAGTTAAGTGCCGCTTTGTCTGCCTCTCCGATTGGCAGGTGTGAGAAGCCCCTTTGCAACGCGCTTTTTTGCTGTTTCCTTGCCTGCTTCACGGCCTTCGGAGAGTTAAGTGCGTTTATCACATAGGTCTGGTAAAGCCAGGTAAGCAGGCAAAAAAAACTTATGGACCCTTGTGCCCGAAACACCCCATACACCCGTGAAGCCGACATTTGCGGGGCCAGCGCCTTTAAAAAGGCAGGCGCACCAGATCCTAGCGCCAATTGTGCATAGCCCCAATAACTCAAACCAAACATCCCCACTGAGCCGCTGAACCATGGCTGGTCAGCGATCCAATCAAGGGTAGCCAGACCATCCTCACGTTCGTTCTGGAAAGGCTGAAATTCGCCTTCTGAGCCCCATCGCCCCCGGCAATTCTGGACAATAACCTGATAACCGCGTTCCGCAATCAATCTTGAGATGATGTCAGGCTTCTTGCCGCGGAACGTATAGGGATCTCGGATCAGAATAATCGGAAGCGATTCGCCCCCAATCGGAGCAACTCGATTCGCAAATAATACTACCCCATCTGGCATCGGAATCTTCAGATCAATTTGGTATTCTAGTTTAGTCGTTTCTGCCGGGGGAAGATCCAATATTTTCGAAACCAATTTAGTCATTAGTGCCATCGTTTTTCCTCCTTGACATTTTACTGCTTGCTTCTTTCGTTTCTTCTACAAATTGATTTTTAACACTGCAAATAAATTACCATAATGTACTCCACTTCATTTTCATCAATTATTTCAAAACCAACGCTTTGATACAGTTTGGCGGCATAGTTCGCTTTTTGAACTGCAAGAGATGCCTGTTTGTATCCGCTGGTTTTCAACGTCGAAATCATTTTCCGCATCATCTCGGTACCGATTCCCAATCCCCGATACGCTTTGTAAAGCGAGATAGCTAATGACGGTGTTTTATCATTGATATGTCCATAGTCATTCATCATTCTCGTCCAAACTGCACCTACTATCTGTTGATTTATTTCTGCAACTAAACAGCGGTCATCTTTCCGTTTTCCAAAATCAGAAACATAGACCTGTAAATCTGGTGAATTGATTATTGATTTCGGTGGTGCTTCGATTCCTTCAGGAATAAAAATCGCTTCATATAAAAATTCATTCAATAATGGAATTTCAGATTCTTTTATTTCTCGTATTAAGTACGCCATAATATCCCTCCAGTTTCGCCTTATTGAGTTTGCTGATCACTCGCCTGGTAGATTCCGCAATAAACCACTTCTTAATTCCCAGATTACCACATCAACCGATGTGGTACAAGGCGGTATTTTTAGGCAACACCAACATCAAATAAGTCATTTATCTAATTCACAGGTTTTATCGTTATCATTAATTAATATATTAAATTAAAATATTAATTATATTAATATTTATATTGACATATTTAATAAATAATTGTATATTATAATCAAATAAGCATAGGAAATGGTGAACCGAATGAAGTACAAAGCGCCGGGCCGATGTCCCGTATGTGATGAAAAACTTTCCATAACTAAACTCAGCTGTCCCAAGTGCAGCACCACCATTGAAGGTAATTTCCAGCCTTGTGAATTCTGCCGTCTGCCGAATGAAGATCTCGAATTCGTCAAAATATTCATCAAATGTCGGGGGAATATCAAGGATGTTGAAAAAGAACTGGGCATCTCTTATCCCACTGTTCGCGGCAAACTGGATACTGTTATCAGAGGTCTTGGCTATGAAGTGCCATCAAAAGAACTGATTAAGGAAAATGAAAATAAAACCGCTGCCCGTAATGAAATCCTGGATCAGTTATCAAACGGCGAAATCACCTCAAAGGAAGCAACGGAATTAATTAAAAATTTATAAAGAGTAGGGAGATTAATCAATGAATGAGCAACAAAAGATATTGGAAATGATCGAAAAAGGTCAGATTACTGCTGCCGAAGGGATGGAACTGCTGGATGCGCTGAATATGACAAAAGAAGCAACCACCATTCAGGTAGTGGAAACAACCACAGCACGAAGCTACAAATTTTTCAAAATAAAAGTCACCTCCGATAACAATACTGTCAATGTTAATGTCAATATCCCGATCCGGTTACTAACGACCATCGGTGAAATTGCCGACCGAATGACTGCGGTGGTCCCGCCAGATGCCCGAAGAGAGATGGCGTCCAAAGGGATTGATCTTTCCGATATCGATTTTGCCAAAATAATCGAAGAAGTGATCAGCGGTACTCTCGACGACCCGAATATCATTGATGTAGAGGCCTGGGATGAAAGCAGTCAGTCGATGATCAAGGTGCGGGTCTATGTCGATTAAAGGGTTTCGCGCCTTATGGATCCGACTTCAGATTAAGGACAGACGGTTCATAAAGATTCCCTTTCCCATCCAATTGTATATCTTTGAAGAATTACTGGACTGTTTTTTGGACCTTCTGATCATTGGATGTTTTTTCGTACCCAAAACAGCGGCGCCGAATACATCCTCCCATATTTCCATCCATGCTATGAAAGCACTGGTTATCGATGTCATCACACTGCTGCGGTCTCTAAACGACGATGAGCCCTACGATCTGATCGATGTAACCACTGACAAAGTCAAGGTTTCAATTAAGATCAGATAAATTTTGTTTTGGGAGGTAAAAATGACAAAACTATTCATGAAATATTTATCGATCATCTTAACCATCTATCTGCTGTCCCTGGTTTTTTATACCATTCAGATCGGCAGCATCCCGGCTCTACTAATTATGGGGTTGGTTTTATTGGTCGTCAATTTATTATTAAAACCGATTCTGCTGTTGATTACCTTGCCGTTTAACCTGATCACCCTGGGTCTATTCAGTTTTATTGTTAACGCCTGGATGATCATGATTGCCGATCACTTTGTGACCAATATCAGTATGGGCGGTTTTCTCAATTCATTAATTGCCGCTTTCATCATTGTTTGTTTTAATCAACTGCTTACGGGTATGAATAAGAGCACCTGTTAACCGACGCTAATTTACCGCTAGTTTAAAATGATCGGTAATCGGGTAAGAGACTGATCATTAGTTGATCAGCCGACCTCCCAAAAGTTGAATTTTAAATTGTTTATAAGAAAGGAGCGTGAGTTGTTTGAGCAAGTCAAAAATTACCATCGCCAATATTGAAGATACCCCATCAAAACACGAAAGCTATCAAAACTATGAGTATTTTAAACATTTAATCGTTTCTAAAAAATCAGAAAACCAATGCACGGTGGCGATTATGGAAATCCCGCCCCAAAAATCAGCATTTCCATATCATTTTCATGCCGGAATCACAGAAGTTTTTTATATCATCAGTGGCAACGGCAATTTAGAAACGCCTGATGGCGACAAAGCGGTTAAAAAGGGGGATGTCATCGTACTTCCGCCCGGGGAAGATGGTGCCCATCGCATTACCAACACTTCCGCATCCGAGCTGCTGGTATATCTGGACTGCGATACCACTTCTGCCGCCGACGTTGCTTTTTATCCCCATTCCGGCAAGGTCGGATTTATCATCAATGGCCAGCCAAACACATTTTTTGAAACATCAGAAAATGTGGATTATTATAAAGGGGAATAAGTTTCTAGCTAATGTGTGAATGTTTCAAAATTAGTAAAAAAGGCCGTGCTTTTCTAGCGAATACGGCCTTTTTTACTTGACTTGGGACATGGCTCGTTCGGCCGTTTTTTTAATAGCAGCAGCTTCAGCTCGATGTCCCTGATTATGATTGATTTCGGTTTAAAAGGTTGTTTCGCTTATTGTTACCCATTGCGTTTTCCGTAAGCAGTTTTTCCAGATATTTAGAAATAGGATCAGCCCTACGATACAGGTGAATGCCTCAGAAATTGTATTAGCCCAAATAACACCATTAACGGCAAAGAACATATTTCCCAAAATCAAAACAGGGATAAAGATAATGCCTCTAAAAACAGACATAACTGTCGACTGCACACCTTTTCCAAACGCTTGAAAGATGCTTGTAAAAAGTGCCGATAAACCAGCAAAAATGGTGGAGCAAAGCTGTGCTACAAGAATGATTTGCCCGATTACAATGACTTCAGTATCAATACTAAAGACCCCAATGACTTGCGCTTTAAGAACAAAAAGAATCACCGTCAACCCCATTGTTATCCCTACCATATAGCGTGTAGTTGTTTTGATAATTTCCATAAGTCGCTCATAATTCCTTGCCGAATAGGCAAAGGCAATTAGCGGTACAGCCCCCATTGAAAAGCTCATACTAATAAAGTCTGCAATTTGAACAATTCTTTGGGAGATACCAAGTCCAGCAATCACATTATCACCATAAAAAGCGGCAAAATTATTGAAAAGCAAGCAGGTAATTACCATAAAACCATCAAGCATAAACGCCGAAATTCCAATTTTAAAAATATTAGTATAGATCTCTTTACTTGGTTTAAAATCCTTAATTGACACACTCTGAACGGTGCTTTTCTGCTGCAGGTAATAAATGAACCATCCAACCGAAATAACATTGCCAATGACTGAAGCCAGTGCCGATCCCCGAATGCCCATATTCAGAGAAAAAATGAAAATTGGGTTGAGAATGATATTGATTAAGATACCAACTAACATTCCAGTCATGGCGGCAGTGGATGCACCCTCAGCACGAACACTTTCCCCCAGTGAAAAATTGGCAATAACCACCGGAGCGCCGATGATAAACATCATGATATAGTCTCTGGTATACAACAATGTGTCACCTCTTGCTCCCAAAATCTGCAAAAGGGGACCTAGCAATGGTAGACATATTGCCATAAAAATAACCCCAGTGAGCATTGATGACCAGAAATTCACGGCCGAAACTTTTTTCACACCTTCGGCATTCCCCTCACCCAAAAGTCTCGATATATAAGTTCCCGCTCCTACTCCGAATAGACTGCCAAGTGCCATCAGAAACACTGAAAATGGCAATACCAGTGTGACCGCTGCCATCATCGCCGTATTATCAAGTTTACCAATAAAAAAGGCATCGGTGATATTATAAATACTTGCTGCAATAAAGCTCAGCATCATGGGAATGACCATGTGCATAATTGCTTTAGAAACCGGTGCTTTCTCCAGGTAATAAAGCGATTTCTGATCTGTATGTTCCATATTAAAACTCCTTTCACGCAGTTCGCGTCCTAAAAATTGGCATAAAAAATAAAGGCAATGCCTTAATGCCATTGTTTCCTGGCAATGCCTTCATGTTAAATGGGTAATGCTACTTAATCTTCATCAGATTTGTTTGGTGGTGGAGCCGGCCATCTTCCGTTCATTTCGGGTCGATGCCCCATTTTGGAACGAGGATCGAAATCTCTACCGGGGAAACCTCTACCCGGGAATCCTCCGCCGCCTGGAAATCCACCAAAGCCCTCTTCAAACGAATGGCTTCCATGTTCCCGCGGATCGAATTCTGTTTGTTCGTCACCAAGCTGAGCTTCTATCGTTTCGATGATCCGATTTAGATAGCCACTCAAATTTATTTGTTCCTCTTCATTCAGACATTCGAAGAGCTTGTCAAAGCTGAACTCCTGCTCAGTTGCCTCGGTTCCCTCTTTAGTGAGCTTAATATTCATAACTCGGCGATCAGTTTCTGATTGAGTACGGGTAATATAACCGCTCTTTTCCAACTTGGAAAGAAGCTCACCCAATGATTGCGGTCGCATATCCAGCAGGTACAATAAATCTTTTTGGCTAATTTCCGGCTTCATCTTAAGAACAGCCAGCACTCTGCCTTGCCCTTTCCGAGGATCTCCCATCGGTCCATGATGCGTATGATTTCGCTGATGGTATCGATGGAGTAACCATTCAATACGGGTGAATTGTTCCGTCAAGTCGTAATTCTCTCCATTATTTTCGTCCATATAAATTTTCTCCTTTCAGTTATGCAAGTTTCTAGTAAGGTACCTTATGTTTTTATTTTACAGGTACCTTATCATTTTGTCAACACTTATTTTGCAGGTACCTTACAATAATTAAGTATGGACATATTTTCCTAATCGGCCTGGAGAATTATATGATCACTCCTCCCCAGCACTCACAACTATATTTGGGGTGCTAAAAACCGACGATCACTTATTATGTCTGGAATATGAACAGGACGACTATGATCATCGAAAGACCGCCAATGTCCATTTGGATTGGCTCAGAGGCTCTCAAAAAGACCTAGTCGTTAGTTGGCTTTGAACTATAAAGAAGACTAAAATTAATGATGCGATTTATGCTGTTTTAGCCGTTAAAAAAGATCAGTAAATTCTGCATAATTTGGGGATATTGGTGCCATAAAAGCATATCTACAGCTCGATGTCATACCTAAAAAAGTTCGAACCGGGAGCTAACGGTCCGAACTTTTTTACGGTTTACTGGGTTTTTATTGTCCAGGTCTAATTAGTTTAGTCTGCCCCACCTGTTAATACTAAGCGATTGGGTTCTTTTGTGCATATTCCCGGCCGTATTTTGACAGCTCATCCATGAAAATGTTATTGTTCCATTCACGGAAGCAGATGCCGTTAGGGATCGACGGATAGAAACGTCCGCCAGGGCAGTAGGTGTCAACAGCGCGGCGTACTTCTTCCCGAATTTGCTCTTCGGTAATGTTTTCCACATCGATTTTTGGGCCGTCAATGCCGCCGATCATCGCCAGTTTTCCTTCGGTGATCGCTTGAATTTTTACGATATCGTTCTGAGCAATGACCCCCTGCCAGATGTCGACGCCGATCTCAACGAGATCGGTGACGATCGGTTCGAGAATACAGTCGGCGTGATGCATGTAGATCATGCCGCATTCATGGATAGTATCGGCGATTTCTTTCTGCAACGGTTTAATGATCTCCCGCCATACCCCAGGGGGTAAAAACAAATTTTGTTTGGTACCCCAGTCGTCATGATAAAAGATGATATCCGGCTGGGTTTCTGCCGCTACTTTGCGGATGTAAGCCATCTTATGATCGGCAATCACCCGGAGCAACGCTTTCATTTCGTCAGGATATTCCAAATAATGCATCAAGGCATCTTCCATGCCCAGCAGAAAATGACTGCGTTCAAAGAGACCGCCGGGATAAAAGAAACAGGCTAGTTTTTCATTTCGATCAATTTGGGACGCCACTTCCCGGGCCGGTGTCCAGTCCAGATTATCAATATCCGGAACGACCAGTTGTTCCTCCCATTTTTCAATATCCGTGATAACCACGTTGTCCCGGGTGATATGCGGATGGGGACCAGGTGCACCCGGTAGGAAAACCCGTACCGTTCCCCAGGAATCCCTATATTCTTTGCCATCCTGAGGAAGCAATGCATCCTGAATAAATAAAGGATCGGGAATAAATTCTACCGCGGCCATCAAATCTCCATAATAATCCGGCTGCTCACCACGATACACTGCCATAACGTTTTCTCTCAAATTCATTGAAATTCTCCTCTTCATCATTAACGTTTGGTAAACGATTCCAAAAATAGCATCAGATCACAATTCATTTTTAAATTGAAATACTATCTGCAACTAAAATTTGATACTATCTTTGATTAAAATATATCATGAATTTTATGTAAAATCTAGTATTTTCTAAAATTTTACTAAAGATTGCAACTATCACAGAAATTCAAAGCTGATAATACCGGGATATACCCTTTGTTATTCACAAGAATATTATCTGTTTACAAATTCAATAAATTGCGGCTGTTAAAATAAACATTAAATATTAATAACAAAATAATTCAAACGCAATTAATTTTTAGGCGTCATGTGTAGCTAAACCATGACCTGGGAAACCGGCAAAAACGATGCCGGTTAATCCCGCGGAATGGCGAAGGAATGTTTGTCTTGTATGGTTATCTTTGAAAGAGTTCCTGTCTCTTAATATCTAAATGATGATACCTTTTTCGCTTCGCTGCTTTCCCTTGATAATCAATAGCATGATTCTGACACCACTGAATACATCCCATACATTGATTACAATTATCCCCAAAGGTTATTCTCCCCTCCGTCATCGAAATGTTCCCTACCGGGCAAAGCTTTATGCAAGCTCCACAATCACTGCATTTATCATTTACCTTAAACTGTTTTCCGATCATTGCATAATTAGCGATTGATTGCTGCACTGCCGCTTCGTATTTTGGTTTGTAGAAAATCCCCTTTCCGAGCGGTTTTCTTTTGCGGCCATTTTTAATATCCAGCGCCATTTTATGAATTTTTTGATGTGATTGCTTTATGAAAAATTTCTGATACCACATTGGAAATGAACCATAAGAAAGAATATAGCTCCCCGAAAGCATCACCATGTATTCCAGATGTACTTCTTTTTTACTGTTATGGACGTGCTTTCGCATGTCTTGGATGGCAAGTCCTCGGTTGCCGCCACATCCGACAATTAAAAAGACTTTTTGTTTTTCGTTGTAGCTAACATCCTTCATACATTCTTCGACATAAGGTGGTACATGTGAAAAATAACTTGGTGCAGTAAATCCTACCCACTCATACTCTTCCGGAATCTTCTTGTTCTGCACCAATTCGCTCATCGGCAATACCGTGGTTTCTCCTAATTCTTTGGCAAGCTGTTTGGCAATTGACAAATTATTTCCGGTTCCACTAAAATAATAAATTACATTTTTCATATGTCCGCTCCTATGTTTTGAAATATTTTAACGATTATTTCAAAGCAATGATATATCATCGGACTTATGTTGTCAATATTATTTGAAATAAATCTATTCATATTTCAAAACATGTTCTATAATAATATTAAAAATAACAAAAAGGAGTTTTCACGATGGAACCCTCTTCAAATAAATACGAAACCCGAACAAACCAAAAAAAGACAGCGATTATTTCAGCTGCCAAGGAACTCTTTCAGGAAAAAGGATTTGCTAATTCAAGTATTAAAGAAATTGCTGCTATTGCTCAGGTGTCCCAGGTGTCGATTTACAATTACTTTGGCAGCAAGGATGCACTTGTCATTGAATGCGCAAAGTCTATTATCCAAGATAGCATCGACAGAGCCGACGCCCTCCTTGCTACCGATATGCCTTATCTAGACAAGCTAAATACCGCCCTCTCACTATGTGCATCAGATATCAATGCTTCGCTCACTACCTACCTCACGACGTCTGCCCTGGCCGATAAAAACTTTATGAAACTTATATCCGATGGCGTTTGTGAATTACTAAACGATCTCTATCTGCACTTTATCGAAGCTGGAAAAATCGAAGGCTATATTGACCCTGCGCTTCCGACGCCGCTAATCCTTAAATACATTGCTGCGATTAACACCATCGATCTTTCTCTGGAAAGCTATCATGAAGAAATTAATGCCCTCCATCAAATATTTTTACATGGACTTTTGAAATAACCGTTCAGAAGTCTTTATTTTTAGCAAGGTAACTAGAAAATTTTCGCTGCCACTCGATGACAAAGGTATGATAGCGGGATTTCCCTTTGTTATCTTCACACCAGCTCTTGTTCACGTTAATTTCCGGACATTCATCCTGGTCTTTTTTCTCAAAAAAAACCAGGATGAACTCTGAAACTGTCAGCAAATCGTCTTGAGCCATCCTGATATCAACAATGGTTGGGGGTTCGGATCTGCCCGACTGACTTTATCTTAATCACGCCTCGCTTCCACCTTCACCAATTACGATTTTTTTAGTAAAATATGTATGCCTGATATCTGACGCCTGTTCAACCCAATTGTCGACGCCAATTTTTTTCATCAGGCAAAGGTTATACAATTTTATATTCTGCGGAAATTTTCCGGCTCCGTCTGCCAGAGGCATCAGATATTTACACGGAAAATCAGCGCAATTAAAACAATAATCAACGCCCTTTTGCTTAACACAATCAAGTGTTTTGCAGCTTTTCCCCTGGATTTTCAAAAGAAGACATATATTCCCTTCCGTACAGCCTTTACAGGTTATTTTTTCTTTAGGAATCTTCGTTGACTCTGACAGTCTTTTTTGAAATTCATCGGTAACATTATCCTCGTACATTTCACAGTTAAAACAATCAATCCCACATGGTGCAACAATTTTTTCTTTCATAATCGGTATCCTCCAAATAATTATTTCAGCAATTCTGTTAAAATTGCTCTATATTATCTTAGATACTTGTTTATAAAAAAGGTTACACAATATTAGCGGTAATTTTTTTTATTTTATCTGATATTTCTTTTTTGTCATATTTTTGTTCAACGGTATATAGATAGTCGATTTTTTTAAGTAAAGTCAGATTTTTAAAATGCGCCTTCCGTAATTCATCGGTTTTCGGCTGATTATAGCCAGTCGGAAGCGGGAGACGATGATCATCCATATATTTTACCCATAGCTGGCATTTACATGGCTTCTGGGGATCAATCAAACTGCATCGCATTTCAAATAACTCCTGGAGATGCTTTCTTCCTCTGAATAGCGTAACCTTAACATTTTCAACTGACATATCGAGGATCTCTGCGATTTCTTTGTTTTTAAGATCGGTACAGGTTTTTAGTAAAAAACATACCCGTTGGTTTTTGGGCAGGCATTTTAAAAAAGCTTGCAGACATTTTTCGCGCAGTTCATCCATAACCAAATCATCGTCAAAATCACAATTGTATTCAATGCTGTCAAAGAATTCTTTTTCAGTAACGCCTAAATTTTCGGTTATTCTGACCAGTGGCAGCTTGTTTATATATTTGAAATACTTGTAGCACTCGTTTATGACAATCCGGTATAGCCAGGTGGATAGTTTTGCTTCACTTCTAAATTTACTTAAATTTTTATAGGCATTTAGAAACGCATTCTGAAGAACATCCTCAGTATCCTGATGATTCTCAACCATTCTGAATGCGCAAGCATACAATTTATCATAATCCTGGATGATCAGGTTCTCTAGTTCCATCTGTAAATTGACGTAGTCAGAATTGTTACTCATATTATCACCATGCTTCCCACAGTAAACAAACCTCCTTTTCTTTTGAATGGCCAGCATTTGCGATACGCCACAAACATATGACTCGGAGACGTTTCATTATGCTCTTTCTTTTATGACTCTGGCACGCTTCTCGTATTTTTTGTATTATACCTCAACTTGAATATTTCCGTCAAAAGAAATACAATATAAGCGCAGTAAAGTAAAGGATGGTGAAAATAAATGAAACATATATTTTTAGTTGAGGACGATCAGGCCATTGCTAAAAACCTGATCCTGTTGCTCCGCGCAGAGGGCTTTACCGTCACCCACGCCCCATCCCAGGTTGACGCCTTTGCTGCGCTGGCCGGGAATAAATTTGACTTGGCACTGGTTGATATTTCTTTACCTGACGGAAATGGCTTTACGGTTTGCACGGAAATCAAAGCAACCCGGGATGTTCCGGTTATTTTTCTGACCGCTTCCGGTGATGAGGCCAGTGTTGTTACCGGACTGAACATGGGCGCCGACGACTACATCACCAAGCCCTTTCGGCCCCGGGAATTGATTGCGCGTATTGGCACTGCCCTGCGAAAAAGCGGGCGTTCGCCAGTGGCTTTTGAAATTCGCGGACTTCATGTTGATACGGCCAGCGGCCTAGTGAAAAAAAACGGCCACGAGGTTTTTCTGTCAGCACTTGAATACCGCTTGCTTTTAGTATTTATCAACAACCCTAAAAATATTATCACGAGGAGTCGACTGCTTGATGAATTGTGGGATGCAGCAGGCGAGTTCGTCAATGACAACACCTTGACCGTATACATCAAACGCTTGCGGGAAAAGATCGAGACTGATCCCACCAACCCGCAAATCATTCTGACCGTCCGCGGGACGGGCTATCGATTGGGAGGCGAAGATGCTGCGGAATAAAGAATTTCGGCAGTTTGCCATTGTATTCGCCTTAATCGCCGCCGTCGTTGTGATACTGGGATTTGCCATCAATCGGTTGGCGGGCATCCTGGCTCTTGTTTCTGCCGCCGCCTTTGGCACGGCGTTTTTCGCGTTTACCAAAGCCCGCTACAACAGCATAGCGCGGATTTCCAATCAAATCGATCAGGTCCTTCATAATGCTGACAACCTGTATATTGGTGAAGCGAATGAGGGTGAACTCTCCATTTTGCACAGCGAGATCACCAAAATGACGCTGCGCATTCGGGAACAAAACGACGCCCTGAAAAAAGAAAAAACACATCTTGCCGATTCGCTGGCCGACATCGCCCACCAACTTCGCACCCCACTGACATCGGTGAACCTCATTTTGTCATTGTTAGCCAACAATCCTGATAAAAGGCAGCGGAAAGCCCTTGTGCGGGAAACCGAGGAATTGCTGGTGCAGATGGATTGGCTGCTGACTTCGCTGCTAAAATTATCCCGCCTGGATGCGGGTATTGTGGTTTTCCAAAATGAACCAATCGATGTTAGCAACTTGATCGGTTCCGCAATGCGCCCGTTCCTGATCCCCATAGAACTACACAATATTGATATGCAGATAGATGCCCCGAATGGGCTGATGATCCAGGGTGATTCCGGTTGGCTTTCAGAAGCACTTCAAAATATTCTCAAAAATTGCATTGATAGCATCCAGAGCACCGGTGAGAACGGCAAGATTGAGATTGTTTGTAGTGAGAACCCCCTATTTACCGAGATGACCATCCGCGACAGCGGTGTCGGCTTTAAAGAAGAAGATTTACCCCGTCTGTTTGACCGGTTTTATCGTGGCAAAAGCCCCAATGCCACCGGATACGGGATTGGCTTGGCGCTTAGCAAAATGATTATCACCCGGCAGGGCGGAACGATTACCGCCAAAAATCATCCCCAGGGCGGTGCAATCTTTGCGCTTCGTTTCCCAAAGTGACGGATCTCTCACCGGAAAGTCACAACACTGTAAGTTGAAGCTGTTATTATATGGGTAAACCATGCGAAAGGAGACTCACATAATGGAGTTTTTAAAAATCGAAAATTTATCCAAGATCTACGGCAAGGGTGAAAACCAGGTTACTGCCCTAGACCATGTTTCGCTAACAATCGAAAAGGGAGAGTTTACCGCAATCATCGGCTCCTCCGGATCAGGTAAATCTACATTGCTGCACATCATCGGCGGTGTGGACGTGCCGACCAGCGGAAAGGTGTTTTTAGATGGCCAGGATGTCTATGCCCAAAACAATGAAAGACTGGCCATTTTCCGGCGGCGGCAGGTTGGGCTGATTTACCAGTTTCACAACCTCATTCCGACGCTGAATGTAGTGGAAAACATCACCTTGCCGATCCTGATGGATAAGCGCAAGGTCAACGCGGAACGGCTGAATGACCTGCTCGACATGCTGGGGCTTCAAGACCGCCAAACCCATTTGCCCAATCAGCTTTCGGGCGGTCAGCAACAGCGGGTTTCGATCGGGCGGGCTTTGATGAACGCCCCGGCGCTGATGCTGGCCGACGAACCCACGGGCAGTTTGGACAGCCGGAATGGACATGAAATTATTAAGCTGTTGAAAGCCAGCAATCAAAAATATCGGCAGACCCTGCTTCTCGTTACCCACGACGAAAATATCGCTCTGCAAGCCGACCGCATTATCGGCATCTCAGACGGCCAAGTCGTCCGCGACGAACGGGTACGGTCATGAATATTTTTAACAAAATTACCCTGCAAAGCATGAAAAAAAGCCGGACCCGAACGCTTGTCACAATTATCGGCGTTATTCTGTCGGCCGCCATGATCACCTCCGTCGCTACCTTTGGGGTTTCGCTGCTGACCTATCTGACCAACGGCGCCGCCCAGAAATACGGCGATTGGCATGTCGAGTTTTTTGATGTCCCGGCTTCTTTTGTCCAGGAACGAAGCCACGACCAGGGTGTCGCGAACACCGCGGCATTTGAAAATATCGGCTACGCGACCCTTGACGGCAGTAAAAATCCGGACAAACCCTATCTTTTTATCGCCGGATTCAACGAGGATGCCTTTGATACCTTGTCCATCGACCTGATTTCCGGCCGGTTGCCTGAAAACAGCGGGGAGATTCTGGTGTCAGGGAGTGTCGCCGCTAACGGCGGCGTTAAATTTGCCGTGGGTGACACGGTTTCGCTTGATGTCGGCAACCGCATCAGTGGCAACCAAAACCTCGGGCAACACGACCCTTACACTGCCGGGGGCGAAACGCTGGTGCCCCAATACCAGCGAACTTACACAGTTGTCGGCATCTACCAACGGCCCGGCTTTGAGGAAGCGACTGCACCGGGATATACCTTGATAACGAAAGCTGATGCCCAAGATCAAGCAGACAGTTTCAGCCTCTTTGTCACACTGACAAACCCCCGCAGTGTCCAGGCTTATGCCAGCAGCACCGCCGGAGTAGGGGCTTATGTTTTAAACGATAATGTGCTGCGCTTCATGGGTCTTTCCGACGATAACGTCTTCAACCTATTTTTGTACACGGTTGGCGGCATTTTGGTCGCCATCATCATAATCGGTTCGATTTTTCTGATTTATAACGCCTTCAACATCTCGCTGAACGAACGTACCCGACAGTTCGGAATTCTTTCATCGGTGGGCGCGACTGCCAAGCAACTGCGAAATTCGGTGATGTTTGAGGGGCTTTGCATCGGGGCGATCGGCATCCCGATTGGCGTTTCGGTCGGCCTCGGCAGTATCAGCCTGGTGATTTCCGTTGTCGCCGGGAATTTTGGCAACGTCATGTACAGTAACGTCCCATTGACCTTGACCGTGTCGATGCCCGTCATTGTCATTGCGGCGGCGATTAGCATGATTACGATTCTGATTTCGGCCTATATCCCAGCCCGGAAGGCTGCCAATACGCCGGTAATGGAGAGTATTCGCCAGACCAACGCGGTTAAAATTGAATCCCAAGCCGTGAAAACCTCAAAACTGGCGCAGCAACTTTACGGTTTGGAGGGAACCCTGGCGCTCAAGAATTTTAAGCGCAACAAGAAAGGCTATCGCAGCATTGTGCTGTCACTTGTTTTAAGCGTCGTGCTATTCGTCTCGGCCAGTGCTTTTGTAACAGATATGAAACAAGCGGCAGAGCGTTCAGTAGCCTTTACGACCTATGACATCGGCTTTGCCACCCAGGACATGGACGATCGCGAAATGTTGACGCTTTATGACAAACTAAAAACCGCTGACGGTGTTTATGAAAGCTCGTATCAGGCGCTGTTGAAGTATTCATGTGCTGCCAAAGCCAGCGATCTTTCCGACGATTACTGGGTAACCGCGGGTTCACATTCGCCGAACGAAACGGTTAATCTGCCGATGGAACTCCAGTTTCTTGATGACAACACCTATCTGAATATACTAAGCAACTTAGGCTTACCGGTCGCTGACTATACCGGGGCAAATGCGAAACTGATTGCCGTTGCCAAAATGCCAAGCCAGGACAATCAGATGGCGGAAGTTAATCAGCTTAGTGAGCTGTTTGCGCGTTCTGCTCTGAATCTTACCATTGCTCCCACAACAAATGGCGAGCCAACGACGGAACCGGGGCAAAACGTCAGCATAACCTTTGTCGAGACCGTACCGCCAGATACCCTGCCGATCCCGGGAAACTCCGGATCGGAGAATCCATTCTTTTTTAGGGTGCTGGCCCCCTATTCGCTCAAAGCACAGTTTGAAACTTCTGATTCTAATAATGATGTGGCAGTTAAGGGTTTGACCTTTCGCTCAACGAATCCTACCCAGTCGACGGCTGAAATGGAAACGATGATTCAGGGTGTCGGAATTAACGCCGATTACAACCTCTACAATACCTATAAAATGCTTGATGAGACCCGCAATTACATCTTCATTACTAACGTGTTCGCATATACGTTTATCATGATGATTTCGCTGATTGCGGTTGCCAACGTATTTAATACGATTTCCACTAATATCAAGCTGCGTCGGCGGGAGCTTGCAATGCTCCGCTCGGTGGGGATGTCCGACCGCGATTTCCAAAAGATGATGAATTTCGAGTGTGCCTTTTATGGCCTGAGGGCTTTGCTCTTCGGGCTTCCCATTGCGGCCATCGCTTCCTGGCTGATCTACAAAGGGATGGTTCTCGGCGGGACCGACACTATCGATTTTGTGTTTCCCTGGGGCAGTATGGCCATTAGCGTGTTTGCCGTGCTCTTTGTCGTGTTTATTACAATGCTGTATGCCATTAGCAAGATCAAAAAAGAAAATATCATTGACGCGCTGCGGGATGATATGACGTGATTCAAAACCGTTATTAATTTCATTGCTAATTAACTTGATCAAAAGTCACAAACATCTCGGCAACGGCTGTTTGGTGACCAAAATGTGGCCATACGGCGGTTTTGAAATAACAATCAAAACTGCCGTTTTTCTTTTTCAAATTGGAAATTCGGAAAACGCTATACCATAAATATTTACAATTAGACTAAGCAATGCTATAATAATCGTGACCGATTCGGTCACACTGGATGATATTCTATTTAAAGGAATTAGGCTTAATATGACATTTGAAAAACTTGAAAAAGAAAAACAGAATAAAATCATCAACGCTGCCTGCGAGATATTCGCCAAACACGGTTATAAAAAAGCATCCATGAAGGATATCGCTGAGGCGGCCGGAATATCAAAAAGCGTACTGTTCAAGTATGTCTCTAATAAAGAAAATCTCTATCTGAAAATCTTTAGACTGGCATCAGACAGCATTATCGAAGCGGACGAAATTTCCTACGCCGAGGAAGGAAACGACGCTGATCTGTTTTCGTTGATGCGACGAAACGCGAAGACCCGACTTTCTCTATTCAAAGAATATCCGTGGATTTACAAGTTTGCTTATTCAGCCGCCTTCGATAACGATTGCTTTGTCCAGGAACACGTCCGAATGGAGCTTGAAAATTATCGAAAGCCACGCTTTAATATGGGTGCAATACAATCAGGACATAATCCCACAACAAACGGTATGGATGTTTATCAGGGACTAAGAGCGGATATTTCCCCGACAATCGCCAAGCAACTGATCCTCTGGGTTTCGCAGGGATATCTGGAAGAAAAACTATTCAAAGATGAGATTGATCCAGACGCGCTTGAAAAAGGCTTTGAGTCATGGATTGACATTCTGGAGATACTACTTAAAGAAAGTAACTGAAACTGTGATTGAAAAAAACAGAAAGGCCGGTAAACCGAATGAATGATACGATTGAAACGAAAAAAAAATCGAATGGTGTTGTGAATGTGCCTGGGATGAAGCACCATGATCTAACTGTGTGTGGCGGGCCCATGTCGGTCTATGAAGCAGGCGAAACGAGCAAACCTATCGTGGTGCTGTTGCATGGTGCAATGTACGATGAATCACGATTTATCTGGGATCAGCTGTTTCCATTTTTAAGCAGAGATTATCACGTATTCGCACTGGATTCGCCGCGACACGGAAAATCAAGGCCGTGGGAAGGTTATCTGGATCGCGCCAGGCTGATGGACATTCTTCACCATACATTTAATCAGTTGGGACTTGAAAACTTCAGTCTTGTCGGTCTTTCCATGGGTGGCAGCCTCAGCATCGAATACGCATCGCTATATCCGGATAAGGTCAAATCAATGGTTCTGTTCGAGCCAGGCGGCTTGAGCGAAAAGGTCGATTCGCAATTTATCGTATGGCTTTACATAAAGATACCCGGTATGCTTAGGATGCTTAACCGAAAGTATATTAAGAAAGACCATGCGGCGATGAGAAAATTGCTGGAGTCTATTTATGTGGGCGGTTCAAAACCAACGGATCCGGACCGGTTGACTTCCATTCTCGAGGATGAGATAAAGGGTAAATATAACTATGGCGAAAATGACATGGACGACTGGCAGTTGAGCTGCATCGGACCATTCCGATTAAAGTGGACCCTTCTTGACAGGCTTCCGTTGATTAAATGTCCGACACTATGGCTAAGAGGAGCGGACAGTGTTCTGGTGAAGCAGTTTGAGATTGACAAAGCGGTAAAATTGGTTACCGACAGTGGCACAAACGCCGAATTGGAAGTCATTCAGAACGCTGGGCATATCCTACCGCTTGAACGCCCTGAACAGGCCAATGCGGCGGTAAAAGCGTTTCTCGATAAGACGCACCAATAAACAGACCTCCATGTTGTTATTCAAAAAAGTGCATCTGTTCAAACAGAAAAACACAAAACCGCCATTAGATGGCTATAGAGGAGTATAAAAAATGAATGTGAGAGCAGAATTAGAAAAAGCAGTTGGCGTTGCAGAAAATATCCAGTTAAATGATTTAGAGCTTGATCCCCTGGAAATCAAAACAATCATGATAAACGAGGTCGTTCCTGCCGACCCCACTCAAGATTTTTACGGACAGCTTGATGCCGATTACTTGACAACAACGATACCGCTTTTTCAAAAGTCTGGATTGCCAGTCAAGGATATCCAAGATATCTTGCACATGGGTGTCTATATTACAAACGCAATCAAAACACCTAAGTCAGAATACACAATTGAAAAAAACAGTATCGAAAATAGCTTACCCTACTTGGAAAAAGAGCTTGCCTTATTCCCAAATGTCAAAGTAATTATGCTCATGGGCGACGTTGCCAAAAAAGCGTTTAACATGTTGGCCAAGAAGACAACCAAGAAAAATGTCATTCCGGCGGTTGCAACCTACAAGCTGCGAAATAGCGAAATCTATTATGGGAATATTCGGGTGATGCCGTCTTATATTATGACAGGCAAAAATATTCTTATTGAGAAGTCAAAGTTTGCAATGGCCTCTGAGGATATTGCCACAATGGCTCGCATCATAAAATAACAATGGACATGACAAACAAAGCATCCCTGCGTCATGCGAACCCATGCGATGAAATCAATCCGGTTTACCGTAAAACATCCGATACATTTTAATAAAAATCATATCGAGAATTTTGTTCGGTATAAGCAACAGTAGCCTGGAACCCAAGTTGTTCTTCGCGATGATATAACGGGCTTTGGGCTTGTTTTTTTCAACTATTTTCGCAATTTTCAGCGCGGCTAGCTCCACAGTCAGTCCCTGATTACCGCCCTCGATGAATTTATCCCGGAAACAGTACAGACTTTCGAGGTATTTTTCATCCACGAACGAAATGTCCTGTTTTTTGGCCTTGTTCCAGATCGGTGTGGCGACGGCAGCCGGTTCCAGCAGAATCGTTCTGACACCAAACGGGTACAGCTCTCGTCTGAGTGAATCGGAAAACCCTTCAAGGGCGAATTTGCTTGAAGCGTAGGGGGACATAAAAGGGGGCGCAATTCTGCCAGCCATTGAGCCGTTTAAAATGATTTTCCCCTGACTGTCAATGAGTTCTGGAATCAGTGCCTGGACTAGTTGGACGGTTCCGAAATAATTGATCTCAAAACAGTCCCGGTATATCGCCAGCGGAATGTTCTCGACCGGTCCGCCTAGAGCGACCCCGGCATTTGAGATTACTGCTTTCAGTTTGTGACCGTTATGACATAATGCCCTGATATCCCCGCAGAAAGCTTCAAGTTCGGCAGGCTTGCGGATATCCATCTTCCGGGCAAAAATATTGGGCTGTTCTGCAAAGGGATTCTGCTCCAGATAGGACAGGAAAACTAAGTAGCCTTTATCAATGAGGAGCGGCACGAGGCTTCTGCCAATACCGGTATCACATCCGGTGATGACAACCAGACTTTTGGAACGCTGATTGCAGAGTTCGTTTTTATCATTCACATTAACCACCTGATATTGTTGCGCGTATCGTAATACCTTCCTTCGGATTTGATTGGGTGCACCATTTTTATACCCGAAATAGAGGGAAATACTAATAAATGATCAAATTCCTTTATAATACCCATATCACTATGACACGGGGACGTTTTGGGACCTGTGTCATGTTTTCTGGCAGAAAAAAACGGCGCCTGTGAAACTCACAAAACGCCGGTTTCATTTTCGATTGTCGTCCGCCTTCTGCAATTCTGCAGATCTATTTTATCAACTTTCATTCGTACCATAGGATCTTTTCGCCTTTCTCACTGATCCTATATTGTTTCCTTGTGATTTTATGATTAATCTTGAGTTTAAGCGCAGATTCGTTATATAATGAAAACAATTCATCATGATAAGGAGATATGATTGCAATGGCTAATAAAATGTATTCCAAAAAAACGTTTTTTCTGAAAATATCAACATTGTTAGTGACTGGGATTCTAATGGGAGGGCTGCTGATGGGATGCAGCGCTAAAAAAACTGAGAGCAAGACCGAATCCCCTGCCACTCCAACTTACACCCTCATTACCCTACCGGATGATGGCTATCAGAAAATTTATGATTTTATTGGTTCCGCCAATAAGAGCATTGATATGACCATGTATGCATTGATCGATTCCAATGCTGAAGCGGCTCTGATTGCAGCAGCGCAACGGGGAGTTAATGTCCGGGTACTGCTGAATTCCAATGCATCGGATGGCGGCACGGTGGGAATGAATCAGCCGGCTTATGACAATTTAACGGCTAACGGGGTTCACGTTGTCTATTCCTGGGACGGTGTTTTGTGGCATCAGAAAAGCATTGTGGTGGACAATCAGAAAGTGGCCATCATGAACTGCAATCTGGTCGCCCAATATTATCCGATTCTGAGGGACTACGTGGTGATTACTGACAATCCGGCCACCGTAACAGGGGTTGCAACAACCTTTGAAGCCGATTATACCAATACCGCCGTCGCTCCTGTGATCGGCGATGTCCCGGAAGGCTCTGAACTGGTCTGGTCTCCCGGTGCCGAGAAACAATTTACTGAGCTGATTGCCTCAGCCCGGACTGGCACCACCCTCTATGTTGAAACCGAGCAGCTTGACAGCACGGTTCTGGAGAACGCCCTCATCGATGCAGTCAAGCGGGGTGTAACCGTCAATTTCACCATGACCAATACCGGCGAGTTTACCGATGGGTTCAATACCCTGAAGACTGGTGGCGTCAATGTCCATCTTTATCCGCCAAATGCGCCCATCTACATTCAATCCAAGGCCATTTCAGTGAATAATGACACGGTCTATATTGGCAGCACTAATTTTACCACAACCAGCACCAATGCGGATCGGAATGTGGGCATTATCACCCAAAAGAAGGACATCGTCGATGGTCTGACCGCCACACTGATCCAAGACTTTGAAGGTGCCACTGCGTACTAAAGAAATTACCAGAAAGGCCGGATCTTTACTGATCCGGCCTTTCTGGTTAAGTACTCGACAACGATCAACGAACCGCCTCAGCTCAGATTAATCAGTCCGTGCTGTCGCCCTCTCCGATGGCAATTTTTTTGTTAAAATAAGTATGTCTGATATCGGCAGCCTGCTCAATCCAATTGTCCAGACCAATTTTTTTCATCTGACAGAGGTTATATAGTTTTATATTCTGGGGAAATTTCCCCGCCCCATCGGCCAGCGGCATCAAATACTGACACGGAAAATCGGTACAATTGAAGCAATAGTCACCCCCTTTTTCCTGAACACAATCCAGGATTTTGAAGCTTTTCCCCTGCATTTTCAGGAGCAGACAGATATTTCCGCCGGTACAGCCTGCATAGGTTATTTTTTCAGCCGGTATCTTCGTTGTCCCTGACAGTCTTTCCTGAAATTCAGAGGTAATATTCTCTGCGTACATTTCACAGTTAAAGCAATCCTTCTGTTAAAGGTCATCACGGTTAGCGATCTTCCTCCGCTCTTTTTTAGTTATTTTGTAAAAAAACAGGACATGGTTTTTCAAGTAACCTTGTAATCCATGTCCCGCTTTTTATTTATTGCTCTTCATTTTTTGCGTCGATCATACTGCTGCTTAATAAAAAGCAGCACTACCGGTGTCAAAGGCGGTGCCTTTTTCCACGAGCACAATTTCAATCCCTTCCAGTCGATATCCGTATCCGGCCGTACCGGACTCAGCACCGTTTGAAGCCCATCCCAGCCAGCCAAGATTCTGAACCTGAACCCGGTAATAGACATCATATTTTTCGGCTTGTTCACCGGTTAGCTGGATTTTAATGGCTTCCAGTCTTAAACTCTGGCCTTCTGTACCGGACACTGCTCCATCCGCGACATAATCCTGCCAGCCAATATTCTGGACATGGGTGGCATATTCAATCCCCAGACCGTCAATCCCACTTTCAATGGTGATGCCTTCCAGTCTCAAACTCTGGCCGACTGTCCCTGCCAGAGCACCGTCAGATACTGCTTCCTGCCAGCCAAGGTTCTGGACATGGGTGGTATAATTAACATTCCCAGTCGTCGCCAAATCCCCATCATAGGCCACTCCATTAACATACAGGGTATAGCCATTTGTGTCCAGTCCGCTAGCATCGCCGTCAAATTCGGTGATGTATGAATCCCCGGTGAGCTTCCAGGTGCTGCCTTTTTCCAGGGTCACCTTCAGAGCGGCAGCGGTGGTCTTGTCACTGTTAATTGAACCAGTAAAGCTGGAGTTGTCCTGAAGGGTCAGATCCAGGGTTGAGATGGCATCCACAGTGATGTCCCCCGTCAATGTCTGCTTTGATGCCGTAAAGGTACATTTCCCACCGTTTGAACCGGCAGTTCCCCAGCCCCGGCTGCCATCATTTCCAGCAATGGTTAAGAGATTACTGTCAGCCGCCAGAGTCAGATCAACATTGCTTAATGCGATTTTAGACTCGGTATTTGTGATATAGAACATGTCTCCGCTATTGGATGTCAGTGAGCCATCGGTCATGTCAAAACTGCTGTTTCCGACTTCGGCATCCCCAGACATACTCTGATACAGCATCACATTATGGATGTTATCTGCATCGGAGCCCCCGGTGGATCCAGTCATATTTCCGCTGACGGTGCAGTTGTTCAACGTAACCGAGTTTAACCCTTCCACCACGATGGCTTCGGATGTTTCAGCGTTCAGGGTGGCATCGTTGACGGTGATATCCGCCGTACTGTAAATAGGCCGGGGCTCCGGTGCTGCCACTGGTGGTGTAGGTGCCTCCATCAACAACCATGGCCGCCCCCCCGGTCGCTTCGAATAGCGGCCTTAACTGTTGAATTAACGATCAGGTTGCTGGCGTAAAGATTTCCACCGCCGGCCACTTCGATGCCGCCGGCATTTCCACCGGTAACATTGATCGTGGTATCTTTGATGTTAATGGTAGCCCCGTTATAGGCAAAAACACCGTTTGCGCCTTCTGCCGTTGCGGTCACACTACCTCATCTAATATTCAGGATCGCATTATTGAGGGCCAGAACCGCTGCATTGAGGCCATAGAAACTGCTGGCATCACTGCTTTACGCGGTTCCGGCAGTTTTTTCAACTGTCACCCCATTCAGATTGGCGGTGATAGCTCCTTCGGCTCGCAGGGCATTTTCATCGTCGTTGGTTGAACTGTAGGTACCACCGGTTAAGGTTTCACCATCGGTGAGCAGGTATGCTCCAGCTCCGGTTGAAGCCGTGGAACCGCCGCCTCCAGGAGCTGCGCCAGGAGCCCCAGTGTCTGACAGAATTTCAATGGCTGCGATGGTATCGGTGCCCGCAGTATAAGTGATTTTAAGCACCGCTCCTACAACAATATCGGTCGCCGTGGCTTCTGAGCTTGTCGCAGAGCCATCGGCTGATACAACCGCCCCGCTGCTGGTGCCTGTTTCCGGGGGCTGTCCCGGTGACGTCTTCGTAATTGCGATGTCATCCGTCAGGGTGAAGGTTGAGCTTTCACCGGTCAGGGTCAGCATTTCCGGCATTGTGCCCGACGTTTCTCCCGGTGTTCCCGAATTCTGATTCAGTGTCCCGATGGCGATGGTGACTTCTTTTCCATCTACCTTCGTTACCTTGCCGTAAACAACATCTTCTGAAGCAGCACTGACCGGAAAAGCCGTCAATACCAGACTGGCCGTCACGATCAAACTGGCTAATAAACGCTTTGACTTTTTCATTTTTATCTCCTTTATAAATGAATTGTATTTTTACGTTTATTGTAATTTGGCAACGTGATGACCAGGTGATTTTTTTGTCAAATACAGGTGATTTTTTCGTAAACCAGGCACTATCTCATGATGCGGCCCTGACAACAACATTTTATTTATCCTAAAAACTGCATTGATCGGCTACAATCTTCCAGTTTCATCATTATTAAGCGAGATTTGGCTTGAGTACTCATACCAAGCCAAATCGCATCGGACAAATGGTTCTGCAGTGATTGCACGCTACGGTATCGAAGCCCCGCTTGTTCTTGCCATAACTGTTCATTCGACATGGTTTTTGTCTGACGCCACTTTCGCTGATTGCCCCGACCGGGCAGCTTCGGATACACAAGTCACAATGCTCAAGGCATATTCCGGCAGCCAGTTCATCGGATTCTATTTGCAAATCGGTCAGAACAGATCCGATTACCAGGCGGTTTCCGTATTCACTGTTAAGCAGCAGCGTGCTTTTGCCAAACGTGCCGATTCCGCAAAGATATGCTGCATGCTTCATTGACAGCAAACCACGCCCTTTCATTTTTTCTTCATCCCAATCGTCATAAGGCCCGTCACTGGGTAATGGCACCCCTGTCCCGTGATAGGTCTTTTCTAAAAAAGCGGCGGTCTGAAATGCAATCCAATCAACCTGAGGACTGGTAAAATTATTAAAATAAGCATAAATCAGTTGGGAATCAGCCATTAAGAGGCCTTTAGGCAGTGCGATCCCGAAAGCAATGACACTTCTGCAATTAGGCAATAGATCACGCGGATGAAAGCCTTTAGGCGCTTCCGCAAATCGTTCGATACTTGCAAATCCACAAACGTCTGCACCCAAACCGAGAATTTTTTGACGTAATTCCGTTTTCATCTCATCCCCTACAACGCTTTACATCCATATCGGTCTTTTTGATCAAAGTAGATTCTGGAAAAATAGTTGTATTCATCGTTGTTACACCTCCACCTGGTTTACCGTCAGACACGGAGATTTTTATTGTGCCTGTGGTATCTATATGTTACTATAAATCCATTAATCTGTGAAACGATGTATTTCTATTATAATCATCGATTATTTCGATCGTACAAGGAAGGAGTTGACGCTCGTGGATTTGAAGCAATTGAAGACTTTTGTGGTTTTATCAAAAAACAAAAACTATACTCGAACAGCTGATGCGCTCGGCTACGCCCAATCCAGTATTTCCGCTCAAATTCAGCAATTGGAGCAGGAACTGAATACAAAACTCCTTGATCGGATTGGAAAAAAGGTTTTTCTTACTGAGTCAGGGGAAATGTTTTTGCCATATGCCGTTGAAATGCTGGCACTTGCTTCAACGATCAAAGATAGAATTGACAACAGCCTTTTGGCTCCTGGACAAATCATTATTGGTGCCTCCGAATCACTTTGCATTTTTAAGCTTCCGGCAATCGTAAAATCATTTAAAAAAGCCCATCCAAACATTGAGCTTCACTTAAAACTCATTGAAAATGATCAGGTTGTGCAACAGTTGACCGATAACACAATCGATATCGCTTTAACGATCGGAAATCCCATTGAACATCCCTCGATCACTTCCTTATTAAAAAAGCACGAGGAAATACTGGTTCTCTCTGCGCCAACACATCCGTTAGCCTCAAAAAATGTGTTGGCAATAACGGATTTTGCCAATCAGTCGTTGGTCCTGACTAGCTCCAGCTGCAATTATCGTGCGGCGTTTGAATATGATTTAAAGTCTCACGGGATTCCTTATCAAATTGCGCTGGAATCCGGAAGCGTTCAAGCAATAAAAGAAATGGCCGCAAGCGGTTTGGGCCTGTGCGTGCTTCCCAATCTGGCAGTTCAGAACGAACTAAGCGCTAATTTATTAAGCGCGCTTCCGTATAAAAATGATTATAACATCTACACGCAACTCTTCTGCCATGATTCAAAGTGGATATCCCCTAATTTAGCCGACTTTATTGATCTTGTTAAAGAATTTATTTAACAGAAAGTAACAGCGAAATTTCTCACAATCTGATTCGCTCACGCAGAACTACATCGGTGAATGCCAGTTATAAAATCAGGCCTACCTAATGTTTGTCTTAAATCGCACTTTATTAAATAAAACGACATTAAAAACTCACGTCCCACAATAGGTCTTATAAGGACTATTGGACGATTCCGGTGGTGTCAT
This sequence comes from Acetobacterium woodii, assembly GCA_016213825.1. Classification (GTDB taxonomy): domain Bacteria; phylum Bacillota; class Clostridia; order Eubacteriales; family Eubacteriaceae; genus Acetobacterium; species Acetobacterium woodii_A. Next base: position 140,078 of record JACQZP010000027.1, on the reverse strand, counting down.
ATATTCCTGATTAAGCGAATTGTAATTGTATGGTGATTGCAGGACTGCTAATAATTGCTGCAAGGGTTTGAAATCATCCTGTTCGTTAGCCGCCAGCAAGGCTTTTTCAACCTGATGATTTCTGGGGATGACCACCGGATTCGACTGTTTCATTAACTTCCTGATGTCTTGATCGGTCTGCCCCGCTCTTTCCAAACGGGCTTTCCATCGATCATGCCAATCTTTAAAGGCATCACTTTCATATAATTCAGACGACTGGGTTTTATCACGTGTCCGTTCAAGCGTTAAATCAACAAAGGTATTGGTATAATCGGCTTGATACTGCTTCATTAATCCCAATAACTCGGCGATCAGCTTCTCGTCTTCTGTTCCTTCATTGGCAATGCCCAGTTTTAAGCGCATTCCCTGGAGCCAATCCGCCTGATATAAAGAAGGAAATTTTCGCAGTGAGTCTTCGACTAATTTAAGCGCCTGTTGCTGATTTTCATCGACTAACGGAATCAGGGTTTCGGCCAAGCGGGCCAAATTCCATAAGCCAATATTGGGTTGATTCCGATAGGCGTACCGTCCCTGCAGATCAATGGAACTAAATACCGTTTCCGGATCATAGTGATTCATAAAGGCACAGGGACCATAATCGATGGTTTCGCCACTGATGCTCACATTATCGGTATTCATGACCCCATGAATAAAGCCGACCAGCTGCCATTTGGCAATCAGTGCCGCCTGGGCTTTGATGACTTCGTCTAGTAATCCAAGATAGATATTTTGCTCCGACTGAAGCCAAGGGAAATGACGATTAATGGTATAATCGGCCAGGGTTTTGACATCAGCGGTGGTTCCCCACTGAGCTGCATATTCAAAGGTCCCGACCCGAATATGACTGGCCGCCACCCGGGTTAAAATCGCCCCTTTGAGAGTTTTTTCGCGGTACACCGGATCGCCAGTCATCACGACCGCCAAGCTGCGGGATGTCGGAATCCCCAGATAATGCATCGCTTCACTGATTATGTATTCTCGCAGCATCGGTCCCAACGCCGCTTTACCATCACCGCTGCGCGAATACGGTGTTCTGCCAGAACCTTTCAGTTGGATATCAAAGCGTTCGCCGGCTGGTGTGATCTGTTCGCCAATCAGCATTGCCCGGCCATCACCGAGCATGGTGAAATAGCCGAATTGATGACCGGCATAAGCTTGAGCGATCGGTTTAGCATTGGCTGGTAGGGCCTGACCGGCTAAGATATTGATCCCGGCCGGACCCCTCAGCGCTTCAGCATCCAAACCAAGATCTTTTGCTAAAAGCCGATTCAAAATAACAAGTTTCGGTGCGCTGACAGTCCCCAATTCAATCGGGGTGTAGAATAATCCCGGCAATTCTGCATAACTATTTTCCAAATTCCAACCAATGTCATTTTTTTCCATTGTTATCACCACTTCTTTCGTTTCACTCAAGGTCACAAGCGACCTGAAACGTCATGCTAATTCTGATTTCGCCTCGTGTTGTTTTTTTCAGTCTACCACATTTGTGACGGCATGACAAACGAAACATCTCCTGTCGTACCCATGACATAGCAACAGCTGACAGGAAATGCCCCGGCAATTTGAAGCACCGGCATAAGCGCATTAAACAACCAATTACAGACCTAAACACCGCCAAGAAATGAGCCTGTTATACCCATAACAACGGTTCTATTTGAAATTTTGGCAGTGTATTTGCATAAACGAAAAGAGAAAATCCGCTTAAACATTGTGCTATATCATCATTCTCGGGTATGATATACTTTCATTACTACAATATAATTTTTCAGCGAGTCCTCATCTCCTGGCGGTATGAGTAACAAGCAGAAAGGCAGGACGAAGGTGATTCCGATACAACGAATTTTATTAGTGGAAGACGATCTGATGATTGCATCGGGGCTGGTTTATGCTTTGGAACAGGAGCAGTATGCGCCATTCCACTGCAAGGATGTTAATGCCGCCTGCCACGCGATTGAAACAGAGCGATTTGATTTAGCGATACTGGATCTGCAATTGCCGGACGGGACAGGCTTCGAGATTAGTCAAAAACTAAAGAACACCAATACGGCAATTATTTTTCTGACCATTGTGGACGACGAAAACAAAATTGTGCAGGCCTTTGAAAGCGGCGCTGCGGATTATATCACAAAACCGTTCCGGCTACGTGAACTGCTGGCCCGGGTGAAACGAACCCTCAATAGTGGCTCCGGGGCAAATCAATCACAGTTGGTGACCCTTGGAAAAGCAAACATTGATACCGCGGCTGGAAAAGTGTTTATCGGAACGACGCCGGTCGAGTTGACTGCGCTGGAATATCGCTTGCTTTTGACCTTTGCGGCAAATAAGTCGCAGCTTCTTACCCGGACGCAAATTTTGGAAAGCATCTGGGACAACGGTGGTAATTTCGTGGAGGACAACACGCTAACTGTCTATATTAAGCGGCTGCGCCAAAAGCTGGGAGACGCTGTTTCCATCGAAACAGTCAGGGGGGTTGGGTATCGTGCTGATTAAAAAACAGGAGATCACAGCATTATCGGATGATATTCGCAAAGCCATTGATGGCAAAGAAGTCGATTTTCGAGACAACCGCGAGGGCCTATGGAGCATCTTGAAAAATGACATCAACACCCTTGTGCGCATCAACAACGAACAGCGGAACACGGCACAGCGTGATCGGGATTTACTGGCGGACTATCTTGCCGATATTTCGCACCAGCTGAAAACACCCCTTACCTCCATGCTGATTATGGCAGATTTACTGGAAAATGCACCTGCCGATAAGCAGGAAGAATTTGTCGCCAACATCAAAATTAGCCTCACCCGCATGGAATGGCTTGTTGCAACACTACTGAAAATGGCACGGCTGGATTCCGGCGCAGTCGAATTTTCGATGGCAGAAATTTCAGCGGGCGACCTGTTAAAGAAAGCCCAGCAGCCATTGGAAGTCTTGCTCGATGTGAAAAATCAAACAGTCGAACTGGCCAACGATACCACTCTGTTTTGCGATCACCGCTGGACCGCCGAAGCCCTGACAAACCTGCTGAAAAACGCCTCGGAATATTCGTCGGCGAACAGTAAGATCATCGTAAACAGCGGTATCAATCCCATTTACCGCTGGATTTCCGTGACCGACTGTGGCAAAGGAATTTCGAAACAAAAGTATCCCGCCCTTTTTAAGCGGTTTGAATATTCCCAAAACGAGAACGGGTATGGCATCGGGCTGCCGCTTGCGCTTTCCATTGTGCGCGGCCAAAACGGAGATATTGAAATTGACGGCGGCGGCAAGGAAACCGGCGCCACCTTCACCATAAAGTTTTTCAAGTGAATAGATTGTCATTTTAAAATGTCCCGTAGTCACGCTGCAGTCACTTTTGTCTGCTACAATGTGGGTATGAAAATTACAGGAGGACAGAAAAATGGCAATATTAGAGATCAACAGCCTTACAAAAACATACGGCAAGGGCGACACCAGCGTGACCGCCTTGGATCATGTAAGCTTCAGCATGAACAAGGGGGAATTTGTTGCAATCATAGGGGCATCCGGTTCGGGTAAATCTACGCTCATGAATTTGATCGGTGGAATTGACCATCCCACCTCCGGAAGTGTGAAAATCGACGGCAACGAAATCTACAACCTGAATGAGAGCGAACTTGCGATCTTCCGCCGCCGAAACATTGGGATGATCTATCAGTTCTATAACCTGATCCCCACCCTAACGACAGCGGAAAACATTATGCTACCGCGCCTGCTGGATCACCGCAAGCCGGATCCGGATAAGCTTTCTTCGATTCTCGAAACGATTGGCCTTTCGGAGCGCGCAACGCATCTGCCCAGCGAATTGTCCGGCGGCCAGCAACAGCGGGTGTCAGTGGGCAGAGCCCTGATTAACGACCCGGCTTTTATTCTTGCCGATGAACCTACGGGCAATCTGGACAGCAAAGCAAGCCGCGAGATTATCGACCTTTTAAAGCTTGCGAACAAACGCAGCAATCAGACGCTGCTGATCATTACCCATGATGAAAGAATAGCCTTGCAGGCAGACCGAATCATCACCCTCGGTGACGGTCAAATTCTTTCAGACGAGGTGATGAAGGCATGAGAATCACGGCAAAGCTGGCATACAGCCAGCTGAAAATCAATCGTTCCCGCACCATCGGTGCCTTGATCGCCATCACCCTTGCCACGGCACTGATTACCGCTGTATGCAGTTTTTTCGCCAGTGGCAATGCCATGCTGGTCAGCTTTTTAGGCGAGAATTATGGCGAATACGGCAACAGCTATGTGGCTCTGCTGCTTGTTCCGGCAATTCTTTTCGGTGTCATCATCCTTTCCATGGCGATCATCGTGATCTCCAATGTTTTTCGTGTCAGCGCCGGTGAGCGCGTGACGCAGTTTGGCGTTTTGAAATGCGTCGGTGCCACCAAAAAACAAATTACTGACACCGTTATGTACGAAAGTATGCTGCTTTCGGCAATCGGCATTCCGCTGGGCATCCTTGCGGGGTTGCTCTTGACCTTTGTTGGAATTGGTGTCGCAAATCATTTCCTGGATGATCTGAACAGTTTGGTTCACATCATGATGAACGAGATTACGCTGTCGCTTTCGTTTGTTGTATCCTGGAAAGCCCTGCTGCTGGCGGCGGCAGTTTGCTTTTTGACAGTGCTGCTTTCCGCATGGCTTCCGGCGCATAAGGCGGCGAAGGCTGCCGCCATTGATTGTATCCGCGGCACCGGAGAAATAAGAATTGACCGCAAACAGGTGCGTACCAATCCTTTGGTAGAGCGGATTTTTGGCATTGAGGGAACGCTGGCCGCCAAAAACATCAAGCGTAACCGCCGAAATTTTCGTTCGACCGTGATTGCGCTGGCCGCCGGTGTCATATTGTTTATCAGCCTCGGGGAACTGAGCGGTCAGGCAAACGCCATCCAAGCCTATATCCGGCTCGATATTGATCAAACCGTTTTGACAGAGTACACCTCTGCTTACGACAGGCGTATGAACGAAGCGACCGGTAAGAAGGAAACCGTTTATAACCATCCCATCAGTAGTGAACAGGGAAACATCATTACCCAAAAGCTGGAAGAATTCGACAACACAGAGATCTTCGGCATGGGTAACGATCTTGACACCTATGAAACCATTTTGCCTGGAGAACTTATTTCTACACCAATGCAGAGCGTATTAGCGGCTGCTGACCAGCTGAACAAACCGGAACTTCCTGTGGAGATGATTGTTTTGGATGATACCCATTATGCCGCGCTTTGCGAAAAGGCCGGTGTCTCTTTCGGCTCCACCATTTTGCTCAACCACTACAGCTATAACGACAACGGAACAAAGGTTGACCTGGTGCCGTTTTCGCCCCAAATAAAAGCCATTACGCTTGTGAAAGCGGACGGAAGTAGCTATGAAACGTCGATACAGGGCATCTTGACGCAGGCCGACATGCCAAAGGAGCTTTTTTACCCTAATACGAATCCGGTTCGTTTGATTGTGCCGCAGGCCGAGGTTCGTGGCTACTCCTGGTATTCCGCCCCCTCTGATGTGCCAGGTTTTATCACGTACGCAAGCGACGTGATGGCACAGACCTTCCCCGAAAATACGGATGCCTCTTATATGGAGTCCGGGTTTAATACGCGAGTCTATAAAATAGACGACTACATGAAAGTCATGAACATCGCCATTGTTCTGGCCTCGATTTTTATGTACAGCTTTGTCGTGCTTCTCATGCTAATCGGGGTTACCAATGTGATCAGTACAATGTCCACCAATGTACGGATGCGCTCCCGTGAATTTGCCGTTTTACAGAGTGTGGGCATGACAGCGGCAGGATTGAAGCAGATGCTGAACCTCGAGAGCGTTTTATGTTCGATGAAAGCGCTCATGTACGGCCTGCCCGTTGGAATTATCGTGAGCATTTTTATAAATTTACCGATTCGATCGATGTTTCCCATTCCGTATGCATCGCCGTGGCTTGCCATCGTGCTGTGCGTACTGGCCGTATTTCTGATCACCTGGAGCACTACCCGCTATGCCGCCCATCGCCTGCAAAAGCAGAATATCATTGAAACAATCCGGTCGGAAAGCGGGAAATAAATCATCAGTCATACCTGATGGCACCAGTATTTTGCATGCTAATTCCGGTTTCCCGAAAAACAATATGTCTCATTGCCAGAACGGAAAATCCAATTTTCTTTACATTTCCCTCGCCACCCCTTATACTCAACATATGTCCATTTTACAGATAGTTAAAAATCTTATCTGGATGTAATAGTAAATTGATGATCGCGAGGTAAAAAACATGGTTCGAATTTGGGGAAAACTAATAAAACGCAATAAATTTCTGGAAGAAAAAGTTATCGAATTTGATAACCAATCCCTGAATATGAATGATAACATCCAAGCTGCTTTAGAGACCTTCTGCCATGACTTTGATTTGGAAAAACCAATGTGGTTTGACAAAAACACCAAAGAGCTTAATCAGATTTCCAAAACATCTTTTGGAGAAGATCAGTTTATTGAATCGATTTGGTTTGATTGTTTAGAAATCGAAATTATTGATGATGGTAAAAAGAAAGCGTAACTGTGATGAGAAGACATTTCGTTTTCCCTACATAAAGCCATAAGACCCTGCTCCCATCATGGTTGCAGGGTCTTATTTGCTATTTTCTTTTTATTGGAATCCATATCTCCGCATAATAATTCTCATCCTGTGTTCCCTTGGGATATTTATCGGGGGCATCATACATTTCCACGCAGTAACCCGCAGCAAATTCATACTCCTTTAATGTGGGCAGCCATTCAGAGAATATTTTTGCATTCACATTTTGAATCGAAATCGGCATCGCTCCTTTACAGGGAAAAACTGCCCAGGTGAACGCCGGAATTGTTTTGGTAATAAAACCTTCAGGAATATCCATTGCCGGATTATAAACATCGGCGATCAAATACTCAAATTTTTCATTTCCCATTTCCTCATCGATGTTAATTCCAAACATTCCACAAACAGTCTGACCTTTCCCCGATGCATAATGCTCCTGCCAGAAAGCGGGAATTTCCTGTTTGGCATTCTCGTAAGAAAATTCTTTTGCTGAAGCAAGAATAGTAAAACTGTCTTTTTTTGTAATCTTGTAATCCATAAGATAACCACCTTTCAAAGATATTGTTAATTTCAGCGGTGCAAAGGACTTAATCATATTACTGTCCTTTCGCACCTGAGAAGGTGTGCTGCCATGAAAACGAGTAAAAGCTTTGGTAAAACTATCCGGTGAATCATATCCATACATCATTGCAATATCAATGATTTTAGCATCGCTATTCGTTAATGCGACTCCGGCCAAAGCCAGCCTCCGATTGCGGATATATTCCATAATCGAGTAACCACATAACATACTAAATCCTTTTTGGAAATAGAAGCTCGAGATACAGACATAATTTGCAACATCATCTGCCGTAATATCTTCGGTCATGTGACTTTCTATATAATCGACCGCTTCACCAATGGCTTTCATCCATTCCATGCTTATCACCTCCTGCTGTAATGACAGTATATCCTGTGGCAACTACCCTTTCCCGACAATACCTGCTTTGTTTTGTCTGATTTTTTATAAAAAATGATGCGCTCCTCAATGATTTTGTTATAAATCGGTACGAATCCCCACTAACTCTAATATTCATCGGGAAATACCGATAACCTCTTAGTGCCGTAAATACTAATATTTTTTATGCACATTTATTTTTTCACTTTATCTTTTTATCCGCTTCACTTGAATATTTTTTCGGAATTTTTGACAATCTCAAACAAGCTTTTATTCAGATAAATACGTTCACGTCCTATTTTTTCCGATGCTAAAAATCCCTCTGTTTCCAAATCTGATAAGTACTTTGCGGCCGTCTTTCTTGAGATCTTTAGTCCTTCTTCAATGTATGTAATTTTGGTGTAAAATTCATAAAAGATCAAATTTACCAGCTCTTTAGAATATACTTTTGGCAGTCTTTCCTTTAACGCTTCTGCTGTATTTTCCATCAGTTTATTGATTTCTTTCACTAATATCAGCGTTTCAATCGCTGTTTCTTCGATTCCTTTGAGGATAAATAAAATCCATTCTTCCCAGTTTTCTTTAACTCGTACTTCCTGGAGTAACCGATAGTAAGTTGCTTTATTTCGGATAATATATTTACTCAAATATAGAATCGGGCTATCTAAAAGTTTCTGCAACACTAAATACAAAACATTAATGATTCGGCCAGTCCTTCCATTGCCATCATAAAAAGGATGAATCGACTCAAATTGATAATGAATGACTGCCAGCTTGACAAGGGGATCAATGGGATCATCAGCCGCTACCATATTAATGTATTGTTCTAAATTAGATAAAAGACCTACAATTTCCTGTTCGCCCATCGGCGGCGTATAAACGATTTCACCAGTTGCTTCATTTTTTAGCACAGTACCTGGCAATTTCCGAATGCCGGCACGATTCAGTTCAATCAGCCCTTGCACTTCAATGATCATATTCGTTGACAAAAAACCGTTGTCTTTAACCAATTTGTACCCATGCCAAAGTGCCGACCGATAATTCACAACTTCTTTTGCATCAGGATTCTGATCGTTTTCTCCACTCATTGCTCTAAATAATTCATCATGGGTGGTGATGATATTTTCTATTTCCGAGCTGTTTTTTGCTTCAATGATTGTCACTGCATTGATCAAAATATTCTTATTCGGTATCATCTCAGCAAAGCCTTTGAGTTCCGCCAGGGCTCGATGGGCACGGGTTAATTGCTTTAATACTATTTTAGTCTCAAGTTCAATAGCAGGCGGTAGTTTTTTTAGCGAAGCACTCATTTCTTCAACTCCTAAACCTTTAGTTATTCCTATTATAAGCGTAGTTCTTCCCCATCGCAATAAACGCGGGTAATTATTTCGCTTTTTTGCCTATGTTTTTCTGATGTGGGTAACTTGTTCCTATGTTCATGCTGCAGAGCCCGTTCAACTACATAGCGTGGCTATGCCATGGGGAAATTTCATGATCCACACGTCATGTTTGTTTTAAATAGCGCTTTATTTGAAAATCACGTCCCACAATACGTCTTATAAGGACTACTCAACGATTCCGGTGGTGTCATTGTCCTAGGTTAAGCGAATTGTAATCATATGGTTATTAGAAGGACTTCTTATAATCGCTGCAAGGGCTTAATAATCATCCTGATTTGAGTATTCTCTTTAAGTAGGCGACGTCTAACAAATTCACGGTCTCAAATTTCCCTTTATAAAACACCCCCCAGTTATTAAAAACGCAAGGCAATTGCTTTGCTTTTTGGAGCGTATCCACTTGCATTAAAGATACCGGAACGTCATTTGTTTCACAATACTGTTTAATCTTCTCAATGTTTTGATAGACATAGGGGCATTGCATATCGTAGTAAATTGTGAGCACTTTGCTTTCAATTTCCTGGTTTTTAACATTTTGGGCGAACTTTGGGGTTGTTCCGTCAAAAGAAAGTGCCAGCAATTCATATCCATTATCGGTGGTATCAACAACCTCAAAGCCAAACCGCTTCACAAATGATTGGTCAGAAAGCCAGGCTTTTTGTTTTTTTGCTCCGAGCATACAAAGGCCGGATTTACCCTTTTCTTTGGCATCAGCTAAACAATACGAAATCAACGATTTCCCATATCCTTTTCCTTTATAACTGCCAGAGACCCATAAGCAATACAGATAATAATAGTTGTCACCCGTTATCGGAACCCACGCGGTTTCAAGCGGCGCATATTCAATAAAAACCGTCGCCTTTTCATTTAACTTTCTAAAGACATGACCTTCATTGAGCCGCTCTGAAAGCCATTGTCGCTTTGCGTCAATACCTTGATGGGGCTTTTTACTGCGGATAATGCAGCATAAATGCTCATTGACAAGATTTTCTGTTGTTAAGTTTATAAAATCTGTATTCATGTGTACCCTCGCTTTAGATCTAAATTTGTATTATTATTTATTCTTGTTTTTTCGCCTTAATTGCCAAAGCAGACAAAATCCTGCCCGTCCATTGATAAGCTTGATCATTGGAACGGAATCAAAAGGGCAAGACAACCCGTTTATCTTTTTCGTCTTTTTTGTCTTACTACCGTGTATTAACGTTCGTATATGGTCGCGATATCATGTATTCTTCGCTTCATTTCGGTACGGATATGTAACGGCTCTAAACACTCGCATTTATCCCCAAAACTAAAAAGAATATTGTAATGGTATTCGTTCTCGATGAACGGAAAACGAACAATGAAATGCTCATCACCGTCTGGCGAAAAGTGTTCATAAGTACAATAATCAAGGACCCTGTCCATGACCGATTTATGAATCCGAATTTTTATTTTTGTTTGCATCGTTGCCAAAACATCAGTAAAATCCAACTGCGGTTTTTGGTAATCCCGTGGCGTAAAAAATTCCACTTGTATCTGTAGGTTTGATATGCGGGATAGTTTAAATAAGCGAAAATCATTTCTTTTATGGCAATACCCTTGCCAATACCAATGACTGCTTTTCAAGACAAGCTGATACGGCTCGGCTGTTCGGGCGGTTTTATTTCCGTAGCGGTCGGCATATTCAAACGAAAGTAGCTTGCTTTCCTGTAAAGCTGTCTTGATCATTTCTAAATAAGGTTGTACGTTCCGGTTACCCATCCACGGACTTAAATCGATAACGATTTGATTTGCTTTTAGTTCAATGTCTTTCGCTTTGTCGGCGGGGATAAAACTCTTGACTTTCGCAAGGGCGTTTACCAGTTCATCCCCGCGGATCATGTTGGAAAGACTGGAAAGACCCATCAAGATCGCAGAAAGGTCGGCCGTTGAAAAAACCTTTTTATCAATCTTGTAGTTCTGCATGATTTCAAAGCCGCCGCCCACTCCCGATGTTGATCGAACAGGAATCCCTGCCATGTTGATCGTATCGATGTCGCGGTAGATTGTGCGGGGTGAAACTTCAAACATATCTGCTAACTCCTGTGCGCCGATACGCTTTTTATCAAGGAGGATCATAATAATACTAACCAGCCTGTCAACTTTCATCGGATCACCGCCTTCCCAAATTTCTTATTATCAGTATAGATTGTTGCCATACCGTTGTCAACAATTGCAAGTATAATAAAAAGTAACCAAATCAATCTACCGATCAGGAGGAAACACAATGCAGAAAAAAGCCTTAGTCATCATCGATATTCAAAATGACATCACAAAGAATTACAAGGGTGTTATTGACCCAATCAATAAGGCGATTGATTGGGCAGTCAATCATAATATTCATGTTATTTATATCAGGCATGAAAATTTATCCGCCGGTACAAGGACTTTTAAACCCAATACACATGGGGCTGAATTAGCTTCAGACTTGAAAATAGTATCAAAAAATGTTTTTACAAAATACAAAGGTAATGCATTAAGCTGTGAAGAATTTACAGACTTTATTCGAAAAAATGAACTATGTGATTTCTACATAGCCGGAGCAGATGCGGTTGCCTGTGTTAAATCAACCTGTTACAACTTGCGCAAAGCAAATTATAACGTTAATGTCCTGTCCGATTGCGTTACCAGTTATGATAAAAGGAAAATTGACGAGATGCTCCGTTATTATGAACGTAAAGGTAGTAAAATTATTTGTTTGAATGACCTCTTAATTTAAGCGCTTTCCATATTAACCGCATAACGCGGCGGGCATTTTTTTGCCCGCCGCTTTTCTCGTTTCCTTATAAAATCCTTAAAAATGGCTGTTACCATGGTAGTAACAACTACAAGGAGGAAACAATCCAATGGAACGAACCCTGTCCAAACCGGAATGTAAAATGGCGGATGTTGAGATGTATGAGTACATCATAAAAACTAATCATGTTTCTAAGAAATTCAAAAAGACCGATGTGATAAAAGATTTATCAATGTCGGTCAGAAAAAATTCTGTCTATGGTTTATTAGGGCCTAATGGTGCTGGTAAATCAACCTTATTAAAGATGATTACCGGCATTATCCGACCGACTTCAGGCGAAATAGTATTTAACAATCACCCTTGGACTCGAAAAGATTTATTGTCTATTGGTTCATTGATCGAATCACCGCCACTGTATGAAAATTTAACGGCATTTGAAAATTTAAACGTGCGTGCGACGCTGATGGGGATTTCAACCAAAAGATGTCATGAAGTCATACGACAGATGGATTTAATGGATACTAAAAATAAAAAGACCGCCGATTTTTCATTGGGAATGAAGCAGCGCTTAGGTATCGCATTAGCGCTGCTGAATAATCCCCAATTATTAGTCCTGGATGAACCGACAAACGGGTTAGACCCTTTTGGTATTGAAGAATTAAGGAAAATGATTAAAACACTTGCGGCGTCAGGGATTTCTGTCATCATATCAAGTCATATTTTAAGCGAAGTACAACAAGTTGCCGATGACATCGGGATCCTATCCAATGGTTCGCTCTTGTATCAAGATAAAATTGATGCAACTGAGAACCTGGAACAATTATTTATGGACATCATCAGAAATGAGCGTGCATCCTGATGTTACAAGCCTATTTAACAGCCGAAAACTTGAAATTCAAACGCTCTCTATTTAGAAAACTGATGATATTTATTCCGGCCGCTTTAGTTTTAATATCGATGGTATTTATCTTTGTTGGTATTGGATTGGGTGGTTTTTCAAGCGCCATCGTGTGCAATTGGTGTATGCCGATTGCGTCTTTATCCATTGTGTTTTTATGTCATTTAGTAAATAATAAGGATCAAAAGCACAAATACCGAACGTTTTATAGTTTGCCCATCGACTTGAAGAAGACCTTTATTGCTAAAACAATTTTGATCGCACTTAATCTTCTGATCATCTCATTATTGCTATCCCTTATCACGGTTATCTCTGAATGGATCGTGTCAGGTGTTTCGGCTGCAATTGGTCATAGCGGGTATTATCTTTTAGGATACGGCTTGTTGTGGCTCTCGTTATTATGGCAGATCCCGTTCTGTTTGTTTTTGGATCAAAAAGTCGGCTTTGTTAGTTCGGTGATCATAAATTTATTCGCCAGTGCGTTCGGCGGTTTGTTTTTTTCCTTGACACCGTTGTTCTGGTTCTTCCCATACAGCTGGCCGGCACGATTTATGGTGACCTTATTTGGCGTTATGCCAAACGGATTATTGGTCGAAACCGATTCAAGATGGATTTTGAATTTAGGACAAAGTGTGTTGCTGGCATTGCTAAGCTTGCTTACTACGTTTGTTCTTACCGTTTTATTTTCACGCTGGTACTGCAAGCAGGTGGATCGCCAATGACGATTATCAGGGAGTTTTTTTCCAACTTTACCAAGATCAAACGAACACCGATTTTTTTATTGCATTTGTTTCCGCCGATTGTGGTTACAATATTATTCTTCGTTTATTACGCTTCTGGCGGATACCATCTTATTTCTGATGTACGGTCGTTTTTCATTATCTTGCAAATATGTTACCCAATTTTTGTTAGTATTGTTGTACCCGTTTTTATTAATTTAGATCGGAATAACGACAATGCGCTGGGTTTAGTGGCGTCGCGAAGCAGCGTATACCTGGGGAAATTGTTCTTTCTACTATTTTTTTCCGCCATAAATATGATACTATATGAACTGTGTTTCTCTATTGGCGTCAATTTTTTTCTGGACATCAGCACCGCACCCGTTGGATCATATTTTGTTCTATTTTATCTGTTTTTATTTAGCAACTTATTTTTATATTTATTACACATCCCGATTGCTTTTCGGTTTGGTTCAAGTATTTCTGTTTTGTTCGGGATATCGGGCACAATTTTAGCCGGTTACTTTGAAAATGCGATTGGTGATAAAATTTGGCCGATCATTCCCTGGGAATGGGGTGTTCGGTTTTTAGAAACTTATTTCGACGTTTCCAGGACATCTATTTTTCCGGGAATTATTTCGCTGATTATGATGACTTCAATGGTTCTGGTTTTGTCCCTGCGATGGTTTAGTCGCTGGGAAGGTAATGTTATACAAGAGTAAAACAAGGAGGTGAGATGATGCCGAAACTGTTAGTGGTCGATGATGACCTTGATATGCTATCCCTGGTGCGCGCAGCTCTGGAAAAGGACGGCCACCAGATCGATACCGAAGCGGATGCCGCGACCGTGCAGCCCGCCCGGTGCCAGCTGTACGATCTGCTGCTGCTCGATGTGATGATGCCCGGCGAGGATGGCTTTTCCCTGTGCCGCCGGATCCGTGCCGAGGTGGATTGCCCGATCCTGTTTCTAACCGCCAAGGCGGAAGACGCGGCTCTTGTCCAAGGCTTTGGCCTGGGCGCCGATGATTACATTAAAAAGCCTTTCAGTCTTGCGGAGCTGCGTGCACGGGTAAACGCCCATCTGCGGCGGGAGGTGCGTCAGCCGACCCACACCCTGAACCGAGGCGGGGTGCGCTTTGATATGCAGGCCAAGGTGGCCAGCGCAGGCGAACACACCCTGCCCTTTACCAAGGGCGAATACTCGATCTGTGAGCATCTGGCCCTGCATGCTGGACAGGTGTTTACCAAAGAACAATTATATGAAGCGGTTTTCGGCTTTGACGCTGAGGGCGATTCGTCGGCCGTTGCAGAGCACATCAAAAATATCCGTGCCAAGCTGAAAGTCGACGCCATCAGCCCCATCGAAACCGTTTGGGGGGTGGGCTACAAATGGCGAAAAAACAGCGTTCTGTAAGCCTTTCCTTTGTGCTTATGCGTTTTGCCATCGTGATGCTTGGCAGTATGCTATTATGCTGTCTGGTATGGTATTGCGGCTTTGGGTGGCTTCAAAACACCGATGTTATTTACCAGGGCTACGTCTCCAACCAACAGGTCGAGCAACTGCTGGCCGGCGAGCCAAAAACGTTTGTCTCTCCGGGTGACAATTTTCTGGCCGAGTACGCTTTGTTTGGCCAAAACGGCGACGTGTTAGCAAGCAACGTAGAGGGTAAGAAGCTGGAAGTCCTGGCCGGGTTTTTACAGCACGATACCGACAGCATCCATGTTTCGCGGCACACCTACGCCGATGGCAGCACCGCAATCTTTCACTGGTATTACCGGGCCGAGTTTGCCAACCCGATGCTGCGTGACATATTGCCCCCTTTTGAATACCTGTGGCTAGCCACCCTTGGTGGGGCCTGGGTGCTTTGTCTGCTGTTTAACACCCTGGGGCTCCGGCGGCGTCTCGCCGCTAAGCTGAAGCTGTTTGGCGAGGTGAGCGCGAAAGTCGGCGCCCAAGAGCTCGATTTCACAATTCCCCACGCAGGCATCCGGGAATACGACCAGGCACTCGGTGCGATGGCGCATATGAAAGAGGCCTTGTACAGTTCCCTGTCCGCCCAATGGGCGGCACAGCAAGAACGTGAGGCGGAAATAGCTGCCCTCACCCATGATTTAAAAACCCCGCTCACCTTAGTGGGCGGCAACGGCGAACTTCTTCTGGATGAAGAACTGTCTGAGAGCAGCCGCAAAATGGTGGAGACAATTGTGGCCAGCAACGACCGCGCCAAGCAGTATCTGGCTAGTCTGTTAGAAACCGCCGCCGGTGCGGATGAGGCCTTTGAAAACACCAGCCTGCCCGCCATGTTTGACGAGCTTTGTCAGCGCACAATCGCCATTGCCGAAGCCAAGCGAATTTGCCTGCACACCCAAAACGGTCTGGAGGGTGCAGCGCGGATTCAGAAAGATCATTTGCTTCGGGCCCTCGGTAATGTGGTGCAAAATGCCATCGAGCATACACCAGCGGGTAAAAACGTGTATTTAGAAGGCAGCATGGTCGATGGTGGCTGGCAAGTCACGGTGTGTGATGAAGGCTCCGGCTTTAGCAAGGTGGCGTTACACCATGCAACCGATCGCCTATGGCGTGGTGACGCAGCCCGCGGTGCCGATGGACACAATGGCCTTGGCCTTTGGTTTGCCGCACGCGTCGCAAAAATACACGCCGGACAACTCGAACTACGCAACGGCGATTCTGGTGGTGTGGTTACAATCACGTTTGGCTAAGCCGCCAGAAGTTATTGGGGATATTTCATTGGACCTGCCGCCTTTAGACTTGAAATATTCCCAAATCGCCGTTGTCATTTTGTTGATTGTTATAATATCGGCAGTTTACAGTGATCGTTGCTTTACTTTTTCCGCTCCACCCCTTATACTCAACATATGTCCATTCGACAGACATTTAAAAAATTAGCCGAATGTGAGAACACATTGATGATCGAGAGGTAAAAAACATGTTTCGACTTTGGGGAAAAATCATGAAAAACAATAAATTTGCGGAAGAAAAAGTTGTCGAAATTGATAATAAATCCATGAATATTAATGATAAAATCCAAGCTGCTTTAGAAACCTTCTGCCATGACTTTGATTTGGAAAAACCAATGTGGTTTGAAAAAAACACAAAAGAACTTAAGCAAATTTCCAAAACATCTTTTCATGAAGACCAGTTTATCGAATCCATCTGGTTTGATTATTTAGAAATTGAAATTATCGACGATGGTAAAAAGAAAAAATAGCCATGCCGGATGATCAAAAATATCAATAATGAAAGGTACCCTGCCATTGGCGTAAAAAGCTATGCCTGTTTTTTCCAATTCATGACGAGCTCTGCTTCCCTGGTGCATTCATCCGCCTGCGCCTTGGACACAACAAATGATTCTCTTTGATAAAACCGCACCGCACGGACATTTTTTTCATAAACGTGCAGGAATAATTCGGCGTATTGGTTCTTAATCTGGTCAAGCAAGGCTTTTCCGATCCCATGTGACTGACAGTCCTGACTGACAAAAATTCCGGCGATGTAATTTTCCACTAAACCTACAAATCCCTGAATTGTGCCATTGTCTTCATAAACGAAGATTTCCGCATCAGGTAGCATACTTTTCACGGAATCATAGTTTTTCAGCCAATAGCTGTCCGCAATAAAATCATGAGCTTCCACATTGGTTCTAAGCCATATTTCCATAATTACATCTAAGTCATCTGTTTTAAATTTTCTTATCATAGATTCTCCTTGTATGTGACACTGGTTGATCGACGTCCACCCCACATCGATAGGCACAAGCCATCCCAACTGCTCTGCTTAGTTTTTGATAGCCTTACAATTTTTAATATGTGCTTTGATTTTTTTCATCGCCCAGTCATAATGACTTGCTGTCGCACTTACAAAATATGAACCCAAGGTGCTTCCACCAACCCATTTATAGGTCCCTTTTGTAAACAGTTCTTCATTTGTGAAGGTGCCCGCTAACTTTAGAACATCCTGATGCGATTTTTCAAACATTTCTTTGGATTGATCAAGTGAAGTGTTCTGGTGCTTTTCAAAAAAAGCCACATTCATCGCTCCATATGTTTTCCAATTGTACGGCTCCGGTAAAAAAGGTCTATCTTCTCCATTCATATTGGAATCCACCCAATTTAAAACAAGCTGATGCCATTCATATAGATGCACCAAAACGTCTCGAAGATTCTTATCTCTTCGCCAATGGGCTTCTTTTTTTCGGTCATCATCTGAAAAATCAAATGCGATCGATAATTCTTTTTCGGTCATTGAATCAATCAGTTGATTCAGTTTTTCATAATTGCTATCTGCTTCCGCCATCAAGCTGGACTTAGTTGTTGGTCTGGCCATCTTTATTTCTCCCTTGCCTGTATTTTTAATTAATTGTACCATCTTAAATATGACAGCATAACGTCATATTATAAATAATATTTTTTAAAGAATTAAATCAGGTTTATAAAACCTCTTTTCGGGAAGAACAGTTTAGCGAATCCATCTGGTTTGATTATTTAGAAATCGAAATTATCGACGATGTTAAAAAGAAATCATAACGATGTGATGCGGAGACTTTTCGTCACAAGCATTCATTTCTTACTTGCCTAGTTGATCAGCCGTAACTTCATCAATCTCGCCACCAAAATATTTATCCAGCACTGCCTTAAACGTCGGATTACCATCGACCAGATAAAACAGGGTCATTGATGATTTCAGCTTCAAATCATCGGGTCGGCCAAATACCGCATTGGCATCACTCGACTCAAGCTTCAACAATTCCCCGGAAATCTCCAGTAACCGCGAACCCAGCACCGGATGCGCCATGTACGCCTTTGCTTCTTGCCGATTCTCGATGCCATAATACCTGGCCGTTTCACTCCTACCCAGCCCTCTAAGCTGGGGGAAAATATACCACATCCAATGGCTGCGCTTGCGACCATTTTTAATTTCCTGGAGTGCCTGCACATAGCTTTCTTCCTGTGCTTTGACAAAACGCTCAACTGTTTCCATCTGTTGTTCCTCTCCTTCGTTTTAATTAGGCGACTTTTGATGACAAAGAGATGTCACGTTTGTCATCCTCATCGCTTCATGTTTGTTTTTAAATCACGATTTATTTGAAAATCACGTTCCACAAGATGTATTTATAGAGATCATGCTCAATTGTTTCACCACGGCTGATCGAAGAGTTTTTTAGCTTAATTGCGGAGTTTACTAACGCCTTTTAGCCCCTCACCATAATTAAACAAAAAGACTCCAAACAGAATAATTGCACCACCAATGATTGTTGACTGCTCCGGGATTTCACCAGCAATCAAAAAACCCAATACACTGGTCAAGAAAGGGGTTAAAAACATATAATTACTGACCTGAGAAGTCTTTTCTGCTACGGACAGAGCCTTCGTCCAGGCAACATAGGCGATGGCGCTAGAGAATACCCCCAGAATCAGAACATAGACCCATTGCATCGGCGGCGCTGCAATCGCCTGATTCGCCGACGCTGGCAGGAAGACCGCCAGCAGAATCGTTCCCGCAAAAATGCTATAGGCCGCTGTTTGTAGGGGCGCATAAGATTTAGTGAGTTTCCGTTGCAAAAGATTATAAAAGCTTAAAACCAGAGCCGCTAAAAAGAGCCATATCACCCCGATGTTAACCGATACAACCCCATTGATCAGCGTTAAAAATGCCACGCCACAAAATTCCAGTCCGATCGCCAACCATTGCAGCCAAGTCAGCTTTTCCCGATAAATGATGCGCGCTAACAGCGCCGTAATGACCGGTGCCGTGGCAATGATAATGCTGCCGGTGGCCGCCGAAACCATCTGTTGACCCTGATTAAAAAAGATCATATAGAGAAAAAAGCCCAGCGCTCCGGACAAGAAAAAGATCGGCCAATCTTTTTTGGGAGGCATTTTCATCTTAACGACAACAGCCACTCCCAACAAGGTCAGTGAAGCGATAAAATAACGCCAAAAGCCCAGACTATAGATAGAAAAATAAGTTAAAGCCAATCGCGTCAGAACATAAGCCAGCGACCAGCAACCAATCGTGATTAATGCATAGAGATGATATTCTTCCTTGAATCGCATCTTTGCCCCTTTCCACTTTTGTCCCATTTAACAGTTCCAGTTGATTTTCGCCGGGTTCGGTTCATTCTCCACGGCCATGCTACGCAAAGCGGCTTCGATCCGACCACATTCTGCGGCAGCGCATTGTTCAATCTCTTCCCAGATTGCCACTGTCCCGAGCTGATCATAGGCGACTGCCAAGGCCCCATAAAGAGCCAAACCAATGCAATGCCGCGCTGAATGAATGGTCGATGCCGATTGACCGATGGCCCTCGCCGCCGCTTGAGCCACCGGATTTCCCTCTGCGTCACGGGCCGCTCCATGGCACGCAAGGATTTCTTTTTTTGCCTGGGGCAGTTTGATTGACCCTGCCAACCATTCCCGAGCTGCCTTTAAAGCCTTTTGCGGTCGCAAATCATCCGGGTAGTCCCGCTCCCACAATGGCTCCATCACCGCTTCACAATAAGCAATGGCCCAGTTTGCAAGGGTTTCTTTACTCTGGGTTTCAATTAACATCATCAGCGATTGAATATACGGGGCCTTCCAGTCACTGAGCATCTTTCTCGTTTTTGGCATTTTTATTCCCCTTCTTATCATGCATAGGCAACCTAAACTTTTATTATAAGCGACTGATTATCTCCGAAAAAAAATTTTCGACACCTTGATCAATCGTATTGATCAACTGAGCCTGATCTTCAAAATCAGGTGTCGGTGTCAATACGCATTCTACAATAGCATCCTGATTATTGTGATCATGAAATACATTTATTTCTTCTGAAAGACTATCCAGTATCGATTTATAGGTCTTGGCAATATCTCGATTCCGAGCAGAAAGCCATACTTCAAAGCTCCCTTTTTCATGTAAATACACAATCGCAATTTTTAACCCTTTATCTTTTAATGGCTTCGTACTCAAAGAAAAATAGGACATATCCAGATATCCCTGATAGATGTTACTGACATCGTAATGGGGGTATTTTTTAATTAAAGCGGCTCTTAATTGACCGATAAACGCTAATATCCCTTTGTACGCAATTTGGATTTCGCTTAGCTGCAACTGGTGCGTATACGCCTCGATTCGTTTATTTAGAGTTTTCATCCTTTTGCCTCCAACAAATTTAATTTATCTGTTTTAATGTATGGCAAGCGAAGCATCCCCACCTGTCATAGGCAGTTTACTTAGCGAGAACCTTCTTTTTGAACGATCCAGAATTTCCGTATGGCAAACTCACTGGATCATCGAATGGCTGTGAATAAAAAATTCTTCCTGGCTTGGCTGGTATTTTTTCTCCAACCTTTCCAAAACCGCGTCAAAACGCTCAGCTTCTTGTTCATCGATCTCAAATACCGGACTTTGACGGTAAACCCATTTTCTTCCATCCAAGACAGCTGGTTTAAGTTCTTTTACCATCATTGCTGACGGATAGATATCATTTTCAAGACAGATATTATACTTTTTGCAACTCTTAAAACCGCGACTTACATAATTATTCGGATTTCCAAATATTACAATCACATCATAACCAAGTGCGACAGCCTGTTCAAAGGAATACTCCAATAGTATCTTTCCATACCCCTCTCTCTGATATTCCGGCAAAATGCAAATGGGACCGAACGTAAGGATGTCTTTTTCTGCCCCAGATTCATCAATGAGTTTTGCTTTCGTATACATGATATTCCCAATAATCTGATTATCAACTTCAATCACCAGATCCAACTCCGACAGAAAGTCTTCGTGAGCTCGCATAACATGCACTAAATAGTGTTCATTACACCCTGGAATATATAAATTCCAAAAGGATTTCCTGGTGATTTCTTCTACTCTCTGATAATCTGCTTCTTCTTCATTCCTAATCTTAATTATTTTGTTCATTTATTTAACCATTTCTTTCTTTCTCTCAGGGCACAAAGCGTCGTCCTGAACGACGAGGGAACGTTTCATATAACCATTTTTTCAATACGGGTTCCCTAACGCTTACTTACTACAACTTATATGGTATCGTCAAAGCTTCTTCCAAACTCCAACCATCTTTTATTCGATCTTTAAAGATATAGCTTTTCATTCCCCAATAAGCACACATATCTTTCTCGGTGTCATACTTCTTACCCAAATGATCAACTACCGTATTCGGATTTTTACCTTCTAAAGCTTCTTCTAATGACCACCCATCCTTCATCCGATCATTAAAAACATACTCCTTAACACCCCAATGCAAACACATTTCAGACTTTGTTTTAAACCCCCTGTCGCGATGATCCTTAATCCTATCCGGTTGTCTACCTTCCAAAGCCTCTTCTAATGTCCAATTTTCAGAAAGTCTATCTTTAAACACATAATACTTAACACCCCAATAGTTACACATATCTTCTTCTGATTTATAGCCTCTGCCGTTATGGTCTACTACTATAACCGTTAAACAATCTTCTAAAGACCAATTTAGGCTTCTTCTATCAAGAAAAACTGCATAACTGATATTGTATGCTGAACACATCTCTTTAATGCTCTTATAACTCTTTCCTAAATGATCCTTAACCATCTTTAAACCCTTCCTTATGCAAAGCAACTTACTATTAATTAATAAGTATTATGTCGCAATCTTAAATGCAATTAAATCACTATCTGTGACTATTAAATCTTCGTCTTTGCGACTATGTATTAATAATTTTGAAAAATTAATTATACCATAGCAATTCATGTCATTTTAATCAAGCACTCATTCGTTAAATATATAATCATCATGATTAGGCATGACAAAAGAAACGCCCCGACGTCATACTTCCGTTTCGCTCAAGGCTCAAAACATCCTGAAACGTCTTCATTCGAATAGGCATGTTTTACCAAATTAGATTTTGCCATTCTAAAACCATGCTTCATAATAAAACCAGTTCTCTATAATTCTTATTGTTCGACCACCATTATCTGTACCGTCCTCTGACCATTTCCATTCATTATCCGATACATAAGCAAGGTTGAAATTCGTATTTTGATATGCTGCCGGAACGTCATCTGGTGAGTAATAAAAACCATAATATTTAGAAGCTGGCGCAATTCCTTTCCCATCGTAAAAAAACTGCACAATTTCATTGTTCCCACTAAAAACTTGCTCAACTTTTACGTCCTTATATGTTTCTATTGTTGTATCAGAATTTAGATGTGATTCCGCAATAGTCACCAATTCTTTACTATTTTCACTTACAAATTTTTTTATTTGACGTTCCGGATTTGAAATATAATTTACAGTGTAAATAGCTAAGATAATAAGTAAAGCTGAAATTATAATGCTAATGTATTTCTTCATAACAGCACAGCCCCTTCTTTTTTCGTATAAACATATGATGAGGGGACGTTTCGTTCTTCATATTCACCCCTTCAATGCCTGTTCCACCATCATCTTACCCAGTCCCAGTACCCGACTCAATTGACGGATACTGCTGCCAGTTTCCTGCTGAATCTGTTTGATCAACCGGTTTCGCTTGTCAACAGACAATTCGCCCAGATTCTGATATTCGCTGTTCTGTCTCAGCATATCAGCAAGCTGTGAATCACACCATCTGATTTTTTGATTGATTTCCAGACATTCATCCTGATTTTCCTCCTCCGAAAAACGAACAAAATCTGCAGCCGTCGGAAAATAATCTTTGATGATTTCAATATCAAGTGTAGTCGAATTTACCTGATAGGCTTGGATAACTTTATCATAACTGCTCCATGGATATTCTTCCAATCGAGCAACCATTCCTGCGTTTAAGGGATTACGGTGAATGTACCGAACCACCGCCATTAGATACTGTTCCTCTTCGACAACTTCACTGCTAAAACGATTCTGAAAAAGGTGACCGATTCGTCCGTATTTATTGTTGTGCAATTGAACATATCCTACGGTAATCCGTTTGATACTGGTTCCTAATTCTTCGCCTTCTTTGATCAGCAGATGAACGTGGTTATCCATGAGACAATAGGCGTATAACTGAAAACCACCAGTTTCTCTGGCTTTATTGAGCTTTTCTATAAAAATTGATCGATCCGAGTCATCCAAAAAAATATTTCGTCCATCCAGACCTTTCAGTATTACATGATAAATTCCGGTTGTGCTTTTAACCCGTGCCTGTCTTGCCATTTCTGATTTCACCTCCTGTTATTTTTTTCAAGTATATCAGAGATTGACGAATATGACAAACGAAACGTCCCCTTGTCATGCCCTTGTCATACTTTGATCAGCTAGATGAACGTGGTTGAACCATCAGACAATAGCCATACAATTGAAACCCGCCGGTTTCTGTGGCTTTACCCAGTTTTTCAATAAAGATAGATCCGCATCATCCAGAAAAATATTACGCCCATCCTGTCCCTTCAACATCACATGGTAAATTACGGTTGCGCTTTCAACCCGAGCTTGTCTTTCCATTTTCGATTTCAACTCTTGATTATTTTTAAACATATCACAGATTGATACCCATGACAAACGAAGCGTCCCCGTGTCATGCCTGTGTCATATTTATTTCCCAAACGGCTGTTTCCATTTTTGCGAAAAATTATTGACACTACCTTTTTTTCTTTTCTCCCACATTATCAAAAGCCTTTGCAATAAAAATTCCCATAATTACTAGACCTAGCAGTGCCTCAATATTAGATAAAATCTTTGCCTCTTTCGAAATTGGTGTCATATCTCCAAAACCAACTGTAGTTATTATTATTCCGCTATAATATAAATAATCAATTATGCTGGTAGGATAATCTTTTATGCCCATTCTAATATCACTTATCATATTATCTAAAAGTGTGTTTGATTCAGACAAACAATCTAAAAACAGATTTTTCGACACACTTGACATTATGCAATAATTATAATAATTATCACTTTCAAAAAGTAATACTATATCCTCGAAATCTTTATTACTATATTCAACATTAGAATCATACTTTTCTTTAGATATTGCCCCTTCAAGTTGATTTACATTTGAATTAAATAATCTTACTGTTACACAAAGGCAGTCTTTTTTAAAAAAATTCAAATAGTCATCACTATTATAAAATCCTGAATCTTCTGTCAAATATCCTTGGTTAATAGTTATAGGTTCAATATTTATTATGTCAAATGCATTATATTTATCAATATAATTTTCATAATAATAGTCACCCCAATTTTCTCCAATTTTTTCTTCTGTAAAAAACAAAATTTGACCATTTACTTCAAGTTTTAATTTCTCATTAATATAATCTTTTTTGCGAACTATTAATTCGATAAGTTCTTTCTTAGAGATTTCATTTATTTTCAATATGTTCATACTATCTACATTGTTTTCTCCTACAAATCCATCACTGTAGGAAAATGATTCACTTACCCCGTAATATTCTATTACATAATAAAAAAATCCAAATACAATCCAAACTAATAGAAACAAACAAAAAATAAGAGAGATCCATTGTTTTTCAATAAAACCACTATACTTTGCATGAAATAATATTAGAATAATTATTAATAAAAAGCAGCTCATTATAGTAATTATTTCAATGGGCTTTAGCTGTTCCATATTTGATATCGCTTTAAAACGCTGATAAATTTTGATTATTCCTATGTTAATGAGGTATACCCAAATTATCATTGAAGATAGAATTACTTTTGAAAATAAAACTATTTTATTAATCTCATGTTGATTGTTATTCCAATAAACAAAAGCCTCTAAAATGCATATCACCATTATCGCAAAAACAGTTATATTTATTATGCCTATAATATTATAATTCTCAGATACCCCAAGTACCAAATATATAGACAATATACATTGTAAAAAATAAACATATTCAATGATTAAAATATCACTAATTTTGTTTTTAAATTTTAAAAAACTCTGCATCTTGATCATTTCTTCCTTTTTCTCGTTAATATTCCGGTCCTTCTTATGAATTTTTCCTTAATTATGTTTTAAAATAGAAAATCATATATAATTTTATTCCACGGTTCTCTTGAAAATGAGCCTCTGTCAGTATGTTTATCTGCATCAGAGCATCAAATAAAAACTTAAATTGTGCAGTCCAACAATTTTATCATTATCAAAATACTTTCGCTACATAAAGGTTTTTTTGTAGTAACTGCTTTTTACTTTACTCTATTTTGATTGCAACAACTTTCAAAAAAATCAACATATTCTTGAAATTGCTCTAAATAATGCACAGTTCTATTAATTTCTCTTGCTTGATCGTGAAACCAAGTAGAGCATTCAATCATTCCTACTTCAAGTTCCTGATATAATAATGTTGGAAAATGACACAGGGACGCTTCGTTTGTCATAAATAAATATTTCGGTTGAAAAAACCAGTCGGAATGAATATCCGGACTGGGTGGAAATCACGACCGAAATACTCACATGAACAATGCTTGCTCTATCATCATTTTCGCCAATTCCAGGGTATAGAGCAATTAAAGGATACTTCCCTCAATTTCCTGTTGAACCTATCGGTTCAGATAGTCTTTCTTTTTATCAATAATTCTCGTAGTTTGTGGGATTTGTTGCCCATGATATGACAGACGAAACGTCCCCTTGTCATACGGATTAATTACGAGCCACTTTTCATCATAGTTTCACGATAGCTTTTATGTGCTAGCTATAGAGTTATTCGTCTTATCATCGTTTTTATGAATTGAATAATATTAGTTAACGCTGGAAAAGATCAGTGAATTCTAAATTCATCTAAAATAGTTGCCGCTTCTTCGAAATTAATTTCCACAAGCATTTCTAAGATTTCTTCAAATGCATTTGTTAAATCGTCATCTTGTTTTATGCTGTCGCTTAAATCTAAGAACGCTTTTGATGCCATTAGTATTACAATTGCTTTTTCCTTCCTCACTATTTTTTCAAATGTATCAGAACTCAATAGTTTTGTTAACGATGCATTCTTGAATGCATCTCTTACTGACAAAAGTATCTCCGGTAATAATTTATCTAAGTGAAGTTTATAAATTGTATGCAGCATCTCTTTTAAATGAAATCCGCCATATTTGCTGAATATATCATTTAAAAATTGTTTATCTCGATAAGAATACCCTGAAGGGCATTTACTCCAATCTCCGCTGGCACCGTACCTAGTATTTGACAATATTAACGATTTGTAAAATTCGACCTTCACCCTTTCTTCTTTTATCACTATAATCTTATCTTCTAGCGAATGAATAATATTTTCACAATAAGCTCGGTTACCTTTGTCACTATGCGAATCAAAATAATATGCAAGTAACGATCCAAATACGTCCAGATAAAACTCTATGGTTTCTCTAGTAAATTTTGAATAATCAATTTCTGTAAAAAGAATGTCTAAAGCGATTGATGTCCGAATCTTACTTGCAACAAGTTCCCTTTGAAAGAATTCCATAACTTCATACAATGAATGAACATCAAGTATTTCATGTGAGCGATGTGATTTTTGGTTTGCTTTCCACACATTAATCATGCCCACAACAAATTTTTTAACGATTACTGCAAAAGAATCATCATTTAGAGACAAACCACAATTAATAGCAAAACATAAAGTTGCTATATCATAATTATCCAAGTCAAAATTTGATAAATCAAGCTTGGTATTATTAAATAAATATTCTCTGATTATTTCTCCTCGTAGGCTTTTATATTTTTTTCTTTTATCTTTTTCTATATAAAAATCAACGCCTAGGAGTTTTGGCTGTCTATTTGGTAAAAATTCTAATTCTTCTTTTTTTCTATGTTTTTTCATATATTCAGCATTGTATTTTTGATGTTTCATTTCATCTTCAGCAAGTTTTACAATAGTATTGAATACTGACTTTGCAAGTTGCTCATTGGTTGCTAAATATCGTTTTGCATAACGTGCTATTTCTGAAACTACGCCATGTTGTCCCTTATACATTACCAAATCTATTATTAATTGCTTAATCCGATTTTTTGTTTCATCGCAAATATTGTTTTCTATTTGAGTAAATAGTACCCAACTATAACTATATTCAAAAATAAAACTCCCATTTGAGAAATAAGTTTCTATACCACTTATCCATATATTACAAAATTTTGTTCTGGTATCGCCATCAAGTTCCTTATCATTTAAAGCCCTTATAATAAAACCAATAAGAACATTATCGTAAACTTCTGGCATAATATCTTTTTTTCTTGTTTCAACCAGTAACTCTATCATCTCAATGCAATCTTTTAATGTAAACTCATTATTACTGATTTTTTCGGAGCAATCTTTAATCATTAATATCATTGAATTTTCAGGCTGTCTTAGATTTTCATTTTCAATTGTTATCTTTTCTGCTTCGCCTGTGATAGTTGGAACTAATGCTATGGTGTTATCATCAATTTTTACCGCCTGAGCAGTTCTCAAATCCATCTTCTGAATTTGTAAGCAGTTAATTGCATTCTCTTTATCATTTGGGACAATCGTATAGAGATAGTCTAAAATACTGTGACACAGTGTTTTGATTTCTTCGTCATAGTAAATTTGGGAATCTATAACATAATTTAGTAAGTCATATTGCTTAGCATTCTTTTTATTATACCTATCTGGGAGTAAAGATGAAGGCATTCCCATCGTCATCAATATTTGCTTTTCAAGCATTTCTTTAACTGGATTCTTTGTCAATAATGCTTGCCTTGTTAAGTCGTGATGAATGATATCAATATTTGTTGTTAAGTCTAATGCATAGCCAGGTAATTTTTTTCGAAACTCAATTCCAATATCTGCAATAATTGCTAACAGTGCTATGTTATTTGATTTATCGTAGATAAGTTTCCTGACATTATTAGCAAATTTAGCAGTTTCTTTATCTACAACAGCATCATTTTCTATTACACTGCGCAGCTCTTCTTTTAAGCAAAATAATAAATCACTTATGACCATGGGCATTCTGTGCTCTTCCACAGTTGCTAACCACATTTCAGGCATACCAATGTAAGATTTTCTTAAATTATCTTTAATAAAATTAATTTCATAGGTAAATAAACCGCCTTCATGTTTTCCTGCTAAGGCTGATATTGCTTTATTAACAAAACTAATTGCCCAATTCAAGCCTTCCCAAAAATTTTCTCTGAATAAATTGCAAAAGAAATTATCTTCAATTACTGAACTTCGAGTTGACCCATGTTCGTATTTATCTGCCTTTTCACTTAACCCATACTGGTAAGATCTATCATCTCTTTCTCTTTCATAAAAACTATAGTTACCTCGATTATGATTTTTCTTAGGAGAATATGTCCAAAACATTTCTGCCAGATTACATAACTCCTTCGGTAAATGTTCTGCTAGTTTCGTATGCTTACATTTGAGAGTATCCTCGATAATATCTTCTGCCAGACGCTGCTTATCTCTATCTCCACACTTATAATAAGATTCTAACCTACCCCAAAATTCTTTAATCCATTCTTTAGAATATTCTGTCATTTGATAAGTAGTTATAAGCAAGTCATTTACTATATCATCTAATTTATAGTAATTTGTTTCTTCGCTTTCAAGTATATATTTATCAATCAAATGTTCCAATATTATGCAAACTTCTTTAGCTGTCTTTTCTTTTTTTAAGGATAATTTAGAGTAATCTGAGCAGATTTTTGCTAAATCCAATCGCGAAATTTCATCTTTTTCATACAGTTTATTTTCAACAATTAGACTTATTAAGCTTCCTCTGCCCTCTCCACTTGGGCGCAACTGAAGATAAGGGCCCAATTTTGCGTAAAAACCATTTATTTCAAATGCGAATAAGTTTGTTGTTTCAATAAAATCATTGAACATACCGTTTTTAATTATTGTTTGTCCATACTCACTAAAAAATTGACCACAATGCCGTGATTTCACTAAACCTATTTCAGTTTGCTTTTTCCAAGCTTCCGGCATTTTAGTTGAAAAAACCAATTCAAATAAGAATTTTTCGCGATTGGTCTCTGCAAATAATTTATTCGAAATCCAAATTTGATAACGTCGATAAATACATCTGCCAAAAGTCTCAATTTCATCAAAAAACTCATTGTACTTCCCTTTGCATTTAATAAATTCATTATCTAAATGCTGCTCAAAGCAAATATCTTCAAAAATATCGTACTTTAATCTAACAGTATTACCGTTACTAACCAATACGCCTTTTGAAATTAGACTTTTTAATATTTTTGTGTCGTACTCCGAGCTAGCAGCTCCAAGCGAAAAATCCTTAGCCCTAGTGAAAACTATTGACTCAACAACCTTCCTAAACTCGTTGTTGTCTAAACAAATTACATGTTGCCAAATATATTCTCTTAATTGATTCTCATCAGAAATGTTATCAACGTCAGTAATTTTTGAAACTATCAAGTTAATATAAAATGGGGATTTCAGAAGTTCAGTATACGAGTTCATATCTAACATTTTTTTAATAGGGGGGTATTTTTTTGCAATCGCTAATTGTTCCGATATCGTTAATTCGGACACTTCATAAGGATAAATTGAGTAATTACTTTCGATTTTCATGAAAGCATTTTTATCACTTGTACGGCAGGAAACGATTGTTTTTGCAGACGGATATTTCTTCGTACATTCAAATAGAACACATAATAGATCTAATTTCGTTCGGCTATCGGCAATAAATTCAAGAGAATCAATAAAGAAAATAACCGGCTTGTCATTTAAATATTCAAGTGTTTGCCTAACATTAAACCCCCAAATATTATTTATGTCAGTTTCCTCAAGAAACCGTTCTGCCCTTGCATAAATAAGGTTTGATTCCTCTTCAACAATCTTCTTGCAAAGAACAGACTTGCCGCTGCCAGCTCCCCCTTGTATAGAAATATTATTGTGGTTATCTGCTTTTATCTTGGAAATAAGTTCACTTCGATCTATTTCATACTCATTATTTATTTTACAATCTATATTCCCTAATCCAACGGCTTTACTATCCTCAATAGCTTCTTGAAGTTTATATGAGTTATCTTTAATGCTCTCTGTTTCTCTCTTAAGCAGTTCGTATAAGGCAATTTGAAAGTCTAGATTATCTGTTGCTTTTTGAAGAATATCCTTTGTCGTGACTAAGTCGCTTGCTTTAACAAAGGAAATATTACCTATCTGGTCATTTCCAATATAATCTTTCACCTTGTCCACACTATCATTGTTAAGCATGAAAAACTTTACATTTGTCAACGTGTTAATTTCAAGTCGCTTTGAATCCCTAATATTTTCAAGTGTAGTTCTTATCTTTGTAGGAATGTCTTTCACAGTACTTACTTGTATGTAAGTTTGCTTATCCTCAGAAATCAAATCAACGCAAGGGTAAGTATATGTATCAATATTTAGATTACTGAGCCTCTGTCCAAAGTATAAGCTTCCTGCTTCAATTGCAAATAATTCGAACAATTTTGCAGCATCAAAAAGTCCGTTGATGTTAAGCATCTTGATTTTCTCTTCATACGCAAAAATGTAATCTGCTATAAATTGAATTCGTTCATCCGATTTTTTCAACCATATTCCCCCTTTCATACTTCTTTCACCAGCAAACATAGTATTTCATTTGCACATTAGATGTATTTTTTTCAACGCAAAGTACATCAATGATATTATTATATCAATTTTACCCCTATGAGAAGATTTTCACAACGAATAAAAACATTATTTGGAATACGCTTTCTTTATATCTCAATTCATTATTGGTATTTCATGCTTAATTAATTTACTAAAATCTATATATTAGGCATTAAAAATACTAAAAACGAGTCAATAACTCCTCATCATTTTCTTCCCTTAACAGCTAAATTGCTTTGATAAACGCAAATCTGCTCAATCCGTTCCCTTATAATATTTTCATCATACATTCCGCCAACACCTGTATTAGCTAGCTTTTCCTTAATCCACTCTTTATTTATAGTCAGTGATTCAGAGCACAATTCTTCCCCTTTTTCAATCCTTGTCGCGCATCTCCGAACGACTTTACCTCTTTTAGTAACGCATTTAAACCTGCTCTTCCCGTTCGCCTTAAACCACTACCAATGTCATAAAATACACCAATAAAAATTCACATAAGAAAACTTTTAATCGTATGCCCATAAGCCTCTATTTGAATTTCTAGACTACCCTAATTGAACTGGTCCCGAAGTACTCTAACCCTGCATATAAGCCGCGACCCTAAGCATTCTATATTCAATTGTCTTAGCTGGAATGTAGCGAATTTTTTTATGCTTCCCTTTATGGCTATATTGATCAAGAATATCGAATTCAGTAATAAAAAAGGATATGAAAGCATTTATTCTCATGTCCTTTTTTATTGCGTATTATATTTTAGTTATTTATTATAGCCGTTTTTACGATGCAACAGGACTATGGTCTCCACGTGCCCAGTATGCGGAAACATATCCACGCACTTCACCTTCTTCACTTCATACCCCGACGCCACAAAAAACGGCAGATCCCGGGCCAGCGATGTCGCTTTACAAGAAACGTACACAAACACCTTCGGCTTAAAATCCAGAATTTTAAAGATCGCTTTAGGATGAATGCCATCCCGAGGTGGGTCTAGAATAATCACATCGGCCTGATCGTGCAGGTTGGCCACCTCCACCATCACGTCGCCAGCGATGAACTGGCAATTGTCCAAGCCGTTCTTGGTCGCGTTGGCTTTGGCGGCTTCCACGGCTTCGGCGACCAGCTCGATGCCGACCACCTTTTTAGAAACCGGGGCCAGTACCTGGGCAATGGTGCCGGTGCCACAGTAAAGGTCATAGATCACTTCGTTTTGTTCCTGGCCAACAAAATCCCGGACGACGGAGTAGAGTTTTTCCGCCCCTAAGGTATTGGTCTGGAAAAAGGAAAAGCTGGTGATTTCAAAGGTCAGTCCCAAAATCTTATCTTCAATCTTATCTTCGCCGTATAGAATTTTAGCGGTTTCGGCTTTGACCACATCGGCGATGCCATCGTTTTGGGTATGCAGAATCCCCCGGATCTGGCCTTCCAGCTGCAGATCCAGCAAGCATTTGACAAAAGCCGCTTCGTCCAGATTTCCTTGGGTGGTGGTTGCCAGATTGATCAGCAGATCGCCGGTGTGTTTTCCCTTGCGCACCACCAGATGTCTTAAAAAGCCTTCGTGGCTGCGTTTATGAAAATAGCTGTCCCCGTTTTGCGCAAAATATCCCAGCACCGCCGTTTGGATCTGATTGAAATCCTCGTCGGTAATCTTACAGCCATCGGTTTTGACGATATTATAGAAGCTGCCCTGTTCATGCAACCCCAGCATCAGGGGGCCGTCTTTTTCGTTATCCCCAAAGGAATATTCCATCTTGTTTCGGTAACCGAAGACTTCCGGGCTGGGGACAATCCCCTCATAAGCAAAGTCCGCTATCCCGGCCTGTTCCAACAGGTTTAAGACGTAGCTTTCTTTGAGCTTGAGTTGTTCTTCATAGGGAAGGTTCTGATAGGTACAGCCCCCGCATTTGGCAAACACATCGCAGGCGGCATCAATTTCGTTGGGGGCTTTTTCCAGCACTTCCAGGATCCGGCCCTCATATTTTTTTCGTTTCTTGGCAATATTGACCAACACGCGTTGGCCTGGCAGACCGTTTTTCATAACGACTTTTTTTTCGCCGTGCATTCCCCAGGATTTGCCGGGGAAATTAAACCCCTCTATCGTTAATTCAATCACTTCATTCTTTTTCAATTTGGACTCCTTAAATTTTCTTGTTAATTATTTGAGGTTGTTTATCCAGCCGGTATTCACAATTACGCTTTGGTCAGTTCCTGAAAATAACGGGAAACGGCAAACATCCGGGCGCCATTGATAATATCTTTAATGCTGCTGGTGATTTCCTCCGGCGATTGCTTCATCCCGCTTTGGGCCCAGTCGATGATCATCCCCACCACCCCGTAGGATAGAAATTCGGCGGAAAAGGTTTTTTTCTCCGGGGTCATCACTGGCGCTATTTCAGGATTCATTTTTCGATCATTGGCCAAACGTTCAATCATCTCCTGAAAGATTTCTTTGGTTACCGTAAACAGATAATTCTGAAATTCGGTGCCGTCGATATCTTTTAAGGTGGTTTGATAAAAATGCTCATCCTTTTTCATGGTCGTTAACAGTTCCAGCACCTTGGTGTCCCAGTTTTCAATGGTAAGATCTTTTCTGATCACCATAATCGCTTCATGATAAACAATCCAGTTAATCAGATCATATTTATCCTGAAAATGGTAATAAAAAGTCTGACGATTCAGACCACATTGGGCTGTAATTTCGGCAATGGTAATTTTTTCAAAGTTTTTATTTTCTAGAATATGTTTAAAGCCTTTGGCGATCGCTGTTTTGGTAATTGACACATCTGACATGCAGG
Source organism: Acetobacterium woodii (assembly GCA_016213825.1). Taxonomy (GTDB): domain Bacteria; phylum Bacillota; class Clostridia; order Eubacteriales; family Eubacteriaceae; genus Acetobacterium; species Acetobacterium woodii_A. The sequence goes on along the minus strand of JACQZP010000027.1, from coordinate 106,397 downwards.
CACTCCTTGTGACGTTTTTGAAGACAATTATATCATTTTAGCTCTTGATGTCAAAGCGATCCCCACCAAAAAAAGAACCCTGCAGGTTGCTGCAAGGTTCCGTTTCATAAATGATTGAATGATTTAAACTAGATCTGGTCAGAGTTCAGTTTTGCTTTGACGGTAACATCTGCTTTTTCAGCCTTTCTTTTCTTGAAGGTTGTCAAGAAAATGGTGGCGGCAAAGAAAACGATCAGATAGATAACCAGAATCAGGAAGCTGTGCCAGAAATCGCCGGAGATGGCTCCGGTAATGGTATCCTTAAACACAACCACCGAATAGGTCATCGGCATAAAAGGATAAAGCACCTGGAAGAACTTCGGCACGGTTTCGATCGGGAAGGTCCCGCCGCAGGAGGTCAACTGCAGAATCAGCAGCGTCAGCGCCACAAATTTTCCAGCATCACCCATGTGGATAATACAGAATTGAACAATCGCCAAGAAGGTCATCGATACCAGACAAACCGAAACGAAATAGAGTCCGGTATGGGCAATCTGAAGCCCTAACGCATATTTAATAATAACGCCCAGCAGGATCGCCTGGGCCAGTCCTAAGCCCAGATAAATGAAGCTTCTGGCCATTTTGTGATTGCTTTCCCGGGATAGGATCTTAAATTTCTGATCGGCATCAAAATAGATCCCGAAGAAGATAATCAGAGCGCCTACCCACAGCGACAAGGACATAAAATAGGGCGAAAAGTAGGTTCCGTAATTGGCAATCGGGTCAATCACTTCGTCGTCCACGGTTACCGGCTCGCTGACATAGGTACCCAAGCCGTTTAATTTTGCGGTATCGGCATTGGCGTCATTAACTGCGGTAGTGACACCGTTTTGTGCGGTGGTAATGCCGTTGTTAAGCTGCTTCTGGCCATCGACCAGCGTCGTGGCACCATTGGCCAGCGTGGTGGCACCGTCGGCCAGGGTATAGACCCCATTGGTCAGGGTGGTAGCCCCATTTGACAATGCTGTCGCTCCGTTTGTCAGTGATGATGCCCCGCTTGACACGGCTGATGCTCCCGAAGAAATGCTGTCAGCAGCATTGTTTAATTGTCCGGCGGCGGCACTAACAGTGGCAATTCCGCTATCCAGATTACTGGTGCCAGCTGCTAAGGACTGGGTGCCAGCGGCAATGGAATCGGATGCCCCACTTAATTGACTGCCGGCTGCTTCCAGTTGGGCAATACTTTCAGCATTATCACTGGAGGCCATATTTGAAATGAAGGCCGCAAATTGGGGATCGGCCATCAATTCCGGATGGGCTGCCACAAAAGATGAGATAAAGGCTGAGGTTTGGTTGACGTTACCAATCAGTGTATCAACCCCAGCGGTATAGGCCTGAATCCCCTGGTTCAACTGATCGGTTCCGGCGGCCAGGGTGTTGGCGCCATCGCTAACCTGGGCAGAACCGCTTTTTAAGGTGCTGATGCCATCATTAAAATCCGAGAATTTTGAGGCAAATTCTGAGGTTCCGGCGGCTAGGGTCTGCGTTCCATCGGCCAAAGTCTGGCTGCCAGCAGCCAATGCCTGCGTTCCGTCTGCCAGGGTCGCAGATCCAGACGCTAATTCCCGGGAACCGCTTTCCAGCGAATAGGTTCCGTTAGCTAAAGTCTGAGAACCAGTCAACAATTGGGATGAGCCACTGGAAAGCTGGGTTAAACCATCATTTAGGGTTCCCAACTGACCGGGAACCTTGGCCACCTGATCGGTCAGATTATTGACGATCTCGCCAGAAATACTCTCCCGTAAGCTGGTTTCCATTTTCATCTCAGCTTTTCCTAAAATCTGACTGGCCAGATAATTTCTTTTTTCATTGGGAGAAAAGATAATGCTGGCGGTCTGTTTGTTCACGGTAGCGGCTGATGCAATATCGTTGGAGAAATTCTTGGGAACAACAATCATGGCGTAGTAATCATCCGTTTCGGTTCCGGCTTTTCCGGTGGCCTCATCGGTTATTACATACTTAAAGGTTCCATCCTTGATCAGTTCATCCAGGAATTCGTCCCCCAGATTTCGCTGCTGATTATTGATGGTGGCTCCCGTGTCGTTATTGACCAGGGCAACGGGCATGTTGTCCAATTTTGAGTAGGGATCCCAGAATGCACTGAGATAGAAAAAACTATACATAAGGGGAATAATAATGACTCCAATAATGACGATAATTCGTACTGTGTTTGCTTTGTTAAATATTTTCTTATTCATTTTTCGCTCCTTTCGCTTGCTTTAAGGAGTATAGCACTCACAAATAGGGTTGTAATTATACGATTATTCGAAGTTGTCGGGAATTTAGACAAACAGGGCGATTTGTCTTAAAATGAAAACGGTCTCCTTATTTTTTTTAAGGTTTGACCGCTAAATAAAAAAAAGATTCCCGATTAAAACAAGGAATCTTTTTCAATATCACGTTAATTAACCGGCATAATAGCTCAATTTATCCAATAAAACGCCTTTTGACTGAAGTCCGACAATGGTCTCAACCACTTCACCATTTTTGAAGATCTTCATGGTGGGGACACTCATCACCCGGTATTCCTGAGCAAGGGGCTGACTTTGATCAATATCAACCTTATAAATGACGGCCTTGTCCTTGAGCTCATCTGCTACTTCTTCCAAAATAGGTGCCAGTGCCTTACAAGGTCCGCACCATGTCGCAAAAAAATCTACCAACACAACGCCTTTTGCTTCTGAAACCAGGGTGTTAAATTCTGTCTGATCAATAATCTTTGCCATCTTTTTATCTCCTTCTTACTAATTGACTTTCGCACTCAATGTATTTATTTTTTCGGCAATTTCTGCTAATTCTTCCAGACACTTTTTATTTTCAAGCGCCGGCAACTCATCGGTATGAGAGAACTGTACAAAACCGACTTCATCACAGCTAAGGGTTTTTTTGTACCATTCCAGCGTGTTGTCCATCGCCTGGAACTGACGGGGATAGTGTGGCGCCCCGCCAACACCGATAATCAGAATTTTTTTCTTTTTAATCACCGATTTATCTTTAAGATTATAAATCATTTGAGTCCGATCAATCAGTGCCTTTATTTTTGATGGAAATGCACTAAAATAAACGGGACTGGCGACAATCAAGAGATCACAGGTCTCCATTTTTTTATAAATTTCTCTCATATCATCTTCGATGACACATTCCCCCTGGTGGGGAATACAATAATCACAGGCAATGCATGCCTTAACGTCTATTTTATTGACATTATAAACAAATAGTTCATGTTCTATTTCAATTTTGTTCAGAAAGTAATCTAAGGCCTTCTGAGTATGATGACCATTCCGATGACTTCCCATAATTGCTACAATTTCCATTGGCTTTCCTTTCCTGATGGTTTAGTATTTATTTAGAAGTATTATACCCGATTTATGATCACATTAACAATACTTAATCTTATGAGCTATTCATTCGTAAATTTATTTTCAAAAAAGAAAAAAACCGAAGCCGTGTGAAAAGCGTTCGGTTTTTTCTAAAAACTTTGAAAGAGGGTAACTTGTTATAACCAAATAATACTCTAAAATCCTTAAGTTATCCTTAAAGCTATTATATTTTGACCTGTTTTTTTAAAGAATCATAGAATTTCCCCGTACATTGGATCTTCGCACAACAAATTTTTCCCTGTGCTTCGTATTGAATGACATATTTTCGTTTGCCATCCATATTTGTCAGCGTAAAGTTGCGCATTTGCCCTTCGATTTTTTTTGCTTCTTCCGCCGGCAGGACTTTTTTGATGTCATTAATATTTATTTCCAATACCATTTTGTTCCAGAAAAAAATTTTTCGATTAATCGTCAATTCTTCGTGAGTCAGGATCATTTCATAAGCGGTGGTGATAAATCGCAGGGAAAGAATAAATCCGCCCATCATAACCACCAAACTAAAAACGCCAAAAATCGTTTTTAACTGATAATCGTCCAACCGGCTGGCAAACTGATTGTACAGAATTGTATACCCAACAATCACGATCATCAGGATGATCAGGGTCGTGATACTGATTTGTTTACTTTCAAGTGTTTCCCGTGCTTTAACTGCCATAGTTCCTCCATGTTTTTGTACTGTTTTTTTATTATAACTCATTGATCTCATAAAAAAAAGAGCTTTAGCTCTTTTTCGAGTGTCATTTCTTATTCTTCTGGTGAAAAATCTTCTTTTCCGACTCCACATAATGGACAAACCCAGTCTTCGGGAATATCTTCAAAAGCAGTTCCCGGAGCAACGCCGCTATCTGGATCACCCAGTTCCGGATCATAAACATAGCCACAAATATCACATACGTATTTTTGCATTTTTTCCTCCTGCAGACATCAATTGATATCAAATTCTTTCTTGAGTAGTTATTTACCCATGAGAATCATCTTTTAACATAAAATTTTAAAAAAAATAAATGAGTTTAATTAAATAGCCTATTTAGCTTGCGACATGTTAAAGGCACCTCCCAGATTTTCTGAAAAGTGCCTTTTCTCAATACTTCTAACTAGTCTTGAACGATCGCTTCTACTGGACATTGTTCTGCACAAGAACCACAGTCAGTACAAAGAGCTGCATCAATAACGTAGATATCGCCTTCAGAAATTGCTTCTACTGGACATTCGTCAGCACAAGAACCACAAGCGATACATTCATCTGTAATTTTATAAGCCATTTAAAAACCCTCCTTTTAGCATTAACAACATATTTATTATATCCTTTTTTGTTATGAAATCAAGATGATTATTTGTCTTTTTTGACTTTTTCGTATTTTTTTACTTCAATTTCTTCCAGAAGATATTTTTTCACCTCGGTTTCATCTTTATTCACTTGAATTTTAACGAAAACGGTTTCTTCCAGAATGCTTAACTTGAATACTTCACCTTCACCGTCGGCGGTAATGACTCTTTGTCCCACCTTCGGCAATTTTTTTGAAACTTCTTCGTAAAACTCTTGTTCATAGGTCAGACAACATAACAATCGACCACAGATCCCAGATATCTTTGTCGAATTTAAGGAAAGGTTCTGTTCTTTGGCCATTTTTATCGATACTGGGGTAAAATCTCCCAGCCATTGGGCACAACAGGTGGTTCGCCCACAGACGCCTAACCCTTTGAATATTTTCGCTTCATCCCGAACACCGATTTGTCTGAGCTCAATTCGCACCTTAAAGATGGATGCCAAATCTTTGACCAATTCTCTGAAATCCACTCTTCCTTCGGCGGTAAAATAAAAGATCGCCTTTTTCTGATCAAAGGTGTACTCCACATCGATCAGCTTCATCTCCAGCTTGTGTTTTTTTGCCTTGGTTGTAAAAATCTCTTTGGCATCTTTCTCATTTTGCTTGAGCTTATTATATTCCAGGGTGTCATTTTCGGTAGCCTTACGGATAACCGGTTTTACCGGCGCTACCATCTCTTCTTCATCCACAACTCTGGCGGTTAAGGCAATTTCACCATACTCAATGCCTCTGACGGTTTCCACAATAACCGGATCAAACTGGTCAAACTCAATATCTAAGGGATCAAAATAATATATTTTACCCACTTTTTTAAATCGTACACCGACGACTGATTTTCCCATTGGATTTATCCTTTCTGAATTTTCATTATCTTAATGAAACACTTTTCCCATTGTAATCTTAAATTAACATTATATTGTATTGTCGCCATCATTTCAAATAAAGTTTTAATAATGGCCTGATTTTTTTCGTTTCCCAGCAATTGATGATAGGCTTGATGAGCCGGGTTTGGCTGGCCGCTATTGGGTAAGGGGTGCCCTGCCAACAACAGGTCCACCTCATAGAACCAGTGAATAAAAAACTCCAGCATCTCCTGGCTAATGGTTTTATCTTTTGATAAGGCCTCGGCCAGGGTAAACACCTTGATTTCATCCCCTTTTAACAAGCTGTAAACTTCCCGGAGATAATGGGTTCGCTCTTTTTGAATCTCACTGTTATTTAAGAGATACAAGGCCATTCCTGGGGAGCCGCCGGACGCCATCAGGGCCTCGGTGACGGCTTTTTGATCAAATTCACCTTCCTCCGAAATTATTTTTTCGATATCCGGAAAGTTCAGCGGCTGGAAGTGATAGCTTTGACACCGGGAGCGGATCGTCGGTAAAATCGTTTGAGCGTGACTGGTAATCAGAATAAAGATATTATAACTTAATGGCTCTTCCAATGATTTCAGCAGGCTGTTCTGAGCCTCTGGGGTCATTCGTTCGGCCCCATCAATAATGTTAATTCGCCAGTTGCCGGAATAGGGTTTGATCGACAGCTCACTGATCATCGCCCGAACCTGGCTGATTTTTATGCTCGCTTCTCCGGGTTTTGGTCCGATTATTTTTACGTCTGGGTAATTTTCATGTTCAATCTGGGTACAGACCGTGCAATGACCGCAACCTTTGTTGGTTTCATCCCGGCATAGCAGTGCCTTGGCAAATTCCCGGGCGGTTTTCTTTTTACCAATGCCATCCATTCCTGAAAAAAGGTAAGCATGGCTTACCTCGTTGGTATTTATTTCTTTGCTCAAATGATTTGTAATGGTTTGATGACCCTGTATCTTTTCAAACATCGTTTTCCCTCTCAGATGGCCCCATTAAAAACTTAATTCGGCTTTGATTTATTTTCCTCATCGTCATCGTCACCCATGGCCATTTCCAGTTCTTCATCCAGTTCGGCACTGAATTCTTCATAATCCAACAGCCTCACCGCTTCCTCATAATCACTTTCTTTGACGTAAACTTCGATGTGAGCGGGCATAAAATTACCCATAAAGATGCTGCGGATCGGTCCGCCAAAGCCTTTTTCCCGGGTGATTACGGGAATGCCATTGGCACTGAGATAATTTTTAAGTAGGATAAACTCCATATCAGTGTCGGCCATAGTTAAATAGGTATATTGATCTTCAATCATTTACTTTACTCTCCTTTATGCATTCCCAGATTTGCTCATGGATGCTTTCGATGCTTCTTAGCCGATTATCGTGGACGCAATTTATTTCAGTCCAGCCATATTCCTCAACCAGTGCCAGAGCACTATGGTAGGAATCCAGGAGATGCTCCGGACTATTTTCATGGATATCTTTTTCTTGTTTGCCGGTTATTTTATTATGTCGATTTTTAATCAGTTGCTGGTTGATCGCCGGCGGAATGTTAAGGAAAAATACCTGATCGGGAATCGGCAATCCATAAAGATTGAATTCAAAATCCCACAGCCAGTCAAGAAAACGTTTCCGTTCCTCGGAATCCTTTATTTTTCCGGCCTGATGCACCATATTAGAGGTGGTATAACGATCCACCAAGACCAGACCACCCTGATTAAGAAAGTCCTCGTAATCTTCCTTATAGGAGGCATAACGATCGGCGGCATAAAAGGTGGAGGCAATATACGGGCTGATGGTGCTGGGGTCTTTGCCAAACGCCCCTTCCAGATATAATTTTACCATGGCTGAGGATTTTTTGTCATATCGGGGATAAGAAATTTTCATCACTTTTTCCCCCTGTTTTAATAATCGGTCGTAAAGTAATTGGGTTTGGGTTTGCTTTCCGCTGCCATCCACGCCCTCGATGACGATCAACTGACCGTTATGTTTTTTATCCATGTTGAATGGCTCCTTTTTTATTAACGTGAGTTCTCTTTTTTGATCAATCCCCACCACCGCCACATCGTGATCCAGCAGATGATTTAAATAGCCTGCTATTTCTGGAGTCATCCGGCTGCCAGGCAGCAAGACCGGAATTCCGGGAGGATAGGGGATAATAAAATCGCCGACTATTGCTCCGACACTCTGGTTGAGGCTCTTTTTCTCTTTCACAGCCGAATGCAGCGCTTCCCAGAGCGGCATTTCAGTTTTAACCGCAGCGGCCAAGTCCATGGTTTTCCAGCGATTGATGTGGGTTTGTACGGCTATTTTTTCGGATTGATTGATTTTCACCTTTTTATTTATATCACAGATAGCTTGGGTTAAGCTTACTAAATCTTCCCGGGTGGTACCCATGCCGGTCATCGCCAGCACGTGATTGTCGCCGGACATTTCGCATTGGATGCCATATTGGCGTGACAACAGGGTTTCCAATTCTGCCCCGGTTATTCCCCGGGTCTGAAACAGCCACTTGCTGCGGTCGTAACCCCGATCTACCCCGTCCTCTTCATAAAGGACAATGGGGGCCTTTTTATTCTGATTCTGACAGTAATCTTGATGGGCTTCAACGATGGTTTCAAAGATCGCTTCACCTTTTTCGAAGGCCGCGTCGATGGCCTCTTCCACCGAAATCATCAGCGGATAGCTGGGGGATGAGCTTTGGAGCAGTGCCAGAAAGGATTTGATCTGCTGGCGGTCGACCCGCTCGCCCTGAAAATGAATCAGGGAACTTTGGGTAAGCGACCCCAGTATTTTGTGGGTGCTTTGAATCACCACATCCGCACCGGCTGACAGAGCATCCATTGGCAAGTTATCATTAAATTTAAGATGGGCGCCGTGAGCCTCATCGACAATTAAAAATTTCCCCTGAGCATGAAGGGTCGCCGCTATTTTTTCGACATCGCTGGTGGTGCCATAATAGCAAGGATTGGTCAGGATCATTCCATTGATATCCGGGTGTTCGGCAAGTGCCTCGTGGACACTGGCAACGCTGACGGCTTTGGCAAAGCCCATGTCTGGCTGCATTTCCGGCGCAATAAAAACCCCTTCGATGCGGCCTAAAGCCAGAGCGCCAAAGACCGCCCGATGACAATTAATCGGCACCAGCAGTTTCTTTCCCGGGACACTGGTTCCTAAGATCGCACTGTGAATCCCGGTGGTGGTGCCATTAACCAGAATGGCGGCTTCGTCGCTATGATAGATTGCAGCCAGTTTTTGCTGAGCTTGAGCAATGACGCCCTGGGCATCGTGGAGATTATCGGCCCCGGGTATTTCGGTGATGTCGTAGTCATATAAAGCAAAGGCTTCGCCCCGACCCTTATGTCCGGGCATATGAAAGCGATGCTGGTTTTTTTTGTTTAGTTTATTCAATTCTTTTTTTATGATACTCTTTTTAAAATCCATCTTTTTCATGCCTATATTTTAACACAACAGCTCCGCTTTAATATCAGAAATTTAACTTTTATCCTTTAATCTTGTTGAGAATTATTATATAATGTTTGAGCAAATATATTTATGAGGTGAAGAGAACATGTCCAGTGAAAAAATTATTAATATCAATATGGAAAATTTTGAAACCGAGATTTTATCCTATAATGGAGCGGTCATGGTGGATTTTTGGGCAGAATGGTGCGGACCTTGTAAAGCACTGGCCCCGACAATAGACGAAATATCCCAGGAATTAGGCGACAATATGAAGGTTTGCAAAATCAATGTGGATGAAAACCAGAGCCTGGCCCAACAATTCCGAGTCATGAGTATTCCCACTGTGGTTTTCTTTAAAAATGGTGAAGCCGTGAACCGCTTTGTCGGTGTTCGTGAAAAAGACGACTATATCGATGCCATGAAAGCCCTTTAATACCAGCATATTTTAAAAGTCTAAACGGGACGCACACCCCCGTTTAGACTTTTTTATTTGCTTATTTATCAAGTTACCGTGAGCTTCGCTGCCAGTTTGCACGAAACAATTTCTCCACTGTACGGCGGACAGGCTACCACCTGTTCGCCTACACATTACAAAATTGTTTGTGAAAACTGGCATCAAAGCAACCTTTGTTCGATTTTTAAATTAAGATACTTTTCCCCCTGATGGGATGCCGTCGACGGTGACCAGGGATAATTTTTTGCCTTTGGTGGCGGCCAGAATCATCCCGTTGGATTCCAGACCCCGGAGGTTGACTGGTTTCAAGTTGGCGACCAGGATCACGGTTTTGCCAATCAGGTCTGCCGGGGCATAATATTTGGCAATACCCGAGACCACCTGTCGTTTTTCCTGACCAACCATCAGCTGTAAGACCAGCAGACGGTCAGCATCGGGATGTGGTTCACAGGCGACGACTTCGGCCACTCGCAGCTGTACCTTGGCAAAGTCGTCAATGGTGATCAGGCCTTCTGGCAGTTCTTCCTGACTTTCACTGTTAGCCTTCGCTTCTTTTTTATCCTTTGTTTTAGCTTCTTTGACTGGTTTTTCTTCTTTTTTCTCCAGCTCAATTCGGGGGAAGAGGGCATCGCAGCGCTCGATCTTGATCCCTTCGGGATAGCCGCCAAACTGCTGGATACTGTCCCAGGTTAAACAAGCTTCGGGACATTTTAACTGTTCGCCGATTTTTCGGGCGGTTTCCGGCATGGCGGCCGAAAACAGCACGGTGACAATCCGCAGACATTCGGTCAGGTTATACATTACCTGGGCCAGTCGGGCCTGTTTTTCCGGGGTTTTTCCCAGCACCCAGGGTTGGGTTTCATCGATATATTTGTTAGAGCGGGAGACCAGCTTCCAGATTTCTTCCAGCGCCCGGCTAAAGTCCAGTTTATCCATATAGTCGCTGACGATCCCCGGAGTTTTCTCGGCCAGTTCAATGATCTCGTCGTCGATTGCTTCTTTTTCCCGTTCTTTGGGAATAATGCCGCCGAAATATTTTTCGGTCATCGCCAGGGTTCGGCTGAGCAGATTGCCTAGGTCATTGGCCAGATCCGAATTGATATGGCTGACCAGCAAATCCTCATTATAAACCCCATCGGAACCATAGCTCATTTCCCGAAGCACATGGTAGCGCAGCGCATCGACGCCATATTTATCCACTAATACCACAGGATCCACAACGTTACCCACAGATTTGGACATTTTTCCGCCTTTTAACAGGATCCAACCGTGGCCATAAACCTGTTTGGGCAGCGGTAATTCTAACGCCATCAGGATAATCGGCCAATAAATGGTATGGAAACGGATAATATCTTTTCCAACCAGATGCACATCCGCCGGCCAGTATCGGTCCATCAGATTCGGTTTGTCATTGAGGTAGCCCAGGGCTGAAACGTAGTTGGGCAGGGCGTCAATCCACACATAAACCACATGTCCGGGATCAAAGTCCACCGGCACCCCCCAGGTGAAGGAGGTTCGGGAGACGCATAAATCCTGAAGTCCGGGTTTAATGAAATTGTTGATCATTTCATTTTTGCGGGATTCGGGTTGGATAAAATCAGGGTTGGCTTCGATGTGTTTAAGCAGGTCATCGGCATATTTTGACATTTTGAAGAAGTAGGCTTCTTCTGAGGCTTTTTCCACAGGTCGTCCACAATCCGGGCAATTCCCGTCGACTAACTGGCTTTCAGTCCAGAACGATTCACAGGGGGTGCAGTACCAGCCTTCATAATTGGATTTGTAAATATCACCCTGGTCGTAGAGCTTTTTAAAAATCCGCTGGATGGTTTTTTCATGTTCCGGGTCGGTGGTTCGGATGAACTGATCATAGTTAATGTTCATGGTATCCCAGAGATTTTTAATCCCGGTGACAATGCCATCCACATAATCCTGAGGTGCGACGCCAGCCTCAGCTGCTATTTTTTCAATCTTCTGACCATGTTCATCGGTTCCGGTTAAAAAGTAGGTATCATAGCCCTTCAGTTTTTTAAACCGGGTGATCGTATCGGCTGCCACCGTGGTATAGGTATGACCGATATGCAGGTTCCCGCTGGGATAGTATATGGGGGTAGTGATATAAAACGTTTCTTTTGACATAATTTTCTCCTTTTTTATTACTTCTTTTGTTAATTGTGAAATTCTTCGACAATGACCTATCTTGCTTTGATGTTTGTATATATAACCAATTTTGTAACGTGTAGGCGAACAGGCCTAAGCCTGTACGACGTACAGTGTAAAAATTGTTTTATATATACAGACAGCGAAGCTCACTGTACTATATTCGCATTCGCAAAAAAACCTCCGTCCAGTTAAGGGCGAAGGTTTCGCGTTACCACCTTAGTTCGCATTATTCTCACAAATAATGCCTTCATAAGTTCATTAGACTTTCAGTTTTATCGCGTCAAGCGGTCGGGCTAAAATCTTCACCCAAACAGACTCCAAGGCCATCTTCAATGGTTTTTCTGTCACCGGCTTTCACCTTCCCCGGCTCTCTTTGGACAGATCCTTCATTTACTCTTCTCTTCATTGTCATTTGTTTATTATTATTTTTTTTATTTTTTTAGCTATCCCTATTATACTTTAATTCCAGATAATTTCAAGGGATTTATCGTTTTACTGCATTATAGACGTCCCGGCGGGAAATATTCCGGTCTTTGGCGACAGCCTTCATGGCCTCTTTTTCCGGCAAGCCGGTATTTAGATAATGAGCCAGATGTTCTTCCAGACTGAGGGTTTCCAGTTCCAGACCGGCTGTCGCATTACCTTCTTCCGGGGTTCGGCCTTCAATACAAAGCACATATTCGCCCCGGGGGTTATGTTCCTGATAATAGTGAAGATGTTCTGTAATGCTGCCGTATCGGGTTTCTTCGTAGCGTTTGGTAATCTCCCGGGAAATGCTCATCTGCCGATGACCCAGGCCATGCTGCTCAAGTATTTCCAGGGTTTTTGGTAAGCGGTGCGGCGATTCGTAAAGCACCACAGTAAACTCCGACGCTTCAATCCGTTTTAGTCCTTCTTTAATGGCTTTGTTTTCTTTACCTAAGAAACCCAGAAACAAAAACGAGCGAGTATCCAGTCCGGACAGCACCAGACCGCAAAGCCCAGCATTGGGGCCAGGCACCACTTCCAGGTCAATGTCATTGGCCACGCAGTTTTTAACCAGCACTGATCCCGGATCGGAAATCAGCGGCATGCCGGCATCAGAGATCAGGGCAATGTTCTGGCCCTGCTGCAGCAGTTCAATGAGCCCTTCGCTGGACTGCTGTTCATTATGCTGATGATAGGCCACCATCTTTTTGGAAATCTCAAAATGATTGAGCAGCTTAATGGAATGGCGGGTATCCTCTGCGGCGATCAGATCGACCGCCTGCAAGACCTTTAATCCTCTTATACTCATATCATCCAGATTCCCGATAGGGGTACCGACAATATATAGTTTTCCCGACATCTATTCGTTGTACAGGTTTCTGGCTACATACACGCCATTGGCAGATGCCTGCATCAGTCCTCTGGTCACCCCGGCGCCGTCGCCCAGCACATACAGATTATTGATGCTAGACTGGAAGTTTTTATCAACGGTTACCTTGTTGGAATAGAATTTGACCTCGACCCCGTAAAGCAGAGTTTCGTCACTGGCCAGACCCGGTGAGATATGATCCAGGGCCTGAATCATTTCATCGATGTCTTTCATAATCCGATAGGGCAGTACCAAACAGAGATCGCCGGGAACTGCATCAATTAGGGTTGGGCGGATATTATTGCGGTTAAGCCGTTCTTCAGTGGTGCGTCGGCCTCTTAAAAAATCACCGTAGCGCTGAACCATAATCTTATTGCCGGTAAGCATGTTTCCTAAACTGGCGATGTGTTTTCCATAGGCCACCGCTTCCCGGAAGGGTTCAGTAAAGCTTTTGGAAACCAGTAAGGCAAAGTTGGTGTTATTGGTTTTTAAGGCATCGGATTTATAGCTGTGACCATTGACCACGGCCAGCTGATTGTCGTAATACTCGGTGGAAACAACCCCACCCGGGTTGGAGCAGAAAGTTCGGACGCTGTCGTCAAAGGTTGGGGTATAGTAGACCAGTTTACCCTCATAAAGAGCATCATTGATCTCCTGCATTACCTCGTTACGGGTTTCCAGCCGGATGCCGATATCGATTTTGCCGACCTTGGTTTCCACATTGTATTCTTCGCACATGCTGGTAAACCACTCGGAACCATCTCGACCCACTGCCACCAGGACCTTATCGGCTCGCAATGTTTCGTCTTTTGTCCGAACGCCGACCACGGTGTTATCTTCCACTACCAGGCTTTGCACCGGGGTCCGGAATTTAATCTCAATGCCTAAATCGTTGATTAAATAGTTCTGAATCCGCTGATAGATGGTATAGCCCACCTCGGTGCCCATATGCCGTACCGGACACTCAATCAGTTTTAAATTGCTTTGAATCGCTTTGGTGCGGATGTCCCGGATTTTTTCCGGATTATCCAGTCCGTGAACCCGTTTGTCGGCGCCAAATTCAATGTAGAGATCATCCACATATTTGATCAGATCAACCGTGGTTTTATAGCCGATGTATTCGGGCAATTCGCCACCGACGTCAGGTGATAGGGACAGCTTGCCGTCCGAATAGGCCCCTGCGCCGGCAAAGCCGGTAGTAATATTACAGGGCTTGCAGCCGACACATTTATTGGTGGTTCGTTTGGGACAAATCCGTTTTTCAATGGAGTTCCCTTTTTCCAACATTAAAATCTTTAACTCGCTATTTTTTTTTGCCAATTCCATGGCGGCAAAAATACCGCCGGGTCCGGCGCCTATGATAATGACATCATATTTCATTTCGTTCTTCCTTTTTATGCAAACGCATCCGGGCCGTAGTCATCTTCATTATAACCCACCGCCAGATCGTTGAATTTTGTATATTCGGGAATCCATGCCAGTCGCACCGTTCCGGTTGGACCGTTACGTTGCTTGGCAATGATTACCTCTGAGAGATTTTTTAGTTCAGGATTTTTATCATAGTAAAATTCCCGGTACAACAGCATGATCACATCGGCATCCTGCTCGATGGAACCCGATTCACGCAAATCCGACATTACCGGATGATGATCGGTTCGGGCATCCGGGGCACGGCTGAGCTGCGATAAGGCGATTACCGGCGCTTCCATTTCTCTGGCCAGGGCTTTTAGTCCCCGGGACATTTCCGAAATTTCATTTTGCCGGTTTTCGCTGCGGCTACCGCCACTCATCAGCTGGAGGTAGTCAATGACAATCAGATCCAGGGCTTTTTCGGTTTTTAAGCGGCGGCATTTTGACCGCACTTCAGAAACCGTAATTCCCGGAGTATCGTCGATAAAAATACTGGCGCCGTAAAGAGTGTTATAACCCACCACCATCCGCTCCCAGTCTTCCTTGCTCAGGTTACCGGTTCGGACGTTGTTGCTGTCGACCAATGAGGCGGCGCAGAGCATACGTTGAACCAGCTGTTCCTTGGACATTTCCAGACTAAAGATCGCCACCGAGCGATTGTCCTTAATCGCCGCATTTTGGGCGATATTCAAGGCAAAGGCGGTTTTACCCATGGACGGCCGAGCCGCCACGATAATCAGGTCTGAGGGCTGTAAACCCGAGGTGATGTGATTCAGCTCGGTAAAGCCGGTTTCGATCCCGGTGAGCTTGCCTTTTTTACTTTCAATCGCTTCAATTTGGGCCAGGGTGGTCGCCAGGGTTTCCTGAATACTTTGAAAGTCTCCGGTACGGCGTCCCTGGGAGACCTTAAAGATCTCCTGTTCAGCCCGATCAATCACATCGCCAATATTGTCATATTGACCATAGCTGTCTTCCAGAATTTGGGTGGCGGTATGGATAAGATTGCGAATGACCGCCTTCTCATGGACGATTTGACAGTATTCCAGGTAATTCCGGTTGATCGGTACCATTTCAATCAGTTCACTGAGATAGCCGATGCCCCCAATTTTTTCCAGCACCCCACGGTTTCTGAGAGCGTTGATCAGCGTCACGGTATCAATCGGTTTTCTTTCATTATGAAGATCCAACATCGCTTCATAAATTTCTTTATGAGCCCCCCGATAAAAATCATGGGGTGATAACAGTTCTTCCGCCCGGGCAATGTTTGACTCATCCATCAGGATGGCGCCTAAAACAGATTGCTCCGCTTCAATATTATGTGGGGGAACCTTGGGATTCATCACTGCTGATGCTCCTAAGCTTCGCCCTTGATGATAACAGTCAGTTTGCCAACCACACCCTGATAGGTTTTAATTTTAACTTCAGCGCGACCGATATTGCGAATCGGCATTTCCAGCTCAACCTTGCGTTTATCGACTTTGATGCCTTTTTGTTTTTCCAATGCTTCGGTAATATCTTTACTGGTAACCGAACCAAACAGCTTGCCGTCTTCTCCGGCTCGTTCGGTAATGGTAATTTCGGTTTCATCAATTGTTTTTGCCAGTTCCACCGCGGCCTGTCGTTCGGCTTCTGTTTTCTTGGCTTCTTCGGCCTTGGTTTGTTCAGCCATGGCAATATTTTCTTTATTGCCAATGACACCCTTACCGGTTTTAATCAGGAAATTTCGGCCGTAGCCGTCTTTCACTTCGACAATATCACCTTTATTTCCAACACTTTTTACATTTTCTAATAAAACTACTTTCATGATTCATTCTCCTTCTTATATTTATTGATGGCGGTGAGTAATAATTCTTTACCGGTTTCGAGATTTTTTTCCCCGGGGAATTGAGCTCCGGCAATGGCCAAATGACCACCTCCGCCTAGTTTTTCCAGGATCACCTGAACATTGACCTCGCCCATGGAGCGGGCGCTGATAGCCAGACCTTCTTCATTTTTCAAAATGATGAAAGAAGCCACAATGCCTTTAATATTCAGGAGTTCGTCGGCTGCCTGGGCCGCAATAACCTTACCATAATCCGTGTTATTCTCAAAGGTTGAAATGGCAATGTTATCATAATAGATTTTAGCATTCTTAACAGCATCCGATTTTGCTGTATAGGTGTTTAAGTCATCCTGCAGCAGAATTTTACTGATCAGTGTATCGGCACCTTTTCGTCTTAAATAGGAGGCCGCTTCAAAGGTTCGCACCCCGGTTTTAAGGGTGAACATCTTGGTATCCATGCACATCCCTGCCATCAAGGCGTTGGCCTCGATAACATTGAGCTGATTTTTCTCATCAAAATACTGCAACAGCTCAGTTACCAATTCACAGGTGGATGAGGCGTAAGCCTCCGTATAGGTTAATAAGGTATCCTTAATAGCCTTACCGGAGCGTCGATGATGGTCGATGACGACAATTTTGGGTATTTGATCAACCAGATCCGGCATTTCCAGATAATTGACAGTCTGGGTATCCAAAATAATCAGCAGGGTGTTTTTAGTCGCATAATTTTCAGCTTCTTTCGGGGTAATAAAGGCATCCTGATAGGCCTCATTCTCCAGCAGATATTCAAACAGCGATTTAATCGAATAGTTAATCTCCCGAATAACGATTTTCCCCTCTTTACCGAGAGATTTTATGGCACCCAGTAAACCCACGGCTGAGCCCAGACAATCCATATCCGGGTTTTGATGCCCCATCAGCAGAACGTGATCCGACTCTTTAATCAGCTCTTTGAGCCCATAGGCTTTAACCCGGGCCTTGACTTTGGTTCGCTTTTCCGTGGCTTCAGTTTTACCGCCATAGAAAGACATTTTTTCATCCTGGCGTACTACCGCCTGGTCGCCCCCCCGGGCTAAAGCAATATCCAGGGCGGAATGGGATAATTCCTGGGATTCAATGATCCCCAGAATACTTTCCGAGATCCCAATCCCAATACTTAGCGTAATCGGGACTTTTTCGTCATTTTCAATTTCACGAACCTCGTCCAGAATTTTGAAGTTTTCTTTTTGCAGGGCACAGATTTTCCCCCGCTCAAAAATCATTAAATAACGATCACTTTCATATTCAATGATGACGCTGCCAATCTGTTTAGCCCATTCATTCAGTTTAAGATCCACCTTACCCAAAATAGCTGAGCGTTTGTGACTGGGAATCTGTTCAATGATATCGTCGTAGTTGTCAATAACGATGTAACAAAACAGCGGCGAGTTTTTTCGGTAGAGCTGTCGTTGTTTGCTTTGTTCGGTAATATCAAAAAAATGGAGCAACTCAAAACTATGGACGCTGTCAGAAAAGGCATTAGTGACCACGCCATAGTCCTGTTCCTCATGATGAAAGGTAAATTCATCAGCCTTAACGGCCTCGTTCAGATTAAAATCCAGTTCTTCAGTGATATTCTTCTTAAACAAACCTTCTTTGTCTTTTTTAAACGCTTTTCCAAAAGCCTGATTATACCAGTAAATAATCCCTTCATTGTCAACAATGGCCATGGCAATGGGCATTTCATACATCCGCTCCTGATTAATCTTATCCAGATCGCTGTATATTTCATCGATGGCTTTATCGATTTTGATCTCATCAATGGTGGTATTTTTCGTGTAAAAAATAACCAGTACAATAAATACCAAAACTCCGGCCAGCCCCAGGAAAATATTATAAAAGCCCAGAACCACGGATACCACCAGCTGGGCTGCTATGGCGATCCGAACAATTTCTTTCTTGGATTCTTTCATTTTATCTGGGACTCCCTTCGAAAAATGCGACGAATTCCGATGTACGTATCAGCTACACCGACAAGGGTTATGATTGAAATGATTATCAAACTCAGAAAAACAACTAACACCTTTAAGCCTTTATTTTTAACTTCCTTGTATTCCATATAGTTAAAAATCAGCGAAAGTCCCATAATATAGAAAATGATATTGACAAAATTCATGACGGTTACGATGTAAATTTGTGGGATAGCGGTCACTTGAAAGATGCTGACAATAAAATCGCTGAATAAAAGAATCATTAAAAAATACTTTAAGGACGCTGGCATTTCCCATTGTCCTAAGGGTTTAAAGCTTTTTACCTCATACCCAATTCGTTTTAAAATAAAATCTGAAATAAGGACATTGACCATGCCAAACATCATCGGTAACAGTAAAAAAGCACTGGGTAAAGCCAACTTCATCATTTGAATATTAGCTGTCATCGCGTCTTTAGCTGTTGTCAATTGAGTGGCATCCATTATGTTGGCGGATTCGTAAAAGCTCAGGACTTCCTTGGTGCTTATTTCCAATGACTCGAAAATCATTGTGGTAAAGCTGATCCCCATCACAAATTCATAGACGGCCACTACTGCAACCATCAACACCGCAAATCCGGCAACCCCGATAATGACTTTTCTAACTGGCGACAAATTTTTATTATAGGCATATCCCAGACTGCACCCGACCAGGAGCAGCAAGGCGCCAAAAGTGATGGCCGCGATCGGTCCCATAAACAGACCAATCAGAACGGTAGCCGCCAGACTGGAAAGAATGCTGACTTTCAGACCTTGCCGTTTTCCCAGTACCACCATCGGTACTGGTATAAAAAATACCAGAATCGCTAAAACCGGTATATAATTGCTGACTAAAGTAAGAATTACTCCAAGGGCACAAAACATGGCACCTTCTGTTATTCCACGTGTTTTCATTTATCCTCCAAATCGGCAACTTAAATGTTCCCGGACGCAGTCCATTTATGCGTCAAAAGTTACTGAACCATTATATCACAATAAAACAAAATGCCTATTATTTTTGTTCGTGTTTGGATTAAAATAACAAACAGCCCGAAGCTGAAAAACTCCATTGGTTTTGCCGATTTTTGTTTGCTCCTGTGAAGTTTGATCGAGCCTGCCAATTGATTATTTTTTGCAAAGAAAAAGCTGCTTATCCCAGGCTCTTTCCTGAGACAAACAGCTTTATACATTTTTAGTTATTTGAGCTATATGGTAAAAGGGCAACATTTCGCGCACGTTTAATCGCTTCGGTTACCTTTCTCTGATGTTTAGCACAGGTGCCGGTGGCTCGTCTTGGTAAAATTTTTCCACGTTCGGAAACGAATTTCTTCAGTGTGATCACATCTTTATAATCAACATTTTCTACTTTTCGTTCGCAGAACTCACAAACTTTTCTTCTCTTTTTAAATGGTTTTGGCATTGTCTTTTCCTCCTATCTTAAAAAGGTATATCGTCATCGTCGGCCATTAAATGAAAATCTTCATCCAGACCCATTACTGACATATTATTGTTGTTATCTGATCGTGGTGCTGAAGCTTGTTGGAATCCGGATGTGGAATCTTTCCGGCTGGAAGACAGGAAATTAATCTCGTCTGCAACAACTTCCGTCACATAACGTCGTTGACCATCCTGTGCGTCGTAACTTCTTACTTGTAGTCGTCCTGATACACCAATTTGGCTACCTTTTGCCAGATACTGACCGGCAAATTCAGCCTGTTTTCCCCACACGACAATTGGCACAAAATCGGCTTCTTTTTGACCATCTTTATTTTTAAAACGACGATCCACAGCTAAGGTAAACGTAGCTACAGCCTTGCCTGTTGTTGTGTTTTTTACCTCAGGGTCTCGGGTTAGTCTTCCTACTAAAATTACTTTATTCACAGAACTGCCCCCTATTTCTCTTTTTTAATAACGATGCTTCGAATAAACTGTTCGTTAATTTTGTATAAATGATCCAATGCATCAAGTACTGAGTTATCAGCTTTGAAGTCTATTAATACGTAAAAGCCTTCTTGATACTTTTTATCGATTTCGTAGGCTAATTTTCTTTTGCCCCATTCGTCGACTTTTTCAATTTCTCCGGCTGCTTCAATCACGGCCTTTACTTTAGCAACTGATTCTTCAATTACTTCTTTTTCAAGATCCGGTTTTAAAACAAATAATGTTTCATACTTTCTCATTCCATTTCACCTCCTCATGGACTATGGCTCACTTTTCCAGCGAGCAAGGATTACAGCTTTTAATTATATCATATCTCGCAATTCTTGCAAGTGTTAATTTTTTTATTTTTAATGACCTTATTTTAAACAACGGCATTGAATAAAATCGGAGTCATAAAGGTCTCAATAAAGGCGGCAATAAAAAATAGGGGGATCATCCATAATATATAAATCCGCACACATCCGATGACCGCCTGTTTTAATTCGCCTTTGAAACTCCTTCTTAAGATTGCTTTCACCAGCTTTAAACAAATATGAACGCCCAGCGTTATCCCCAGAATCAGAGCGGGGATTTCAATCACCCCATGAGGTAGAATCCCGATTAAAAAAGCCATCCAGCCAACACCATTGATTTGATATACGGCTCCCATCAGGCCAATAATAATGGCATTGGAAGCCAGCGAAAACATCGGCAAAAACAAAAACGGAATCACTCCGAGAAGGATACTGATGGCACTGGCGAGCAGATTATTGAAAAAAATACCAAACCATAATTCGACTCCTGAGCCATCCAGAAATTGTTTTTCGTTAAATAATGACTGTAACTCATTAAAATAGGTTTGACTCATCTGTGGGTCATTAAGAAATACCATGGTATTTAAAACAATCATAATAACAAAAAATGCCAGACAAAAATAAAACGTCGGTTTAAGATTCTTTTCGAAATAAGTTTCGGCACCTTTCCATTGTCGCATCAAATATGTTTTCATTGTTCTACCTTGTCCTCAATTAATACTTTTTTTATTTGTTTATTGAATTTGGACCGCTGCAGCATGACAATGTGACCGCAACCTAAGCATTTTATTTTAATATCGGCACCTAGCCGAATGATTTCCCACTGGAAACTGCCACAGGGATGCTTTTTTTTCATTTCTACCCGATCACCTAAATTATATTCTTTAATTTCCAAGTTTCACCTCTGGTTCGTTTTTCGCTCCCGAATTGATCACTGGCTCCCGGGTATACACAATTGATTTAGTATAGGGAATTTCAATGGCTTTTTCTTGAAATACTTCTTTAATCCGCTGACGCAGTACCGTTTCGGCCGCAAATTTTGACGAAGCGTCTTCATCGCAGCTGACGCGGATGTTCACCGCCGATGGGTCGAGTCGGGTCACGCCTTGAACCTCGGGTCTTATTTTAAATAAATCTTCATGATTTAAATAAAGATCCTCACAGATTTCTTCCAGCAGGTCAAGTACCTTGTTGATGTCTTCCTCGTAGGCAATACTTACGTCCACAACGGCTTTAATATGCCCTTTTGAATAATTGACCAGCTGATCGATCTTGCCATTGTGAATAATAAACAAACCACCATCAAATTCCCGAACACTGGTGGTTCGAATCCCGATAGTTTCAACAATCCCGTAATGATCGTCATCAATGATTACATAGTCACCGACGCTGAACTGGTTTTCAAAAACAATCACAAAACCACTCATGACATCTTCGACAATTCCTTTGGCACCAAAACCAATGGCCAAAGTCCCCACCCCGGCTACTGCTAGAAGCGACCCAATATCCATAAATTGCCCCAGAATAATCAAGGCTGCCGCTGTCCAAATGCCGGCTCTGATTGCTGTTTTGGTAACATTGTTCAGGGTAATGATTCGTCGTACTTCCCTTGGTTCAAGATTAGCGCGATTTTCATCAAAAACCCGATCAATCACGCGAAAGATAATTTTAAAACTGATAAAAACGACTACCAGTATCAAAACTGAAATAATGCATTTTTGTATCAGATTATTAAAATCAAATTGTGCTAAAAAACTGTGAAAATTACTCGCTAAATATTCCATTCTGCCTCCCTATTGAATTCCCATGTATTTATTCACATAAGGTGTTCCAATCTCAATCAGGTAGCTATTTTGATATGATGGCAGATTCGCTGCCCCACCCGTAGAAAGATTAATAATTGAAAATACCCAGAGCATTACCGCAACCACAGCCACTCCCAAAATCAAACCCAGAAGCAAGCCAATTAGCCGATTAACAGTTCCAATGACTGGCAGTTTTGTGATTCCTATAAAAATAATCTGCAGAATCCAGCAAAGCACTGATACCCCAATTACAATGATTCCAAAACTGATACTTTGGGCAATACTTTGCTTAATCAGATCGGCAATGGCCGTTACGCCTTGATCCAATACTGATTGTCCGCCATTGGCAATGGCAGCACCTAACACCGAGTTCATTAAATCATTTTGTTGGATTCCAGCTGCTATCAGCGATTGGGCAATGCCATCGACATTGATGGTCGCAAAAAGACTATTAAAAACGCCAGCATTAATGAGCCACTCTCCCAAAGCGGCAGAAAAAAGCCATGCTATTACAAAAGATGCAATAAATCCCCCGAAACTAATCAGGGTATTTATTGCACCTCGTTTGTATCCTAATATTCCTGAAAACAAGCAAATCAGGATGCAAATAAAATCAAGTGATGTCAATGCTGAAAAACTCATTTTTTATTCCTATAATATTCTTCAATATCTTCTTCTTTAATAATTCGCACGGCACTGGTTTCCATCAGGAAGGATTTATCATCTGTCTCTTCATGTTTGTTCATTCCGCGACTGAGGTCTTCTACCCCGATTGGATGGCTCAATTGCCAATCGTCAATGGTTTTTGCCTGTTCATTGACCACTGTTTGATCCGTCATAATTTCCGGCATTGCGGCTGGCTTAATCTCGGTTTCAAAGTTCTGATTGCCCTTTTCTGAATTAAATAAGGTGCTTTCATCTACTTTTTCAAATAATCCGGTTTCTGATTTTCCTCTTCTTTGTTTATTGTAGTTTGTGCGTTCTGGTGCAACATAGGTATCTTCAATAATCACCTCTGTCATGTTCATAGTTTCCGGTTCCATCGGGGTGAAGCCTTCATTGATCTGTTCATTTGAAAGGCCTTCCATTCCGATACTTTCGCGTTTGGGCATTCTGGGTTTTTTACGGGTTTTCTTCTTTTCTTTTTTAACTTCCCGATCATATTCCAAATCACGTTCATCTTCAGCTCGGGTCTCTTCGTAATACTTGCGTCCCAGGATTCGTCCCGTAATAATGCCGATCATCTGAAATGCGACAGTAAAAATTAAAGCAATTCCGAAGAACGCAAAAATTGATATCTGACTGCCAATCAATTGGTAAATTAATCCAAAGGGTAAATACCAAAAAATTGTCGGTGCTGCAATAAATGCAAACTGATTCCAAATACTACTTGTGTCCTGACCGGGCATCACAGTAGATACAAGTGTCAAGGCTACTGTTAAGGTCACAATCGGAATCAGACTAAATACGATATATTTGAAAGCTCTTGGTTTTTCATTTGCACTAATGCTTTTAAAACAGATGGCAAATAAGGCTATCCAAAAAGCTCCGACGGTGATAAACTGTATAGCATTAAACAAGTAGTTGAAATCGCTTGTTCTGATCGCATCAAATACATTTTTGTATATCAGAACAATAACAATATAGAGAATATTCCCTAATACTGCTGCCTCCAGGGCCGACAATCGCCTCTTTCTTTTGATTTGATTCATTATTTTCTCCATTTCATAATTAAATTGTCAACTTACTCTTGATCTTCTTTCTCTTTATGTTTAGTTTGTTTTCTGATATCCCAACTGTTCCAGAAGGCGATCCAATTCTTCCAGCGAGGAATAAACAAACTCGATTTTTCCTTTTTTCCCACGGCTGCTTAAATTCACCTTGGTGTCATATTTTTTTTCTAGCATTTCTTGGATTTCGATGATATAACCATTGTTGTTTTCCTTTTGCTTCTGAAGTGGTTTTGCTAAACCCTCGTTTTGCATTTTTTTAATGCGGTTTTCCGCATCTCTAACACTTAAACCATTTTCGATGATTTCGTTGGTAAATGCTTCCATCTTTACTGGATCTTCAAGAATCAAAATTGCTCTGGCATGACCGGAGCTGATATTTCCCTCTGCCAATTCGTTTTGAATGGTTTTCGGTAATTTTAGCAGTCTTAGGGTATTCGCAATCGCAGTTCGACTTTTGCCGATCCGAATACCGATTTCTCCCTGAGTCAGGTTAAAGTTTTCCATTAATGCTTCAAAAGCCATTGCTTCTTCAATGCTGTTTAGGTTCTCACGCTGGACATTTTCAATGATCGCAATTTCCAACACTTCTTCCGGCGGCAGATCTTTAACAATTACCGGCACTTCTTTTAATCCGATCATGTTGGCCGCCCGCCAGCGCCGTTCACCAGCAATAATGGTATAACCTTTGGTTTCTGGCTTTACCACCAACGGCTGGACGATGCCATGCTCTTTGATGGATGCACCCAACTCTTCCAGCTTTCCACGATCAAAGGTTTTTCGGGGTTGTTTTGGATTTGGTCGAACGTTATTGGTTTTAACGTAGAAAACCAATTTCTCTACATCAACCTCTAATGGTTCGTCTTCTTTGGAAGTGATGATTGCCTCATCGGGAAATAACGCTCTAAGACCTTTTCCTAAACCTGTGTTTTTTCCCATAATTACTCCTGTCTTTGTATAAACTCTTTTGCAAGGGCGAGATATGCTTTGGATCCTTTTGATGAGCTGGCATATTCAAAAATCGTCTGGCCATAGCTGGGAGCCTCAGCCAAACGGATATTTCTGGGAATCATGGTCTCATAGACCTTGTCCTTAAAATAATCAACCACTTCATCCACCACCTGGTTAGATAGATTGGTGCGGCTATCAAACATGGTCATCAGCACACCTTCAATTTCCAGTTTTGGATTTAAACCCTGTTTTACCAGACTGATGGTATTCATCAGCTGACTGACGCCTTCCAAGGCATAAAACTCACATTGGATCGGTATCAATACGGTATCTGTCATGGCCAGTGCATTAATGGTTAATAAACCTAATGAAGGTGGACAATCAATGAAGATATAATCATAGAATTGTTTGACCTCTTCAATACTGTTTTTAAGGCGAAGCTCTCTTTGTGATAGATTCGTCAATTCAATTTCAGCCCCTGCCAAATCGGGATGGGACGGAAGAATGTTGAGATTTTCATAATCGGTGGTTAAGATGATTTCTTTTAAATTATCGCCATGGATAATCCCATTATAAACACTCTTTTCCAGATTATTCTTTTCAATTCCGAATCCGCTGCTGGTATTCCCCTGAGGATCAATGTCAATAACCAGAATTCGGTATCCTTCCAAACTGAGGGCAGTGGTTAAGTTAATATTTGTGGTCGTTTTACCAACGCCACCTTTTTGATTAAATACTGCCACGATTTTCGCCATCTTTTCACTCCTTAAATTTTATAACATACACATTAATGAACGTATCTATCCCCAATTAAGAACTTTTTGTCTCAATCCGCTGATTTTTTTGATGACCCTTCCTCATGTTTCACGTGAAACATTTTTACTCATCACGTTTTTGCACAATCAATTTTCAAGAGATGTTTCACGTGAAACATCTCTTGAAAATCAGATCAAATAGTATCATATAAGCCTTTATTTCTTCTTGTTGTTTGCCAAATTATAACGGAAATGCTTCTTTTTTTATCTTTCCGTTAATTCTTGGAAATTGGTTTGGTGTTGATTTTGTTTTTTCCACATTTATTATAACATGAACATAATCACTTTGCAGTAACAAACCTTTTTCAATATCAACTATTTTTCCACCCAAAACAGCAATTGGTTTTCTGGCTGCTTCCAGTTCTTCCTGATAATCCCGACCTTTCATCGATAAAAACTGTCCGCCCACTTTAACAAGCGGTAAACAGTATTCTGAAAGCAGGGTCAGGTTTGCCACTGCCCGGGAGGTGACCAGTTCATATCTTTCGCGATACTTGAGGTCTTGGCCGAGTTCTTCTGCTCTGCCATGGAGGATACTGACATTATCAATTCCCAATTCCTGGGCGATCGACTGAACGACACTTAGTTTTTTCTTAGTGGAGTCCATTAAAGTAATCTGGGCATCCGGTAAGAGGATTGCCAGGGGAATTCCAGGAAAACCGCCGCCGGTTCCCACATCAAGTATCCTAGCTTTGGGATTTCTGATTAATTTTAGTAAAGTCAGGGAATCCAGAAGATGGAGTTTGATAAACTCATCTTCATCGGTGATCCGGGTGAGGTTGATGTGTTTGTTTTTTTCCAGCAGGCGATCCATATAGTCAATCAGTTTTTCTGCCTGCTTGTCATTGATCTCGATATCTGCTTCTTTACCTAAAGCGATTAATTTTTCAATATGATTATTCATTTGTGGTTACATCCTTTACTGAACTTCTCCGGCGTTGTTCCAGGGCAATTAATAAAACCGAAATATCTGCTGGTGAAACCCCGGATATTCGTGATGCCTGTCCAATCGAAAGTGGTTTGATTTCCTGCAGCTTTTCCGCTGCTTCAATTCGCAGTCCGCCAA
Organism: Acetobacterium woodii; assembly: GCA_016213825.1. Lineage (GTDB taxonomy): Bacteria > Bacillota > Clostridia > Eubacteriales > Eubacteriaceae > Acetobacterium > Acetobacterium woodii_A. The sequence goes on along the minus strand of JACQZP010000027.1, from coordinate 79,553 downwards.
TTTCGGGATAATTAATTCCCTGAGGTATTAGCTTATGTTCTAGCTTTTTAAACTGTTCTACTTGCTGTAGCTGTTTTTTGATATAGCCTTCATATTTTATCTGTACTTCCACCTGTTCCATCACACTCCAATGGAGTTGTGGCCGCACCGGATCAAAGACATCGGTTTGTAAGTATTTTACTTCCGGCCGTTTAATCAATTCACCAATTGATAAGCCGTGTTGAATTTCCGAACTGCCAAATGATTTTAAAATTTCATTATTCTCTTTGGTCGGTTTAACGGTGACATGGTTTAACCGCTCAATTTCCTCTTTAATCTGTTCCTTTTTATCAAGGAACTTCTGAAAGCGTTCGTCACTGATCAGCCCAACCCGATGGCCAATCTCCGTCAACCGAAGATCGGCATTATCCTGTCGCAACAACAACCGGTATTCTGCTCGGGAAGTCATCATCCGATACGGTTCATCGATTCCTTTGGTAATAATATCATCGATCAGCACGCCAATGTATCCTTCTGAGCGATCAATAATGACTGGTTGTTCACCCCGTAAATAGAGTGATGCATTAATCCCGGCGATCAACCCTTGAGCTCCCGCTTCTTCATAACCGGAGGTGCCATTGATTTGACCGGCAAAAAACAGGCCTGCCACTTCCTTGGATTCCAATGACGCCTTTAAGCGGGTCGGATGAATGCAGTCATATTCAATAGCGTAGGCCGATCGCATAAATTCAACCTGCTCCATTCCCGGCACCGTTCGATACAGGGCGATCTGAACATCTTCCGGCAGACAGGATGACATCCCTTGAACATAGATCTCATTGGTATTTAAGCCTTCCGGCTCCATAAAAATCTGATGGCGCTCTTTGTCATGAAAACGCATGACTTTGGTTTCAATGGATGGGCAATATCGTGGACCGATTCCCACCACTTCGCCGGTATAAAGCGGTGATCGTTCAATGTTGGCGTTAATAATGTTATGGGTCTCCGGATTGGTATAGGTCAGATAACAGGGTACCTGGTCAATGTCAATCTGATCCGTTTCAAAGGAAAATGGCACAATGTGCTCATCCCCCTCCTGAATAATCATCTTAGAGTAGTCCAGGGTTTTCGCATCCACCCGAGCTGGGGTTCCGGTTTTAAAGCGCTGCAGTTCAATACCGTTTTTTTCCAGGCTATCGGATAAATACATAGCCGGGAATAAGCCGTTTGGTCCACCATCATATTGAACATCACCGATAATAATCCGTCCTTTTAAATAGGTCCCGCTGCAGATGATCGCCGCTTTACAGGTATATAAAGCACCTGTGTTAACGACGACGCCGGTGATTTTGCCATTTTCAACAATTATCTCCGTCGCTTCCTGTTGTTTCAAAAGAAGGTTAACCTGGTTCTCAATAACTTCTTTCATTCGAAATTGGTAGGCTTTTTTATCAGCCTGAGCCCGTAATGAATGCACCGCCGGTCCTTTTGCGGTATTTAACATTTTGCACTGAATCATGGTGGCATCAATATTTTTTCCCATCTCACCGCCAAGGGCATCTATTTCTCGGACCAGGTGTCCCTTTCCGGTGCCACCAATCGATGGATTACAGGGCATCATCGCTACTGAATCCAAATTAATGGTTAACAACAGGGTTTTTAAGCCGATCCGAGCGCTGGCCAGCGCCGCCTCCGATCCGGCATGACCAGCGCCGATGACAATAATGTCGTAGTCTCCGCCTGAGTATGTCATTCTCTCTCCTCTACTTTCCAATACAGAAATTCTTAAAAATCTGATCAATGATATCCATGCCCACTGCCTTACCGGTGATTCCCCGGAGGGCTTCCAGGGCTTCCATGACATCAATGCTGACTAATTCAATGGGCATTTGGCTGTCCATGGTTTTAATGGCATTTTCTAAACTGGTTTTGGTCACTTCCAATAATGAAATATGCCGGGTATTGGTAATCAGATAATCGGCATCCTGATTAACAGTTCCTTCAAAGACCATTTCCAGCATTTTTTGTTTAAGCAGTTCAATACCTTCGTCTTCCAACAGCGACATAGGAATCCATGGGGCCGGTATCTCAAGATCTTGTTCTGAAACGGCATCGGTTTTATTGGCAATGTAAATGGTCCGCCGGTTTTTTAACAGTTCAATGAGCTCTTTTTCACCCTCGGACAACGCTTTGGAAATATCCCGCATGAAGATAACCAGATTGGTTTGGTTTAACAACGCTTTGGATTTCTCCACGCCAATTTTTTCAACCAGATTTTCTGTTTCTCTGATTCCGGCAGTGTCAATTATTTTAAAGGGAATCCCCTCAATGTTAATATATTCTTCAATGGTATCCCGAGTCGTTCCGGGAATATCGGTAACAATCGCTTTGTCTTCCATTAACAAGGTATTCAATAAGGATGATTTGCCGACATTCGGTTCACCCAGAATAGCAGTGGTGATTCCTTCCCGGTAAATCTTACCGGTTTCTGCCACGGCCAGTATTTCGTTAATCTTTTTTAGTAGCCCCAGAATCTGGGTATTAACAAAATTATATGATATTTCTTCAATGTCATATTCGGGATAATCAATGTTGACTTCCATATGAGATAAGATCTCAATGAGGGTGCCATCTAACTCTTCTAATTTTTGAGATAAACGTCCTTCCAGTTGCGCCACTGAGTATTCCAGGCTCTTTTCAGTCTTGGCATTGATGATATCAATGACGGCTTCTGCCTGGGTCAGATCCATCCGGCCATTTAAAAAGGCCCGTTTGGTAAATTCGCCGGGTTCAGCCAAACGGGCACCAGCTTGAATCACCAATTTCAATATCTTCCGCATCGGCACAATACCGCCATGACAATTAATTTCAACGACATCTTCGGCGGTATAGGAGTGCGGCGCTTTCATTTTTGAAATTAATACCTCATCGATATCTTTATGCGTCTCTGGATCGATAATTTTTCCATAAATTAATTCATGACTTTTGGCTGTTTTTAGTGTCTTTCCCTTGGGATTAACAAAAAGATTATTCCCTAATTCCACGGCCTGATCGCCACTGATTCGGATGATACCAATTCCAGCCCCACCCATACCGGTGGCTACCGCTGCAATGGTATCCTCGTTTTGTAATAAGACTTCCACTTTTTTCTCCTGACTCAATAATCTTTTCCTAATCTCTAATAATATAATAAAACCCTTTATCTGACAAGGGTTCCCATAAAAAAAGACGCTTTACAGTCTAACTTTAAAGCTAAAATGTAAAGCGCCCCTAAACTATTTAATTTTTATCTTTTAGTTGAATAACTACCCGACGATAGGGTTCTTCACCTTCACTAAAGGTAAAAACTTTCTCGTGATTTTGAAGCTTGGCATGAATGACACGCCGTTCTGAAGGATTCATCGGTTCCAGCAGCATTTTCTTTTGATAATAAACTGCTTTATTGGCCATTTTCTCACCGAGATCTTCTAAGGTCTTTTCACGTTTCGCCCGGTAATTTTCGGTATCAAGAATGACCCGAACGTATTCTTCGTGTTGTCGGTTGATAACTAAACTCACTAAATACTGAAGAGAATCTAAGGTTTGACCGCGACGTCCAATCAGGACACCCATATCCTTACCTTCCAAATCAATGAATAATACTTTGTCGTCAAGACGGGTTTGAATTTTACAGTTGATTTTCATGGCATTAAGCACATCATTTAAAAAATCAAGGGCCCGTTGTTCAGGATTATTAATGAGTGACACCTCAACAATTGCCTCTTTTTTTCCAAAAATCTTCATTAAACCACTGTCTGGTACTTGCAATACATTTGTTTCAACTTGATCTTTGGTCACGCCAAGCTGTTGCAAACCATGGTTAATAGCATCTTCTACGGTTTTACCAGTACCCGTTACTGTCTTATTCATTTTCCCTCTCCTTAGCTTTCAGTCATCATTTTTACTTGTTATCATAACGTTCCTTGGCTTTTTGATAGGCTTCTTCCTGAGCTTCATCCCGCTCGGGAATTTCAACTGATGGTTTTTTTCGTTGTTCAGCCGGTGGCTGATAGGATTTAGAACTGTGTATTTTTTTATTTGAAGCTGGTCGCGTCAACGGTTTTTTAGGTTCATCCGTTTTATCTTTTTTATTGGCATTTTGGGCATTGGGATTTGTTGCCGCCCGTTTTGCCGCTAATTCAGCTTTTCGTTCTTCTTCGGCTTCACGAACCCGACGTTCTGCTTCTTCAATAGAAATATCCGGTTCTGGAATTTTCATCATGATAAATTGCTGAACAAACGTAAAGACATTCTGAACTACCCAATATAGTGCTACCCCTGCCGGCATCGAAATGGAAATATATCCAATCATCAGTGGCATGACATAGAGCATAATTTTTTGAGTTTTAGCATTAGGATCGTCCGGATTGGTTGTTGGGGACGAAGCCATCGTAAACTTCTGAGTAATAAATGTAAATAATGCTGCCAAAATCGGTAAGATATAATATGGATCCGGATTACTTAAACTTTGAATCCATAAAAAGGACATATCAATATTGGTGATTGTTCCATTGACAAACACCCAGGTTTCTGGATGCAATAAGGTTTGGTATAATCCAATTAAGATTGGAAATTGTAATAACAGTGGTAAACATCCACCAGCCGGATTAACTTTAAAGGTTTTATAGAGCTTTAAAGTTTCTTCATTTAATTTTTCTTTGTTATTTTTGTACTTTTTGTTTAACTTCTGTAATTCCGGCTGAAGGCGTTGCATATCCTTCATGGACTTGGTTTGTTTGATATTAAGCGGCAGTAATAAAACCTTCATTAATATCGTGAACACAATGATGGATATTCCATAACTTCCAATAAAATTGTAAAGATGGAAAAGTATCCAACCAAAGATCTGGTATAAAAAATCCATTCATTAACTCCTTAAAGTTTTTCTCCTTAAATTGATCTAAATAAATTAATTTAAGGAAGGGGATCATATCCCCCGGGATTAAAAGGATGGCATCTAAGAATACGCTTTCCACCCAAATAACTTCCCTTTACTACACCGTATTTATCGACGGCCATAATAAAATACTGTGAACAAGTGGGACTGAAACGACAATTATTTCCTAAAAGAGGTGAAATGAATTTCTGATATCCTCTAACAATCAAAATTAGGAATTTTTTTAACATCCTATGGCCTCATGAGATTCTTCTTATAAAACAAATGTTTTAACGATTTTTCCAAACTACTATATGGCACTTCTTTAATGGATTCCTTAGCAATTAGAATAATATCATAACCCTTTGAAAAAGAATCTTCATTAAGACGATATGCCTCTTTTATTCGTCTTTTTACCTTATTTCTAATCACAGCTTTTTTAGAAACTTTTTTGCTGACTATTATCCCCAAACGATTTGTATTGTTTTCGTTCTTTATATAATAGATAACAAATACCTTGTTTCCAAACACATCCCCAACTTTAAAAACACGTTTAAAATCATTTTCCTTGCTTAGGGACTCTATCTTCATCAAAGGAATTCTCCTTAATTTTTATTAAACAAAAGACCGCTTTTGAAAAACGGTCTACAAAGGATTATGCTGATAATTTTTCTCTTCCTTTTTGTCTTCTTTTCTTCAAAATAAGTCGACCGCTTTTTGCAGACATTCTTTTTCTGAAACCATGTTCTTTTTTACGTTGTCTAACTTTTGGTTGATAAGTTCTTTTCACTTCGACACCCCCTGACTAATACTTTATATTCATTTGTTTATAAGCTAATAAGACTTTTACCCTAGAATTATATAATCTCGCTTATTTTATGTCAAGTCATATTATCAAATCTGAGCAAGTTTCGCAATCTTTATGTTTATTTTTATTTTATTGTAAGCCTTCACACAATTTGCTATACTAGCATTATCAACGAAAATGTGGATAAGTTCTTGAAAATTGTCCATTTAATCCACAAATTTCGGAGTTCTGTGGATTAAATGGGGATAACTTGTCGATATTTTTCAACTTTCCGTCTATTTTCATCTTTTTTTGTTGGTAAAACTTTTTTAAGTTATCAACAATGTTTCTTAGATTTTGCTTGATTTATTTGGCTATTCACATTAAAATAGATTCTCTGTGCATAAGTTAAAACTTTATCCACAACACCACTGCTTAAATTTATTAGAAATTGGAGGTTCATTTAATGGACACTTCCTTTAAAAAAATATGGGATGCCGCACTTGAAATTATCAAACCGGATATTAGTCCAACCAGTTTTAACACCTGGTTTTTAAAAATAAAACCCATAAACTACGTTAACAACACCTATTATTTTTTATCAGAAAATGAATTCGAAAAAGGAATTTTAGAAAGTCGGCATATTCCTTTAATAACGAATGCTTTAGCCGAGGTTACCGGAAAAACCGGCCAAGTTAAAATCGTTTTAAAAGAAAAAGACGCCATGATCGCTCCAGATGATGAGACGCCTCATATTTCTATTACTAATGTAGAAGATAAAATATCAAACTATCAAAATAACTCGATGAATCCCAAATACACCTTTGACAGTTTCGTTATCGGCGAAAACAATCGTTTTGCCCACGCTGCCTGCGTGGCTGTTTCTGAAGCACCGTCGGAACGTTACAATCCGCTCTTTATTTATGGTGGTGTTGGTTTGGGCAAAACCCATCTGATGCAGGCCATCGGACACTATATTTTATCCTATGCACCGCATAAAAAGGTGGTTTATGTCTCCTGTGAAAAATTCACTAATGACTTTATCGATGCGATTCAAAATAAAACAAATATCTCTTTTCGAAATAAATATCGCAGTGCTGACATTCTTTTAATTGATGATATCCAGTTTTTGGCCAAAAAAGAAGGAACCCAGGAAGAATTTTTCCATACCTTCAATACCCTGCATCAGGAAAATAAACAGATCGTCATCAGTAGTGACCGCCCCCCCAAAGAAATACCAACCCTTGAAGAGCGGCTCCGTTCTCGATTTGAAAGTGGCCTGATCACTGATATTTATGCGCCAAACTTCGAAACCCGGATCGCGATTATCCGAAAAAAAGCCGAATCCTTCAGTGATGAGATACCAAACGAAGTCTTAAGTTTTATTGCTGACAGTATCCATTCCAATATTCGGGAACTTGAAGGTGCATTGACCACCGTCTTTGCCTACTCAAAATTACATAAGGTACCGATTAATATCGAATCGGCCAAAAATGCTCTGAAAGATATTTTTAGAAAAAAAGAAGATATTGTCATCACCGCCGAATATATTAAAGAAGTCACCGCCAAATACTTTAATATTACCGTTGAAGACATGAATTCCAAGAAACGAACCCGCTCGATCTCCCTCCCCCGACAAGTGGCCATGTACATCACCCGGGAAATCACCGATTTATCCTTACCACGAATCGGCGAGGAGTTTGGCGGCCGGGATCACTCAACGGTTATTCATGCCTGCCAGAAAATAGCGGAAGAAATGGACAATAGTACTGACTTTAAAAATCTGATTCTACGAATTGAACGGGAAATTAATGGTAATTAATAACGCACAATCTCTGCCGGAGCTATGAACGAGTTATCCACAATTTATCCCCTGCGGTTTTTGTAGTTTTTTTGTTCTATCAACGACTTTGAAAGGTTATTAACATTATCCACACCCCCTACTACTATTACTATTATTTTAATCTATATATTTATATATAAAAGGGCTTTCCAAATTTTTAAAAGGAGCTATTATTTATGAAATTCAATTGTTCAAAAGAAAGTTTAATGGCTGCACTCTCGACGGCTCAAAAAGCTGTTTCATCAAAAACAACCATGACTATTTTAGAAGGTATTCTTTTTAGCGCTACTGATAATAAATTATTATTAAGAAGCACTGATCTGGAAATTGGGGTTGAAGTCACCATTCCGGCTGAAGTTGAAAGTGGCGGAGAGATTGTTTTAGGATCTTACATCATTGGTGAGTTGATTCGTAAAATGTCAGGTTCAGATGTTTTTTTTGAAAGTGATGATAATCATCAAATTAAAATCGAGTGTCTGTTATCCAATTTTACCTTAAAAGGTTTATCAGCTGAAGAATTTCCGGATTTTCCGGAAGTGATTGACGATCATATTTTTTCCATTGATGCCAGTGTTCTAAAAGAATTGATTAAGGGAACCTTATTTTCAGTAGCCACTAACGAAAATATTCCAGTTTTGACTGGGGTAAAGATCGAAATTCAGGAAGATAACATCAATTTGATTGCGCTTGATGGTTATCGACTGGCTCTTAGATCGGGAAAAATTAAAAACCCGGTATCAGAAGATCTCAGTGTTATCATCCCTTCTAAATCCTTATCAGAGATTAATAAGGTATTATCCAGCTATAATGGCGAAGTCGTGGTTAAGTTTTCTAAAAATCAAATCTTTTTTGAAATGGATAATACTCAGTTTACTTCCCGTCTATTAGAAGGTGATTTTATTAATTATAAGCAGATCATCCCAGTGGAGAAAGCGACGCAAGTAAAAATCAACCGACGTCTGCTTTTAGAAAGCAGTGAACGGGCGGCGCTGCTGGCCAGAGAAGGCAAAAATAATTTAATCAAAATGGATTTTAATCAGGATCAGCTGATTTTAACTTCCAATGCTGAAATTGGTGATGTTTTTGAAATTATTCCGATTGAGAATAGTGGGGAATCTTTAAAAATAGCCTTTAATTCAAAGTTTTTGATTGAGGCATTGCGGGTCATTGAAGGGGATGAGTTAATGATCGATATGACCACTTCGGTGGGACCAGGGGTCTTACTTCCGATCGAAGGGGATAATTTTATCTATTTGATTCTACCAGTTCGGATTGCTGAAGAAAATTAGATATTTATTTTAAGATAGTGATTTGAAATAGCAATTTTCAAATAGAATTAAAAATAGTTTAAAAGATCAGAATTATGTAAATGATTCGTTGAAATTTTAGACTATTTTTTATTTTTATGTTATAATAGTTAGGTTAGAAGATAAACATATAAAAATTTAATCAATTTTGGCATAAATAAAGGGGATTCGTGTAATGCTCTTTCATTTTTGTCAAAAATACAATGTGCGGGGAAAAATATGCAAATAATTGAAATTAACACAGAGTTCATAAAAATTGATCAGCTGATTAAATATGCCGGTATTGTCGGTAATGGCAGTGATGTGAAATTTATGATTTTGGACGGATTAGTTCGTGTCAATGGGGAGTTGTGTACCCAAAGAAATAAAAAAATAAGAGATGGTGATCTTGTGGAAATCGAAGATTATGATACCCTGCAAGTAAAAGGGATCGCAAAACCATGTTTATCGAAGAATTAAAACTGATTCATTATCGCAATTATGAAAATGAATGTATAATGCCTCAAAAAGGAATCAATATTATCGTGGGCGAAAATGCCCAGGGAAAAACAAATCTTATTGAAGCTATGTTTTTTTTATCCCGAGGTTACAGTCATCGTGCTTCAAATGTGGCAGAACTTGCCCAATGGGATCATGATGATTTTTTTATCAATGCCCGGGTTGTCAGTGAAGGGGTTAAACACACCCTCTCTGCCAAAAACCTTCAGGGGAAACGTCAGTTTTTACTGGACGGAAAAGTGAAAAAAAGAGATAAGATCAATGGGATTTTTAATACGATTCTCTTTGAACCGGATGATTTAAAAATAGTCAAAGAAGGGCCGGATAAAAGACGGCGGTTTCTCAATCAGGAAATATCTGGCTTCCGGCCAGAGTATCACTATATTTTAAGAGATTATGAAAAAATACTAAATCAGCGCAATTCCCTGTTAAAAAATATTCATTATCAGCCCAGTCTGATCACAACCCTGGAAGTTTGGGATGAACAGCTGGTTCAAACAGGAGTTCGGTTAATGAATCATCGGATTCGTTATCTGCATCGGCTCAACCGGGAAGCAAATAATCTGCATAAAATACTCAGTCTTGGAAACGAAACTCTTTCACTATCCTATCTGAATAATATTATCGATTCAATGGAAGAATTATCAGAAATTAAAATGATCTTTAAAAAACGTTTAGAATCCAGTCGAGAAGAAGAAATTTCACGAGGTTCCACCATTTATGGACCCCACGTGGACGACATGCTCATTCAAATTAATGGCAAAGATGCCAGGCGCTATGGATCTCAAGGTCAGCAGCGTTCAGCCGCCATTTCCCTGAAATTATCCCAAATAGAGATATACTATGACAATACCGGGGAGTACCCGGTGGTTCTTTTGGATGATATCTTTTCAGAATTGGATGAACATCGACGAAACAGCATTCTCTCGCTTTTAAATAAAACCCAGGCCTTTATTACCTGCACCGAAGATATTTTAAATGATCAGTGTATTGAAAAAAATATCATTGAGATTGTTCAGGGGAAGGCCCAGGTAATAAATAATAATTAATAAACCATGAAAATCAGGAGGAAAACATGCCAGAAAACAAATCAGATAATTATACAGCTGATCAGATACAGGTCCTCGAAGGATTAGAGGCTGTTCAAAAAAGACCGGGAATGTACATCGGTAGCACCGGGTCCCGAGGCTTACACCATTTAGTTTATGAGGTGGTGGACAATAGTATTGATGAAGCCCTGGCTGGCTATTGTAAAAATATCAGTGTTACCATCCATCAGGACGATTCGATTACCGTTGTCGATGATGGCCGGGGGATTCCCACCGGAATGAACCACTCCCAAGGAAAAACTGGGGTAGAGTTGGCCTTAACCGTTCTTCATGCCGGCGGTAAATTTGGCGGTGGCGGATATAAGGTATCCGGTGGTCTGCATGGGGTTGGGGTATCCGTTGTTAATGCCTTATCTGAAAAATTGACGATTGAAGTCAAACAAAAAGGCCAGGTTTTCTTTCAGACCTATGAAAAGGGAAAACCAACCAGCGATTTAACCGTCACCGGAACCACCAACCGCACTGGAACCACCGTTTATTTTAAGCCCGACAAAGATATTTTTGACGAAACCGTCTATGACTTTGATATCTTAGAACATCGACTAAGAGAATTAGCTTTTTTAAATAAAGGCGTTTCAATTAGTCTAACCAATGAAAAAGAATCACCTAAACGGAAAGAAACCTATTATTATACTGGCGGGATTTATTCCTATGTGGAATACATGAATCGTAATAAAGATCCACTTTATGATAAGATTACCTATTTCGAAAAAGAACAGGACGATTATGCGTTAGAAATCGCCTTTCAATATACCACCGGCTATTCGGAAAATATTTTTTCCTATGCCAATAATATCAATACCCCGGAAGGGGGCACCCATCTCAATGGATTTAAGAGTGCCCTGACCCGAACGGTTAATACCTACGCGCGTAAAAATGGCTTTTTAAAGGGCAATGATAAAAACCTCACTGGTGAGGATGCCCGGGAAGGCCTAACCGCCATTGTCAGTATTAAACTGCTGGATCCCCAATTTGAGGGTCAGACTAAATCAAAATTGGGAAACACCGAAGTCAAGGGGATTGTTGAAACCATTGTTGGTGATCAGCTTTCGGCCCTGATGGAAGAAAATCCCAGTATTGCTAAAAATATTATTGAAAAAACCTTATCAGCCGCCCGAGCCCGGGAAGCAGCTAAAAAAGCTCGGGAGTTTACCCGTCGTAAAAGTGCTTTAGATTCCACTGCGCTGCCAGGGAAACTGGCGGATTGCCGGGAAAAAGATCCAGCTCTTTCTGAGATTTATATCGTGGAAGGGGACTCGGCGGGTGGCTCGGCCAAATCCGGACGAGACTCCAAAACCCAGGCGATTTTACCACTGCGTGGTAAAATTCTAAATGTTGAAAAAGCCCGTTTGGATCGAATTCTCACCACCGATTCTTTAAAATCGATGATTATTGCCTTCGGAACCGGTGTTGGCGATGAATTTAATGTTGAAAAAGCCCGTTATCATAAAATCATCATCATGACCGATGCTGATGTCGATGGGGCTCATATTCGAACCCTGTTATTAACCTTCTTTTATCGTTATATGCCAGGTTTGATCGAAGCCGGCTATGTTTATATCGCCCAGCCCCCACTTTACAAGATTACCCGGGGAAAACAGGTTGATTATGCCTACACCGACCGGGATTTGGAGAAAAAGCTGGAAGGCGTGGAAGATCGTTCCCGCATCAGTCTGCAACGGTACAAAGGTCTTGGGGAAATGGATGCCCATCAGCTCTGGGAAACCACGATGGATCCCAGCGTTCGAACTTTGCTTCAGGTAAATATTGAGGAAGCCTCCTATGCGGATGAAATCTTCACCATTTTAATGGGCGATAAGGTTCAGCCACGTAAAGAGTTCATCGAACGGAATGCTAAAAAAGTTAAGAATTTGGACATCTAGTCAAGAAGGAGTATAGTTAAATGCAAGAAATAATTGAATTTGATCGAATAAAATCGATTAATATTGAAGAAGAAATGAAAACTTCCTATATTGACTACGCCATGAGTGTTATTATAGGTCGAGCCTTACCGGATGTCCGGGATGGCTTAAAACCAGTTCATCGTCGGATCATTTATGCCATGAGTCAACTGGGATTAACCCCAGATAAAACCTTTCGTAAATCAGCCCGTATTGTCGGGGATGTTTTAGGTAAGTATCACCCGCATGGTGATTCATCCGTCTATGACGCGATGGTGCGAATGGCCCAGGAATGGTCGATTCGTTATCTGATTGTTAATGGCCAGGGTAACTTTGGTTCGGTGGATGGTGACAGCGCTGCGGCGATGCGTTATACCGAAGCAAAAATGGGCAAAATAGCCGCTGAACTGCTACGGGATATTAATAAAGAAACCGTCGATTTTGTCCCCAACTTTGATGAGTCGGAAACCGAACCATCGGTTCTGCCATCAAAATATCCCAACCTGCTGGTTAACGGTTCCTCCGGGATTGCGGTTGGGATGGCCACCAATATTCCGCCGCATAATCTGGGCGAAATCATTGATGGCACCGTGGCCTTTATTGATGATCCGGAGATCACCATTGACGAACTGATGAAATATGTCAAAGGACCGGATTTTCCCACCGCTGGAATCGTCTTAGGAAAATCCGGCATTAAAAGTGCTTATCGTACCGGCCGGGGCCGAATTAAGGTGCGCGGGAAAGTTGATGTAGTAACCACCAAAAAAGGGAAAAAACAGATTGTTATTACCGAAATTCCTTATATGGTCAATAAATCCAAGCTGGTTGAAAAAATTGCCGAGCTGGTTAAAGAGAAAAAAATCGAAGGAATTTCCGACTTAAGAGATGAATCCGATCTTAAAAAGGGCATGTCAATTATCATCGATTTAAAACGGGATGCCAACGAAACGATTATTTTAAATCAATTATATAAACATACCCAACTCCAGGAAACCTTTGGCGTAATCATGCTGGCTCTGGTCAACAATGAACCTAAAGTTTTAAATCTAAAAGAAATCCTCTTTCACTATATTGAACATCAAAAAGAAATTATCACCAGACGGACGATTTTTGAACTTAAAAAAGCTGAAGCCAGAGCCCATATTTTAGAAGGCTTGAAAATTGCCCTGGATAATATTGATGAGGTTATTAAATTAATCAGAGCGGCCGCTGATGGCAAAGTAGCGAAAGAACAATTAATTGAACGCTTCAGTCTTTCCGAAATTCAGGCTCAGGCAATTCTGGATATGCGTCTCCAGCGTTTAACTGGTCTGGAACGGGAAAAAATTGAAGAAGAATATCGAGAACTGATGTTGACCATCGGCAACTTAAAAGCAATCTTAGCTGATCCTCAACTGGTACTGAATATTATCAAAGAAGAACTGCTCGAAATCAAAGAAAAGTATGGCGATAAACGTCGGACTAACTTTGATATTGATGTCGAAGACTTTGAAATTGAAGACCTTATTGAAGAAGAAGAAGTGGTCATCACCATGACTCATATCGGTTATGTCAAACGGATTACCGCTGACAATTATCGGTCACAAAAACGGGGTGGCAAAGGCATTACCGCTCTCAGCACCCGGGAGAATGATTTTGTCGAACACCTCTTTACCACCACCACCCATCACTATCTGATGTTCTTTACCAATCTTGGTAAGGTTTATCGTCTGAAAGCCTTTGAAATACCAGAGGGTGGACGAACTGCCAGAGGAACAGCGATTGTTAATCTGTTACCACTGGAAGCCGGCGAACAAATCGCGACGATGATTCCGGTTAAAGAATTTACGGCCGATAAATACCTGATCATGGCGACTAAACAGGGGATCATCAAGAAAACCGATTTAACGGAATATGATACCTCCCGTAAAAACGGCATCATCGCCATCAACTTAAGAGAAGGCGATGAGCTGATCAATGTCCGATTGGTTGAACAGGATGAAGAAATCGTCATGGGAACCCAATGTGGTTATGCAATCCGCTTTGATTCTGAAGAAGTGCGACCGATCAGCCGAACATCGATTGGTGTCCGTGGGATCGATCTGCGCGAAGATGACGTGGTTGTGGGAATGGATATTGTTAAAGAAGATCTCTTTGTTTTGTGCGTCAGTGAAAACGGCTATGGCAAACTCAGTGCATCGGATTTATACCGTCCGCAAAAACGGGGCGGCAAGGGTGTTCAAACCTATAAGGTCACCAAGAAAACCGGCGAATTGGTGGGCTTCTGCGTGATCAGCCGGGATGGCGAAATCATGATGATCAATAATCAGGGCGTTGTGATCAAATTAGAAGGTAATGATATAACAGCTGTTGGCCGTAACACCCAGGGTGTGCGACTGATGAAATTAAAACCAGAAGAGTCCATCGCGACGATTTCTAAAGTCTATAAAGAAGATACCGTCGATGATCTTGAAGAAGATGGTGAAAACCAGGTAACCCTGGTGGATAGCACCGAAAAAGAATAAGCTAAACAACATCCTGTATTCCATTTTTTGGAAAACAGGATGTTATTTTTATAATTGTTTAAATATTCTTCAATTTAGAAATTCTGTAAACGATGTCCATTGTTAATGACTCTAAAAAAGTGACAAAACTGGGATAGCATGGTAAAATAGAGCAAAAAAAGGAGATAACGACGGTGAAGACCATTTTAGATATCGAAAAAAAAGCCGTGTTCGTTGAAAAAGAATAATGGACTCATTAATACATATCGATCGCATTCAAGTCAATTGCATAGTCAAAGATCAATTCGATGCCATTGCTTTAGCAGCAAGACCACTGCTGGAAAAGGGATTTATAACGGAAGAATTTATTGATGCCGCAATCGAAAGGGAACGAGTCTTCCCAACTGGCTTGCCAACAAAAATCGGCGTGGCACTACCGCATACCGAGGCGAAATATGTGTTAAAAGAAAGCATTTCAATCGTGACACTTAAAAATACCATTGTTTTTGCAGGCATGGGAAATCCTAAAGAAAGTATTCCGGTCCAGATTGTTTTTTTATTGGCAATCAGCAATCCAGAAAAACAATTGCGGATTCTTCAAACGATTATTACCATTATTCAAAATGAAAAAATGCTAAAAAAAATAAGAGATGCCAAAGAACCCCGGGACATCCATGATTTAATTAAAACATTTTTATAAGCATGAATTGCGAACGCAATGATTCATTAAAAAAAACAGCCAGATAAAGAAAAGGAAAATGAATGAATATTAAAATAGCACCATCGATGCTGAGTGCAGATTTTGCCAATCTGGAACGGGATCTTAAAGAAGTTGAGAAAAGTGGCGCCGATTACCTTCATGTTGATATTATGGACGGTCACTTTGTCCCGAACATTACCATGGGGCCAGACCAGGTGGCTCAGATCAGAAAGACTGTATCGATTCCATTTGATGTCCATTTGATGATCACCGAACCGCTTAAATATATTGATCAATTTGCTGATGCCGGAGCTGATATTATTACTGTTCATGTCGAATCAGAAGGTGGGATTCAGGCTTGTATTGATGCGATTGTAAAGAAGGGTGTTAAGCCCGGACTGGTGGTGTCTCCTGATACGGAAATAAGTGTGATTGAACCGTATCTGGATCAAATCAGCATGGTGCTGATTATGTGTGTCTATCCGGGTTTTGGCGGACAAAGTTATATTCCCGCCAGTACCGAAAAAATAAAAGTCTGTCGTGAGATGATTGGTAAGAGGGACATCGATCTTCAGGTTGACGGGGGAATCAATTTTAAAACCTTAAAAGAAGTGGTGGACGCCGGGGCAAATGTCATTGTCTCGGGTTCCTGTCTATTTAAAGGGGATATGAAAGAAAATATGGGACAATTTAGAAAAATCATCCAGGGATAAATTCTAAAATTGAAAGAGGGAAGTAAAAATGAAACTTGTTTTAGTTGCGTGTGGAACAGCCCTGGCAACATCAACAGTGGTTGCCAAAAAGATTGAACAGATCGCTCAGGAAAATGGTATTGAGTGTCGAACAGTTCAAGCCAAAGCGGTTGATGCATTTAAAAAATATCAAGAATTACATCCAGATGCGATTGTCTGTACCTGTCAATTAGAAGGTGAAATTGATATTCCGGTGATTAATGGCCGGGCTTTTTTAACCGGAATTAATTTACAAAGTACGATTGATCAGTTGATTGAGATATTGAAAAAATAGAATTGACAACTTGAGAGGATTTAGAGTATAATTTATCTCGGTTGGATCTAAAAACGAAGAGGATAACAAATTTATTGATTGAAAATCAATAGGAAAAACCATGAAGGTTAATTATGATTAATTTTCGTGTTTTTTTTTATTTGTTATTAAGATAAAAAATTTTTTCCAGACAAAAGAGTATCGCTCAATAGTTATTAAGTATAAGTAGATTGAGTTTGCTCATCGATTAGAAATAATGATTGACATTTTGATAGTTATAACATAATATAGCCACAGGTATATACTGCTATATACAAAGCGCGCAAGAATATGATTAAAAAGCAACAGATTCTTAAATATTGATCAATTTAGCCATGAAGGTTGACGATTCTATCGTAGATAGAACTCAATTTTTATGGTTTTTTGTTTTTTTGAAAGGGGTAAATGATGGAAAAAATTAGTGTGGTAAAAAAAATTGAAGCGTATTGGGACAAACGGTCCGATTCATTTGATGCAGATCATGATACTGAAGATTTACAAGCCTGGATGGAGGCTTTGGAATGTCTTTTAGGATCTGATAAAAACAGAAATGTTCTGGATCTGGGAACAGGAACTGGGTTTCTGGCAAACATGACGGCAAGACTGGGTCATTCAACGATCGGGATTGATATATCAAAGGAAATGATGAATTTTGGAGTCAAACATGCCAAAACCGTCGGTTCAGATGCAATATTCATGGAGGGTAGTGTTTTGGAACTTCCATTTATGGACAATACGGTTGATTTTATTATTAATTCACGATTAATCTGGACCCTGGTTGAACCGGATATGGCAATAAAAGAATGGCTACGCATTTTAAAGCCAGGTGGTAAAATGATGTGTTTTAACCGCATGAAGGAAGGCGTCGGGTTAAATATTGGCAAGGTCAATATTTATGAAGATGAAGAAGTGGATAAGCAATTAGCCATCAAAGGCGCGCGGATGGAAGAACTTCGGGATTTATTGGAAAGAAACGGGCTGGTGGATGTTCAGATTCAAAAACTTTCTGGTTTGACTCGCCCAGGATATGATTATGATCCCTGGTTTGTGCTTATGGGAACAAAGGATGAAGCAGAAAATCGATTCATTTCATAAAAGTCATTTTAAATTCAAAGAGTGGGGAGGGCGAGATTTGAATAGAAAAGGAATGCTTGCTGAAAAAATACTAAGAAGAATTTTGTGGTTTTTAATTTCGATGTTGATTCTATCAGTTGCAGTTTTTTATTTTGCCCGTTTAGCTCCTGGGGACCCACTCCAGTCATATTATGGCGACGCGGTGGAGTCGATGAATTCGACGGAATTGGATGCGGCAAGAGCGCGGTTAGGATTGGATGGTCCCATTGCGCTTCAATATGTTAAATGGATCGCCAATGCAGCGCAAGGCGATTTTGGATTGTCATTAAAATACAAAATGCCGGCATTGGATGTGATTACACCACTAATTGGGAATACCCTAATTCTCGGTGGTGTTGCTTATGTTCTCGTCTTTGCTCTGGCAATAATTTTGGCATTATTCTGTGCAATGCATGAAGACACTTGGATTGACCGGATTATCTGTAAGGTGGGAACGGCGGCTTATTATATTCCGTCCTTCTGGCTGGGGGTTGTTCTGGTACTGGTTTTCAGCGTGAATCTGGGTTGGCTTCCCAGCAGTGGGGCTTATGATATCGGTAAATCAAATGATCTACTGAATCGAATTCAACATATGATTTTACCGTTGACGGTAATGATCCTCAGCCATTTGTGGTATTACGCCTATATGATACGAAACAAGTTACTGGATGAAATTCGCAAAGAATATGTACTGCTGGCTAAATCAAAAGGGTGTACAAAATCTGAAATCGTTTTAAAACATTGTTTTCGAAATGTGGCCCCGACGATTGTTAGTATCATGGCGATTTCCATTCCCCATGTATTAAGCGGTACCTTTATTGCGGAAGCCGTGTTTAATTATCCGGGGATTGGTGCCCTATCCGTTACCAGTGCCAAGTACCATGATTACAACTTACTTATGCTCATTGTTATGATCACCGGCGTGATGGTGGTATCCAGCAGTATTATCGCACAGTTTGTCAATGAGGCGATTGATCCAAGAATGAAATTAACGGAGGTGTCGGCATGGAAAGAAACTTCGCAGACCAGTTCGTTGTAGTCGGTTCTGATTATAAAACCTATGAAACAGAGGAAAAAAAGATTTCCTTTCTGGAAAGGTTGAAAGGCAAACCGATTCTCTCAATTATCATTCTCAGCATTATTGTTCTGGGTTGCGTTTTTGCCGAACAGGTATACAATCATGATCCCACCAGCTTTTATCTTCAAAATCTTAATGAACCTCCGGGATCAGAATTCTATTTTGGAACCGATTCGCTGGGTAGAGATATTTATTCGATGATCTGGTATGGCGGTCGGGTATCCATTTTAATCGGCTTACTGGGGATGGCCATTATTACTGTGATTGGTGTAGTTTATGGTTGCATCAGCGGAACCGCCAATGGAAAAACAGATGCCATCATGATGCGGATTCCTGAGTTGATCAACAGCATTCCGACGCTGCTGCTGATTTTATTATTGACCTCAGTAATGGGATCACAGAATATTCTAAAGATATCATTTGTAATTGGTGTTACCGGGTGGTGTGGTCTGGCGCGAATTGTCAGAAGTGAAGTGCGGCAGATTCGTAGCAGTGAATATGTACTAGCAGCAAAATCGATGGGGGGCGGCTTTTTCCATATCATGAGAAAGCATCTGATCCCTAATTTTGTGTCGACGATTATGTTTGTGGTCGTTTCAAGTATTGGTTTGAGCATGTCGATGGAATCTACCCTCAGTTTTTTAGGATTAGGTTTGCCGGTTGATGTGGTCTCCTGGGGGAGTATGCTGTCCCTGGCCAACAAGGCACTTTTATCAAACACCTGGTGGGTGATTATCTTTCCTGGGGTATTTCTGATTACAACCCTGGTATGTATTACCAATATTGCCTATTATTTCAGAAAAGAAACAAATAAGCGGGAGAGTTATCTCTAATTAAAGAGCACCGTTTATATAAAATGTTGAAGGAGAAAAGAAAAGTTTATGTGTGTCAAGAAAAAGATTGCCAAATTGTTGGTAGGGGTGATTTGTTTAGGTACCGTGGTGAGTTTCACCGGTTGTTCATCAGCCTCGGCTGATAAGAAATCGGCCGACGGATCAGATTTGTCGAATACGCTGGTTTATGCCGGTGAGGCCGATGAATCGATCAATCCAATCGTTAGTAAAAGTGAATTGTCGGGTATTATCTTCTCGGGTTTGATGAAATACGATGCCAAAGGTAAACCGATTTTAGATTTGGCGGAAAGCTATACCTATGACGAAGGATCAATGACCTATAACTTTAAATTAAGAAAAGGGGTGAAATGGCATGATGGAAAGCCATTCACCGCCCAGGATGTGGTTTTTACTTATGATAAACTGACAAAAGACACGACCTTGTCAGCAAGTGTCTTAAGTAATTATAAAGATATCGCCAGTGTGACGGCAGCCGATGATAATACCGTTGCGATTACACTTTCACAATTTAATGCCGCTATGCTGGATAACTTTACAATTGGCATTGTGCCTAAACATTTGCTGGATGGCCAGGATCTGACCACCGCTTCATTTAATCAGGCGCCAGTAGGAACCGGTCGCTATAAATTTGTTGAATGGGATAAAACTGGGGGAACCATTACCCTGGAAAAGAATAGCGATTATTATGGTAAGGTTCCCAATATTGACCGCGTCGTTTACAAAACCGTGGCTGTGGAAAACACAAAAGCTTTGATGTTGGAATCCGGGGAAGCCGATCTGGCCTGGTTGAATGCCAATTATGCCGAAAAATTCCGGGGCAAAGACGGTTATCAAAACGTTGATTTCACAACCGCCGACTATCGAGCCGTGTCAGTGGATTTCAGAACTGATTTCTGGATCAAAAACAAAGATTCGGTTGGGGTACTCAATTATGCGATTGACAAAGATGCAGTTGTTAAAAGCGTCCTGAATAACGAGGGAAGTACCGCTTACAGCCCTATTCAGTTAAATGCGTTTGGTGGAAATACAGCCGCAGATATTTATAAATATGATCTGAATAAATTTGCTCAGGAAATGCAGGCGTTAGGCTGGACCAAGGGTGCTGATGGTATTTATGAACGAAATGGGGAAAAATTCCACTTCACTATCCAGGTGCGTGATTATGAAGAAGAGCGAATTGACATTGCCAATATCGTTTCAAAACAGCTCAAAGAAGCTGGCGTTGATATGGAAATTGTATTGGTAACGAAATTTGATTGGAAAGCCGGATACAACGGTTTCTTATCAGGCTATGCTGTTGAATTTGATCCAGATGCATTGTATTCACAATTTACAACTGATGGCAGTGCCAATACCATGAAGTATTCAAACCCGGTTGTGGATGATTTATTAACCCAGGCAAGACATGAAAAAGATGCCAATGTCAGAAAAGACCTGTATGGTCAATTTGAAATGGCTTTCTCGCAACAGCCAGCGTCTGTTTTAATTGCTTACCTGGATGGAAATTATGTCGGCATCAGTGGTCTTAAGGGGCTTAGTACTGAAAGAGTTCTTGGACATCATGCCGTTGGCGTGATGTGGAATATTGAAGACTGGACTCTTTCTAAATAAGTCAAGTCAAAATTAACATGCTGTAAAAATCTATCGATGTCGGATGTTTATCGAAGCATCCGACATCGATCTATATCAAAGGGAGGGCGATTGATGGCCGAACCGATGCTACAATTAAAAAATTTATCAGTCAGTTTTGATACTAAAAACGGCGAAGTTGAAGCAGTTAGAGATGTTAGCCTGACATTAAATAAAGGCGAAATATTAGCCATCGTCGGAGAATCCGGCTGTGGCAAAACGGTGATGAGCCAATCGGTTCTAAAACTGCTTCCAAAAACATCACGAATCAAACAAGGCCGAATCATTGTTGATGGAGAAGACATTACCGACTATAAAGAAAAAGAAATGCGAAAATTAAGAGGCGGCGTATTGTCCATGGTTTTTCAGGATCCCATGACGACGCTTAACCCAACGATTCCGATTGGAAAACAAATCACAGAATCAATTATGAAACATAACAAGATCAGCAAAGAAGAGGCAAAAAAGCGCGGCGTGGAAATGCTGAATCTGGTTGGGATTAACCAACCGGAGGAAATGTTTGCCCTGCAGCCCCATTTTTTTTCCGGTGGCATGCGACAGCGTTGTGTATTGGCCATTGCTTTAGCTTCTAATCCGAAAATTCTGTTTGCGGATGAAGCGACAACCGCTCTTGATGTTACCGTTCAGGCAAAGATTCTTAATCTGCTGCTGGATATTCGTGATAAGACCGGGATTTCGATTGTTTTTATTTCCCATGATCTGGGCGTTGTCGCCAAGATTGCTGATCGTGTAGCGGTGATGTATGCTGGTAAAATTGTCGAAATTGGTACCGCTGCGGACGTTTTTTATGACCCCCGGCATCCCTATGTATGGGGATTAATGGCGGCCCTGCCATCACTGACAAAAGCAGGAGCGTGTTTGGCTACGATTCCAGGCATGCCACCAGTGATGCTAAACCCACCGCCAGGAGACGCCTTTGCGGTTCGAAACAAATTTGCCTTAGCGATTGATTACGCAGAAATGCCACCGATGTATGAAATTTCTCCCACGCATTATGCAGCAACCTGGTTGCTTGATGAAAAATCCCCACAGATAAAACGGCCAATCTTATTAAAAAGGATGGATCAATAAAGATGAACGCAGAAATGATTCTAAGTGTTTCACAATTGCACCAGCATTTTCAGATCAATAAAGATTTGACAATAAAAGCCGTCAATGGGGTCAGTTTTAATATTAGAAAAGGTGAAGTGGTCGGTTTGGTGGGGGAAACCGGTTCCGGAAAATCAACGGTTGCCCGGTCTATTATGGGAATTTATCCGGCAACGCAGGGCGAGGTTTATTTTAAAGGCAACAAGATTACGGACAAAAAAGTGTATCACCAAAATAAAGAAGATATTCATAATAATATGCAGATTATTTTTCAGGACTCGGCAGCGGCGCTTAATCCAAGAATGACCGTAGCAGAAATTATTTTGGAACCGATTATTGTGAATAAATTGATGAAGGATAAAAATAAAATTCAACAAAAACTGGATTCATTGCTACTGGAAGTGGGACTTGATCATACTTATAAAAATAAATACCCAGTCGAAATATCTGGTGGACAGCGACAGCGCGTCGCCATTGCCAGGTGTTTAAGTACCAGCCCGGATTTAATTATTGCTGATGAACCAATTGCATCACTGGATGTTTCGATTCAGGCTCAAATCATCACGCTTTTTCAGAAACTTCAGCGCGAACATGGTTTTTCGTTTCTATTAATTGCCCATGACCTGTCAATTATTAAGTTCATCTGTGATAAAGTTGCGGTGATGCTTAATGGCCGGATTATGGAGATTGGAACAACCAAAGAAATATTTTCTCACCCTGCTCACCCCTACACCCAGTCACTGTTATCGGCAGTACCAGTTCCCGATCCGATTTATGAACGGAGTAAAGTATTGATTGATTATGATGTAAAAAGCGCGAATGAGGAAGCTGAAATGGTTGAATTATCACCAAAACATAGTGTTTTAAATAATTTCCAAAGTTTTGTACTTCAGAAATCATATTAATCGATTAGAAAAAATACGTCCAATCTTTGATGGTCAATCAGCATTAATAAATAAGCCAATAAGGCAGTTATTCCTTGAAAGGAGTTGTGTTTTATTGGCTTTTTTTGTTGCAAATTTTTTAGGGAAAGGATTATTATGAGTCACTTAAAAATAAAGAATTTCGTTAGAATTGGACTTGGTTTAGTGCTTGGACTTTTTATGCTCAACTGTTACACACAAGGCGACAGCTTATATTTTTAGACAGATGATCAATCGTGTAAGTCCTGATGCAAGAAGCTGCTAAAGATTTCGGTATGTTGAAGGATTAAAAAATACTATTAGGTAATTGCGAAAGTGCCGTGAGCTTTGGGCCCCGCTTCACACGAAACAATTTCTACACTGTTCGCCTACACGTTACGAAATTGTTTGTGGAAACTGAACGTAAAGCAACCATTGTTCGATGTGTATACGTTTCGCAAACGCCTAAAAATACTATTTATAAGAGGAGAAAAGGATTTGAAATTAAAAGTTAAAGGATTTTTGTTGTTAATGGTGATGGGGTTAGGTTTAACCTTATTTGCCGGTTGTTCAGGAGCTAATGCTAAAACAGCTGATGGCGAAAAGGTTCTTACCATTGCATTTCCATCCACGGTTACGACTCTGGATGTCAGCAATGGCGATGGTGCGACGATGTTAAAAGAGGTTGCCGGGGTCATTGAAACACTGGTATCGGTTGACTCTGATTTTATTTTGCACCCTTCCCTGGCTAAAGAATGGGAACGGACCGGTGAGACAACCTGGGTGTTTAAATTACGTGATGATGTAACTTTTCACGATGGTACAAAGTTCAATGCTGAGGCGGTCAAATGGTGTATTGAACGTAGTTTAGTAGAGAATACATCATTGGCAAAAACAACGGGGATTGCTTCAGTTGATGTTATTGATGATTATACCGTTCAATTTAATACCTCTGTTAATACTGGGGATCTGCCAGAAGCATTGACCAACGTTGGAACTGCCATTGTTGCCAAATCATCCGTAAATGATAAAGGCGAATTTGTGACGGCTGTGGGAACCGGGTATTTTAAACAGGATAGCTTTGATGTTTCTTCTGGTAAATTTGAATGTGTGCCCTATGATAAATATTGGCAAAAAGTTGATTCGAATGTAACCAGACGGGTGGTTTTAAGTCTATCCGATTCCAGTACCCGTTCTCTTTCGGCACAGAATGGCGAAGTTGATATTGCGACCGATGTACCGTTTAGTGATCTTGAAACGCTTTCAAACAAGGATGGGGTCAATGTTGAAAAATTCAATACCGCCCGAACCTATTTCTTTAGTTATAATTTAAATAAGGACTATTTAAAAGACGTCAATGTCAGAAAAGCGTTAATCTATGCGGTTAATAAAAAAGATATTGTTAATGATTTACTGCTTGGGGTTGGATCGGTACCGAAAGGGATATTCTTAGAAACCATGCCATGGGCAAATACAAATGTCGATACCTATGAATATGATGCCCAGAAAGCAGGTTCTTTATTAGATGCGGCAGGCGTTAAAGATACGGATGGCGATGGTTTTAGAGATTATAATGGTCAAAAAATTTCGATGAATATTATCACGTCCTCAAGACGACCGGGTAATTCACTGATTGTCCAGGCAGTTGCCGGATATTTTGCCAATCTGGGCATTGAAGCAAATGTTCAAGTCTTAGATGGCAATGCTTTTACCGAAGCGCAGAAGTCGGGAAATTTTGATATGGTGCTTAGTTCAGCCGCGACAGGCTATGTCCCTTCAGCTTCTTATTATTTAAGTACCTACTATCATTCTGGAAGTAGTAATGCAAAACAAATTAATTACAGCAACCCAGAGCTGGATAAACTGGTAGATGCTTGCAAAGCAACCAGTAATATGGAAGAAAAATACACATTAAGTAAACAGGCTCAAGTATTGGCACAAAATGATGTGGCAGTATACACAATTGCAAATTATGGGGCCGTATTTGTGCTCTCAGATGATGTTGAAAACTTTTCCTACAGCGCTGCTGTCCATGACTTCATTGTGCCGAATGAAACAAGTTTAAAATAACATTTTTAAAATCCGTGCAGTCTTAAGGACTGTACGGATTTAGTTTCATTTATTCTTTGAAGTTAAATTAGGCGATTGCGAAAGTACCGTGAGCTTTGCGTCCAGTTTCGCACGAAACAATTTCTACACTGTACGGCGGACAGTTCAGTGAACTGTTCGCCTACACGTTACGAAATTGTTTGTGGAAACTGCACCCAAAGCAACCATTGTTCGATGTTTTTTTATTTCGCAATTACTTAAAAGTTAAATGAATAGGAGACAGAATGATAAAATATATTATTAAACGAATCCTCATCGTGTTTATTGTTTTATGGATGGTAGCGACCTTAACCTTTTTTACAGTCCATGTTACTCCAGGCGATACGGCGAATGCCATAATTGTATCTGTTTATGGGGAAGATGCGGTTTCACCAGAGACACTTGAAAACGTGAGAGCAAAATTTGACCTGAAAAGACCGGTTTTCACCCAATATACGGACTGGTTAGGAAATGTCGTAACCGGCGAACTGGGCACATCCTATAAATATAACAAACCCGTGATTGATATCCTGAAAATCAGATTACCGAATACGCTAATTCTAGGATTTAGTGCATTTTTGATATCACTTATTATTTCAATACCGTTTGGAATTCTCAGTGCCTTGAATCACAATCGGCCCATTGATCATTTTAGTCGGTTTTCCACACTGCTACTTTCATCATTTCCATCTTTTTGGATTGCACTGCTCTTGATCATTATCTTTTCGATTCAGTTAAAAGTGCTACCAGTCAGTGGTATGGCCGGTTTTACAAGTATCATCTTGCCCGCTGTTACCTTGTCCATTGGGATGACCGCAGTGACAACAAGAATGCTCCGGTCCAGCATGCTTGATGTTTTAGGACAGGACTATATCACTGTTGCCCGGGCAAAGGGGTTGGAAGACAATCAGGTTATTTTTGGGCATGCATTAAGAAATGCCATTCCGCCGATTATTACAGTCATTGGTCTGCAGATTGGTCACATTATTGGAGGTGCTGTTATTATCGAAAATATCTTTGCCTGGCCAGGAATTGGCGGCCTCTTAATTGATTCCATCAATACCAAAGACCTTCCCATGATTGAAGGTTGTGTTTTAATTATTGCCTTTGGCTATGCTATTGTTAATCTCATTGTCGATATTACGTATTCTTGTATTGATCCACGAATTAAATATTCAGGAGGTGACAACTAATGATGGAAAAGCCGGTCTCTGTTACAGAAAGTTTAAACTATCCGCGACCAAAACTGACTGGAATTCCCAAGTATTTAAAAGTTCTTGGGCGAAGTTTTAATCAAAAAAACAGCATGCTTACTCTGGGTATTATTTTCGCAACTTTTATCATACTTGTGGCAATCTTCGCTCCGGTACTGGAACCTTATGATCCCACGAAAATGGATCTGGCCCTTAAATTCATTCCACCATCCGCAGCTCATATTTTTGGAACCGACAACATGGGACGAGATGTTCTGAGCCGGATTATCGAAGGATCTCGAATTTCGTTGAGCACCGCCTTTATGGTTGTCATTTTCAGTGCCTGCATTGGCACGCTTGCTGGGATGATTTCGGGTTTTTGGGGTGGAAAGGTTGATATGATTTTCATGCGCATTGTCGACGTCCTGCTGGCTTTTCCGACGATTATATTTGCGCTGGCCATTTCCACTGTTTTGGGTACCGGGGCGATCAACCTGGTAATTGCCATTTGTTGTATCCAATGGACCAGTTATGCTCGGGTTTCCCGGGGAGAAGCCATTCTTTTGAAAAATGCCGAATATATTGAAGCGGCGAAAGCCATTGGCAATAATAGTTTGCAAATTATGTTCAAATATTTTTTACCCAATATTGTTTCAAAAATACTAATTTTAGCATCGCTTAATATTGGCAGTATTATTTTATACTGTGCTTCACTCAGCTTTTTGGGGCTTGGTGCTCAACCGCCATCACCGGACTGGGGTGCGATGATAAGCGATGGCAAAGAGTACATGCGTTATGCTCCGTGGATGGCAATTTTTCCAGGATTGGCAATTGCAGCTTCGGCGCTGACCTTTAATATGTTGGGTGATGGGGTCAGAGATTTACTTGATCCGCGGATGTGTGATTCAGTTAAAACAGAATAGGAGGTTTTAAATGAGCGTTCTTTTAGAAATAAAAGATTTAAATGTGAGCTTTACAGTTGACGATAAGCAAGTCCATATTTTAAATAATGTATCCTTGGAGATTAATAAAAATGAAGTGTTAGCAGTGATCGGAGAAACTGGCTGTGGTAAATCAGTAACAGGCAGTGCCATTCTACATTTGCTTCCAGACAATGCCATTGTAACCGGTGATATTCTTTTTAAAGGAAAGGATATTACAAAAATGAACGAGCAAGAATTCCGTCAACTAAGAGGTCAAGCGATCGCATCGGTTCCCCAGAGTCCCAGTACCTCGCTGAATCCACTCATGCATGTGGGGAACCAGGTTGCCGAATGTGTTCTTGAAAACAATAGTAGCGAAGATGACAAAAAGAAAACAGTAGCAAAAGTTCATGAAATTTTTGCAAGTTTGGGACTTCCCCGGGGTGAAGATTTTTATCAGAACTACCCATGTGAACTCAGTGGTGGGATGTGTCAACGGGTATTAATTGCTATGGGCGTGATTACCCATCCGGAATTGCTGATTGTGGATGAACCAACAAAAGCAGTGGATTGGGCATTGCGTAAAGACGTTGTGGATGTATTTTGTGAATTGAAAAATGAAATGAAGTGTGCGATGCTGTTTATTACCCATGATATTGCCGCGGCTAAATATGTGGCCGATCGCATTGCGGTGATGTATTGTGGGGAAGTTGTGGAAATTGGGCCTACCGATTCAGTCATTAATCAACCCCTTCATCCCTATACCAAAGGTTTGATCGCATCCATGCCCTCAAAAGGTTTTAAGGTGATGAATGGCTTTATGCCATCTTTTCAGGATCTGCCTAAAGGTTGCCGTTTCAGTGATCGCTGCGAATGCACCAGCGACATTTGTATCAACAACGAACCAGAGATTGTTGAAATAGCGGAAGGTCATTTTGCAAAATGCAGTATCTATAAAAATTTGAATGTAAGTGAGTTATTTAAACATGCAGCTACAAGTTAAAGGATTAAGTAAAAAATACTATTCCGGGTTTTTAGGAAACAATGTGACGGATGCTGTCGATGATGTAAGTTTCGAGATTAAAGAAGGTGAGATTTTTGGTCTGGTAGGTGGTAGTGGTTCTGGAAAAACGACGGTTTCGAAAATCGTAATGGGACTGCTCAAACCATCTGCCGGTGGGGTATTTTATAATAACCGTGATTTAACAAAAATTAACAATCGTCAATGGTATCTGTTAAGAAAAGAAATACAAATGGTTTTTCAGCATCCCCAGATGACTTTCAACCCGCGTCGAAATATTTACTTTGCCTGTGCTGAACCCATTAGGCTATATAAGTTGGCAAAAAATAAAACAGAAGAAAAGGCAATGGTTGAACATCTAATCGAACGGGTAGGATTAACAAAAGATCAGTTAAAAAAATATCCACACGAACTAAGCGGTGGTCAGGCACAGCGGCTATCAATCACCCGGGCATTATGCCTGCAGCCCAAATTTATTATTTGTGATGAACCAACATCGATGTTGGATGTGTCGGTTCAGGCCCAGATTTTACAATTACTAAAAGAAATTCATGATGAGTTTAATATCACCATGCTTTACATTTCACATGATCTGGAAGTCATTCAATCGATTTGTGACCGGGTGGCCGTAATGAAAAATGGCAAAATTGTCGAAATTGGAAAGACCGAAGAAATATTTAAAAATCCGCAACATCACTATACAAAGCAATTGTTGGAGTCAGCGCTTTATATTTAAAAAAGAAACGGGCTAGAAGTCTCTAATTACTGGGTTCGATAGACAATTTTTTACTGTTTATCTAATAGTATCGAGAAAAAAATATCTTATAGATGTGAGGAAAATATGAGTATAGAAAATAGTTTAGAAGTTAAAAATAAGATCAGTACGATTTGGGATAAATGCGGGAACAGTTATGATAATGACTATGCCCATGGCTTAAAAAGTGAAAAGGAAAAACAGGAATGGCTAAAACTACTGGATAGTATGATTCCTGTTAAACCCAGTGAAATTCTTGATGTTGGAGCTGGAACCGGGTTTCTTTCGTTGCTTCTGAGCGAGCTGGGTCATCAATGCAAGGGGATTGATTTGTCCGAGGGAATGCTGAGTCGGGCAAAATTAAAGGCTCAGGAGAACGGTTTTAAAGATATCATTTTCGAAATTGGTGATGCCGAAAATCTGGATGAGCCAGATAATCGCTACGATGTGGTTATTAACCGCCATCTAGTTTGGACACTGCCTCACCCAAAGAAAGCAATTTCGGAATGGGTTCGGGTTTTAAAACCCGGAGGGCATTTGATTATTATCGATGGTGATTGGTTTCATGACAGTTTTAGCAATAAAACAAAAATTTTTATCGGAACATGTATAGTTAGTGTAAAAGAAGGAAAAAATGCCTTTAAAAATGTTGGGAATTATGACGATGAGCTCATCTCAAAGTTACCCATGATGCATGATGAAAACGCCCGGCAATTAGTTGACATGGCAAAAAAGTCAGGCTTAGACATTGAAGTTCGGGATGCAAAAGCTGTTGAAAAAGCTGAAAAGGAGATAATGAGTCTGGGATATCGTTTGAAAAATCCTTACAAGCGGACCATTATTATCGGAACAAAAATTTGAACGTGTAAATTATCCTAGAAGTCCAATGATTAAGTTTATCGATTGCAGAGCTGAAAATGATTATCATTTTTAAAAGATATATGTTAGTGAAATTTGTATTTAGCTGTTTTATTTGACAAATTAAATGGATTTAAAGTATAATTCAATCGATTAGATCTAAAAACGAAGAAGATAACAAATTTATTGACATGAAGCCAATAAAAAAAGCCATGAAGGTTGTGAAAGCAATTTTTATGGCTTTTTTTGATGAATGAAAGGGGTAAAATGAAGAATAGCAGTTTAACTTTAACAAAAGGCGTTATATGGAAAAAATTGTTGTTTTTCGCATTGCCTTTGCTGGGCAACCAGCCTGATCCAGCAATTGTATCATACCGTTGATTTATCTGGGTAATTTTGTAGGCAAAGAAGCGGCTGCGGCAGTTGGTGCCAGCACCTTGTTTGTTACCTGTCTGGTTGATTTTTTCTCTGGTATGTCAAATAGTTGAAACCACATCGCAGGGGTTGACATTAACAAGCCATTATGAGAAAATAAAAAAATAATACAGGTAAACAACAAAGTCATGAAGACTTAATCTGATCAGAAGATCGGTTTATTTCGGCGTGGCTTTTTTTATTTGCACAGCGGTAACAAGAACGACATTGATGAGGATATTAATTAAGAATTTATTTAGGGGGAGAAGGATT
This sequence comes from Acetobacterium woodii, assembly GCA_016213825.1. GTDB lineage: Bacteria > Bacillota > Clostridia > Eubacteriales > Eubacteriaceae > Acetobacterium > Acetobacterium woodii_A. The sequence goes on along the minus strand of JACQZP010000027.1, from coordinate 48,777 downwards.
AACATGGAAAATATTCTAGAAAAAGTAGAAAACTATTGGGATGCCCGATCAGAAGGATACTCTGAGGTAAATGTGGCCGAGCTTAACAGCTATAAAATGGATGTTTGGAAAGAGCTGATCAATCGCCATAAACCGGCAGTAATTGGCAGAAAATTAAAGGTGCTGGATATCGGCACCGGCCCGGGCTTTTTTGCCATTACCATGGCATCCTGCGGCTATGATGTGACGGCGGTAGATTATACGGATGCCATGCTCCATAAGGCTAAACGAAATGCTGGTCATTATCAGAACCAAATTAAGTTCATGCAAATGGATGCCCATCAACTTAGCTTTGAAGACAATAGCTTTGATCTGATTATCACCCGGAACCTGACTTGGAATCTGGAACGTCCAGACGACGCCTATCGGGAATGGCATCGGGTGTTGGCTCCCGGTGGGCGAATTCTGAATTTTGATGCCAATTGGTATCTGCATCTTTATGATGAACAGAAAAGAAATGAATATCATCAGGATCGGGTGAATTCCGAAAAAGAAGGGGTCAATGATCATTACGTTCATACAAACACCGTAGCGATGGAAGAAATTGCCAAAAATCTGCCGCTAAGCCGCACCATGAGACCCCAATGGGACGCAGCAGTGCTGATCAATACCGGGTTTAAAAAAGTGTTGGTTGAGCAGGAAATTGGTTCATTAGTGTGGGATAAAGAAGAGCAAATCAATTATGGGTCCACACCGATGTTTATGATATTTGCGGAAAAGTAAACTATTTTAAATTTGGTTTTGATGCAAATCATTAATGTATCGAAGTATTATACAATAAGCCAGTGAGGTAGCGATTCTCTGAAGAGAATTCGAACTCACTGTTTTTTTTATCTCAACGTGAAATTGATGTCTGGAAGGGTTTGAAATGAGAGGAGAAGTCATTATGGATAACAGACCAAGCTGGTTCGTAAGTGCGTTTTCCAACAATGGAAATGATCGCGCATCGCGCTTCATAAATGGCGGGTTTTGGGAGAATTATTGTTCAGATAACTACGAATATTTAATAAATACCATTAAAGTTGGCGATCGCATTGCCTTAAAAGCGACTCACAATAAAACCGAGAACATTCCCTTTAATAATAACGGGAAAATTGTATCCGTTATGGAAATCAAGGCAATCGGTATGGTAACGAAAAACTATTATAATGGAAAAAAGATTGGTGTTAAATGGAAGAAAGTTGATGATTTAAAAGAGTGGTATTTTTTTACCTTTATCAGAAGTGTTTGGAAAATCGAAGCAAACCCCAAAAATTGGATGTCTAAAGAACTGCTTGAATTTACGTTTAATCACAAAGCGCAGGATATTAGCCGCTTTAAAAACGAACCCTATTGGAAAAAACGCTTTCGAAAAGACTTTTCCTATGTAGAAGAGATCATCGCAGTGTTAAGAAAACTCAATGGAGAAGCCCATTTAACCTATATCCAGGAAGAAATACGTAAAAGGAATAAAATCAAGGGGCTTAATCAAAATCCAAACTGGAGGGCTGAAGTCAGATTTACCTTGCAAAAATTAAGCAGCGATTCCAAATCTTTTGCCGGGGGCGAGGACTTGTTTTTTCGGAAGTCATTTTCAGGAGAGGTCTGGGGTCTCAGAGAAATATCGAAAAAAAAGGTGGAAAGGTACTCAAAGGAAAAATTTTTAGCAGAAACGTTTATGGAACCAGCAAAATATGAGGAGTTGGTCACCGTTCTGAAAGCAGAAAAAAGCATGATCATCAAAGGCGCGTCAGGTGTTGGGGACCGTTTTATCGCCAAACGGCTGGCTTATTCGCTATTGCAAGAAAAAGATGAAACGAAACTGCTGATCTTGGAGCTGAATCATTATCAACAGGGGTACGATGACGCTGAAAAATCAATCGCCGATGGGAATACACTTAAAAGTGATTTTATATTGGATGAATGTGGTTTTTTTGAGTTTTGTGAAAAAGCGGAGCGTGATAATCATCGTGACTATTATTTTATAATTGATAAAATCAATCGGATCAATTTAAATCGGGTCATGGCGGATTTGTTATTTTTATTTAAAAGAAATCATTACCAGAAAAATTCAAAAAAAACCATCAGTCATGATCACCGTAACTTTTTTATTCCCAAAAATCTTTATATTGTTGGAATAATGGAAACTGGTGATCAATGCCTGCGACTGATTGATTATAATTTAAAACAGTATTTTACTTTTGTTGAAATAACACCGGCTTTTAGCAGTGAAAAACTGAACGATGTGATTAAATGGTCGCAGCCAATGAATATTCTTGACACAACCAACTAACTGTGGCATAGTAATTCTTAATTAAATAAATTGTTACGAGTGCTGTTGAATCGAAATTCAACAGAGAATAGGAAAATGGGTTGAAATCCCATGCTGTCCCGCAGCTGTAAGCGAGAAGTCTGATTTCATGATGTCACTGGTGTCTATGACACCGGGAAGGCGAAGTCAAGATGATGATCCGCAAGCCAGAAGACCTGCTTGTAATACAATTCGTTGTTGACCTACGAGAAAGATGGGTAGATGGATAGAAGTTTTTTAAGATAATCGTTATCTTTTAGTGCTTGCGACTCCGTATCTATTTTAAGATGGGGAGTTTTTTTATTGCATCGATTCATGACAAATTCAGATAGTATTCATAATTAAGGAGACAACCATGAGCCAAATTAAGAATCACTCGCACGCCGATGCGCATGCGATCGAAATAAATCGGGGTGACCACGAGCATCAGGATCATTCCCATAGCCATTCAAAAGCGGTATTGAATCGCTTGTCTAAAGCGATTGGCCATCTGGAATCGGTAAAGAAAATGGTGGAGTCCGGTCGGGATTGTTCAGAAGTGCTGATTCAGTTATCGGCGGTTAAGGCAGCCATTAACAATACTGGCAAAATAATTCTACAGGATCATATTGAGAATTGTATTGTCAGCGCCGTTAAAGAAGGTGACGAACAAGCGCTCGTAGAACTTAATAAAGCCATTGATCGCTTTATAAAATAAGTGTGAACAAAGTAGAACAGGAGAAATAGATTGGAATTAAGAATAGCGAACCTGGTGGCGAAACCAGGAGAAAAGGTAACCGGAACCATTGCGGTGCCTGGGACATCCGTCAAACTGCCGGTTACGCTGATTAACGGGAAGAATGACGGGAAAACAGTGTTAATTACCGCAGGGATTCACAATGCAGAATATAGCGGCATTGAAACAGCCATCCAGCTAGCTGGTGAAATTGAGCCAGATCAAATTAGCGGCGGTCTGATGATCATTCATCTGGTCAATGTCAGCGGGTTCGAAAAGAGAACCATGAGTGTGGTACCGGAAGATGGCAAAAACCTGAACCGTATTTTCCCCGGAAATCCAGATGGAACTGAGGGCGATAAGATCTGTCACTTCCTGGTCACGGCATTTTTCAGCCAGGCTGATTTTTATATTGACCTTCATGCCGGGGATGGCTATGAGTCCTTGACCCCCTATGTCTATTATCTTGGGGCAGCGACACCGGAGGTGGCGGAACAGGCAAAAGCCATGGCTCAAAAAGTAGATGTTCCCTATATGGTTCAATCCGATATTGCAACCGGAGGCGCTTATAATTATGCCGGTTCCTGTGGCATCCCCAGCATTCTGATTGAGCGTGGCGGCGAAGCCCGATGGTCAGAAGCAGAAGTATCGTTGTATAAAGCTGATGTTAAAAATGTCCTCCGACATTTAACGGTGCTTGAGGGAACGGTAAAAGCGAATGAAAATAAGCCGGTTGACATCAGTGATGTAGTTTATGAAAATGCAGCGTTTACCGGGTGTTGGTATCCCCGGAAAAAATCCGGCGAAATGTTCAAAAAAGGCGAGGAAGTAGGGGTAATCAAAGACTATTTTGGAAAGCAGCGACAGACCTGCATCGCCAAATACGACGGTGTGATTTTGTATCAGGTGAGTTCATTAGCCATTTTAAAAGACGGACCGATGATCGCCTATGGAAAAATCAGTAATTAGAGGTAAGGTCGGATCGTCGTTTTTTGACAACACGACAAAATTTTTACTGGTTTGAATGGCTATAAATATGACACCAGGTTGGTATAAGATCAGAAAGAGAAGTTACCTTGCTATGAAAGACAATCGATTTAAGAAGGTTTGTGACATGATTGAATTAAAACAATTAAAATATTTTGTTGTTTGTGCCGATGTGGGTTCTTTTAGTAAAGCGGCAGAAATATTATATACCACTCAACCCAATGTGAGTAAAGCGATCAAAGCGCTGGAAGAGCATTTGGGTTTTAATCTGTTTCACCGGAAAAGCCGCGGAATTTTGCTTTCCACCAGGGGTAACCATGTCTATGAGTATGCCTGCAAAGCCATTGAAAACATTGAAATGCTGTCTTCTTTTTCGCAAACAGATCGCATTGAACAATTGCAGATTTCCAGTAATCCCAGTGCCTGGATCGCCAATGTTTTTGCTGATTTTTACAATCAGTTCCATGTGGAACGGCTCCATTTTCAACTCTATTCAGCTTCGGTAGAGGATATTATTAAACGGGTGGCCAGTTACCAAGACGAAATTGGCTTTGTCTATGTGATGAGCAATCAGAATACCGCCTTTCAATACATACTATCCCGAAACCATCTGGAATTTGTGGAACTCAAAAAAACTCAGGTCGTTCTTTATCTTGGACAAAAACATCCCCTTTACCATGCCAACGAAATTAGCGAAGCGGAATTAAAAAAACTAAAACTGGTTCAGTGTTACGAAGATGAGTTTGATCTCAATAACTACTGGAAAATAACCAATCCCCAGGGAAAGGATATGCCCACACTGGAAAGTGTCGTGGTCACCAACAGTGACTGTGTGATGCAGCAGCTATTGCAAACCACCGATCTTGCCAATATCAGCAGTGGTTATATCACAGATCAGGTTGATGAAAAAGAACTCAATGGGATTCCCTTATATGAGCAGGAAAATGTAGTCATGTTTGGGTATATCAGGCGAAAAATGGAAGATCTCAGCGATTGGGGTTATCAATTTATTGATTTTATTATTACTAATCTGGAGAAGTGACGGCGTTATCAAAAAAACGGCTTGGAATGCGATGGTATGCCAAATTGGAATAGCCAAAGAACCCCGGGGAGAGGTTGTATGGCTATTTTTTTGATGATAAAATATTAATAAGCGTATGAGCTATGCAAGAAAGGTATAACAAAAAATGAAAAAATATATTGGGAAACGATTATTTCAGTTGATTCCAATCATTCTGGGAATCACCCTTTTATCATTTACCCTGATGCAGACTGCTGCGGGAGATGCGGTGGATGCGCTCTATGACAATTCCGGCGGGGCCGTATCTGAAACCATCAAAGCAGAAAAACGGCAAGAGCTGGGCTTGGACAAGCCTTTTTTAATTCAGTATATGACCTGGCTGGGTGGTGTGGTCATCGGGGATATGGGGGTTTCTTATATTTCGAATGAACCGGTTTTTGAAACCTTTGTTTCAAAACTACCAGCCACGATCTTCTTGACGCTGACTTCGATTCTGCTTACCGTTCTGATTTCCATTCCTTTTGGTATATTATCGGCGGTCCGCCACAATCGATTCACCGATTACCTGATTCGTTTTTTCAGCTTCATTGGCAATTCTCTGCCCGGTTTTTTTGTTTCTCTGCTGCTGATTTATTTTTTTGCCTTAAAACTCAAACTGTTTCCGGTGATGGGGAATGGCGGCTGGAAGAGCATCGTCTTACCAACCCTAACCCTGGCGATCGCCATGGCTTCCAAATATACCAGACAGGTTCGCACCACGGTGTTAGAAGAATTGAATAAAGATTATGTGATGGGTGCCAGGGCCAGAGGCGTCAGAGAACCGGTGGTGCTTTATGCCAGTGTGCTAAAGTCATCAATGCTGACCATCATTACTCTGTTGGCCTTATCGATTGGTTCACTGCTCGGTGGTACGGCTATTGTTGAATCTATTTTCATGTGGGATGGCGTCGGCAAACTGGCCGTGGATTCGATCATGATGCGGGACTACCCGATGATTCAGGCCTATGTGATCTGGATGGCGCTGATTTATGTGCTGGTCAACCTGATTACCGATCTGACATACCATTATCTTGATCCCCGAATTCGTTTAGAACAGGAGGCTTCGCCATGGAATTAACAACCGTTAAAACCGCGGCAATTAAGATCAAAGCCCATAAAAAGCAACAAGATCGGATCATGATCAAGCTCGTTATTTTTATGGCGCTGGTGATAGTGCTGCTTTTAATAGCGGCTTTTGCAGCACAGTTGGTACCATATGATCCTTACGCCCAGAATCTGAACATTGCCTTGCAGCCGCCCAGTCAGGAGCATCCTTTGGGAACCGACCGCTATGGCCGGGATATGTTATCCCGGGTGATGATGGGCGGCCAAACCACTATTTACTCTGCCTTGCTGCTGGTGGGGGTGATCACCACTTTTGGCACCCTGGTGGGGTTATTTTGCGGCTATAAGGGTGGCAAAATCGATTCATTCATCATGCGGGTATCCGATATTTTCCTGGCTTTTCCCGGGATGGTTTTTGCCATTGCCGTAGCCGGTGTATTAGGCGGCGGCATCATCAATGCGGTGGTGGCGCTGGCCTGTATTTCCTGGCCAAAGTTTGCCAGACTGGCTAGAGGGCAGGTTTTAGTGATTAAAAATATGCCCTATATTTCGGCGGCCAAACTCAGCGGTTCTCGACCCACAAAAATTGTTTTTAAGCATATTCTGCCTAATATAACCGGGCCGATTCTGGTAACTGCCACCCTGGATATTGGTACCATGATGATGGAACTGGCCGGGTTATCCTTCTTAGGGCTGGGAGCCATGCCTCCCATTGCCGAGTGGGGATCGATGATGAGTGATGGACGGAGTATGCTACAGACATCGCCTTGGGTAATTCTAGCACCAGGTTGTGCTATTCTTATAGCAGTGATGTTATTTAACTTACTGGGGGATACCGTTAGAGATGTGCTGGATCCCAAAATGAAAAAAGAGAAATTTACTTGGAGGAGAAAATGAAAAAGAAAAGCAAGGTCTTAACCTTAATGCTAACGGGTGTCTTGGTTGCCGGGCTGTTGTCCGGTTGTAGAGCCGCCGGCAGCACCAAAAGTGCGGCTGAAAAAGTGTTTAATTATGGAACCGTGGCCTACAGCGTGGGCAATTCGAATGTGGGACTGAATCCCCATGACGCTTACAGCGGTTGGTCAGCGGTGCGCTATGGGGTCGGTGAAACCCTATTTAAATTTAACGAAGCGATGGAACTAGAACCCTGGTTGGCCAAAGATTATGAACAGATCGATGACTATACCGTTAAGATTAATCTAAGAGACGACGTTAAATTTTCTAACGGCAAAAAAATGACTGGCGAAGCAGTCAAGGCCTGTCTGGATGATTTGATCGCGGTGCATGATCGGGCTCCGAAGGATTTACAGATTAAATCCATTATTGCCGATGGTCAGAGCATTACGATTGTAACTGAGATCAAGTCCCCGGCCTTGGTCAACTATCTGTGCGACCCTTACGGTGCCATTATTGATATGGAAGCCGGCGTATCGGCCGATAAAAATGTAGTGGGGACCGGTCCTTATGTGGCCAAGACGGTGAACGACACCGAAATTAATTTGGAAGCCAATATGGATTATTGGGGTGGCAAACCAAAGGTTGGTACCGTTAATGTGAAGAGTATTACCGATGGTGATACCCTGACCATGGCACTGCAAAGCGGGGAAATTGATGCCGCTCAGGGACTGCCCTATGCCAGTTTGGAATTGTTCCAGAACAATGATGACTACACCATCAGTTCCACCAATACCTCCCGGGTTTATCAGACGGCCTTGAATTATAACTCAGCCGTAATCAAAGATGACGCCGTTCGCAAAGCCATGGCTATGAGTATGGATAAAGACGGCTTTACCCGTGTTTTATTACAGGGTAATGGAACCCCGGCGATTGGCCCATTTCCAGCCAAATTTACTTTTGGCGGCGATGCCGTTAAGGCTGCCGGCTACGATCTGGAAGGGGCCAAAAAAGTCCTGGAAGCAGCTGGCTGGGTTGATACCGATGGCGATGGCATCCGGGAAAAAAATGGCCAGAAACTGTCAATTAAATGGCTGACCTATACCTCCCGACAGGAGCTGCCACTACTGGCGGAGTCGGTTCAGGCATCGTATAAACAAGTGGGGATCGACGTTCAGGTTAATGCCACCGATAGTTATAAAGATTTCTTACAAGCGGGTGACTATGATGTCTTTGCCAATGCTTTTGTCACCGCCCCTACCGGCGACCCGCAATACTATTTCACCACCCATGTGGTTGACGGTTCCGATTATAATCGTGGACATTATCATAATGATCAGGTTGAAACGCTCGTTTCCCAACTGCGAAATGAATTCGATACCGAAAAACGCAGTGATCTGGCGATCCAAATTGCCCAACAGGTTTTAAATGACAACGCCTATATTTATGCGTCCCATTTAAAAATGTCCTTCGTCATGAAAAAAGGCGTGACTGGATTTACCGCTCACCCATCGGATTATTATGAAATCACCGCCAATCTGGATATCAATCAATAATTAATTTGGAATCAAAAGGAAGAAAAAATGCAACCATTGTTAGAACTTCAAAATATCGAAATAGCCTATGACGGAGAACCAAAGATCACCAATGTCAGCCTGACGATGAAACCGGGTGAGATTCTGGGCATTGTGGGGGAATCTGGCAGCGGAAAAAGCACCCTGATCAAAGCGGCCATGGGTCTGCTGGACGCTTCCGGTTCGGTTAATAGGGGTAACATTTTCTACAAGGGTCAGAACGTCCTGGAACTTGGTGATGAGCAACTCCGAACCATGCGGGGCCCGGAAATGGGGATGATTTTTCAGAACTGTGGCAGTGCCCTGTGCCCGATCCGAACCATTGGCGATCAGCTTTATGAAACCATGGAACAGCATGGCTACAAAGACCGTGAAGCAGTAAAGAACCGGGCTGAAAGCCTGTTTAATAAGATTAATCTCAACGATTGCGAGCGGATTTTAAGCAGTTATCCGTTTGAATTATCCGGCGGTATGAATCAGCGGGTGGGGATCGTAATGGCAATGATTTTAAAGCCGGATCTGCTCTTGGCTGACGAACCCACCTCGGCCCTGGATGTCACCGTTCAGGCTCAGGTGGTGCGGGAAATGATGGCGCTGCGGGATGAATTTGGAACCGGGATCGCCATTGTTACTCATAATATCGGGGTGGTTTCGCATATGGCGGATCAGGTTGCCGTGATGTGTCGAGGCCGCTTGGTCGAGTATGGCAAGACCCGGGATGTCATTGATAATCCTCAGGATGCCTATACCAGAGCCCTCATTCAGGCCGTTCCACGAATTCGGAGGAGGTGAAGTGATGGAAGCAGTTTTAGAAGTCAAGCGGCTGAAGAAAACCTATCAAAAAGGAAAAGATCTGATCAATGCGGTTGAAGACATCAGTTTTCAGATCCAGACAGGGGAGTGTCTGGGTCTGGTTGGCGAAAGTGGCAGTGGAAAAAGTACGGTGGCAAAAATGATTGCCTGTTTGGAGTCAGTCGATCAGGGCGAGATTCTGCTTAATGGCAAAGCCATCACGGGTCTTAAGAGAAAAGCCCAGCGGGCGGTTTACCGGGATATTCAAATGGTCTTCCAGATGCCGGTGGATTCCTTTAATCCCCGGATCAAACTGGGCGAGGGAATCATGGAGAGTATGATCAATCAGGGGATGCGGCGAAATGAAGCCCAAATAAGAGCCCGGGAGTATCTGGAAATCTGCGGATTAAGCCCGGATTTTGCCGACCGCTATCCCTACCAGGTCAGCGGCGGCGAGTGCCAGCGGGCCTCCATTGCCCGAGCTATTGCCATCCAGCCGCATTTACTGATTTGTGATGAAGCAACCAGTGCTTTGGATGTGACGGTTCAGGCCCAAATTATCAGGCTGTTAACCCAACTAAAAAAAGAGTTCGGGATGTCCCAGTTGATGATCTGTCACGATCTGGCTCTGGTTCAGGAAGTCTGTGACCGGGTTCTGGTGATACATAACGGCCGAGTGGTGGAAGCAGGGACCCCAGATGAGATTATTATGAACCCCCGGGAAGCGTATACTAAAAAGCTTATTGAATCAATTTTATAGAAATAAGAAAAGCTTGAAAGTTAAACCCTTTCATTTTTTCATTGACAGTCTTTATCAGACTATTGTATAATATAAAAAGTTAAGAGGGAGTAGTTGTTATACAAAGTCAACATGCTGGTGATCCGTCACCTGGCTTTGTAGCCAATTCTGGTAACGAGACTTTTAGCGTAGTCCATTTGTGGTGGATTATGCTAAGAGTCTTTTTATTTTGGAAAAGGACAGCTTTCTAAAATATGGTTGGAAGGAAAAAGAGATGTATTTGAATTTTGTTGCTTTTTTAGTGGCTGTTGGGGCCGTGGTATTGGCCGAAATGGGGGATAAAACCCAATTGTTGGCGATGGCTTTTGCCACTAAGTATAAGGCCTCTAAGGTTATGATCGGGGTTTTTATTGCCACGGTATTTAACCATGCCCTGGCGGTGGCCGTGGGAAATTATATCACCCGGTTTGATGGCGCCCAGATGTGGATTCAGGGAATCGCTTCGTTGTCGTTTATTTTCTTTGGATTATGGACCATCCGCGGCGATAAGCTGGATGGTGAGGAAAATAGAGCCACCAGATTCGGACCGATTATCACCGTGACAATTGCCTTTTTTATTGCCGAAATGGGGGATAAAACCCAGCTGGCCACCATTGCGTTAGCGACGAAGTTTCCCGATAATGCCATTGGCGTGCTTGTCGGAACCACCACTGGAATGCTGATTGCTGATGCCATCGGGATTATTATTGGGGTGGTACTATGTCGAAAAATACCAGAACGAACGGTTAAACTGGTATCGGCCGGTGCGTTTATGGTATTTGGATTTATTGGCACCTATCAGGTAGCCACCCAGCAGTTGCAATTAGCAAACACAACAGTGATACTGCTAATGATCGCCTTATTAATTGTTACCGCAGGCGCATCCTATTATTTAATCAAAAAAGACCAGGAGAATGCTAAAAAAGAAAGTGATCCATCATGTTATTGTAAAGTCGATGAGATCGAAACAAAAAAGAAATAAAAAACATATAAAAAAAGCTGAGAAGGTTGAAAAAATCAATACCTTCCAGCTTTTTTATTGGATAACGGAAATTTTTAATGTAATCCCAATCCGGCGACAATTTCATCAATGCCAGTAAGAATATAGTTGGGACGATAGGGAAAATCTTTAACTGTTTCCCGGGTGGACACACCGCTGAGGACTAAAAAGGTGGTCAGACCGGATTCGATGCCGGCGATGATATCGGTATCCATGCGATCACCGATAATCAGGGCATCATCGCTATGCACGCCCAGACGTTTAATGCCGGTGCGCATCATCAACGGATTTGGTTTGCCGACATAGTAGGCAGATTTCCCAGTTGATAATTCGATTGGGGCCACCAGGGCTCGACAGGCTGGTACAATCCCTTCTTCAGTGGGGCCGGTTAAATCCGGGTTGGTGGCAATTAGTTTTGCGCCTTTTTGAATCAGCTTCACAGCCCGGAGCACTGAGTCATAATTATAAGAACGAGTTTCGCCAAAAACGACATAGTCTGGATCGACATCGTTCATGGTAATCTCCACATCATATAGGGCGTTAACCAGACCCGGTTCACCGATGACATAGGCAGAACAACCAGGTGATTGATCTTTTAAAAATTTGGCAGTCGCCAGGGCGCTGGTATAGAAATGACTTTCGTCGATATCCAGACCCAGACGCGCTAGTTTTTCTTTTAGTTCAATGGGAGAACGTTCACTGGAATTAGTTAAAAAGAGGAAGTTTTTATCCTCGGCATAGAGCCAGTCCACAAATTCTTTTACTCCTGGTAATAGTCTGTTGCCGTGATAGATAACACCATCCATATCGCAAATAAAGCCTTTTTTGGCTTTAATCAATGCTAATAATTCTTCATTCATATTTGTACCTCCAATTCGTTACAGTTATTTACATAAATATTATACCCCATTGATGTGTGATTCATCTTAAAAGCAAGTGAAATTTATGTAAATAATTGTAAATGAACGATTTCAGAAAAATATTTGACAAAATTTCACAGGAAAATTATAATATAATAATTCCAAGTGGAATACTTGGATATTAAAGAGGTGAATTTATGTTTTCAGGTTTTAAAGCGGTCATGAACGATATTGAAGTGACCATGCGTAAGGATCCCGCGGCCAGAACGGCCATTGAAGTTTATTTTTTATATCCCCATATCAAAGCATTAAAAACATATCGAAAAGCCCATAAGCTATATCAAAAAGGACATTTTTTTGCGGCTAGATGGTTATCCCAACGGGCCAGAAAAAAAACCGGGATTGAGATCCACCCCGGTGCCCAAATTGGTAAAAATTTGTTTATTGATCACGGCATGGGGGTGGTTATTGGTGAAACCACCATCATTGGTGATAATGTGACCCTTTATCAGGGCGTAACTTTGGGTGGAACCGGGAAAGACAAGGGCAAACGTCATCCGACACTGGGCAATTGTGTAGTGGTTGGTTCTGGAGCTAAAATACTGGGGAATATTTACATTGCCCCGGGCACCAAGGTAGGTGCCAATGCCGTGGTCCTAAAAGATACCACCAGTGAATCGACGGCGGTTGGCATTCCCGCCAGACTCATCCAAAAGGATGTATGGTATTTTAATTTATAAATAATAAATACAAATCAATAATTTACTAAGATAGAAACAAAAATTTTTCGTATTCGCATAAGTATTTGCATGGGCAGCTGTGATAAACTGAAAAAGTAGGAAAAATACTATTTCAGGAAGGCAAAGGAACCCAGATGGAGACAATCTTAAAAAATTATGATGATATGCGTGTGATGCGAATGATTAAAAAACAGTTGATTAATTGTGAATCAACATTGGAACTACTTAGAAAAGAATATGAGGAAAAAGATGATCAGCTTCTGGCATTGGGGATTAAAAAAGAAATAACCAATCGTCTGGTTGATGAAGAAGAAGTTGGCTCACTGGCGGCCAGACTGGAAGCCTTGAAAAAAGAAATCCAGGAAATTGAAGAAGACAAGAGCAAAATGGCCTGCTACAATGCCTACACCCGACGCTAGCAATCAGTTTTGCAAAACCCAGGGCTTGACTTTAGCCGGATAATGTAATAAAATCAAAAAAGTAAAAAATAAATAGTAGCGCAAAATGGGGTACACCACCGAAAGGGTGTAATCGCGTTTTGTGCTTTTTTTGCGTTTGAAATATTGTTAATTGAGGAAGTGCCGTGAGCTTCGCTGCCAGTTTACGCTAAACAATTTTTAGACTGTACGTCGGACAGGCTACCGCCTGTTCGCCTACACGTTACAAAATTGTTTGCGAAAACCGACATCAAAGCAAGTTCTGTTCGATTTTCATCTGCATAGAAGGAGGAAACATGAGAGTTAATGGAAAAGAAATGACCCTGGGGAACAACCAGAGTCTGTTGCAGTTTTTAGCAGCCAATCAGTTTGATGTGGTGACCCTGGCGGTGGCCAGAAATGGCGAAATCGTCCCGAAACCGACTTATGATTCAGTCATGCTCTGTGAAGAGGATACCCTGGAAGTGGTTCGGTTTGTGGGTGGGGGCTGAGCGTAGTTACGAAATTGATCACAAAGTAATAACAGTTCGAACGATAGAATTCAAAAATACTCATAACAAAGTCAAAAAGGAGATAAAATGACAGATCAATTAGTAATTGGCGGACAGCGGTTTAATTCCCGGTTCATCCTGGGGTCAGGTAAGTTTTCATTGGAAATCGTGCAGGCGGTGGTTGAAAATGGCGGGGCGGAAATTGTGACCCTGGCATTGCGGCGGGCCAATCAGGGGGGCGAAGAGAATATTCTGGAATACATTCCCGAGAATATTACCCTACTGCCCAATACTTCCGGGGCCAGAACGGCCGAGGAAGCGGTCAAAATTGCCCGGTTAGCCAGGGAAATCAATTGCGGGAATTTTGTTAAAGTGGAAGTCATCAAGGATTCCAAATATCTGTTTCCCGATAACTATGAAACCGTCAAAGCCACCGAGATTCTCGCAAAAGATGGGTTTGTAGTCATGCCATATATGTACCCGGATTTAAATGTCGCCCGGGATCTGGTCAGTGCCGGTGCGGCGGCGGTAATGCCGCTGGCTTCTCCAATTGGTAGCAATAAGGGACTCAGTACCAAAGATTTTATTCAGATTCTGGTGGATGAAATCGCAGTGCCGATCATTGTGGATGCCGGCATCGGACGGCCGTCCCAGGCCTGTGAAGCCATGGAAATGGGGGTCGCGGCGGTGATGTGCAATACGGCGGTGGCAACGGCAAAAAATATTCCGCTGATGGCTAAGGCCTTTGGCCAGGCCATCGAATCGGGCCGGAATGCCTATCTGGCTGGACTTGGTCGGGTGTTAAATCAGGCGGCCGAAGCTTCCAGCCCGTTAACGGGATTTTTGGAGGATTAGGATGGCAATGAAACGAACGGATCCGATGGTTTATCAAAAAGGAATGGAGATTATTGCTTCGGATATTCTGGATAAGGTCTTAAAACATGTGGATAACTATGACTATTTAAACTATTCACAAAGCGATGTAAAACAGGCGCTGAGTAAAGAACATTTATCTCTGGAAGACTATGGAGCCTTATTATCTCCGGCGGCGACACCGTATTTAGAAGAAATGGCAAAAAAAGCTGTGGTTGAAACTAGAAAACACTTTGGCAACAGCATTTGTCTGTTTACCCCTCTTTACATTGCCAATTATTGTGAAAATAACTGTGTATACTGTGGATTTAATTGCAAAAATAAAATCCGCCGGGGGAAGCTTTCCATTGACGAAATGGAAGTGGAACTAAAGGCCATCGCCAAAACCGGGTTAAAAGAGATTCTGATTTTAACCGGAGAATCTCGGCATCATTCCGGGGTGGAATACATCGGAGAGGGGATTAAGCTGGCAACCAAGTATTTTTCAACCGTGGGCATTGAGATTTATCCCTTGAATTCGGACGAGTATGCCTACCTGCGCAAATGCGGAGCCGATTTTGTCTCGGTTTATCAGGAGACCTATAACAGCATCAAGTATGAGCAGGTTCATTTAAGCGGTTCCAAGCGGGTTTTTCCCTATCGATTTTATTCCCAGGAGCGGGCTCTAATCGGCGGCATGCGGGGCGTATCCTTCGGGGCACTGTTGGGGTTGGATGACTTTAGAAAGGATGCCTATGCCACTGGTCTTCATGCTTATTTTATGCAGCAGAAATATCCTCATGCAGAAATTGGTTTCTCAACACCCCGGCTGCGACCGTTTATTAATAATGCCGACAACAACCCCAACGATGTTCATGAAAAACAGCTACTCCAGGTGATGCTAGCCTACCGATTATTTATGCCCTATGCTGGTATTACCATTTCAACTCGGGAGCGGGCCGGCTTTCGGGATCACGTCATTGGCATGGTAGCAACAAAAATTTCCGCCGGGGTCAGTGTGGGGGTCGGTGGTCATGAGCAGGACGAGAAAGGCGATGAACAGTTTGAGATCTCTGATCCCCGAAGTGTGCCGGAGGTCCATCAGATGATTTTAGACCGAGGGCTGCAGCCGGTTTACAGCGACTATATCCGGGTTTGAAATCATTTAATTAACTGTTATAATTTTCTGTTTCTTTTTTGAAAAAAGTGATAGACTTAAATAAAGAAACAGAAGGAGGGTAAAATGCTGATTTGTATAACCAATCAAGAATTGTGTAAAGATGACTTTTTGAGTCGCATTGATAAAATTGCCAGCGGGAAACCCCATGCAATTATGCTGAGAGAAAAAGATCTTGGTGATCTAGAATATCAAAATATGGCTACAAAAGTAAAAGAAATTTGTGGCAAATACCAGGTGAACTTAATTATCAATCAGAATATTGAAACCGCGGAGCGATTAAATATTGGTGCCGTTCAATTATCCATTAATGACATTAGAAAACATCACGAAGCAATCAAGAACTTCAGTCAGGTTGGGGTATCGGTTCACTCGGTTGAACAAGCCACCGAAGCCGAAGAATTGGGAGCTGATTATTTGATTGCCGGTCATGTTTTTCCCACCGATTGTAAAAAGGGAATGCCGGCCAGGGGCTTGCGTTTTCTCAAAGAAATTTGCGATTCGGTCAAGATACCGGTTTTTGCCATTGGCGGGATCAGCCAAGCAAATTATAAAATCACCTTGATGGCTGGTGCCAAAGGGGTCTGCATCATGAGTGAGGCCATGACAACAGCACATCCGGAAACCCTAGGTCAGCGATTTGTCTTTTAAGGAGTTGCTTTTTTAATGCAAAAATAATTAAATCGAATAATTTTAAATAAAAAAAGGGATAAGGCTCAGCCATTATCCCTTTTTGATTTTTCCATAAAAGTCAGCAGCTCGTTTTCATTAAGCGGTTTGGCATAGTGAAAACCCTGTGCAATATGACAATTGTTTTTGAGTAGGAACTCAATCTGATCTTCCGTTTCAACCCCTTCGGCAATGACCTGCAGATTGAAATTGCCAGCCAGTTCAATAATAACCTTGGCAATGGTACCATTATCGAAATGGGGAATTCCTTTAATAAAAGATCGGTCGATTTTTATCTTATCCACCGCAAATTTCTTCAAATAACTCAGGGATGAGTAGCCGGTACCAAAATCGTCAATGGAAATCTGAATGCCCATATCATGGAATTGCCGCAAAATCGATTCACATTCGTCTTCATTATCCATTAAGATTCCTTCGGTGATTTCCAGTTCCAGGTGTTCCGGAGGAAGATTGGTGCGGGTCAATAAGGACTGGGTTAATTCACAGATATAGTCTGACTTAAACTGGAGCATCGAAAGATTGACCGCAATGGGGATAGCATAACCCAGCGATTGCAGTTTCTTGCCAAATTGACAGGCATTCAGCAATACCCATTCGCCAATTGGAATAATCAACCCGGATTCTTCGGCGATGGCGATAAAGTTGTTGGGTGGAATCATACCAGTGGGACTGTTCCAGCGGATCAGGGCTTCCAGACCGATGATCTGATTGGTGGACATATCCACCTGAGGTTGATAATAAAGAATGAATTCATTATTCGTCAGAGCATTTCTCAATTTATTTTGTATTTCGTATTTTTGAATGGAAAGATTGTTGATTTCCTTATCATAAAATTCAAAGCGACGTCCTTTATTGGCCTTAACATTATTCAAGGCCGAGGCTGCGGTCTTTAAAAGCTTGGCATAATGGTTGGCATCACTGGGGTAGAGACTGACCCCAATGCTCACATCAACAATGAGATCTTCATCATTAATCAAAATCATTTTTCCCAGCGCTTTGCTGAGATCAATCATATACTCATACAAACTTTCGTTAGAGGTTACATGGGTCTTTAAGATACCAAACTCGTCATTTCCCAACCGCGCCAGAATGTCTTGTTCGCTAACCAACGTTTTTAGACGCTTTGCCAAAGCAATCAGAACTTTGTTTCCGAAATCATAACCTTTCGCTTCATTGATAATTCTGAAATTATCAACATTAATCAGTATTAATGCATGATTGCCGATATGATTGGCATCCGAATTGATCAGTTCCAATCCTGATTCATCCAAATAAAGTTTATTATTGAGCTTGGTCAGATGATCAAAATATTTTAAATAGTAAATATCTTTTTCAATTTGTTTGTGGGCCGTTAGGTTGGTGATGTTACCGATATAATAATCATCTTCCTGATTTTTGACCTTGCTGATTCTTAAAAACAGAATCAAGGTTTCATTATCAGATTTGGA
This sequence comes from Acetobacterium woodii, assembly GCA_016213825.1. Lineage (GTDB taxonomy): Bacteria > Bacillota > Clostridia > Eubacteriales > Eubacteriaceae > Acetobacterium > Acetobacterium woodii_A. The sequence continues at coordinate 30,888 of JACQZP010000027.1, read as the reverse complement.
ATACTCAATTTCCCCAAACCAGACCGCATCCTCATCAAGATTGTCGATAAGGGTCTGGTTGATTAGTATATTGCTATCCATTAAATTTACGGAGTGAATATCGAATTGGTCAAACCCGATGATTTTAGCAAAGGCCGCATTATTATAGATGCAAAAAAATTCACTATTTAGTATAAAAATACCTTCATCGGTGCCTGAAAGCAATTCCAGGATCAGCTCAAGTCGGGATTGAACAACCCGTCGTTTTTCAATTTCTTTATTAAGGGTCTCATTGTTAATTTGAACTTCTTCGATATAATGGGTGATCCGGTGACTCATCTGATGGAGACCCTTCGATAGAATGCCGATTTCATCCTCCCGGGAATAAAGGGATTCCGGCAAATTGATTTCCTGATTACCACGACTGAAGGTTTCAATCGCTTCTGAAACAGTCACAATGGGTCCAGAAATCATGCTGGTCAGACGTTTTATAAAAAAGGCGACTAAAAAAAGCAGGATCAGTGAAATAAAAAACAGTAAAAAAATGAATCGATTCAGGGATGCCAGGACTTCTGACTTGGGAATGACCGTAGCCACAATCCAGTTGGCTGATTGGGTGGGGACATAGGCAATGTATTTAGCATCGCTACCATTGTTATCTTCTATGACACCGCTGTTCCCAGAGGTGAGTTCATCCTGATAGTTTTCCAAATAGGCATAGGGATCTGACCCAGCGGGCTGAGGATTACCAGGATCATCTGGATGGTAAAAAATACTGCCGTCCTTATTGATTAATAGGGTATAGCCATTGGTGCCTACCTGATAAGATTTCATCAGTTCAGAAATATCCGAAACCAGCAAATCAATGCCCATGGCACCAATAACATTGTTGTTTTTTACGATCGGAGTGGTAATCGAAACCACCATTTTTTCAGTAACAATATCAATATAAGGATTCGTTACCGTAATCCCGCGAGATTTCAATGTTTCCGTATACCAGATCCGTTGATTTAGGTCATAATCGGGTTTGGGATCAAAGTCAGCGGTAGAAGAAATCAGATCATTTGATTTTTGAACGCCGATATAGGCCAGCGAAATATTTGCATCAGTGGCTTTAATGGCTTGAAGCTCCTGAGTAACCACATTGAATAAGGGGTGCTGCCTTTTATCTGCCCGGGTGTTGAGGGCTTCGGTGATCGCTTGATAGTCTTGGTTGGTTTTCATCTGTTCAACAATGACAATGTCTTTTTCGATAAAATTGTCAATTTCGGTGGCGATCTGTAAGGCATCTTTAGATAATTCTGATTTGCTGTTCGTCTCAAAAAAATCGCTCATCAGTTGAATGGAAATAATGCCATAAAGTGAGAATGCAGCAATAATAAAAAAGATAACAATTGTGCCGATACGTCGGATCAGGCTTTTTTTAAACCACTGCATCAGGAAGTCTCCTCTTTGCTTAAAAGATTTCATAATAATCGGTTAACCGTCAAATTGAGAAGGTCGAATATTTATACTCATATTATAAACTAAAAGAACCCTAAATGAAAAATAAATTTAATGTATTGACAGCAATATATCAATTATGTTAAAGTTTAGTCAATTAAATATGAAGTCTTCAGGGCAGGGATAGTTTCCCTACCGGTGGTATAGCCCACGAGCCGCAAGGTATGATTCGGTGTAATTCCGAGGCCGACAGTTAAAGTCTGGATGAAAGAAGATAATAAAGTTTTGCATAGTCGATGCATCTTTGTTTATTTAGCTCTGAAATGGTAATCATTTCAGAGCTTTTTTAATACAAAGATATTTTATAAAAATTGATGCAGCCTGCAAACAAATCGATAGCCCTGAATGACGTCAGGGCTATTTTCTTTTTTGAAGGAGGAGAACGTGTGGAAAATCATGAAAAATATATGGATCTGGCTATTGAATTGGCAAAAAAAGGCCGGGGACAGGTGAATCCTAATCCGTTGGTGGGAGCGGTGATTGTCAAGGATGATGTGATCATCGGCAGCGGTTATCATGAACAGTATGGTGGGCCTCATGCCGAGCGTAATGCCTTGGCGGCCTGCACCCAGTCAGCGGCTGGGGGAACCATGTATGTGACGTTGGAACCCTGCTGTCATCATGGCAAAACCCCACCATGTACCGAGGCGATCATTGAAAATAAAATCAGCCGGGTGGTTATCGGAGCCACCGATCCCAATCCGCTGGTCAGCGGCAAGGGGATCGAGATCTTGAGACAGCAGGGGATCACGGTGATAACCGGAGTCCGTGAAGCGGCTTGTCAGGATCTGAATGCCGTATTTTTTCACTACATCAAAAATAAAACGCCCTATGTGTTAATGAAATATGCCATGACTCTAGATGGCAAAATTGCCACCCGCACCGGAAAATCTAAATGGATTACCGGGGAACAGGCCAGGGCAGCTGTCCATGAAACCCGAAATGAAGTTGCTGGAATTATGGTGGGAGTCAACACCATTTTGCAGGACGATCCTCAGTTAACCTGCCGGAGTGAGGGGGGGAGAAGCCCCAGCCGGATTATCTGCGATAGCCATTTGCGCACCCCACTGTCAGCACAGGTCGTGGTATCAGCCCGGAAAACACCAACCTATCTGGCCACCTGCTCCCAGGATCAGCGCAAAATCAAACGGCTTGAAATCATGGGCTGTAAAATTTTAATGGTTTCAAAAGACGGGGATCATCTTAATCTCCAGGAGCTGATGGAGCAGTTGGGGGCATTGGGAATTGACAGCATTCTATTGGAAGGTGGTGGCACTCTGAATTTCAGTGCCTTAAAAAGCGGCATTGTCAATCAGCTGCAGGTTTATTTGGCCCCTAAAATATTTGGCGGCGGCGCTGCCAAAACCCCGGTGGAAGGCCTGGGCGTGGATGATCCGGCGGAGGCCTTCCAATTTACGGACAGAAAAATAAAAATTTTCGGGGAAGATATCTGCCTCGAATATGTAAAGAGGTAAGGTAATGTTTACAGGAATTATCGAAGAAGTGGGGAAAATCACTGCTGTCGTCAGAGGGCAGCGATCTTCCCAGTTATGGGTTCAGGGTGCGGTCATCATGGATGATTTGAAACTGGGCGACAGCGTGGCGGTGAATGGGGTATGTTTGACAGTGTCCCAGTTGAGTGGCAATAAGTGGATGGCTGATGTCATGAGTGAAACCCTGCGTCGCAGCAATCTGGGCGATCTAAAAGGCGGCTCGGCCGTTAATCTGGAACGGGCGATGCCCGCCAATGGCCGTTTCGGAGGGCATATGGTGGCCGGACATATTGACGGCACCGGACACATTATTCAAATTACCAAAGATGATAATGCGGTGATCTTTGAGATTGAGGCATCGCAGCAGATACTGCGTTACATCATCAAAAAAGGCTCCATTGCTATTGACGGCATCAGCTTAACGGTCGTCGACATGACCGCCAACAGTTTTAAGGTATCCGTCATTCCCCATACAGTTAAGCAGACAATCCTGGGAGTCAAGAAAGCCGGAGATCCGGTAAATTTGGAAAACGACCTGGTCGGAAAATATATCGAAAGGCTGTTGTTGAACCCAGCCCCAAAAACAGACCGCAATCAGGAAAAATCCAGTGGCTTGACCATTGATTTTCTGGCTGAGGCCGGGTTTTAAGAATAAAATTAAAAATAAGAGAGGGTACTATGTTTAAATTTAATACCATTGAAGAAGCACTGGAAGATTTGAGAGCCGGCAAAATCATCATCGTTACCGATGATGATGACCGGGAAAACGAAGGCGACTTTGTCTGTGCGGCTGAATTCGCCACCACCGAAAATGTCAACTTTATGGCCGTCTATGGAAAAGGGCTGATTTGTATGCCGATGAGCGAAAAACTGGTTAAAAAATTAGCCGTTCCCCAAATGGTGACGGACAACACCGATAATCATGGCACTGCTTTTACCGTTTCGATTGATCATGTTGATACCACCACTGGCATTTCGGCCGAGGAACGTTCCATCACCGCCATCAAGTGCGTCGATGACAACGCCAGACCGGAGGACTTCCGGCGTCCTGGGCATATGTTTCCGCTGGTGGCTCGGGAACATGGAGTTCTGGAACGAAACGGCCATACCGAGGCCACCGTTGATCTGGTCAAACTGGCCGGGCTGAAAGAATGCGGCCTGTGCTGCGAAATCATGCGGGAAGATGGCACGATGATGCGAACCCCGGAATTGATTGAGTTTGCCCAGACCCATCAGCTAAAATTCGTTACCATCAAGGATCTGCAGGACTATCGCAAACAAAATGAAAAACTGGTGGATTGTGTGACGATCACTAAAATGCCCACCAAATACGGTGAGTTTATGGCCTATGGCTATGTCAATAAGCTTAACGGCGAACATCATGTGGCCCTGGTTAAGGGTGATGTGAGCGGTGATCGCCCGGTGCTGTGTCGGGTTCATTCTGAATGTTTAACCGGCGACGCCTTTGGTTCGATCCGCTGTGATTGTGGTGATCAGTTTGGGGCGGCCATGACCGCCATTGAAAAAGAAGGCCGGGGGGTACTGCTCTATATGCGTCAGGAAGGCCGGGGCATCGGTCTGATCAATAAACTCAAAGCCTATGCCCTTCAGGATATGGGGATGGACACGGTTCAGGCCAATATTGAACTGGGCTTCCCCGAAGACCTGCGGGAATACTATATCGGCGCTCAGATTTTAAGCGACCTGGGCATCAAACAGCTGCGGCTGCTAACCAATAACCCCCAAAAAATGGACGGTCTTGCCGAATTTGGTCTGGAAATGGTGGAGCGGGTGCCCATCCAAATGGAAGCGTCGATTCATGACCTGTTTTATCTAAAAACCAAACAGGAAAAAATGGGCCATATTTTAAATTATAATTAAAACTTGGATATACTACTGTGAGCTTCGCTGTCTGTTTACACGAAACAATTTTTACACTGAACGTCGGACAGTCTATCGACTGTTCGCCTATACGTTACAAAATTGTTTGTGAAAACAGGCATCAAAGCAATTGACGTTTGGTGTTTGAAATTTAGAAATAATGAAATTAAAATTATTAAGTGGGAGAATTGAAATGAATGTATATGAAGGACAATTAGTATCAAAGGGAATTAAAGTGGGGATTGTGGTGGCACGGTTTAATGAGTTTATTGGCTCCAAGCTGCTGGGTGGCGCCATTGATGGCTTGAAGCGTCACGATGTCAAAGAAGCGGACATTGATGTGGCCTGGGTACCAGGGGCCTTTGAAATACCGTTGATTGCCGCCAAAATGGCCAAGCTGGGAAAATACGATGCGGTCATCTGTTTAGGGGCGGTGATCCGCGGTTCGACCACGCATTATGATTATGTCTGCAGCGAGGTATCTAAAGGCGTGGCTCATGTTTCACTGCAGTCGGAAATCCCAGTGATTTTTGGGGTGCTGACCACCGAAAATATTGAACAGGCGATTGAACGGGCTGGCACCAAAGCCGGCAATAAGGGCTATGACTGTGCCCTGACAGCGATTGAAATGGTCAATCTGATTAATGAAATTGAAAACTAAAACATCTTGGTTAAAGTGCTAGTGATCAAACTAGCGGCATGCTAAATGATGATTAACACAAGATGATAAGTTAAGCCCGCTCATTTTGTGAAACACATCTTCTGAAACAAAACCGACAAAAAATGCATCAAAACGAAAAATAATCGCTTTGGCTCCTGTTATGCTATATCATATCAAGTATAGGAGGAAAACGAATGAAAATTATTTTTAAAACGGATCCCGATATGGATAAAAATATGGCATTGATTTTTACCCATCCCAACGAATATGAAATAAAAAATCAAATTGCATCGCTGATTGAAAAAAACCAAAAAATGATCACCGTGATCAATGGACTCAACAACCGGAATATCCAAATCCCGATTTGTTCAATTCTGGCGATTGAATCAGAGGATCGAATGTGCAATTTGCGACTAAAAACAGGAGAGCTGTATTTATACAAGCAGCGGTTGAAGGTTGCCGAAGCAGCTTTTAGTGAGGATGGGTTTATCCGTATCAATAATCAGACGATGGTGAATATTCGGGAGGTAAAAGAATTTGTCAGTACCACCAATGCCAGAATTGAAGTAACCTTGAGTGATGATACCCGATATTTTATCAGCCGATACTACATCAACCATTTTAGGAGGGCTTTATTATGACCAAAAATTTAAGATCGTCGTTTTTTCAGGTGTTTACGCTATCATTAATCTGGATTACCCTATTAATTACGGTGTTTTTCAATAATCAGACCATTCAAATCACTTATCTTTGGAATGTGATCGGGATCGCCGCCATTTTCGGGTTGATGTTTGGGGTGCTCTACAGCCTATTATGGAACTACCTGACATTGAAGCCAATCATGAATATTCTGATTTCTTCAGTTTTAAACATGCTGGGCGGTTTAACGGCAGTGATGCTGTTTTCTTCACAAATGTTTTATTTGATTGCCCCGTGGATACCCGGGATGTTGATTTTGACCATCATCCTCCATACCCTGGCATTTTATGTCTATGCTCGCCTGGATACCAGGAAAAAAGCGGGTGAATTAAATGACCTGATGAAAACCAAAAATGAATAGAAAAGACCATCAAAACTTCATAAAAAACTAAAAAAATCCCATAAAAAGCGATTAAACTTTTTATGGGATTTGGTATTTTGGCTAAAACAGCTCATCACGGCTGACAACGCCATTTTGAAGGGCTAATTCCTTGAGATCTTCATATTGTCCAGCCATGCTGGTAAAAAAGTAGGGGTTAACATAAAAGATACCAAGAATACCAAAGGTAAAACCGTTGAGTATAAACCACCCCAGAAAGCTTAAGGACATCATAAAAATTTCACCCTTGTGGCCCTGGGTCATCCGCATCGAAATTTTGACGGCTTCTGTGGCCGGAACATTTGGATATTCAGCCAAAATATAGGGAGTAAAACAATAGGCGAGGGACTTAATAATGCCGGGTATAACAAAAAGTAGTGACCAGAGAAAAATAAATAATTCCATCCACAGCATGCCACCCAGTTTTCGTCCAAAATTCGAAAATCCCGTTTTGAACATATCTTCAATGCTGGGGGCAGGGAGTTCAGCACGGTAAATCCAGAGTGAAAAAAATTGCAGGCCAACCATCATTGGTGCCCAGACAATCAGGCCACCCAAGCCGCCAACAAAGGATGTAACACCAGAAGCCGCACCAATCACAACAAATGCCAGGATGGTTGCGCCGACACAGATCCAATAATTTTCGAAAAAATTCTGTTTGGCGATGGCTTTAATTTCCTGTCTTGTTTTCATAAAATCTCCTTTATAATAAATTTTATAATAAACAATAAAAAAACAACCGAAGAACGAATCTTCAAATGGCTCTTTTATTGGAATTTAAACGTCAGGTTAACCTAAAAAGGTTTAATGCGATTTAGTTCAAACACTTTGCCATTTTCTTAAGAATCTTTGTATATAATATCACGATTTACAGGAAGAAGAAAGCGAAAGTTGAGTGATCAGTGGAGAAACAAGCAATTATCAAACCCGGCCGTTATCGGCATTATAAGGGAAATGAATATGAAGTCATCGGGGTTGGAACCCACAGTGAAACCATGGAGGCCATGGTGATTTACCGGCCGCTGTACGGCGAAGGCGGGCTTTGGGTTCGGCCGGCAAGCATGTGGAATGAAATCATCGAAAAAGATGGAACGAACAACAAACGTTTTGAATACATTGGAGAGGCATCACAAAAAATAAATGAAAACTAATTTTGAAGAAAAAGACCTGTTAGATGACCTGAAGGGGCTGTTGCAAATCGATTCAACCAATGCCGATGCCGGGCCTGTTATGCCGGGAGCACCTCTGGGTACTGGCATTAACGAGGCGATCAACTATGTTTTGAATCTGGGTGAGAGCTTTGGCTTTAAAACCAAAAACTGTGATGGTTATTGCGGTTACATCGAAATGGGCCAGGGCGAAGAAATGATCGGAATTCTGACTCATGTGGACACGGTTCCGGTGGGTGATGGCTGGTCCGTTAATCCCTTTGATCTGACCATTGACGGCGATAAGGCGTATGGCCGGGGAACCATTGATAATAAAGGTCCCACTTTGGTAGCGCTTTATGCCATGAAGGCACTGGCAGATAGCGGTGCCCTGATCAATAAACGGGTGCGTCTAATTATTGGCGGTGATGAAGAAGGTGAGCAATGGCATTGTATGAACCGTTATAAGGCCACTGAAGAAGCGCCGACCTATGCCTTTTCCCCGGATTCCGGGTATCCAGCCATTTTTGCCGAAAAGGGCATTTTGAATGTCTGCATCAAAAAGCATCTGGACCCGGCAATTCACAAGCTGGGCTTTTTCAGTGGTAATCAGATCAACACCGTTCCCGATTACGCCAAGGCCATTGTCAGTGATACCATTTATGAAAGCACTGGTAAGCCGGCCCATGCATCTCAGCCTCATGAGGGAATCAATGCGATGTTTTTATTGGCCAGTGAACTGAGAATGCTGGGGCTGGAACACCCATTTCTGGATCTCATTGACATGGCCACCTCGGAAGGATTGAATATCGATTTTGAAGATGAAATTTCCGGGAAACTCACCATCAATCCATCAATAGCTAATGTCAATCAGGAAAAGGCGGTGCTCAAGTGTGACATTCGTTATCCGGTCACCATGAAAGGAACGGATATCCGAGATCACATTGAAAGAGCCGTTACTCCCCTGGGTTTTAGCGTTAACATCAATTATGACCTGCCGCCGCTGCATATTGAGAAAGAAAGTTATCTCATCGATGCGCTACAGAAAATATATGAGGATTATACAGGGGATAAGACCGGCCCCAAGGCGATTGGCGGAGGAACCTATGCCCGGGCCTTTGATAATGCCGTGGCTTTTGGAGGACGATTCCCCGAGGAACCTAACACCTGTCATCAGACCGATGAATACTGGAGTATCAAAAGTATGAAGAAGAATTTTGATATTATCACCAAAGCCCTGGAAAGTCTGGTACAATAATACCAGGGTTAGCCCTTAATCATAGCGAAAGTGCCGTGAGCTTACCGATCAGTTTCGCACGAAACAATTGTTACACTAGGTCGTACAACATTTTCTTGTACTGTTCGCCTACACGTTACACAATTGTTTGTGGAAACTGAACGTTAAGCAATAATTGTTTGGTATTAATGAATTTAACAATTTGGGATAGCTTTGCAATTAAGACAAGGAAATGGGGAAAAACATGACCATTCATTTTGATAAAGAAACAGTTTTAGAAGCCCTGCGAGGCCTGTTACAAATAAAGTCGGTGAACGCCAACGCTGGAGCGATCACTGCAGAAGCACCTTTGGGAACCGGCATCAATGAGGCCATTAATTACGTTTTGGAGTTGGGCAAAGGCTTCGGTTTAACGACCAAAAACTGTGATGGGTATTGTGGTTACCTGGAATTTGGCGAAGGCGAAGAGATGGTGGCTGCCATCACCCATGTGGATACCGTCGAAGTGGGCGATGACTGGACGGTACCGCCTTTTGATTTAACCATTGATGGTGACAGGATTTATGGCCGGGGAGTGCTGGACGATAAAGGACCCACCATCGTCGCCCTGTTTGCCTTAAAAGCCTTAAAAGATGCCAAGGTCCCGATTAACAAACGGATTCGCCTGATTATCGGCGGCGATGAAGAAGGGGGCAACTGGGCGTGTATGAAACGGTACAAAGAAACCGAAGAAACGCCCAATTACTCCTTTTCGCCGGATTCCGGCTACCCGGTTATTTTTGCCGAAAAGGGCATCATGAATGTGATTTTTGAAAAAGCATTGGATGATTCACTACCGGTGTTAAACTTAAGCAGCGGGAAACAGATTAATTCGGTTCCGGATGTTGCCCGGGCTGATTACAACGGCCAGAGCTACGAAGCCAGGGGTAAATCCGCCCATGCTTCGGAACCGCAAAAGGGTGACAATGCCCTGATGAAACTGGCAAACGAATTACGGGCGGCGGGTATTCAGCATCCGATGCTGGATCTACTTGATCGGGCAACCCCCGAGGGTTTTGGGATTAACTTTTCCGATGCGGTATCCGGGGATCTGACCCTCAATCCCGCCATTGCGTACGTGGATAATCATATCGCTGTGCTCCGGTGTGATATCCGCTACCCGGTGACTATGAAGGGCAGCGAGATCTGTGCAGCGATTCAGAAAGCCACCGGTGATCTGGGTTTTTCCCTGAAAATGGATCATGAAACCCTGCCACTGCATGTGGATAAAGAAAGTTTTCTGGTTACATCGTTGCAAAAAGTATACGCCGACTACACCGGGGATACCAGCGGCCCGATTGTCTCGGGGGGTGGAACCTATGCCCGAGCGTTTGATAACGCCGTGGCCTTTGGGGGCGCCTTTCCCGGCGAGACCAACACCTGTCATCAGACCGATGAATTCTGGAGCATTGACAGCATGGCAAAGAATTTTGATATTATTGTGAAAGCACTGGCAGTGCTGGCTCAGTAAATTTGTGATAGGTGAAGCATAAAAGTTATTGTCAACCATATACTTAATAATGGTTGACAATAACTTTTTTTTTAGTTAGAATACGTACAGAGGTGAAGAAATGTCGACAAAATTAAAATTATTAAAAACCTTGGAAAAAAATAGAGAAACTTATCTTTCCGGAGAAGTGCTGGCCAGCACCATGGATGTCTCCCGGTCAGCCATTTGGAAGGCCATTAAAAGCTTAAAAGAAGAGGGCTATGAGATTGAGTCCACGACGAACAAAGGCTATCGGTTAAAAAGCGAATCGGATCTGATGTCAGCCGAAGGAATACACCCCTGGCTGTCCCCAACTAATCAGGACCTTGAACTGATTGTCTATAAAACCATTGGTTCCACCAATCAGGAAGCCAAGAAATTGGCACTGGAAGGGGCAAAGACGGGAACCGTTATTATCGCCGAAGAGCAAACCCAGGGGCGCGGCCGAATGGGCCGTTCCTTTTATTCACCGCCTAAAAGCGGGATTTATTTAAGTCTAGTGCTGCGACCTGATGTTCAGGCCAGTGATGCAGTATTGTTAACCACCGGGGCATCGGTGGGTGTGTGTCGGGCTATCAAAAAAGTAACCGGCATTGATACCCAGATTAAGTGGGTCAATGATATTTACCGGGGCGACCGGAAAATTGTGGGGATTCTCACCGAGGCGGTGACCAACTTTGAGAACGGCCAGTTCGAGTTTGTCATTATTGGCATCGGTGTAAACTTTAAACAGCCGGAAGCGGCCTTGCCTAAAGAACTGGAAGATATTGTCGGGACGCTATTTGAAGAAAAACCGGATGCTCTGACCCGTAATCGGCTGGCCGCCGAAATCATCAATGAGGTGCTGAGCATTTGTGACGATTTAACCAACCGGGATTTTCTGGAAGAATATAAAACCCATTCCATGGTATTAGGAAAACAGATTAAGGTTTTCCGAAACAATGAATGGGAAGTGGCCACTGCACTGGACATCAGTGATGAAGGCGGGTTGATTATCAAAAACCAATCTGGACAGATAGAAACCCTGAATACCGGGGAAATTAGTATCAGAAAGATCTAGGAAATTAATAGACTGTCGTGAACTTTGCTGCCAGTTTGCACGAAACAATTTTTACACTGTAGGCGTACAGTCTATCGACTGTTCGCCTACACGTTACAAAATTGTTTGTGAAACTAACATCAAAGTAACCATTGTTCGATGCTTTAAGATTTAGTAATTATTTACAGAAAATTAGAATAGGATGGAAAAAATGATTGAAAAAAATACCCTCAATATAAGAATGCTGGTGTTTTGCGGACTGTTTTCCGCCTTGATCGTGGTAGGGGCGATGATTAAAGTGCCGCTGCCGGGAATACCGTTTACGCTGCAGACGCTGTTTGTGATTCTGGCCGGGTTGCTGCTGGGGTCCCGCGGCGGGTTGATTGCGGTGCTGGTTTATATCTTTCTCGGCCTGGCCGGTTTGCCGGTTTTTTCCGGCGGCGGCGGTTTGATGTATGTCTTAAAGCCAAGCTTTGGCTACATTGTCGGCTTTGCCCTAGGAGCCTTTGTTACCGGCTGGCTGGCTGAAAAGAATACCAATCATTCAACTCTACAGATGGCCATCGCTGCCTTGGCCGGAACTGCCGTGATCTACGCGCTGGGGCTGACCTGGTATTATATCATTGCCAATTATTACCTCAACACCCCAGTCGGTGCCGCCACCCTGATGATGACCGGGTTTGTGATGACCCTGCCGGGAGATCTGATCAAGATTGCGTTAAGCGTGCTGTTGGCCAAACGCCTGGCACCGGTGATCCGACAGGGCATGCTCACAAAATAATTGTGTAAAAACCTACAGAATTGAGTTGCATAGTTATAAAGATAAGATATGTATTAAGAGCTAAAAACAAGTGAAGCCGCACAGCCCCCATCAGGCAGATTTTCAAAGACAACGCTCCCGCCATGGATTTTCATGATCCGACGAACAATGATCAATCCCAAGCCATGGTTTCCCAATAACAGCGATTCATCCAGTCCCCCTGAATTTTCGATAAGTTCAGGGGGATAGCCTTTGCCATCGTCACTGACTTTAATTATCAGGCCAACCATAGAATTGGTTACGGAAAGTTTAATATCGCAGCCCCGGGGATTGTGCCGAATACTGTTGTCAATCAGGTTGGTTAGCGCCCGACGAATCAGCGCCTGGTCGCAAAGTAAAATAGGGCCATTGGTTTCCTCGGTCACATCGACAGCGAGGGAATAGGGGGCTGTCAGACCATCATTGATAAAATCCACCGCCACGCCCCGGACTAAGGCGGCGGGCGAAACCCGAGCCAGTTCCATCGGCTGGGCATGATATTCCAGTTTGGAAGCCAGGTTTAAATCGCTGATCAGGGACTTAATTCGTTGACTCTGTTGACGGATAATCCGAGCCTGATTTTGTTCGGCGGCGGGTAGGCCGGGGTTAGTTTCCAGTTCGCTGGCGTAACCCATCACCATCGACAGTGGGGTACGGATATCGTGGGAAACACCGGCAATCCATTCCGTCCGGGCCTGATCCCGGCGAGCCAGTTGTTGTTCCTGCTGGCTGAGAACAACCGATGTTTCATTAAGAATTCTTGACACTTCCCCTGTAACACCACCGGTGGGCAGTGTCAGGGGTTCTTTTTTGGGTAGGGCGGTAATCCCGTTATACAGGGGTTTCAGTTTACGGTAGAGCCATAGTCCCAGAAACAAGGCCAGTGCCAGAGCCGACAACACGTTTAAGATCAAAAAACCGGTCAACAAACCAGGCACGTGGGAAATGGTATCTTCGGTGGAGGTAATATTATATTTCCAGATGCTGTTTTTAGGGTCGCCCAAAACCAGCAAACCGTCGGGATGCTCCCAAACCGATACCGGATAGTCGTTGAGATACCAACGGCTAAAGGAAGCCACATCGGTAAGGGTGTACTGCAGTGGCATGTCTCCGGGCAGGTTTTTGTTCCAGACCACCTGGCCATCCCGGTTAATCAACATCGCCCAGGCATATTGCTGATCGATCATCGCGGTGGCAGCGGCACTAAGGGTATAAGTCCCCTCGGTGCGGGTAAGGCCATCGGAAATATCGGCAATGGCATATTTAAGGGGCTGACTGCCGGAATATTTAAACATCCAGTTGGTGGTGAAGGCCATATTGATGGCGACTAGCAACAGGGCAATGGCAGCGGTCAGCAGAATCGAACGGGTAATGATTTTTCGCAAACTTTTCAACGATTACTCTCCTTAGCCAGTTTATAACCCATGCCCCGAATGGTCAGTAGGTATTGGGGTTGGGAGGGATCCACCTCGATTTTCTCCCGGAGCCGCCGGATGTGAACCATCAGGGTGTTTTCATAACCGTAGAGATCATCATCCCAGGCGCTGCGACAGAGGCTATCAGCAGTAACGATATGGCCCTGGTTTTCCCAGAGCTTTTTCAGCAGGGCATGCTCCTTGGCGGTCAGGGTTTTGTCACCATCACTGGTCTTCACGATGCCGCTTTTAAAATTGACGGTTACCGTCCCCAACACCAGACATTCCTCCGCCAGCGGCTGAGTCTGTAGTGGCTGGTAAACCCGCCGCAGGATTCCGCTTAAGCGCAGCACCAGCTCCCGGGGCAGAAAGGGTTTGGTAATGTAGTCATCAGCACCCAGCCCCAGCCCCAGCAGTCGGTTCTCATCCTCATCCCGAGCCGATAAAAACAGCATTGGCACATGCGACTGCTGTCGCAGCTCCTGCATCAGCAAAAACCCGTCGCCATCCGGCAGCGTCACATCGAAAATTACTCCATTGGGCTTTTCTAAAGCAAAAAGCTCCCGGGCCTGCCGACAGTTTTCGGCGCTGATCACCTGAGTAAAGCCCGCTTGATGGAGGATTGTTTTTAATAGATTGATAATTTCTGGTTCGTCATCGACAACCAGAAGTTTTGCGTCAAAGATTGTTTTCATCCGAATCACCTCTTCGTTATTATACCTGAAAAAATAGTTGCTGTTAGTGGATGAACTTAAAATTAAGGTAAAAGTAAGGCCGGGGACAACCCGCCGTAAGGTTCATGGGCTATCATAAAGGTAGAAAAAAGAAGGAGTGCATAGTTATGAGCAATATTATCGAGACTGAGGGTCTCAGCAAACAATATGGAAGTGTTTATCGAGTCAAGGATGTGGATCTATCGGTTCCGGAAGGGGCGATATATGGTTTCTTGGGGCCCAACGGCGCCGGGAAATCGACGACGCTTAAGATGATTCTGGGGTTGGCCAAACCGACGGCAGGGGAGATTACAGTTTTCGGAAAAAGAGTTAACAGCAAAAACCGCTTGGAAAATCTTAAAAATGTCGGTTCTCTGATTGAGTCACCCAGTTATTACGGACATCTAACCGGAGCGGAAAATCTGCGGATATTTCAAACCCTGCGGGGAGTACCCAAGCAAAACATTACCGAAGTTCTAAAAATTGTCCGGCTGGAGAATCAGCAGAACAAAAAAGTCAGTCAGTATTCGTTGGGGATGAAACAGCGGTTGGGGCTAGCCAGTGCGTTGTTGGGCTATCCCAAGCTGCTGATTTTGGATGAACCCACCAATGGGCTGGATCCGGCGGGCATTCAGGAAATGCGGGAACTGATTCAATCTCTGCCCCGAAAATTTGGAATGACAGTAGTCGTCTCCAGCCACCTCTTAAGTGAAATCGATCAGCTGGCCACCCGGGTGGGGATCATTCGGGAAGGGGAACTGGTTTATCAGGACAGTTTGACCAAGTTGCACCAGTACAGCCAGCAGCATCTGGCGGTGCGAACCATGAATAATGAGGTGACCAAATCATTCCTCAGCCAAAACGGCGTGGCCTGGGAAGCACAGGATGATTATCTGATTATCCCCCAGATGAAGGATTCGATGATAGCCGAAATCAGTAAGGTGCTGGGACAGAATAATATTGGTCTGGTTCGGATTGAAGAACGTAAAAAGAGCTTGGAGGATATTTTCCTGGAGCTGACTGGAACGGCGGTGAGCTTATGAGCGCCGCAATCGGGATGGAGGTCTTAAAAACAAAGGGGCGCAAGATCTGGCTGGTGGTGGCGGTGATGATGGCCGTTCAGCTACTCTGGGCGGGCTGGGCTATTTCCAACAAGGATGCCAATGACCTGGTTCAGGGCTGGATGTTTTTTCTCTACCAGTTTCCGATGCTCAACTGCATCATCATGCCGGTAATCGCCGCGGTGGTTGCTTCCCGTCTCAGTGATGTGGAGCATAAGGGTCAAACCTTTAAGCTCCTGGAAACCATTATTCCGGCTCCGCGGATCTTTGCTGCCAAGTTTATCTGGGGCAGTATCTATATGCTTAGCGCTGCGTTGGGACAGCTGGCCATTATGATCGGCATGGGTTTCGTTCTGCATTTTGGCGGACCAGTGCCCTGGGGGGCGCTGGCGAGTTATCTGTTTTTTACCTTGGTGGTGAGTCTGACCATTTATGCCTTCCAGCAGGTGGTCTCGATGCTCGTTGCTAATCAGATGGTGCCAATGACCCTGGGTCTCGTCGGCGGTTTTATCGGTTTGTTCAGTATGTTTTTCCCCCAGGGCTTTCAAAAGCTGATTCTGTGGAGTTATTACGGGGTGCTGATGCAGGTGGGGATGAACTGGGATGAGGCCACCCGAGCCACTGATTTTTACTGGACGGGCATTGATTGGGTTGGGCTCGGCCTGATTTTAATTTTCTTTGGGCTGATTTATGGAATCGGCCGGACTTTATTTGTCAGAAGGGAGGTCTGAGCGATGTTAATACGAGTTTTAAAAGCAGAAATGATCAAGATGCGCCACAGCCCGGTGTGGTTGGCTTTTTTACTGATTCCCATTATTCCGGCCTTTATGGGAACCTTCAATTATCTGAATAATTTGGACATGCTGGAGAATGAGTGGTACAGCTTGTGGACTCAGCATACCCTGTTTGCCTGTTATTTTTTCCTGCCAGTATTGATTGGGATCTACGCTTCCTATCTGTTTCGGTTGGAACATGCCAATCATAATTGGAATGCGGTAATGACCGCCCCGGTTCCGATAACACAGGTATTTATGGCGAAATTGATGATGGGTTGGTTAATGGTGATTTTGACTCAGATCTGGATCGGACTGTTGTTTATCATTTCGGGATTCTTGGCCGGGCTGGCGGGACCGATTCCGCCAGAATTACCGCTCTGGTTGTTGTTTGGAGCCTTGGGTGGTATGGTGGTATGCGCTTTGCAGCTGTGTCTATCGCTGGTGATTCGCAGTTTTGCGGTACCGGTGGGGATTGCCCTGATGGGTGGGATTGCCGGGTTGGCGTTGTTGTCGAAAGGCTATGGCCTCTACTTTCCCTACGCTTTAATAACCCTGGGTATGCGAGCCAACGATCCGGCGGCACCGATGTCGGTGGGAGAAATTCAATTTCTGATCGCTGGCGCTGTTTTTATCGCTGGTTTTTGTCTATTTGCCATCACCTGGTTAAAACGGCGGGATGTGGTGACCGGTTAATTAATTGAGTTCAATCATAATGTAAAAAGAACGAAAAAAGCAAAAAATTTAGGCCAGTGTTTAGCGGAAACGATTATCGCTAAACACTGGCCTTGATAAGATTCATGCTGTTTTAGCTTGGTGGCTTGCAAATTCGGCAAGGCGTCAGCCCCAGGGCATGCACCTCTTCCAGACTGTTTAAATAAATCCGATTGGATTCTTTCGGCAAACCAGAACAGCTGGGCAGATGATAAACCCGGGAATTCTTGTTGCCGATATAGGTGGCCGCCACCGGGGGCGTTGTGTTTTCCTGGGGTGTTTGATCCACGGTGGTTGTATTTTCCTGAGGCGTTTGAGTTGGCATTGTCGAACCAAGACCGTTATCCACCGCCTGATAAGGTTGGCTTGGGGTAACGCCATTTTTGTTAAAGGTCAGCTGATCGCCTTCACTGGTGGCTACGATAGTTCCGACCAGATCGGTCCGGAAAATGGTGGAGCCCACATCATTGAGACGGCTCAGGGTTTCTTCATGGGGGTGGCCGTAGTCGTTGTTAACACCGCAGGAAATCACCGCATACCGGGGGTTCACTGCCCGCAAAAAGACATAACCGGTGGATGAATAACTGCCATGATGACCAACTTTGAGCACATCGGCGGACAGATCCAGATTTTGAGCCAGCAATTCTTTTTCAGCTGTTGCTTCCATATCACCAGTAAAAAGAAAGCGATGATTGCCATGAGTGACCTTCATAACAATGGAGTCGTCATTAACGTCCTCGTGAACACTGAGGGGTCCTAAAAAGTTGATGGTCGAGCCGCCAAAAGTCAGGGTTGTTCCCGGACTGGGGGTGGAAATAGGGATGTTTTTGGACTTAGCTTTAGCAATCAGGTTTTTTGAAGCTTCCGTTTCTTTTGAGTTGGTTACATATAAATTGGCCACATCAAGCTGGGCAACTACATCGGTCAGCCCGCCAGCATGGTCATTGTGGTTATGGGTGGCGATAACGTAGTCTAGCTGCGTAATCCCCAAATTATTAAGGTAGCGGACAATATCGTCGCCGTTTTCCGGCGTACCGCCATCAATCAACATGGTCTGATCACGATCCACCAGCAGGATGGCATCGCCCTGACCGACATCCAAAAAATGAACGGCCAACGAATCTTTAGGGGTAAACGTGGTATGGTTGCCGCTTAGTAATTGGCAACCGGAAAAGATAAAAACGACGCTTAAAATAAGTGCTGTTACAAGTAAAAGTTTTCGGTTCATTTTCATTCCTCCAAGCACTTATTTTATCATATTACAGGATGAATTACCTATTATTTAAGTCCTGACAGAACACGCAGTAAGACTGGTTTCATTCAGGGTCAGAAAGATGACCAAAATAAAGTAGACGATAAAGCTATTCTCGGATAAAATAATAGTCATATTTCAGGTGCGAAAAATAAGCATGCTCATGTGATTTGAAAGTGAGGAGATTGTTATTGAAAGTTGTTGACAACACCAACGAAGACGTTTATTTTAACCTTGCACTGGAAGAATATCTGTTTAAAAATTTCACAGAGTCCGCATATCTGTTGCTCTGGAGAAATTCCAACAGCATTGTTCTGGGAAAACACCAGAATGTTTTCGAGGAAATAAATATAAGAGCAATAGAGGAATCAGGGATTCCGGTGGTCAGACGAAACACCGGCGGAGGGACCGTTTTTCATGATGCGCAGAATCTCAATTATTCATTCATCACGAATCAAAAAGAAGGGTATGCCGATTATGAGCGATTTTTGATACCGGTCATTAAAGCGCTAAATGAAATGGGAATACCGGCAGTAAAAAGAAGAACCAGCGATATTGCCATTGGGGGGCAGAAGATATCCGGGTCTGCCCAAACGGTCAAAAAGGGACGCATTCTTCATCACGGTACCCTGCTGTATAATTCGGATCTTAGCTTACTTAAAAATCTGTTGAAAACCACCGCCGGAAAAATCACCTCTAAGTCGGTTAAATCGGTTAGAAGCGATGTTACCAATATAAAAAAACATATGACTGATCAATCTATGACAATGGCGGCCTTTAAGGACATATTGCTTGAAAAACTATTGCCGGATGGATTTGAAAAGGTAAGTCTGACTGAAGAAGATATTCAAGCTATAAAGACCCTGATGGTTGAAAAATATTCGCAGTGGGAATGGAACTATGGTCAATCGCCGAAGTTTTCATTCGAAAAGGATAGTGCAGTTTTAAATGCGAAGGGAATAAAAATACAGATTGATGTGAAACTGGAAATTATTAAAGGTAAAATTGCCAAAGGTGAAGTAATTATAGACGGTTTGGAAAATACTGAATTGATCGAGAGTCTTACCGGAACCAGATATGGTTATCAAGAAATCTTACATAAACTGGAAGAAAGCCAGTTTAATGAATCAGCTCAAATAAAGATAGACAATCTAATTAATTGTTTTCTTTAGAATACAAAAAAGGAGAAGTCAGATGAAAAAAAATATTCAAATGCCAAAATTAAGTGAACAAATGGAAACTGCGGTGTTGGCGGCCTGGAATAAAGAAACAGGGGATATGGTGAAAAAGGGTGATGTGCTTTTCGAGATTGAAACCGAAAAGGTCGTCAGCGAAGTCGAAAGTATGGAATCCGGTGTTTTGGAAGAGATCTTTTTTGAAGCTGGCGATGAAATTAAAGCTGATGAAATCATTGCTGTCATCAACTGTGATTAATTAAGAGGCCAAAATGGAAAAGAAACCAGCATGGTTAAAGGTCAGCTACAATAAGGAGGCTGTGGATGAAGTCAGTGGGCTCATGGCCAAACTAAAACTTAACACGGTTTGTAAAGAAGCCAATTGCCCCAGCTTAGGGGAGTGCTATAAAAAACGGACCGCCACATTTATGATTCTGGGAAATATCTGTACCCGACACTGCCGATTTTGCAATGTGTCCAGTGGGGTGGTGGAGCCGGTCGATCCCAATGAACCCCAGCATCTGGCCGAGGCCGTAAATGCCCTGGATTTAAAGCACGTGGTCATCACCAGCGTCACCCGGGATGATTTGGAGGATGGCGGAGCCAAACACTTTGCAAACACCATCAATGCGGTTCGGAAATTAAATCCTGGAGTTTCCATAGAAGTGCTGATCCCGGATCTCAGAGGCGTGGACAAACATTTGGATATCGTCATTGGAGCAAAGCCGGATGTTATTAATCATAATGTTGAAACTGTCAGGGAATTATACCTGGGGGTTCGCCCGGAAGCAGATTATGATCGATCGATGTACGTGATACAGTATGTAAAGAAGAGAGCACCTCATATCAAAACCAAAACCGGTATTATGGTTGGGCTTGGGGAAACCGATGAACAGGTTTATCAGGTCATGGATGATAGTCTTAAAGCGGGCTGTGATATTTTTACGATCGGTCAGTATCTGCGGCCATCAGCAAAACATATCAGTGTCAAATGCTATGTGACCCCTGAAAAGTTCGAAGAATATAAAAAGATCGGTGAAGAAAAAGGGTTTCATTATATTGCCAGTAGTCCCCTGGTTCGCAGCTCCTACCGGGCGGAAGAAGCACTTGCAGGAGGCAAAATAAAATGATTTATGTCGAGAACAACTCAACAGATCCCTTTTATAATTTTGCCCTGGAATACTATCTTATCACCGAAAAGCAATTGCCCGAGGATCAGGTCTTTATTTTCTGGCGAACCGAACCGACATTGATGATTGGTAAATACCAGAATACCATCGAAGAAATAAATGAACACGTTGCTAAAGAAAATGGAATCAACGTAGTCCGGCGCATCACTGGCGGTGGGACTATTTATACCGATATGGGCGGCTGGCAATTTAGCTTTATCACCAAAGGTGTAGGTGAATCCATTGATTTCAATAAATACATCGGTCCGGTTATTGACGGGCTAAAAAAGTTGGATGTACCGGCAGAATTCAACAGCAGAAATGATCTGGTCATTCATGGCAAAAAGTTTTCTGGTAATGCCCAATGTATGTTAAATGGCTATACCCTCCATCACGGTTCCTTGTTATTCAACACCGATTTTGAACAGATGGTGAAGTGCCTCACTGTGGATGACTACAAAATTATTTCTAAGGGGATTAAATCCGTTAAGGAACGGGTGACAAATATTTCTGATCACCTAAACCGGCCAGTGAACACAGATACCTTCAGAAAACTGATGGTGGACAGTATCATGCAAGGTTCTCATAAAGAATATAATCTTACACTGGCGGATCAGGATCGGATCAAAACCATTGCTAAAGAAAAATTTGAAAGCTGGGAATGGAATTATGGAACCTCTCCAAAATTCAACATCACCAGAACCGGACGGTTTGATGGCGGTAAAATGGAATTCAAACTGGATGTGAATAAGGGTAAAATAACGGATTGCCACATCTACGGCGACTTCTTCGGAACCATGGACATTTCTGTTCTGAGTGACGCATTAATTGGCACCAACTACGAAAAAGAAAGCATCAAAAAAGCCATTGAACAATGTAATATCAAACACGGCTTTTACAATATTAACATGGACGAACTGGCAGATATTATTTGCTAATTGAGTGTACCCCATTTATTAATTTAGATGGGGATTTTTTGTGTCAAAAAAGATGAAAAATAGCCAGGACTTTACCTTTTTTAAGTAATACGTTACAATAGGTTGACGAGATAGATTGAGCAAGAACACTGATTCCTTTATAAGATGGAGGAAAGATTCTTATGAAAATTATCGAGACCGTTCATTTGACCAAAAACTATGGGCAAACCCTGGCTCTAAAAAATGTAAATTTATTGGTAGAAGAAGGCGAGATATATGGATTGGTCGGGCCAATCGGCGCTGGCAAATCCACATTGATCAAGCTGTTACTCAATTTTATTTTCCCGAACATTGGGCATGCGACTATATTTGAGTTGAATTGCGCCAAAAATTCGGCAAAAATCAAAAAAAAAGTCGGCTATGTGCCATCAGATGTTCATTACAGTCCAGACGTAACGGCCGGGGAGTTATTAAAAACGACCCTGGCTTTTCATCGTATTCAATCAGAAGCGTCCATGTTATCACTTTATGAAGCATTGGAAATAGAATCGACCAGGCCCTGGGTTGAATTATCCATCAGCGACCAAAAGAAGATTGGCATTGCCTGTGCGATGGTTCATGAACCACGGTTGTTGATTTTGGATGATCCGGGGAAGGGATTGGATCCTGCTGCAAAACGACAGGTTTTTGAGCTGCTTAGAGAAGCCAATCAAAAGGGAACCTCCATTTTTTTAGCCAGCAATAGCCTGACTGAGATTCAGGACTATTGCACTCGGGTGGCGCTGCTTAAAGAAGGACGCGTGATTCGGATTGAAGATCTGACAAAAGTACGCAAAAAGGTCAAGATTGTGGAACTCTGGGGTGAAGCCTTTGATTTTAGAGATCTTGAGATTTTAGGTGGGCGGATGTTGAATGTAACGGAAAAAAGTGTGAAATTCTCATATGAAGGTGATGTGGAGAAGCTTCTAAAAACATTGAGTATGATGACCCTGAAAGATGTGACGATCAAGAATGCCTCCCTGGAAGATGAGTTTTTAGATTACTATGAAGGAGGACATGGCAGTGACACTCTTGAAATCGGAATTTAAATCGCTTTTTCGGGGATTGGTGTTGTGGACCGGAATACTGGCACTGATTCTGATTATAGTAATGGCCTTTTTTCCATTTATGAAAGCGGGCGTTCTTGCGGATCTGATTGAAGTTAATCGGAGTGTATTTCCGATGCCGCTATTGGCATTATTTGGTTTGGCCCGGGTGCCGATTTTTTCTAATGTCACCATCTATTTTGCGTTTGTGATGCAATATTTCAATGTAGCAGTGGTTATCTATGCGTCATTGCGGGGAGCCGCATCATTAAATAAAGAAGAACGTGATGGGACCATCACATATCTTTATGCCCAGCCGATTACCCGGTCTGGGATTGTCGCAGAAAAAATGGCGGCTAATTTTTGGGCCTATGGAATGCTGGTGATGATCCTATGGGCCTTGGCTCTAATTCTGGCGCTGATCTTCAGTACCGGAAGCCAGGCAGTTTGGGAGATGTTGTTTCAGGTTAGCCAAATCTATTTAGGAACCTTTGTTATCGGGATTATTTTCATGGCCCTGGGATTTTTTTTCTCGGCGATTATAGCTAACCTCTGGAAAGCTCGGACAGTGGCCATTGCGCTGGTGCTGGGAACCTATTTGATGGGCGTTATTTCATCGCTGGCAGATGCCGTTGAATTTTTAAAGGTGCTGTCGCCGTTAAATCTTTTTGATCCCAGTCGTATTATCGCAAGGGGAATTGATTTAAGGGACCTCAGCCTATGGGGCGGTATGGTGATCATTGTGGTTATCATGACCTTTGTGAGCTATAGTAAAAAAGATTTTAAGATCACATGAAATTTTAAAGAAGCTGGGTTAAAATCATTTAGTATTGCTTAAAACGTCGGTAAAATCATTGCCAAATGTTTAAGAAGCTTGTATGATAGTGGAGCAGAAGGAGACTAATTAATGGATAGTTCAAGAAAATTTCTTATTGTATCAATCAGTGCGGCAGTGCTGTTGATCATTTTAGTCAGTTGTACACTGGCTTACTCAGGACGCGATAATACGTTGATGTCAGATAAAACGCTAAGTCTGGAAATCAACGGTTTTAATGTAGAGTTACCCCTTTCAGAAAACGATGCGGTTTACGATGCGGTAAGCTTAAGTAGTGTGAAAGAAAACAGAATCAAATTGATTAATGAGGTAGGCGCCACCGTTAAAATAAACGGTAAAGGAATTGGCGCTGGCACGACCATGGATTTAAAACTGGAAAAACTTTCCTCAAACGAAATGATTAAGATTCAGGTGGGCAACGAAAAAGACGAGCGGGTGATTTATTTGAGAACCCTGTCTTCCCAACTTCCTGAAATCATTCCAGCCGGAGAAAGCAGTTACGAAGGCAATTATTTTATGGCGGTTGCTACCGGCGGAGCCGCTTTGTATGAATTGAATAATAAGGGTGAAGTGGTTTTCTATATTGCCAAATCCCCAGAAGAAGCCAATGGTGAATCCTATCGGGATTTTAAAAAGCATGTGCTTGAAAATGGCGATGTACGGTATAGCTATCAACGGGTCAACGGCGACAGCAATGGCATTGGCTATGCTGTTGGCGAACGGGTGATTCTCGATGAAAATTACAAAGAATTAAAAACCATTACGCTGGCTGATAGTGAACTGGCAAACGAGGGCGATCCGGTTGATGGTCGAGACTTTATTTTAATTGATGATAACCATTATATTGTGGAAGCCTCCCAACTGGTCCTGGTTCATAATGTACCCGAAGGTTTAGGACCAAACACCATGGGATCAAAGGTAGTCAGAACCCTGATCCAGGAAGTAAAAGATGACCAGGTGGTCTTTGAATTCACCACCGATACACATCCGGAATTTTATGGATTAAGCGTCACCGATCATGATTACAGCAATACCACCAGCCAAAGTCCGGATTATGCCGGATTTAACCGCATGATCATTGATCCGACTGATAATAATCTGATTGTCTCCTTTGGAAACATGAATACCATCATGAAAATCAATCGGGAAACCAAGGCTGTTATCTGGAAGTTATCCGGAAATGGCGATGAATTTGGCATGTCCCCGGAACAGAAGACATCGGGACAAACTGACTTGGCTATTACTGCCGAAGGTGAATTAACCGTCTTTGACAATGCCATCAGTACTGGTCAAACGCGAATTCTGAAAATAAAACTCGATGAAGTCAATAAGAAAATTCTGGGTTATCAGGAATACAAGGTTCCCGGAAAAACGTCGTTGGCCTATGGCAGTGCTCAGAAAATTGGTGATAACATCGAAGTTTACACCATTGGGTGGGGTCTAACCAAGGATGGTACGGTGGCAATTTCGGAAATTGATTTTAACACGGGCAAAAAGCTTTTGGAAGTTACGCTTCCCCAGGGCGTTGCCAATGATCGGGTTCAGAAATTTAAATAAAAAATGAGGTGAACCATGAAACCATTGTTTTTATGCTACCCAAAATGTTCAACCTGTCAGAAAGCGAAAAAGTTTCTGGCAGAAAATCAGATCGTTGTGGAAGAACGGCATATTGTCGAGGATCATCCTCAAAAAACCGAGTTGCTCAAATGGATGGAGCAAAGCCAGGGCGATCCGAAAAAGTTTTTTAATACCAGTGGCCTAGTTTATCGGGAAATGGCATTAAAAGATAAGGTTAAAACAATGTCCCCAGCGGAAATGGCAGAGATCTTGGCCACCAATGGGATGCTGGTGAAACGACCACTGGTTATTTTGGAAGATACCGTCCTCATCGGCTTCAAAGAAGAGCAATGGAAAGCGGCATTATTGACAAATAAGCAGGATTAATCCCCAAAGTGGGCGTTATTTTTTCCTATAAATGATTTGTATGCTCATAAGCTATGGTCTATAATGGAATGAGGATTATTAATCGAATACAAAGGAGAAATGCCAAATGTCACGAAAAACCATTGAAAAATTTAAAAAACAACCCGAAGCAGACGTCGTCGAAATACTTGAAATGGAACTGACTGAATATGTGTATCCCAAAGGCGGAATCGGAATTTGCCCCCAATGTGGTGGAAAAATGAACGGGGTCGGGCTTGCCTGGGAATGTGAAGGCTGTGACTTGAAACTTGTCGGTCCGGTATTTTAAAGAAAATAAGCGAATAAAAAAGATAGAAAAGCGCATTTGCCAATAAAGACGATTGGAAGATGTGCTTTTTTATATCACAAAGAATGGCAGATTTTGACAGGTGTGTTAAGCAGAAATCTTAAATAATTCCAAATGATAAGAGGAATAATTGGCGATGTTTGTACAAAATCATGAATTTACGTGACATAATGATTAAATATGGTAAAATGTTGATAACTTTTTATGTGATTTGCTTGGAAGCAATAAACTGATTTCACGATTGGTTTGGTCAGCGATTGGCCGGAATTTCTTCGGCAAGCAGAGGACAAATTAATATTTTTGAAAAAACAATCGATAAAAAAAATATAACAAACCAATCCTTGGAGGAAAATAAAATGACGATTACCTATGAATTAGGGAAATCTTTATATGTGAACATAACGAATCGATGTAGCAACGCCTGTACGTTTTGCGTAAGAAAAGATGAACCGACCATAAATGGAGTAGACGACCTGTGGCTGGAAAAAGAGCCAACCCAGGAAGAAATACTGGAGGATATCTTAAAACGGGATCTGGATCAATATGATGAGCTGGTTTTTTGCGGCTATGGTGAACCAACCTATCGTTTGGACGAAATCTGTGCGATTGCCAAAGAAGTGAAAAAAATCCATCCCATTCCGACCCGGATTAATACCAACGGCCATGGAAACCTGATTTATAAGCGGGATATGACCCCGCTTTTAAAAGATGCCATTGATGTGGTATCGATTAGTTTAAATGCTAAAAACGAAAAAGAATATAACGAATTATGTCGCCCGGTTTTTGAAGATGCCTATGATCAACTGTTGGAATTCGCCCGACTTGCCGGCAGATACACAAAGGTTGTCTTGACGATTGTCGATATCCTGCCCATCGAAGATCAGGAAGCCTGCCGAAAAATCAGTGAGTCAGTGGGCGCGGAATTACGAATTCGTTCGTATATTGATTAAAAAGCACCACTGGGAACGGGCTGGCCATGAGTGACAATAATTTGACGCCCCGACATGAGCATATTAACGGGAAAGACATCTGGGTCGTGGATGACCATCAATATGTGCTCTTAATATGGGGGAAATTGTTTCAGCTTCACAAAAAACCAATGGTGCTGTTGAGTATTGATTATCATCCAGATACCAATCCGCCATTCTGGCTGTATGCCTATCAAAAAGCCATGGCCATCGATCCTGATCGGGAAGACCAGTTGGTTGCAAAATTTCAAAACAAAATGCTGTCATCCATCAATTCCGATCAGTTGGACAGTATCGAGCTGGTGATGGGACAGATGCGTAATGATGAGCACATCAATACCGCCATGGAACTGGGCTATTTAAGCGACTACCACATGATTAACTGCATGGAAAAACATGCATACTTAACCGGTAACCATTATCTGGTTCCGAAAAACCAGTTTGGCAGCCTGGCGGATACCATGTTTAAAAATATCGGGCTACCACTAGCAACGATCAGTTCTCAGGAGCTGATTCTGGACATTGATTTGGACTATTTTCTCAGACGGGAAAACATTGATCTGGATTTAAATCAGAACACGATTTTTTCAGATTTGGTTAAACAGGCCCGGGTGATTACCGTGGCTCGATCTAAAACTTATTTTGATTTTTTAAAAAATGATCCGTTTACCATTGAAATCTGTGAAGAAAAACTGATCAAGCTTTTAGCAAAAATATTAAGCTGATAAAATACAAAACTGACCAATGCTTATTAAGTAAGGACATAGTGATGATGGGAGAAAGTCTCAATGGGAAAATACAGTGAAGAAACCCGATCGATCGATCTACCCAGAAGCTTGTGCGAAGAACGCGTGCTGGCTTTTGATCAGACCAAATATGAACTAAAAAATAAACGGAACGAAGCTAACGAAAGTCTGATTGTATTGCATTCAAAAATTGTCTTCTCAGCCAATGGTCAGCGGATTGCCATTTCACTCAAAGAGGCAGACGATAACAAAACCGAAGTCAGTGTTCGGTCTGAACTGATTTCAAACGTCCAGATCAATGATCGGGGTATGAATAAGAAGAACATCAGTGTGATGTTTGGTTATCTGAGTGACGAAAAAACTGCGGTTCAAAACCAAGTTCAACCGAAGGAAGCTGACTCATGTTCACCTAAAGTAAAAAAGAAGTTTTTCTCATTTGCTAAAATAAAATCAGATCTCGAAATGTCGATGATGGCCAGCTATCTGGGTGGATACAGAGAATTTGAGAAATCCATCAAAGGAACTTTGGAAATTCATGCCGCCGGAATTGATTTTGCAGTGTTAGGCCCTAAATTTACCATTCCCTTTATGGAAATTCAAGCCATCACCATTGCTTCAGATCGTGATATCATGGGAAATCCAGTTTGGCAGGCCGCATGTTTTAAAAACGAGCTCAATAAGAGCGTAACCGATCAGGAAAAAGTAAAGATGAATAAACTGGTAGTTGAATACCAAAGCGAATTAGGATTAGCCCATTGTATTTTCCGGGCTGAGAGCTCTTTTGAGGTGGAAAAGAGTCTGTTGAAAGCTCAGGGACTGATTGAAAAATTGATGACAGAATAAAAACAGAATATATATTTTAAAAATGTTTGACAAAGTAGTTTGGATGAAGTATACTAGAGAAGTTGAAATAAACAATAACTGAATAGCTAAATTAGTCTCGCGACGATGGCGGAAGGGCCACACCTGTTCCCATACCGAACACAGAAGTAAAGTCTTCCAGCGCCGAAAGTACTTGGTGGGTAACTGCCTGGGAGGATAGGACGTTGCGGGACTTTTATATTTTTTGCGCGAAACAACGAGCCATGCGGCAAAAAAATAAAGAAGATATAAAAAATCAAGTTTACTTGGATTTTTATATCTTCTTTATTTTTTTAGGAAGGAGCCATCTGGCGACTGACGCGACTGAGTCGTAGCGCAGCGGAGACGAAGTGCCGCATGAGCGAGTAGCTGGCAGTGACTGAAGCGCAGCGAAGCGGAGGCGAAGTGCCGTATGAGTGAGTAATCGGCAGTGATTTTGCGTTAGCGCAGCAAAACAGCAGAAACTATGATCATTAGAAAAGAAGCTGCAAAATACAAAGGTATTAAAGTGTTTATTTGCAGCTTTATGCGGTATAATTTTAAATAAAAGATTAATAAGGATCAAGAAAGAAGGTATTCCAATGAAAGAAAGAAAAGTCGTGCAAGTCATTCAGGGCGTTAATGCTGTCGATGGCGCTGGGGTTCATCTGACGAGAGTCTTATCGCATTCAACCGTGAAAGCATTTGACCCCTTCCTGATGCTGGATTCCTTTGACTCTGAAAATCCCCAGGATTACATCAAGGGTTTTCCCATGCATCCTCATCGGGGTATTGAAACGGTCACCTATCTGGTTCAGGGTCGGATTGAACATCAGGACAGTTTAGGAAATAAAGGCGTTATCGAATCGGGTTGTTCTCAATGGATGACAGGGGGCAGTGGCATTCTCCATCAGGAAATGCCCCAGGCCGAAAAAAGAATGTTGGGATTTCAATTATGGCTGAATCTGCCCAAGTCGGAAAAAATGACAGAGCCCAAGTATTTTGAAATCAGAAAAGATAATATTCCACTATATAAAGGGGACGGTTTTAATGTCGGTGTCATATCGGGATCCTATGAAGGTGTTAAAGGTGCGGAGCCTCATCACATTCAGGCGATGATTTTAGATGTAATAGTTGAACCAGGAAAATCGGTTAAGATTCCAACCACCAAAGGTGAAACCGTATTTGCGTTTTTAATTGAAGGCCAAGGTTCGGTGGCGGGAACCTTATATCGAGAAAAATCGGCGCTGCTGTTTAATGAGGGTGAATATATTGAATTAAAGGCTGATGAAAAGCCGCTTCGGTTTGCCGTGTTTTCAGCACCGCCGCTACATGAGCCAGTGGCCTGGGGCGGCCCCATTGTGATGAATACCGAAGAAGAATTAAGACAAGCTTTTGCAGATTTGGAAGATGGCAGTTTTATCAAAGAACGCCCTCAAGTTTAGGTATAAATTATACAACCCGATTGGAAGTTTGACCTTTTTAATCTTCCTTGCTATACTTGATTAAAAAGAAAACAGATAGGCAGAAACCATGCAGGAACACGTAAACCAACGAACGTTACAGGCAATGCGAACAAAAAAGAAAATATTTAATACCAGTGTGACCCTCATCAATGAACGGGGGTTTGAAAATGTGACGGTGGATGACATCTGCAAGGCCTGCGGCCTTTCCAAAGGCGCTTTTTATCATCACTTTAATTCGAAACTGGATATTATATCCGGTATTGAAACGATGTTGAATGCATCCATTAATGAGGCCATGGAAGAATGTGAGGATGTGAAGATTCGCACCCGGGTGCTTGTCTTTACCAACTCGCTTTTGTCAATTGTCGATAAAACCGGATTAGAGTTTACAAGACAGCGGACAAAATATGTGGTGGGCGGCGACTATATCAATGAAAAAGAGTCGGATACCTTTTCAAACTACTCGCGGCTAAAATTAAAAGAAATGCTAGATACGGCAGTAGAAAAAGGTGAACTGGCAGAAAAAACCCCGGTAAGTATTGTCACTGAAATGATCATGACCTTGTTGAGCGGACTGATTGCCGACTGGTGTATCTTTAATGGGGCCTATTCCCTCACCGATAAAGGCTGGGAATTAACCGAGTTTGCTGTTGCCAATATGGTTGATAAATATTGTGTTTAATAGAAACTAAAAAAGATGATTAGGACATCCCTGATCATCTTTTAGCTTTTGTATATTATATAGAAGCTAATTTACTAAATCCATGCCGGGAACAAGTAAGGGTTTTAAACAAGCAGTTTTAACTTTTTCGGGGATGAATAAAGCGACGTCATCCGATTACTTATTACTATAGATGCTTCTTAATTATAGACGCTCCGATCGTAAATAAAGGATTCATCCAGTGCTGGATATTGTTTGATCGGTTGAACCGGATCGAGAACATCAAACCCCATTGGATTTGACAGGTTTGTCAATGAAAAACACTCAGTATAAAATGAAATGAAAAAAGAATTGAAAAACTTTGAAAAACAGGTTGACAGGATGTCTGAAAGAGCGTATACTAATGAAGTTGTCTCGAACAGAGGCGGCGGACACACAGCTGAATAACAGAAATTAACTTAAAAGAATTTCAAAAAACAGCTT
>JACQZP010000026.1 GCA_016213825.1 Acetobacterium woodii | reverse complement strand
AAATTGAGGATACAGAAAGCGGTCTGCTGATGATCTGGAAGAAGAACCCCAGGCCTATGGTTGCACGTCTCATCGAGCATGCAAAGAGCTTTTATATAGATTTAAAATAGTGTGGTACAGTTGCGGCATTATTTATGTCATCCAGCTATAATTTTCTTAAAACAAGGTTGAATGACTGCCTACATGATAGAGAATTAACACTAAAGCAGCATCCATTACCTCATAGATCAAAAGCCAATCGGGTTCGACATGGCATTCACGGCATCCTTTAAAGTTACCACTTAAATCATGATCGCGATATTTTTGTTCCAAGGGTTCTTCATCGGCAAGTTTTTCAATAACAGCATAAAGCCGTTCAATATCTTTACCTTATTTCTTGGCAAGCTTAAGATCCTTTTTAAACTGATTCGTGAATTTAATTTCGTATTTCATTCGTCCAGCACAGCTCGCAAATCATCCATATTGGAATAACCTTTGACACTGCTATCTTTGGCCAGCTTTCTACCTTCGGCAGTGGCAGCGACCGTTTCCTGATTTGGGACAGAAAGTTTCATTTCAAAAGGGATCCCATTTTCCCGGATTGCTTGTCTAAGAAATATATTGATTGCCATTGTCATGTTAAGACCAAGCTCTCCAAATATTTTCTCGGCCGCTTCTTTGATCTCTTTATCGGTACGAATATTCAAATTTGTACTAGTAGCCATCATAAGCACCTCCTTATCTACCATCATGATAGTTTTAAATGTGCATATTGTCGATTCATTGTGTGCATTATATACGAACTATTTCTAATAAAAAGACTTCGTTAAGATTCCTGGTTGGGTAATCGTCACAAAGACAAAAATACAGGCAACAATAAATTTCGAACAAATAAAAAAGCTCTGAACATCACTTGTCCAAGTGGTGCCAGAGCTTTATTTATAAATTTGGTGGAGGCGAGGGGAGTCGAACCCCTGTCCGAAAATCCATTCACAGGAGCTTCTCCGAGTGCAGTCATTGTTTATTTTCTCATCCCCCTCTTTCTCCAATGACATAGAAAAAGAGGAACCAGCCTCTTGATCGTTAATGGTGCGAGGCACTACCAAAAACGGTTCCCTGCTTCAATGAACGCCGAAACCCAAAACCACAGGTTGAGATGGGAGGCGTGCAGCATTAATTATGCTGCGAAGTCTTAGTATTAAACTTTAGAGCGAATTACGCTGCTAAAGCTAACCCGTAACTTTTTTCTGTTTTTGCGTTTATATTTATGCGCCGCTTTTTACGATGATCAGCAACATCGACTCGCTACTCAAGCTTCAAAACCCCCGTCGAAACCAGTACGCCCCCAAATAATTAACTAGCCACTGTGCCGCATGCTTTTTTGAATCCGTCGGTCTGAATCCCGCTCGGCAATGGCATGACGCTTATCATAAAGCTTCTTACCTTTGGCCAGCGCCAGTTCCATTTTTACCCGGCCATCCTTAAAGTAAAGGGTCAGTGGTACCAGAGTGTAGCCTTCCCGCTGCTTCAGCCCGATCAGTTTTCGGATCTGCTGTTTATGCAGCAGTAGCTTACGGATGCGCAAAGGGTCTTTATTGTAAATATTCCCCTGCTCATAAGGATCAATATGCATCTGATAAACGAAAATTTCGCCATTGTGAATATCGGCAAAACTTTCCTTCAGGCTGACTTTTCCGCCCCGGATGGATTTCACTTCCGTCCCGGATAAGACCAGACCCACCTCATAGGTATCTTCGATGGTAAAATCATGACGTGCTTTTCTGTTTTTGGCCACAATTTTAATATTTTCTCCCATGCGCAACTCCTCTGTTTCTTCTCTAGCATCATATTATAACATGGTTTTCTTAATTAAACAATAGGTTCAAAATCAATTTGTTTCGCATTCACGTCAGCCTTTGCAACTTTGATCTTAATTTCCTGGCCCAGCCGATAGATCTTGCCCCGATGTTCGCCAATATGCTGATGCAGATCCGGGTCATAATTATAATAATCGTCCTTCAGATCCTGAAGCCTTACTAACCCTTCAATGGTGTTTTCCAGCTCCACAAAGAATCCGAAGGAGGTCACGCCGCTGATTCGGCCCACAAATTCTTCACCGATATGCCGGGTCATATATTCGGTCATCTTCAGCTTGGTAATTTCCCGCTCGATGTTTTCAGCCCGACGCTCTGTTTCAGAGGCATGGCTGGCAATGCTCTCGATATTTTTCTGTAAATACTCCAGGGAGCGTTTATTGATTTTGCCAAAAATTGCCTTGGCCAGATAGCGATGGACAAAAAGATCCGGGTAGCGCCGAATCGGTGAGGTGAAATGGGTATAGAAACTGGCGCCCAAAGCATAATGACCCAGATTATGACCTTCATAAACGGCCTGTTGCATGGTCCGGAGCATCAGCAGCGTAATAACCCGTTCTTCATTTTTGCCTTTAATGTCTTCCACCAATTGCTGGAAGTCTTCACCGGAGGGCACTTGATCGTCATTTTTACCCAGCTTAAAGCCATAGCGATTGATAAAGGTACGAAAGGCGGTCAGCTTTTCAGGATGAGGTTCCGGATGGTTTCTGAAAATAAATGGCGCATCCAGCTTGGAAACATGTTCGGCAATGGTTTCATTACAGACCAGCATGAATTCTTCAATGATCCGATGGGAGATTAACCGTTCATCGATGGTAATTCTATCGGGAAAACCGGTTTTGTCTAAATAAATCTTGGCTTCGGGAAAATCAAAATTAATGGCCCCCCGATTGAGTCGGCGTTTGACCCGCAAAATCTCATGCAATTCATCCATTAAGGTCAGCTCTTCCCTAAAAGGTTCCAGTCGGTTGGGCTGATCTCCGGTGCCCGCTAACAGCTCTGCCACCAGACGGTAGGTCATCCGGGATTTTGATCGGATCACTGATTTAAAAATGCTGTAATCCACCACCTGGCCCTTTGGGTTGATCTCCATTTCACAAGAGAAGGTCAGCCGGTCTTTATCTGGCACCAGACTGCAGACATCGTTTGAAAGCTTAAACGGCAACATCGGTACCACCCGATCCACCACATAGACACTGGTGCCCCGTTCCAAAGCCGATTCATCGATGGCATCGCCCTGTTTGACATAATGGCTGACATCCGCAATATGGACCCCCAGCACAAAGTTGCCGTTGTCTTTTTTGCGGATTGAAACCGCGTCATCATAATCCTTGGCATCGTCGCCGTCGATGGTGAAAATAATTTCATTTCGCAGATCTTTGCGCTTTTCCAGTTCTAAATCCGAAATTTTATCGGATAACTGATCAGCTGCCTGTTCAACAATTGCTGAAAATTCCATGGGGATATCATATTCTTTTAAAACAGAGAGAATATCAATGCCGGGTTCGGCTTCGTTTCCCAATATTTCGACAATCGCCCCCTCCGGGTTCTTCCCCCGATCCGACCAGGTGAGAATTTCAGTGACAACCTTATCGCCGGTGATCGCCTGATGGCTGTGGCGTTCCGGGATAAAAATATCCTTGCAGAGCCGATCGTTATCGGGTATAACAAAGCCAAAGCCCTTCCCCTTTTCATAGCGGCCAATAATTTTTTTATGACCCCGCTCAATGATTTCAACGACTTCACCCTCTGGCCGTTTGTCGCCCGGCTCAGATGTAATGCGGACACTGACCTTATCCATATCCAGGGCGCCATAGAGGTTTTTTTCATGGATATAGATATCTTCTGAGAAAATACTGTAGTCAGGGATGACAAAACCGAAGCCACGTTGGTTGCCTCTGAGAACCCCTTCTATTTTGGGCGAATCGTCGGCAATTTTATTTCGCTTCGTCTGGCCCTTATCTTGATCATGTCGATCTTTTTCTGTCTTTTTTCGTTCTTTGCTGTCATTGGGTTTAAGATTAAGCTCTTTAAGCACGTGGGTCAGCATTTGCCGATCTTTCTTTTTGGAAAGATCCATAAAGGCTGCCAATTGATCAAAGGTCATTTGCTGGTATAGTCGTTCCTTCATCAATCGCTTGACGATTTGTTTACACTCTTTGGTTTTCATAGATTCCCCTATCACCTTATCGTTTTTCTTAATTGATAGATCACATTCATTACTTCGATTGGACTCATTTCGTCAATTTTCAATTCCCGGATCGTCCCCAGGGCCGCTTCTTCTTCGGCGGTCATGTTTTTAGCTACATCAAAAAAATTAAGCTGTGCGCCTTTTCCGCCAGATAAAACTGGTGGTTCTTTGACCAGCAGCTCCTGCCGGTAAGTATCCTCGCCGGATTCCAGATGCCCCAGAATTTCCTGGGCCCGTTTGGTGACGCCAACCGGGAAACCAGCCAGCTTGGCGACCTCAATCCCATAGCTCTGGTCGGCCGGGCCGGGGATAATTTTTCTTAGGAAAATAACCCCGTCAGGGGTATCTTTTAAGCGGATACTGTAATTTTTAATCCCGGGTTTTAATGTCTCCAGTTCGGTCAGTTCATGATAATGGGTGGCAAACAGCGTCTTGGCACCGATGCTGTCGTCGTTATGGAGATACTCCACCACCGCCCAGGCAATGCTGATGCCGTCGAAGGTGGAGGTGCCCCGGCCGATTTCGTCCAAAATCACCAGACTGCGGTTGGTGGCGTTTTTTAAGATATTGGCCACCTCAGTCATTTCCACCATAAAGGTGCTTTGACCGCTGGCCAGATCATCGCTGGCTCCGACCCGGGTGAAAATCCGATCGACCACGCCGATCGTTGCTGAATCGGCTGGCACGAAGGCGCCGATTTGAGCCATCAGGGTAATAATCGCCACCTGCCGAATAAAGGTCGACTTCCCAGCCATGTTTGGACCGGTGATAATCAGCATCCGCTGCTCATCCTGATTAAGCAGACAATCATTGCCAATGAAATGATTGGTGCCAATCATGTCTTCCACCACCGGATGGCGGCCGTTTGTTATTGTCAAGGTCTGATCATCGGTTATTTCCGGGCAGACGTACTGATTCTGAAGGGCCACGGTGGCCAATGAATAAATGGCGTCCAGTTCGGCCACTTCCCGAGCTTTCTGCTGAATTCTGGGAATCTGTTCCAGCAGGCTGTCGCGAATTTCCTGAAACACCTGGGTTTCACAGCGCAGCAGCCCTTCCTGGGCGCCCAGAATTTTATTTTCCATCTCTTTGAGTTCCGGAGTGAAATACCTTTCGGCGTTGGCCAGGGTTTGCTTGCGGATATAATCCTCCGGCACCTGGCCAAAATTACTTTTGGTTACCTCTATAAAATACCCAAAAATCCGGTTATATTTCACCTTCAGGTTTTTTATTCCAGTACGTTCCCGTTCCCGGCATTCCAGATCCCGGATCCAGTCCTGACCTTTTTCGGTAGCTTCCCGGAATTCGTCAATCTCCGGATGATAACCGGTTTTGATGATATGGCCGTCTTTGAGCACCATCGGGGCATCG
Source organism: Acetobacterium woodii (assembly GCA_016213825.1). Taxonomy (GTDB): domain Bacteria; phylum Bacillota; class Clostridia; order Eubacteriales; family Eubacteriaceae; genus Acetobacterium; species Acetobacterium woodii_A. Next base: position 577,824 of record JACQZP010000026.1, on the reverse strand, counting down.
TCATCAATTGATTTTTCAATATGCTCCCAGATGTCATGCAGCAAATCGTCGGTGTCAAAGAGAACCTTCAGTTTGTCTGAACCCAGCTGCTCGACAAAATCGGTAATCAATGGGAGCGCCCCCAACGACTGCTTCAGGGCCAATAGATCCTTGGGATTAATGGTGCCAAAGGCCAGTTTGCCGCAGAGCCGTTCCAGGTCATAGACCCGGGTCATGATCGTTTTAAAACTGGGCAGATGGGCAGAATTGCTGTAAAAAGCGGTTACACAGTCTTGCCGTTCCAGAATGCTTTCCGTGTTTAAAAGCGGGGCTTCCACCCAGCGGCGCAGGGTTCGACCGCCCATGGCAGTGACGGTTTTATCCAGCACGCCCAGCAAACTGCCCTTTTTTTCCAGGGTCCGTAGGGTTTGGGTCAGTTCCAGATTACGCCGGGTCGATAAATCCAGCACCATGTAGTCTTTGCTGTTATAATAGCGGATCGTTTTGATATGGGTCAGGGCCCGTTTCTGAGTTTCATCCAGATAAAGCAGCAAGGCTCCGGCAGCTGCGATGGCGTGATCCCGGCGCTCCAGATCCAGAGCGCCCAGGGCGAAGACCTTAAACTGATCTACGATCCGTTTGCTGCCGTGTTTAACATTAAAATATTTTTCCGGATAGAGACTGGCCAGAATTCCAAAACGGTTTTCGATCAGTCCCAACGCCTGGGTATCTTTAAACAGCGCCGGATTAAGGATTACTTCGGCAGGCAAGAGTCGGCCAATTTCATCGGACAGTTGGGACAGCCATTGTTCCCGGGTTTTTGCTTCAATCTGGGTCACATAAAAATCACCGGTGGACACATCCAGACTGGCAATCCCCAGGGTATTGTTTTCCAGAAACAGGGCCATCAGATAATTATTCTTCTTGGATTCCAGTAACTTACCTTCGGAAATGGTTCCCGGTGAGATCACCCGGATAATTTCCCGCCGGACGATCCCCTTGGCTTCCTTGGGGTCTTCCATCTGCTCACAGATGGCGACCTTGTAGCCTTTTTCAACCAGACGGGTGATGTAATTCTGAGCCGCATGATGGGGTACGCCGCACATCGGAGCCCGTTCTTCCAAGCCGCAATCCCGGCCGGTCAGGGCAATTTCTAGCTCCCGAGAGGCCGTCAGGGCATCATCAAAAAACATTTCATAAAAGTCGCCCATACGAAAGAAGAGGAGGGCATCGGGTACCTCCTCATGAATTTGCAGGTATTGGGTCATCATGGGTGTTAACTGCGCCATGGGTGTCCTCCTGTTCGATTTTTTCGCCATCCAGACTAAAGGTTTTAGCAGCGGTGATCTTGACCATCACCTGTTTACCAATATCGGCTGGAGCGCCGGGAAAATTGACCAGTTTGCTGGTACGGGTTCGGCCAGCCAACCGGTCAGGATTATTACGGCTGGTTTCTTCCACCAGTACTTCCACTACCTGATCCAGATAGGTCTGATTAATATCGTGGCTGATGCGATGGAGCACTTCCAGGCAGCGGTTAATCCGGTCATGTTTAACCTCGTCCGGGATCTGGTCTGCCATGGTGGCCGCCGGGGTGCCAGTGCGGATGGAATATAAAAAGGTAAAAGCCGAATCAAATTTGCACAGCTCAATCACTTTTAAGGTTTCCAGAAAATCTGCTTCAGTTTCGCCGGGAAAACCGACAATAATATCAGTGGTAATGGCCACCCCGGGGATCTTATCCCGAGCCGCCTTGACCCGAGCCAGAATATCCTCCTGAGTATATTTTCGGTTCATCGCTTTTAAGACTCGAGTACTGCCGGATTGGATCGGCAAATGGATATAGTTGCAAACCTTGTCGCATTCTGCAATGGCTTCAATTACCTCATCGGTGAGGTCTTTAGGATGGGACGTCATAAAACGGATCCGCTTGAGGTTATCAATGGTATTGAGTTTTCTTAAGAGCTTGGCAAAGCTGACCGCGTCGCCCAGATCATTACCGTAGGAATTAACGTTCTGCCCTAATAAAGTTACTTCCACACAGCCGTCGGCCACTAGCGCTCTCACTTCCTCGGCAATTTTATCCGGCTGACGGCTGACTTCCCGACCCCGGGTATAGGGTACAATACAGTAGGTGCAGAAGTTGTTACAGCCATTCATAATCGTTACAAAGCCTTTAAAAGGATACTTGCGATCCACCGGTAAGTCTTCCACAATGGTATCCGAATCCTCCCAGACTTCGACCAGCCGTTTGCCGTTGACCATGTAGTTATTAAGTAACTCCGGAAATTGGTGCAGATTATGGGTTCCGAAAACCAGATCCACCTGGGGATATTTGGTCACAATCTGATTGACGATTTCCGGTTGCTGCATCATACAGCCACAGACCGCCAGAATTAAATCAGGATTTGTTTTCTTGACGGTTTTATAAGCGCCGATGTTGCCAAAGACCCGTTCATCGGCGTTTTCCCGGACTGAGCAGGTGTTGAGAATAACCAAGCCGACTTTGGTGACGTCTTGCTCTTCCACATAACCAAGGGCTTTTAACATCCCGGATATTTTTTCCGAGTCATTTTCATTCATTTGGCATCCGAAGGTGAATATTCGAAATGTTTTTGGCATATTGTTGATGATTCTTTTAGCTGTTTTTTTCTTGCTCATGCTATTTTGTTTCTCCTAAGATCTGACTAAATTTATTAAAGGTTGCTGTTAGTAAAGTTTGATTTTATTTAAGTTAACTGCAAAATCAGTTTTATTATTTAAACACAAAACTCATCCTCATTGGGCACGTAGTGATTGTAATCAATGGTGATAACCGCGTGGTAGGTTGGATTAATTTTGTAAATTTCATTGGATATCATAATGGTCAGCTCTTCATCACTCCACTCCACATCAAAGGGAACACCCACATCAAAAATCAGCTTGGAGTGGTCGAATCCCCAAACCACCCGAAAATCATGGATGTGAAGGTCCGGTGAAATTGATGCAATGGTCTGTTTCGTCTTTTCTTTTAACTCGTTGGTTTTTTCATCGTTGGTAATAACCGGATCCAGATGAATAATCAGATGGATATCCAGGTCTTTCAGGAAATCCCGTTCAATTTTATCGATGACACTGTGACTGATCAGGCAGTTTAATTCTGCCGGCACCTCACAGTGAACCGAGGCATAGGTTTTAGTTTCACCATAGGTATGGATCATTAGATCGTGAAGTCCGATGATATGTTCATAGCTAAGAATTTTTTTATAAATCTGATCCACAAGTTCCTTAGGTGGGGCGGTTCCCAGCAATGGACTGATGGTTTCACGAACCAGATTGATGCCGCTGATAATGATAAATATGGCCACGACCACACCCATGTAACCATCCAAATCAAATCCGGTCAAGTAGGTAACAATGGTCGCCACCAGCACGGCCGAGGTCGCGATGATATCGTTGCGACTGTCAATTGAGGTTGCCAACAATGTCAGTGAATTAATGGTTTTGCCGATTTTTCGATAAAACAAACATTGCCAGAGCTTGATTAAAATCGCAATGATCAAAACCACCACGGTTATCATGCTGAACTGAGGTAATTCGGGATAGAGTATTTTTTCAAAGGAACTCTGAATTAACTGCAGCCCCAGGAACAGAATAATAAACGAAACGACCAGACCCGAAATATACTCCATTCGCTGGTGGCCAAAGGGATGATCGGCATCCGCAGGTTTCCCGGAAAGCTTAAAGCCCAATAAGGTAACCAGGGACGAGCCAGAATCAGATAGATTATTAACCGCATCGGCAGTGATAGAAATACTGTTAAATAGTAAGCCAACTATAATTTTGATGATAAATAGCAGTAGATTTGATATGATCCCCATAATACTGGCAAATTTCCCGTAGTTCTCACGGACCCTTGAATTGCCGATATTTTCATAATTAGTGATTAACTTTTTAATTATTATATTTGTCACAATCGCATACCTCTCTCAGAATGATAAGCTCATGCTACCATTGTTCCAAAAACTGGAATATCTATTAATTATAACCTAAAAAGCTTAAAACTCAAAATAAACAGCAAAAAATCCTGGCTTTAGCAGGATTTTTCGTCTGAAAACTATTTTAAAACGTATTTTAATGATTCGATAATACTATGCGCTGTCAGCGTACTTTGTCCAAAATGTTCGGCATAATAATCCCCGGCTTTGCCATGATAATAAACACCCGCTCGGGCGGCTTCAAATAAATCGACATTCTGTCCGGCAATCCCGGCAATCATTCCCGCCAGCACATCACCGCTGCCTCCGGTTGCCATCCCGGGATTTCCAGTGGAATTAAACCAGATTTCACCGTTGGTCCCAAAAATCATCGTTCGATAACCTTTTAATACCACGACAACCTGATACTCCATGGCAAATTTTTGCCCATATCCGATCGGATCTTTTAAAATATCCTCTCTTGGTACATCAATCAATTTGGAAAACTCGGCAAAATGAGGTGTGATGACAACCGGCGTTTTTGATTCTTTCAGCGAATCGACCACTACCGCCAAATGGTGAATGCCATCGGCATCAATAACTACCGGCAGACTGCCTTCTAATAAATGCTCCAGGATAAAGCTATAATTCTTTGCCCGACCAATTCCCGGTCCAATCAGAATAACTTTTTTGCGGTCGTTTTTGATATCATCCGAAGTAATATTACAATCATAAGTTTTGATTAACGCTTCCGCCGGTGCGCGAGCAACAACTGGAATGTAAATGTCATGAGGAACGTAACAGGTAACTAATCCACCCCCGCTTTTTAAAGCCCCTTCAATTGACAATATCCCGGCTCCGCTCATGCCCTTAGAACCGGCAATCACAACCACCGAACCGTAATCATATTTATGGGTATTTTTCTTGCGTTTCTTAGGAAATTTCAAGTCTGTTTCCTGTGTATAATATTTTTCATTGGGGATGCTGTTTTCATCAATACCAATATCAACCAGAACCGTATCGCCTGTATAATCTGGTCCATCATTGAGTAAGCAGCCCGTTTTATAGGTTTGAATAACAATGGTCTGATCAGCAAAAATAGCATTTCCGACATGAAGTCCAACATCGCCCCGCAAACCAGATGGAATATCAATGGCAATAATGGTTTTTTCACTTTGATTAACCATATCAAAAATACGATGATAATTTTCCGGGAAATCTTTTTCTACTAACCCGGTTCCAAATATCGCATCAATAATATGGGTTGCCTCTTTTATATTTAAATTTAAATCTTCAAAATCCGATGCACTTGACAAGACCCGAACGGCAATGTTTTGTTCTTGGAGTTTCTTTAGATTACTGAGATTATCATCTGATAATTTTGTTTCAGCTTCAGTTAAGAAAAGATGAACGATATACCCTGCTTCAGACAATAACCGACCAACGACCAGACCATCCCCACCATTATTACCGGGTCCACAAAGAATAATAATCTGCGATTTTTCGTCGAGGCTCTCCTTTATGATTTCTGCACATGCTTGGCCAGCTCGTTCCATTAGTTCAAGACTGGGTGTGCCGGCCTCAATCGCATGGCGATCTATAACAGCCATTTCTTTTGGTGTGACAACTTTCATTTCTTTCCTCTTTTCCCACATATGAAAATAAATCTATCTGATTCTTTTGTCATTATATCAAATAGAAATATTTTGTAAACCATAAGAATAATAAAGCCGCCATAATATCTGACGGCTTTGCATACGAGTTATTAAGTTTAAGTATTCAAGAACAATTACAGCATAAATCTTATCTTAGGGCATCCAGTGCTTTGATTGTTTTCGCATCGATTTTCCCTGTTTCGGTCAAACCGTTTGCTTTTTGGAACGCTTTCACAGCGGTCACCGTTGCATCATCAAAAGTCCCCGTTGCTGATTCAGCAGCCAGATATTTTTGAGCGACAAGAATTTGCTGATAGGTTTGTAACACCTTACCACTATCGCCTTTTTCAAATTTTATATCTTCAGCGACTAGTGAAATAATCGTCGAACGATCCAATTTTCCGGTTTGCTCCAAACCTTTCATTGCCTGATAGGTTTTAATGGCCGTTTGGACTTCCTCAGTAATCTGATTTGACGGTTGACTGATTAAAAATCCCAGTGAATATAAAATTTGCTGATATTCAAGAATCTCATCGTTGGTATCACCAAGAGAATATTCGGTAATGACAATGGTCGTCCCATCATCGGTTTTGATTTCCGTCGTTTTATTATCATCAGTGGAAGCGCCAGCGTTAATCGTTAAGTTAGCCGGTTCCATGCCAATAGCAATCGAGTAAACATCAGAAATACCCTTTTCTTCCATAGACAGCTGATCGGCCGCCGAGTAAACATCTTCGATAACAAAGGACGAGGTTAGAAAAATAAGAAAAACAGTAAAAACAATGTAAAGCACAACATCTTTAAATCGTTTAAAAACGCTTTGTTTATTCATCATCCTCACCAGTCCAGTTATGCCACACTGCCTGAACATCTTCATTATCATCGAACATATCAATCATTTTTAACATTTTTTTGATTTCGGTGGCATCTGTCAGTTCCACTTCAGTAGCCGGGATCATCGCAATTTCGGCCGAGGCCAGTTCGTAACCTTCTTTTTTCAGAGCCTCACAAACCGCCCCAAAATCCGCCGGTTCGGTACTGATTTCGTAGCCTTCATCGACAGTTTCAACATCTTCCGCGCCGGCATCCAGAGCTATCATCATCAGGGCTTCTTCATCAATATCATCCGTTTTTTCGATCAGGATTTGACCTTTTTTAGTAAATAAAAAGCCTACACAGCCGCTGGTTCCCAGGTTTCCGCCATTTTTATCTAAGGCGTGGCGGACATCTCCGGCGGTTCGGTTTTTATTATCGGTCAGGGTTTCAATAATCACCGCAACACCACCTGGTCCGTATCCTTCATAGGTGATTTCTTCATAAACGCTGCCCTGTAACTCGCCGGCACCTTTTTTTACCGCCCGATCGATATTATCGTTTGGCATATTAGCAGCCTTCGCTTTGACAATGGCTTCTTTCAGTTTTGCATTCATTTCCGGATCGCTGCCACCCTCCCGGGATGCAACCGCAATATATTTTGCTAACTTGGTAAAGATTTGACCGCGTTTCGCATCTGCTTTTCCTTTTTTGTGTTTAATAGTCGACCATTTTGAATGTCCAGACATCGACAACCTCCTTGATTTTTATAATTTACAATTTGATATTATAACATATTGTCCTTTTAACACAAACATGTTTTTAACTTTCTTAAACTTCCGCTTCAATCTTATTCACTTCTGATTCCAGTTCTTTTCGCAGTAAGATCAGCTGAATAATGTCTTCCTGGGCAAAAAGATCGTCAAAGATCTTTTCATAGTGGGAGGCTTTATCCCCCTGGTTCAGTTTGTACAAGTACCCGATATTATCAAGAATACTGGTAACTGAACTTGATTTAAGCCCAAAGAGCCGTTGGGCATTTTGGATTTCCTCCCGGATTGATGACATTTCCCGATCGACATCATTAACCGCATTGGCGGCATTAACCAGTCTTCGTTTAATATCTTCCGGGATATTTTCCTTGTATTTATAATTTAAGGAATGTTCAATGATCGACCAGAAATTCATCGCCAAGGTCCGAATTTGGATTTCCACTAAGATGGACTGATGTCCGGATACCGAAAAAACCGGGTATCGAATAATCAAGTGATAGCTTTTATAACCACTGGCCTTCGCGGCACTGAGATAATCCTTTACCTTAACGATTTCCATGTCGCAATTGGCTCTTTTTTTGATCAGATCGACGACTTCATAAATATCGTCTTCAAACTGACACATAATTCGGATCCCGGCGATATCCTGGATGGTCTCTTCCAATGATTCAATATCAACCCCATAGTTATGTATTTTTTCTAAAATACTGGCCACACTCTTAACCCGGCCATAAACAGATTCAATTGGAGAATATTCTCCGATTTTTTCATATTGTTCTTTTAAACTAGTAAATTTTAAGACGATCTCATCAACTGCCTGATAATAGGGGATGAGAAATTCCTGCCAATATTTTGTTCCCAAGGTGACTACCTCTTATTATTCATCCCAGCGAATTTTCTTCCCTGGTAATTATTTTCTTGCTTCATGCGAGCGTCAAGCTCATCTTTGATTTTCCACCAGCTGGTGTTCCAGTTGGTAATAACGCTATCTTCTTTCGGAACTCGACCAATCAGTCGCTGAATCACAATCTCCGGGGCTAAATACTCCAAAAATAATATGGCCCTGGTAATGTAATCATCCTTTGTCAAAAGCGTCAGTTTTTTTTGATCATACCATTGTTTTAAAACGGTATTTTTTTCAATGTATAAACTATGGCATTTCACAAAATCCGTTCCTTTTTGGGAAACAACTTTTGCGCCATTGATAACGTCTTCTTCCGCATCCCAAGGCAAATCCAGGATCATATGGGTGCAGGTCAGAAGATGGGCCTGCTTGATGCGATCCATAGCTTCCTCGTAATCAGCCAGGGTATGTCCCCGGTTAATGATCGTCAGGGTTTTGTCGTTGACACTTTGTAATCCCAGTTCGATGGTCACTTCAATCGCGTGTTCTTTTTTAATCACTTCCAAATACTTTAGCTGTTCATCGGTGATGCAATCGGGTCTGGTTGAGATGGAGATTTCCACCACATCGGGTCGGATTGATTCCTGAATCCATTTTTTAAAATCGCTGAATTCACAATAGGTGTTTGAGAAGCTCTGGAAATAAGGAATAAATTTCTTTGCATTATAGCGTTTGCCGATATAAGCAATATTTCTTTCGATCTGGACGGAAACCGGTAACTGATCTGACAGGGTCTCATTGCCACCGCCTTTTTCGCCGCAATATATGCAGCCCCCGCGCCCTTTTACACCATCACGGTTGGGACAGGTCACTGGAATATTAACCGGAATTTTATAGACTTTTTCGCCATAACGTTCTTTTAACCAAACCGAATAAATAGTGTATGGATTGTTTGTCATTATTTTTAATTTTCCTTAATAAGATTAAATAGACGAACCCTTTTATTACTAATCAGGTTCGTCTGAAACATTTATATTAATTTGGTGACACATTCTGGCAGTTCTTCTTTTTCACAACTTAAACTGAGAACGAATTTTATATCATGTTTTTCGTTAATCTGTTGGATTTTTTCGACGATTTTGCAAATGTCTTCTGGTTTTTGATAATCAATCAGTCTTAAAGTGTTATCAATAAAAACAATTTTTACATCATAATTCTCTGCAATTACCCCGCTAATAAAGCCAAAAAGTTGATCTGATCCAGTGATGCCAAACTCCTCCAGGTTTGTGAATCTGATTTTAGTATCTACTTTTACTCGATATTTGTCTCTGTCATTAAGAAAAATGATATCCCCTTCACAGGTCTCCAGTGCAGTGTTTGCCATGTCAATCATTTTTTTTGTTTTGCCGCTTCCTTTTGAACCGTATACAAATTCAATCATTTTAGACACCTCATTTCATATTGATAAGTTCATTATAAGGGTAAGTATCAATAATTTCAATCATTTTTAAAGAAATCAGCCGCTCAAGTCAAAAATAATATGTTATAATAAACAAAATAAACCTAAAGGAGGTCACCGTTTGAATAGTTCAGATCATTACGAGTCCCTGGTATCCCTTTTCGACAAACAATTAGAATTCGCCCAGAACCTTCAGCGTAAGATTATACCTTCCCCTGGTTCCTTTGTGTCAGACAATTACCATTTTTATAGCTATTTGAGGCCTTTTCGAAAAGTCGGCGGCGATTTTTATGATTTTCATTTTATGGACAATGGCAAAATCAGTCTTTTAATCGCTGACGCAACCGGCCACGGCATTGATGCTGCGATGATTACCAGTATGATTAAACTGAGTTATTCCTATACGATGAAGGACAGTCGGATTAACCAATCCCCCAGCTTAGTCCTGAAACAGATTGAGTCCGATATCAGTCAACAAATGGACAATACTTTTTTTACTGCCATTGCCCTGGTTCTAGACCCCAAAGACGGCGTCTTATATTTTGCTAACGCCGGTCATCCAGATGCAATTCTTATGAAATCCAATCATACGATTGAAATGCTCAAGCCCAACCTGCCGATGCTGGGTTTACAGCAGTTTATGAAAACTATGCACTATTTTGATATGCGAATTAATTTTTCTAAAGGCGATAAATTATTGCTCTTTACCGACGGTCTGGTCGATGCCAAGAACCCGGATCGGGAAGATTTTTCAATGGAGCGGGTAGTCTCAGTAGTCAAAAATAATTTTGATTTGCCGATTAATCTAATTGGTGCCCACATCATTGATGCCTGCATTGATTTCAAAGGTGATCAGGCTCCTTCGGATGATATTTGTATTTTAGGTATTGAGGTTGATGAGTAACTTAATTGAAAAAGTATCCTCATGCCAGAAAATTTCTTTATTTCTTGCTTAAAATGTATCAAAATGACTAACAATTCATCCCTGCAATTGTTAGTCATTAACTTTTTTCTAATGGAAATCTAATCATTTCTGACTAAACTAATGGTATGAAGTTATTTGGAGATTTGTGCAAAAATCTCAGGAAAGGACGGATTACCATGTTAGAACCAAAAAGAATACTAATATTAACTTGTTCCCACGGGTCTGGCCATAAAATGGTAGCCCAAACCCTCAAGGAGAGTTTTGAAGCTCGGGGGCACCGCGTTTCAGTGCAGGATTTATTTGATAAAACCAATCCAACCCTCAATCGAATGATTGAAAAATCTTATTTACTTTCCTACTCCATTGGGAGTAGTTTTTACGAACGCATTTATTATGACGTTGAAGAATATGCCCATAAAAAATTTATGTACAATCTCTGGAATTTCACCAGTAAGGCTTTATTAAAGATGGTTAATGAGTTTAAACCGGACTGTATCATCAACACCTACGGTTATACCATTTCATCGATTCTAAAAAAAGAAAACTATCCACACATCAAGCTTTTTACGGTGGTTACAGATTTTTGCATTCCTAAACCCTGGATCCACCAGGATACCGACCGTTATTATGTGGCCTGTGAAAACGTTGAAGAAACCTTGATCGGTGAAGGAATTCCCAGCGAACGAATTCTAAAAACTGGTATTCCTATCCGGGATGCTTTTTATGCCAAGGAAAATCGTCATACTATTATCAATAAGTACAATCTGGATCCCCATAAAAAAATTCTGATTATTTTTGCCGGAACCTATGGGGTTCTAAAAAATATTAAAGATATCTGCCGCCGGACTGACAAGATGGACAATCTCCAGACCATTGTTATTTGTGGGAAAAACAAAAGTCTCCAGCGCGAGCTTGAAATGGAAAACTTGAATAATACCCGAATTTTTGGTTTTATCCCGGATATTCACGAATTTTACACCGTTGGTGATTTAATGGTCACCAAACCCGGTGGCATCACCTTAAGTGAAGTTGTCACAAAAAAAATCCCGGTAATTTTATACAACCCCACCCCCGGCCAGGAAGGCGAAAATGCCCAATGGTTTAAACGTCAGGGTGCCGCAGTCGTTGCCAATAACTTTAATGAACTCATTCTGGCAATTGATGCACTTAAAGAAAATGAAATCAAACGTTTTTCGATTAAAAATAGTCTTGGACGAATCTATAATGGTCATGCAACCACCTTGATTACCCAGGACGTTTTGAACCAAATGAATCTGCATGAAGCGATTCCTTACCTGACAGAATCAATTTAAACACAGCGAAAGATCTTTTAAAGTATTTAGTTTACGATCTACTTATTATTTATTATCAATATAAGGCGGCTGTTAATTGGTGCGGCAAGCGTGTAGAAAGATCTTAAAAAGATAAACGATTGAAAAGAGGAATTTAATGTGAAACCACGAATTATCAGTGATAGCTCATGTGATTTGCCTAAAAATTTTTTGGAGAAGGACGGTATTGATTTTTCAATTGTACCCTTAAAAATAATTGTCGGCAATCATGAATTTATAGATGATGAAACCCTGAATACGAAAGAGCTGATCGCAGCCATGAAGGCTGAAAAAACAGCAACTTCTTCGTCATGCCCATCCCCTGAGGATTTTGCAGCTGAGCTTCGAAAAAATAAAGAAAGCTATGTGATTGCCATGACTTCCGGTTTAAGTGGCACCTATAACAGTGCCCGGGTTGCCAAAAACATGGTCCTTGAAGAAGACGCTTCCCTAAAAATAAGTTTGTTTGATACCCTCTCAACCTCGCCGGTAATGATATTAATGGTGATGAAATTGCGAGATCTGATTAAAGCCGGTGATATGGATTTTGAAACCATCACTGAAAAGCTGACCCTCTATCTTGAGACCTTGAACCTGCGGTTTTTGCTGCAGGATCTTTCCAACCTGGTTAAAAGCGGACGAATGAACCGGGTAGCTGGCGCCGTAGCCTCCGTACTCTCGATTATGCCCATTTTCAGATCCGATGATAAGGGCGAAATCCAGCTGGTGACTAAAGCAAGAGGGATAAAAAAAGCACTTTCCAGTCTCGCCAATATGGTCGAGGAGAAAGCTAAGACCCAACCCCAATTTCCGGTGGTCATCACCCACTGCAATAATCTCAGCCAGGCTGAAATCCTCAAAGATCTACTGGAGAAACGGTTTGATCTCAAGGAAATCTATATTTTCCCGATGCACGGGTTAACGACTTATTATTCTAACGACAAAGGCTTGTTAATGGCATTTTAATTTAGTAGCCTGTTAATTTAAGAATTGAACATGCATAAAAAAGACTTAAACCGGATTCGGTTTAAGTCTTTTTTACGCATGTAATTTTTTTTATTTAAATCGATACGTCTTAAATTTAAAAAGCGTTAATTGGAACAGCCATACTCATCCATAGCCTGGTTAACTAACAAATCAGCCTGATTATTATAGGGGTTCTCGGCATGACCTTTGACCTTGTGAAAGGTCACCTTATGGCTGTTGACCAGTTGATCCAGTTCCATCCAGATTTCTTTGTTTTTCAAAGCGCCGGCTTTTCCCCTGGTCCAATTCTTCGCTTTCCAGCCACCAATCCAATTCTGCAGATAGGCATTAACCACATAAGCAGAATCGCTGTAAATATGAACCTCGCAGGGCTCTTTTAGCAGCTTTAAGCCTTCAATCACCGCCAACAGCTCCATCTGGTTGTTGGTGGTGTTTTCATAGGCTCGTTTGTACTCTTTGGTCACGTTTTTCTCGGGATAAATCAGCACGCCGCCAATGGCACCGAGATTTTCGCCTTCTTTGCCATTGCCGCGGCAACCGCCATCGGTGTAGAGATGAATTACTTTCATAGTAGCTATTTTACCACGATGTTAAAAATCTTTCCTGGCACGTAAATCTCTTTGACAATGGTTTTACCCTGGGTATAAGCCAGAATGTTTTCTTGAGCCAGAGCAATGGCCTTGGCGGCATCTTTATCGGCATCAATTGGGATGGTAATGGTTCCCCGGACCTTGCCGTTGATCTGAACCGCCATTTCAATCACATCATCCACGGTTTTGGCTGCGTCATACTGAGGCCAGGCGGCGTCATCAAGGGTTCCGCCCATTTCCATATGCTGCCAGATCTCTGAGGTGATGTGCGGTGCCACCGGATAAAGCAATTGCAGGAATGTTTTGAAAGCATCTTTGGTTAGCGCACCTTCCCGGTTGAATTCATTGACCAATGTCATCAACGCGGCAATCGCGGTATTATATTTCATTTCTTCATAATCATCGTTGACTTTTTTGATGGTTTTATGGATGGCTGATTCCAGGGCTTTGCCGTAACCAGCTTCTTCAACGACCATGTCCTGGAGTTTCCAGACCCGATCCAGGAACCGGCGGCAGCCTTTAGCGCCGTTATCCGACCAGGGCGCAGATTTTTCATAATCCCCGATAAACATAATATAGGTTCTCAGGGTATCTGCCCCAAATTCCTCAATAATCACGTTGGGGTTAACTACATTGCCTTTGGATTTTGACATTTTTTCGCCATCGTTGCCAAGTATCAAGCCCTGGGCAGTTCGTTTAGCATAAGGCTCCCGCACCGGCACAACGCCGATATCAAACAGGAATTGATGCCAGAACCGTGAATAGAGCAGATGTCGGGTGACATGTTCCATCCCACCATTGTACCAATCCACTGGCATCCAGTATTTCAGTTTTTCCGGGGAAGCAAAGGCTTCGTCATTTTTATTGTCAAAGTATCGCAAGAAGTACCAACTGGAGCCAGCCCATTGGGGCATGGTATCAGTTTCCCGCTCGGCTGGGCCACCACACACCGGACAGGTGGTTTCGTACCACTCGGGGATGTTAGCCAGCGGTGATTTTCCGGTATCGGTGGGGGTATAGCTTTCCACCATCGGCAGTTCCAGCGGCAATTGATCTTCTGGCACTGGTACCATCCCACATTTTGGACAGTGAACAATCGGAATCGGTTCGCCCCAGTATCGCTGTCGGTTAAAGGCCCAGTCTTTCATTTTATAATTGATGGTTCGCTTCCCAACTTTTTCTTTTTCCAGGAAGTCAATGGTTTTTTGAATGGCTTCCTTGACTTCCATGCCGTTTAAGAAGCCGGAGTTGACCATTTCACCGCTATCGGTATTGGTATACGCCGCTTCAGTTACATCGCCGCCTTTGATGACTTCGATGATTGGCAGTTCAAATTTCTTGGCAAAATCCCAGTCCCGGGTATCGTGGCCGGGAACCGCCATAATGGCACCGGTACCGTAGCCCATCATGACGTAGTCAGCGATGAAAATCGGGATTTCGGTATTGGTCACCGGATTAATGGCCTGAATGCCTAAGATCCGTACCCCGGTTTTATCCTTGGCCAGCTGCACCCGCTCAAATTCAGTTTTACGTTTGGCCTGTTCCTGATAATCCACCAATTCAGACATATTAGTAATGGATTCGGCAAGGTCATAAATCAGTGGATGTTCCGGGGCAATGACCATAAAGGTAGCGCCGAACAAGGTGTCTGGTCGGGTGGTAAATACCCGCAGCGCTTTGTCGTAACCGGCGATGGTAAAGTCGACTTCCGCCCCCACCGATTTGCCAATCCAGTTTTCCTGTTCCAGACGGATCCGCGGCAGATAATCCACGTCATCCAGACCTTTTAATAGTTCTTCAGCATAGTTTCTGATTTTTAAAAACCAGACGTCTTTTTCCATTTGTACCACTTCACTACCACAGCGGTCACACTTACCGTCCCGGAAGTCTTCGTTGGCCAGCACTACCTTGCAACCGTTGCAGAAATTGACATAGGTACGGTCTCTGAAGGCCAGACCATGCTTGAATAATTGTAAAAAGATCCATTGGGTCCATTTATAATATTTGGGATCGGTGGTATCAATCTCTTTATCCCAGTCAAAGGCATAACCAATCCGTTTCAGCTGATTGGTAAATACCGCAATGTTTTCATCGGTTACTTCCCGGGGATGACGGCCGGTTTGAATGGCATAGTTTTCGGTGGGTAAACCAAAGGCATCCCAGCCAATCGGAAAGAGGACATTGAAACCTTCCATTCGCCGTTTTCTGGCAATAACTTCCAGGGATGTATAGGCCCGAACATGACCAACGTGGAGCCCCACGCCTGATGGATAAGGAAACTCAACTAATCCGTAGAATTTTTCTTTTTTTGAGTTTTCTTCCATCCGAAAGGTCTCATTTTCTTCCCAATACTTCTGCCACTGTTCTTCTATTCTTTTATGCTCATAAGTTGACATATTTCCTCCATTTGCTCGTTGGTAACTTTTCTTTATATCAAACAATCCTTAAACAGAATTTATCCATTTTCAGTGATTCGCAGACAGTTTTCGGCTGCGAAAAAAAAATCCGCTCCCTACTAAGGGACGAACTTTTTCTTGTCTCCTAACGATCTTCATCCCTCATTATAAATAAGGGCGGATATCCTGTCAATGATTTGTGCTTTTTTTTCGCTTATGATATACTGTACCACAGAAAACTGCAAAGGAGCATTTATGTATCCCTTACTTAAAATCAACAAGAAAAAAATTATCGAAAATACCAAAGCCATTACCACACGAACTGAAAAACTGGGGATTCAGGTCACCGCAGTCACCAAGTGCACTGGCGGCAATCTGGAAATTGCCCAGGCTTTTTTAGACGGGGGGGCCACCTCGATTGGCGATTCCCGCATTATAAATCTTAAAAATCTGGCCCCACTGGCCTGTGAAAAATGGTTGATCCGGGTTCCCATGCCCAGTGAGGTTAATCATACTGTTGCTTATGCAAACCTATCTTTAAACAGCGAAATCAAGACCATCCGGCTGTTAAACCAGGCGGCACAAGCCCAGGCAAAAACCCATGGCATTCTCTACATGCTTGACCTTGGCGATCTTCGTGAAGGTCTTTTTATCGGCGACGGCAACCCGACAAACGCCGAAATTGAGGCGCTAATTTCGGACTCCTTCGCAAAATTGGATCAGGATCTTGATGAAATTAGTACAATGAAAAACATTAGTCTGCGTGGTATCGCCACCAACGCTACCTGCGTCGGTGCTACCATTCCAACCCCTAATACCTTTGGGGCCTTTTTCAAAGTCAAAACCATTCTTGAAGAAAAATATCAGATCCCCTGCGAGATCATTTCCGGCGGTAATTCCAGCGCCTATTATCTAGTCGATAATCAAACGCTGCCTGCTGAAATCAACAACCTCCGACTGGGAGATGTGATTCTCTTTGGCCGAGAATCTGCCTATTATCATTGTTACGATTACCTCCATCAGGACGCCTTTATTCTGGATGTGGAAATTCTGGAGCTGCAGGATAAACCGACCTATCCGGTGGGCGAAATCGGCCGCAATGCCTTTGGGGAAATTCCCAACTTTGAGGACAAGGGTATCAGACGGCGGGCTATCT
This sequence comes from Acetobacterium woodii, assembly GCA_016213825.1. Lineage (GTDB taxonomy): Bacteria > Bacillota > Clostridia > Eubacteriales > Eubacteriaceae > Acetobacterium > Acetobacterium woodii_A. The sequence continues at coordinate 560,960 of JACQZP010000026.1, read as the reverse complement.
GCGGTCTGGGTCGCCAGGACACAGATACCGACCACATCTTCCCTATTCGATCCGGACTGACCATCGAAGGTTCCAGCTCCGACCACCTGGTCATTGACGTCACTGACGCCGAGACCAGCTACGAGGTTGGCGATATCATCAGCCTGCGCTGTGACTATGTTGGCGCTCTTCACGCGGCTACCTCAGCTTACGTTGACAAAATTGTTTATTAGGCAATTGCGAAATTGATAAACACCAACCTATATTGCTTTGAAGTCAGTTTTCATAACCCATTTTGTAACGTGTAGGCGAACAGGCGATAGCCTGTACGACGTACAGTGTAAAAATTGCTTTATGTAAACAGACAGCGAAGCTTACGGCAGTTTAGCAATTAAATATAAAGAGAATCAGACAAGGAGAATTATTGATGAAAGACGAAACCACCTACCGTATCCCCTTTGACATTCTGGAAGCATTTATGACTGATGCCTTAAAAGGTATCGGGGTTCCCGAAGAAGATGCCAAAATCTGTGCCGATATCCTGATCACTTCCGATAAACGGGGAATTGATTCCCACGGCATCGGCCGGTTAAAACCGATTTACTATGATCGAATTAAACAAGGCATCCAGAATCCGATAACTGAATTTGAAATCGTTAAAGATACCTTCACCACCGCCGTGATTGACGGACACGATGGCATGGGCCATGTGATTGCCAAAAAAGCCATGCAAATGGCCATCGATAAAGCCAAAGTCTATGGCATGGGGATGACCGTGGTTCGGAATTCCACCCACTATGGTTTTGCTGGTTACTATCCGCTGATGGCCATCGAAAATAACATGATCGGGATGACCGGCACCAATGCCCGTCCTTCCATCGCCCCAACCTTTGGGGTTGAAAACATGCTGGGAACCAATCCCATCACCGTTGGCGTGCCCAGTGATGAGCCTTTCCCCTTTGTGCTGGATTGCGCCACCTCGGTCTCCCAGCGGGGCAAAATTGAAGTCTACGACCGCGAGAATAAAGACCTGCCTGATGGCTGGGTCATCGATCGCCAGGGAAACAGCCGGACTGATACCAAACAGATCCTCATTGATCTGGTCAAAGGTGAAGCGGCCCTGACACCGCTGGGCGGCATCGGCGAAGATACCGGTGGTTATAAAGGATATGGTTATGCCACCTTTGTGGAAATTTTATCTTCTGCTCTCCAGACTGGATCGTTTTTAAAGGGACTGCTGGGTTTTGACGCCAACGGTAAGGCTCAACCCTATCATCTGGGTCATTTCTTTATTGCTATCAATATTGAAAACTTCACCGAACCGGAATCCTTTAAAAAAATCACTGGCGATATTTTAAGAGACCTCCGGGCTTCGGACAAAATGCCAGGACAGGAACGAATCTACACCGCCGGCGAAAAAGAATATGATGCCTGGTTGGATCGCAAAGATAAGGGTACCCCGGTCAATGATGCTTTAATTAAAGATATCCTGGATATTAAAGCTGAACTTGGCCTGGATCAGTACCAGTTCCCTTTTGAAAAATAAGATAATCACAACCGTACTGAAAACAAAAAGAAACGGATGCAATCGCAATCCGTTTCTTTTTTATTGCCTTTTTATTTTATTATTTTCTAATAGGTTTCAGCAAATAATTCAAAATAAGCTTGGGCATGTTTGCAGGCCGGGCATAAATCAGGTGCTTCTGCACCTTCATAAATGTAACCGCAATTGCCGCATTTCCACTTAACATCACTGAACCGCTTAAAGGTTCGGCCTAGTTCAATGTTAGCAGCCAGTTTTAAATAACGGGTTTCATGAGCTTTTTCAGCAACGATGACCTCGAGCCACGTTTCAGCAATTTCGTCGAAGCCTTCCTGTTTTGCAATTTCAGCAAACTTCGGATAGAGTTCGCTCCATTCTTCATTTTCTCCGGAAGCTGCATGTAATAAATTGTTTTTGGTATCCCCAAGCGCGACCGGGAAGGTTGCATTAACCGGAATTTCAACTGCATTACCAGTCGTATATTCATTAGCAGCTATGTGTTTGTAGAACAATTCACCATGTTCTTTTTCATTGCCAGCTGTTTCGGTGAAAATTTCGCTGATTTGAACGAAACCTTCTTTTTTGGCAATTGATGCAAAAAATGTATAGCGCATTCTTGCCTGAGATTCACCTACAAAAGATGCCATTAAATTAAGTAATGTTTGTGTTCCTTGTAATTTACCCATTTTTTCCTCCTTTATAATGATTATAAACTTACTTTATATTATATACCAAGATTGATCGAATGCAAACATATTTAATCAATCTAACTTGTTAAGTTCATCAATAAACTGTATGAGCGCCTGTGCCGCCAGGAATGGACCATCCTGTTCATACCCGGGGATCCCCAGCTGGGTTCGGATCATCCCAATTTGAACGCCGGTTTCCTTCATTTTCTTGAAAGTTTTCTTGGCGATTTTTTCATGTTCTTCTTTTAATTGCACGGCGCCAAAGGGATTAGCGAAATAGGTCGTGGTAATCCCTACTTCACCGGTGGTACCCTTCGCCATTCGTTTTCCTTCGCAGAAAACTGCATAGGCTTCATCTAAATCATCAAACAACTCAATCGGTGGTGCCGCTTCGCTAATTTCTTCATAGTTATTAATATAGAAAACAAAATCCACTCGCGTCGATTTTGAGATTTCTTCGTAAGACATTTGCGGAACAATAACCCGGGCATTGACAATATTCGGATTCATAAAAATACTTCGATCCATAGTGCTGTAGGCGTATCCCGGCTGGAGATCATCCAGTCGGACAAAAGCGCCGATTTCAGTTCCCACTGCCATCAATTCGCCTTCTTTATTAAAATGGAGCGAGCCCATGTCGTCAATGAGAATGTCAAAATCGCAAGCCAATTCTTTTGGTAGCTTATTGATGGCTTCGAGGGTTTCAGATTTTCCGGCACCACTATCACCGATCAACATAACATTAGCAGATTTTTTCCCACCAACTCGGATTTTCGCAAAGGCACCATGAACTGGCATGGCTTTCATTTCAATCTGAATAATATTATGAAGGGTTAGCATCATTTTTTTCATATAACCAAAGTAGTCAATCTGTGGCAGGTCGGGAATCAGACCATAGTATACATCATCTTCTTTGGTTACAAATCCCAATTTTTCATCTTCTTCAAAAAGGACCTCATCCAAGCCAAAGAAAACAACTGCAGCTGGTTTTTCTTTGGTGAATTCTTCAGGCGTTGCCATTTCAAAAAGATTGAATAAGCCTGCCCCAAGAGCCAGATATTCTTTTTGAACATAAACGATGGCAAGTAAACGGCCTACTTTCATAGGAATCGCAAACCATTCATCACAGTCGAGATAAAATTTTTGTAAAATCCGTTTGTCCTTTACCGGAAAGATACCATCCCGTTTGCTGGACTGGGTATAGAAAATGACCGGCGGTTCAAAGATCGCCTCCCAGACATAGGGAACATTGTAAAGTGAATCATTCTTACTTTTAACCCCACGATCAAATTCAAATTTATCGGTTAAAAATGCCACCTGGGCACCACTGGGGAGCTGACGATAAATACTGACACTTTTTCCCGTAACATTAAAATGGATATTACGATAGAGATCCAAAACCATTTTTTTAAAGGCATCATTGTTTGAGGCTAGCGAGTAAGCCTTCGAACGCTTGGTGTTCTCATCAGGACTATATTCATCAGTTTTAATCATAAATCGCTGAATACTTCGCCAGTAGTTGTAGAAGCCTTCCAGAAAACCCAGAAAGAGTTGTGAATACTCTTCATAGGTAAATTGAATATCAAAATACCCCGAGCGGATGATCTCATCCAATGAATTAATATTAAGCAAATAAACAAAATCGACAAAGGCACTTTCATTGAATTCGCTCTTTTGATTTTCAAAAGGTTCCAAGGTTTTTAACAGATAGGATTTTTTTACGGTGAGTTCGTCAATAAAAGTTTTAATCAACTTTTTGAACAGGTTGGACTTAATAATCTGACCAAAATTTGTGAATTTCAAATCACCTTTAATTAATGCTGTCCGTTCCAAATTAATGTTTTTTGATTCCATTGTTTCCTCCTATTTGATAATCTCCAATAATTCGCTAAAACTGGCAATTAGATGGGTGGCTCCGGCTTGTCGCAGTTCATCCTCGCTGCCACAGCCATAGGTGACTCCCACCGAATCGATGCCCACTTCTTTGGCGCCGATGATATCATAATGGCGGTCACCAACCATTAATACATCGGCTAAATCCATCACATCATTGTCTTCTAGTAGGTTGGTAATAATTTCTTTTTTATTGCTGCGGGTGCCATCATTATAGGTTCCATAAACCCTTGCAATTTCAATGTTCAGCTTCAGATTCCCAACGATTTTTCGGGCATTTGTTTCATTTTTTGTTGTGGCCACTCCCAAAAAACATCCGCTCTGGTAAAGAGTATCTACCGTTTCCTTAACGTCTTTATACAGCTGCGCTTGATACATCTGTCCATTGAGAACATATTCTTCCAGATAAAATTCATAACCTCTTCTTGCTTCAGTTAGCGAAAAGCCATAAACCTCCTGAAAAGTTGTGAGCATCGGAGGACCGATTAAAGAATTAATATCTGAAATCTCCGGATTCAGTACATTCATCTTTTTTAATGCGTATTCAAATGAACAACGAATGCTATCCTTTGAGTCAATCAGTGTTCCATCCAAGTCAAATAATATATGTGAATACTTCATTCTATCTCCTCGTATATTGCTAATTTATATAAAGCACCTTAACTTTTTGTTTATATTAATTATAATATAGAAGTATCCATCCAACAAGACAAAATATTACTCATAGCTGGATTAAATCGTTTACCACATGTAATTTTTTTACGATAATCTTCAATTCAAAAGTATCCCTTAATTTTATTGTGGCATGTATGGTGACGTGATATAATATGAATAATCAAAATGTTTAAGGAGGATTATTAAAAATGATTGCAGTTCTAATTATCATCGGACTTATTGTGATTGTCGGACTTTGGCTTGTTATATCTCGAAACAGCTTCGTTAGTATTAAAAACCAGGTGGAAGAAGCATTCTCTACCATGGATGTTTACCTAAAAAAAAGATATGACCTGATCCCCAACCTTGTTGAAACAGTCAAAGGCTATGCGACACATGAATCGGAAACCTTTACCAAGGTAACCGCAGCGCGGACAGCAGCGATGAATTCAACCAGTATTGACGAGAAAATCGCCAATGAAAACGCTTTGTCCGGTACTTTAAAAAGTCTTTTTGCCGTGGCAGAAGCGTATCCGCAACTACAGGCCAATTCAAATTTCCTGGATTTACAGCAACAGTTAAAAATGCTGGAAGATGAAATTGCCAACTCCAGAAAATATTATAATGCCGTCGTCCGGACCATGAATACCAAAGTTGAATCTTTCCCCAGTAATATCATTGCTGGTATCTTTGGATTCAAAAAACAACCTTTCTTTGAAGTCGGTTCTGCTGAAGAGCGGGAAAATGTTCAGGTTAAATTTAACTAGTTACTTCTTAAAGTAAGTTGTGAGCTTCATCAACAGAAATGAGCACTTATGGCACTTGTGAAAGTGCCATAAGTTAAATCTTCAGGAGGTATACCGTGTGAAAAAGCAAAGTACATTTCTACTTCTTGGACTGCTTCTTTTGGGAATTCTTTTTCCTGGAAGCACCTTTGCCCAAGAATATTTCGACATCAACCAATACGATGTTACCATGAATGTTCAGGAAAATCATGCTTATAACATTCAGGAAAACATTACTGTTACCTTTTCTGAGCAGCGTCATGGGATCTATCGTTATATACCCTACAGCGGCACTTTTTATCGTCAAATTAACGGGCAAGCCGTTGAAACACCCTACAATGCGCGTATCACAAATGTTAACGTGGATAATTTCAAATTTGAAACATCGACTGATAACGGAAATTTGGTCATTCAAATTGGGGATGCCAATAAATATGTCAGTGGAACACAGACATATCCTATTTCGTATGTGTGGAATCCAGGCGATGATAAAATCGATTCAATGGATGATGTTTATTTCAATATTATTCCCCAGAATTGGGATACCACGATTGAAAATGCCCATTTCAAAATTACCATGCCGAAGGCCTTTGATGCTTCTCAAGTCGAATTCATCTCTGGCGGATATGGCAGTACTGATACAAATGGGGTTGATTTTACCGTTAACGGCAATACGATTGAGGGTACCCTTAAACAACCATTATCCAATTATCAGGGTGTGACTTTAAAAATCAACCTCCCCGAGGGTTATTTTGTGGGCGCTTTCACTGGTAATGAGTTTTTGCCATTCATGTACCTCATTTTTGGACTGTCACTTTTGGGTGGTGCATTAATTTGGTTTTTCACTGGCCGTGATAAGAAACCGGTGGAAACGGTGGAGTTTTATCCCCCTCAAAAATTCACCCCCTCACAGATCGGTTTTATTGTGGATGGCACCTTAGATAAACCGGAGGTGATGGCCCTGCTGATGTACTGGGCCGATCAGGGTTATATGACCATTGAACAGGTGGATAAGAAAAAATTCATTTTCCATAAGATTAAAGACTTACCGGATACCGCTGAAGATTTTGAACATACATTTTTCAACAATATCTTTGATCAATCTGACAGCTTTTCGACTGCCAGTGTTCCGGCCAGTTTTTATGATACGATCGTAGCAACCAAAGAGCAAATAAAAGGATACTTCGATATTCCCAAAAACCAAATCTATACACCAGCTTCTAAAGTTGGTCTGGTAGTAATCAGTATTTTTATGGCCTTGCCACTACTGGCATATGTCATTAATGGTGCTTATAAAATCGGTATGATGACGTCCTTTATTGAAGGATTAATCTTTATCGGTGTCATGTCATTTTTTGCGGTTGCGCCAACCGTATTCAGTGCCAATATCATTACCAATGCGATTCGTAACCGCAACGGCGTGGCCCGAAAAAAAACAGTTGGTCGTTTGATTTTAGGAATTGTTCTATGTTTGGTTTCGTTCCTGGTCATCATCGTGGTGAATCTGTTACTGGAATATGATTCTCTACTCCCGGCACTGCTGGCGCTGTTGGCAACCTATGGTACTGCCTTTTTCCAGATTATTGCAACCCAACGTACTGAAACTGGTCGTCTCTGGCTGGGGCAAGTTCTGGGCTTTAAAAATTTCATTGAAAAAGCTGAGAAAGATCGCATTCTCGCTCTGGTCAATGAAAATCCCCAGTATTTTTTCAATATTCTTCCTTACGCCTATGTTTTGGGCGTTACTGATAAATGGGCAAAGAATTTTGAATCAATTGCCATCGAACAACCGAGTTGGTATTATGGAGCAACCTATGGCAATAACTTCACATCCATGTTATTTGTCACCAGCATGATGCATAGTATGAACAGTATCTCCTCATCAATCATCGTTCCTCCAAACTCGGGATCTGGCGGATTCGGCGGTGGTGGCTTCTCCGGTGGCGGTGGCTTCTCCGGCGGCGGCGGCGGCGGTGGCGGTGGCGGCAGCTGGTAAGCCTCTACTGACCTGGTGTTAAAATTACCATAGCAAGAAACGAATTAACTAAAAAAACGTCGAATCATCTTAGTGATTCGGCGTTTTTCTGATTTTCTCATTTATTTAATTCGTTCGGTCTTAATAATTTCACTGGCCAAAGATTCGGTGATCACCAAATGATCAATCAAGCCAGTCTCCAATCCACTGAGAATCGCTGGTACATTAGCCTCCTGGGGTACAAAACCAATAACATTTCTAACATGACTTAAAAAATTCAAAGGAATTTGAATGGTATAATCTTCTTCCCCTTTAATCAGTTCACCTTGGGGATTAAAAAAATATGAAAGTAAGCAGCCAACAGCTTGCTGTTCAATCAATTTTCTACCAAACCGCAATGCTGAGCCATGATCAGGAACTGATGGGAAACTACCCAGGGTCACTAATGCGGTTGTCGTTCGCTTCCAATAGTCAGAAATCTGTTTGAAATTATCAGCCTCCATAACCTGTGCCTGCTCAGCAACAGTTGTGGGAAATGCCAGACTATTCAGCAGTTCTGCTTGATAACCGGTTTTGATGGCAAGCTCGTTGACCAGATCATCGGGATGATAACCCCGTTGCGGTGCTGTAGTTGCGCCAATTAGCGGACAGATTGTGCCACTATTTATTCCTGTTTTACTTTGTTGGGGAAACGCTTCAATAATCTTACTGATATTATAACCCCAGCCCAATCCCAAAATCTTCGTTTTGGGTAAAAAATCCAGTAGTACATCTGCGCCGGCCTGATAAATATCGTCTGGCAGCGTGACGACGTAACAACTTTTCAGGTTAAATCGCTGACACATTTCATGCCGGATCCCCCTAATTGTACGATGATATGAGAGCACGTCGATTTTGACAATCCCTGCTTCTCTTGCCTTTTTTAATAGGTAGCTGACTGCTGGACGTGAAATTTCGAGTTCCTGCGCGATTTCAGATTGGGTTTTATTCTCTTCATAGTATAATTGTGAAACATGTACTAATCGATACAATTCTTTTTCTTTCAATGGATCACCTCGATCATTAGCCTTGAATGCCTGTATAATATTATCGCATCCGTCGACTTTTGTCAATTTTGATAATCTAATCGTGTTGATCAATCTTTATCGGCTTTTTTAATCCAATGGAATAAGAATCGTGCATTTAAATCGATCATCAAGAATTTGAGTAACCATATTGCCGCCGTAATTATCCAATACCTGCTTGACATTTGATATGCCATAACCACTTTTGTTATGCTTACTTATTTTGCTGCTGACTAACTTATTCCCAGACTTTTTAATTGTTTTTTCATCAACAGTATTTTCAACATCAATTAACAAGCTCTCTTTTTTGTAATACATGTTAAATTTAATTATCTTATCTTCGTCATCTCGTGAATCTCTCAAGCATCCCTCAATTGCATTGTCTAAGATATTTCCCAATATTATTGATAGATCGATACTATTCATTTTCAGTTTTTCCGGTATGGCGATGTAATGAACGATGTTAATGTTCTTGTTAGATGCAAATTTAATTTTGTAATTCAACAGCGCATCTACTACATTATTTCCAGACAGATTATGGTCAACGGCATTTTGCAAAACATCATGAAGTTGACGCAGATATTCATTAATTTCGTCACATGCATGGTTTTTAATCAAATACTGCATGGTAATAACATGATTGTTCATATCATGCCACAATCCTCTTACCTCATAATTTTTTTCCAGAATTTCTTTGTAATGTTTTTGTTCAAGTTCCAGTTGAATATTGGCATTCTTGTATTCTAATGTTTTATTTGATTCATGATCCAGTACTTTTAAAATGGCAAAGATCATAATATTGATGTATAGCAACGCACCGACCGATATAATACCAATTAATTCACTTCCTTGGACTTTTACTACCATAAAGTACACATTTAAACAAACAATTAAACTGACAAATGGAATACTAAAAAGCGCAATTGATTCCAGCAGTGATGAAAATTGAATTTGTTTTCGAATAATGCGGATCGCAAATTTGATGAATACAAATAGAACAACCTTTGAACCAACGGCAACAAGAGTGTAATATATTGGGTATTGGTATAGCTCATTAAGGCTAAAAGAAAATGTCAGCGCTACGATAATACCAGTAATGGTTTCAGCTAGCCCTCCAAACGCCACAAAGAATATTGAATAGAGGATGCGCATCAGCACGTTTCCCTGAAACAACAACAAACCAATTGATAAAAACGTTCCCATTGATACAAAAACAAAAACAGGTGATTGCTTAAAAAACAGTAGGATACTCATGAAAATGCATGTTATTGCAAACAAAATAAGATATCGCACCTTTTTACTTTGCTTTTTTGCGAATAGAATGTTACTCAGAAAATAATAACAGATAATAATTGCCGACACATTTGATAAGATTGCCACAAGAATTGTATAATCATACCAATTGTTCATTGCAGATCTCCTGTTAGATACCTGGTAAATTCATCATATACTTTTTGATTCTTTTTGGGACTAATTGGAATCACCAATCCAGTCTTTAAAATGACACTCCCTTTTTTGATACTTTTGATATTCCCAAGATTTACAATATAAGAACGGTGACACAAAATGAAACGAGCTGCATCTAATTCCTTTTCCAATACGGAAATATTGTAATAATATTCATATTCTGCATCAAACGTCACGATTTTAATTTTTCTGCCAAGACTCTCAAAATATAAAATGTCATCTGTGCGTAAAACTATTTTTACTTTATTTATTTCAATTTCGTGATAACTGGATTGAGATTTAATTTTATCCACTTCTAATTTTTTTAAAATTTGATATAATTTTTCTTGTGAAATAGGCTTTAATAAAAAATCGCTGGCATTAACTGAGTAACCCAGTACCGCATATTCAATTAAGGACGTTGTGATAATGATATGGGTTCTTTCATCCGTTTTTCTGATTTCATTTGCGATATCAATTCCATCTTCGTTTTCTAAACGCATATCAAGAAAAATAGCATCAAACATTTTTTCTTTTTTCATTGCTGCTATTAATTCATGTCCAAATTGAAATGCAGACAAATGATAACCGTTTATAAATTGATAATGACTAATTAAGTCCACCAATAAATTTTTGTGATGTTCCTCATCTTCGCAGACTGCTATACTTAACATGTTCTCACCTTATTTTCTTACACATAATCAATCCTTTATAGTGACTTATTATATCGCATAAAATTAATTGTTACAACTTTAGATGTATATTATCCTGACTAATTCTTCTTTTCATTACGTTAAATACTGTTTTCATTACGTCAATATTGTTTTCATTGATGTATTTTGTTAGTATTAGTAAGTCGATTTAATTCAGTATTATTAATTATGAATATTCTTTTATCGATAACCGAGTAACAGTGATTCGCTGCTGTACAGACTTTAAAACATAAAGGAACCGACAAATGAGTCTAAAGAAATTTATTAATAAATCCGAAAACATCACCTCTGAATTATTAGAAGGCCTGGCATTAGCAAATCCATCGATTCTTGAAGTCACACCTAATAACCTTGTTATCAATAAAGGCCTTAAAACTGCGGACAGGGTTACGATTGTAACTCTGGGTGGTTCTGGCCATGAACCTGCCCTAGAAGGCTTTGTCGGCGAAGGTATGATTGATATTGCTGTTGTCGGTGATGTGTTTGCTGCACCTGGTTACAAAGCTGTTTTTGAAGCGCTACAACTCGCCGACAAAGGCAAAGGAGTACTTTTAGTAGTTTTAAACCATGCTGGCGATATGTTAGCTGGAAATCGAACCATGGAAGAAGCCCAAAAATCCGGTATCAATGTAAGCATGATTATTACCCGGGAAGATGTTGCTTACGCTCCTCGTTCTGAAGCTGAAAGACGACGTGGTCTGGTCGGCTGTGTGCCGCTATACAAAATTGTTGGTGCCGCAGCTGCCCAGGGAAAATCCCTCCATGAAGTGACCACCATCGCCCAGGATTTTGCCGATAATATGGCGACCATTGCCGTTGCCTGCAAAACAGCTACCCATCCACAAAATGGTTCCGCTTTTGCAGTGATCGGTACTGATGAAATGGAAATCGGAATGGGCCAGCATGGTGAAGGCGGTGGCGGCCGTCAAAAAATGAAAAGTGCTGATGAAACCGCAATGCTCATGTCGGATTTACTTATTGATGACTTAAATCTTCGATCGGGCGAAGAAATCATGGTCATTGTCAATGGTGCCGGCGCTACGACCATTATGGAGATGCTGATCATTTTCAGATGCGTTCACAAATATTTAAGCGAAAAAGGAATCATCATCGTCGCAAATTGGGTTGAAGAGGTTCTGACCGTCCAGGAGCAAGCAGGCTTTCAATTATTTTTTGCCAGAATGAATACCGAAAACCTTTGGTATTGGAACGCCCCAGCACGAACACCATATCTGGTTCGCTAATCGAATAATTGCATCTTAATGACAAGCCGTTGCCTTTTACTCCAAGCTTTTTTCTTATCGATTTATAAAAAACTGTTACCGATGGACAACCATCGATAACAGTTTTTTTCTAGTCATTCCATTGGCAATGTACCACATCGCCCTGATAATCCCGGATTACCAATAACTCGACTGTTTCAGCCGCCGCTGCCAATTCATCGATGCCGATGGTTTCGCAGCGAATATCTGCGGCTCGTCCCAGCAGATGAAAGGAGTGTTTTGATCCATCCGCTTCAGTATTGCGCTGTTCACAACGTACTCCGGAAATGATCTGCACTGGCTTTTTCAATTGCTTTTCCAACTCTTCAATTTTTTCAAGCAGTGTCGGATTCAGCGATACCGGAAACCCATCACAATATCTGCCCCGGCAGTCACAGCGATAATCATCCCGATTGACTGGCTTTTTCGGGATGGCCTGATCCTGCTCTTTTAATAAATAGAACAGCTCGTCGCTATTAAGCTTCTGATGAACCCGGGGAGCCTTAAGAATCGTATCGTCCATAGTTTAGGAATCCAGCTTAAGAACCGCCATAAATGCTTCTTGCGGCACTTCCACATTACCAACTTGACGCATGCGCTTCTTGCCTTCTTTTTGTTTTTCCAACAGTTTTCGTTTACGGCTGATATCGCCGCCATAACACTTGGCTAAAACATCCTTCCGCATGGCTCGGATTGTTTCACGAGCAACGACCTTGGTACCAATGGCAGCCTGAACCGGGATCTCGAACATTTGTCGCGGAATTTCTTCTTTTAATTTCTTGGCGATCAGCCGTCCCCGGTTTGCTGCCTTGTCGCGGTGAACAATAAAGGAAAGGGCATCCACCAGTTCGCCGTTCAGTAGAATATCCAGTTTAACCAGATCAGATGGCCGATATTCTTTGATATCATAGTCAAAGGACGCATAACCCCGTGTTCGAGATTTAAGCGCATCAAAGAAATCATAGATAATCTCATTCAGAGGCAACTCATATTTTAGAATAACCCGGTTTTCTTCAACATAATCCATGGTCAGATAAACACCCCGTCGTTCCTGACACAATTCCATAATCGCACCCAGATATTCAGATGGTACCATAATGTCGGCATTGACAATCGGTTCTTCCATGGTTTTAATTTCAACCGGATTGGGCAAATTGGATGGATTATCCACCCATAATTCGGTACCGTCGGTTTTGATGACCTTATAAATAACGCTGGGCGCCGTGGTAACCAAATCCAGATTGAATTCCCGTTCCAGCCGTTCCTGAATGATTTCCATATGGAGTAGACCCAGGAAGCCACAGCGGAAACCAAAGCCAAGCGCCATTGATGTTTCGGCCTCATAAAGCAGCGAAGCATCGTTGAGCTGCAGTTTAGCTAAGGCTTCTTTTAAGTCTTCATAACGAGAACCATCGGCCGGATAAATTCCACAGAATACCATTGAGGTTACTTTTTTATACCCCGGCAATGCTTCTTTAGCCGGGTTGTTCGTTTCGGTGATGGTATCCCCGACCCGGGTGTCCCGAACATTTTTTATTCCGGCATTGACATAACCAACATCGCCAGCACAGAGCTCATCGATGGGAATCAAACCTCTGCCGAAAACACCGACCTCATTGACTTCAAAGGTTTTTCCCACGGCCATCATGTCAATTTTCATGCTTTTGCGGATTTTTCCTTGAATGACTCGAACGGAGGCAATAACGCCCAGATACTGATCATAATAGGAATCAAAAATCAGGGCTTGCAGTGGTGCCTCCACATCACCGGTTGGTGGTGGCACTTTTTTGACAATCGCCTCCAATACTTCGCGAATATTGAGACCAGCCTTGGCCGAAATTAGTGGTGCATCCTGAGCTTCGATACCAATAACATGTTCAATCTCATCTTTAACCCGTTGGGGATCGGCACTTAACAAGTCAATCTTGTTGATCACCGGAATGACCTCCAGATTGTTCTCCAGCGCCAGATAAACATTGGCAATGGTTTGGGCTTCAATCCCCTGGGAGCCGTCCACAATCAGTAGCGCACCCTCACAGGCCGCCAGACTTCGGGACACCTCGTAGGTAAAATCCACATGGCCAGGAGTATCAATCAGGTTTAAAATGTACTCGTCACCGTCATCAGCGGTATAGAGTAAGCGAACAGCCTGAAGCTTGATGGTGATCCCCCGCTCCCGTTCAATATCCATATTATCCAAAAACTGTTCTTCCATATCCCGTTTGCTCATCAGCCCGGTGTCTTCGATGAGGCGATCCGCCAGGGTTGACTTGCCATGATCAATATGGGCAATGATCGAAAAATTTCGTGTATGTAATTGTTTGTTTGTCAATTTCTAGTCCTCTACTTTCAAATCTATATAAATGGTTGAAATGTTCTTTAAATCCCTAGTTTTTTATGCCTAGATCAATATTCTATCAAGAAATATTTTTTTTGTCACGTTTTTTCTTGATAATCTTCTGCTAATGTGTTAGAATTGCTATGTTATAAATAAATGAGGGGGGTGAACCCATGGCTAACATTAAATCGGCTATGAAACGAGCTAAAACAAATGAAATCAGTCGTCTGCGAAATAAGATGGTAAAGACTAATCTTAAGACTACTGTAAAGAAATTTGATCTTGCAGTTACTGAAGGTAACGTTGAAGCAGCGCAGGAAGCTTATCGTTTAGCATCAAAGAAAATTGATATGGCTGTTACAAAAGGTGTTTTACATAAAAACACAGCAGCACGTAAAAAAAGTACTTTGGCTAGAATCTTAAACAAGATGACTGCTTAATTACCTCATTTATATATTCCCAAAACCCGTGTCTCTAGGGTCTATCCAAAGATGTACTTACTCAGGTACATCTTTTTTTGCGTGAAGGCAACGAGCCAATCACAAGCTCGCTTAGTTGGCGACTGCCCTCGAACCAACGACAGAGCGGAGCAGAATCGTTGGTTTATCCACTTTTATTATGCAATCTTCATTAAAAATAATTCCAAAGCGAAATTCTGATCAATTTCACCCAATTTCATCTGGGCATCCAAATCAGCCCCGATCAACATGATCTCCCATAGATTATCCATCGGATAATTCTTTCCGTTTTTTAAAATTTTATTGACGATAAATGGCGCCAGTTTCATTTCGCTGGCCACTGTTTTAGCAGGCAGTCCCCTATTGCTATAGATCTTTACCATCAACAGCATTCTAATCTGGCGTAGTAACAGACTAAAAACCCCAAACGGCGATTCGCCTTCCATGTAAAACTGGTTCAGCATTAACAATGCCTGATCTTTTTCTCCGCTCACGGCATAATCAATCAGTTTAAAAATTCCCTCCTCTATCGATTGTGGGAGAATCAGCAGGATATCTTCCTTGGTAATCTCATTGCGATCGCCGGTATAATCGATGAGGCTGTTGAGCTCATTGTCGACCATCTCCATGGTCTTTTTTTCATTAATTAAATACATTGATCGCTGAATAAAGAGCTCCAGCGCGGCGCGGCTTATTTTTTTATCGGCATTTTTAATTCGCCGCATAATCCATGACTGCAGGTCCCCGGCGTCCAATTTTTCAAAGACTACCAGGCTCCCGGCTTTGGTCAGGCTTTTGTACAGTTTTTTCCGCTTATCCGGCTGTTCCCAGTAAATAATCAGCAACGTTGATGGACATGGTTTTTCCAGATAGGCATTGATTCGATCCAGGTCTTTTTTGTCGGTGATCTTATCCAACTGCGCTTCTTCCCGAACAACAACCATCCGCTTATTGCTCATCATCGGCAGGGTTTCACAGGTGGCCAACAGTTCCGACACATCCAGGTTTTTATCATTATAGGTTGTCAAATTCAGCGGTTCCAGACCTTTGGCGATTTCGGTCCCAATGAGAGTCTTTTCCATCATATGGCCGATATACTGTTCCGGACCGGTAAATAAATAGACCGGACTGATTTCATTATTTTTTACATATTTATTAAGTTCTTTATAATTCACATTGTTTCTCCATTAATTTATGTCATTTAATAAACATAGTTTTTATAGTGGATAAAATCTCCGTTGCTGGTTATCTCTATGGCACCACTGTGATCCGTTCTCAGCGTGGTAATTTTTTCCTGATCCAGTCGCTTAAGCACCTCGTCGTTGGGGTGACCAAAAAGATTATGCGCACCCACCGAAATTACCGCCATTTCTGGTTCAACTGCCTGAATAAACTCCAGGGTGGATGAGGTTTTGCTGCCGTGATGGGGAATTTTTATAATTTGAAAATCGGTTTGTCCACTTTCAAATTCCAATTCTTCCACCAGTTGTTTTTCGACATCGGCCTCGATATCACCGCATAGAAGCAGATTGGTATTCTGATATGAAATCGCCATCACCAGCGAAGCATTATTCTGTTCGTCATCTTCTTTTGGACTGATTTCTCCCTCAGGATTATACACCTTAATCATGACCCCGTCACCCCCTTCAATTACCGAACCTTTTTTTAATAAGGACACCGGTGCCATTTGCTGGTCGAGGAGTTTTTCATTATTGGATTGGATGCTCATAAAAAGGTTTTTCACCGGATAACCGTCGAAGATAAGCTCTTCAACCCCCTGGCTATGATCGACATGGTTATGGGTTAAGAAGATCGCATCCAGCTGTCGGATATTTTTTGAGTACAAAGCTGGGTAGAGGACACTCTCAGAAATTTTAGTCGATCGCTCAAAGAGATAGCCGCCGCCATCAACCAGATAGTTTCGTCCGCCCGGGGTTTCAATCAGAATGCTGTCCCCCTGGCCCACATCAAGAATCGTAACCACCAGATTTTTCGGAAACAACGGTGATACCAGCAGAATTAACATAAAACCGATTCCCAAGCTTACTGTGGCAATTTTCACAGACTTCAATTTAAGATAGAAATACCCGGAAATAAAAAATATCGCTAAAAAAAACAAACCCATTTCCGCAATTGAAAACCCGCCCCGGTTGATCCAGAAAATATTAAGGCTTTTTCCCAAATCGTTGATGCCGTCAAGGACAACAATGGTGGATTCTCCTAAAAAGGCAATTGGCATTGCAATTACCGGTCCTAAAAAAGGAAAAATAGATGCGATTATTAAAAATACCATCCCTGCCAGTAGCAAGACCCCAATCAGCGGCACCACAATAAGATTGGAAAAAAAGCTCATTGTGGTAAAGCTCTTGAAATGATATAAAAGAATGGGCAAGGTTCCCACGGTGGCACAAAAAGTTAAAACCAGACCTTGAACGATAGGCCCCGATTTTTTTTGGTGGTGGCTATGTTTTTTATTGCGTCGCTTTTCATATCGATACAGGAGTGGTTCATAAAATAGAACAATCCCCAGAACTGCTGCCATGGATAATTGAAAGCCGGCCTGAAAAAGTTGAGCTGGCCAGATGCACAAAATCACGATGCCTGCCAAACACAGCTGATTCAGGGAATCCCGTTCCCGATGAATTCCCTGCCCCAGTGTCAGACATAAAAGCATGATCGAGGCTCGGATTACTGGCGGTACAAAACCGGTAAGGGCAACATAGAATAACAGCACCGGCGCCAGGAACAGCATCCAGTACCCCTTCTTGATTTTAATTGCCATCAGCAGGAACGAAAGCGCTAAAAACACATATCCCACATGTAAACCGGATACCGATAAAACATGGGTGACTCCGGCATCCTGAAAGCTCTGGGAAAGATCCTCATTAATATCTTTTTCACCAAAAATAACCCCTTTAAGCAAATCGGCTACATTTTCTGAAAAATAGGTATCACAGCTGTTTTCTAAAGATTTTTTGATTCCTAAAATCTGGTAATAAAAAGAGCTTTCCTGACCAACTAATTTAATGTTTTCCGGTTGCACAGTTAATAAACCATCAATGGACTGGGATTTGAGGTACAAATCGTAATCAAAGCCCCCAGGGTTTCTTTTCCCGGCCGGCTCAGAGAGGATTCCTTTAAATAACAAGATATCACCGGGAACATAATTTATGAAATTACGTTCTTCACCCGGTGCTTTTCCTGATTCACCCTTTTTATTCACTTCGCTTTGAAAATAAATCGTTGCTTTTAAACCGGTGGTACTCTTTAATACATCATTTTCGTCATCGGTACTGATCATCTCTTTGGTATTTAAGTTAATCGTCAAACGGTCTTCAGTTGCCCTGGGATAATCGGTGACCACCCCTAAGACCGACACCGCTTTTTCATAAAACGATGCTAACTGATCCGTCTCCGGAAATGAACCATACCCCAATGCGACACCCAGACAAAATAAAACCAGAGCAAAGCCAATTTGGAATACTTTAATGTTTTTAACAATCAAAGGCAGCCCGGCAAGAATACCGGCAAAACAGACAATCACCCAGACCGGTAATTTGTAAAAAGCCGCAATAATTCCCAAACTGAGGGTGACAAATCCCCATAATAACGGTCGTTTCATCAAATCCGTCCTTATGGTTTAGCTAAATCTTTTAGGTCAAATGTTTTTCCGATCTCGGTAACCAACAGATTTCCTTTGAAATGTTTTTTTCCTTTTTCCAGATAGGTTTCGGGTTTTTCAAAAGGCGCCAAATGTGTCAAGATCAGGGTTTTAATCCCAGCTTCATTGGCCACTTCGCAGGCTTCTTTGACCGAAAGATGTTTGTCTGAAACGATATCCTCCAGAAATGCGCCATCACAGAGCATCACATCCACACCCGTTGCAAATTCCAGCAGGTTGGGGGTATAACAGGTATCCCCAGTGTATAAAAAAGTCGTTTCGCCATCAGTAATTTTTGTTCCAAAGTCCATAAAAGGATGATTCAGTTCTTTGAAACTGATGGTTAAACCGTTGATTTTTATTTGAAGTTCCTCATGGATCTTATTAATCTGATAAATGTCATTCAAATCCAGTTTTTGCAATTCCAGTGCCGGTTCTGGCGGTGCATAGAGCGTCATTTGCCGATTCATCATCTGGAGCGCATAGAGCAAAACAAAGAGATCCGAAATGTGATCCGCATGCAAATGCGAACAGATAACAAAGTCAATATCTGAAATGTCAATTCGTTTTTGCAGATTCGCCAGCACGCCATTGCCAAAATCCAAGGCAATGTGCGTGTCTCCTGATTCAAACAAATACCCCGAACAGGCACCACCGGGGCCAGGAAAGGGTCCATTATTGCCTAACACTGTTAATTTCATTTTTGATCCCCCTTAATCCAATTATTTTATTTTAATTATACACTGATTATCTCATTTTTAGTACGGGTAACCCTGTTTTTTTTAAGAAATTTTGTTATAATGTGAAAATGGATTAAGATAATAATCTTGAAAGAAGGGCTAATGATGATAGATTTAACAACCAATGGGTTTTATACTTCCGATGATGTGAAGTTGACATATTATGAAACGCCCTTGCCACTAAAACCAAAGGGCGTGGTTCTCATCGTTCATGGCATGGCTGAACACGCGCTCCGTTATCATGAATTTCTAGATTTTTTATACCATAATCACTTTCTAGCGGTAATTCTTGATCAACGGGGTCATGGTCAAACTGGCAAGGATTCAGGACACCTGGGCTTTTTTGCCAGCGGCAATGGTTGGAATCGGGTCGTTACGGATGTAAAAGAAATCTCGGCGATGCTTAAAAGCATCTACCCCGAACTGCCCCTGTTTATCATTGGTCACAGCATGGGTTCGGTGGTAACCCAGCATGCTGTCATTGATTATCCCGAACTATATCAGGGTGCGGTAATCATTGGCACTACTGTTGGCATTAGCAGCTTGATGCGAAAAACAGCCAGTCTCATTGCCCGTTGGGAAATTGCTAAAAACGGTGAGAAAACGCCATCCAAGTTGTTGTCTCAGCTTTCTTTTGGCAGCTATAATAAAAAATTCAAACCGAATCGAACCGAGTATGACTGGCTATCATTGAGCAAAACCAATGTTGATGCCTATATCGACGACCCGCTTTGTGGTTTTACTTGCAGCGCCGGATTTTATCGGGATTTATTTTATGGGCTTAATTACACGACTGATACTAATAATCTCAAAAAAATCCCAACAGATTTCCATCTCCTTTATTTAGCCGGACGAGACGACCCTGTCGGTAATATGGGAAAAGAAGTAATACATATCACCCAGCAGCTAAAAAAGGCCGGGGTCCAGAATGTCAATCTGATTCTCTATCCGCTAATGCGGCATGAAATTCTTAACGAAGATAAACGAGAGCTTGTCTATGCGGATGTGCTTCGTTTTTTAACTACTAATACACTCACTTAAATAAAAAGGAGGGACTTTATGACCCAGAAAACCTATGTCTTCGGACACCGAAATCCAGATACAGATTCTCTCTGTTCTGCGATTGCTTATGCTCATTTGAAACAATCACTCGGTCACACTCAGGTCTTTCCAGCCCGTTTAGGACCGATTAATAAAGAAACCCAGTTTGTCCTGGATACCTTCCAGGTCGCTCTTCCGGAACTGATCAAGGATGTTAAACCCCAGGTTTCAGATCTGGTTCTCACCGATTTTTCGATGGCTTATGAAAAAGACTCAGTATCAAAAACCATGGGACAGATCATTGATCATCCCGGTCGCTCATTACCTGTTATCAGTGAACAGGAAAAACTGATCGGCATGGTTTCCCTATCGGATATTATCCCGGCTTATACCGATCCTTTTTCAAAATCCCTGCTCCGAAAAAGCGAAACGCCGCTGGATAATATCATTGACTTACTGGAAGCGCAGGTCTATGGATTGATGCAATCGGAATTCGTATTGGGCGATGTTTATACCATCACTGAAATTGAAGACGAACAGCAGTTGAATGTCAACGATATTCTTGTTACCGTACAGCAGGAAACATATTTGAACCGTGCTTTTGCCACTGGCGCTGGGATTATTATTGTTGCCAATGCTTCACCGGATATCGTCTTTCACATCCCCGACGACTATCAAGGTGCTGTCCTGATCGTTGCCTTTGGTCCCTTTGAAGTCATCCGACTGCTGTGTCAAGGGATTCCCATAAAAAACTACTACCAGAAAAATCAGCTGGAGTACTTCATGACCTATGAAACCATCGATGATGTCAAAAAAAATATGCTGACCTCCGATCATGAGCGATTCCCAGTAGTTGACGTCAATGGAAAGGTGCTTTCAACCATTTCTCGTAGTAACCTCATCGACTTCAATCGAAAAAAAGTCATTTTGGTAGACCATAATGAACGAAATCAATCCATCATCGGCGTCGAAGAAGCGGAAATCATCGAAGTCATCGACCATCACCGGGTGGCCGAAATTCAAACAGCCACACCTTTATACCTACGAATTGAACCGGTTGGCTGCACCTGTACCATTATTGCTAAAATGTACCATGAACATCAGATCGCGATTCCCAAATCCATGGCGGGACTGATGCTCAGTGCCATCATCTCGGATACACTATTATTTAATTCCCCCACCTGTACCCGGGATGATCGTACTATTGCCCGGGAATTGGGAAAAATTCTCGAAATTGATGTTAAAAGTTATGGGGAAAAAATGCTGGTTGCTGGCAGTAATCTAAAGGAAATGCACCCCTCGGAAATCATCTCAACTGATAAGAAGCTCTTTACCATGGGTGCCTATAAAATTGCTGTTTCTCAAATTAATACTGGCGATTTCCGCGGTATTTTTGACAAACTCGATGAGGTCCTGCTGGAAATGAACCAATTATGTGCCGAGGAAGGTCTGGACCTTGCCATTTTAATGGTTACCGACATCATTTTAGGTGGTACTGAACTAATCGTAGCTGGTGAAGCTAAGAATCTGGTGCAATTGGCTTTCGGTTTTCAACCGGGTGAATACAGCAAATATATGAATGGCGTTTTTTCCCGAAAAAAACAAATTGTCCCCCCTCTGATGAATGCCTCTGCCTATTAAATAAATTATTAAAATTGGTGATAACAATGTTCAATAATAAATTTGGAAATCATAAGTGCTATGCGCTGGTAATTTTGCTCCTTTTCTATGGTTTTATCCCCCTGTTTCTAACCGGTTGTGTGGAAAAAGAACTGATTAATGATCCCACAACTGGTTCAATTTTAACTGGAGAAAATTCTAACTCCCTGATGGATGGCCAGTACTCTGCCACCACCAGCTATTTTGACAACCGGGGTTATGTCCAAAAATTAGATCTTCTGATAAAAAATGGCATCATTACCCAAGTTTCATTTAAGGAACTATCAAAAAGTAATGCCGATCGCCTTACGCTCGAGGGTTCAGATAAAAGCTGGAAGAATTTAGGGGTAGCCAACCTCAGTGCGCTTTATCTGCGCTTGTACAATGAATTGATCCTCTCACAAAATCCTGATGAAATCGATGCTATCTCTGGGGCGACCCAAACATCTGAGCGTTTTACAAAATTATCAACTGTAATTTTGGCTCAAGCATACAAAGGTGATCATGAAACGATAAAAATTGATACTTTTGATACTTATACGATAACCGGCACTGCCGATCCTGAAGGCTATCAGGGTTTCCTTGAAGCATCATTTAATGGTTCAACCCTAACTCGTCTCAGCTATGATGAAATTAGAACAGAAGACGGAAAATCAAAGCGTAAATCAACTGATTATCCAGCTAGCGCAGATTTTAGTGCACTATTTGATACTCTAACAAATAATGCGATTGAATCACAATCGCTGGAATCGCCATTTTCAGCCAACGAAACGTCCCCGGACAAAGCAAAATACATTGAATGTCTCCGTCTTTTAAGAGAATCAAGAGCGCCCTTTTGATGCTCTATTACATTCTGATATCTTACTTAAATTCAACTGCAAATCTTGACAAATGTTAAAGATATGTTATACTTAGTCAATAGGCAGTGCATTTGTGCCAACAATTCTAAATTGAAAGAAGGTGAAAAAATGGAAAATAATACTTTTGGTAGTCGATTAAAAGCGTTGCGTATCTCAAAACGGTTAACTCAGGAGAATTTTGCTAATCTTTTCTATCTTAATAAAAGCTCGATCTCTAAATATGAAAAAGATAAAAATTTACCGGAGAACCAATTACTCATTAAGATTGCTGATTTTTTTGAAGTCTCAGTAGACTATTTGCTATGTCGAACTGATCAGCCAAAACTTTTACCAAGCAACCCCAAACCGATGACCTGTGAAGAATTTTTAAAATCTTACGTTTTTTCCAACGAAGAAGTAGACTCTTTTTCTTCTTATTTCTCTTTCCCGGAAAGTTATAAACAAGAAGTTCTAGATTTTATTAATTTCAAAAGTTCCAGCGGAAAGTAACATAAAAACAATGAAAATTATGTTTAAATAACTTGTTATAAATTCTTAGAAACACGCATGGCGTGTTTCTTTTTTTATAAATAATTTTAAAGGCAAAAAAATAAAGAGCAGGAATTAAATCCAAGCTCTTTTGTTTTTCAAAACGACGATTTTATTCGCCCAGTAAATACGTTAGTGTAAATAAGCTATCCGTAATATTAACATTTTCCACGACCACATCATTAGGCACCGTCAAATCCAATGGACTGAAATTAAGAATTCCTTTCACCCCTAAATCTGTAACCTGAGTGGCAACCTTTTGGCCAACCTCCCGAGGTACACATAAAATAGCGATGTCAATTTCATTCGCCTTGATAAATTCATCAAGCTCATCCATATGTTTAACAACCACACTGCCAACGACGGTACCAACTGTTAATGGATCAACATCGAAAACGCCTTTTAGAATAACGCCTTCTCGTTTAAACCGTTCATAGTTTGCAATGGCATGACCCATATTACCGCCACCGATAATAATACAATTATATTCACTATCAAGACCAAGAATCTCCTTGATAGCTTCCCTTAATTCTCCGACATTATAGCCATAGCCTTGTTGACCATAACCTCCGAATGAATTTAAATCCTGTCGAATTTGAGAAGCTGTAAGTCCCATTAAACTTGCTAATTCCCGGGATGATATTTTTTCGATATCATTGAGCTGTAAATCAGTTAAATATTGGTAATACTTTGGCAACCGTTTGACAACGGTCATAGATACTTTTTTTGAGAAGCGATGCATGATAACTTCTCCTTTCTTTGGATAATTAATTAATTATAACAATATGTACCAATTACGTCAAATTATTTATTTTAATTTGGCGTTTTTTTTGATAGAATAGTAAAAGTGAACTTAAATATCCGAACAAAAACGAAAACAGGTGAAACAATGTTAATTAATATCGAAAATATGCATTTTAGTTATGGCATCCATGAAATTTTTAATGAGCTCAACATCTCGATCAATGAAAGAAAACAAATCGGACTTGTTGGTCGAAACGGAACTGGTAAATCGACATTATTAAAACTCATTACCGGGGAACTGATTCCCGACACTGGCCGAATCAATAAGAAAAACGGTTTGACCATTGGTTACCTATCCCAGGAATCCAACATTTCTGAAAATACCACCCTGGTTGAAATGTTAACTGATGTCTTCACACCGCTGATTGAAATGGAAAAGCGAATCAAACAGATTGGCGATGCCATTGCACTTTCCTCTGGCGAAGCTCAGGACAAACTGATGCATGAATTCGGTGAACTGCAGGAAGCCTTTGCAGCCCAAAATGGCTACGAATATCCCAGCCGCATCCGCGGCGTCATCAACGGACTTGGTTTTAAACCTGAAGATCAGGATAAAGCCTTCTCACTACTCAGCGGCGGCGAAAAAACCCGGGCAACCCTGGGACAAATCCTGTTGCAGGAACCTGAACTGTTGCTCCTGGATGAGCCGACCAACTACCTGGATATTGATGCGCTCCAATGGTTGGAACAATATTTAAAAAACTACCCCGGAACCTTTATGATTGTTTCCCATGACCGTTACTTCATCGATAAGGTCTGTACGACGATCATCGAGGTAACTCAGAAAAATATTAAGGAATACGCCGGCAACTATACCCAGCACGCCATTAAAAAACGGCAGGATATGCTGGAGCAGAACCATCAGTTCCAACAGCAAGCCAAAGAAATTAAGCACCAACAGGAAGTGATTGATCGGTTCCGGGCCTACAACTCCATAAAAAGCTCAAAACGGGCTTCCAGTCGGGAAAAAGCCTTAAGTAAGATCGAGTTGATTGACAATGTCGAAACTGCTCACAATAGCCATTTTAGCTTTATCCCCAGGGTCAAGAGCGGCAATGATGTTTTAACAGTCACGGACATCAAAAAATCCTTTGGCAATCGGCTGCTTTTTCAAAATATGAATTTCGAAATTCACCGGGGTGATAAAATTGGTATTATAGGTCCCAATGGTGCCGGCAAAACCACCCTTTTTCGCATTCTCCAGGGAAAATTAGCGGCTGACGCCGGAGAAATCCGGTTAGGTCAAAAGGTTCATCTTGGTTATTTTGATCAGGAGCATCAGGATTTAAAAAAATTCTACAATGAGAACCTCTTAGAAGCACTTTGGGATGTGGATTCAAAACTGTCTGAGGGCGAATTGCGAAACATTCTGGCAGCTTTTTTATTTGTGGGAGATGAAGTTTTTAAACCCATTGATACCCTTTCCGGTGGCGAAAAAGCCCGATTACTGCTGGCCAGACTAATGATTTCCCAGTCAAATTTCCTGCTGATGGATGAACCGACCAATCACATAGACATGGATACCAAAGAAATTCTGGAAAATGCCTTATCCCAATATGAGGGTACCCTGCTTTTTATCTCACATGACCGCTATTTCTTAAACCGGATTGCCAACAAAATCTATCAGTTTTCGACTGATGGTATGGAAATCCATTTAGGTAACTACGATGATTATTTAAAACACAAAGCGGAGGCATCCGAACGGGAAGCGGTTCTCGCTGAAGAATCCAAAATAATCGTAACCAAAACACAGCAAAAAACAGATCGTAAGAAACTAAAAGAAGAGGAAGCCAGAATTCGCCTTTTAAAGAAAAAAGTCAAAGAGATCGAAGAAGCAATCCTGAACCTGGAACAGAAAATTGAAGTGATCGAAGAGACGATGTGTGCTCCGGATTTCTACGACAACCTCTCGCTGGCAGCTGAAATTAATCTTTCTTATGAAGATCACAAGCAAAAATTATCAGAACTCACCGATGAATGGGAAGAAGCCCTGATGACATTGGAAACATTATAAACTATTATTTATTATAAAAAAAATCGATGGAGGAAAAAATGGAACTGACAATTAATGAAAAACGCGTTTTAAATACCCTATTTAAAGATGTAAAAGGAACAACCCGCAATACCATGCTGATTGCCCTTTATGCGGCCAAACCGACTGATGATGAATCTCCGGATGCCCAGGCCATGATCACTTTAATCAATGGTTTGATCGTTAAACTGGCTGAGTTGGAACAGCCAGAAATGGAAATTCTGTTCGCCGGCATCCCCTATGACGTAAATTAATCAGCTATTTATTAGACTGTAAATAAAAAGGCAGCCTCATTTTTGAGACTGCCTTTTATTTATCTTACTTTTATTTATCTTACTTTATTTATCTTAGAATTGATGTAGCCGAAGCTTACATCATTGGCATTCCGCCCATGCCACCTGGCATTCCACCCATGCCAGCATCTTCGCTAGGAAGATCAGCAACAGCAACTTCAGTGGTTAAGAACATTGCTGAAACACTGGCTGCGTTTTGGATCGCTGAACGGGTAACCTTAGTTGGGTCAATAATTCCCGCCTGGAACATATCAACAAATTCGCCTTTAGCAGCATCATAGCCGACGCCAACTGCTTTACCAACCATTTGAGAAACGATAACAGAACCTTCAAGTCCGGCATTTTCGGCAATTTGTCGCATTGGTTCTTCAATTGCTCGACGAATGATGTAAGCGCCGGTTTTTTCGTCGCCTTCCAAGGTTTCAATTAAAGCGTCAACCTTTGGAATCGCATTGATGTAAGCAGTACCACCACCGGATACAACACCTTCTTCAACCGCTGCACGAGTCGCATTTAAAGCATCTTCAATACGGTATTTGATTTCTTTCAGTTCGGTTTCGGTGGCTGCACCAACTTGAATAACAGCTACGCCGCCAGATAATTTTGCCAAACGTTCCTGTAATTTTTCTTTATCATATTCTGAAGAAGTTTCCGGAATCTGAGCTTTGATTTGACGAATTCGTTCATCAATTGCTTCTTTGTTTCCATCGCCTTCAACGATAATGGTATCTTCTTTATCAACTTTAACCTGACGGGCACGGCCTAATTGTTCAATCGTTGTGGTTTTTAATTCTAAACCTAATTCGTCAGAAATAACTTCCCCACCTGTTAAGGTTGCAATATCAGCTAACATTGCTTTACGGCGATCGCCGAAACCTGGCGCTTTTACAGCAACACAGTTAAAGGTTCCACGTAATTTATTAACAACCAAGGTAGCTAATGCTTCCCCTTCAACATCTTCAGCAATAATTAACAGTTTGCTGCCAGTTTGAACGATCTGTTCTAAAACTGGTAAAATTTCCTGAATGTTCGTAATTTTTTTGTCAGTGATTAAAATATATGGATTATCAAGGATGGCAACCATTTTTTCGGTGTCTGTTACCATGTAAGCTGATAAATATCCACGATCAAATTGCATACCTTCAGTAAATTCTAACTCGGTACCCATTCCTTTGCCTTCTTCAACAGTGATAACGCCGTCATCGCCGACTTTATCCATTGCTTCAGAAATCAATTTTCCAATTTCGGCATCTGCTGCAGAAATGGATGCAACCTGAGCGATTGCTTCTTTGCTTTCGATTTTTTTGCTGTTCGCTTTTAATTCTTCAACAACAGTTGCAACTGCTTTTTCAATCCCTTTTTTCAGAACCATTGGGTTTGCACCGGCAACAACGTTGCGGTTACCTTCGCGAACAATCGCCTGAGCCAATAAGGTTGCTGTGGTTGTACCGTCGCCTGCTACGTCGTTTGTTTTGGTCGCAACTTCTTTAACCAACTGAGCACCCATGTTTTCGAATGCATCTTCCAGCTCAATTTCTTTGGCAATGGTTACCCCATCATTAGTAATTGTTGGTGATCCGTATGATTTAGCTAAAATAACATTTCTTCCTTTTGGTCCTAATGTCACCTTAACGGTATTTGCTAATTTGTCTACACCAGTAATCAGTGCTGCTCTGGCGTCTTCACGAAATCTAATCTCTTTAGCCATATTATTTTCCTCCTGTTTTTCTAAATTTTATTATTCTACGATTGCTAAAATGTCAGCTTGACGAATGATTAAAAATTCTTCTTCCCCGATTTTAACTTCACTGCCTGAGTATTTAGAATAGATGACTTCATCATCCACTTTCACATCTAATGGCACTTTTTTGCCATCAATAATTTCTCCAGTTCCGACTGCAACTACTTTTCCCTGTTGTGGTTTTTCTTGTGCAGATCCTGGTAAAACAATTCCACCTAAAGTTTTTACTTCTTCAGCTTTAACTTTAATTACTACTTTGTCACCTAAAGGTCTTAAACTCATTTTTTCCTCCATTTGATTATATTGGGTACTTTGTACCTTTTTTTCTTTTATTAGCACTCATTCATCTTGAGTGCTAATAGTATTTTAAATGATTTATAGATTGATTGCAAGTTTTTTTTCCCTTTTTGGTCATCTTAATTTTTTTTAAGGTTGTTTTAATTTTTAAAGAGGGTACTGATCTCTTTATATAAATGAGTTTACCCTTTTATCATTGACGTTTCAATCAGAATCAATGTTATTGACGGGTTCCTATCTTGAGCCCTGGGATACCATTGAGACTCAGGTCACTCTCTTCCCCATTAATATAATTATAATAAGCCATGGAGCCGATCATGGCTGCATTATCAGTGCAGAGAATCGGATCGGGATAATGCAGCGTCATGCCTTCGTCTGTGGCAGCTTTTCCCATCATTTGTCTCAATAATGAATTACAGGATACCCCGCCAGCCATACAGATGGTCTTCATGCCGATACTTTTGGCACAGGCGATGGTTTTAATAACCAGTACTTCGATGACGGCCATCTGAAAAGAAGCGGCGACATCGTTTGGATTCACGTCTTCATTTTTCATTTTCTTACCATTAAGGTAATTGAGCACCGCCGATTTCAACCCACTGAAACTAAAATCATACTTCGTTTTATCCAGCAATACGCGTGGAAAAGGGATCGCATCCGGATTGCCATTTTGGGCCGCGGCATCAATGGCCGGGCCGCCGGGATAACCCAAACCCAGCACCCGGGAAATTTTATCGAAGGCTTCCCCAGCAGCGTCATCAATGGTTCGTCCCAACACCTTAAAGGTCTGGTAATCTTCGACCAAGACCAGATGGCTGTGGCCGCCAGATACCACCAATGTCAGAAAAGGCGGTTCCAATTCCGGATATTGCAAAAAATTTGCGGCAATATGGCCTTCAATATGATGAACCCCAATCAGCGGTTTTCCCAAACTATAGGCAATCGCTTTGGCTGTCGACAGGCCGATCAGCAGTGCTCCCACCAGACCCGGACCGTTGGTCACGCCAATGGCATCTACATCTGCCAGCGTCAGTTGACTTTCTTCCAGGGCTTCATCGATGATATAAGGCAGCTTGGTCACATGGTTTCGAGATGCAATCTCGGGTACCACGCCGCCATATTTCTGGTGAATATCTATCTGCGAATAGATCCGATTAGTCAATATTTTCCGACCATCTTCGACAATGGCCACGGATGTTTCGTCACAGGATGTCTCAATACTAAGAATTTTCATGTTTACCTCGATTAGAATTACTCGTAATTTGTACTTCAGTATATCTTCATATTACCGCACCGACCAATTGTTAATCAGTTGTCGGTGCTACTTCGTATGTATTTATCTACTTAGTTTTATCACTTTAATTTTGAAATTTTCGTATTTTTTTAAACAACACGAGTCCTGTTCCCAGGGTGGTCAGTCCCAGAGGCACCAGGATGTAGATGACCATCCGGCCGATCATTGCGAAGAAGAAGGGCTCGGGAACAATCCAGATCAGTCGGTCAGTGGAAGGGTCCATCAGCCATAAGTCATTTGAAAAAAACAGCTGATGAAAAAGGATGAAGGTATCGTTGAAATTAAAAACAAAACTTGAACCAATGACCAGAAGTAAGACTAAAAAAATGGCCGATCCGTAAAACAAGGCTTTGATGATAGCCTTCCAGTTATATTTCAAAAGAATCAGAAAAGCAATCAGCGCCAGAATCATCGCGGCATCCCGAAGTCCGAGAACGGATAAAAGCAAATCTCGCACATCGTCCATGTGGGTGATTTCTTTTTCGTTAAAAATAGACACGCTTCCATTCACATTTTTAGCATTTTCAGGAGCTAAACGGGCTTTGATATCAAAATCCTCCCGGGTTCCTTTCAGGTAATTAATTATTTCATCCACCACCTGTTCCATGTCCGGTGGATAAATTCCGGTATTCTGGGTTACCTGATTTTTTTCCATCTGATCCATATAAAAAGCTTTGTCAAATACTGCCGCTTCAATGCCACTCACAAAAATGACGAAGGGAAAAAGAATTCCCAGCATCACTGAAAAAATTTTGACGGTTTTATTCAAGTCCATACCTCCACATGATGATTGCATCCATTCCGGTGCCGTAGTAGTCTTTCCGTCTGCCTTCACGGGTAAAACCGTTTTTTAAATAAAAATTAATGGCTGGTTGGTTGTCCTCGCGCACTTCAAGAGTCATGCCCACGCAGCCTTTTTCAAGAGCAATGGCAAGCATCGCATTCATAATATTTTGTCCAACTCCAGTTTGCCGATGCTCTTCCAGTACTGCGATATTAGTGATATGGGCTTCATCAATCACCTGCCAGAAGCCGCCAAATCCGACAATTTCGCCATCAATTTCTGCAATAACATAGTTGGAGAGGATGTTTTTTGTTTCCGCCTCATAGGAATCCTGAGCCCAATTATGTTTAAAACATGCCTGATCCACCGTAAAAACCCCGGGCACATCCCGGGATTGCATTAAACGATAGTTAATCATCATTTTTTATGCTCTTCGGCATAGGATGGGCGGATATAAAAGGGCTCCACTTCCCGATAATGGCTGGTTTCCCCTTTTAATGCCCGTTCAAGTACCAGAGCACCCGCTGACGATGCCCGATTCATATTGAGATAGTTGGGAACGATCCGACTTCCCGGGCAACCCTCTAACAGAGACTCTGAAAACCGGGGAAGTCCATCACCCAGAAAATAAATGGTTTCATTCTTTGTTTTTAAAAAAGCAATAAGGTCATCAATTTCCATCACTGAATCGGCCATATCTCGAACCAGATGTCCATCTTCAAAATGAAAAACGCCAGTATAGGTCTGGTTTCGCTGGGCATCCAGAACTGGGCAGATGAGACCATCGGCAAAGGGAATATTCATTGCCAGGCTTTCCAGGGTGGATACTCCCACCACTGGTTTATTCAGCGCCTGCGCAAAACCTTTGACAGTAGCCATGCCAATCCGCAACCCGGTAAACGAACCAGGTCCAGAAACAATGCCAAAAACATCAATATCCTGAATCGACAGACCGCCATCACTAAGTAAATGATCGATAGCGATCATCAGTTTTTCGGAGTGTTTTTTTTGATGATTGATAATCATTTCGCCAACTAATTTTTCCTCATTTAATATGGCTACCGTTGCTACAATGGTTGATGTATCGATGGTGAGTGTATTCATATTTTCTTTCCTTTTATCTGTATTAAATTCTATAATTAAATTCTCTACTCAAATTCCATAACTAAGTTCTCTATTTGTAAATATATATAACAAATAGAAGGTACCGACCATTGATTATCAATCGATCGGTACACTTTTCCATAATCAATTTTCATTCTTTGTAAACAACGCGATTCGCTATTTCTTTTTTAACTTTGCCAGTGCTTTGAGGTCTTTGTCAATTGCTTTGAGTTTTTCATCCGAAAAGAAATCATCCGGCAGCAGCTTCTGCGCCTTATCAAAACAGATTCCCATTTTGATTGCCATTTGCAGATAATCACTTTCAAAGGTTTCATCGCCAAAGTAATTTCTGAGGATCTTCATGACATCCTCATCTTCCACCAGATCCCGGACTTTGGACTGGATGCAGAGATATTCTTCGTCATTGCCGCCGAAAAGACTTTTGAAAAAGCCTTTTTTCTTCTCGGTACAATTAACCAGTTTCTCAAAAGTAACCCCTTCCAGGGACTCATCCGAATTGACCAGTTCGATAATCTTATCAATGCATTCTTCGGTGAAGATCCCATTGGAAAACTCAACTAGCTTGCGCAGTGGGGTATTTGCCAGCATCGTCATGAAAAAGTCATCTTCTCTGGTTTGGTCATCTCCCATGATCTCTTCAAACCCGTTGAGCAGCAGCTTTAAGATGGTCTGTCCGCGATCGGTTTTTTCAAAATCGCTGAGATAGGACAATGAATTAATGGGATGAATCAGGTCTTTGGTAATTTCAACCTGATAGACAATCGGTAAATCCCGGCTGGATGAGCCAATATAAATCTGGTGACAGCCGGACTCATGTTCCCATGATTTTGTGGTGGGATTATAATAGAAAAAATCACTGAGTCCAATTTCAAAGCTCACTTCCGCCGACCGTCCCCCGGGGATGAATACCTTTTTAAAATCCCGGAGTTCGCGAACCGGGCGAAGGATTGCGGTATCAGCCTTTCCGGTATATAACTGAATGATTTCTTTACCATTCATTTCGCCGGTATTTGTAACCCGGCATTTTACTGTCACTGTTTTTTGTGCATCGATGGTCAAGTCGGGTTCATCGATGGATTCATAGCTAAAATACGTGTAACTAAGCCCAAACCCAAAGGGAAATCGCACCTTCTTTTTAGTGTAATCATAGTAGCGGTAGCCTACAAAAATGCTTTCCCCATAAACCACTTCGTCATGAATACCAGGGAAGTTAATATATGCTGGGGTATCTTCCAACCGCATCGGAATGGTTTCTGCCAATTTCCCGCAGAAATTATTCTCGCCAAATAAGAGTTTGGCAATGGCATCACCACCAGCTTGTCCGCCTAAAAACATTTCGATGATGGCTTTAGGCTGATGCTCCCAGCTCATATCGACTACCCCGCCGTTTTGAACAATCACCACTGTTTTAGGTTGGACCTTGCAGACCTTGCGAATCAGGGCAATTTGTTTTTGGGGAAGATTCAGATGGGTACGGTCATAACCTTCGGATTCGTCATGATCTGGCAAACCCACAAATAACAAGGCCATTTCTGAATTTTTTGCAACCTCCACGGCCTGGTCAGCTAAATGGATTTGTTCTACAACCTCATCGTGAAGATAACCCTGATGGGGAAATAGCTGAATCTCATCGCCAACGATTTTTTTAATCCGCTCGTACGGTGAATCGATATGATAAGGGTTGATTTTTGAACTGCCACTTCCCTGATAGCGCGGATCAAATGCCATACTTCCGATAATTGCCAGCTTTTTGATTTTCTTCATATCAATCGGCAGCATATCTTCATCATTCTTTAGCAGTACCATACTCTCAACAGCTGCCAGATGAGCAATTTTATGATGGCCCTTTGGTTCAATTTCGGTATTTGTTGAAAAGCTTCGCCGGTTTTCCTTTGCCTCAAATGAAAAGCGAATCAGCCGTTCCACCATTTCATTTAAGATCGTTATTTTTAGCTTGCCCTCTTTAATCCGATCAAATATTTTTTGGTTATTGATCCCACCATTTCCGGGCATTTCCAGATCCATTCCAGCTACCACGCCTTTTACCCGATCATAAACAGCGCCCCAATCGGACATAACAATTCCTTCAAATCCCCACTCTTCCCGGAGTAGTTTGGTGAGAAAATAATTACTTTGAGACACAAATTTACCGTTAATGCTATTGTAAGAGCACATCACCGCCATCGGTTTGCCTTCTTTGATGGCAATCTCAAATGGTTTAAGATAGATTTCCCGAAGGGCACGGACATCAATTTTTTCGTCTACGGTCATTCGGCGGGTTTCCTGATTATTGGCGAGATAATGTTTCACGGTTGTTCCGACTCCATGGCTTTTTGCACCAAGAATAAAGTTTTTTCCCAGTCGCCCTGATAATAACGGATCTTCTGAAAAGTATTCAAAATTTCGTCCGCACAAGGGCGAGCGTTTAATATTGATTCCCGGCCCGAGAATCAGATCAACACCCAGAGCCCTAGCTTCTATCGCAATCGTTTTGCCGACAAATTCCAGCAGCCCTTCATCCCAGGAACAGGCAGAAAGCACCGCCGGCGGAAAACAGGTGGCCGGCTTTCCCTGAGGAATCCCCAGGGACCCATCTTGATCAATCACCCGCATCCCATGAGGGCCATCGGCCATGATCACTGGTTCAATGCCGTATTTAAGGTAACCCATGGTCTCCCAATCCGTTCGACCGGAACAAAGGGAGACCATTTCTTCTAAACTCATATTTCTTCTTATTTTTTTAATTAATCCGTCATCCATGATTCGATCATCTCCTTAGTGGAATAACCAAACTAAAGTAATAACACTTAAATTTATGTAAGGTTTCTAAGATATGCTGTTATATCAAACTTAAACTTGTTTCTTGCTCATCGCCAGGGATTTCTTTGCGCAGGCATCTACGGCTGAAATCACTGCATCTCGAAAACCCTTTGCTTCAAGAACCCGAACGGCTTCAATAGTCGTTCCGCCGGGGGTGCAGATCTGGTCTTTCAGTTTTCCCGGATGCTCGCCGGATTCCAGAACGAGTTTGGCCGCGCCATAAACTGCTTGAGCTGATAACCGATAGGCCTGATCCCGGGGAAACCCATGGAGTACGCCGGCATCTGCCATCGCCTCAATCAGTAACATCGCATACGCTGGAGCTGAGCTGGCAATACCGGGAACCACTTCCATCAGTTTTTCGCTGATAATTTCAGCTTTTCCAAAACTTTCGAAAATTGTGACGATATCAGCAACATCTTCAGGGGTCATATGTTGATCTGGACACAGCGTAGAATCGGACTCACCCACAAAGGCTGGGGTACTGGGTTGGGTTCTGATCACCTTGACTTCTTTTCCTAATTGCTCTTTAATGTCTGAGAAACTGACACCGACAGCAATGGACACAATAACGACCGATGGTTTGATAATACCTGCGATTTCTTCCAATACCTTATAGTATAAGAACGGCTTAACTGCTAACACCAAGTAGTCTGCTTTTTCGGCCACTTGCGCATTCGACTGCATCACAGTGACACCGAATTCTTCGGCCACATGAATTCTTGCTGCTTCTGTCGGATCATAACACAAGATATTTTCAGGTTTGAACAAGTCACTTTTAACTAAACCACCAATCATGGCCTTTGCCATATTACCACATCCAATAAAACCAATTATATTTTTCACACTAACTCCTTTAATTCCAAAACACTAAAATGTTTCAAATGTCTGTTTTAATTATATACCCTCTATTTTAGACTTTAATTCAACCCAGTGCAAACCTAAAATGGAAAAACCCATTAATTCTTAAATTAATGGGTTGATCACATAAATTTTGTTTGTTTTTATAAATCCGGTTCTGCGATTTCTTTGGTACCAGAACGAATCTTCGAGATCGTAAAGATAATTAATGCCACCCAGATGAATCCGAAACCAATCAGATCCACTGTTGAGAATACTTCACCATATAGAAATACCCCTAGGAACAGCATGATCGTGGGTGTAATGTATTGGAAAAAGCCCAACAGGGAAAAGGATATTTCCTGAACCCCTTTGGCATAAAGCAGTAACGGAATGGCGGTGACCACCCCGGCTAAAATAGCCAATGTTGTGACCATTGGATTACCCAGCGCAATGACACCCTGACCCTGGCCCTCAATGTAAAGAATCGCACCAAAAGCAAACGGCGCTACCACTGCTGTTTCTAAAATCAATGAGACTATCGGACTGGCGTTCAGTTTCTTTTTGAAAACACCATACAACGCAAAAGTTAGTGCCAGAACTATAGCAACCACCGGAAATTTGCCGATTTTCAGAGTAATGAAAACAACCCCAACCAGGGCCAGCAATACCGACAGACTTTCCCATTTGTTAAAACGTTCGCCAAAGAACAAGGCACTAAACAGAACCACCACCAGTGGGTTGATATAATATCCCAAACTGGCGTCAATAATGAAATTGGCATTCACGGCCCAGATATAGGTATACCAGTTCAGGGATACCATAATCCCGCTGAGAATACAATAAATAAATCTTTTTTTGTCTACTAGGATCGTCTTTATTTCTGGCCATTTCTTAATGATGGTGACAAAAATCACGCAAAAGATAAAGGACCAGAAAATACGCGAAGCTAGGATGTAAAGCGGTGACACTTCTTTCAGTGCCTTCCAGTAGATCGGGAGGATTCCCCATAAAACATATGCCATCATGGCGCTGATAATACTTTTCTGCATGGTAGCCCTCCATATTAAATTCGGATCAAATCTGAATAAGGTCAGTGCGCTTGTCTATCTGTTTATATTAACTGACAGACAAGCAATTTAGTTTTGTTTCAAATTTCGGTACGCTTTTACTCTAATTAAACTTAGCAATATCGGTTCGGTATTGAGCACCTTCAAAGTGGATTTTGTCGATGTTATCATAAACTGTTTTTCTTGCCGCTTCCCGGTTTTCACCCAGGGCGGCGACGCAGAGAACCCGGCCGCCGTTGGTTTGCAATTCGCCGTTGACCAGCTTGGTTCCGGCGTGGAAAACGACGCAGTCTTTCACATCTTCGATACCAGTGATGACCTTTCCTTTTTCATAAGCACCAGGATAGCCGCCGGAGGCAATCACCACACAAACTGCTTCTTTATCACTCCATTTGATCTCACAATCGGCCAGTTTACCATCAATGACGGCTTCCATGATGTCCACCAGATCCGACTCCAGCCTCATCAGAACACTCTGAGCTTCAGGATCGCCGAAACGAACGTTAAATTCCAGAACCTTTGGCACACCGTTGTTGATCATCAGTCCAATAAACAGGATTCCTTTAAAGTTCATGCTATCGGCAATAAAACCGTTGATAATCGGATCCAGAATTTCAGCTTTAATACGTTTATTCAGGGCTTCATCGGCAAACAGTACGTTGGGAGAATAAGTTCCCATCCCGCCGGTGTTCAAACCTTCATCATTGTCATAGGCCCGTTTGTAATCCTGGGCACTTTCCATCGGGATGATGGTTTTGCCATCGACAAAACAAAGCATGGAGGCTTCCTGACCGATTAGAAATTCTTCAATAACCACCTTGTCGCCAGCTTCGCCAAATTCCCGCTTT
The DNA here is from genome assembly GCA_016213825.1 of Acetobacterium woodii. GTDB lineage: Bacteria > Bacillota > Clostridia > Eubacteriales > Eubacteriaceae > Acetobacterium > Acetobacterium woodii_A. The sequence goes on along the minus strand of JACQZP010000026.1, from coordinate 523,724 downwards.
TTCATGATCATTTCCATGCCTTCCCGGGCATCAGCTTCGTTTTCCGGGATCAGCACACCTTTACCAGCAGCCAGACCATCAGCCTTGATTACCATGGGATAACCATAAACGCCCAGATCTTTGATGATTTCATCAAAATCGGTATATTCTTTATAGGCGGCCGTGGGAATCTTGTGACGGAATAAAAATTCTTTGGTAAAAGCCTTGCTGCCTTCAAACTGGGCACAATGCTTATTGGGTCCGAAGACTTTTAAACCGGCGGCTTCAAAAGCATCGACCATCCCCATCACCAGGGGAACTTCGGGACCCACAACGGTCAGATCGATCTGATGTTCTTTGGCAAAGGCCAGACAGCCGGGAATATCTTCCACCGACAAATCCACACATTCGGCCAATTCTGCCATACCACCGTTACCTGGGGCCGCATATATTTTTTTAACTCGGGGGCTTTGGGCAAGCTTCCATGTCAGAACATGCTCCCGTCCACCGGATCCAATCATTAATACTTTCATCTGTCTCTCCTTGTTTTGCTTTCTGTTTTGCTAAGAGAATTGTTCGAATTCAAAATACTTTATTCTAACCCAATTCTGTGGAAAAAATTAGTGTTTGAAGTGACGCATGCCGGTAAATACCATAGCAATTCCCGCCTCATCACAGGCCTTGATTGAATCCTCATCACGTCCTGCTCCGCCTGGTTGGATGATAGCGGTAATACCAGCAGCAGCAGCAGCCTTAACGCTGTCATCAAATGGGAAGAAGGCGTCCGATGCCATCACGGATCCTTTGACAGCTTCGCCAGCTTGACGAATGGCGTTTTCCAGAGCACCGACTCGATTTACCTGTCCTGGACCGTTGGCGATCAAACATTTATTTTTAGTCAAACTGATGGCATTGGATTTGGTGTTTTTAACCGCTTTCCAAGCAAACAGCAATTCGTCCATTTCGGCTTCGCTGGGTTGACGTTTGGTAACAACATTTAAATCATCATATAATTTGGTATCCCGTTCCTGAACTAGCAGACCACCCATCACTTTTTTCACTTCATAACTAGGTTCATTGTGCGTGATATCGGCTAGCTCTAATAAACGCAGATTTGGTTTAGCTGCCAGAACAGCCAAAGCTTCCGGTGTAAATTCTGGTGCGACGATTACTTCCAGGAAGGTTTCCACCATTTCTTTAGCAGCAGCCTCATCAATCAGGCGATTGGAAGCAATAATGCCGCCGAAAATGGAAACCGGATCACTGTCGTGGGCTTTTTTATATGCTACAGCAATTTTCTCATCACTGGCAATGCCACAGGGATTGGCGTGCTTAACGGCTACAATGGTAGGTTCGTCTCCGTACTCTTTTAAAATTTCCAGGGCACCGTTGGTATCGTTAATATTATTATAGGAAAGTTCTTTCCCCTGAAGCTGTTTAGCCGCGGTAAGGGCTCCTTTAACCGGAACCACTTCACCATAAAAAGCGGCTTTTTGGTGAGGGTTTTCGCCATAACGTAAATCCTGAACTTTTTCAAAGGTCATCGTGATGGTGTCTTGTAGAACTTCCCCGTTTACCCGTTTTCTCAAATAATCAGCGATCATTGTGTCATAGTTGGAGGTCGTTTCAAACACTTTTAAGGCCAGGTTATAGCGGGTTTCATAATTTGTTTTTCCATTTGCTTCCAACTCAGCCAGAACCACAGCATAGTCTTCCGGGTCCACAACTACAGTCACGTCATTGAAGTTTTTAGCCGCCGATCGTAGCATCGTTGGTCCCCCGATATCGATATTTTCGACAGCATCTTCGAAGGCAACCCCTTCTTTTAAAATGGTGTTTTTGAATGGATACAGATTAATCACCAACAAATCGATGGGCGTAATCTCAAGCTCTGCCATCTGTTTCTGGTGATCCGGATTGTCGCGGATTCCCAAAATTCCGCCGTGAATTTTAGGATGCAGTGTTTTGACCCGGCCGTCCAGACATTCCGGAAAGCCAGTGACTTCCGAAACACCGGTAATCGTCAAGCCTGCTTCTCTCAGGGCTTTGGCGGTTCCTCCAGTGGATAGGATTTCCCAGCCCATCTCTGCCAGTTTTGTTGCAAACTCAACAATCCCACGTTTATCCGATACACTTAACAATGCTCTCATATTATTCCTCCAAATTTATTACTCTAGACAATTGTGAAAGTGCCGTGAGCTTTGTTACCCAGTTTCGCACGAAACAACCAGAAGAAATCGCGATGCGAATTTCTTCGAGGTTGTGGAAACTGCACACAAAGCAATCATTATTCGGTGTTATTAATTCCGCAATTACCTATTGTTACTTAACAAGTTACCTGCGCTTATTTAATTCGAAGCCGCTTTATTTTTAACAAGTCGGCCTGCCACTGTCAATTGGTCATGACAAAAAGCCTTCACCGCCTTTGGTAAAAGCTCGTGTTCGATTTTAAGGACTTTCTGCTGGATCGATTCCGGTGTGTCATCATCCTCAACTGCGACAGTTTCCTGAAAGATAACCGGTCCGCCATCAGCCACCTCGTTGACAAAGTGAACAGTTGCCCCGGTGACCTTCACACCATAATCGATGACAGCTTGATGGACATGCATACCATAAAACCCGGCTCCACAAAAAGATGGAATCAAGGCTGGATGAATGTTGATAATAGCATTGGGATAGGCCTTCACAAATTCTGGGGTAATAATTTTCATATAGCCTGCCAGAACCACCAGCTCCACATCATAGCCTTGTAGAATCTCGATGACCTTTTGATCAAAGGCCTCATTGGTGGGATAACCTTTGGGATTGATGGCCACCGCCGGAATCCCTGCCGTTTCGCCACGTTCCAAGCCAAAGGCGTGGCGATTATTGGAAATCACCACTGCGATTTCACCATCTTTTTGATGAACGGTATCGATCAGAGACTGAAAATTTGTTCCACCACCGGAAACCAGCACGCCGATTTTTTTTAAAGCTTTTACAGACATAAATCGATTTTTTCCTCTCCCTTAACAATGGAACCGAGAATAACCGGCTTTTCACCCTTGGCGATTAAACCGGACACAAAGGCGTCAACCTGATCAGCTGGTAAAACTGCCACCAGACCGATCCCCATATTAAAGGTGGCATACATGCTTTCAGCCGGAATTCTGCCAGCTTCCTGAATAAACTTAAAAATCGGCAGGGTTTCGATGACACTGGCATCGACCTTGGCGCAAAGTCCGTCGGGAATCATCCGGGGTATATTTTCATAAAAACCGCCACCGGTGATATGGCTCATGCCTTTGATCCCACAGGGTTTGATTAAATCAGCCAACGCTTTAACATAAATTCGGGTCGGTGTTAACAGAGCCTCACCAAGAGTCATCCCCAGATCATCCACATAGGTATTAACATCCATGGACAAATCCTTAAATAAAACTTTCCGAACCAGCGAAAAACCGTTGCTATGAACCCCAGAGGATGGCAAGCCAACCAGAACATCGCCTTCAGCGATATCTGCGCCGGTAACAATATCATCTTTTTCAACGATGCCTACGGCAAAACCCGCCAGGTCATACTCATCCAAACCGTACATATCCGGCATTTCTGCAGTTTCTCCACCAATTAAGGCCATATTTCCCTGAATACAGCCTTCAGCGATGCCTTTAACGATGGTGGCAATTTTTTCCGGGTAATTTTTACCACAAGCAATGTAGTCTAAAAAGAACATTGGTTGGGCGCCCTGACACAAAATGTCATTGACACACATCGCCACGCAATCCACACCGATGGTATCATGCTGATCCATCATAAAGGCCAGCCGCAGTTTGGTTCCAACTCCATCTGTTCCTGAAACCAAAACTGGTTTCTGATAACCTTCCGGCAGTTCAAAAAGGCCCCCGAATCCTCCCAGGTGCGAAAGAACCCGTTCATTGAAGGTTCGTTGAACATCCGCCTTCATTAGTTTAACCGATTCATAACCTGCTTCCACGTCTACTCCGGCCTGTCGATATGCATCTGTTTTTATCTGATTTTCTGACATGTTTCCTCCATCTATTTTTACACTTTTGATAATTTCGATCCTTATAAATAGTCGAACAATGATTGCTTTACGATTTAGTCGTTGGCATTTAAAATTGGCACTTCCATTGGGTATTCCCCATCAAAGCAGGCTCGGCAAAAGGTTGTTTTTCCGCCGACTGATTCGGTTAATCCATCCAGTGAAATATAAGCCAGCGAATCCGCGCCTAAAATTTCTCTGATTTCTTCGACAGTTTTCTTGGCACCAATCAGGTACTTTCTCCGGGGAGTATCAATTCCAAAATGACAGGTATGTGCGACCGGTGGACTGGTGACCCGGAAATGAACCTCGGTTGCGCCGGCTTGTCTTAAAATTTCAACCAGGCGTTTAGAGGTCGTTCCCCGCACAATGGAATCGTCAATAATAATAACCCGCTTACCCTTGATCGTCTCTTTTAATGGGTTGAGTTTAATTCGCACCCCTTCTTCTCGTAGCTTCTGATTAGGCTGAATAAAGGTCCGACCGATGTATTTGTTTTTAATCAAACCCACCCCGTAAGGAATACCTGACGCTTCGGCATAACCGATGGCGGCACCAATTCCTGAATCTGGCACCCCGATGACAACATCGGCTTCAACCGGTGACTCTTTAGCGAGAATTTCGCCGGCCTTATGACGGGCGGCATAAACGGATGTTTCATCCATCACCGAATCGGGACGGGCAAAATAAATCAGTTCGAAAATACAGGCTTTCTTTTTAACCCAATTGTTTTGACCATAGCTGGTTAAGCCATTTTCGTCAATGACGACAATTTCGCCAGGTTCAACGTCACGAACCAGTTCAGCCCCGATAGCATCCAGCGCGCAGCTTTCAGAAGCCAGAAAATAATCTTCATCTTTCTTGCCGATGCAAAGCGGACGTAAACCATAAGGGTCACGAACACCCACCAGTTTATCGCCAACGGTAATAACCAGGGCATAGGCACCCTTGATAATTTCAACCATTCGCTGAATGGCTTCAATCATTCCATGTCGTAATCCTCTAGCTAAAATATTTACCATTACTTCTGTATCAATGGTGGTTTGAAAAACAACCCCTGAGTCTTCCAGCATGTTTCGTAAAGCACTGTCATTGATGAGGTTACCATTGTGGGCCAAAGCAATTTGACCCATACTGTGATTAACCGTTAAAGGCTGAGCATTGGTGACACCATCTTCCCCTGAAGTAGAGTAACGAACGTGGCCGATTCCGATGTTTCCTTTGAGTTGTTTTAATACATTGCCTTTAAAAGCGTCACAGACTAAACCAGTTTCTTTATGGGTCAAAATTTTCCCATCTTTGTTAACAGATATGCCGGCACTTTCCTGACCTCGGTGTTGAAGCGCGTAAAGTCCATAATAGATATAGGAAGAACAGTTATTCTCTTTGGATTTGAGATAAACCCCCATTATTCCACATTCATCGCGAAACTTGTCATTTATCATTGGTGTGTGCATCCTCCAGGTATTTTAATTTTAATTTTCTTACTACCTTAATTTTTTCTTTTATCATAATGGTAATGCATTAATAGTAATGCGTTGATGGTGATGAGTTTTATGCCTGAACCCGTTTAAGCATTTCTTCATAAGCTTCTTCAATATTGCCAAGGTTTCTTCGGAAACGATCTTTATCAAGTTTTTCATTGGTTTCCACATCCCAGAAACGACAGGTATCCGGTGAAATCTCGTCAGCCAGTACAATTTGTCCGTCATTGGTTTTTCCGAACTCGATTTTAAAATCAATTAGGTTGATGCCTCGTTCCAGGAAATAAGCTTTTAAAATATCGTTAATTTTAAAGGTCATTTCACGGATCACTTCAATCTCTTCAGCATTTGCCAATCCCATCGCAATGACATGGTAATCATTGATCATGGGATCCCCAAAATCGTCATTTTTATAACAGAATTCAAAGATTGGTGATTTCAATTTCAAGCCTTCTTCTAAACCTAAGCGTTTAGTAATGGAACCGGCAGCGGTGTTACGGATAATCACTTCCAATGGGAAAATAGTTACCGCTTTAACCAGCTGTTCATTTTCAGAGAGAATTTTAACAAAATGGGTGGGGATTCCTTTTTCTTCCAGCATGGTGAAGATAACACCGGTCATTTTATTGTTGATGACCCCTTTACCGCCGATACTGCCTTTTACCTCACCGTTAAATGCGGTAGCATCGTCTTTATACTCGATAATGAATTCGTTGGGATTGTCGGTTTTAAAAACTTTCTTGGCCTTACCTTCATACAATTGTTCTAACTTTTCCATTTTAATCTCCTTAAAATATGATTTGAATCAATGATGTGTTTTTGGGGATACATTTTAATTATTTATAAAATTTCCTGAACCTTTTCGTTTTTCGCAACGACTTCGTCGTTTAGCTGAATTTTAAAGGCTTTCATTTTTGTCCGGATCTCTGGATATTTGATTGACAACATCTGAGCTGCTAAAATCCCGGCGTTTTCGGCACCATTGACCGCCACGGTAGCAACTGGTACTCCGGATGGCATCTGGACAATCGATAAAAGAGAATCCAGTCCGCCCTGGAAAGAAGTTTGAATCGGAATCCCGATAACCGGAAGTGGTGTGATTCCGGCGATAACTCCTGGCAGGTGGGCGGCTTTTCCAGCTGCGCCGATAATGACTTCAATTCCCCGTTTTTCCGCGGTGGAAGCGTACTCAAAGATCTTTTGAGGATTTCGGTGGGCTGAAATGACTTGCACATCATACTCGATGTCAAATTTTTCCAACGCAATCAGACATTTTTTGACGATGTCAAAATCAGAATCACTGCCCATAATAACAGCTACTTTGGGTGTACTCATTTTTTAATCTCCTTTGGTGTTGTTTTCTTAATTTTCTAAACTATATTTTATGTTTGATTACAACTTATTTAAAATAATTGACGCCGGCTTTAAAGATCTGTTGATCCATATTTCCGGGAATATTTTTGTAAAGATTCTTACCGATCCGTTCGGAGTGACCCATTTTTCCGAGCACCCGTCCGTCTACACTGGTGATGCCTTCTACCGCAAATACCGATCCATTGGGATTGAAGCGGCCATCAAGGGTGGCTTCACCGTCAAAATCCACATATTGGGTGGCAATCTGGCCATTTTCGATGAGAGTTTTCAGTACCTCATCGCTGGCCACGAAGCGGCCTTCCCCATGGGACATGGGCATGCGATGGATGTCTCCCACTTTAGTGTTTGCTAACCACGGCGACAGATTGGAGCTGATCCGGGTCATCGGAATAGTGGATACATGTCGGCCGATGGTGTTAAAGGTTAAGGTTGGCATCGCTTCGGTGATTTCACAGATTTCGCCGTTAGGCACCAGTCCTAGCTTGATCAAAGCCTGGAAGCCATTACAGATTCCCAGCACCAGACCGTCCCGATTGTTGAGTAAATCCATCACCGCATCCATCATCTTGGGATTTCTAAAAACCGAGGCAATGAACTTTCCGGAACCGTTGGGCTGATCCCCAGCGCTGAAGCCACCCGGAATCATAATCATCTGGGATGCTTTGATATGCGCGACCATTTCATCAATGGAATGACTAATATCCTGAGCTGACTGATTTCTAAAAATAGTGGTGATCGGTTTTGCCCCGGCGTTTTCAAAGGCTTTAGCCGAGTCGTATTCACAGTTGGTTCCCGGGAAGACTGGGATAAACACCTGCGGTTTGGCTTGTTTTTCTTTGCTGTAAACAATCGGTGTTGCCGTAAAGATCAAGGTTTTTACATCCCCAATGGTTTCCGCTTTTTCAGGATACACCGAACGCAGCGGCGCTTCCCAGACTTCGGCAAGTTCATTGATATCGATGGTATCAATGCCATAAACAATTTTATCGGTATCATTTGTTTTTCCGATGGGAATTGAGCCCTCCAGAATTTCAAAACTTTCGACTAAAATACTGCCATACAGCGGTTTAAACAAAAAGATTGGATCGATTCGGTCATTGAGGGTAACTCCAATGCCGTTTCCAAAGGCCATTTTAGCGACGGCTTCGGCCAGACCGCCAAAGCCAGTGGTTTTTGCACTTAGGATCTTGCCTTCCTGATTGGCTTTGATGATGATATCATAAACAGCTTTAACTGCTGTTAATTCCGGTACTCCATTTTCATCCAAAGGTAGGGTGAATAATTGTAGCAACGACTCAGTAGACTTCAGTTCACTGGTAATCACTGCATCTACATGGGATGTCGCTACCGCGAAGGAAATCAGCGTTGGCGGAACAGTCAGTTCACCAAAGGTACCGGACATGCTGTCCTTACCGCCGATGGCCGGAGTTCCCATAGCTGTCTGTACCTGATGGGCACCTAAGAGAGCCGCAAATGGTCGCCCCCATTTAACCGGTTCTTTGCCCAAGCGTTCAAAATACTCCTGAAAACTGAGTCGGGCTTTTTTATAATCGCCACCGATAGCCACCAGTTTTGACAGGGATTCGAGAACCCCCATCATTCCCCCTAAAAACGGACTGTTCTTGGCAATGTTTGGATTGTACCCAAAAGTCATCATGCTACAAGTAGTGGTATCCCCATGAGTCATCGGAATCTTGGCTACCATACCATCCATTGGTGACAGAGCATTCTTTCCGCCATAGGGCATGGCCACGGTGCCGGCACCAATTGTGGAGTCAAACATTTCTACCATTCCCCGCTGACTGGCTACATTCAGATTTTTCAGGGTTTCTTTCATCTTATTGATAAAATCGAATGGTTCGTCTTTTTTCGGGTCTTGATCCACTGTTTTTATTTCGCTTTTTATTTCTGTTGGCGACTCAATCACTACATCAATAAATTGCGGTGCGCCGTTGGTTTCCAGAAATGCTCGGGAGATATTCAGAACTTCTGCGCCCCGCCATTTCATGATCAGCCGGCCGGTATCAGTGACAAGGGCAACCGGAGTGATTTCGAGATTTTCAGCATTGCCCATGGCAATAAAGGTATCCACGTCTTTGGGATCGACCACCACCGCCATTCGTTCCTGGGATTCAGAAATGGCCAGCTCCGTGCCGTCCAATCCTTCATATTTCTTTGGCACCTTGTCTAAATCAATTTCCAGACTGTCAGCTAGTTCGCCAATAGCTACCGATACGCCACCGGCACCAAAATCGTTACAACGCTTGATTAAATTGGCCAGTTCCTTACTTCTGAATAGCCGCTGGATCTTTCGTTCTTCCACCGGATTCCCTTTTTGAACCTCTGCGCCGCTTTCCAGAATCGACTCTTCGGTGTGGGCCTTGGATGAGCCGGTAGCTCCACCGCAGCCGTCCCGTCCGGTTCTTCCGCCAACCAGCAGCACTACATCGCCAGGAGTGGGGCGTTCCCGGATGACATTTTCTTTGGGCGCTGCCGCAATCACTGCCCCAACTTCCATCCGTTTGGCCAGAAAGCCCGGATCGTAAACTTCTGTTACCTGGCCGGTCGCCAAACCGATCTGATTTCCATAAGAGCTGTAACCATGGGCAGCTTCAGTGGAAATCTTACGCTGTGGCAATTTGCCTGGCAAGGTATCTTCAATCGCCGCCCGGGGATCCCAGGCACCGGTAACCCGCATGGCCTGATAAACATAGCTTCGACCGGAAAGGGGATCCCGGATAGCACCGCCTAAACAGGTAGCAGCGCCCCCAAAAGGTTCGATTTCAGTGGGATGATTATGAGTTTCGTTTTTGAACATCAGCAGCCATTCTTCATCGACACCGTCATGATCGACGATCATATTAATGCTGCAGGCGTTAATTTCCTCCGATTCATCCAGATCCGGAATCTGCCCCTGTTTCTTAAGTGCCTTAGTACCAATCACAGCCAGATCCATGAGGCTCATGGGACGTTCGGTATTTTCGCCGTATAATTCGGTTCTGGCCTGACAATAGTCCTCGTAGGCGTGCTTCATGGTTTGAGAAATGGGATCATCCCCCAGAAAACGGACCTGCTGGATTTGGGTCAAAAAGGTCGTATGACGACAATGATCCGACCAATAGGTATCAATTACCTTTAATTCCGTTATGGTCGGATTTCGTTTTTCATCTTTATTAAAATAATTCTGGACAAATTGAATGTCCTCGGTGGTCATGGCGAATCCATTGTCCACCCGAAAAGTTTCCAATTGGTTTTTACCAAGATCAATAAAACCGTCCAGTGGCTTAATATCTTTCGGTTCCCGAATTTCATCAACCAGGGTGACAAATGGCTCTAGGCTGGCTTCCTGAGAATCCACCGGATTGATCATATAGTGTTTAATGCTGTCAAATTCCTTCTGTGTTAATGCTCCTGTGAGTACAACAATTTTTGCTACCTTTACCAGCGCCCGTTCACCGGACACGATCTGAATACACTGAATTGCAGAATCTCCATGCTGGTCATATTGGCCAGGCAAATATGAAATCCCGAAAATTCTCTCGTCATCATTGATCTGAAGGGATCCTTCAAATACCTGATCCACGTTGGGTTCGGATAAAATGGTGCTGATAATCTGATTGAATACCGCATCGTCCACACCTTCCACATCATATCGGTATAGAATACGCATGGATTTAAGTTTCTGAATCTTCAAAATCCGTTGAAAGGTCTGCGTCAGCGATTTAGCTTCTACTTCAAACTTGTCTTTTTTTTCTACAAAAATTCGTTTTATCACAATTTTTCCACCTTTTTTAATGATACACTTATTTTACTATTTCCGAACAATAATTTCAATAGAATTTAAAACGTTCGGATTATTTTTTTATTTTCCGGATATTTTCTTAGGTTTGCGCATTTATTTTTAAGCTTTGGATCTTCTTGGCAACAAATCACTTTGTTTCGCTTACCTGCTATGTTTAAGTATTCATTAATGTGATATAATTAAAGTTATAATTCGATGTGATCTGGGTATTATAGTTTCAATCATCAATTCATCGAAAATAAACATCTACGAGAGGTATAAAATGAAAATTTTCCATTTACACCATAGCGGCTTTTTAATTCAGCTGGAAGATAAAACTCTGATTTTTGACTGCTTTACACATATACCAACAAGTCTGCTGCGAAAAGGACTGCCCCATTATTTTTTTGTATCTCATGGTCATGGCGATCATTACACGGCAGACATTTTCTCAACCGAACGGATCTACCAGCCCACTTATATCTTAAGCAGCGATATTCCCAAGGCTTCCACCCACAAAACACACACCATGGGACCCTATCAGCACATGTCTCTCGGAGGCATGGACATTAAAACCTTTGGATCCACCGATCAAGGTGTTTCCTTTTACATTGCTACCAACTCACACCGAATTTTCCATGCCGGTGATTTGAATTGGTGGGACTGGGACACCAATGAAAAACCAAATATCGATCCGGCACAGGAAGAAAAAGACTATAAGGGTGAACTGGCGAAAATGCATGATCTTCCGATGGAGTTCGCCTTTATTCCGGTAGATCCCCGTCTGGGGGACTCTTTCTACAAAGCCGGTGAGTACTTTATTGAGACCTTTCATCCCAAAGTCTTGATTCCGATGCATTTTCGAGATGATTTCAGCATCATTCGAAAATTCAAGGACAAAATCGGAATTACTGATACCGTTATCCCGATATTTAAAGAACGAAATGTGAAGATCAAAAATACCTGGTCTAATGGATCCTGATATTTTCCATCTTTCAGGCTATAATATAGGTAAGTGCGAAAGTACCATGAGCTTTGTGTTCAGTTTCACAACTGCCTAACTATAATACAGAAAGGGGTATACCCATGAACGACTTCTTTTTCCTCAATGAAAATAGTGAGCAGCATTTTAACGGTATTTTTTCTGTGAGCACAGAATTTCTTTGTATCACTGATGTACGGGGAAAAATTATGAAATCAAATCAGGTTTGGGAAACCAAACTGGGCTATCTGACTCCCGAACTTATTGATAAAAACCTTATTGACCTCGTCCACCCCAACGATGTGGCAAACCTGATTCTGGCCTTTAAAAAACTCTCTACGGAAAAAAAAAATCTGTCACTGGCCAGTCGGTTGCTTTCAACTGACGGTTCCTATCGATTTGTAACCTGGCAGTTTCAATGGGTGGATGGGCTAATTTACAGCTGTGCCAAAGATCTGACCGAACTCTATTATGCAAAAAAAGATGCCGAATCCGCCGAATTCTCTAGAAACCAACTGCTTTCCCTTTTAACCACCGAAATTCATGAACCCCTGGAAAATTTGTCACTATTTTTGCAGTTAATTAGTAAAGCCCGGTCCATCTCGGATCAGACTATCTGTCTGGAAAATATCCGGCTTTCCTCAAAATTTCTGGAAAATCTGATTAATGGCATTCTGGTGATTGACAAAAGAAATCAGACCAGCCATGATGTGACTTCTTTTAATTTTCATAACACCGTTGAAGATGCGATTATCCCCCTTATCGCCAGCGCTAAACGGCATAACATCACCATCGATTTGGCGATTGATCCAAAAATCCCACCCAATGTCCTGGGGGATGCACAGCGACTCAAACAGATTATTTCCTATTTAATTCTTAACGCCATTAAATGTCTGGAACAGGGCAAAATCAGTATCGAAGTTACTCCTGAAAATACCAGCAAAGCCGTTTTTAAGATTTATTTTAATGTGAAAACTGCTGGAATTCCATCCTTAAAAAGTGTCACCGATCCTTTTTTCAGCAACGATTCCAATGGCGGGGCTACTGAGAATAACCTGAGTTTTGTTTTGGAGTTGGTCAAAACATTGGTTGAAACCATGAATGGCAAGCTATCTGCCACCCGAGACAATGAGGAGGGCTATGAATTTTCATTCCACATTCTATTGCTCCGAGATGATATTCACACTACCAAAAGCGACAGCAATCCATCTAGGCGGGTATTGCCGATGTATAATAAAAACATTCGGTTCAAAGAAGAAGAACTGCTGGCAATTGAGCAAATCGGGAATGATCAGGCTAAATCGCATGACAAGATTAGTCCCGAAAAAAGACAGCGGATCTTAGTGGTTGACGATTCCCTTGCTAACACCCAATTACTCACCCAGACTTTGATCGAAAATTATGAAATTCTTGTTGCTAACAGCGGAGAAGAAGCCTTAGCTATTGTTCAACAGGTTCCAGCTCCAGATCTGATTCTGTTGGATCTGAGTATGCCGGATATGAGCGGCTATGAGGTCTGTAAACAAATCCAATTGGAAGAAAGGACGATGGCCATTCCGATTATTTTTCTGACCACTCTGAGCGACACGGAAAATGAAGTCTATGGTTTACCATCCGGTGCTATGGATTTTATTTCTAAACCCTTTGATCTCCCCAGCGTAGCAGAAAAAATAAAAAATCAGCTGGCTCTTAAATACTATCGGGAAATCCTCAGCATTACGGCTGATACCGACGCCTTAACTCAAATCGCCAACCGTCGCCGATTCGAAGAAATGTTGGTTATCGAAATTCGCAAAGCTAAGCGCAATAACACCCCTTTGTCGGTGATCCGAATTGATATCGACTATTTTAAATCTTATAACAATACCTATGGACATTTTGAAGGAGACGATTGTCTTCGGGAAGTTGCCAATGTCTTTAAAAAAACATTAAAACGGGCCGGTGATCTGGTTGCCCGTTGGGAAGGTGAGGAGTTTACTTGTCTGCTCCCCGACACTAACTTAAAGGGAGCCAGTCATGTCGCCGAGAAGATCAGAAAAGCAATACTAAATCTGAGAATTCCTCACCAGTCATCTCCTGGAGAAAAAGTTATCACCATATCACTGGGCGTCGCAACCGGAACCACATCTTATGAAAATTCAGGCGAAGATGATTCTTTTAACACCCTTCTCGATCACGCTCAGTCCGCCTTGACAAAATCAAAACAATCTGGACGAAATCAGGTTAGTGTTTACAAAAAATAAATAGCCAATAAAAAACCCATATTCCAGTCCGAATATGGGTTTATCTTAGTTTTACATTCATTTTCGGCATTTCTATTCTGGCCAGCCGTATTTCCCTTTCATTTCCACAAAACGGACCAATTCAATAGTTTGTTCATGAAGCATCCCTTTTTCATCCTTAAAAACCAGTTTTAATTCCTGTAATTCTGGAGGTCCAATGGGAATAATCATCCGTCCCCCCATCGCCAGTTGTTCCATCAGTTCATCGGGAATTCTACCAGCAGCAGCGGTTACCATTACCCGGTCATATGGGGCGTGTTCAGCCCAGCCATCGCTACCATCACCGATTTTATAAAAAATGTTAGTATAGCCCATATCATTCAGTCTTTTTTGAGCAGTTTCAGAAAGTGCGCTGATCCGCTCAACGGTATAAACAGATTTAGAAAATCTAGCCAGCAAAGCAGTCTGATAACCTGAACCGGTACCAATCTCTAACACTCTACTATCCATTTCTGGCGCTAGCAGTCTGGTCATTTCCAATACCAAACTTGGCTGGGAAATGGTTTGTTCATAACCGATGGATAATGGTTTGTCCAGATCCGCAAAAGCCTTCATATCTGTATCAATAAAATAGGAACGATCCAGATGATTATAGAATTCAACTAAAGCCTTTACATCCATCTTTTTCCCGCCTCCTTTCATAGTTTAAATTGATTATTATGCCGTAAACTATAATTCAAAACAATCGCTTTCAATGAGATACTCCCGAACACCTCGGAGTGAGGGGTGATTGGTTGCCTGACTGATCCTGGGGTAAACTGTTAGATGATCCATGCGATTTTCTATTTTTGTTAGATTGAAGCCATCGCGCAATACCATAAATTTTCCAAATCCCGGTTCAATAGCATTTTGAGGACAACCATAAACACATCTCAGACAAATCACACAATCTTCGCCAAATGAATATTTACCATTAATTATTTTTATATTATCCCGGGGACAGAGTTTTGCGCACCAACCGCAATCCGCACAATCATCTGTAATTTTGAGATATCGACCAAAATACTTTCCGCCAAATTTTTCAAAATAGCCCAGCTTTGAAGCAATCCGGTCAATGCCATAGGGAGTTGTCCGGCGTCGTTCCCCTGCCATAATATTCAAAACCACCCGATCGACTACCGCCGGTGTTGCATGGAGAACCATCGCACTAAGACTCTCGTCAAAACCAATCATAAAATTAGATGGCATCACCAACATTTTTTCATAGATTACATCATAACCCTTTTTTTCAAGACCGTGTATGGATGCCACCCGGCAAGCCGTGTTTGGAGAAATATCGCCACCACCAGAAACGGATACCACTATGGCGGGTCGCCCATCTGTCGGTTGGATTTTTTCCAACCATTCATCAATGGACTTAGGTGCATTAAATGCATAAACTGGAAAAAGCAAGACCAGTACATCGCCCAAGACAACCGGTTCAACCAGACGTGTTAGCTCTGTTTTATAAACAGAGACTGCTCTATTGGAAAAAGAGCGTTCAAAGGCATCGGCAACCCGAGCAGTTCCACCGGTGCCGGTAAAATAAACAAGATTCGCACTCTTAAACTCCATTTTTTTCCTCTCAATCTCAAAAATTGCTAGATAATTATGTAGCTACCATAAATTATACTTCATTTTTTGATGATTCAATATCTGAGCAATTAATTTCAAATTCTATTTTCAGCTTCAGTTATAACCTAAAGCTGAATAAACACATCTCATTGCTAAATTTATCCTTATCTTCACAGTTTTTACCCAGTTTTATTCTTTTTAAACGTCATTTGACTGAAAACGAATCGACTACCCTTTAATTCGGATTTTCTTTTAATTAAAAAAGCTTTACAGACGCCCTCATAGAAGTATAAAATAATGGCAATAATGAGCGTCTGCCCCAGAATTGGAAAGGAAAAAGTATATGAGTAATTTCGATACTACCAATAACGAATTCGACATCGACCTGCTTGGATTCTTTGACCCAACAAACCAGACTGCCAAGCGGAAAAAATTTGACACCATGCTGGCTGAGGAAATTATAAAAGCCAAAAACACGATCAGTTATGTATCTCTTTTATTGGTCGAAATCGACTATTTTAAAAACTACCTCGACACTTATGGTCACCAGGCCGGAGCAAATTGTCTGCAGCAAGTTGCTTTTTCTTTAGAAAGTTCTTTTAAACGAGCTGGCGATCTGGTTACCCGATGGGGAGACTCCCAGTTTATCTGTCTGTTGACCGATACCGATTTCATCGGTGCTGAAAAAATGGGAGAAAGACTAAGAAAAGCAATTATGGAATTAAATATTCCCCATGTTGATTCCCCGGTGGCAAAGATTGTCACGGTATCAATTGGTAGTGTATCAACCATTCTCACAGATGATACTTCCTGTGATGAACTGATTGCCAAAGTGGAACAGGCTTTATCTTATGCCATCGAGATGGGTCGCAATCAATTCATTAACTGGGAAAAATAACAGCTGACAAAAGCCAGGTTTAGGTCTGGCTTTTATTTTGTTACTACGCAATTTCGACCCATACGTTTTGCTTCATAGAGAGCCTTATCGACGCGATCGACAAACATCTCAATTGACTCATTCTTTTTATATGCGGTAACACCAAAACTACAGGTCTGGCTAAGGTTCCTTGGAAAAAAGGTCAGTTCGATAATTGCGCGAATCCGTTCTGCCGTAATTCTTGCCCCTTCTAAATTCGTTAATGGCATAATAATAAGAAATTCTTCCCCACCCCATCGACTCAACATGTCAATCTTTCTGATCTCCAGAGTTAGCAGTTTTACCAGATGAATGAGAATTTCATCCCCAGCATTATGACCATAGGTATCATTTACTTTTTTAAAAAAGTCCATATCGAGCATAATAGCTGAAAATTCCAGATCATAGCGATTACATCGCTCTATTTCGTTTTCAATAAATTCATGGGCCTTCATCCGGTTATAAGCCTGAGTCAGGTAATCCCGTTCGGCTAACCGCCTAGCTTCGGCATTGGCATCCTCCAGTTCTTTTGTGACTACCTTGATAAAATTGACCAGCCGGGAAATAATCCGGGTGTGCTGACTGGTAAAGGGATCCAAGGATTCTGTTTTAGCAATCCGATTCTCAAATCCAATCACTGGCCGCTTACCTTCGCCCTCTTTCATGCTCACTGCCAACATGGTGGCATTTAGCATTACTACCTCTTTACCCTGAGAACAAATTTCACCAAAAGTATAAAATCCCGCGGTGGGTGCAATGGTTTCAAATGGTTTCGTTTCTAAATCGACCTCACTCTGAAGCAAAAAACGCCGACAAATGCATGAATATAGAAAAATTGCTTCTGGGTTAAAAATCTGAATATGATTTTGAATGTCTTTAGCTTTTTCAATCATCACCGCTGGATTGCCATAGCCGATGCAAACAGATTCCCCCTCATTAATGTTTGTAATAAATTTTATCTCATTATCGGTATTAACCTCCATCGGAGTCTTGGCATACTCAATGCCATTTCGTTTTAGTAAAAGCGGAAATTCAAGTACATTGTAAAAAAAATCTTCATCATTCTGAATATCCAGATAGCGATAAAAAACATCAAAGGCCGGTTGATCATCAATCGTCTTGACCCAAAGGCCATCGGTTTCGGTAATCGTCATTTCCTTGCTTAAAGGCTGCCATCCTAAATATGTATAAATATCAATGTGAATGTCATCCCCCATAAAAACAATAGCCAATGCTCCCTTGGCAGTATAATTGTTATTTAAGATGATCAGTGGTTCCTGAACCGCCTCATAATCACCAGCACCACCGCCAAAAACCGGGTAGTTCTGCCTTCGTCCAGCATTAAAACCCTTAAGGAAATCAGAAACATCCATGGTATAAGGTGTTGCCAGCAGCATAACCCCTGCTATGTTATGACATTGATTTTCTATTTTTTCAGCCAACTGTTTTCCCATAGGAGCTTCTGTTTGATTTTCTCCAGATATTAAAATGCCCTGAATAAGCGTTTTTTCAAAAAATGCAAATGAAATGACCGTTGCATTAATTAATAACTGTCCTTCGGCAATCTCACCCATAGTTGATGCTCCGACAATCACCCCCTGTGGTATTGCCGTTCTGAGGATAGATTCAATATCCATCATCCATTTTGGGTCACGTTGAGAAGAAAATATCTGTATAAATACCGATAAAAACCTTTCTGAATCGTTATTAATTTCACTTAGCCGTATCCATTCAGTTAGTTTGTCAATTGAATGGATGGTGAGAATTTTTGTGATCATTGAATTCTTCCCTTCATTTCTATTTTGTCATTATTTTCATCCGGTCAAAGATATCCGTTCGAAATAAGTTATTTTATTATCTAATCGGTTAACTTAGAATTATGTAATATTCATTATTTATTATATTGTATCAAGATTGTGTTCGATTCTCCAGTCTTTTAGGGTTATTTAATCAATTTAATTTTCTTCTTTCAATCCAGCATTATCCAAAATCACTTATTTGAATCAATGTTAAAGTGTAAATTTTAGACAATAAACAGTAGATATTTGCTTTTAAACATTATATAATAGTTAAGCGTGTATTCATTCTTTTAAATATATCATCTCAATTCTGTGGATCAGAATTGGATTTGCTGGCAAAGATGAGCCGTACTATTAACAAGGGGGTTATTATGAACGAAAATCTAGAACCAGACCTGAATTCTGAAATGCATAATGTATCAGAATCAATTCCGAACAGCAGTGTAAATCAACAAGTAGTTTTTCATGAAAAGGAATACAGGAGAATACGTATCTCCACAAAATTACTGGTATTCACTGTTGCACTTGTTGCACTGGCCGTATTTTCTCTTGGACTGATTACCGTTAATCTGGGAGCAGCGGCACTTACTAATCAGGCCAACACCGATTCACAGGAATATGCCACTCAGGGTGCTGCCCATGTTGGAGCCATCATCACCGGAAATCTGGCTACCCTCAGTGAAGTTGCATCCTTGGATCAAGTATCCTCAATGGATTGGAATACTCAAGTTTCAACAATTGCTGACGATATTGAGCGTCTCGGCTATCAGGACATTGCAATTATGAATCTTGCTGGCCATGGTAAATACATCAAAGGTGGCGGCGAATTTGATTCTGCCGGTGAATTCTGGTACGAGGACGGATTAAAAGGTGAACTCGCCGTATCCGATGTTGCCATCAGTAAGGTTACCAAAGAACCAGTAGTTTTTGATGTGGCTCCGATAAAAAACAATGGTCAGGTTGTTGGTCTGTTGGTGGGTCGCCGAGATCCTACCTTCCTTCAGGATACCACCAATGCAATGGGTGATGGCGAACGCCAATATGGTTTTGTTGTCAATGAAGATGGTGCGATGATGTCCCATCCCGATTCCCAGACGATTCTGGATCAGGTCAATGTCTTTGATGACATCGAAAAAGACGGTATCTGGAAAAGTTTAGGTTTAGCCTTAAAAGAAATGGGAACTGGTCAAACTGGAATGCTTACCTATACGGTAAATGGTCAAACCAAAATCGGTGCTACCTCACCAATCCCAGGAACAAATTGGACTCTGGTCGTAACTCGATATGAAGATGATGTATTAGCTCCAATTAACAGCCTGAGAAACCTGATTATTTTAATTTCATTCGTTATTCTTTTAATTGGCGGAATTGCGGCCTACGTGATGGCAAAAAAACTCTCAAATCCCATTATCAAACTCAAAGAAGTCGCTGATCAAGTGGCAGTGGGAAAAGTTGATGTGGACATTGAAATTACAACTCATGATGAAATCGGTGACTTAATGCGTTCCTTTGAAACAATGATCAGAAACAACAAAGGCATGGCGGATGCAGCGGAGCGAATGGCTCAGGGCGATTTTCAAGTTGAAATCGTCCCGCGATCTGATGACGATGTTATTTCCAACTCAATGATTGCGGTGGTTGGTGAAATGAACCGTGTTCACGATGGCATCTTAAAAATAGGCAATGCTGCTCTTGAAGGTCAGTTAAACTACCGGGGCAATACCAATGAATACACTGGTGCATACAAAGATTTAATTATCAGTTTAAATAATGTTATTAACACCTTTGTCAAACCATTAAAGGTGGCTAATAAGGCCATTGAACGAATTGGACATGGCGTGATTCCACCCAAAATCACCACCGATTACAAAGGCGATTTTAATGATCTTAAGAATAATATTAACGCCTGCATCGATGGTTTGGGCGCTTTAACCGAAACCGGAGAAGTCCTCCACCGATTGTTTATCAATGATTTTTCTGCTAAAATGGAAGGCACTTATTTGGGAGTGTTTGGCGATCTGGCCACCTCCGTTAACGAAATCCACTGGAAGCTCAATTACATTCATTCGATTGTCAACAATGTTTCCAACGGTAATATGAGCGATTATAACGAACTAGTGTCGATTGGTAAACGTTGCGAAGAAGATGAATTTATCCCAAGTCTGATCCAAATGATTGAAAATATCCACTCGCTGGTTAATGAAGCGGATGAAATGACCCAGCTGGCAGTTGAGGGAGAACTGGATCATCGGGGCGACCCCAGTAAATTCCGAGGCGAATATGCCAAGGTCATCTCCGGCTTTAACCAAACCCTTGATGCAGTTATTGAACCTATTCAAGCCGCGTCGGTAGCCCTGGATGAACTAGCCAAAGGTAATCTGAGTATTATTATGGACGGTGATTATAAGGGTCAACACGGCAAGATAAAAGAAGACATGAACCGCACCATTAATTTCCTCAAACACTATGTGGAAGAAATTACCAATACCCTCCAACGCATTGGTGAAGGGGATCTCAGTCAGGAAATAACGACTTATTACCATGGCGATTTTGTTGATATTAAGCTGGCAATTAATGGTATTACGACGCATTTAAGCAAAGTTATGAAAGAAATAGACGACGCTGCCGGACAAGTCGAAACTGGGGCTATCCAAATATCTGACGGTGGTCAGGCACTGTCTCAGGGTACTACTGAACAGGCCAGCTCCATCCAGGAACTCACCGCTTCCATTGAAGAAGTTGCTGCTGAAACCAAACGAAATGCCATGCACGCCAACGATGCCAACGCCCTTGCCATTGAGGTACGAACCAATGCTGAAGTCGGTAATACGCAAATGGCCAAAATGGTTACCGCAATGGTGGAAATCAATGAATCATCCAGCAATATCTCCAAAATCATCAAGGTTATTGATGATATCGCCTTCCAGACCAATATTCTGGCTCTCAACGCCGCCGTGGAAGCAGCCAGAGCTGGACAACATGGTAAAGGTTTTGCAGTAGTTGCTGAGGAAGTACGATCACTGGCCGCCCGTAGTGCTGAAGCTGCCAAGGAAACGACTGGATTAATTGAAGGCTCCATTGATAAAGTCGAAGTTGGTACCAAAATCGCTGACGAAACTGCCGAAAGTCTGGTTGAAATTCTCAATAATATTGAAAAAGTGACTGGTCTGGTTGGCAATATCGCCCGGGCCTCAAATGATCAGGCTTCGGAAATTGCCCAGATAACCAAAGGGATTGAGCAAGTATCCAATGTTGTTCAAACCAACTCAGCAACAGCTGAAGAAAGTGCCGCTTCCAGCCAGGAACTATCCGGCCAGGCTGAAATGCTTAAGCAGATGATGAGTAACTTTAAACTCAAAAATGAAAAAGGCAATGACCGCGTCGAAACTAAAGCTAAACCATTGGAGCCGGTAACCAAAGTTATCCCGCCGAACCCCCGGATCATATTGGACGATCTGGAAAATGACAAATATTGATTATTTAATTTAATAACGTTTATAAAAATAACATTACTTACTTTATTGTCATACCCCTGTCCTGAAAACAATTTTTCGATTGTTTTCAGGATTTTTTATGTCCTCAATTTTAGTAATCATCAACAAGCTAACAAATAAAGTATTAAAAAAACCGCCTGTCAATTTTAATTACTCTTGATCATTACAACTCAATTTTGGTTTAGTATGATTTAAATTTCGAGTTGCAATTTAGTTGTTCTTCCTTTTCTTTACAATTTTTATTCAACTTCTTTCTAATAACCTTAGCCCAGAATAATTAGCTACAAATACATTTAGCACGACTTAATCGTTATTTTACAATTACTTTCTGTGTTCTTTTTTTGAACATCATAAAATTAAATATTGTTTTTGTCGAAACTTTGTATCAATATTAAGGAATTATTAGTGAAAATTCAGTTTTTTCCATCTGTATTTTAAATAAACATTCATAAAAATCAATATTTTTTGTATCTTTTTATATTTATATCCCTTATAATTATTTTGCTTCGTAAATTCATATCCATTTAATAATAATATTTCCTATTAAATATTGAAGGTGGTGTTTAAAAAAAGTCATCCATGTGAAATTAGTCGATCCAAATTGTAATCGTTTTTGTTTGCATTTTACAATATTGCTTGTAGTTTTGTTGTTTTTTGTTTGCTTTTATAAATTCCAAAGTTTGGATCAAATCATTGTCGTTCTTAACTGTTTGCAAAAGATTTAAAACCGGAGGAAGATAACTTGAAGTGGTTAAAAGATTTGAAAATCAAAACAAAATTATTGGCATCGTTCATTTTCATTGCTCTATTAGTCGGTGTTGTTGGTGGTATGGGTATTCTGAATACCCGTGCTCTTCAGGATTCTGATAAGGAATTGTATGGAAACATGACCGTGCCCATCTCTCAGGTCGGAGAAATGTCGACTGAATTTCAAATGATGCGTGTGTCACTGCGAGATATGATTCTTGCTAACGATGTCCAAACTATTCAGAGTATCAGGACAAATATTACTGAACAACAAACAAAAATTGATGAATTAGCTGCGGAATATGAAAAATCCATTGAAAGCGAAGAAATGCGCCAATCATTTGAAACATTTACTAAAACAAAGTTGGATTATACTAAACAACTTGACCTTGTCATGAACCTGGCGACCCAAAATCAAGATACTGAGGCCTTCATCGCCATAAATCCTGATAGTACTGCCGGAAAGGCAACTGTGGCCCTCCATGATGCCATTGACAACCTGTCAACCATGAAACTGGATGAAGGTCTTGCTAAGTC
This sequence comes from Acetobacterium woodii, assembly GCA_016213825.1. Lineage (GTDB taxonomy): Bacteria > Bacillota > Clostridia > Eubacteriales > Eubacteriaceae > Acetobacterium > Acetobacterium woodii_A. The sequence goes on along the minus strand of JACQZP010000026.1, from coordinate 500,753 downwards.
AGTGGAAAACAGCAGTCAGGCCGACCAGGTGGTCACCACCATGTCCATTATTATGGCTGTCAGTATGATTCTAGCCATTGCTCTGGGACTATTACTGAGCTCACTGATCAGCACCCCACTAAAAAAAGCCAGCCATATGATTCATGAAATGAGTAAGGGACATTTTGGCAATCGCCTGAAAATGGATAGTCAAGACGAAATTGGCGAAATGGCTGATGCCATGGACAGTTTTTCCGATGACCTCCAGCACATTGTTATTGGCACCATGAATCAAATTTCCAATGGCGATGTCTCTGCTAACATTGAACTAAAAGATCCTTTAGATGAACTGGCTCCAGCCCTGAAGAAAACCATTGAAACCATTCGCGCCCTCATCACTGAAGCCAATCTGTTGTCTCAGGCCGCTGTTGAAGGACGTTTGGATACTCGAGGACATGCAGACAAGTTTGCTGGCGGGTTCAAAGATATTGTCTCAGGCGTTAACAGCACGTTGGATGCGGTTGTCGGTCCCCTCAATGTCGCCGCTGAATATATTGAACGTATTGGTAAAGGTGAAATCCCTCCTAAAATCACTGATGAATATTATGGGGATTTCCGTGAAATTAAAAACAATCTCAATGCCTGTCTTGATGGATTAAGTGCCTTGACGACTGCCGACCACACTCTGAAATTGATGAATAAAAACGATTTATCTCAATCCATCGATGGAAATTTCGATGGTATTTTTGGCGAAATTGCAGTCTCGATCAACGGTGTGCATGCCCAGCTTGGTCGAATTGTCAATATAGCAACTAACATTCGTAATGGTGACCTCAGTGATTTGGACTTCTTGCGAAGTATTGGTAAACGAAGTGAGAATGATCAGCTGGTGCCGGCCCTCCTGGGGATGACTGAAACCATTACCATGTTGGTTGAAGAAACCCAAAACATGGCCAAGCAGGCCATCGACGGTGATTTAAACAATCGTGGGGATGCCGCAAAATTCCAGGGCGAATATGCAACGGTCATTGAAGGCTTTAACCTCACCCTTGATGCCGTAATTGATCCTATTAAAGTGGCCTCAACGACTTTAAAAGAATTGGCTCAAGGACATCTTAGCATTACAATGGAAGGAGATTTCAAAGGTCAGCATGGAATAATCAAGCATGATATGAATCAAACCATCAATTTCTTAAAAGCGTATGTGGAAGAAATTACGCTTACACTGGAAGAAATGGGTCGCGGTAATTTTGATCTTGAAATTACCAATCTGTTTTGTGGTGACTTCTTAGCTATTAAAATAGCCTTAAATGAAATTGCCGCAAATCTAAGCACCACCTTGTCTGATATTAATGTTGCCGCAAGCCAGGTTGAAATCGGTGCCCAGCAAATATCCGACGGCGGCCAGGCACTGTCTCAGGGTACCACTGAACAAGCCAGTGCAATTCAAGAACTGACTGCTTCCATTGAAGAAGTCGCCTCAGAAACCAAACAAAATGCGGTTAATGCCAACCAGGCCAATGAATTAGCCATCAGTGTCCGTTCCAATGCTGAAGTTGGTAATGCTCAAATGGTCAGAATGGTATCCGCCATGAGTGAAATTAATGATTCGTCTCATAATATTTCTAAAATCATCAAGGTGATTGACGATATTGCTTTCCAAACCAATATACTGGCTCTTAATGCGGCCGTGGAAGCCGCCCGAGCTGGACAACATGGCAAAGGTTTTGCTGTAGTTGCCGAAGAAGTTCGTACCCTGGCTGCCAGAAGCGCTGAAGCAGCCAAAGAGACAACTGGTCTGATTGAAGGATCGATTGATAAGGTGGATGTTGGTACTAAAATTGCTGATGAAACCGCTGAAAGTCTTTCTGAAATTCTCAAGCAAATCGAAAAAGTCACGACTTTGGTCGGCAGTATTGCCCGGGCATCCAATGATCAAGCTTCGGAAATTGCCCAGATTAATCAGGGTGTCGAGCAAGTCTCACAGGTTGTCCAAACCAATTCTGCCACTGCCGAACAAAGTGCCGCTGCCAGCCAGGAGCTTTCAGGTCAGGCTGAAATGCTCAAACAAATGGTGGAAGCTTTTAAATTAAAAAATGTGAATAAAAAACTGACAAGCAGTGCTTCGGCTGCTCCCAAAGTCAATGAAACCGTCGCAGCTCCTCCGTCCCAGACTGAAATCGTCTTAGATGATCTGGACTTTGACAAATATTAATTTGTTACTGATTATCCATTAACTTAAGATTAAACCGCTACTCAAAGATCCCGCCTGATTTGAATCAATTGATTGCAAATCAGGCGGGATTCTTGCTATTATTAGCTTAATGACTTAAAATTGAGTTCCTTATCTTAAGCCTTCTTAAATTTAAGACCAAAATTACTTTAAAAAACTAATTCGGTATTGCAATAAAAATCAAATGATGTACAATAATTCTAACTATAAAAATGGTAAAGGATGTGTTCGTATCAACATAGAAATTAAGAAGAATGTCAAAGATTATTTAAATCATCAAAATGTTCAGGATATTTATATTGAAATGGATAATCGTGGTGGTTGTTGCTCTGGGCCAATTTATGTGCCAACTGTCAAGTTGGGAAAACCGACTTATGACGCAATGTATGACCGCTTTGAGCAAAATGACATCGCCTGCTATTTGCCCAAAAAAATGCTCAATGAAGAAACGCCGGATATAACCATTAAGCTTCGAAATTTTTTAGGTCGTAAATCTTTATCAGTTAATGGTTTGCTTGCTTACAAAGAAGACGGCTATAAAAAGAAAAAAATATAATCGCGATTAATGACACCTTGTTCTTGCGCTTTCAACCAAAAAACCACCCTTTCATCGACTTTATTCAATCGGTGAAAGGGTGGTTTTTATAGTCCCAGAAAAGCTTTCCAGTTTGGCAGATCCCACTTTCCCTGAGCATATCCCAATTTGTAGCTGTTTGTGAGTTTTTCAAAATCGATCTCACGGTTGGATACCGGCATCGTGTCTGGGTAAACCAGAAAAGCACGTCCTTCCCGTTCCAATTCTTCCAGTTCGTCCAGGGTTTCATTATAAATCAGATGGCGGGTCAGCATGGCTTTAGCCACTTTGGGATACTTGCGGTAGTAAGCCCTAATGGTTCGTTTAAACTTCATCGGTTGTTTTCGATAGCCTTTCTCTCTGGTAAGAATGACAAAAAATTTTTTGTATCCATCCTGTTTAGCAATATCCAACGCAATGCCGCCCCCCAGGCCGCCATCCACATAGGTATGATTTTTATATTGGGTTGGTGGCATGAAAATTGGCATGGAAGATGATGAGCGGACAATTTTCATCAGATCTTTCATTTCATGAATATCATCCTTGGTATAGTAAATAACTTTACCCTGTTCCCGTTCAAAAACACCGATCCGTAATTGCGCCGGATTTGCCATAAAGGTCTCAAAATCCAAAGGCAGTGGGCCTTCCGGATGGGAGGTTTCTTCATAGATATATTCAGAACGAAAAAAGCCTTCACCTTTTAGAAAAGATCGCCAGCCGCCAAATTGTGGGTCCTGTACCAGCTCTACAAATGAACGTCTGGCTCTTTCCGGATCCCGGGACAAATAATTGACGGTATGACTGGAGCCGGCAGAGATTCCTGCGACGTAGTCAAAATAGATTTCATTTTCCAGCAAATTATTTAAAAACCCCGCCGTATAGCTGGCTCGCATCCCACCCCCTTCGAAAATCAGGGCAGTATCTTTAATGTTATTGATGATTGTCATGGATGTTTGTCTCCTTAAACCAGTAGCTTAGCAAAATCGTCGTAACGAGTTCGTGCTTTTTTCTGCGCTTTAATTCTGGCTTTATTTATCTCATGGTAGTAGCTGATGAGCGTCTCCACGATATTTTTATCAATTTTATTTTCAATTGACATTTTTCTCAAGACTTCGACCACCTCTTCTTTTTGCATCCCTTTTCGATAGGGTCTGTTTTCAGAAACCGCCGTAAAAATGTCTGCAACTGCCATAATTCGCGCTCCCAAAGATAGATCCTTTGCTTCAAGTTTAAAAGGATAACCGGTTCCGTCCAGTCGCTCATGGTGCATGGAAGCATATTCGTTGATTTCTTCCAGCCCTTTAACTTGAAATAATAACACATAGGTGTGATAAGTATGTTCTTTGATCACATCAAATTCTTCTTTGGAGAGTGCTCCCGGTTTCTCCAGGATCTCAGTGGGAACGGTCAGTTTTCCAATATCATGAACATAACCCGCCGCCTGGATTTTCTTGCAGGTGAGCTCATCACAGTTAAAATGCTGTGCCAGTCGTTTGGCCACTGCCGAAACACCCTCGCTGTGAACGGCCGTAAAATTGCTCCGGAAGTCAATAACCCGGGCGAAGAGCTTGGTAATACCGATTAATTCGTCTATATTCAGGCATTGATCCTTAAATTTTATTCGTTTATAATAACGCCGACCATTAGAAATAGACTCCAGATCATACCAGAAAAATTCTTTTTCTTTTAGCCGCTCAAACGCCTTCACATATTCTGGATTAAATTTTTGACCGGAAGCACTTTCGATTTTTTTATAGATCCGATCCTTCTGATTGATAATCTTTTCATCTCGAGCGATGAGAGTGGCAATGCGATCTGCTAAATGAATAAGATGGCTTTCAGGCATGACCACTTCCCCATTAAACTCAAGTCCCTCTCCATCTCTCCAATCCACGTGATGAAACTTTATAATTCTGGCAATTTCCTCGAATTCACGGTAATCTTTGAGGAGCAGCCATCCAATCCGAGCATGTTGATGGGGGTTAATGGCTTCAAATTTCAGAACATTAATGCGCTCCTGCATACTTAATCCCCCAATGTCATGCAAAACAGCAGCAACACTGACCTCATTTAATTTCTTTTCATCAAAGTTCAACGCTTCTCCCAGGTTAAAGGTAATATAAGCGACTAGACGTTGATGATTGTTTAATTCCGGGCTTACCATATCAGAAGCTCTTGATAATTGAAGTGTTAACTCTAATAAAGAGACCATTCTTTTTTTTCTTTCCTTTCCACAAAACATCGTTATACATAGTATTGTGATATGATACCATATTTTTGTTAAGAATTAAACAAAATCCAGGCAATATTTATTTGTGGTTAAATTTTATCTTCGTATTTATTAATAAAAAAATACCATCAGCATAACATTTCATATGCTGATGGTATTATTTTATTTACTGATTTCTTTTTCACTTTCTTCTTGCTCATTAAATACTTCTGCAAACAGACTAATAATCTGATTCCGTTGATCCCGGTGTTCGATCACCTTGTGACGGTACATCTCTTCTTCGGCTTTTTTAAAGATGTCATTGATATCTTCTGCATCATTTATTTTTGTAGCATGGCCAAAAGCAATCGATACGTGAGTTCCGGCAATACTGTAGTCCAATGATAACTCTTTGATTCGAGCAATAATTCGCTCAGCTTCTGCTGTGTCTACCTTGGGCAAGATCACCACAAACTCATCGCCGCCTAACCGGGCAATGATGTCGTCAGCACGACACCCTTTAGTAATAACCTTAGCCGCTAACTTAATCAGTTCATCTCCTTGTTTATGCCCAAAAACATCATTCATTCGCTTAAGCCCATTGACATCTCCCATGAGCAAAGATAAGGGCAGATTGGAAGTACGATCCAATTTTTTTAAAACATCCTCATAAAACCGTCGGTTATAAAGACCGGTTAGCTGGTCGTGATAAATGAGGAACAAAGCCTCTTTGCGTTCTCGTTCAAGAGCTCGTTCGTTTTCTTTCCGTTCGGTGATGTCCTGAAGGATGCAGTGGGTTTGTCTAAAGTTCCCCTCTAAGTCATAACCGATTTTCCCTTCAAAGGCAATAAATCGATGACTGCCATTTTTGTGAAGCATTTCAAATTCGCTGTGAATCTGTCCCTTTTTTTTAAATAACGGAAATCGTTCTCTGAATGTTTCCTGTCCTTCTGGTAGTAAAAAATCGCCAAACCATTTACCTAAAACTTCCTCACGATCATAGCCCAGAGTTGCCAGCCACTGATTATTAATCTCAATCAGGTTCCCGTCACCGTCCAACGACTGGTAACCTAGCGGTGCTTCATAAAAGAGTTGCTGAAACCGTTCTTCACTCTCAACTAGAGCCCGATGCATCTGTTTAAGGCTTTCTTCATTGGTGACTTTTTTCAAATTTCGCTTTTTCATCTGAACCAATTGACTTACTCTGTTCTTTTTATGGTTCAATTACATCCCTACTTTCCACTTAACATTGACTGGTATAATGCCCACTTCAATTGACATTCTTTTTTTTTACTATTTGTAGTTTTTACCCAAACTCAAACACTTAAAACTCTTTTCTTGCTGATTCATAAAATTTTAACTGGAAACTTTGCAAATTAAAACATATAATACCTAAGAAAATACAGCATTACAGATAAAGGAGAAAAACATGTTTATTGATTTAAGAAGCGATACGGTAACTCAACCAACCCCCGCCATGCGCGAGGCCATGGCCAATGCTCCAGTTGGCGATGATGTGTATGGCGATGATCCAACCATCAATCAGCTTGAAAAACTGGCCTGCGAAATCCTTGGCAAGGAAGCAGCACTGTTTGTTCCTTCCGGGACTTTTGGCAATCAGGTTGCCATTATGACTCATACCAAACGGGGGGATGAGATTCTTGTTGGCGATGCCTGTCATATTCTGATGCACGAGGTTGGCGCTGCTGCCGTGCTTTCTGGGGTACAGGTTCGAACCTTTCCAGTCGTTGGAAACAACATTGATGTCCAAAAATTAGCAGGAATGCTCCGGGGCGATGATATTCACTTTCCCGACACTGGACTGATCTGTATGGAAAACGCCCAGTCCTCAGGGCAGGTGGTTCAACTTTCGAATATGCAAGCAATTTATGAGCTGGCTCACGACCATGATATCCCGGTTCATTTAGATGGTGCCCGTCTTTTTAACGCAGCTCTTGCCTTAGGTGTAAATGCCAAAGAAATAGCCCAATTTAGCGATTCGGTGAACGTTTGCTTGTCCAAAGGGTTATGCGCACCAGTGGGATCCTTACTTTTGGGAACCGAGAGTTTTATTAAAAAGGCTCGCAAAAACCGAAAACTCATGGGTGGCGGACTCCGTCAAGCCGGGATTCTGGCGGCCGCCGGAATCATTGCTTTAACCGACATGGTCGACCGTTTGGAGAGTGACCATCAAAACGCCCGTTATCTGGCTAACCGTTTGGAAGAAATCGAGTCCTGTGTTGTTCAACGGGATCGTTTGGACATCAATATGGTTTTTTTTACCTTGGCCGAATCTGTCATCACCGAGACTGAACTGGTCAATGGACTTTTGCAGAAAAATATTAAAATCAGCGGGCAGGAAAATGGTGAATACCGCTTTGTCACCAACAACGACATCACTTCTGATGATATCGATTTAACCATTGACACCATGAAAGGTCTGGTTTCACGTTTTTCCTGATTTTTCCTCTCTAAAATAGTGTGTTGATGCATCAAAATTCTTTTTATTATGGGCTTGACGTGGTATACTTAAATCACTACAAATGGAGGATTTTTTATGACAACCACATTCTACGGTAACCAAGGTGTTGTGAACAGCATCATACTTGATATGGAAACCGATTTTGCAAAGCAATTAAAATTTTTAAATACAATTAAATTTACGGATGACTTTAAGCCCGAATGGCTGCCGGATATTGTCAAAATCAGTTTTATTATTGAACCGTCTCTGGGACAATTTGGCAAACCTAATCTCGTCATCATCGCCGAAGAAAAAAGCCTCCAGCGGCATGTGATTTTTGTTGAATCAAAGATTTCTGCCTATGATGATGCTTCGGAAAAATTAAACATTAAACTTTTCCCCAATTCCTACAAAGGAATTGCCGCAAAACTGAACATTCGTCTGGCCCTAATGTATCGTCTGGCCAAGGCTTATCACCATCAAAAAGACGGTGGCTTTATTGAAGATTTAGATGAAGCCTACAAACTCTACCATGACGTACCCAAGGTTCTTAAAAAGCCTGGGATGATCAAGCTTTGTATTGAAAATTTTGGATATAATCCGGATTTTCTGTTTGTTGCCCTAACCAACGACCCCTCAGATATCCAGCCTTTTAAGAATGCTAATTTTCTGCCTCCGATCGGTGTCAGCGGCTGGCGGGCTGAAAAACAATCTTTCGGGCTGATTACCTATGCCATGCTGGAAGAACAAAAGTTGGTTGATCTTAAAAAAGGATATTATGCTGTTTCAAAGCAGAATGTCCTTCACCTGCCGGCCGAAACCGGTGCCAGCAATAATGATCCCACTATCCGTACCATTGTTCTGGATCAATGGCGCCCGGATTTGAAACTGAATCTGGAAGAATTTATTGTCTCACTGGGAGACCGACTCACCACTGGTAAAATTATTACCTTTAATGGTTCTTACAGTATTAAAGCCGAAGATGGCCGAACCCTGGTCAAGCTTTTTGCTGATAAGGAAAAGATCTACATTACCTTGAGAAACGATAATATTCCTGTTGCATTCAAGAACAAACCCCGGATTAAAATTGGTGTGGGACTTAACGCCAAATCTTTTGTTCTAATTTATTCAGGTACTGATGACCTTACTGGCGACCACTACAATAAATTAGCTATGGAACTTATCGAAATCATCATCGATTTCGTGGAACAGTAAAGCTAAACTGCAAAGATAAAATTTTTCTGGTTAATCAATTTACGACAATCATCAAAAGCAATGGTTTACAGTTGTTCATCACAACCGTTTATACCATCGCTTTTTTTATCCTTTTTTGTAAAATAATCACTTTGACTTAAAAGCAACTGCTCTGTATAATTAAATAATATCTGCCTCTCCAGATTACTTACAAGTTGAGTATACCGGCTGATTAATGTAGCCTGAAATACCGACAATCGATGGTGTTCTGTTTTTCTATTGCTCCTAAACACTTAAACTCTGGATTTAAAATTTGATGATAATAATTATCTGATGAAAAAAGGTGAACTGATGAAAGCAAAACATGAAAATATTAATTTCAAAAAAACCGCATCTATTCGATTCAAGCTTCTGATTATTCCTCTTTTATGTGTATTTTTCGGAATTATAGCCATTGGTGTCATATCTTCCTATTTAATTCGCGACAGCCTGCTGGAAGAATTAAAAAGCAATGGATTTGTGACCTCCCAGCGCTTTGTCACACAGCTGGAAAATAATGCCAATACCATTGAAGCATTATCAGATTCAGCTTCCGGGGCAACCACTGAACAAATTGAAAGAGTTAAAGCTGAATTCAGTTATCAATCCCAGATTGATAAAATGGCCAATGATGAAAGTATCGTCTATATCGCCATCATTGATAAAAATGTTATCGACATTGCCGATAGTGTCAAAGATGATGTCGGCAATGATTATTCTGATGATGAAAGCATGAAGGCGGCTGCCCAGGATGGCATTTCCTCGGCATCGGAGTATTATTATGAATCCCACGATGTAACCGTTTACGATGTTTTGTATCCCTTGACAATCAACGGAGAGCTGGTCGGTGCCATTGATATCGGCTATTCCCTGGAAAGTGTTTTTGCCGCCATTACTAAAAATATCATGCTTATTGCCGGAATGGGATTGCTGGTTTTTTTAGTGCTTGCACTGGTCTTATATCGAATCTCAAATTCTATTACGAGACCAATCAATCGTGTTAATCAAATGATTCAGGAAATGAATCAAGGATATTTGGGAATTCGCCTGAATATGGAACCGACCAATGAAATTGGTCAAATGGCGGTTGCTCTTGACAACTTTGCTGAGAATCTGCAGCTGGAGCTCATCGGCACACTGAATCAAGTCGCTGCTGGAGATCTGTCAGCGGAAATCGAATCTCTGGGCGATCGGGACGAAATCACACCGGCATTGAAACAGACCGTGGAAAATATTCGGCTCCTGATCAGTGAATCGAAGCGGCTATCAGCCGCCGCTGTGGAAGGGCATCTTCACACCCGCGGCAATGCCGGGGATTTTCAGGGCGGTTTCAGAGAAATTGTCCAGGGTGTCAATGATACCTTGGATGCCGTCATTGATCCGCTCAATGTCGCCGCTGATTATATTAAACGCATTGGCAATGGCGAAATTCCGTCTAAAATCAGTGATACCTACCACGGCGATTTTAATACTCTCAAGAATAATATTAACGCCTGTATTGACGGCCTTGGAGCTCTGGAAGAAGGAAATCAGGTGCTGGCACTGATGAGTGTCAATGATTTCTCCAGTACAATCAACGGCAATTATTGCGGCATTTATGCTGAAATATCAGACTCCATTAATAAGATCAACAGTAAGATGGTTCACATTATGGAGATCGTCAATAATATTGCCAATGGTAACATGAGTGATCTTGAAGATTTAAACACTACCGGAAAACGAAGTGACAAAGATCAGTTAATCCCCAGTCTGACCTGGATGATTAAAAATATTGTCATGTTAGTGGAAGAAACTGAGTCTATGTCACAAATTGCTGTCGAAGGCGATTTGGCCCATCGTGGGGATACTTCAAAATTCCCTGGCGAATATGCTAAAGTTATTGCCGGATTCAACCAAACGCTAGATGCTGTCATCGATCCTATCCAGGCCGCTTCTGCCACACTAAAAGAGCTTTCCCAAGGTAATCTGAATATTATCATGGAGGGTAATTTCAAGGGTCAGCATGGTCAAATTAAAAATGATATGAACGCAACCATTGTCTTTTTAAAACAGTATGTGGATGAAATCACTGATACCCTTGAACGCATTGGTGCAGGCGATTTAGGGCAGGAAATAACAACCGATTACCTTGGTGATTTCATTGCAATAAAAGATGCCATCAATGGTATTACGACCCATCTGAGCAATGTAATGGGTGAAATCAATGAGGCTGCTGGCCAGGTAGAGACTGGTGCCCGTCAAATATCCGATGGCGGTCAGCACTTATCCCATGGCACTACCGAACAGGCCAGTTCCATCGAAGAACTATCTGCTTCCATTGACGAAGTAGCTGCCGAAACCAAAAGGAATGCCCAAAATGCCAATGAGGCCAATGATCGAGCCGTTGAAGTGCAGACCAACGCCCAGTCCGGTAATAAACAAATGGCAGAGATGGTTGCTTCAATGCTGGACATTAATGAGTCCTCCCACAATATTTCAAAAATCATCAAGGTCATTGATGACATCGCCTTTCAGACCAATATTCTGTCTTTAAATGCTGCTGTGGAAGCCGCTAGAGCCGGACAGCACGGCAAAGGCTTTGCCGTAGTGGCCGAAGAAGTCCGTACTCTGGCGGCACGAAGTGCTGAAGCTGCCAAGGAGACCACCACACTCATTGAAGGTTCTATTAGTAAGGTTGATGTGGGAACTAAAATCGCCGACGAAACTGCCGAGAGCTTAAAAGAAATCTTGAGTCAAATTGAAAAAGTTGCGGAGCTGGTCAGTAAAATCGCCCAGGCTTCCAATGATCAAGCGACCGAGATTTCTCAGATCACCAAAGGTCTGGAACAGGTTTCTCTGGTAGTTCAAACCAACTCTGCCACCGCTGAGCAAAGTGCTGCTGCCAGTCAGGAACTGTCCAGTCAGGCAGAAATGCTCAAAGAAATGGTGGACACCTTTAAACTTAAAGATAAATCCAAAACTACACAATCCGCTGCCCTAATTCCCAAACCCGTAAAAGAAGCTGTCGTCCAGAATAATACCTCCCCAATTATTCTGGACGACATGGATAAATACTAAGTACTATTCCTTACGAATTATAGGCAATTTAAATTGCCTTTTTTCTCTTTTTTGCCCTGTTTTGTTAGCATAATCACTTTGACTTAAAATCCTTCCACATGTATAATTGTATGAAACCAAATATCAAGACATAATAATATACTCAAACATTATTATGCTCTCAATTATCCACACCAACAAATAGTGACATCCGTTATAAATTCAACTGAAATCTATGGACTATCGACTAGATCCCTTGCTTTCATTCGTTTTACTCGCAAATTTAGAATTAATGATTGGAAAAAACTGCCTATGGAAAATTTTTACGCCACTAATACGCCAGCACAGATTTTAAACCGAATTTTTTCCCTGAATCTTGATCTTTTATGTATTCTTTCGATTCAAGGCCAATTCGAAAAAATCAACGTTGCTTGGGAAAGAATCTTTGGGTATTCCCCAGAAAAACTGGAAGGAACTAATATTATCGATTACGTTCATCCCGATGATCGGGATGCCACTGTCTTTATTTTTTCTGAATTGATTCATACCAGCCACCGCCTCACCTTTTCTAATCGTTTTCGATCTGATGATAACTCTTACAGATACATTGACTGGGAATTTAATCGGCATGATGACTACGTCTATGTAGCCGGAATCGATATTACCCATACCAAACTCTCAGCCATTGGTCTTCAAGAAGCGCGAAAACACCTTGAAGAATCGCATATTCAAACCGCACTCCGGGAACTCTGCCCGATTCGTCAAAAAATCCTAGTTGTGGATGATTCCCCATTGAACACCAAAATACTGGAAACAGCCTTGAGTGAGGATTATGAAGTATTAATTACCCACAATGGCAAAGAAGCCTTGTCCATTTGTAATTCCGATGATCCGCCTGATCTTATTCTTTTAGATATTATCATGCCGGAAATGGATGGCTACGAGATTTGTAACCGCTTGAACCAGGGGATCAAGACAAAAGATATTCCGGTAATCTTCCTCACCTCGCTGACTGCCGCCAATGATATTGAATACGGTTTAACACTAGGGGCCATCGACTATATTACCAAACCTTTCAGTGTTCCTATTATCAAGGCTAAAATAAAAAATCATCTCGCCTTAAAATACTATCAGGATACTTTAAAAATAAACACAGATGTTGATCAGCTTACCCAAATTGCCAATCGTCGTCGGTTTGACGATACAATGACCCAGGAAATCAAAAAAGCCAAACGAACCGGGACAATTCTATCCATTCTTTTAATTGATATTGATCATTTTAAATTTTACAATGACACCTATGGTCATCTGGAGGGTGATACCTGTCTTAAAAAAGTTGCCTCGGCCCTTTCAAGCACCCTCAAACGCCCCAGGGATCTGGCTGCCCGGTGGGGCGGTGAAGAGTTCGCCTGCCTACTGCCCAATACCAACGCAAAAGGTGCTGAAAATGTCGCTGAATCTTTAAGAGCAACCATCCAAAATTTAGCAATCCCTCACGATTCATCCCCAATTCAGGGTGTCGTCACCATTTCTATCGGTGTTGTTACATCCAACCCGATGGACGAAAGCTCCTTTGATAATCTATTGAAGCGATCTGATGAAGCCCTTTACCTGGCCAAGGAAGCTGGACGAAACCGGATTGCCGTTTGGCATGAGGACATTGAATCAATGGGACCCTACCTCTAATGAAAGAATCCCTGTGTTGTAATAAATTGCATTAAATGAAATGAAATTGTCTTATTCATTAGTTGCTACAATCAGATATATTTGTTTAGTATTTCCCGATGCTCGCAAATTACCAATCAAAAAAACTTAAAAATGCTTTTGTCTTAATTGGACAAAAGCATTTTTTAATCGAACTAGATCGTTTCGCTTAATATCTCACCATACAAAGCATTATATTACTAGTTTCTTATTATTTCGTTTTAACCTCGCTGTTGGCTGTTACTAATTCCACGCCTAACCCATAAGCTTTTTCACAATCATTGGGGAACACTTCCCGGCGCCGTTTGGCTTTAGCATCTACATTGAAGGAGGTTGCCTCGAATTTTGAATAATCGGGAAACTGCCAGGTATCTGTGACTTCTAACGTTTTTGCACTGCCAAAGAAATGGGTAAGAATACTTTCATAACCCTTGAATTTCATATCATATTTGATATCTTTTAATACCTTTTCCGGGGCATTCATGGTAAAAATGAACCCGGTTTTGATTTTTTTGGGAAAAAGAACCGTACGTTGCTTATCATAGACATGATATTGAAAAAATAAACGCTCCAGGAATGAGCGCATTTCACCGGTAACTTCACCAAAATAGATGGGTGACCCTAAAACCAGCGCATCCGCTGTCTCAATCTTCTCAAAAACCGCTGTTAAATCATCTTTGACAGCACATTTGCCATAACTTTTTCCACCAATCCGTTTACAGGCAAAACAACTGATACAACCTTTATAATTCAAATCATACAGATGAATGAGCTCGGTTTGAGCACCTTTATCTGCTGCACCTTCCAGGGCTTTTTCCAACAAGGTAGCCGTATTTTCTTTTTTTCTGGGACTGCCGTTAATCGCAATAATATTCATGAGTAACTCCTTTAAAATCAATTTTTAAGACATCTATACTTGCTGTCTCAATATATATATCCATTGTTGCTTTACTTAATCAAATGGCTTTTTCAGAATTCATTGATATTTTTTCTCAACGTCATTTAAAATCAGCATATTTTCCTTTATGATTTATTTTGAAGAATTTTTACTTGTCGATAACTAAATCGCAACTAATCAAAGTTTAGATTGATTCAAATCTAATAAAAGGTTATAATCAATAAAACTATGTAGGGAGGGTTTGTTATGAAAAAAATTATTGGAATCCAAGTTGGCAATCGGGAAAATGAAGCTTTGAAAGTTCAAGAGTTATTAACCAAAAACGGTTGTATTATTAAGACACGTCTTGGTTTACATGAATCAGCTGATAATCAGTGTGCGACCAGTGGATTGATCATTTTAGAATTTTTGCCAGATAAGGATGCAGAGATTGCGGTTTTAGAAAAAGACTTATCAGCACTTAATTCTGTCATAGTCAAAAAAATGGAATTTTAATTTCCAAGCTAAACAAAAGCCACTCAATTGAGTGGCTTTTTCTAATGCTACAACAGATCAGTCCTGAGATTTCAGTACTTTTATATAATCAATCATATATTCAGGCAGATCAGGAGGACGGCGACTGGAAACAATATGGCCATCAATAATGGATGGGGTGTCATGCCAGATGGCACCGGCATTGGTCATATCATCTTTAATCCCGGGGGTGCTGGTGACATTTTTGCCTTTGAGAATTCCGGCTGAAATCAGAACCCAACCGGCATGACAAATCTGGCCAATGATCCGTTTTCGTCCATCCAGGTTGCGGATCATCTCCAGAACCACTGGGAAACGACGGATGGCGTCAGGTGCCCAACCACCGGGAACCAGAATGCCGTCGTAATCGTCAGGGTTAATATCAGTATAGGCCAGATCGGAAACACAGGGTACACCGTATTTACCAATGTACTTTTTACCTGCTTCTTCCCCCACAACATGAACGGTTACCCCTTCTTCGCGCAAGCGAAGCATCGGATACCATAATTCAAGATCTTCAAAATCATTACTGATCAACGCGATAATCTTTTTGTTTTTCATCTTGTTCCTCCTATATAAATTTAATTGTAAACTTAATTATTAAGCATTGCCTCTGGAACCTGGTTTTACTAAAGCAACTTTACCGGCTTTGCAAACCGGGCACTCGTCGGGATCCCAGGCAGTAATTTCCAGTTTAATCGATGAGTAGATGGGCATGTCAATTTCAACACCGGCAGCCCGACGGTCGGCGATGCAGGCAACGCCTAAAACAACCGCCCCCAGTTCTTCCAATACTTTTTTCGTTTCAATGGTGGATTTTCCAGTGGTGACCACGTCTTCGGTGATGATAACGCGTTCACCGGGTTTGATTTCAAAGCCCCGTCGCAGTTCCATCAGTCCGTCTTTACGTTCGGTGAAAATTGATTCTTTGCCCAATTGACGGCCGATTTCGTAAGAGACGATGACCCCGCCCATAGCTGGTCCAACAACCTTATCAATTTCTAATGCTTTTAATTGTTCCACTACTGGGGCCAGCACCTTAGCTGCGGCATCCGGGAAGCGCAACACCTTGGCACATTGAACATACTGGTCGCTGTGCTTGCCTGATGAGAGTAAAAAATGTCCTTCTAAAAAGGCATCGGTTTCTTTTAATATATCTAATACTTCCTGACTCATACTATTCCTCATTTCTATATTTTATACTAAACAATTCCCCGGACTTCGCCAATATTAGCCAGCCCTTCGTTGATGCAATAGGCTTCCAGACCTTCGATAATCTCGATGGGAGCCATCGGGTTATTAAAGTTAATGGTGCCGATTTGGATGCAGGTTGCCCCAGCCATGATAAATTCTAAGGCATCTTGCCAATCGCTGATACCGCCCATGGCCATAACCGGGATTTTCACGGTTTGACAGACTTGATGCGTCATCCGCAGGGCAATGGGTTTGACCGCCGGTCCGGATAATCCGGCATAGAGATTGTCAAAGACGACCTTTTTTTTCTTATAGTCGATGGCCATGCCCTGAAGGGTATTAATCAGCGAAATCCCCTGGGCCCCGGCAGCCTCACAGGCTAGTGCAATATCGGCAATTGAATCACCATTGGGAGACAGCTTGACCATAATCGGATGGCGGGAAATATCCACCACTTTTTTGGTGATATCCCCGGCCGTTTCCGCCTTCATACCGTAAGCCATGCCGCCGGCCTTCACATTGGGACAGGAGATGTTCAGCTCGATGAGCTGGGCATCAATGGCATTCAGTTTTTCTATGGCAGTCAGATAAGACTCTTCATCTTTTCCGCCGACATTAATAACCGTGACGGTATCAATTGCTTTTAGATGGGGCCATTCGGTTTTGATAAAAGCATCGATTCCCGGGTTTTCCAGACCGATGCTGTTCATCAGTCCCGCTGGTGTTTCCCAGAGACGCATGCCCTTGTTCCCCGGTTTAGGTTCCAGGGTTAGCCCTTTGGAACAGAGCCCACCCAGTTTAGCCAGATCATAGAAAGCTTCATATTCGCGACCAAAGCCGAAGGTTCCGGATGCCGGGATCACCGGGTTTTTAAAGAGAATGTCATTAAATTTTGTTTCCAGACATTTAGACATAAAACACCTCTTCCCGTAAAAATACCGGGCCATCCTTACAAACTTTTTTATTGCCAGATTTGGTTTCGCAGGTGCATCCTAAACAGGCACCAATGCCACAGGCCATATGCGCTTCCAGTGAAACGTAGACGGTGTTCTCTGCCGACACAGTTTTAGCCACTGATTCCATCATAATTTCCGGTCCGCAGGTAACCACCGTCTCATCGGGTGTAACTGAAAGCTTATGGGTAATAATCCCCCCCACATCCAGAACAACCTCGTCTGCCAAGGCTTCAAAGGCTTCTACGCCATAGGGCGTATCCCGAAAGCCCAGATAAACCCGGCATTTTCCGGTAGGGTTCTCAGCTTTATAGTTTCGAACCAGATAATAAAGCGGTGCCGTTCCGATACCGCCGCCGACCACACATAGGTCTTCGGTAATTTTTGGGAACCCATTACCGTAAGGACCTTGAATGGTAACATCATCCCCAGTTTGAAGGCGGGCTAAAATTTCGGTTCCTTTTCCCACCACCTGGTATAAAAAAGTCAGCTTGCCGGGTGTATAGTCATGTACACTGATGGGACGGGATAACAGCGGATCCTTGTCCCAGGCTCGCAGCATAAAGAACTGACCTGGTTTTACATCACCGGTAAATTCCACAGTCATTTTAAAAATTCCCGGTGATACACTGGTATTAGTTAGGATTACAGCCATTTAAGAATGTCCTCCTGCATTGCCAGGGTCGCGTTTCTGATGTGCTCGGCAAAGCCTTCATCCTCACAGCCGGCTTTTTGATGGCCGGTGATCAGACCCCGGGAAGAATTAACCACGGCGCATCGTGATTTCTTCAGGATATTGGCAATGTCTTCGCCGGTTCCGCCTTGAGCGCCGTAACCCGGCACCAGAAAGAAGGTGTGGGGACAGCGTTCCCGGATGGCTTCAAATTCTTCGGGACGAGTCAGGCCAACCACCGAGCCAATGGCCGAAAATCCATGGTCACCTCGGAAGGCACTTCCCCAAGCTTCGATCTTATCGCCCATGACTTCATAGATGGTGTCATCCCCGACTTTGAGGTTCTGCAGATCAACTGCCGATGGGTTGGAAGTCCGTTGCAGAATAAAAATGCCCTTGTCGTTTTCTTTAATATATTTATAATAGGGCGATACCGCATCTTCACCCATATAGGCGTTGACGGTCATAATATCGACCTCGAAATCGCCGCTGAAATGGCCTTTAGCGTATTGATCCCCGGTTGACGAAATATCGCCCCGCTTCACGTCACCAATGACGACAACCCCTTTGCTGCGGGCATATTTGACGGTTTCACTGTAGGCTTTCATGCCATCCAGACCAAGCGATTCATAACAGGCAATCTGTACCTTGTAAGAAGCCGCCAGATCTTCGGTGGCGTCTACAATTTTTTTATTGAATTCAGTTATTTTCTCACCATCCGACCAGTCTTTGTCCAACAGGTATTTTGGTAAAAATTTCAGAGTTGTATCCAAACCCACACAAATGGGTCCTTTTTTTACAGCATCATTATAGAGTCGATCCATTATCATCATATTTAAGTTCTCCCTTCACCATTGTCATCATTACTTTTCCTTTTAAGGTCTCACCGCCAAAGGGATTGTTTTTACTTTTTGAAACGAATTCTTTGGGATTGATTTTCCCTTCCCAGTTCAGGTCCACCAGCACCAGATCCGCCGGATAACGTTCTTTGATCAGTCCGGCTTTAATGCCCAATCGTTTGGCTGGGGCATCGCTTAACATCTCACTGAGTTTTTCCAGTGAGATGCTGTTTTGGTCAAATACCGTGTAATACATGGCAAAGGCCA
Organism: Acetobacterium woodii; assembly: GCA_016213825.1. Classification (GTDB taxonomy): domain Bacteria; phylum Bacillota; class Clostridia; order Eubacteriales; family Eubacteriaceae; genus Acetobacterium; species Acetobacterium woodii_A. The sequence goes on along the minus strand of JACQZP010000026.1, from coordinate 481,987 downwards.
TTTCAAAATTATTAATCCCCGGTGCTCCCTTAAGCTTATCCTCTTCTGAATGAGGCGCATGGTCGGTGCCGCACATGTCCACGATGCCATCCTTGATGCCCTCGATTAAAGCCCGACGATCCGGATAGGTGCGAAATGATGGGTTAACCTTGTAGTCCATGGCCGAGGCAAAAATATGATGGGGTGTGACTTCGCAGGTGATGTCCAGTCCCTTTTCCTTGGCGGCTCGGATTAAATCAAGGGTATCTTTTTTACTGATGTGACAAACGTGAAGATGACCGCCATTTTCGGCCAGCAGCTCCACATCCCGTTTGACCAGAGCGGTTTCCGGCTGGCAGTGGGTCAACAGCAGAAAATCATGTTCGCTGGATGCTTCCAGACCTTTTACCATAATTTCTGAGTTTAAGATGGAAACCCCATCGTTAGAAAATACGTTGGTCAGCGGGCGAATAGTTTTGAAATCAACCAGTTCTGAATCGCCAAAGTCTTTGGTTAGTGCCGCAACCTGGATCAGATTGCATTGATTTAAAACTATCGCTTTATCCAGATTTGCTTTAATAACAACCGCATCATCCATAATGGGTTTGGTGTTGGCCATCGCAACCAACGTGGTAAAACCGCCCTTTAAAGCTGCCGCCATCCCGGTTTCCATGGTTTCTTTATATTCATAACCAGGGTCTCGCAAATGACAGTGCATGTCAATAAATCCTGGCATGAGTACAAGTCCCTGACCATCAATTTCCTGATCATATTCGGATTTGACGTTCCCCTTTTCTTTATAGACCTTCTTGATTTTTCCGTCTTCAATCAATACTTTGCCATACCGTCTTCCTTCGGCATCAACCATTTCAACGTTCTTGATTAAGGTTTTCATCTTTCCTCCTTCTGTTTTTCTGGTTTTAGTGATTATGCTTTGATCGAAATATTTAAAAATAAGTTAGTATCATGCCTATGTATCCATGGCAATATAAACACTGAAGTGCTACTAGGTACCAACACGTATCATATCGTGTTGTATGCCTCAGGGCGAACAGACAATTCGATTATCAATCGAAATGGCTGTCCGAACTGCGCACATACAACTGATTGATACGTGTTGGTACCGGCGCCGAAACCAATATCTATTCTTCGTCAATAAAAGTGGTGTAGGCGTCGCAGTACTCACAGCGGTATTGTTTTTTCTCTTCATTGACCAAATAAAACCGAATATCTTTGACATCCTCGTATTGGGTAATGCACCGGGGATTTTTGCAGGTCATAATACCATTAACAACCTTTGGTAAGGTCAAACTGATTTTTTTGCACAATTCGCCGTTTTTAACAAAGTTGATGGTAACATTGGGATCGATGAGACCCAGCACGGTCATGTCAATCTGCAGGTCAGTTTCGATTTTGATTAAATCCTTTTGTTTCATTTTCTTGCTGGGAATGTTTTTAAGCAGTACCACCACATCGTCAATATCGTTGAGGTGCAGTTCCTTGTAAATCTCAAAACCGTGTCCCGCTTCAATATGGTCAATGATGATACCCTTTTTCAGTTTCGATACGTTGATCATTTCTTATCCTCCACTCCCAAAAGTTTGGCAATAAGCGCCATTCTTACATACATGCCATATTTGGCCTGGGCAAAATAGACTGCTCGGGGATCCTCATCCACTTCGGTGGCGATTTCATTAACCCGAGGCAACGGATGCATGACAATCATCTCTTCTTTGGCGCTTTTCATTTTCTTTTTATCTAGAATATAATAGTTTTTTAACCGCAGATATTCTTCCTCACTGACAAAACGCTCCCGTTGAACCCGGGACATATAGAGGATATCCAGATTACCTATGACCTCATCCAGGCTGGTGGTTTCGGTATAGGTTTTCGGATCAAGCTGATGGAGAATATGGGCCGGCATCTTTAATTCTTTCGGTGAGATAAACACAAATTTTACACCCTGATAGCGGCTTAAAGTTTTGACCAGGGAATGGATGGTTCGGCCAAAGAGCAAGTCACCGCAGACACCCACCACGTGGTTGTCACAGCCCCCTTTAAATTTTCTGATGGTTAGTAGGTCTGTCAATGTTTGAGTGGGGTGTTCATGTCCGCCATCGCCGGCATTGATAATGGGCATTTCGTTGGCAAATTTTGAAACCAGTCGGGCGGTTCCTTCCCGGGGATGCCGGATTACCGCAATGTCGGAATAACATTCGATGGTCCGGATGGTATCCCCCAGACTTTCACCCTTAGAAACCGATGAGTTATTGGGATCGTCGAATCCGATGATTTCTCCCCCAAGTCGAAGCATCGCTGCTTCAAAACTGAACCGTGTCCGTGTGGAAGGCTCATAAAAAAGGCTGGCTAATAATTTTCCCTTGCAAACCAAAGAATAACCCTCGGGGTCTGCAATAATATTATCAGCCAGCTGCATAATCGATTCAATTTCGTCCAGTTGAAAGTCTCCAGGCTCGATTAAATGTCTTCCTTTTAACATAATGTTCCTCCTATCATAAACACAATTATGGGCAAAAAACTAGCCGCTTTATAAAAATAGCGGCATACTTTCTAATAGGCAATTTTCCTCATTAAATGTATTGTTCCTTTTGCACCTTTATGCCTCGCTTACAAAAAGCCTGCATACTTAATTACAATAATCATAATTTAATTAGCCTGAATTGTCAATGCTCTTTGCTTAAAAGAAATCGTTATCTTAAGATATTATTTCATTTTTGGGGGTAAGTAATTGATATGTAACTGTGGGTACCCAGATTATCACCATTTGAATTTTTGTTCTTTGAATTTATCTGGAATTTCAACCCCGAAAATGGTATGATATTAAGAAAAAGGGAGGGATTTTATATGTATTTCGTAACTTATCAATACAACGCATTTAGTGAAGGCGGCATTCTGACAGCAGATGAAACAAAGGTTTTGCCGATTACCACTATCGGAAAGCTGATGGGTCTCAAGTTTCCCGAGCGTCTCATCGACTTCATTCCACTGGCTACTGATGAACTGCTGGCAGACATGAAAAAAGTCATGGATGAGCACTCTAATCTAGGCATTAATCTGAGCTTGGTTAAACTGCTGGCACCCATACCTAAGCCCCCAAGAAATATTTTCTGTCTGGGAAAAAACTATGCGGACCACGCCAAAGAGATTAAAAACATCCCTTCAATGGGAGAAGTACCGGAAAATCCCATTTATTTTTCCAAACTGCCTACCTCGGTTACCGGACCGGACACCGTCATTCTATCCCATGCCAAAGCCACCAAACAAATCGACTACGAAGTTGAGTTGGCGATTGTGATTGGCAAAAAAGGTTCTGATATCTCAAAAGAAGACGCGGAAGATTATATTTTCGGATATACCATTGCCAACGACATCACTGCCCGGGATCTCCAGAAAAAGCATTCCCAATGGTACAAAGGCAAATCGCTGGACACTTTCTGTCCGCTGGGCCCGAGAATCCTCCATAAAAATGATTTAAGAATTCCCTTTGATCTCGATATTACCTGCCGGGTCAACGGTGAAGTGCGACAGCACTCCAATACTGGTCGGATGATCTTTGACATTCCATCGATCATCAGCGACCTGTCCCAGGGTATGACGCTACTGCCAGGAGATATCATTCTGACCGGAACCCCAGCCGGTGTCGGCTTTGCGCTTGATCCGCCGCAGTTTTTACAGCATGGTGATGTAATTGAAGCCGCCATAGAAAAAATCGGCATCCTCAGAAACACGATTGAATAACACAACCAAATAAAAACTAAAACAAAGCCAGCACCACCCTAACGTAAGTATCTTTAGGATGTTGCTGGCTTATAAATTTAGATAATAATCTTATACCGGCAGACGTTTTAGACTGAATACTCCTACTGATGCTATAAACAGCAGTAAAATAAACATCGCAAAACCACCGCTAATCAAAGTGATACTACTTTGTCCATTAACAATAGCAAGTCCGTCAAAAGTATTATATAAAGAAAACTTTCCTAAAAAGGCCGTCTTCTCAGAAAGCTTGCTGAGTGTATTGAGCAAGAAAAAAACAATTGGGAGCAGGGCTCCAAAAAACAGTGCTGGTTTGGTACTGTTAAACAGGCAGGAAAAGAAAAAACAGAACATCCCAATCGTCATAGTCATCAGACACGCACCGATATTCAATTTTAAAAATACTTTTTCATCCAGCATTCCCGGAAAAAAATGTTGACTCATCCCATACCCCACCAGAAAAAGCACCGTAAACAAAACGGCAATGGAAGCCAGCAGATAAATTCCCTGGGTGACAATGATTTTAATCCGACTGTTTGGGGTGCTCAATAAGCTAATAAACGATCCTTCGTAAACCCACTTTGCCACCAGCCGATTGGCCAGAATGATACAGTAAACCATTGGGAAAAGATAAATCAGAAATCCATAAAACATACTGGCAATAAATCCGGTTAGGCCACTGTCAATTGTGCCAAATCCCAAGGCGTTAACCAGGGTTACCGGTAGAATAGATAACATATCCACTAATGCGCCAATCCCATTTGGATCATACATATAAATGATAACAGCCAGATAAATGGACATCAATGCCACAAAAAGAAGAAGCAGAAGGGTATTGTTTTTCATATTTTTCAGAAACAAGGGAATACTCATGCTTTTTTTACCTCCATGGCTTTTTCCTTACTATCCGCATTTTCTTGCGGTTTCAGGTCTTTCTCTCTGACTACTTTTATTTTTTCGTCTTTATTTTGCACAGCTTTTTTAGTCTCTTTGTGTTTAATTTCTTTATGATAATGCTGTTGGAAGATTTCTTCCAACGATTGGGTTTTTGAATTAAACACCAACACCTTTTCATGCGATAAAACCTTTAAGAGCACATCAATCCGATCTCCCTGTGAAAAGATTTCGAAGTCACTTTGTGAAAACTGGTGATAACCGAAACCATATTTTTTAATTTGTTCCAGATTCGGAGGTGCTGCAAATTTAACCAGATAAGCTTTAGTTTCCTGGGCTCGCAGACTGACGATATCGGTATCTTCAACCAGATGGCCTTCCTTAAGGACTCCGACCCGATCGCAGGTTCGTTCCACTTCTTCAAATTTGTGAGTCGCTAACAACACTGTTTTTCCCCGTCGTTTTTCTTCCAAAATGAGATCCAGAAGCCGGGACTGCATCAACGGATCCAGTCCGCTGGTGGGTTCATCCAACACCAGAATTTGGGGATCATGCATCAAGGCCGTCACAATGGCAAGTCTCTTTTTCATACCATTTGACATATTTTCGATTTTGCCCCGGGTATCCACTTCAAAGCGCTCGATTAACTCGTCTCTGACTTTGGTGTCTTTTGCTCCGAAGGACCCGCGCATTTGTCTAATAAAATTGAGATACTCTTTCACCCGCATGTTTTCAAAGAGGGCCACGTCCTCAGGAACATAACCCAGATGTTTTTGGATCGCAGATGCTCTGCTAAAACAGTTTAGTCCGTCGATGGTGGCACTCCCCCGACCAGCCCGGATAAACCCCATAAGCATCCGAATGGTTGTCGTTTTTCCGGCATCATTTGGTCCGACATAACCAAACACTTCACCTTTGCCAACCTTTAAATTCAAGTCAAAAATCCCCTTAGTACTTGAATATTTAAGGGTGACATCCTTTATTTCAATCATTCTTTATCTCCTTACAACAAATTAGCGTTATTTAATAGGATCTCCAGCTATATCCATTCGCTGATTCAGCGCATTGGCAATGCGACCGAAGTCGGATCCCGTGAGGGTCTCCCCTCGGATACCTGGTGGTATTTCACAGGCTTCCAGAACCTCGAGCAGCACCTCTTTATCAAACGGGGTATTCATCATCAGCCCATTGATCAGGGTTTTTCGTCGGTTCAGAAAACTGGCTTTGACAACCGATAAAAACAATTCTTTATTTTCCAATTCGATTCTTGGTGTGGCCAGCTTTTTCAACGTCACCACGATGGAATCTACCTTTGGTTTGGGGATAAACACATGTGCTGGCACCTCAAAATCGATAGAAATATCAGCATAAAATTGAGCGACGATACTCAGGGATCCATAGGCTTTTGTCCCGGGAACCCCGCACAAACGCTCCCCTACCTCTTTTTGTATTAAAAAAGTCATGCTTTCAACTGGCAGATCGGATTCCAAAAACCCCATAATGATGGGCGTCGTTATATAATAAGGTAAATTCGCCACAATTTTAAGGGGCATGTTTGACAGATCATCTGCTAATATTTCTTTAACATTCGTTTTTAAAATATCGCCCTGAACAACTGTGACATTATCACATTCTTTCAGTGTCTCATGCAGAACCGGGATGAGTTTTTTATCAATTTCAACGGTGATCACCTTTCCGGCATGATCGCTGAGTGCCTGGGTCATAGTCCCAATCCCTGGCCCTATTTCCAAAACCAGATCGTCTTCCCCAACGTCCCCGGCTTTTACTATTTTTTGGACAATATTTTCATCAATTAAAAAGTTTTGTCCAAACCGTTTATTGAAGTGGAGATCATATTTTTTTAGGATTGTTTCAATAACCCTTGGTGATGTTAATTTTTCCATTCATTTCCTTTCATTTTCCAACTATTTACGCATTATGAGAGACTCCAGAGATTTCGTTCACAATTTAACTATTATACACTTTATTTAATCCCACGTGAAGACTTTATCACTAATTCACTGCTGAAAGACCTGACCTTCTATATTTTTTATGATTAATTTCGATAATAACATTCATTATAACGTCTAATGTTTCTTTTCGCAATTATTTCGAAATTTGATGATCCTCAAATTCATACGTTTTTCATCAAAATATGGTAACTGCTGCTAGAATTTGAATAGAAAGAATCTTTTTATAAATTATTTTCATAATGCTCTTATTCATTCAACCTTTAACCCAAAGTTTTTAAATTGCTCACAATGCTTCAACAACCTATCAAAAACTCGTCAACAAGCAACTTTCCTGAAGCGCCTAAAATTTTTTAGTTTATTAATTTTAAAATCAATGGCATTCACAGAACATAGAAAACGCCAACATAACTCATTTCTAGATATCAGTTTTACTTATTGGTAAGTTAGTTCATATTAGCTTAAACGTAAATTAATTATATATTTTTAAGATTACTTCTAAAATTATTGAATTGATGCTAAAGACAATGATTATATTTCCTTTTGTCAAGCCGTTTTTCTATCTCTCAAAAATAAGCTGTTCAATAAATTTCTACTTATTTCTTAAATCAATTTAACCACAGACTTGCAAAATCTCCGGGTCTATTGTATTATACGCATTGCTAATTTGTAAATAAATTGCAACAACCAATGATGCATTTAAGTCACAGACATCACCGTGACACCATCATTTATTGACAACGGAGGTCAAATGAAGAAAAATTTAATAAAAAGCGCATGTGTGAGTCTTGCCTTTGTTTTCTGTCTGGGTGTGGTACCCGGACCAGTTATGGCAGAAGAACAAACAGTGGATGTAACACAAATTGCCCAGGCAGTAGAAACAGCACAAGCAGAATCAGCTGCTCCCCTGCCAAACCTATTTTCAGCACGAACCACTGCGCCTGGTTCAGATAATGCCAATTTCTTTGCCAATAACCCTTACGCCCAAGGCGGATATGGCATGCCAAACTGTACTGCTTATGCCTTTGGCCGGGCTTATGAAATTTTGGGCACCAAACCTAATCTATGCATGGGCAACGCCAATTCCTGGTGGGCTTATAACCAGAGCACTGGTTATTATCCATCCGGTTCCACCCCTAAATTGGGCGCTGTTATCTGTTGGGGCGGTAGCTCAGACGGTCATGTGGCAATTGTAGAAGCCATCAATGGCAATACGGTCACCCTTTCCGAATCTACCTATAGTGGTATCTTTTTCCAGAATTACACCTATACCATTGGTGCTGAGGATTCGACCTCTGTGGGTGGATTCCAGGGTTATATTTACATCGGTGATTATATCGATGCCTCATCCGATACAACAGCCCCAACATTATCAGATGTACTTGTCACCGATTATGAACACCAGGGAATTCGGGTTACTGCACTGGTTTCAGATGATTTAAGCGGTGTTGGACATGTTTACTTTCCCGTCTGGACCGAAAACGGTGGCCAGGATGATTTAATCTGGTACGAAGGAACTGTTGAAGGGAACGTGGCCAGCTGTTTTATTCCATACAGTGATCACAATAACGAGCTGGGTAACTATAACGTTCACGTTTATGCCTATGACAAAGCCGGTTTATTCAGTATGATTGGCACCTCAATCACCAGAGCCGACACCTTTACCAGTCTGGGTGAAATTAGTTTAAAAAGCTAACTTATTGATGTAAAACAAAAAGTCTTCCAAACTAGTGGTTCAACACAAACCACTACTGGAAGACTTTTTTGTGGCTTCTTTTGACGAGGGGGCATCTGTAATCCTCTTATAATTCCTTTATCATTAAATCATCCGCACCTTGTTTCTACCATTATGCTTGGCGGCATACAGAGCCTGATCAGCTCGGGAGATAATCGTCCCTATGGCACGATCACCGCGATAGACTGATACCCCCAGGCTACCCGTGATCTTTTGCGGATGGGAAAAATGCGTAGTACTGATCCGCATTCTGATTTTTTCCGCCAACAGCATTGCTCCGTCTTCATTTGTTTCTGGGAGGATAAAAATAAATTCTTCACCGCCCCATCTACCGACAATATCGGTGGCCCGGATGCTCTTTTTAAAAACATCCGCCATCTCTTTTAAAATGACATCACCAGCCTGATGTCCAAAAATATCATTGACCTGTTTAAAATGGTCGATATCCAAAAGAATCACGGCAAAAGGACTTTGCGTTCGCTTGGATCGTTTGAATTCTCTTTCAAGCGCATCATCCAATTTATAGCGGTTATAAAGCTGAGTCAGTTTATCTGTTTCTGAAAGCTTGATGATTTCGTCCCGAAGTTTTACTTTTTCGGTAATATCCCGGGTCACTCCAAGGATCTCCTTAAATTGGTTTTGTTCATCATAAATCCCGGACATAATCGTATCAGTAAAAATGGGAGTGCCATCCTTATGAAATTGTTGCTGTTCAAATTGTACCGAATTAAAATGCTGTCCGCTTTTTACCATGCGGTTAATAATCTCCAGTGTTTTTTTCATTACCTTTAATGCATCCGGTAAAAAATAATTAATTTCCAGATAATGATTCATGACTTCATCAACCGTATAACCGGTTATTTTTTCCACCGATGGGCTGATATAGGTGAATTCGCCCTTCAGGTTTACCGTGGAAATAATATCGCCAGCATTGTCAATTAAAAGGCGATGTCTTTCTTCACTCTCTCTAAGTTTCTTTTCCAGTTCTTTGATGGCGGTCACATCCCGGATCACTGTGAGCATACATTCTGCCCCGCCAATGGTAATTATTTTTAATGAGATATTCCAGAAGAACTCTTCATTGAGCTTGTTTTTATAAGTCGTCTCGATATTTTTGTAGTATTTTCTCTGTTCAAATTCATCATATGCATCATTAAACTCTGTATCACTCATCCCTAATTGCAAGATATTGACGTGCTGATCAATTACTTCTTCTTCACTTAATCCGGTTATCTCTAAAAAAGTCTGATTAACTGCAATGACTTTCCGATCTTCCATACTAATAATGACGGTAGCATCAGGAATATTCCTAAAAATCATTTCGAAATTCTCGCATGATTCTGTGAATTTTTTGATTGAGTGTTCAATTTGCTGATTCATACTGTCAAAAATATCAGAGAAGTCAAAGGACCGCTTATCACTAATCGATAAACCTTGTGGGATAATATCATAGGCTTTAGCTGCAAAGTATTTAAACTGCTTCTGAAAACTTTCCATCGATTTTACAACAATACCACTTCCATAAATATCGTGTGAAAGATTCCCGTTCCCTAATGCCAATGAAAAATCCCGAATTTCCCGCATCGCTTGGTCCAATTCCTGAAATTCATCATCTTCAGCAAATTTTTCGGGTAGCACGCCCAACTGCTCATCATTTATCAGGGCTTTAATATAATTCATCAGTGCTTTCGCATCTTCACTTATCATTATTAATCCTCTTGTTTCTTTAATGGTTTGTCATATCCAAATAAGATAAAACAATTGAAGTCATAAAGATCAAATTTTTCTTGTCACACCAGCTAAAACGATATAAGATGGATATGTCATTAACGTTTAACCATACCAAATTTCCAGGAGGTAGCTAATGAAAACCCTTGAAACTCAAACAGGCCATTCAAATCTGCCAACAGATGACGGTTCGGTGATCGGTATCCAAGACGATCTTGATTTAATTAAAAACTACTTAACCCCAGCGTTCATGAAAAAATACACTGTTTTCTCCTGCCTTGACGATTTTTTGCAATCCGCCGGATTTTCCGCTGACACTCAGCAGGATTTTGAGTCGATCCCAGTTACCATGATGGATACCTGGGTTCACCAAAACAGCACATTTCCAAACTGGTCAGAAATGGTTTCTTCCGCTGGCGACTTCTACTTTGATACCCAGATGAAGGCCATAAAATTCAAATCCCTATAAATAAAAAAACAACGATGCTGCCATCGTTGTTTTTTTGCATCTTATTGAGAAACGGCACTTAATTCGATGAGATTATTCCGACAATAAGATTCCAGAAGATCATCTGCCAACAAGGCCTCTTTTGTGTCTTGTTTTATCTTCTTCAAATCCTGCAGCAGTGCAACGGCCTGGGTATCATCCATATAACGAAACAACCCCGAACCCCATTTTGCAGCTACTTTACCCGTTGTATTGGTATGATAGTTCCAGAATTGCATCAACTTAGCCTCTTCCAGTGTCAGGGTGATTCGATGAGGCGATTTGGTTGCTACATATCCCGACTCCCGATCATTACCTTCCAATACGTCATCAATTAAAAATACCCCAAAAATGATCCGTTCCGCTTCCTTGGTATTTGGCAGTCTGGTCGTGAGCACTGCCAGGCTATTGCGTCTGGCACTCTTTATCTTTCTTGTTTTGCCGTCACCATCTTCGCCAGCCATAACTTTCCAGCTTTTTAGCAACTGACTTTCATAACAGACAAAATTGCCATCTGTCATTAAATCATCCAAGCCCGTTCGATTCAAGTCTCCATTGAGGTATTCAGCGCAAGGGGACTCTTTGCTGCTGCACCACACCCGTTTCTCTTTTTCGATATTGTATCGAATCACTGCTTCGCTGCAGATACCATTAAAACCGATTCGATCCAGAGATTCGCCACCATCACAATAGTTTAATTTGAAAGCAATGTTTTGTCTTGAATTTGTCTTTTTAGTCTTGGTTTTAAGTGGTTGCTTTTTCTTTAATTCTTCCAGAGCTTTTATATAAGCAACTCTTTTTTCTCGTTTGTCCTGTTCTTCCAGTTCCCGTCGTTTATCATTCTCATCATCCTTAATTTTTATAAGACAATCGACCTGTTTCGCAATTGCCGGATCATTAATTTTCAAAAAGTTCTTAAAGGCATCCGGATAGATAAATTTCTTCTCATTAGGTTCACACGTATCGCTCGTTCCAAACAAAATAACGACGTGACCATTTTCTACTTCTTTAATACTCCCGGTACCAAAAGTTTTATGGCTTACCGCTGCTTTTAATAATTCAATCATTTTTTCTCCTATTCTTATAGACCACAACAGTCTGGTACGATCATCTCTTTTCGTCCCCCTGAATCGGAATCAGATTGCCTCTGCCCACGGCTATTGTAGTTAAATTATACCATAAAACGAATCATAAAACGGATAAAATTTGACAACTGGATAATTAATCCGAAGCGTCTAATTACTTTAGTCAATCGTGGTCACTATTGTCATCTCCTATTTAGTTCTTCAACCAAGCATTATGGAACAAATTTAGTTGTGATTGATCTTCCTCCATTATATAATGAATTATTGGTAATTGCTAAAATGCCGTGAGCTTTGAATTTAGTTTTGCAATTGCTTAATAATGATTTGCATAAATATAACGGAGGTGACCCTGTGACAAAGGTACTAATTTTAACATCCAGGAAACGCATGGAGAAATTTTCTGATTTATCTGAACTCCCCAAAGACTGGGAACTTATCTACGGAGAAGCGCTAATTACCGATAGCGACGTATTAAATGCTGCCAGTGATGCTGATTTCATTTTTGCCGATGCTGTCCGAGAAGTCAGTAAAAACCTGATTGATAACATGCCCCATCTTAAACTGATCCATTCTGAAGGAGTGGGCTTTAATAAAATCGATATAACTGCTGCCCGAGAAAAAGGCATCTATGTCTGTAACAATACCGCGGCCAATTCTGCCGCCGTGGCCGAACACACCATCCTGCTAATGTTAGCACTCCAACGGCGACTACTGGAAGGTGATCAGCTGGTTCGCACTGGGCAACAAATCCAGGCTAAGGGGTCCTTTATTCTGGATGGTATACCTGAACTGGGTTCCTGTCATGTGGGACTGGTTGGTATGGGTTCCATCGCCATGGAAACGGCTAAGCGCTTAAAGCCCTTTGGTTCAAAACTCAGCTATTTTAATCGTTCAAGAAAAAGTGAAGCAGAGAACGAATTGGGAATGACCTATCTGCCTTTGGAGGAACTCTGTCAACAATGTGATATCATCAGTCTCCATCTACCGGTAACCTCAGAAACAACCGGCCTGATCAATACGAATCTGCTGATGCTGATGAAACCAACCGCCCTCCTGATCAATACAGCCCGTGGCGAGCTGGTTGTTCAGGAAGATCTGGTCACCGCCCTGATCAGTGGACAGATTGCTGGAGCCGGTCTGGATACTATGTATCCAGAACCCGTAACGTTGGATAATCCGCTTCTTAACCTGCCAGAAGCATGTCATTATCAACTACTTTTTAGCCCTCATATCGCCGGAACCACCAAACAAGCCTTTGAGAAAATGCATCGAACGGTTTGGTCAAATATCTTGGCGGTTTCCAAAGGAAACCGCCCGATTAATATTGTTAATAACTTATAACTGATACGTCCCCCAGAACCAGGACAATGGTTTTGGGGGACTTTATTTTTATCATTTTATAAAATATAATTCAATGGCATTCGCTACCAGTTCAACTCCAGACCAACACCCACTTCCCGAACGGGAATAAAACGGTGAATAGCGGCTTTGACTGCAAATGAGGTGCAGTGACAGGGATAAATCTCCCGAATACCATTCTCTGCAAAATAGGCAATGGTTTGAGCCACCCGGTCAGTTACCTCAAAAAGATGAAATCCTCCAAGGACACCGCAGACCCGATTATCTCCAGTTACCGCTTTAGCGTATTCAATGATGTTGCAGATGCCACTGTGCGAACACCCGGTAATAATGTAAATGCCCTGGTTTGACTGATAGACCAGAGCCGAATCGTCCATCAGATAGTCATCGACCAGATTTTCATTAATACGCTGCTGGCCAATGGCCTCGCAGGTTTCAAAGGAGATTATTCGAGGAATTTCGCCCAGAAATGTAATATTCGGGGTAACTTTCATGGGCTCCCGGGTAAGCGTCAAACGACATCGTTTTTCCAGTTCTATTTTAGTAAACGGTGCCGATATTTTTAGCCCGTCACATTCTTTATGGTTCAGCGCATCAGGATGGGCGATAATCCTGAGTGGTTCTGGCCATTCTTTTTTAAACAGACTTTTCAACCCTCTGGTATGGTCGTCATGACCATGGGACAAAACAAAGGTTTTGACTGTTTCAAGATCAATGTTCATAGCCTGTGCATTTCTTAAAAAAAGATCCGTATAGCCCACATCAAAGAGGATCGCTTCGTCTTCATCTTCGATAAAATAGGAAACACCAGGTTCACCCCAATAGTATTCATCAATATAAGTATAATTATCAACAATGACTTTCAGCTTCATCGCTAACCTCCTCTTCTTATAACCAGTGAGATTCAATCCAACGATCAATGTTTATCATTTTAACTTAACCACAGACAGCTGTTAGGATACACAAGTTCACAAATACCTTTACTAGTCGTGTTGTTTGTATTTAGCAAAGCTCATTTTTCTATTGAACGATAAAAGGTAAAATCTCCATCAACACACCAGCAATTCCAATAATCACGGCGTTGAAAAAATAACGTTGATCACCAACGATGATCACATCTTCAGGATTGTCTGTTTTACAACGAATCCGGATAATCTGTCCTAATTCGTAACGTTTATCACCCTGGGTTGCCAACGCATCAGTATGATAAACCTTTTCCTCAATCGTGTATTCCAGAATCGGCGTATATTCATCATAAACCTGCCTCCCGGTTCGGACCTTGTTTTCCTTCATTTCCACAACTACGGCCTCAACTTCGACTCCGTTGGTTTCCATTTTTTTAAGTTGGATCAATCTGATAATTGAAAAAATGATGAGAACAATTCCCACATAACGAAAAATAACCATTACCTGTGCTATCATAAATTTTTTTATCCTTTCATTCCACAATTTACGCCAACTCATTACGACTATAAATGTGTTGTGATTAATTTTTATCCATTATATAATAAAATTAACAATTATGTGCGTAAATTATTTTCAGGAGGAATTAAATAATGGCTATGAATCAAGTAGTTAACAAAAACGCTCAACCAGAGCCAGCCTACCAAATCATGAAAGTCAGTCCGGAAGCCTATGAAAAAGCCGCTCAAGCAATTCGCGACGGGAAAATTGTTGTGATGCCCACCCTAACCATCTATGTGCTGGTGTGTGATGCATTTAATGCATCCGCACTAAAACGATTGAGAGAAATCCGCCACAGCCCAGCGGATAAACCCATTACCATTGTCATGGATAAATCCAAAATACCGGAATATGCCGTGATTGATGATCGCCAGCAAAAGATAATTGATATTTTTTCTCCCTCGCCAGTTAGTATGTATGTTCAAAAAAAAGAAAAAACGCCACTTGACGCCGCCACCGCTTCCTCGGATGCCATCGTCGTTTATTTTCAGGATAGTCCCATTCGGGATCTCTATGAATGTTGTGGCACCATCCTCGCCATCAGCTCCTCCAACACCAAAGCTTTGCTTGCTGCCAAAACCATCGAAGAATCGATTGCTTATTTTGGCGAAAATGTTGATCTTTATATTGACGGAGGCCCGGCAAAAGGCGACAATGCCAGCCCGCACATTGATATCCGGACAAAACCAGTCGAGTCCAGGAGAGCCGCCACTCATTTTCCCTTTGAAAAAATCAAAGCGATTCTCACTGAACATGGCCTTGAATAATCCAACTAATCTGATTATCGACCCGATTTCTGCTCTTAGCTCCCTGATTTTATGGGGAGCTTTTTTTATTTTTAATGATAAAAAAAGCACACCAACTGCAAACAACTGTATTATTCTTGAAGCAGGGCGTTTTCAACGGCTTTCTTTATCACTCGGCTTGAATTGGTCGCTCCCGAAACCGTATCCACATTGATTTTTTGTTCTTCAACAATCGTTTTGGTAATTATCTCGGCAGCAGAACCTCGTTCATTTTTATGTTCAATTAAGTCAATGCTATGAATTGTTCCATCGGTAACAGCAACTTTAACCTTGGCCGCAATATATCCGACGTCATAAGAGCCATCATAAACACCATCAGGGATTTTTGATAGATCGATGTCGGCAATTGTGATGCCAGCGACCACTTTTTTATAGTTGTTTACATCACTGAGGTAACATATGCCAAAAAAGATCCCAATAACAAGAATAGCAATGATTAGTGGTATAACAATTGTTTTTATTTTATCCATTTTTTTCCTCCTTCAGGATTGAATTAAGCAGAGTATCAAAGCTGTATTTCAAGAAATCATTTTTTGTTGTATCCATGGCCTGCTCAATATATTTCTGTTTTTTCCAGGTCATCAGAATGATCCCGGACAAACTGGCCCAGAAAATAAACACGGTCTCCGGGATTTTAAGATCCGAACGAAAAATACCTTGTATTATCCCATCCGCAAAAAACTCGCCAATCAGTTTATTAATTTGCTCTCCCAGTTCAAATATTTCTCGAAAAACTGGTGGCGTATCTGCATTGTTAACATCCACATTAATTTCTTGAAGTACTGTTTGAAAATACAAAGGATAGTCATCACAATAAGCGGATAGTTCATTGCAAATGCCATAATACTTCGCAAACAAATCGTTTCCTGTTTGGGTAGCCGTTTGAATACGATCATAAAGCATTTTCATGCTTTTTAATATAATGCAGTTGACAATTTCTTCTTTATTTTTAAAATACACATACAAGGTTGCCTTACTATACTCAGCTTCCCTTGCAATGTCATTCATTGTCGTATTCTCAACGCCATTTTTTTCAAAAAGTGTTTCAGCAATTTTTATGATACTATCTCTGTGAAAATCGGTTAATTCTTTTTTTCGCCGCCCCATATTAAACCCTCGTTTCATTAATTAAACTCTTGGTTCAATTGTATCTATAAACATGTCATTAATCAAGCTGTTTATAAAAAATAATTTACAACAAAAAAAATCCCCAGATTATCTGGGGTTGATGTTATTGATAAATATTTATTTAAATTTAACTTGCTTTTTCATGGTGGCCACCCCAATATTTGCAATGATCCCAGCCACTCCGTTTTTAATGGGATTCACTCGGGTCGAATAAAAATAATCGGTTCTGGTTCGATAATACTCGTAATCCGCTGGCAGGTTCTGCTCAGAAAGACTGGCCATTTTTTTAAAAATTTGAAACCAGATCAGGTTACCCAGCGATGGCGGAGCAAGCTTCTTGTTTTTCATGGAACGATAGAGAATCTGCGCTGCTTTTGCGATATCTTTCTCCACCCGATTCTGATAGTCCGCTGTCGCTTCCCATGGGGTTGTTGTAATTTTCAATTCGCCAACCTTATTGCTGCCTCCCAACGTCATGCCCAGAGATGAATTGACCTTGGATAAACCTGAACCCCCATTTGCCACCAGCAGGAGTGATTGATTAAAGAACTTAGGACGATGCAGGCTGTGCGCAAAGCGATCGATGAAGTTTTTCATCAGTGCACTGACATTCATGGCATAACCAGGAGTACTGAGAATGACGCCGTCGGCACTTAATATTTCGGCTTCAATGTTGTTTTTTTCATCCTTTAGTGGGCATAACTGCTCCCCTTTGCCGATACAAACAAAGCAACCTTGACAGGCTTTTAAATTTACGTCCTTCAAAAAAACATAAGTGAATTCAACCTCATCCAAGCGGCAGAGTTCAGCCTCAATTTTTTGTACGATCTCAAAACCTCTCCCTTTGTGGGGACTTCCCATAATTGCAATGACTTTCATTTTAACCTCACGATCGTTATATCTTTCGTTTTATTGATTATTTCAACTAAATTACCAGGAAACACCCCGGCCTTTTTTCTTGTTTTGCGATGTTCATCATGATACAATCACAAAAACATCGCTTCGTGTTGCTGACAAAAGATGGCTCATTTTTAAAGGCTTTATAACCATTAAAAAGTTCATTGTACTTTCCTCCAAAAAAATTTTCACACAAGAAAGGACTTATTATCATGGATAAAAAAGGATCTGTTATTTTAAGCCGGGCCAAAGAAATACTCACTCTTATCAAGTTTAATTTTCTGCATTTGCTCTTTTTCGAAGCAATCTATACCGCTGTCGGCTCCATGATCATTTATCCCGGTGGATTTTTTCTATTCAACAAAATGATGGCCCTCTTGGGGTTTCCTTATTTAAGCGGTTCTAATTTCACTCAGGCAATGACCAATCCGCTTTGTCTGATCACCCTTATTTGTTTCGCTTTTGTCGTTGCCTTTTTTGGTCTTCTGGAATTTACTACATTAATCCTACTTTTTAATGAAAGTCATTTTAAACGCAAAGTTCAACTGATTCCACTCTGTCGAGAGGGATTTAAGCGGGCTATTAAAATAATAAAGACTAAGAATTTTCCCTTTGTCATTTTTATTCTTATTATTATCCCTTTAACTGAGTTTTCATTGTCTTCTAATTTTATTTCGGAAATCTCAATTCCCGAATTTGTCATGAGTTATATCACTGCCAGCCCTTTGTACTCAACCGGTTTCACAACGCTGTCGTTGTTACTGTTTCTGCTTTCAGTCATCTGGATTTTTTCATTTCATTATTTCACCCTGGAAAGTTGTCATTTTTTTCAAGCAATCAAAAAAAGCAGACTCCTGATTAAAGGGCATTTCTGGCAGACTATTTTCTTTATTGTATTCTTTAATCTCATCATTCTGGTTCTGCTGGTTATTGCTGTGATTATGCTTGAAATCATCGCTTTCTTTATCTTAGGACAGCTCCTGGAACATCCACTGGCTTTATCCATTTTTATTGCTACCTTCGGTTTGCTAGTGTCTGGTTTGTTTACCATCTTTCAGCTGCTGACCACATCCCTCAATTTGGCGGTGGTATCGGAATTTTATTATGCGTATTCGACCTCAGCCAGCTTGGCAGTGAATCCTGAACCGCTTGAAAAAGATAAATACAAAATAAACGTAAAACAAAAAACAATCGTGGCCATCGGCGTAACCACTATTTTATTTTTTATTACTATAAATAGTTTTGCGATTTTTAATACCTTTTCTGAGACATTCAACGACCAGTTTTTATCAGGTCCGCAAATAACTGCCCACCGCGGCGGTTCCAACCTGGCTCCGGAAAATACCCTGGCTGCTTTGCAAAAAGCCATCGATGAAGGCGCTGATTATGCTGAAATTGATGTCGCTCAAACCAGAGACGGGGTAATTGTGGTCTCTCATGATAATAACATCAAACGCATCTCTGGAAAGGACTTGAATATCTGGTCATCAAATTATGCTGATATCAAAGATCTGGATATCGGCAGTTGGTTTGGTCCACAGTTTAAAAACGAACATATCCCTACCCTTGAAGAAGCGATTCAGCTTTGCCATGGCAAAATCCGTTTAAATATCGAACTTAAACCCACCGGACATGAAGCAAGTCTGGTAGAATCCACTGTTGCTATTATCCAACAAAATGATTTTTCTGACCAATGTGTCCTGGCATCCCTGGATTATCCCACCTTAGAAAAGGTCAGCTCGGTGGCTCCTGATCAAAAACGAGCTTACATTACCGCCTTAGCCATTGGTGATATCCAAAAACTACCGGTTGATATTTACAGCATCGAATCATCCTTCATCACCCCGGAGATCGTTGGTGCCATTCATCGGGAAAATAAAGAAGTCTTAGCCTGGACGGTCGACTCACAGGAATCGACCGAGAAAATGTTGAAAATTGGCGTTGATAACATTATTACCGACGACGTGGCTCAGACCCGGACAACCGTTGAACAAATGATCAAACCACGGGAATTGATTGAGCGGATCAATGATTATCTTTTTGCCGATCTGTTATCATAACTGCTTGTAGTTCTAAATACTCAACCAAATTCACATGTCATACCAAATAAGTGGTTATTGATATTTTCCTGAGATACAATCGTTTTATGGGAAATACCATATCAATCGCTGTTAACAATCTTATTTAAGATTTTCTTTATTTTTCTTGATGAGATTAATAAACAATTTCTCATTTGGAGACATAGCTTCGATTTTGGCCGTCTTTAAGTGATTATAATAAGCATCCATGCTTTTTAATTGATCAATTAGTTTTAATAAACTGTTATGCGCTTCCTGATCTTCCGGTGTTTGCGGTTTGACCTTGTCAAAAATAGTTTCCAGATCTTTTTGTGCCTGGTTCATAATTGTTTGTGCTTCAATGTATTCCTGATTTAACATAGTTTTCTTCTTTCTGAATTGTATTTGTACTTTTCAACTAAATATTTTCAACTAAAATATAATAAATGAATCATAGCACAAAACCAGGGTGGTTGCGAACTAAATCTAGTTTGTCAATAAAAAAAGCGCTTTATCGAACATAACTGTTCGATAAAGCGTTTGACTCTCTAAAGTCTTCGATATTTTTTCAGAGCGGTTACATTCGCTAAAAACAATACCCCAATAAAGACAATCGATCCCACTAACCAGGGCCAAATTTCTAAAAATCCCTTGCCTTGAATCATAATCATTTCCAGGGCTGTGCAGCCATAATAAATGGGGGTCAAATAGCACAGATTTCCCAGTCCAAAGGGAATGGTATCAATTGGGATCAACCCAGAGAAAAAGATCTGCGGTATGATTATCACCGGAATAAACTGAACCATCTGTAATTCATTGTTTGCAAAGATGGAAACCAGGGCTCCCACGGAAACCGCCGAGAATGCCATTAAAATCATGACCAGGGTACACAGGGCCACCGATCCCTCCACGTGAAGCTGCAATACATAAACAGCATATAGAATAATTACCACACTTTGTAAGGCTGCCAGCAAACCATACCCCAGGGTATATCCTCCGATGACGTCCATCCGACTGATGGGGGTCATCAGCATTCGTTCTAAAGTCTGGCCAAAACGTTCTCTTACAAATGACATCCCAGACAGAATGAACACAAAGAAAAATGAGATCACTCCCAGAAAAACAAAAGATAGTGAATCCAACTGATTGTCATCCGAAGTCTCGTAGACATAATCAATGATCAATTCATTTTGTGCTGGCTGTAGGGCTTTGTTGGTATCCTGAATAGCTTTTAGCGCTGCGACGGATTTGGAATTTTTCTCCAACAGTTCAATGTGCGTCCCATCGGTATCTTTCCAGATCAGCGCATCGATTCCATTGGTCTCCAGATAATCTGCAGCCTCAGGCATTTCACTTTCTTCAATAACAGTGGCATGGTTCTCCAGCTCGGTCACAAATTTTTCATTCATATCATAAGTAGCAATTTGAGGCTGATAATTGGAATCACCTAAAATAAAAAACAATAGAGTTAAAACAAGTAGTGGCGCAAATAAAAGTAATCCCAATGAGCGTTTATCGTTTTTGATTTGACCAAGAATTCGCTTGACAATACTTAACATGATGATCCCTCCGTTTCTGACTGATTGTCCATAAAAAACAATTCCTCAATATTTCCATTCGGGGTTCTGCCTATTAATTTTTCGACGGTATCCTTGGCAATAATCCGCCCATTCCGAAGCAACGCCGCATCGTCACACTGGGTTACCTCATCCATTACATGGGTGGTAACCAGAATAGTCGTGCCTTCATTTCTCAACTGCTTCAGGTATTGCCATATTTTTCGTCGCAACACCGGGTCGACCCCAACCGTTGGTTCATCCAGCAAAAGCAGCCGGGGTTGGTGGATCAACGCAACGGCTAGCGATACTCTTTTTTTCATCCCACCTGAACAATCACGAACCAATTTATTTTTGCATTTGGTCATGTCCACAATCTGGAGCAGTTTTTCAGCGTTCTCTTCAAACGCTTTTCGACTCATTTGATGCAGGCCAGCAAAAAATTTTAAATTTTCCCAAGTGGTTAACTCTTCATATAAGGCCTCATTTTGCGGCATATAACCCATATTAGAAAGCAGCTCTCGATTTGGAACGGGAGTGCTGCCAATTGTTACGCTGCCACCATCAGTGGGAATAGATCCCATCATAATTCGTAGCAGTGTCGTTTTTCCTGAACCGGATGCTCCCAGCAGACAAAAAATCCGGCCCGAATCAATTATCAAGCTAATCTGTTCTAAAACTTTTTGTTTTTTAAATGACTTATCGACTTCTAAGATTTCAATTTTCATTTCTTATTACCCTCTTCTTTATTTTATCATTACACCAATTTTAGCCTTGATCCTGCTAAATTACAACCAACAGTCTTTTTAAACCTGTTGGATTTTCTTGTTTATCCCATTGCATTAGTTTATAATCAAAATATATGATACAGTGAATGAGGTAACCTGACATGAATACGACTTTATCAGCCACCGCTAAAATTACCCGACAAAACCTGATTGATTCATTTTGGCTATTATACTGCCAAAAAAGAATTGAAAAGATCACCGTCAAGGAAATCTGTGAGCTGGCCGGATATAACCGCTCGACTTTTTATGTATATTTTAAAGATGCCTATGAAATTCTGGAAGAAATTGAAGAACAAACCATTACCGTTGAAGATTTTAAGAAAATCGTCATAAAAAATCTTTTTTACGGCAATCTTTTTCACGATCATCGAAAAAAAGTAATTTTAAAATCAATTCTCGAATTTTTTGAAAAAAACAAGACCTATCTCCCAGTTTTACTGGGAGAAAACGGTGATCCCCATTTCCGCCAGAAGGTCTTAAAAAAACTCACGCCGACGGTACTTTCGATGTATAAAAAACTAACCCCTCAAGAACTTCTGGAAGTGAGCTATTTAATGGAATACCAGAGTGCGGCAATGCTCAGCACGATTGCGAAATGGTATGCCAATGACAAAGACCTGCCAACCGAACAATTTCTGGAATTGCTCCTGGCCGCGACAACAAATGGGATTCAAATCGAGTTATCAAAATACCGGCGCTGAATATAATGAAATAAATCATCCCAGCCGATCTTCTTTTTTGAAGGTCGTTTTTTTTGTGGTCCAAAGATGTTACGTATGTCCTAAGCTGGCTGCGAGAAATATTTCTTTACTTAATCTTAATCAATTTGATCTTCACATATAAATCATAAAGTTTACATCCAGCAAACAAGTCCATATCGTAAGATTAGAGCAATCAATTCTTACCCATAACAAAATTTTGACAATGATAAGGACTTTAGGTTATGCAATTAACGAATAGAAATCAAAAATCAACTCACTCAATTGAAACAACTGTCGTCGAATCTAAAAAAGCATATCTGACCCTGACAGTCTACGGAATCTTTTATTTAATCCTCGTTTTATTTCAAGGACTCCTGCCTTTTAATAAAACCCTGGTCGGATTAGTGACTGTGGTACAACTGCTGATCTGCATATTTCTTACAATCAGTGTCAACAAATTAAGTAACACCTCTTCCATTTTCTTATATCTGTTTTCACTGGCGATTGTGAGCCTTGCCGAGTTCAACCGGATTATTTGTGAAGCCGCTAACCTCGAAATCATGATTGAATTGAGCACGCTGGTCTTTATTGCAATTACTTACTACAGTATTGGCTATCTGAGTAAACTCAATAAACTAACGATACCAAAGACAATGTAATTGTTGTTTACCCTTGCCAGGCTTCCTCCGTAGCCTGGCTTTTTTATGCTTACTCTTCATGTTTTTTCTTCGTGTTCTATGTTAAATTTTTATCAAACTATTCTTTATGACCACAATTCTTTTTTAAATTTCATAATATTTTCAATATAAAAAACTGGTGTTATTATGTGGCCATAGCAAAATTTTATCAAATTAATCTTTATCAAAATTAGTTGAAAACGAAGGGAAAAAGAAATGAATTATTCTGAAGAAAGTTTAAAAATGCATGAACTGTATTCGGGCAAAATCGAGGTTGTCTCAAAGGTTAAAATCAATACCCGAGATGATTTAAGCAAAGCCTATACCCCCGGTGTTGCAGAACCCTGTCGCCGCATTCATGCCGATGCGCAAGACGTTTATAAATACACTTCCAAGGGGAACATCGTGGCTGTCGTCACTGACGGAACCGCCGTCCTTGGTTTGGGGGATATCGGCCCCATGGCTGGCCTGCCAGTAATGGAAGGCAAAGCCATTCTCTTCAAGGAGTTCGCTGGCGTCGATGCCTTCCCGATCTGTCTGGATACAAAAAACGTTGATGAAATCGTTAAAACAGTTAAACTCATCGCTCCTGGATTTGGCGGCATTAATTTAGAAGATATCGGCGCTCCACGATGCTTTGAAATCGAAGAGCGGTTAAAAAAAGAATTGGATATCCCGGTATTTCACGATGATCAGCATGGTACCGCCATTATTGTCCTCGCTGGTGTCATTAACGCATTAAAAGTAGTTGGTAAAAATATCGAAGCTGTAAACGTCGTCGTCAATGGTGCCGGAGCTGCGGGAACAGCCATTACCAAGCTATTGCTGTCTTCGGGCGTAAAAAATCTGATTGCCTGCGATAAATCGGGTATACTCTACCGAGGCATGCCAAATCTGGATGATGCGAAAAAGAACCTGGCTGAAATAACGAATCCGGATAATGTTCAGGGAACCCTGGCGGATGCCTTAGTCGGTGCAGATATCTTTATCGGCGTTTCTGCACCAGGTATCGTCAGCCAGGATATGGTTCGATCGATGAATAAAGACTCAATTTTATTTGCAATGGCCAACCCCACACCGGAGATTATGCCGGATGAGGCTAAGGCCGCTGGCGCCAGAGTGATTGGAACCGGTCGTTCGGATTTTCCCAATCAGGTCAATAACGTCCTGGCTTTCCCCGGCATCTTCAGAGGCGCCCTGGATGTCCGAGCCACTGATATTAATGAGGCGATGAAGTTGGCCGCTGCCCATGCCATCGCTTCGATGATTAAAGATGCAGATTTGAATGAAAATAATATCATTCCCAACGCGTTGGATAAATCGGTTGCACCGATTATCGCAGAAGCAATTAAAAAAGCTGCCAGAGAAACTGGCGTAGCACGTATATAAGAAAGGTATATTGAGGTGTAGAAAATGCAAATTCCAATTAAAAAAACGCTGGATCGAATTCCCGGCGGTATGATGGTAGTTCCCTTATTTTTAGGAGTATTAGTTAATACCTTCTTTCCCCAATTTTTAGAAATCGGCGGGTTCACCACAGCCCTATTCAGTCCCAAGGCATCATCAACCATCCTGGCCTGTTTTATGTTTTTAATCGGGTCTCAGATTAATTTCAAGCTGGCTCCAAAAGCCATCAAGAAAGGTGCCCTGCTCATCTCTGGTAAGTTCATCGTCGGCGCCGGTATTGGTATCTTTGTCGGTTTAGTATTTGGTCCTGCCGGTGTCCTCGGTTTATCGCCACTAGCGGTTCTGGCGGCACTAACCAATTGTAATGGCGGACTCTATGCGTCGCTGGCCTCCCAATATGGAGATGAAACAGATGTTGGGGCTTATGCCCTGCTATCCATTAAAGACGGTCCATTTTTCACCTTGGTCGCGTTGGGTGCATCCGGTCTGGCACAAGTCCCTTTTATGGCCCTGGTCGCTGTGTTGATTCCAATTGGTATCGGGATGATTTTAGGAAATCTGGATCCCGATATGCGAAAGTTCCTGGGCAGCAGCAAGATGCTGCTGATTCCCTTCTTTTCATTCCCCCTGGGAGCCAGTATGAACCTGCAAACCATCGTAACCGCCGGCGGCCCTGGCATCATCCTGGGTGTAGTCGCTGCTTTTACCGGAATCGGCGCTTTTCTGTTATTAAAACTATTTAAAGAAGAACCGATCATTGGTTTGGCTACCGGATCAACAGCCGGTAACGCCGTTGCCACCCCGGCCGCCGTGGCTGCTGCCGACCCAACTTTAGCCGTTATCGCAACCGTGGCGACTGCCCAAGTAGCCGCTGCCTGTGTGGTCTCTGCCATTATCTGCCCGCTGGTGGTAACCTATGCCTTTAAACTATTAAATAAATACAAAGAAAATAAAAATCGATCCGCGCAGTTAAGCAGTGAACCGATTGTATCCTAAACAGTAACCGAATAAAAAGATTCTGTTCATGAACACGGAAACTAAGACAATTTTAGAAGTCTTGATATATAATATCTTTATATGTTGCATTCTAATTAGTCTTATATGTTTCCGTGTTTATTTCATTCAAAGGTGAGTTGATATGAAAAGTAAAATCAAATTGCAGACTAAGATTACCCTATTGGTTACAACCGTGGTTTTTGTTTCCATATCCATCATCATTTTTTTTGCCGTGACCTGGATGACCAATACGATTGAAAACAAGGCGGAAACCAATATCTTGAATGTAGCAAAGATGATTGCCCATTCGGAAGAAATCGTCAGTGCGCTGGAGAATAAAGACCCGGATGGCCGAATTGCTGGTTATGCTGATCTCCTGATCAAAAATTTAGCCCAAGTTGATTATATCATTGTCGTCGACATGGATGGCATTCGCTATTCCCATCCTAATCCAGATATGATCGGTGATAAGTTTGTTGGCGGCGATGAAATCCGGGTGGCTCAGGAAGGAGAAACCTATATTTCGGAGGCTACCGGAACCCTGGGAAAGGCGTTACGAGCCTTTGCGCCCATTTATGACTCAGCGAATCAGACCGAGATTGGCTTTGTTGCCGTAGGAACCCTTACCAACACAATTGAAACTGCCAAGAATACGGCCATTCTCTATATTATTTTAATCAGTCTGGGGGCATTAGCCGTAGGCATTATCGGCGCTTTTGCCTTATCCAATAATATTAAAAAGATTTTATTGGGGCTTGAACCTGAGGAAATCAGCAAGCTCTATACCGAAAAAATGGGGATGCTGGAAGCTATTCATGAAGGATTAATTGCTGTTGATAATTTGGGACATATTACCTTGATTAACGATGCTGCCATTAATATCTTAAAATTTGGTAACAAATATGACAAAAATAATCTGATTGGTCACAATCTCGACGAAGTGATTCCCAATACTGAAATGATAAAAATTCTGAAAAGTGGTAAATCCGAATTTGATCAGGAACAGCGCATCGATACCACCATTATCGTCACCAATCGCATTCCCATTATGAATGAGGGTAAGATTATCGGAGCGATTGCCTCGTTCCGCGATAAAACCCAAGTGACCAAATTGGCTGAAGAGCTGACTGGGGTTAAAAAACTGGCCTGGTCTTTACGGGCTCAAAATCACGAATTTATGAACAAGCTCCATACCATTTCGGGACTGATCCAGCTTGAAGAATATGATGAAGCCCTGACCTTTATTTCGGAAGTGGCTAAAAGCCGTAACAACATCAGTGATATTTTAACCAATAATATCAAAAATCCCTATATCTCGGCGCTTTTATTGTCTAAATATGCCAAGGCTGAAGAATGTCGGGTCAAACTGATCATTGATGAAGAATCAGGATTACGCCAACTGCCGATGAACATGAGAACTGAAGACATTGTTTCAATCATCGGTAACCTGGTCGAAAATTCTCTGGATGAGGTTAAAAATGATGGCACCGGAACTGTTTATATTAAAATTCTGGCGGATACAAAAGAGTTAATCATTCAGGTGAAGGATAATGGCGGCGGAATTGCTCCTGAAAATTGGGACAAAATTTACAGCCAGGGCTTTTCCACTAAAAAAGACCAACGGGGCAACGGTATGTTTATTGTAAAAAACATCATTGACGAATTTGATGGCACCATCAGTCTCAACTGCGAAGATGGTGTTTTCTGGAATATCAGTATTCCGATGAAAAGGGGTGACAAAAATGATTGAGGTGATGATTGTTGAAGACGATCCGATGGTGCGGGATATCAATGCAAAATTTCTGGCGCGGATTGACGGGTTCAAACTTTGTGCAGCGGTTGCCAATCTCGAAAACGCCCGCAAATATATTGCCATCAAAAAACCGGATCTGATTCTACTCGATGTCTATCTACCTAAAGAAAATGGTATCGATTTTCTCAAATGGATCCGGGAAAAAAACATCGATGTGGATATTATTTTAATCACTGCTGATAAATCCATTGACCGGATTCAGGAATCCTTTCGTTATGGAGCGGTGGATTATCTGATCAAACCTTTTAGCTTTGAACGATTCAAAGAAGCATTGCTTCAATTTAAAAGCCGACATGAAAAATTCAAAAAAAATGAAGAAATTGAGCAACAGGATTTGGATCAGCTGATCGCTAATACCAACCCAACAAATCAAGAAGAGGATTTTGCCAAAGGTTTTAATAAATACACCTATCAATCCATTTGGGCTGAAATCGAAAAAAGCAATTACCGCGAGTTTACTGCCGATGTTCTGGCCGAAAAACTGGGCATCGCCCGGGTTACGGTGCGGCGCTATCTTGAACATATGGAAAAAGAGAAGAAAATCAAGAAGCAGGTTGAGTACGGTAAGGTGGGCCGGCCTCAGTATAAGTATCATAAAATTTAGTAATCTTAATCCATCTGCCATCTATTAAAAATAAGGCCGCCATTCAATCACCGAAATCGATTGAATGGCGGCCTTTATAATAAATTTTAATTCTTTTGCTCCTGTTTATTTTTCAGCAAGAGACTATTTTCCCGGCATTCTTCGGCATAATCGGCATAAGCTTCCAGGTAATCTTCGTAATCGATGGTGCAATCCCGGTTATCAAACGATTTGCAATACCCCTCCAGCGCCTTCCAGTCCCGGCTGTAGGCGTGAAAACTCAGGGCATGATGGGTATAGGACCCCAGTTCTTTAATCCCGACTTCGCTGGCGATAAATCTTGATAGTTCGAGGAGCGCGAAAATATTCATGGCAACGGCCTTAACCCCATCATTGCTTCTAAATACTACGTCCGTATTTAATTTGCCGTCTTTAATGGTGTAATGGATCAGCTGCAGGCAAGGTGGATGATTTAACCGCGCCGCCTCCTGATTTGCTACATGCAGGGTCGCCTGTCTGGTCTCGGGATCCTCTTTTAGTTTATTGATTATGAAATCAATGTTTTTAGAGAACAAGTCGTGATAGGTATAGCCATACATATCTTTTTCAAAATCCTTTGTCCCTTCAACAATTTCTAATACATAGTCCACCAGGGTTTCCAATCCGGTTGGCATCGCCATTGTTATTTTTATCTCCTGGACACTGTCAATGTCCATCAGCAGGTGAATTTCTTTTAAATTGTCTTCCCGATCCTGATTTTTGCCCATGACAACATCAGCCTTATTCAAAGCTTTCATGGCCTCCTCAATGCCCTTATGCAGTTCGGTTTCGTGAATATAAGTAACCATCATTTTCACATCGTATTAACTTTATCGTAAAATTATGTAAAGCCAATACGCGATCCTTTCATTTAATAATAGGTAAATCAAACTACCCTCAATGCAGTTTTATAACTTTCTAAACGAAAAATAGAGCCACAAAAACACCAGCCATGCGAAGTATAATTATTTTCATAACGATGGATTCGCCTTTCCTTAAATCATTTCCAATTTATTAGTATATTTCGATACTGAATAATTGAATGTCCGGGAGTGTGACCGGAGGCATGAATTATATGAACCTCTCCAAAATTATGATTTCATTTGAGTCTCGATGTTATGTATTTCTGACAACGCTTCAAAAAAAAGATCTGGCTGATCCATCATCGTTAAATGTCCGGCATCCGGAATAATGGTTATCATTTTTCTTGGCGCTTTAACCTCATTAAAATAATCCTGTGCTATTATATACGGCACCTGCCAGTCATTTCCGCCTAGAATATAGTAGATGGGTATCTGATAATCCCGGGATTCAACTCTCAAGTTAAATTCACCAAGATAACGGTGCACCAGTTTATTCGCCTTGTTGATATTTAAAAACGCCAAAATATCAGAAAACTTGAATATTGGACTTTTTAGTATTGTTTTTACACTATTAAAAGAAGACTCATTGTCCAATTGATATTTTTTCTGGAGCTTTCGAATCACCTTGCATTTTTCTAAAAAGACTTTATCAAAAACGATCGTTTCCCCGGGATACTCACCGATGGACTCCAGCTTCTTCATGGATTTCTGATCATTTGCTTGCCCAATTACTTCTTTGACCTTATTATAGCCGATTTGTTCATTTTCTACCATACATACAACTTGACCAACGCCAATATAATACGCAATCTCTTCAGGATAGCGCCTGATAAATACCGTGCCCAACACGCTTCCCCAGGAATGCCCCAATAGAATGATTTTGTTTTTATTATATTTCTTTTTGAGATAGTGGATCACTTCAAGCATATCTTCCAGCATCAGATCGATTGTCGGCTGTTTATCAGGATTTCTAGACAGCGTTTTCCCGGCTCCCCGCTGATCCCAGTGAACCACTGTATATTTGTCCTCCCATTTTTGCTGAAAAGCCTCAGTAAATAATGATTCTGACGAACCAGGACCGCCATGCAAAAACAACATAACGGGATTGTCTATTTTCGTTCCCAGATGAAAAAAAAATTGGTCAATACCATTAATCAATACATATTCATCCAGATAAATTGTGCGTTTTGGGTTTCTTTTCATCGGAGCATTCCTCAAATTTCTAAGCGTTGACTTCTCGCTTTCTTACTAGATAAGCAAGACCAACCAGCGCTAACAAGGCTAGTCCTGCCACTGCTGCATCCGTTCCAGTTGTATCTACACCTGTTTTAGGATTGGATGAGTTGGCATAGTGTTTTTTAAAATCCTTCGATGAAAGCGGCTCAAGGTACAAGTGGGAGGCGTTAAGATCGACATCCCCATAAATTGGGCTGATCGCAATGCTGCCTTCAGCCACAAGCGCTTTGGCAATTGCCCCATGGGTGCAAAGATCAAGAATCCCGTTGTTGATGCTGATCTTATTATAAGAAAATAGTGCTCCGGCGTCACCATTTTCAGCGATTGATTTCACTGTGGTGACGCCACCATTAACTACCAGGTTATCATAGGCTCCAATGCCTCTGCTGTAACTGACTGGAGCATCGGTGAAGACATCAAGATTCCCGCCATTGATGACCAGATCACCAAAAGCAAATAGACCAAAGGCACCGGCATAATCACTGTTATAAGCAGTCACATCAATGTTACCACCATTAATAGTAAGATTACCCATAGTCATGACTTCAGCATTATCACCTGCTAAAATGCCAACGGCGGAACTGGAATTTCCATAGCCGACTGCTGAGATATCATAAGTACCGCTGTCAATGACCAGATTACCAACGACATTAATTCCGCCACCCATTAAATCAGGTGTCGCCTGTCCTTCAGCGATTAGGGTGCCCGTGCCGCTGGCATTCATATCACCTTCAACTTTAACTGCAAAAGCATTATCGGTTTTAAGTATATTGGTTCCCAATAGCACAAGTTTAAAAGGAACTGCTGCCGTTTTGACATCCAGCTTTTCGCCAATAAAATTATTGATGGTCAATTCATTTGTTGCTGTATCATAGGCATAGTCAGCACCGGTGTTGGCAGCCAGAACATCAATGATCACGCCATTCTGGGTTAAGCATAAATAAGTTGCTGTTTGAGAATCAACGGCCGCTGATTCAACAACAGCGGGATTACGGTCTGATGTTGTCATTTGTTCCGGAACAACTGGCGTTTCAGACATTATATCCACTGGAACAATCAATTCATCGGTGACTGGTTGTTCAGCCTCAACCGCAGGCGCAATGGCATTTACAAGCACGGCTTGTTCTGACTCAATGGGTGCCGCTGTTGCTGCTTCACTTGTTATCAAAACAAGACTTATGTTATTGTCAGTTGCTACCGCTGCTGCTTCATCATTTGCTGCTAATGCCGATACCGGTACCAGCGTGAACAACATAGCCATTACCATCAATAAGGATAAAAACTTCGATATTTTTTTCACTTTTCTACTCCATTTCTAAATATGTATTTAATTAAATTTTTTGAGATATTATTATAATGCTCTTTTAAAAAAAATCACAATATGTAATTCAATGCTCTTTAAATTACATAAACTAATACGAATACGATAACATAAGTACCAAAAATTCTATCGATGATTACTCATCTGAGTATCACGAAGTCTTTCCGGTCTGTCTTACCGGCTTCATAGCCGGTTTATGATCCTAATCTGAAGGCTTTCCATTACATCCATAGCAGCCTCATGCAATCGCTCATCGTTGCTGGCGACGCAGGCCGCATCCACGACAATCTCCGCTTCCGGCAACGCTGCCTTTGCCAGGACTGCATCAGAAAGCAGGCAGATATTCGAAACAACCCCTACCAGCTCGACTCGATCATATTGGTTTTCGGCCAGATATTCAGCTAATTCCATTGATCCGAAGGCAATCTTCTCAAAGATTGTATCTTTTTCAGTACATAGTTCAGCAATTTTTCCGTAAAGATTCCAGCCTTCTGTTCCTTTGATACAATGTACAACTGGGAGATTTCGGCCTTCCTGAGTGTTCAAATATTCCCCAGTATGGGTATCAAAGGTAAAGATAATTTCAGCACCGTTATTGCGATATATTTTTATTTTTTCAGCAATCGCATCTTCCAATGAAACCGCTTGAGGAAAGCCAAGGGCACCATTCACAAAATCATTCTGATAATCAATAACAAGAAGTATTTCTTTCATTTTTATACTCATTTCTTTTTATTATATTTATTTAATTTAACTAATGTCATAACTTTGTATCATCATAACAGGATGTTTGGCTTAGTTCAAATCCCTTTAATATTATTTACTTTATGTATCTTCACTGTAAACTGAAAGGGTTCTAAGAAAGCAAGGTTTTATCCTTGACGTTTTTTACAAATATGGTTATGATTAACAAAACATGAAAAGAGGTGCACCCATGATCTCAGAAAAATTGCTTGAAAAAATCCGTCAACTCCGTAAAGATCTTGATAACCTGTCTCAAGAAAATTTTGAAAAAGGAATCAAGATTTTTGCAGCATCAAAAGCCGAGTCAGGAAAATCCTACGGTGCTGATGTTATCAGCAAGAAAGAATATGAACGACTTTCAAAAAATCCTGAGTATAACCAGGCAGCTGAGATCGTCACCGACACATTGACTCTTTTGGAAGAGTTGGACAATTTGGAATGGGTGTATAATGACCTGATTCGCAAACTCTATCATACCCGACCTGAAATACCAAAAGTGGCCGATGACGATGATAGTGTTTACTCGCTCGAACCGCCTTTTACCCGATCAAAATTTTTGAATTGAGCTTAGAGGCATATTCTAGAAGCTACTGTCGGGTAATTTTAGAAATTCAAGTTCCGCTAACGTGGACTGTCGGTGCAAAATCTCATTTCGATGTGGATAGCGTCCAAATTGATCTGATACAATAATTTCGGCACAGCTGCCCTGAATTGACGTTCGCTAATTTGCTCGTCAGCCCTGACTCCCAGCGAACCGGACATCGTAAAATTTTTCGTTTATTTGCTGATCAAAGGTTTCATTCTTTTGAAACCAAAAAGGTTTATTTTCAAGATTGAACTAAAAATCCAACACATTTTGCCATGCCATCTTTTTCGTTTTCGACCTTCCTTTTTTATTTATGCCAAAGCAACCGATAATTTTACACTTGCCTTTTAATCGATACCAAAAGAATCACAGTTAATGCCAGTTGTTTTATATCTTTTATCATAACTGATAAATTCAGTTATGACAAGACTGGCTTTTATTTGGTATTATATAATTTGCTATCTAAAATGATAAACACGGAGGAAATAATGATTACCGCAATTAATAATCAAACTAATTTATATTTTAAATTCCTGAATTCAAATTTTTCAGAGGCATATCATGGATAATCAAGAACAAAAACATCAACGTCGTCCGCGATACAAAGGAACCCACCCAAAAGCGTATAAAGATAAATATAAGGAATTACAACCCGATAAATACGCGGATACGGTGGAAAAAGTAATTCAAAAAGGTAGTACCCCGGCCGGGATGCATCGCTCTATTTGTGTGGATGAAATCCTGGAATTCTTACAAATCACACCCGGACAAACAGGATTAGATGCCACTCTGGGTTTTGGCGGTCATACCCTGGCGATGCTAAAGTGTTTAGATGCAAAGGGTCACTTGTATGCAACGGATGTGGATTCGATTGAGCTCCCCCGCACCCAAAAGCGCCTGGAAAATTTAGGTTATGGTTCCGAAATTTTAACGATCCGACATCTCAATTTTTCGGAGATTGATCAAATTGCTTCAGAATCCGGACCATTGGACTTTGTGTTGGCCGATTTGGGGATCTCATCGATGCAAATTGATAATCCGGATCGCGGCTTTTCCTTTAAGTTTGAAGGACCCTTGGATCTGCGGCTCAATCCTGAAAAAGGTATCTCAGCAGCCGAACGATTAAAAACCATTTCCGTGGAT
Source organism: Acetobacterium woodii (assembly GCA_016213825.1). Classification (GTDB taxonomy): domain Bacteria; phylum Bacillota; class Clostridia; order Eubacteriales; family Eubacteriaceae; genus Acetobacterium; species Acetobacterium woodii_A. The sequence goes on along the minus strand of JACQZP010000026.1, from coordinate 448,168 downwards.
GAATTAGAAGGCATGTTCATTGAAAACGCTGATGAACCCAATGCCAAAGCAATTGCGGATGCGATCATTTCCCAAAGAAATAAGGGTATCGAGATCTCAACAACCACCCAACTCCAGGAAATTATCAAAGAAGCGTTGAAGTTTATCCCCGGCAGCAATAGCAAAGATGCCATCAAAAAATCCTGTCAACGCTGTTTTCAGGCATTGCGCATTGATGTCAACGATGAATTTGAAGTATTATATGAGTTTTTAGAAAAGCTCCCCACCGTTCTGGCTCCGGGTGGACGGGTGGCGATCCTTTCATTTCATTCGGGAGAAGATCGACTGGTTAAAAAATCATTTAAACACTTTTTTCGTGAAGGCATCTATCGTGAAGTCGCTGACGGTCCAATCCGACCATCAGCTGAAGAATGCAATACCAATGGCCGTGCCCGTTCCGCTAAATTGCGGTGGGCGATCAAAGCATAATTCATCGTTCTGTTTCTTTATTTGCTCAAAATTTCATCAAAACCAGCCAGTTATAATCGATCGTTCTGATTATAACTGACTGGTTTTTTTTAATCACCAATTGAGGGTTGTGATTAGATAAACGGATTGCCGCGTGGACAGCTTTTTACCTTTTTCAACACCGATTTATCAATGATATGGTTTTCAGAAATAAAAAAAGCGTTATTAAATATTGACCTTTTTACTGTTTATTATGTATAATTGTAGCATGCTACATATTCTGCGAGGTTAACCATGTGTCCAAGTGATGATATCGGATTTTTTTTAAAATTGATTAATGAATGTATCGAAAAGAACGCCAACCAAGCCCTTAAACCTTTTGATTTGACCTTATCGCAGGCTCGGATTCTTTTTTATCTCCATGATCATCAGGATGCTACCACCTCTCAGAAAGATCTTGAAGAATTTTTTGAAGTGTCTCATCCGACAATCATCGGTATCTTAAACAGACTAGAGGGAAAAGGCTTTATTCACAGTGAACATTGCTCAAAAGATAAGCGGGTTAAAAGCATTTTTCTCACTGATAAGGGTGGCAAGGTCTTTTACTCAATGGATCATTTCCGTAAAAACAATGAAGCAAATATGCTGCAGGATTTGACAGACAAGCAAATCAAAGAATTAAAATCATTACTAAAAATTGTCTACAAGAATATTCAATAAACCTAAAAGGAGGGACATTGATGACTCAATCGAACCAAACCAGCCAGGAAGCTGGCAGCAAACAAAAATATCTGGGCCACAAAGGACTAATCGCTTTTTTGGCACTGATGAACATGTTTATTCCACTTTCCACTGACATGTATCTGCCGGCGCTGCCGAGTATGAATTCTTATTTTGGCAGCAGTTCTGCCATTACAAACTTAACTTTAAGCGCTTTTTTCCTATTCTATGCCCTGGGAATTTTATTTTGGGGGCCACTTAGCGATAAGTATGGCCGTAAACCGATTCTTTTGTTAGGTAGTATTCTATATGCGGCCAGCAGTGTCGCTTGCGCCCTTTCTGTTAATATTTATTTTCTGATCGCTGCCAGAATCCTCCAGGGTATTGGTGCCGGCGGAATAACATCCGTTTCCCTGGCGATTGTGAAGGACTCCTACTCCGGTAAAAAACGGGAATCGATTTTAGCCATTTGTCAGTCCATTTCCGGACTTGCACCGATGATCGCCCCTATTGTTGGTGCTTTGATTCTAACCTTTTCCGATTGGCGAGGCTCTTTCTGGGCGCTGGCGCTTGTCAGTCTTGTCAATCTGGGTTTCACAGTCTTATTCCAGGAGACCTTAAATAATGAAGAGCGATACGAAGGAACTTTGTTTGGCTCGCTGGGACGTCTGGTCGTTGTCAGTAAAAATAAAAGCTTTATTGTCCCGGCCCTGATCTTTTCACTAAGTATGTTGCCATTTATGGGTTATATCGCTGTTTCATCCTATATTTATGTGGATTACTTTGGTCTCAATGCCCAAGTATACAGCTATTTCTTTGCGGCCAACGCCTTACTGTCCATCGCCGGTCCGTTTATTTATGTCAAATTCCTGAGTAATATGGATAAAAAACTATTTGCTTCATTGATTTTAGCCGTTTCAACCTTGAGTGGCGTTTTAGTCATGACGCTGGGAACCTTAACGCCAGTATTCTTCTGGCTTTCATTCCTGATCATGTCGTTATCCGGGGCCGTGATGCGTCCCTTTAGTTCTAATCTGCTGTTGGATCAACAAGAAAGCGATATCGGCTCGGCTTCATCTGTCATCGGGACCTTATTCACTGTCTTGGGAAGCGTGGGCATGGCTCTGGCGTCGATTCCATGGGGAAACATTGTCTTTGGGCTGGGCGTTCTGATCACCGTCTTCTCGCTGCTGGCACTGCTGTCATGGAATGTGTTTATGAAATCAAAAATCCCTTGTGTGGGCGTAAAAAATATCTGATCAATTAGTTTTTGTTTTAAATAACGCAAAAGACCTTGTCCGACTGTTCGTCCGACAAGGTCTTTTATTAATTATTTTATTATTCTATACGGCCATAAAAATTGATTCAAACTCTGGTCCTTCGACTTTTTCCTTTTCCAGTAAAACTTCCCCCAGCTTGTGCAGCTTGCTGATGTTTTCTTTAAGCAATGCCAGGGTTCTCTGGTAAGCATGATCAATTATCTGCTTGACCTCATCGTCGATAATATTTGCAACTTCGTTACTGCAATTTTGAGATCCATAATCCCTGCCATCATAGGAACCACCATTTTCATCACCAAAGATCATATTGGTTAAATGATCACTCATGCCATATTTTGTTACAATATTTCGAGCAATCTGATTGACCCGTTTCAAGTCACTTGAAGCGCCAGTGCTGACTTCATTCAAAACAATTTCTTCGGCCGCCCGACCGCCTAACGCAATGATGATTTCTTCGATCAGCTGAGACTTGGTATGATAACTCTGATCTTCGGTTGGTCTGCTGGCAGTATAACCGCCCGCCATTCCTGAGGGAATTATCGAGACGCGATCAACATTCCGACTTGACGAAATCAGTTTAATAGCAATAGCGTGACCTGCCTCATGATAAGCAGTTACCTTTTTATCTTGGTCACTCATCACATGGCTTTTTCTCTCCGGCCCCATCATGACCTTGAATGCTGCCTCTTTGATAACTTCATTATTAATGACTTTCTTATGTTCTCGAGCCGTTAATAAGGCTGACTCATTAAGCAGGTTTTCAAGATCTGCGCCAGAAAAACCCGGTGTGATTCGTGCCAGTTCATCCAATTTAACATCATCAGCAAAAGGTTTCCCTTTGGCATGAACATTTAGGATCTGTTCTCTGCCTTTAATATCCGGCAAGCCAACAATCACGCGTCGATCAAAGCGTCCCGGTCGTAAAAGTGCCGGGTCGAGCACATCCGGCCGATTGGTAGCAGCCAGAATGATGACCCCTTCATTAATGCCAAAACCATCCATTTCAACCAGTAATTGATTCAAGGTTTGCTCTCGCTCATCATTTCCGCCGCCCATATTGGCGCCCCGTTGACGGCCAACTGCATCGATCTCATCAATAAAAACGATACATGGTGCCTGCTTCTTGGCCTGTTCAAAAAGATCCCGCACTCGCGACGCACCAACCCCGACAAATATTTCGACAAAGTCTGAACCACTGATACTGAAAAAGGGTACACCGGCCTCACCGGATACGGCTTTTGCCAAAAGTGTTTTGCCAGTGCCCGGCGGTCCAATCAGGAGAACGCCTTTGGGTATTCTGGCTCCAAGTTCCACAAATCGATCCGGCGCTTTGAGAAACTCAACAATTTCTTCCAACTCTTCTTTTACCTCATCGGCGCCAGCAACATCGGCAAAGCTGACTGTTTTTTGATCATCGACCGATAATTTTGCCCGACTCTTGCCCATTGCCGTAGCGCGATTGCCACCCATACTGCCACCTTGCTGACGTTGACTGAGGGTAAACCAAGTACCCAATAGGATAATGAAACCAATCGACAGTACAATTGGATACCACCATGGCATTGTCCAAGGCGGTTTAATACTGTAAGTCTGGATCAGTTGATTATCCAATGCCTGGGTAAATCGATCCGAAGCTGAAGTAATATCTGGCGGAACGGTAACATTGTAGCCAGTAATATCACTGTTTTCATCCAATGCTGCATTTAGCTGAATTTGTGCGCTATCACCTTCCAGCACAATGCTATTGACATTACCCGCCTGGATTTCTGTCAACAGCCTGGAGTAATCCATATTTTGGGGACTATTTTTCATTGAACTAAAGGCAATCGATCCCACGATGACGATAAAAATAATCAGAAAGATGCCCTGTTTTTTTAGATACTTCAAAGTTCAACCTCCATTAAATTAACTGTCCTAGACGAATTTTTACTGACCGAATTGCTTAAATTTTCTTGACTACTTTTTTTTGACTTCACGCTCATTTGACCTGCTTTCTTTGCTTTTCCGTTTTTAAACGAATGTTCATTTAATTATTCTTTAAGAAATAGCGTGATTGCTTTTATAATCTCTGTTCGTAAAACAATCACGCATTAATTTTTACTATTACATCTATTACATTAATAAGGTGTCTTGTATCATGCCGATCATTTCATTAAGCAGTTCAGCTCTTTCGGCTTTTGTTTTGCTGCTGCTCACGGCAATTGATTTTACCGGTTGGACAATCATTGCAAGGACATTTTCGTGATGATAATCTTTGATGATTTCCCGCTGTTTTAGATCCGTAATCATCATCTTTATCTTAAAAAAGCCTTCAATTTCTGAACAACCACCTACTAATGATGGAGAATTGGAAAACTGATCAATAAAGCTGAATATTTCCTGGTTTTCTTCTATATAATCATAGTAACTCCGAATCAATCCCTCGATGAGCTGCCTTTCGTCCATGCCATAATGCACTCTGCTTAAAACAAAATGACAGATTTCTTCGGAATACTCCCGATAAATAACCTGCAGCATGATTTCTTTGCTCTCAAAATAAGTATAAACAGTTGCCGGAGAAACGCCTGCCATCTTGGCAATTTTAGAAATCGACGTCCCATGAAACCCTTCTGCTAATATCAGTTTGATGACTGCTTCTTTAATGCTTTTTTCCTTTTCGTCATCTCTTTTTCTCATGCACCACCTCTAACTTTATCTAATAGTAAATGACCATTCGGTTAATGTCAATCTTCTTCAACCAGATATCCGCAAATTTAATTAACTCTTAAACTTCAAGTTATGGCATATTGGGATATTTTTATGTGTTCAATGTAATTAAAATTATTGAATATTCAGCAAAATTCCTGTTACTGTCATGAGTAAAATAACAATCGCTTAAAGTCATTTAAATTCTAAAATCATATCGTACCAGATAGCCCCTCCATGAACTGAGCTGGAAATACCTTTGTCAATAAATCCAAACTTTTCGTAATAATGAATCAGCTCGCTCTTACAAGTCAGAATGAGACCTTTACGCCCGGCATCCTTCGAGACCGTGATAAAGTGATTCATCAGACAAGCCGCAATCCCCTGATTACGATACTCAGGGATGACATCCAACCCAAAGATTGTCTGATAGGCGCCATCCGCAACATGTAGCCTGACATCTTCAAATAATTGATCATCAATAACTTTTCCATTGATAACACATCCGTTAATAAAGCCGATGATCTGACCATCGCTTTCAGCCACAAGAAAGCACTCTGGAAAGGCGTGAATACGCAATTCCAGTGAATTTCTGCTGGCAGCTTCTGCCTCAGGAAAACATCGTTTCTCAACCTGTTCAACTGAATTTAAATCATTGCTTAATACTTGTCTAATGAAAATGTCTGTAACTGTATGCATTTTATTTTTCTCCACGAATAGTTAGTTTTGATTAAATCAGCTTTGAATTAGAGTACTTTGGTGGTCCACTGGGAACAATCCCAAACTTCGTTGACAAAGCTTTCATAGAATTCCGGTTCATGGCAAACCATCAGAATCCCCCCGTTATAAGCTGTTAACGCCCGCTGCAGTTCGGCTTTGGCATCCACATCCAGATGATTGGTGGGCTCATCGAGAACCAGAATATTGGTTTCCCGGTTAATCAGCTTACATAGCCGTACCTTGGCCTGTTCCCCACCACTTAAGACTCTGACCATGCTCTCGATATGCTTTCGGGTCAATCCGCAATGGGCCAGGGCCGAACGCACCTCATTCTGATTCAGCGAAGGGAATTCTTTCCATACTTCTTCAATGCAGCTGGTGCGGATATCCTGATCCATTTCCTGTTCATAATAACCAATCTGCAGTTTTTCGCCCTGCTCAACGGTACCGGCAACCGGTGGAATCAGTCCCAGAATGCTTTTTAAAAGGGTTGTTTTGCCAATCCCATTGGTTCCCTTTAAGACAATTTTCTGTTTTCGTTCCATCACTAAATTAAGGGGCCTGGACAACGGTTCATCATAACCGATGACCAGATCTTGAGTTTCAAAAACCCGGCGGCCAGTGGCTCCCGCTTCTTTAAAATTAAATTTTGGTTTAGGTTTCTCAGAGGCCAGTTCGAGGATGTCCATTTTATCCAGTTTTTTCTGCCGGGACATGGCCATATTCCGGGTCGCTACCCGGGCCTTGTTGCGGGCCACAAAGTCTTTTAAATCGGCAATTTCATTTTGTTGTTTATTGTAAGCTGCCTGTTCCTGGGCTTTTTTTGCTTCCAGCACTTCCTGGAATTTTGCATAATCCCCTACATAACGGGTCAGTTTCTGGTTATCCATATGATAAATCAGATTAATAACTGAATTAACAAAGGGCAGATCATGGGAAATCAGAATGAAGGCATTTTCATAATCGTTGAGATAGCGCCTTAACCAGTCAATATGCTGTTCATCCAGATAGTTGGTGGGTTCATCCAAGAGCAGGATATCGGGTTTTTCCAGCAGCAGTTTTCCGAGCAGCACCTTGGTACGCTGGCCGCCGCTGAGCTCGGTGATATCTTTATCCATGCCAATGTCATTGAGACCCAGGGCATTCCCTACCTCGTCCACCTTTGAATCGACCAGATAGAAATCATGAAACTCCAGCAGCTCCTGAAGATCGCCCACTTCTTCCAGGCTTTTTTCTATTTCTTCGGGGCTGTCTTCAGCCATTTTTTCATAAAGAAAACCGATTCGGCTTTCAATCTCCAACAGAAAATCGAAGGCCGAGGTCAGCACATCCCGGACGGTCATTCCCGGCTGCAAAACCGCATGCTGATCGAGGTAGCCGATACGGACATTTTTAGCCCATTCCACCTTGCCCTCATCCGGCATCAGCTTGCCGGTAACAATATTCATGAAGGTTGACTTACCTTCTCCATTTGGACCAATTAAACCGATATGCTCTCCCTTTAATAACCGAAACGATACCTGATTATAAATCGCCCGATCACCAAAACCATGAGAAAGATTTTCGACATTTAAAATACTCATTTATTCTCCATTTCAAATTTTTTCCAATTAAAAACACTTCCGGATTGGTGTTACTGATCAGGAAGTGTTTTTTATACGATATCCTATGACTTTAACATTTTTATTATAGCATAGTCTTCTTTATTGTTCCATAGTTTGAAGGTTAGTTCTAATCCAGGAAGAATAAATTTTCTTGTGCTTTTGAGATGCACAGGATCGACTATGGTTGAGCTACTTCGAGTACTGACTGCTTTTTATAAAAACCCAGAATAATCAATGCCAGCGTCGAAGCGATGGCGACGGTCATATACACCTGCTTGAAGCCATTGTTCAGCGTTCGCTGGAATTCGTCTTCAATTACTCCACTGCGACTGTCAATCGCCGCTAGATAATCATTTTTAGCAGTTTCAAAGGCACCTGGCACCGCATTTTTCATGATCGTCATCTGATTAACCATATTAGCTAACTGATTTTTCACATCCGCCATCGAATCAATGGCTACCTGCATCTGTGCCTGGCTTGTCCGGGCCGCGTCCACCTGATCCGACAGATTTGCGATAGCACTTTCCAACGACCCGATCTTCACATCCAGATCATCAATACTTTTGACATCACTGAGTTCATCCAGAACCGATTGGGGCAACTGGCTCCGAACACTTTCGGGAATCATACTGACCACATCGACGGTACCTCCGCCCATAGCTGAAGAAACCGCGGCCGGAGGCCCCGTCACACCCGCTGGCATCCCGGATGCCGGTGTCGCTGCAGCCATTTGTGCTGCAGCCGCCGCCATCATATCCACCATCGTCACCCGCAGACTTTCAAGTTGCGAAAGCGCCTCTTCTTGAGATGCAATGGCCGATTCCATACCGGCAATGCCTTCACCGATGCCATCATAAGCCGATCGGAGTTCGGCAATGTTGCCGTCCAGTTGGGTTATGCCGGTATTTAATCCATTAATGCCGGTATCAATGCCGCTATTGATCTCGGCGATGGGTTCCGGTGTCATAATCGCAAACATCCGCTCAGCAAATATTTTACTATTTTCAGTGATCGTCGTCACATCCGACTCCTTCATCATTGCCACCAGATCCTCGGGCACATCATTGCCACTGTCAGCATTCATATTGATTTCAATCGTCCTATTGGCAGTTAAGTCCGGTAAGGTGACGGTTGCCAGCTTATCGCCAATGGCTTCATTGGTTTTTAGCTGATTAAATTCATCCGTCAGCTCCTGGGCATACGGCAGGGTCGGGACATTCACTTCAGTTGGCAGCAGATTCATAACGTTTGTCTGTACCGTCAGACCAGCGTGGGCAATAAAGCCAACCATGATGGCCGGTGCCACCGCCGTACCAATGGATCGGATCAGTGAGACAGTTGCCAGGGCTGAATTGGACTCCTCGACTTTGGTGTTGTCCAACATCATATAATTAATTGGTGTTCCCATGGTGAAACCAATCCCCAGCCCCATTAAAATCAGACTGATGACTACCGTCAGGGTATTGGGATAATTGGTGGTCACTAAAATCAAGAACAGCGAACCGATCACTGACACCAGAAAACCGAATCCTAGGGTTATTTTCACTCCGAATTTGTCAATTAATTTGCCTGAAAATGGTGCGCCCACACCAGCAAATAGACCCAGAATAATGACATAATAACCGCCCTTTCCGGTTGCCGTTTTCATGGCATTTTCACAGAACTGGGGCACAAAAATCATCCCCATGATAATCACCCCGGTAATGAATGACAAAATCAGCGTGATTAAAATATTTCTATTTTTAAAATAGGATAAATTAATAACTGGATCTTCGGCCTTTTTCTCAACCAGTATAAAAACCGGAAGCAGCAGCGTAAAAAAGATCAGGAAGGGATAAACTTCTGTGCTGAGGAAGGTATTTTTAAAATCAAAGAAATCGATGTTTTTTAATCCATAGAGGACACAAAGAACCATGATCGTTACAATGGTGATGCCCCCGATATCGATTTTCCTGACATTTTCTACCCGGGTATTGGGCAAACAAATCAGGCCTGCCACCAGAATAAAAATGGTGATCGGTACATTAATATAAAAAATATACTGCCAGTTGGCGGTTCCGGCCAGATCCAGAATGGCACTGCCGGCTGAAGCCCCAAAAATATTGGCAATCCCATAGACCCCGCCTACTAAACCTAAAGCCATACCCCGCTTTTCTTTGGGAAAGGTTGTCCCAAATTCGGCGGTTGCTACTGGTACGATACCGCCACCACCAATGGCCTGAACTGCTCTTGCCACCAGCAGCATTGGAAAACTTTCAAAATTCTGTGACAAACCACAAAATAGTGAACCTAATCCAAAAAGAAAGATGCTCAGCAGATAAATGTACTTTCTGCCGAATCGATCCGCCAATTTCCCCATCACTGGAATACTTGCTGCATAAGCCAGGGTATACATAGTAATCATCCAAATTCCGGTTTTATCGTCCACCAGTAAATTGGTTTGAATCACCGTTCGTGCCGGTGTGACAATCCCAGTATCCAAAGCTCCCATAAAAATTCCGAGAAGATATACCGCCATGATCAGGCCATAATTGAATTTTTTATTCTGATTGGTCATTTCATTCACTGTCCTTCCGCTTTTATTGGTTATCCTCACTGTTTTTTTCATTTAGTTTGGCTACATTGTCAGCAATGATATTAGTTATCCGTTCATACTGTTTGATATCGTCGGCACTTAAGCCTTCAAAAAAATACTGGTTCCATTCGGTCAGCGCTTTTCCCATTTCGCCCAGAATGTTTTGTCCCTGCGGCGCGATGGAGATAAGATTTTCCCGTTTGTTTTCGGGATTCTGATGGCGCTCAATCAGGCCTTTTTCCTCCAGTTTCCGCAGCGTTTTGGCGATTGCTCCTTTATCCAACATAAAATGCTGGGCAATAGCATCCTGATTCACCCCATTGTTCGAGGCCAAATACATCAGGATCACCTGTTCTGGAAATCCCACCCCGAAATCATGCAAGCGGCGTTCGCAAAACACCTTGCTGTGACGGACTATAATCGAAAGATTGTTCATCAACATCATTCACCTCAAATTTAAAAAAGATAGTTGTCGTTACAATTGTTGTAACGACAACTATCTTAGCATAATAGATATTGATTGTCAATTAAAAACACTTCCCGATTGAATTGCAGATCAGGAAGTGTTTCATTTTTATTTAAACAGCAGATTGTGGCAGTTCTTGCATCGCTCGTTTGAAATCGGATTTTCTGTTAGGCATACATTGCAGTAGATTATCCGGTCTTTTGATTTATCATATTTTTCATAGGTCGCCAAGCCCACGTAATACCTCACTCGGTCGCCGATCTGAAAATAGTCATACAGTTCTCTGCGATTCTGATAAATTATTGGATGCTTTTGACCATCGGTTTTCTCAACCACAAGCACATAATCGGTATCAATTTGATCTGAATCGTCGTCAGCAGTTTCCTTTTGATATTTCTCGGCGATTACACCTTCCCAAATCTGATCCCTCCGGTTTTTTACATACAACATATTGATGACCACCATCACCAGACCCAATCCAAAACCAATGACGAGTCCACCAACAAGGGACCTCGTTTGCAAAAATAATCCCGCAATGAGGAAGCCAATTGGAAAGACGAGCACCAGGGCCCATGCGTATCCGATGAACGATTTGTTTTTCTTTTTAACGACAGCAACGATCTCAGGGTTCTGATAACATGTTGACCATCCGACGAGACCTGCTGTATCGTCGGATCGGGTTGATGTATCTTCATCTTTGGTCGTGCTAGCGCATTCATTGCAAAACTCAGTGTTATCAGTTAGTTGTGTCCCGCATTTTTTACATAACATCTTCGCTCTCCTTTTTTGATCGGTTTGAAACAGGCCTTTTTCTCGTAGTCATTAAGCAAAGGCTGCCACATCCGATTGCGCCGCTTCTCTGCTAAAAACTGTGAACCTACTATTTTGTTTTGTGCCAATTTACAACATTATATCACTTGTATTCTACTTTATCCAGCAAACACATCAATATTAGGCGATTATTGAAATCTACATTAAGTCATTCTAGCTTTTATATAAAAATTAAAAGAAATCTGATTAATCCAATGCTCTGGCAAAACATAAATCCATCACTTTTTATTGCCATCAAAAAAAGAAATGCTCCTCTGAGAAGCGACGATGCGTATCATAATCGTTCGCCCATCAAGGGAGCATTTTATCAGTATTTAGTTGCTGTAGAGAATTCTTGACTGTTTGTAAAGTTCTTCCCGAAATGCTGGTGTCATAATTCCGCCCAATACGGCATAGACACTGATAAATGATGATTTTCCGGGGACACAAATTTTTTCTGCAAATTGTCGAGCAAGCTTTCGCTGGTCTTCTTCGCTGGTTGTTTCCGGATCAAAACTTTCGGGAATCAGTCCCAGGCTGATTTTGTCGCCATAACCATCAAATAGCTTGATGGTATCGTTCATATTTTGAGGACTCCAGGAATCCCAGCCGGCATCCAGAATACATTGAATTCGGGACTCAATATGGCCACAGCTGTGAAGATCTGCCCATAGTCCTTTGGAATGAATGTGATCCGTCAGTTTTCTCATATAAGGAACGATCATTTCCTGGGCAGTAGCTTCCGAGAAGAAAGGCGATCGTTGGGAGCCCCAGTCATCATGAACCGTAAACCCGTCGATATTATCAAAATGTTCAACAAATTTATCGACGATGCGACAAGCCAAATCAGTGGTTGCTTCAAAAATTTCTTTGACGGCGTCTGTTTGATCTTCATCAATCAGGGCTTCGGCTGCTCCCTCAAAACCCATAAACGAAATCAGACGTTCAAACCACCATCCATTGATTTGCCACGCCAGAACGAAAGCATTGCCGTTTAAAAAGGTTCCGTTATTGGCTTTGGCACTTCCTTCCCAGTCCCAGCTGTCAATATCCGGGAATTTGATCACTTCTTTCCAGTCATTGGCATCCGCCAGAATGTGATTGCCGGGTCTGACCATGGAGCCCTGAGCATCAGGAACATATTCCCAGGGGATCCCAAACATATCAATACCATCCTGGGGTGGCAACATATTTGCTTCAAAAACAAAGGCTCGGGCAATATTATCCGGCACAACTGCAGGACAGAACAAACCGGACTCGTTCCCCAGACTTTCCCAAACCGGATCTTTTTTCATGGTCAGCAGATAGTTCTCTTTCATGCTTACCGGAGAGTTGAAAATTGGGTCGGTGGTACCAAAAAAGTTTGGTATTTCCCCTACAACCTGCAGTTCTTTGGAATCAAATGGTATTTTATTCATTATTATTCTGCCTCCAACTATAATTATTTAGTTTTGTAGTTTTATACTTTTATACTTTTGAACATCCTTCTTTAGCTGACATCGGTGATCTGGTTTTAGGCCGACACTTTTTGTCTGAATGGAATCAAAGATGCTTCTGTTTTTTTGTACGAACACCGTATTAGCAATCGTTTTCAAGTGATGCAAGTAAACGTGCTAGTTATCAGAACGGATGTGAAGCTGATCAATTCGCCACGATCCATTTCTAAATTAAATGCATTTAATATAATGTAAACTTAACAGGTTAAATTTATATTATTGTAATATTTTACGATTTCAAAGTCAATGCTTTTTTCCCATATATTCTCTTTTTTGCGTTTTTTCTATATATAAATTAAGTATTATTGATAGTCATGTTGAGATTCGCTATAATTTTAATTGCAATTAAAAAAACAAACGTGGTGAGTAACATCCCGTTTGTTTTTTTGTTTCAGTAATACCCAACACTAAGCATCTGTTTTGATAACCATGATCCCATTATTGTTTCGATATTATCGCATCATATTACGCAGTGTCAATTCTTTTAAGACCTCACCAACTTGCATTTGCTCAACTTTTACATTGGGATGATTATCGGCATAGTAATAATCCTTAATTGGGCAATAATCATCTGGACCGGTTTTTCTTTTACGGACAACCTTTATGCAATCATTCACGGTCACAATGCCCGCTTCGATGTCTTCATTAATCTCCTGGATTAAATTTTCGTATTCCAAAATAAAAGACATTTTCTCACCACCTCGATTAGTTCAATACTTTTTCCACTGGGATTAGACTCTAGATCGATAAGCCGGGCTTAAAAATACTCTGGAATTCGATCAATTGAAACCTTGAGTAGATTATGCCAGTCCTGCTCTCCGCATCTGACCATACACGGACTTTTTCCGCTTTTCTGCAGTTCTTTTGGGAGCAATTTGAAGCCCAACTTTTTGTAAAAATCCGGATTGATATCGGAAAAAAGAAAAATCAGAGCATTCTCGTCTTTTTCAATCTGTTTAATACAGTTTTTCAATAGAATCGTTGCGTAACCTTTGCCAGTATGGAGTTTGGGGGTGAGTACCGAACCAATGCCGTAAACCGTTTTCCCCATAATCGGTTTCAAGTTCAAAACGATCAATGAACTGATGATTTTCCCCTCCAAATCGATGACAAAACGTTTTCCATAGTTGTCTTCTTTAGAGTTGTCCCGGATGTATTCTTCTAAGCTTCTATTTTTGGACCACTCCTGATAGCCGTCCCTAAAAAGGAGTTCCCTTTCCCCAAGGGCGGCTTCTCTTACAACTATTAAGCGAGGACCAGTTTTTAAATATTCTTGCCAGTTATCATAAATTTCACGAAGCTCAGTATCCAGATATAACAGAGCTTTTTCTTCCAGTTCTTTTGGTACTCCATAGTATGCCTCGGCAATGGCGCCGGTGATGGCAGCCAGAGTGTCACTGTCACCACCCACCGAAATAGCTGTCCGGATGGCATCTTCAAAGGAAGTGGCCTCGAAAAAGGACTGGATCGCCTGAGGTACTGTTTCCTGGCAGGTTTCGTTGAACTGGTAGGTGTCCCGGATTTCGTCGATAGTAAAATTCAGATCATAATAACAAACCTTGATCCGCTCCCGGATAGCGTCTTTGCCGGCACCACTGCGGGCCATGTAGATAGCCAATGAGACAGCTTCAGCGCCCTTTAAACCTGCTGGATGATTATGGGTAATCCGGGTAACTACTTCCGATAGTGTCCGGGCTTCGGCTTCGGATCTTGCGGCAAAGGCAGCCGGACTAATTCGCATGGCGGCGCCGTTTCCATAACTGTTATAGGGCTGGGGATCGTCGTTGAAAATCCAGCGTCGGAACCGACCGCCATAACCGCAATCAGGATAGTTCCGGCCAATTTCCTGCATGTATTTTATTGTTAATGCTTCCATCCGTCGATAATATTCCCTGTTTCCTAATCCATTTTCTAAGGGCAAACAACCGGATTTACCGGCTTCCATAATCGCTTTTGCCACTGCCAGCGTCATGATACTGTCATCCGTAACCTCACAGGTCTCAGTAAACAGCTCAAAGTCTTTGTTTCGATGATTATTGAATTCAAAACGGGAACCGACAATATCCCCGATAATTGCACCCAGCATTAGTTTTCTCCTTTTTTTATAAATGCATCATGCAGTAACATGTCAAATCCATCTCGTCTGAAGAATGGGATTCCATTAATTGGAAGCCAAAGTGTTCGTAAATCGGTAGGTTATCTGGATTGAAGGTCTCCAGAATGATGGGCTCTTTTTTCGCAGCGCATTCTTCAAGAACTGGGGTAATAAGTTTTCGAAAAATGCCGGTTCCTTTTGCAGACTTGTCGGTGGCGATCACGAGCAGATGATATACATCGCCATCACAATAGGCGGTTTGCCAATTTTGAGGAATAATCTGAGACTGTTTGATCGCACGTTCCTGAATCACCTGCAGTTCTTTTTCTGTCACTATTTCAACAAGTTTCCGAGATGATTGCTGCATCACGTTGATGAGCCGGTCTTCCGGCAATTCTTTGGTGGAGTAGCCAATCAGTAGCCCTTTGCCACCTTCCAGGATCTGCACTGCATTTTCTTCTATAAAGGCCTGGATCTGTCCTTCAAATTGTGCTTCAATCAGTAGTTCGGCACGATCCAGATCATGCAATTGAAAGATTACCCCAGGATCTTCCATAAACCGGGTTTTCAACAATTCGGTGCAGGTTTTTAATTCATGCTCATTTAACATTTTCTTTCCCTCTCCATATTCCTGTTTAATTACAATTATAATTAGTTTTTTTGACTGTCATTGACAGGCACATGAGTCTGCCATTACATAGCATCCTGATGATCAGAGAATTCCTGATTGAATACTTCCGTCTAGTAGCTACCACTTGTCTTTGTTTTGACCTGGATCAGACGGTGATCGATCAGCTGACTGACACAACTCGGCTGGATTTCCAAAATACAATGAAACTGTCCGCCATTCGCTGATGACCAGCGGGACTCTGATGAATCCCATCCAGATACAGATCTTTGTCAGTCCAGTCGATGGATGCTCTGAAATCCAGGGTTGGGATCCGCGATGATACCGTATAATCTCTTAACCACTGGCAATAGGCTTCAATCATTACCGCCGATTCTTCAAAATCGACCATCTCACCACCATCTTTAAAAGCCACCGGCAGATGAATCGGCGGAGGGATAGCGACAAAAGCCTTAATATTATTAGTTTTGAACTGGTCAACCATTGCACTCATATTTTGTGCGGCTCGCTCCCAGTTACGGTTAAAAAAGATATCATTGTAGCCACCCATCAGGATTACTCCATCAGGCTTTGCATCCAACACCTGTTTCTGAATCCGTTCCAGCATACCCTCAGTGGTATCCCCACTGACACCGCGATTGACCATTTGGATTCCGGTCTTTTTTTCAGCAATCACATGCCATTTTTCTTCCCGGGACACCTGGTAACCAAAGGTCAGACTGTCGCCAAAACATATTATTTTCACAATTTTCTCCTTCCCAAAGCGGCTTCATATGTAGCTTTATGAGGTTAACGTATAGTTTTAATTCTATCATAGCACAAACTCCCTGACAATCACAAAGACCACCTCGCCAAAGGTGGTCTTTGTGATTGTAAAATTATCTTGTCTTTATGGGAATACTGATTAAACCTTTCGGATTTTGAACTGATCGATCATTTGTTTCAGCAGAACCGATTGGCCGGAGAGTTCTTCGCTGGCAGCGGCACTCTGTTCAGCAGTCGCTGAATTTTGCTGAACAACTTGGGCAACCTGTTCAACGCCCAGATTGATCTGGGCAATACCGGTGGCCTGTTCATTCGATGCTCCAGCAATATTACCAATTAAGCTCGTAACCTTGCCAATTCCTGAAACAATTTCATCCAGTGCTCCGGCAGTGTCATCGGCTATTTTTGTTCCTTCCTGAACATTGCTGATGGAGCCTTCAATCAGCACCGTCGTCTCTTTGGCAGCTTCCGCACTTCTGGCTGCTAATGTCCGAACTTCTTCGGCAACCACCGCAAACCCTTTACCATGCTGTCCAGCCCGAGCAGCTTCAACCGCAGCGTTAAGCGCCAGGATATTGGTCTGGAAAGCAATGTCATCAATTACTTTGATAATTTTGGAAATATCCTCGGATGATTTATTAATTTCGACCATGGAACGCTGCATTTCGGTCATCTGACGATTGCCTTTTTCAGCATTCCCCATTACATCGGTTGCCAATTCTCTGGCTTTGTTGGCATCAACAGCGTTGTTTTTGGTCTGATCAGCAATTTCAGCAATGGAGGCGGTCAGTTCCTGAATCGAGCTGGCCTGTTCGGTGGAACCCTGGGCCAATGCCTGACTACTGTCGGACACCTGATTGGCGCCGACATTCACTTGCTCAGCGGCAATATTAATATCTCCCATAACCTCATTGAGGGAATGAATGATCACATTCAGGGCATTGGAAATGGTCACAAAATCGCCCCGAAACGCTTGAGCATTTTCAATATCCAGATTTCCCTGGGATAATTGTTCGATTTTTTCGGTAATTTCCCCAACAACCCCGTCCAGCAAGGTGGCCGTTGAATTAACGCTTTGTTTAAGTAAATCCACATCTCCCCGATACTCGCCATTAATCCGTACACGCAGATTTCCATTAGAAATGGCTTCCATGACTTCCATGACTTCCCCCAGGGGTTTATTCAGTTCTTCCAGAATGGCATTCATTCCGCCGACGACTTCCCGCCAGGCTCCCTGGAAGATGCTGGTATCAGCTCTGGCCCGGAGATTTCCATCAATGACAGCATTGGTAATCATGGTGGCATCATCAATTAAGGTGCCGATGGATTCTTTGACCAGCATCAGACTATTATTGATCTCATTAAACTGCGCACTGACTTCCGAGGTATACTCATCGGCAGCACCACAATTCATATCAAAGTCCAGATTTCCTTCTGCTAAATGGATCAGATTTTCACCCAAACGGGCTACTTCAGCTTTAGTATAATCACTGACACGAATAATCGGCGTAATATCGGTAACTACTTCAATGAAACCAACATTTTCACCATTTTTATTTTTGAGATAAGCAGTTGCCTGTTTATTGCTGCGGCCAACCCATTCAAAATAGCTTTCTGATGATCCCTGGTCCACCAGTTGTCTGATTCCACAGCCTTGGGTTTGACAAATGCTGGCTCCGGCATTGTAACAATCCATCCCACAGGCAGAAACCCGATCATGGATCACGCCATTCTCAATCATCAGATCTTCAAATGCATGGTTCATAAAGGTCCATTTCATGTCATTGTCGGTAACATGAACCGGGAATGGAATCCCGTCAATAATAGCCTCATACCAGAACATCTTGTCTACCACAGTGTCAAGAGTCTGATTGACACCGGAAATAACCTGGGCATACTCGCCCGAGTGGTTGTCCACGGCTGCCCGTCTGGTGAAATCGCCCTTAATTGCTGCATCGGAAAGCATAATGGTATCGGAGACCAGATTTCCAATTGATTCTTTAATTGAAACCATACTATTACCCAGCACATCTCCCGCCGATTTTGGTTTAAAATCAATAGCTAAATCACCTTTGGCAATGGCTTGGGCGGCTTCAGCCTGTTCCCGGATGTTTCCCGCCATATTTACAAAGGATCGGGTGAGCTCAACAATTTCGTCATCTTTGGCATCCTCAGCCATGGTCTGGTCGATATTCACATCCCCCAGTGCCAGGCGATCAGCGGCCTTAGCCAGTCGGGTAATGGGGCGGACGAAGTTTCTCGTTGAGGCGACGATGATTCCTATAATGACCAGGAGTCCCAGCCCAAAAACAAGCAACATCATGGTCCGAATTCCTGAAAAGGCTTCATTAAATTCTGATGTTGGCAATCCGGTTGCCAACACCCAGCCGGTGTCGCCGATTTCGGTGACATAACCTCTGCTTTCGATGCCATTCGTTGAATAGGTGATCGGTCCTGTCGTTTTATCCATCAACGCTGCAATGATATTCGCTGACATATCCGTATCGGAAAGCATACCATTGTTGTAATCCGGGTTGGGATGATCAAAAACCATACCGCTATTGGTTGAAACGACAAAGAATCCGGATTTGCCAATTTTGTTTTCAGCAATGATGCCTTTGATCCGGTCGATGGAAACATCCACACAGGTGGCTCCCGCCAGTTCTTGAGTTCCCGGTTTGAATACCGGGGCAACCACGCTAACGATCATTTCCTTGGTGGTAATATCTTCGTAGGGCTCCGAAATAAAAGCCTTCTTTTGCGCCATCAGTTCTTTAAACCAGGGCCGGGCGTTGATGTCATAGGAAGCGTCTGATACTACCCCATCAGACTGGGTAAACTGACTGGAGTCCACATCGGCAATCCACGTTACCCGAATATTTTCAGGATCGGTGGCGACCACATTATCCAGGTTTTGCTTGATTTCTGGAAAATTAGCTGTTGTGGTAATGCCTACCCCCGGAGTCACCTGATTAAACAGGCTCTGGATTTCCGGACTCGTTGACAATTGCTTGGCATCCTCCAGATATTTTGTAAAATATGTTTCAATTTGATGTGAAACCGATTCAGACCGAGCTGATAATTCATTAACTTTAATTTCAGTAATGGACTGATCGACCACATATAGAACGGTACCGGCGACTACAGCAAAAATAATAGCAACCGGCAGCCCGATGCTTAACAACATCCGGACGAGTAAACCTCTCTTATTATTCAATTTCTTTCACCGATGATATCCTGCGATATCATTTTAGTCCTTTCGTAAGATGTATTTATGTAGTGTGACCTACTTTAAACCTTTTGCTTCGATGATATCATAATTCGATCGACTCGTTTAGTTTAGGCGAAACTTTTTACTTGCATTTAACATCAATGCAGTTCGCTCTTATTCCAGTTTCTGTCAAAAAAAGAGACAAAAAAAGAGCGCAGAGAAAGCAGCATTGGCGGCTTCTTTGCAATCATTTAATGTCTTGTTACTATTCTATTAATATTCTTTTGTTATTTTATAACAGATCAAATAAAAAGGCAACTAAACTTTTCTTGGAAAAGTCAGCCTGTTATCAGGTTGCCCCTTTCTGCTAATTCATTTCCGCCAGATTATTTATGATTTCTAAATATCGCTCGGTGGCGACTTCTGATGATTTCCCTTTTCTGCAAATATCCAGGTTACTCAGTTTGCGATTAGGACGTTCTACAATCATCATATTCTGGCCATCCAGTTTCTTCCTTAATGCCGATAACGCCTCCTTAAAACGTTCATCCTTCTGGGCTTTTTCATAAAAGGAAAGCACATAAACATAATAAAACAGGTTATATCTCAGAAACGGATACTCCACTTGCATAAACAAGGTTCCCATCCCATAGTGACAAGGACCAATGGGCTTCTTGACGGTCCAGTGATCCAGCAACGTTTCAACGGCCCGATCTAAATCTGCTTTTCCTTTATGAATTCCCGCGCAACGAAATGCGTCCAGGGCTAAGAGTGTTACCCCAGGATTGGAAAAATCGGTTTCTGGACCATGTCCAAATGTAAATTTTTTACAACGCCAGCCGCCATCATCGTATTGGCTAGAAAGCAGATAATCCAGGGCAGACTGTACCCGAGGGTCACCAGCATAACCATTTCGGCAAAGACCTGCCACCGCATGAGCCGTATGGCAGGGATAGATTGCACCCTTGGGGGTAATCCGCACCCGGCCATCGTCTTTTATTGCCATCAGAACCAGTTCAGCCGCGCCCTGAAGCGCTTCATGATCTCCTGATACGTTTAATTCACTCATGATCATCAATGCTGTCAGCGTGCTGATTGGTTTTTCAATACCCAAGCGTCCGTCCGGTGTTGCCCAGAAATCCGCGCCGTTGTCATGGCGGGTAGCCAGGATCTGATTTAAATCCATCTGGTTTATATTTTCATTCAAAATCATTAGTCTCCTTGTTTCAACATTAATATAAATGGGTATCCTGATCCGAAACGCTTTTCTTATAAAACGCTATTTTTATATCCAAGTTATCAAGATTTCGCGCCCATTTATTCTGTTCAGCAATCACAAATACGCGATGTTGCTCCAGCATTTCCAATCTTTCAGGGATGGTTTTATCCCCTTCTGCTCGCAGATCTGAATATTTTTTTATGTCACGCAGGAGCATTCCGGTTTCCTTAAGTCGCTGAATAAAACGAATCCATTCGATTTCATTTTCATCATAACTGCGCCTGCCACGCTCATCCCGTGAAACTGCAATCAATTCTTTTTTCTCATAATACCGCAGGGTATGTTCACTGATATTAGTCAACTTCGCCATTTCGCTAATAATCATTTATTATTAAACCTTTCAAAAATAATGGTTGACTTAGACCATAGTCTAAGCGCTACACTCATATTATAAAGAAATTTGGAGGTAATTACAAATGAATCAAACACGTTATGAAATTGGAACCGAACAGCTTAAGAAAATCGATGGTATTGGAGGCGAAAAGGTGATCGAATCACTTAAAGGCATCGCTCCTGATTTAGGAAAATATATTATTGAATTTGCCTTTGGCGATATTTATCCCCGGGAGGGACTATCCCTTCAGGAGCGGGAATTGATCACCATCACCAGCCTATTAACTGCCGGTGGCTGCGAACCGCAGTTGGATGTCCATATCAATGGGGCTTTAAATGTGGGAATCTCGCCTGAGAAAATTATTGAGGCCTTTATTCAGTGTATCCCCTACACCGGTTTCCCCAAGGTTTTAAATGCCGTCATGGTGGCAAAACATGTTTTTATGACGCGTGAAATAATTAATCCTGAGTCGGTATGAATTTAAATTCTGATTTCATGGCTAACAGTTTGATTTTTAAAGGTGTTCGTTCTTACTCAAGATCATCACCTTGCTGTAATCGCAATGAATTGTCTGCGTCATTTCAAAACCAAATCGGGAAAAATAATGATCCATCTCACATTTTAGAAAATCCTCAAAACCTGCGGGTTCCGTTTTTTTTATAAGATAAAACGGAATCTTTTTGAACAGGCTGACTGGCTCCTCCCACTCCACGACAATCAGTTTTCCGCTAGTCATTAAAACTCTTCGAGCTTCCAATAGTAGTTGCCCAGCGAGATCAGGGCTGATCTCATGCAATACCAACGAGATCAGCACCACATCAAATTCCTCATTTGGGAGTTGCAGGTTTGCCGCATCCATATGCATCAGTTTAACATTGGACAACCTCTCTTGTGCTAGTTTAAATGCTGCTTTTTGCAACATCGCTTTAGAAATATCGATGCCGGTTACGTTAACCTTGCTTTTAGTCCCGGCAATGGCAATCGCATTGGCCGCAGTTCCGGTACACATGTCCAAAATTTTTAGGGGTTCATCACCTAATACAGAAATAACGGCATTTCGAGGGCTGGTGGCCGGCTTTCTAAAGTAGGTTCGATCGAGTACATCATAGACTTTGGTATTAAATTGGTAAAACTCATCTGATTCCATTTTTTCTCACTTTCACACTTCAAGATAGCATACTGCTATTATGATAAGCCAATGCTGTCACCGTTAGTATCTGTCCTTACAGTTCGGCCAGCTTGCTCGTAAAATCTTTGACAAAGTAACGCTTGCCCTTTTGGATAACCGTATGCCCTTCCATTTCAAGTCGGGCTTTTTGGGCGTCGATGCCTCCAGGATATTTCTCATTGAGTTCCCCGTCTTTTTTCAGGGTTCGCCAGTAGGGCGTTTCATCCTCGTCTCTTTCTTCCGAGGCTTTGGCGACAATATTAATAAAGATCCCAGCAGTAAGCTGACAGGTATAATCGGCTCCATTTTCTTTTGCCAGGAAGTTTCTGATTCGGTCTGAGGTGATCAGTTTACCCTCCGGGATTTTTTTCATGATGGCATCATAGAAAAGTGGCGGTGCAATCAGCATCTTTGTGCCACCAAACCGCTCAACCGCTTTACTATCGGTGACTTCAACAATTTCCGGAAAATTCTTGCTGTCATTTAGTTTCTCATTAAAGGATTTCTTAGCCATAAACACTTTCCTCCTATGAATCGTGTTTTCTTCCAACCAGTGCTACCTTCCTCATTTTAAATTGATTCGGTTAAGTTAACACCTCAGTCTAATTGGCACTGTCACTGCTGTTTTTTTCTTCCCACGTAAAACTTCACACAACCATTTGCACTATGTTCTTCTGATGACAGTGAATTGATAAACAAATCACAGAACTCTCCATAATTTTCGCCAAAGTAATTTTTTAAATACACCATCCGTTCCAGTCTCGCTTGCCAATTTTCAATGACGTTTTTATTGGCTTTTCCACTGAAATTGAGTTCGATATCATACCAATTTTCTTCAGCTACGATGATCTCCAGACCGTTCTTTTCCATGAGTGATTTTATTTTTCCACCAATTTTAAAATCATAAGTCTTGCTTTTTTCCGATTCGCATTCAAAGTTTTTTATTTCTTTGAGAAATTTATTGTTTTCGGGTAAATGACCAGAGAACAAATCATCAATATCGACAATTGCAAACCAGCCATTGCTATTTAAACATTTTGCCCAATTAGCAATAAACAAATCCGGGGTTTTCATATATGCCAAAGCAAAACTCATCCAGATTCCATCACATTTTTCTAATTCATTTGGATCTAAAGTAAACATATTGGCATCGACAAATTTACAATTATTTTCTTTTGCTTTGTTCGCGATCTCTAAAAGCGCTTGATCATTATCAAAGCCCGTCACTTGTTTTGTTTTTTTTGCAAGCAAATGGGATACGGTTCCAATTGAGCAGCCTAAATCATAAACAATTTGATTTTGATCCAGCGGCAGTTTTTCTAAATATCGTTCCCAATCCCGCCATCTATTTTGAATTGAATATTCTTTTATTAAATTCATTTCTTGCAGCCTATCCCTTCACTTATTGTCTCTGCTATAATCCCGGATGATCGCCTCGATTCCGGCAATGGTTTCGTCTTTTTCACTGCAATTTTTAGGGAAACTGACAATATCCTGTAAAACCAAATCTTTCCGGGAACCCATGGTTGATTCTCCTCTTCTCGTGTAAGTCATTGCATTTAAGTTACAGCATTTAAACTAAACCTCTACCGGTGTTTGAAATCATATCAACTTCCTATTTATTAATTCAGCCGACAGATCAAAAATCAATTCCTGATATTCCAGATAAAACATCACGCCAATTATTACTAAACCGCCGATCAGAAAGACCAAGTACATAATGCCAAAACCCTTTAATCGTTCGTTTCCAGTTGCTTTTCCATTTCTGAAATTTGTATAAGCCATCGTTCCAAAAGAAAAAATGAAGATTGCAATGGGGATTAGGCTGTTAATGATGTGCTGTTGAAATGCATCCATTTAACCTCTCACTTCATCAACTATATCGACTGATAAATTGTTGAATTTCTGCTCCGTTCTGAATCGGGTTTCCATGGGCAGGGCACAGCCAATCGTAATTTAAATCTTTTAAAACTGCCACTGCTTTTTGGGCCTGTTGCTGATCCCGATTCATGAATCGTGGCAGCGGCGATATTTCTGAACCATTTGTTTTAAAAAGATCACCGACAAACAAAACATTACGATATAAAACAATTGAATGCCCTGGTGTATGTCCTGGTGCCGGAATGATCTGAATTTCGCCGAATTTTTGATTATCTGCATATCCGTTTAGCTTGACCGGCTTTGGTGCCCGGTTAAAATTCTGGATCACCCGCTTGATGCCCTCCCGATTTTTTTGTCCCAGAATATAAGGAATATCCGCTTCCGGTGCCCAGACTTCTGCACCAGTTTGCGCTTCTAAAATCCCGACATTTCCGATATGATCGATATCATGATGGGTCAGCAGTATCTTTTGGAGATCTTTTGCAGCCACGCCGAGATCGTTGATCTCCGCAAGGATCTGCTCCGAAGCTCCTGGCATCCCGGTGTCGATTAAAATATTTTCTTCACCCTTGATTAAAAAGACATGGCTGCCTTTAACACGATCCAGTTGATAAACGTTGTTTATTATTTCCATTTTTGACTCCCTAAGTTTTATTTAAACACTAACCATCTGGCATGTTTTGAATTATTTATCCCTTAAAAGAAAATTTGTGAACCGGCAAACAATCTATGTCTTTATGATACCCTCATTATGCCACTTTCAGGTTTGGTTTATTTGGTAACATACCCCGCTAGATATCGGTCAATATTTTATGACTTTTTGTACTTGGCCCGTGATCATTTTTTCATGATTTCCGGTGTCTATTTTATCTGCCCTGGACAGATTCATTTTTCATTTGTTTATAATTATACGCTTTTTATTAAAATATGGCTATCTCAAATCATACTTTTTCCGCCACGCTTTTTCCCCTCATTCACTTTTTAGCAAATGTCAATCATTTTCTCGGTACTCGGCCCTCGGCGGGTGAACATCCCCGCTACAAATACAAAACCGACTGCGTTCCCCTTCTAATTAGGACTCCTTTAATAAAATCCCAACAAGGAATCGTTAATGTTCACATTCAAAATGAAGGTTGGCCGATGTCTACTGACGACCTTAAAAGCGGGAAGAAAGATTGTCCATTTGCCGTTTCCCAACGGGCTTGACAAAACACCACCAGCCCAAACCCAGCAACTGCTGATCGATTGGATTGGGGATTAAAAACAGCTGATTCTTCACAATTCTTCCTAATTCTTCCATTGACTTCCCCTTTTTTTATGGCTAAACTTAAAGCAAAAGACCTATTCCACGGGAATGGGAAACTCTGCGAAAGAAGGTCGTCAACGTGCTGGAAAAAACAATTACCTCGCCCCGGGGCACGGTTCATTACTGGATCGAACAGCACCGGGATCCCCAAGCAACCTGTCTGGTATTCACCCACGGACTCACTGCCAATCATCAGATGTTTGATCACCAGATGGCCTATTTTAAAAAGCATTATACCGTCATCACCTGGGATCTGCCACTCCACGGGGCTTCCCGTCCATATGCGGATTTTTCGTTTCACCATGCTGCTGCCGATCTGGAGGCCATCCTCCAACAAGAAAACATCTCCGCAGTGGTGCTCATCGGCCAGTCCCTGGGGGGCTATGCCTGTCAGCAGTTTGCCCTGGATTACCCGGAACAGGTACTGGCTTTTGTGGGGGTGGATACCTCACCCTTTGGACTTTCCTACTATTCAACCACAGATAAGTTCTGGGTGCGACAGGTGGAGTGGATGTCCCGCTGCTATTCCCATGACAAACTGCTGACTGGCATCGCTAAAGGAGTCACCTATACTAAAAAGGGTTACGACAATATGATGACCATGCTAACCCCCTATAAAAAAACAGAACTCTGCCACATCATGGGGACTGCCTATGCCAGCTTTCTCAAAGAAAATCGGGATGCCGTCTTTGAATTTCCGGTGTTGCTGATTCTGGGGGAATATGATAGATTCGGCAAGGTGCCCCAATACAATTATGCCTGGGCAGCCAAAACTGGTTATCCATTAAAGATCATTCCCCATGCCGGCCATAATGCCAATGTGGACAATCCGCTCATATTTAATACTGTGGTTCAGAGTTTTCTGGATAATAATCTTCTTGTCCCGTAAAAAAGGAGCAGCAAAATGGAAAATGACCCCCAAAAACATATCGACGACATTGATCTTAATAACCAGAACAACACCTTTCAAACTGGCGAACTGTTCCGTTACCTCGGATTTACCCGGGATACGCTAAGACATTACGAAACCATGGGATTTTTAAAACCCTGCCATGATCAAACCAATAATTATCGCCAGTATGGTTTTGATGAAATTTATAAGCTGCTGGTTATCGAATTTTATAAAAAAAGAGGTTTCGCCCTAGCTGAAATCAACCAAATGATTGCCAATGATCAGCTCATCCCTTTAACGGCGAACCTTGTTCAAAAGCAGACCGCCATTGAACAAGAGATCAAAAAGCAACAGCAACTGCTGTTAAAATTAGCCGACACCCAAGCATTTTGTCAGACATTACCCCAACACCTCAATCAGTTTTCAGTGATGGACTTCCCGCTTTATGAGATTGTCAGCTCCTTTTCTGCCATTTCCGCCTTTGACGAATATCAGGAAAAGGTTCTTGCCCATATAAATCTCGCTGACGAGGATTTGCTTTCCAATATGATTCGCTGTGTCACCTTTGATGCTACCCAGTATCACGATACCGAGATGCATCTGGTCGCCCCGGCTAGCCATCGGGAAATCGGCAAAGACTATCTGGACGATGGCCCGTGTCTTCACATTGTTGTTGAAAGCGGCCGTTACAGTGATGCAACCAATCAGGTCATTGAAAAAACGCGACTGGCGGCCTATCAGTGGGCAAATAAAAACCAGCTCCGGTTAACGGGCACCGTATATCTGCATGTCCGTTTAATCCTCTTTCATGACAATCTCGAACAGGCCTTTGTGGAAGCCTGGGCTCCCATTGATCGAAACAATTGACAAAATAATGGTTGACCTGGGGGCTGCCCCCGGCTTTATACTCTAGACATATCATTAATAAGGAGTCGCAAATGAAAACAATGATTGTTAGAGAATATCACGATTTTTTCCTTCCTGATTCATATATACTGGATCTAAGCGATCAAAAGATAAAAGGTTGCACCGGCTGTTGGACATGCTGGTGGAAAACACCAGGGCGCTGCATCCATCATGATTTGGATTTCTTTTACCATCACTATATCACCTCAGAAAAGGTCAGCTTTTATCTCACGGTATCTCAGGGGTTTGTCAGCGGCAATCTGAAAACCCTGTTTGACCGGATGATCCCCCTTTTTCTGCCCTACACCAATTATGCTTCGGGCGAGTCCATGCATGATAAGCGCTATGACCGTTATCCTGATATCGAAATTCACTATTATGATACTTTTTTAGATGCGGCCGAAAAAAAAATCTTCGAAGACTATCTGCAGCGAACATTTTACCAGTTTCACAGCAAAAATATCAGTCTGATTGGGGAAATGCGAGATGTACGACCATGAAAACACTGATCCTTAACGGCTCCCCCCGGGCTGATCACGGGAATACCCAATTATTTATTGACCATTTTCAATCCGGGCTCACCCGACCGCTGTCGGTTCGCTATATTCTCCGGGAGAACCCAGAAAAATTAGCCCTGGAGATGCATGATTATGACACGATCCTACTGG
Source organism: Acetobacterium woodii (assembly GCA_016213825.1). GTDB lineage: Bacteria > Bacillota > Clostridia > Eubacteriales > Eubacteriaceae > Acetobacterium > Acetobacterium woodii_A. Next base: position 420,232 of record JACQZP010000026.1, on the reverse strand, counting down.
TGATGCCACTGTACATCCATGCCATGCCTGGAATTGTGATGAAACTTTTTGAGAAACTAAAACCCCACCCCACCAATCACAAAATAAAAATCGGTTTTATTGTCCAGGCTGGTTTTATTGAAAGTTCAACCGCCCGGTTTCTAGAACAGTATCTTTCATCTTTAGCCAATCGTTTAAATTACACCTATCTTGGCACCGTCATTAAGGGAGATGCGGCCGCCTGTTCGATCCTGCCACATTTTTTCTTTGGCAAACTGTTTAAACAGCTCAAAGCTTTGGGTGCATATTATGAAAAAAACGGATCTTTCAATCCGCTCTTAGTCACAAAGCTGGGTTACCCGGTTGATTTATCAAAATTTCAGGTTCGGCTATTGGAATCACCTCTTGTTAAACGACTCAATCAGATTGGGTGGAACTGGATTCTCAAAAGAAACGGCTGTTTTGAAAATCGTTTTGATCAGCCCTATCTTTGATGAGATGCCGATAATTATCGCCCAATAGTTTTTGATTAGGGTTGAGCGATGCCGTAATTATGCCTCTTCCCCCAGAACCTCCAGCTCGCTGAAGGCTTTGACAAAGGCCTTGATTCCATAGTTTTCAAAGTCCACCTCAATCATGTTTTCATCTTCGCTGATGACCTGGCCAATGCCGTATTTTTTGTGGCTGACCTGACGAAGCGCTGGCGGGTCAGCTGGTGCGGTGGGCTCAGCCTGATTTTTTCTTGGCTCTTTGCTGTCAAACTTTTCAGAGTCTTTTTCTTCGCACTGAACCACCTGAATGACTTGAGCCGCCTGGATCTGCCGCTTCAGTTCCTGCAGATTAACGGGCTGACTGGTTACCGATTGATTCTCAACCAGTTGGGGCGGAATCATATTGATGTAGCGACTTTCGCCAGGAATCACCCGGTAGTCATCAGGGTTGGTATAATAGGAAAGTTCCAGATAATCCCGGGCTCGGGTCATGCCTACAAAAAACAATCGCCGTTCTTCGGCTTCCTCGGCCGGGGTTTTCAAATGCAACGGGATCAGTCCATAGTTGATGCCTGTGATAAAAACCCGGTCAAACTCCAGCCCCTTGGCAGCGTGGAGGGTCATCAGCTTCACAGAGTCCGTTCCGGTCTGAATTGATTGGCTGGCCAGATCGATGCCGTACAATGCCGATGAATTAATAAAATCCCCCAGGCTGTCCAGTAAGGGCAGCTGTTTTTTTACTGAATCTTCGATAATCCGGTTTAAAAAGTCTCGGATCGCTTGTTGATCGGCCTGATAACTGGCGGCATTGGGGTGGATGTACTGGTCAAAATCAAAATAACTTTCCAGTTCTGCGGCCGTTTTGATGTCGAAGCTTTGCTTACGAAAGCCCTGGATTCTGGCAAACAGCAGCGATTGTTCAATCAGACCTTCGGTGACAATTTTGCGAGCTTTTTTCTCGGTAATTTTCTCCCCATACTCTTTATGAGCAAGCACCTCTACCGCTGAGGCTAAGTCCTGATGATTCAAACTGGCCCGCAGCAATTTGATCAGCCAGTTGAGCGCCGGCACATCACCGATTTTTTTCTTCAGGGACACTTCAAAAGGAATCTCGTTTTTGGCAAAGACATCTTCAAAAACCTTGGACTGATTCTGGGTACGGTAAAAAACCGCCATCTCCCCATAGGGCACTCCAGCCTCATGGAAGGCCTGAATCTTATCGGCCAGATAGCAGGCTTCGTTAAAGGGGTTGTACTGGTTTTTCACCACAATTTTGCTGCCCGGTTCCCGGATTCCCTTGATGTTCTCCCCATTTTTGAGAAAACACTTGGCCGCATCCAGGATTGAAGCACTGGAACGGTAATTGATCGGCAGGGTCTTTTCAACGGCCTGGTATTGCTGTTTGAGAGTCTCAAAGACGTTGAGAATACTGCCCCGCCAGCTGTAAATCACCTGATTGGGATCTCCCACCGCAAAGAGTCGGGTGTCTTTATTTTTCAAACCATGGATAAAATCCAGTTGCAACTGATCGCAGTCCTGAACCTCATCGATGATAATCCAACGGGGGCAAAGCCCAGGTGTTTCGCCAATTAGCGTAGTGGCATTCTGGATCAGATCGGAAAAGGACATCTTGTTTTGTCTGATTTTTTCGTCTTTCAGTAAAACTAATAGCTTCATAATCTCGTCATCATAAGCGTCTCCGGATGAAACCGGGCCGTCCGCTGAACCAATCCGAGCCGCTTCCAAACGCTTTTTCAGGCGGTTTTTGTATTTAATCTTGAGCTTCTCGGTCTTGATGATCGACAGCGCCAGATCCTGTTCTTCATCTGGCGTGATGACCTGGAAGGCACTGGTATAGCCCAGTTTTTCTAATGGTAGGCGGTTTTTCAGCAAGTGCAGAGCCACCGAATGAAAGGTGCCAAATCCTTCCAGTTCGTCCTTAGCGATTTTAGGGTCAGACACCAGCAGCCGAGCTTTGATTTCATTGGCGGCCTTGTTGGTAAAGGTCAGCACAATCATCTCGCCATAGCTGATCCCCACAACCTCATGAAGATGGCGGATCTTGGCAATCAGTACCGTTGTTTTGCCGCTGCCCACATGGGCATTGACCAGGCAAGCTTGGCTTTCATCCAAAACGACTTCTTGCTGATAAGCATTTAACTGTTCCCAGTCTTTTTCATGATTTTCTAACCCCTTCATGGCCGTCTCCTACTCTTCCTGATTTTCTTTGATCTTATTTTCGCTGACCTTTTTTACTTGCAGATTTTCATAACGCCGTTGCAATTTCTTTCTCTTGTCCGACGGATCAGCATTTAGATCCGTATTTAGATCAGCATGCAACTCATCGCGCTGCACATCAATCCGAATCGCCAGCTGCAGATCGGCGGGGGCATCGGTGTAATAGCTAAACAGATTGATCAAACTTTTTTTATTGGTGGCATCCATCACCCATTCCCGGTAAAAATCCTGATGCATCACCAAAGTCAGCCCCTGACCGTCAACTTCCACCGCCGCAACGGCGCTCAGAAAAGACCCAAAGCGCTCCCCCTTTTTCAAGAGATAATCGCAAAAGGCGCCCCAATTTTCTGGAAGGGTGTCAAAACTAAAGGGCTTGTTCATCACAGGAACTGCCGGAGCGATTCCGGGAGCTGTCAGTTTGAGACCCTTTGGCACCGCCAACTCTTCCAGGAAATTTCGCAGTCCCCAGAGCACCAGGCCTTTATCGAGATGATAATCCCCGATACAGGCAGCACAGCCCTGTTCACAGGGACAGCCGCTGACCATCCGGATAGCATTGTGGATGATGGTTGCAATCAGATCAAAGGCTTTTTCGGCATAGCCCAAGCCGCCGATGTAGCGGTCATAAAGATAGAGGTACACGTCCTCGTCTGACTCGGCGCCCAGATCGATGGCATTGTTTGAGACTGCCACCCCGATATCGTCCCGCTCGGTCATAGTGGCCATCATGGTCGCATTTTTAATGGCATAGGCCACCCCTTCAAAATGATTGTTCCGGATGATCTGGCCGTTTTGGCTCCACTGGATCAGCCGCCGATAAATACTGACCACATTGGCAGGAAGGTTGATCCAGGTGCTTTCGGTGTCGTAATCCTTGGCCAGCGGTTTTTCGAACTGTTCATAACCCAGATTCTGATGGTTGTGAAACTGGAGTTTTTTATACATATAGACCATTTCATTGACATTGACATCTCCGAATGCTCCACTGATTCGATTTTTGATCTGTTTTTCGCTCGGTATTTGATTTAGTTCCCGGCAGGCCGCAATGATACGGATCTTGGTGTGACTCCCCGGCATGGTGTAATAATTGCCGCTAAAGGGGATCGCAAAGGCGGTATGACTTTCCAGATCCAGCCGGATCACCTCAAAGAGCACCCCGTCGTGCATATAGATGGCACCCTGATGGAGCTCCCGAAAGGCCTGCATTTCATCCATCTCGGTAATTTCCAGGTTATTTTCCTGATTGAACAGTTTATAACGGGATTGATCGATGTTGCGCAAGCTGAAATCGCCGGCGGGAAAGGCCTGGCCACTCCAGGCAAACTTGCCATTCTGGCTGGTCAGTTCATGGGCCTGTAACAGCACCGGAATGGTCTCGCCCAGATCGGGAAACAGGGCGATATCGTCCAGTGTCAGCGGAATTTCGGCTGCCGCCGCCCGGATATGTGCCAGCTGAATCAGCAGATTGTTGGGATCAATCACGGCATTTTCACTGCTGCTTTCAAAAAGCCAGTCCGGATTGATGGCAATATACTGATCAAAAGGCAAATTGTCGAGAATCAGATAATTGGTGCATTCTTTGCCGCTGCGCCCGGCTCGGCCGGTCTGCTGCCAGAAAGACGCCCGGGTGCCGGGATAGCCGACCAGCACAGTGGTATCAATTTTGCCGATGTCGATGCCCAGTTCCAGGGCATTGGTGGACACCAGCCCCCGGATAGCCCCGGTGATCATCTTATTTTCAATTTCTTTTCGTTCCAGCGGGGTGTAACCGCCGCGATAGCCGGAGATTTTATCGGTCAACGCCGGGCCAAAAAAACTTTCAGTTTCCAGCTTGTCCCGGGATTCTTTCAAGACGATTTCGACATTTTTCCGGGATTTGGCAAAAGCAATAAAACTGTGCTCCGCTTCCACCAGATCGGGAATTAAATCAGCGGCAATGGCAGTTGGCTGGAGCTGTCCCAGATCTTGCTGATCCCGACCAATAATCCGGGGTGGCTGAACCAGCAGATAGGTTCGCTGAGCCGCCGGGGAGCCGTCCTGGTCAATCTTAATAAAGGGCTGTCCGCAGATACCTTCAGCCAACTCCAGCGGGTTGGCAATGGTGGCCGAGCTGCAGAGATATTGGGGAGCGGCGTGATAATACCGGCAAATCCGTTTCAGCCGCCGAAAAACATTGGCCAGATGGGAGCCAAAAGCACCCCGATAGGTATGGAGCTCGTCAACGACCAGATATTTGAGATTAGAAAAAATAAAATCAAAACCAAATTTGCTGTGGTTGGATAAGAAGGCACTGTTTAACATCTCCGGATTGGTTAAAATAATATTAGCATTTTTGCGGATCCGGCTGCGTTCATTTACCGGGGTATCCCCATCATAAACCCCGGCGGAGATCCGATTTGCCCCAAAATAGTCCAGATAGGGCATCAGCGCGCGGTACTGATCACTGGCCAGCGCCTTGGTGGGATAGACAAAAATAGCCCGGGCGGTGGGATTTGAAAGGATTTCCTGCAGCACTGGCAGCAGAAAACTCAGGGTTTTGCCGCTGGCGGTGGCGGTGGTGATAACGATATTTTTCTGCGCCTGAGCCGCTTCAAACATTTCTGCCTGATGGCTGTAAAGTCTGGTGATGCCCCGGGTTGACAAGAAATCTCCGATTTCAGCGGACAGGCTGGCGGGAAAATCGGCATAACAGCCCTCCCGTTTAGCGATGGTCTTTTGGTAAATGATTAGATCCTGGATTTCCATTAGTTTGCTCCTGTTTTAATTGATGATAAAATCATACCAGTTATATCCAAGTTTGCAAGTGAAAAGCGATTTTGTTTAGTGATGGATCTTTTATGGATAAACTTAATAAAGTTATTGACTCATTTGTTCAAATAAAAGCTGTCCACAATCGTATACGATTTTTATACAAACGTTTACATCTTGTCTATTTACTTTCTGGTACTGCGTGATATAATAAGTACATATCAAAGATCAACTCAATCATTTTCAGATTCAAGTGATTTAGATTATTTAATTTAAGTGATTTGATTTGGCTGATTATGACACAGGCAATAAAATCAATGTACCGACCCGAGGTTGAAGGTGAAAATTTGACCATGATGAAATAATTGATTGACAGGCCGGGAAAACAATCCGCAACAAGCCAGATCTTCCAACTATTAAAAGGCGAAATCTTTTTAGCAGATGGATATCCCCTAATATGTGTGTAATCTATAAACTGAGAAGTGAAAAAGAAGGTTTTTGATAAAATCAAAAGAAGGAGTCCAAAAGGATGACGACTGAGATTGTGAACTAGGCCGGTTTCGCAGGTAAAATTGTGGAATCGGCGCTAGTTCTTTTTTGATTTATTTTTTTAAATTATTTTTTGGTTTAATAGAACCCGAGGCGCCACTTAAAGACTTATTCATTTTCAAATTCATCAATCATTTCATCCAGTTGGGCGATGGTCTCTTCCCGAGACAGCACGTAATTGCTGTTGGGCAGATCGATAAAAAAGTCGACGAACAGATCCCTGATCCGCTCTTCTTTGAGTTCAATATTTGATTTTTTCGTTGTCCAAATGGCTTATGCTGTTTTGAGCAAGCCTTTTTCGCCACACAGCTTGGACAGCTCTTCTCCGATGATCCGGGTCATTTGATTGAGGTCAATGTTTTCACCATTGAGCACATCATACCAGCCGCCAGTCACAGCATCACCGACGGTTTCTTTGAGGATCCCGCCAACCCCGCTATAAATCTTTGTAATGGTTACGGTGGTTCCGCTTAGAGCTACCTGGATAACATATTTATCAACCGGTGGAAACTGAATGCAATGCATGATCCCTTTTCCAGTCAACTGAGGTTCCCCACAGGGATAGCTACCCGCTTTCATAATCTCGTGAAGCTCTTCATAACTCAGTTTTTGGTTGAGTTTCACCTTGTCATAACTTTTAATCATATCTTTCGATCCCTGTTTAAACTTGTCAAAAAATCCCATTATTCTACTCCTCACTAATTGAAATGGTTAAGGCTCCTTTTGAAAATGCCTTCTATACAAAGTGTAACCCTTTCAACAGCCATTCACAACAGCAGTTCACACCGAAAATCAGCCATTCACGAAGTCGTTTAAGTATCGCAATCGAATTATTATGATTCCGGCATTTCAACCGTAACAACTGTGCAATTTGCTATCACTCCCTTGACATGCCCTTGACGCTATCAAAGTGTTTCGATATAATCGTAACTATTATGACTATCGAAAAGATGTGATGTGTTGAAAAACACTAGTCCTAAAAATAAATACTCTTAGAAATTTACTGTGAAAGGGTCGAAAAATCATGCTTGCTTTTCTTGTTGTTTTATTAATCTTAATTGTCGCAATCACAGCGGTTCTGCTGGTTTTCAACACCGGCAAAATGATCCCCTACCGAGATGCTGCGGGGAATGTGCTACGGGGCAGCTTGTCGGAAAAATCCTGGGTGAATATCAACGGCGTGGATATGGGGATGATTATTAAGGCTAAAGATGTAACCAAACCGATATTACTATTTGTTCACGGTGGTCCGGGCATGCCCGAATATTGGCTGAATCATAGCTATCCATCCCATCTGGATGAGCTCTTTATGGTGGTCTGGTGGGATCAGCGGGGTGCCGGGCTATCTTACCGCAGCGATATTTCACCTGAAACCATGACCACCGCCCAAATTGTTGATGATACCATTGCCGTTAGCAATTATTTGCGCCAGCGATTTCGACAGGATAAGATCTATCTGATGGCGCATTCCTATGGTACCTATATCGGCATTCAGGCCGCTGCCAAAGCGCCGCAGCTCTACCATGCTTATATCGGCGTGGCTCAGGTTGCGAATCTGGATCACTCTGAAGAGCTGGCTCATGATTTTATGCTGGACTACTATAAAAATGCGGATGATCAGAAAATCGTCAAACAACTGGAAGAAGCACCCTACGACTCGGAAGCCTACCAAAAGATCCGGGATCGTTTGATGCACCAAGCAGGTATTGGCACCATCCACAACATGTATTCAGTCATCAGTGGGATTTTTCTCGGGGTGATGAAAAACCGAGAGTACATGTTATTGGAGAAGATCAATATTTGGCGGGGCAAGGCGTTTTCAAAAAACACGACCCTCAACGAGGAATTTCGGCGATGTGATCTGGGTGAAACATTGATCCGAGTGGATGTCCCACTCTACTTTTTTTCTGGTACTTATGACTACACCGTTAATCACTACTTATCTGAAGTCTATCTGGATGAAATCCAGGCTCCGAAAAAGCATTTCTACCTTTTTGAAGATTCTGCCCACAGCCCGATTTTTGAAGAACCGGATGCGGTAACGGCGATTTTGAAGTGTTTAATCCGCTAAAGAACTATCAATCCCGATTATACATGTATCATTAAATCGACTAAAAAAACCTGAAAGCTAAAAACTTTCAGGTTTTTTTCATAATTTTTGGCTATCGCAAATAGCGATACATCAGTATTTATCTATTTCTTTGTCATCTAAAAAGATATCAATTTGAGGTGACGTTGTCTTTACCTGCTTTGGAGGCAGTTGCGACATAGTTTTCGTGCCGACTCCTGAACTCTTTCCTTTTAGTTGGAAAGCACCAACCATCTGTTTAAGGATTTCGGCCTGTCCAGAGAGTTCCTCGCTGGCAGCGGCGCTTTCTTCAGCGGTAGCAGAATTTGTCTGTACCACCTGAGAAACCTGTTCAATCCCCTGATTGATCTGGGCAATTTCCGATGCCTGGTCATTGGAAGCCCGGGCAATATCGCCAACAAGACTAGTAACCTTCTCAATTTGATTGAGAATTTCTTTTAGGCTGTCTGCCGTTTGTCCCGCTATTTTTGAGCCCGCTTCGGTTTTCAAAATCGAGCCCTCGATCAATGCGGTTGTTTCTTTGGCGGCATCAGCACTTCGGGCCGCCAGGGTCCGCACTTCTTCGGCCACCACCGCAAAACCCTTACCATGTTGTCCAGCCCGGGCAGCTTCAACCGCTGCATTCAGTGCCAGAATATTGGTTTGGAAAGCAATGTCATCAATAACCTTAATGATTTTTGAAATGTTACTGGAGGCCTCGTTGATTTCCACCATAGCTGATACCATCTGGGCCATTTGCACATTTCCCACCTCGGCATTTGTTTTAACTTCAGAAGCTAATTCATTGGCATTATTGGCATTTTTGGCGTTGCGCATGGTTTCACCAGCGACTTCTTCCATGGAAGCGGTCAGCTCCTGAATCGAGCTGGCCTGTTCGGTAGTACCTTGTGACAAAGCTTGTCCGCCGTCTGAAATCTGGATGGCACCAGCTTCTACCTGACCAGCGGCCTCATAAATGTCGGACATGGTGGTACTAAGATTATTGGTAATCTCATTGAGAGCTATTTTAATGGCCTGAAAGTCACCCAGATATTCCCCGGTTATTTCCAGATCCAGATTGCCTGCGCCAACTTTTTTTAACGTATCAGCGATTTCATCGACATAGCGTTTCAGGAAGGTAACTGTCTGGTTCATATCCTCTTTAATTTGGGTATAATCGCCGTTGTAATTCCCTACCATCCCGGTGTTGAGATTCCCCTGGGCCAGTTCTTTGAGGGTTGCCGAAGCTTCCTGAACAGGTGCTACGACCGCGTCCAACGTGGCATTGACGCCGTCCACAATTTTAGCAAAATCGCCCTGATGGCGACTGGCATCGGCTCTGGTGTCCAGTTGGCCTTCAATCCCCGCCTGGGCTAACATGGTAGCATCACTGATCAGGTTGTCAACTGAGTCTTTTACATCCGATAAGCTATTGCGAATTTCGGCAAATTGAGCGCTGACTTCAGAAGTATACTCATCCGCTTCGCCAATCATCAAGTCGAACTCCAAATTACCTTCTGACAGATGAATTAGATTATTGGCCAATCGGGCTACTTCATTGCTGGTATAATTACTCACGCGAATCATCGGGGTTAAATCCGTTACAATCTCCACAAAACCGACGTTTTCGCCTTTGGCATTTTTCAGATAAGCCGTGTCCTGCTTGTTGTTTCGACCACACCAGTCAAAATAAGTCTCACCGATGCCCTGATCAACCAGGCGACGGATGCCACAGCCTTCAGTTTGACAAATATTCGCCCCGGCATTGTGGCAATCCATACCGACGGCAGCTTTTCGATCCTTGATCACCTTACCATCAATCATCAATTCTTCAAAAGCTTTGTTCATAAATGCCCATTTCATATCATTATCGGTAACATGCAAAGGGAATGGAACCGAATCAATGATTGCTTCATACCAGACCATCTTGTCAACCACCGTATCCAGCGTGTCATTAACACCTTGAACGATCTCTTTAAACCCGCCGTCAAAAGCATCCGCATCGCCCCGGGTGTCCCAATGCCCGGCCAGTGCTGCATTGGATAGCATCGTGGCTTCAGCGATCAATCCCCGAACGGTTTCCACGGTCTGTTTAAGCACCGGGGTTACTTCATTTGTTGGATCTGTCACCTCAATAACCGATGACACATCACCATTTGAAATTTTCTTCAACAGACCAATAATCCCAAACTGGAAAGTATCTGCCAGCTGATTGAGGGAATCAGTCATTTCGCCAACCTCGTCCTTGGAGATAATTTCCAGTCGTTCGCCGAGATGGCCCGCATTGATTTCCTTGATCATCGTATTGGCTGCGATCACCGGCTTGGCAATCCGTTTAGAAATAAGATAAGAAATCACCGCTCCGGCAACCAGAATTCCGAGTGCAAACATGATAATTGTATTACGCAACTGCACAATTGGTGCCAACATCGCTGCTTGAGATTCGGTGATGACCAACGTCCATTCGGTTTTCGGAATGGGTGCCACATAGGCTAATTTGGTGTCACCATTGTATTGATATTCAAAATCAGCAACTTCATTTGATCCGAGTGCCTTGAACATGGCGCCAAAACCCTGGGGTCCGTCTTTTTCAATATTGTTAAAGACATTGGTCTGGTTCAGAACGATTTCTTCACTAGGGTGAGCCATCATCCCGCCGCTGGCACTGATTACATAACCGTATTTAATTTTACCATCGCCAAGGGTGTTGGTAATGGCGCTTAAGAAATTGGCATCCCGTCTTCCTAGCAGCACGCCGACAACCTGGTTATCTTTTTTAATGGGTACCACTTCAAAAACAGCTGGCTTTTTTGTCACCTGGCTGATGGCAACATCCGATATGTAGGCATTCCCTTTTAATGCTTCCTGATACCAGATCTCATTGGGCACATCAAACTCTCCACCGCTGACAACATACTTACCATGACCATTCGTTCCAATCACGGCCATATCCTGATAGCCCAATCGGTCCACGTCAGCAGAAATGGATGCCACCTGAGTCGCAAAATCCATACCTGTGGTTCGGTCTCGAAGGGCGATCTCATTCAGTGTTTCCAGATTGCCTGAAATCTCAGTCCCAATCAGACTGGCTGATTCTTCCACATATTCTAGAGCATCTGCTTCTGATCCCTGATCAATAATCGCTGCACCAGTATTAACCACCAGAATCCCCAAAGTAATAATGGCTGCTGCCAGCGTCAGCACCGTTAAGAGAATTAGCTTTGTGGTCAGGCGCATTTTTATAACAAAATTATCACCTCCATTCTGATTGTTCTGTGAATCATTTCTTTCTGCCTTCATTTCTGTTACTCCTTTCGAATTTTTTTCGGATGCAGCTGCAGTTTTTTACTTTTCATTGAAAATATATTACTCTTTGATGCCAAATAAATCTAAAACGTATCGATATTTGAATATTTTTAGCAAAGATTAAGAAAAAAACGGTTAGGAATTATTCATATTTAACTCTTGAAAGCCACAATGTTTAGGATTATACTATAATAAACTCAACAAATTCTAAACAAAGTAAAGCAAAATACAATACAATGCAATACCGTACAATACATCACTGAACAATCTAATACTTATGAGGTAATTGATTTATGGGTAAACTATTAACACATGATATGGCAATTGATTTTAATGTTCTGGTTGATGCACTCAGTGAGTGCGTCTGGGTTTATGATCTTACTGAAAGTAAATTTCTGTATATCAGTCCCTCCGTTTATCAGTTACGAGGAATCACCGTAGTAGAAGCCATGAAAGAAAGTTTGGAAGATTCTTTAACCATCGAATCACTGCAAAAATTGAAAAATGGCTTCCTACGACGATTTCGACGATTTATTGAAGGTGACCGCAGCAATGACATTGTCTATAACCTAAGTGACTATCAACAATATTGTAAGGATGGTTCCATCAAAAATATTGAGATCTCTATACGACTGGAAATTGATGAAAATACCAATCACATTCTGGGTATAGGTGTATCGCGAGACATCAATCAGCGAAAACTGCATGAAAAAAAACTGATTGATACTATCAGAAATCAGCACAAAGTTATTAACGAGCTGAAACCATCAAAAACTAACAAGCCTGAGTTATACATATATTTTTTTGGAAAATTCAGAGTATTTGCCAACAATTCCAACAAACCGATCAGATGGCGAACTAGTAAAACCGAAGAACTATTTGCATTTTTATTACAGAAAGAATGCCCATATGTTTCAAAAGATGAAATACTGGAAGCTCTTTGGCCTGAACTTGAACTAGAAAAAGCCATTAAATATCTTCATACTTCTATTTATAATCTGAAAAAGGATTTAAAATCGGTTAATGTATCCTTTCAGCTGGAACTAGTCAATGGTTTTTACTGTTATGATGAGTATCGTTTTTATTCCGACCTTAGCGAATTAAAAAGTTTAATCAAAACCTTTGTGAGTCCCTATGATTGCTACGATAAAGAAACAGTCCAAAAAACCGAACAAGGCATACTATTATACGAAAATGATTTTCTGGCAGAAAATGATTATCCTTGGGCAGTTAGCCAATCAGCCTTCTATCGACATCAGTTTGAAAAAAAAGCATTTGATCTGGCCCGTCATCATTTTTTAAAACATGATTATCTTTCGACAAAACGGGTCTTAACCAAATTGATTTCGCTTGATAATCTCAATGAAAAATATCACGAACTACTATTAAATGTCTTTCTTTTTGATGATGATTATATTTCCTTTTCTCAGCATTATGAGAATTTGACAAATCTGCTCCTATCGGAACTGGGGCAGCTACCGAATCCTTCCATCCAGACCCTTTACCAGCAGTACCGTGATTATAATGAAGTCTCTACTATTAAGAATGCTCATTTTTAAAGTTCCGAAAAATCTAACACCCTTTCCACACTAAGGTTCTCAACGCATTTATACTATTGAACACTTCAAATTAAATAAACTGATCAAACTAACTCCAAAACCCGGATAAGACTGAATCACATTGGGTCTTATCCAAGTTTTATGTTAGTGATCTGAGCAGGTCAAAGCACTTCTTTTTTTATCTGATCGATTGTCTCCTCCCCATCTGCATACGCTTTATTGTGACATGCTTTTTTCACGAGTTCACTATTTTTAGGCAACATTACCGAAAGCACCAGCGCAATTAAGACCAGCACTCCCAGAATGATGTACACCACATGCAGCGATGCATTCAATGACAAAATGACCTGTTGGCCAGTAAGCGTAATCCCCTGATCCGAGGATCCATATAAGTCATTGGGATTAACGCCCTGGATACCATTGTCATTAAAGTATTGAACAATAAACAGATTAAACACCGATCCGAAGATGCTAATGCCGATAGTCTGCCCCAATGTCTTCAGTAACGTGTTGGTCGCTGTCGCCGCACCCCTCTGGTTGTAACCTACCGACTCCTGAATCAAGATGGTCAGGATCGTCAGAGCTCCCCCCATTCCAAAACCGATGACCCCAACATAAAGGATCACTATAATTAGTGGGGTATGAAGTCCCAGGGTGGGCAGTAACAGAATCCCCAGCAGCAAAATTACATTAGCAATGATGGTTACCGTTTTGCCGCCACGCCTGATGATCATCTTGCCCAAGACCACCGCTGAAATCAGCCAGGTGATGGTCATCGATACCAATGCCAAACCAGAAACCGTGGGGCTGAATCCCAACACATTCTGGAGATAAATAGGCATATAGACATCAATCCCGATTAAAACAGCAGCCAATAGAAAGCTGATAGCATTCACTATTTGATTGGTTTTAGTGAGAATTTCCAGCGGCACAATCGGCTCAATGGCCTTTTTCTCAATGCGATAAAATGCTGCCAGTAATAAAAGTGTTCCCGCAACCGACACCCCGATGAAGATGCGGCTGTAATCCATATATTTTGCTGACAAAAAAATATTGAAAAATAACAGCATGGCTGCTGATAAGGTCACAATCCCGGCATAGTCGATAATCTGTTTTTTCTTTTCGAAGGATTCCTTGAGATTTCGTTGGATTAGGAAAATTGACAAGATCCCGAAGGGAATATTAATAAAAAATATCCAATGCCAGGAAAGCAGATCAATAAAGGCGCCGCCCATTAAGGGCCCCACCAGACCGGCGATCCCCCAGACGGTTCCTAAGCTACCCTGTATTTTAGGTCGTTCTTCCAATGTAAAAATATCACCGACAATGGTATAGGTCAAAGTAAAAATTGCGCCAGCACCCAACCCCTGGATGGCCCGAAAGCCGATCAGCATATTCATGCTCTGGGAGAATCCACAGAGAGTACTCCCAACCAGAAAGATTATGATCCCTATCGAAATCACATTTTTTCGGCCATAAAGATCAGCCAGTTTACCATAAATTGGTGTTGCAATAGCTGAAGTTAATAAGTAGGCTGAAAAAACCAGACTGATATTTTCAAATCCATTTAAATCTTTGGCAATGGTGGAAGCGGCAGTGGTGACTACCGTCCCTTCCACCGCCGCCAAAAACATTGCCACCATCAAAGCGATGGTAATCTTTTTTTTACTACCTTCTTTTTTCATCATTTATATGTCTTCCCTGTTTATTCCCATTTTTAAATTATAAAAAGCAGTAATATTTTCATTCATCACTGCCTTTTCCGTCAATTTTTATATTATAACAGACAAATCGGGTTAAAGCCAGCAAAGCTCATGGCACTTCGGTTATCGATTATGTTAGCTACCATGAAAACATCTTTTTTTATACTGGTTCTTCTTGACACATCCTTCTTCATTCGTTATATTTAAACTATCGAAAAATGAGTATCAATCAACCTATTTGGTCTCAATTATAGTTACTTTAGGTAGCACTACCAATTAATTGTATTTAATTAATTGACAAATATCAGTGTCGCAAGGAGGTATCACAATGAATTGGTTTTCAAGACTTATGGGAACAAACCATAAGCCAGCATTGGGCTTTAAAAATCTACTAAAATATCTTGGTCCAGGACTCCTCGTTACAGTCGGTTTTATTGACCCGGGAAATTGGGCCTCAAACATTGCCGCCGGTTCTTCTTATGGTTACGCCCTGCTTTGGATGGTCACCCTATCTACCATTATGCTGATCGTGCTGCAACACAACGTCGCCCATTTAGGGATTGTCACCGGTGATTGTCTGGCTGAATCAGCCGCCAGACACCTACCTAAACCACTAGCTCGTTTTACTTTGGGAACCGCAATGTTAGCCTCGGTTTCAACCGCCCTTGCCGAAATTCTTGGTGGCGCCATCGCTCTGCAGATGCTTTTTAAAATCCCCATTGTGATCGGCTCCGTATTAATGCTGGCATTGACTCTATGGCTGGTATTCAGCCATTCCTATGGTCGTCTGGAAAAGCTCATTATCGGTTTTGTTTCCATTATTGGTTTATCTTTTCTATATGAACTAACGCTAGTGGATGTTAACTGGCCAGCGGCCATTTCTGGCTGGACGACAATTAGTATTCCAGCTGGTTCGATGCCGATTATTATGTCGGTATTGGGCGCAGTGGTCATGCCCCATAATCTGTTTCTTCATTCAGAAATTATCCAGAGCCGTCAGTGGAATCTGGAAGATGATGTCGTTATAAAAAAACAACTTAAATATGAATTTTTTGATACGCTTTTTTCCATGATTGTTGGTTGGGCGATTAACAGTGCGATGATTATTCTGGCGGCAGCAACCTTTTTCAGCCAACACTTTCAGGTTACCGAGCTATCCCAGGCTCAAAAGATGCTAATCCCGCTGCTAGGCGATTGGGCTGGTCTGGTTTTTGCGGTAGCCCTGCTTTTTTCTGGCATCTCCTCCACCACAACTGCTGGTATTGCCGGCGGCACGATTTTTGCTGGGCTCTTTGGCGAACCCTACGATATTAAGGACAACCATACCAAGTTTGGTGTTTCGCTGATACTTATTCTGGCAACAGTGTGTATCTTTCTCATTTCAGATCCGTTTAAAGGGCTAATCTACAGTCAGATGCTGTTAAGTATTCAACTGCCGATCACGGTTGTGTTACAGATTTATCTGACTTCATCCGAAAAGGTAATGGGCTCCTATAAGAACGGCTTGTTTACCAAAACGATCCTGATTGCCATTGCCGTTGTTCTGACGATTTTAAATCTGATGCTCTTGTATTTTGCACTATTCAACTAAATAATGGACTTTGTAGCGGACATTACCTCAGCAATTCAAAACGTTAAAATTATTTTTGTTTTTTGTGTCAATTCGCCTTGACACTCACCTTAGGTAATAGTTTATGATGAACTCATGGTAAGGAAAACGACTGTTTGCCAAACCACCAACTTAATGCAAGGAGAAACAAAATGAAGATGACCGTCAAAGAAGTCGCCAATCTCACCGGCGTCAGTGTGCGCACCCTTCACTATTATCACCGTGAAGGAATTCTGATACCATGTGAAGTGACCGAAAACAAGTATCGATACTATGACGCGACTAATCTCGAGCAGCTCCAGAATATTTTATTCTTGCGCGAGCTGGATTTTTCCATTCAGGAAATCAAAGGGATATTGGCCGATCCTAATTATGATGAAATGGACTCGTTTAAAAAACAACGTCATCTGCTCCAACTCAAGCGTAACCGTCTTGATAAACTCATTGCATTACTGGATCAAAAATTACAAGGAGAAGAAACCATGAATTTCAAACCATTTGATATGAAAGAGATTGAAGAAAATCAGAGAAAATACCAAAAAGAAACTCAAGAACGTTGGGGAAACACCGACGCTTATCATCAAAGCGAACAAAAAACAAAAGGATATACACCCGAGAACTGGGCGGCTATCCACAACGAAACCGAAGCTATCTATGCCAGCTTTGTTGCCAATATGGATAAGGACACCGCTGATCCGATTGTGCAGGATCTGGTGGTACAGTGGCAGAATAACATCACCAAGCATTACTACAACTGCACTAATGAGATCCTAGCTGGATTGGGTCTCATGTATGTTCATGACGACCGGTTCAAGGAAAACATCGATGAACACGCAACCGGCCTGGCTCAATTTATGAGCGATGCCATTGGGATTTATACGGCAAAATAAGATTTTCTTCCGATAATCGATTTAATCATTAAACTAAAAAGAACCATTTTGGAATAGTACTGTTTTTTTCCAAAATGGTTCTTTTTGGTAAGCGATTTTTTATCACACCAAGCAGTCCTACTCTCATTTTCATTTCTTAAGAGCCTCTTAAAATTACGGGCCGTTAAAAAGTTCAATAAATCTTAATCTTTTGTTAACATAACGTTCACATTCATCTGTTATTATTAGTTCAATAAATTAATTCCGCATGCATAGCTGCCGGTTGAACAATAAAGTCTAGGCGTAATAAAACCATGTAACGAATTGAAAGCTTGGACATGAATCTTTTTTATCAAAAGTATTTTTACAGATAATAACTAATTTAGGAGAAATAAAATGAATCAATTAACAATAAATGATTATTTACCACTAGCCGATCTTGAAAAAAAAGTGATGATGCTTAATCAAAATTTCAACCGCTCACATATTAAAGAAATATTTGAGCAACCTCAAAAAACCTGCCTGAAGTTTTTAAAAAGCCTCTGGTCCGAAGTCGACATTGAAAACCACTGTAATCTGACTAATATTGATTTTAATACGATTACCAAAACAGCGGATATAGAGATCCCAGAGACCATTGATAATCAATGCTTAGGGTGTCTGAATGAGAGCAAGCATAAGCTTTCAGCCTTTGAACAATTGTTCCTTTCTAACTATAGCTTAGCAATGAATGACTTTGAAGACACCAAAATCAAAGAATCTTTTTCCGAATATGACCGTTATTTATAATCCACCTAATGTTTTTTTAGCAACTGAGTTAACGCCAATAATGCCCTCAACGTTGGATGCAGCGCTTCCGACATCGGGAATTAAACTGTCGGTATCATTCCAGCTGATCACAGCCATGAAGCCATTTCAGTGTTACTGAATATGAAATTTAGATGTCGAACGATCATAGTCTGGATAAGTTTTATCCGGACTGTGATCTTTTTACTTTGCTCCAGAAAACAAACGATCTCCAAATACTTGAAAAAATAATTCCACCGCTTTCGGATCGAAATGAGTGCCGGTTTCTTTTTTTATATAGGCCAGCACATCTTTATCTGCCCATCCCAATCGATAGGGTCGGTCAGAATGCAAGGCATCCCAAACATCAACAATGGCAAATAATCTGGCCGATAATGGGATATCTTCGCCTTTCAAGCCCTGCGGATACCCGCTTCCGTCCCATTTTTCGTGATGGCAATAGGGAATTTCAAGTGCTGGTTTCAAATAGTCAATCGGTGACAGCATTTCATACGCAAACTGCGGGTGCATCCGCATGATTGACCATTCTTCGGTTGATAGTTTACCTGGTTTGAGGAGTATCGAATCCGGTATTCCCAGCTTTCCAATATCATGCAAGAGCGCCCCCCGACGCATATGGCTGATCTGTTCTTTTTTCATCTCTGCAGCGATCGCCAGTTTGATGGTCATATCCGTAACCCGGAGACTGTGACCTTCGGTATCTTTATCCCTTAGATCCATGGCTCGGGACCATCCTTCTATGGTAGCATCGTAGGCTATTTTAAGCTCAGAATTAGAGCGTCTAACGTCTTCAAACAATTTTGCATCAATGGCAGCAATTGCCACCTGACCTGCAAGTGTTTCTAAATATTCCTGCCAATCCGCTTCATTGTTAATCTGTGAACGATTATAGATTTCCATCACTCCGATAGTCAAACCGTTTGAAATAAGAGGAACCCCATAGTATTCAATAAATGATTCATTGACTAATCGCAATTTTTCACCAATGTCAATATGGCTGTCCGGAATATTGGCAATGTGAACCGTCGATTTTTCAGCAATCACCTGACTGGCAAAATCATCTCCCAATCGGATCGCTCTGATTTTATCTGGAATGGATCGAAAGCCAGATTTGGCAATATATTCCAGTGTTCTTGTATTTTCATCAAATAAAAGAATCGCAGCCGCATCAACATTGAGCTGGATCATCGTCTCATCCAGAATAACCTCCATCGTGCTATACAGGTCAATATTTGACGTGATCATTAAATCGATGGTCCGTAATCCTCTTAGCCGTTTAAGCTGTAAATTTATTTTCTTCTCTGACTCAATGCGGTTAGTGATATCTCTGGCACTTGTGAAAATTTGTGGCGCACCATCCATCATAAATGGTTTGAAAATAATTTCGATTGGCGTTATATTACCATTTTTACTTTTGAGTTGCCATTCCAGCGTTTCAATTTTTATGATATTCTCCATCAGTGCATCGGTAAAAAATGCATTTTTACTTGGTGAAAGATCCCAGAAGCACATTTCAAGTAATTCATCCCTTGAATAACCGGATAATTCAATACTGGCAGGATTTGCATCGATAATTTTTCCATCAACTTCGAAGATAAGCACTGCATCCGGTGATACCTGAAAAATTGTCTTTAATCGGGCATCACTGTCTCTTACTTCCAGCTCCATTAGTTTTTTGTCGGTAATGTTTCTGTTAGCCACTCGCCTACCCAGAAAATCGCCATTATCACCAATTATTGGCGCACAGGAATGGTTGATCCATTTCTCCTCCCCAGTTTTTGTAATAATTCGGTATTCAAAATTTTCACAATTTGGTTTTCTCAAATTGCCCCGATGAGACTGCAACATTTCTCGATCATCTGGATGTGTGATTTTTAATACCAGCTCCGGATCCGCTTTAAACGCTTCAATATCGTATCCAGTCATACTTTTGCAGGATGGCGAAACATACCGCATGCAGTTTTCTGGGGTCATCCAATAAACCCAGTCATCAGCACTTTCCGACAAAAGTCTGTAATTTTCTTCACTTTCTTCAAGCTGGGCTTCTGTCTTTTTGCGTTCCCGATCAATTCGCATCTGATCCAATGCATATGAAATATCAAGACTGATTTCTTCCAGTAATTGAACTTCTTTATCATCAAAAAATTCTTTTTCGCAGGTATATAAACTCAAAAATCCCATCACTTTGCCGCATAATTCAAATGGCACAATGGCTTGAGAAGAAAGACCTTTCATTAACACGCTGTTATATGAAGCTGTCATAGTCAGATTATTACAGATTTTTACTTTGGCTTCACTAATCGCTAAATCAATCAGAGAAGATTTTATTTTTGCTATCGCATGAATCTCTTCCTGACTGATCAATAAACTTTTACTATAGCTTGGGTACTCTGAATAGAGCACTCCAGATTCCTGATCAATCACACCAATCCAAGCCAGACTGAATTCCCCGCTGGTCACTGAAATATCACAAATATGTTGATACAGTTCTTCTAACTCATTATTCCTGACAATCGCCTGATTGATTTGACTCAAGGTTTTATAAAGGCGTTTAAGCTGTATTACTTTGTTTTCCGCTGCTTTTCTATCGGTGATATCCATAAAATTAGATAAGGCATATTTTTGACTTTTTATTTCAATAACTTCGAGGGTGACAACACCATAGCGTATCTTTCCAGATTTATGTTTGATGATCACTTCAAATGGCTTCACTTTCTCATTATTCTGGAGATTTCGCAGCGTTTTTTCCCGCGATTCTGGATCAGAAACAATACCCGCTTCAAAGGATGTTAACCCGATTAATTCATCTCGAGAATATCCAGTTAAAATTAGAAATTCTTGATTAAATTCTACAAAACGGCCATTGTTTAGATCACTTAGTACGATTGCAGTTGGACTTGCATTGAATAAAGTGAAAAATAATTGCTCCGATTCTTGATTTTTTTGATTATTTAAATTTTTATCAATCATTTCAATTCGTTCTCCCTTCATAGTCTCATCAATGCAAAAGTAACCAGCCGCTTTAAATGTGAAAACACATAAATGTTATACCCATTTTTTCAATAGACCTACAGCTATTATCAAATTTCACCAAATTAAAGATTGCTGATTGTTCTAAACCCCTTTATCCGCTCGATTGAACTGGTTACTGATAAAAAGCAAAAGATTGCCTATCAAATCGAAACCAGCGGTCCCGGTAGATCTATCGGGACTTAAATGGCCAGAGCCGCAAAAGGTGTGCTCTTAATTGCTAAAATATTTTTAATAAATTGGTAGCTTTTAACCATCGTTTACAATAAAATAAAAGAGTAACTATTTCTGAAAAATCAAATGATTATTAAAATACCTTTGCGTATTTTAATCTCAAAATAATCTATGGAGGAACCATGTTAAGAGACAAAATTATCAACGCCATCAGTGAAGTCGGTTTCGACGAATACAAAGAGATTTCGTCTGCCGATATTATTTTTGCCGACGCTGTTTTTGCCAGCTGCAAAGCAAACACCTGTGGCAATTACGGTCAAAATCACTCGTGCCCCCCGCTTTCAGGCGATATGGACACAAATAAACAGCGATTCTTAAATTATGACCACGCCATCATCCTCAATAAAATTATGTTTCTAGGGGAATACTATGAAAAAATGGAATCGAGCATGACTGAAGTCTTTGAATTATTAGATCGTCTGCGCGACCAATTAGACGATGAGCCGGTCATGATTGCTGGTCCCGGCGGCTGTAATCTCTGCGACGAGTGTTCCGCCAAAACTTCGGAAGTCTGTCGTTTTCCGGACCAGAAGCGTTACTCCATGGAAGGCAGCGGCATGGATATTGTGACCATGTCAAGAGGTCTCGGAATGACCTACAATGCCGGAGACAATAAGGTCGGTTTTTTTATGATGGTGCTCTATTAATTTAACAACACCAACTGTTAGGTCCATTAACGACTTTACCGATGATATTATCGTGGAAGCGATGTAATTAAACACTAAATACTCCAGCCTCTGACAATTTTACAAGTCAGAGGCTGATTTATTGCTATATTTGACTCTTCCGATGATTCGTCAGAATTCGACTCCCACATTATTCAGATCTTCCCATGGCTTCCTTGGTCTCTCTGATCCGCTTTTTTAGCCAGTTCTCATCAAATTCACTTTGATAGAGAAACCGGGTCTCGTTCTCAATGGTCCAGTCGTCGTCAGAAATACCGGATACACGCTGATAAAGTTTTGAACCAGGCAATGGATAGGGCACATTAAATGAGCTTTCTTCAAGATCCAGTGACAATGAAAATGCCAAGGTTTCTTCGATGGTTTCGATGGTTTCTCCGGGATAACCGACAATAAAAAAGCCAGCGCAGTCGACGCCATGCCGTTTAAAAACTTGAACACCCGCTCTGATCCCATTGGTCGTGGTTCGCTTGTTCATTAGTTCCAAAATTCGATTATTTCCAGATTCAATCCCCAAATATACCTTGTAACAGCCTGATTTCTTCATCAGGTCGACCATCTCATCCGTTATGCCGTCAACCCGGGACAGACAGCTCCACTTAATATTCCATTTTTCTTCGATCAGTCGTTGGCAAAATCGTTTGAGAAATTCTGGATTATAGGTAAACAAATCGTCGGCAATCCACAGGGTATCATAGCCATAAGAACAGATATCTTCGATCTCCTCGAAAATATTATCCTGATCTCTGAAGCGAACCTTATTTCCAAATATTGGTTTTGAACAAAAATCGCAGGAAAACTGGCAGCCATAGGTCATCATGATGGATGCTCTTTTATAGCCGGTAGCCTGATGACACAACTCCTGATATTTTTCATGGTTAAAACCACTGCGATCCGGTTTCGGACACGCATCAATTTCTTCGCTGCTGAGATAGCCACGTCTTACATCATTCAAATCCATCATTTTCCCATAGAGTCCCGGATACTTTTCATTTTGAATATATTTCAGAAAGTCGCCCGCATCTGACGCTTCAAAATAATCACGGCAAAAACTGGGGAAGCTCTTGGCGGCTTCGCCCACAAAAACGTGATCAAATTCTTTAGCGAATTTTTTCGGATAGAGTGATGGCAGGGGTCCGCCTGCCACATAATGGCTGTTCGGATTTACATCTCTGAGTGTCTTCAGAAGTTCAATAGCATTTTTTGCCAGTGTGGTCATCACATAAATACCTGTGATGTCTGGTTGATAGGCCTCAGCTTTTCTAATGGCCTCGTCAAAAGTTATAAAAGTGCAATCTAGTTTCATCACATCAATTTTATGTTGTTTTAACATCCCGGCAAGAATACTGATTCCGAGGGGCGAAAATAATTGATCTTTAACTATGCCAGTATAAAAATATGGATAAATCAATAGCACTTTTTTTTGTCTCATAAGGTTACCTCTTTAAAATTTATGACATATTTGTAATGATCGAATTGTTGCGTATTCCATGATAGTTCACTTTCAAACCCCGCCCAACAATAACTGTCACTGATAGACTCCCGACCCCAGTAAAGCGTGCTCGTAACATTTTCAGGGATTTGTTTTTCTGCCATGGAAAAGGCTATGTTTAATTTCTGACTATAAAGTTCCACATTCGCATCGATTTTTTGCCATCCGGTGGGTGGAGGTCTTACTGTACCATTGACAAGTCCTTTATTAAAATGATTGCCGCTTAATTCATTCATCACAAAAAACTTCCGATTGACGTCCTTAACCTGAGTTTTCAGACTCAAATCGATGTCGACTCGATTTCCTCCCATTACAACAGCCATAACTATATCGGCCTGTTTCGCCACGGTGATAAAACATGATCTGACCCTAAAAACCTTTCGCAACAGATTCCCCAGCTTAAGATATGACTTTTGCCGTTTCTCCTGTTTCATGTAGATACTAGTTGTGAGTTTTTCCAGCATTTGCGTGATTAAGCGCGCGTTCATCCCTAGAATATTCCATACCAGTTGCTGATCTATTTCTAAGAATACTTCAAACTTTCCTTCTTCTTTTTTGTTAATTTTCTTTATCGTGGTGAAGTAGGTATATCCTTTCGTCTGCAACGCGCAGGCACCCAGTCCCATTCCTTCTTCAAGGATCAGGATATTATCATAATAAACCTGTACTCCGCGATCCAGTCCACTGGAAACGCCCATCCCTTTGTAGGTATTGGTCATGTCATAAGTCAGCATCGGAATCCTTTCATTGCAGTCTTGTGCTTGATGATTTTTCCAAACAGTTCTTTTAACTGGATGACGTGTTTGATTATCTCAGCCTTTCTGAGTATTACATACCCTTTTTATGCAGTTTTATCAATTCCGGTATTGATATACTCAAATAATATGACCACAACCGGATTAAAATTATGTTATTAAAAACTGACTTCACATCGATAAAATAAGGCATCCTCGATCAAACCGGATTGATGTATTACTACATCATCGCAATGGTTTAATTTTGGATGCCTTTTTCATTTTCATTCAGTCGTGAAACTCAACCTGTTTATTTTTAACAGTCACTGCCTCAGCCTTTTGATTTCTTAGACCAGCGTAACCTTGATGATCACTGGTCCCTCCTGTCCGGTAATCTGAGTCGCTTTTGGGGTTAATCTCTTTTTTATTTCAAATATTCGTTCTATTCCATTTTCAACACAGCGATTTTTATTGTTTCATAAATTTTTATTCCCAACCGTTACATCCGGACATCCGGGATAAATCGACAGAATTCGACAAATTTGATTTGTAATTTCCTGAATCGAAGTGTTGATTCCGCCCCGGAGCCAAACCTGATACAGATTGATAATGCCACCAGCCATGAAATGCAAATGGATGGTAAATTCCGGCGATTGCTTAATTGCTTCGGGGATGTCACTGTCTATTTCCATCTGCTGAATAAAAATTTCTTTGAGTTTGGTCAGAAACGCTTCCGAGCCCCGAGCATTGACCAGAATGCGAAAGTACTCTAAATCTGCTTCCAGCCAATCGGAAATTTTTCGTAGCAGTGGCAGCGGATCATGCATAAAGTGATGATAGTGAAAGTCATTCAGCACACTGATGACTTTAGCAATGATTTCATTGCCGTTCTGCTCCATCAAATCCCGAATATCCCGATAGTGGGCATAAAAAGTCCCCCGGTTGATGTCAGCCCGGGTGATAATATCCGTTACTGTAATTTTCTCCACATCCTTTTCCTGGATCAGTTCCAGAAATGCCTGCCGGATCATCCGCCGCGAACGGATCGCACTTTTATATTCAGCTTTTTCGCCCATGATGTGCTCCTAACTTATTACAAAATCAAACAAAATATCATCAAGTGTACAATTTTGAACATTTTGTGTAAATCTGATGATTGTCACCTTACATAAGAATTATTATAATACATGCGGAAACAAAATTCAATAGATGTTCTATTTTGATCAATTATTCATTTTTGAACATGTGATCATTTTAAAGGAGAAATAAATGCAGAAACTACTGAAATACCGCTACTTAGTTTTAGCCATCTGGATTGTCGTGACGATCCTGTTCGCTATTAACCAACCAAATTTAAAGCAAATTATCAATCAAAAAGGCGAAGCCACCATTTCTGATAGCGAACCTTCGGCCATTGCCTCAGAAATGCTGAATAAAATGGGAACCTCGAAGGGCGAATCGATGCTGCTGGTTTTCAATAATGAAAATCAACTGTCCGATAATGATATGAAGGCGATTGAAACCGGCATCGATGAGCTCAATGCCGAACGGGAACAACTTCAGATCACTAATCTGATTGATCCATTTACGACCCCAGAGGCCAAGGATCAGCTGTTATCATCGGATCACACCACTTTGATCATTCCGATCTCCTTTGAAAAGGGAACCCGGGACAGTCAAACCATCATGAAAGATTTTCAGACAGCCACCGAAACCATGACGGTCACCCATTATTTTACCGGTTCCACCGCCATTGGCAATGACTATGTCAATGATGTGGCCAAAGGCGTGGAAAAAAGCGGAATCATAACCATCGGGTTTATCTTAATTGTGCTGGTGTTGATGTTCCGCTCGGTGGTTACCCCACTGGTCAGTCTTTTGTCAGTAGGGGTTTCCTATCTTTGTTCGATGGGAATCATCGGTTTTATGGTCAATCAGTTTAATTTTCCGGTAACCAGTTTTACCCAGATGTTTATTATTCTGGTGTTATTCGGCATCGGCACAGATTATCATATCCTGCTGTTCAATCGCTTCAAAGAAGAACTGTCCCATGGACTGTCCATTAATGACGCCATCCTGAAAAGTTTTAAAACCGCCGGTAAAACCATTTTTTATAGCGGTTTGACTGTTTTTATGGGTTTTGCCAGTTTAAGCTTTGTCCAATTTCCGGTATATCGATCTGCCAATGCAGTCGCCATCGGTATTGGGGTATTGCTGGTGGTAATGCTGACCCTGACCCCGCTATTGATGAAATTTTTGGGTGCTAAACTGTTCTGGCCTTCCAAAAGCACCGCCGGTCATAAAGACAGCCGTCTTTGGGGGCAGGCGGCGTCAGTTTCGGTGAAGTATCCGGTTCGGTCATTACTGGTAGTGGCACTGGTACTGGCACCAGTGATCTTGTTTAATCCAGCCCAATTATCCTTTGATAATATCAAAGATTTAAGTGTCAGTGATCCCTCAGTTCAAGGCTTTAACTTGGTTGCGGATAAGTTCGGTTCTGGTAAGGTCATGCAGACTACCGTGGTAATTGAAAATGACCGTGCGATGGACAATAACCAAGATCTCGCCGTTCTCGATGGACTGACCGAAAAACTTAAAAATATGGATGGCATCAGCGCCGTGGCTGGGCCAACCCAGCCGAAGGGTGAAATGATCGCCGATTTGTACACCAATACCCAAACCAATACCGTGGTTAACGGACTCACCGCCACCAACAACGGTGTCAGCCAAATCAATAATGGCCTGAGCACCATAAATAACAGTCTAACCACTCCGGATTTCTCGCCCGTTCAGGAATTATCCCAGGGCACCGGATCCTTGAAAAATGGGATCGATTCGGTAACCCTTGGTCTTGAGGCCATCAATCAGGGTATTGATGCCGGTTCAAATGGTGCCGATCGGCTGGCGACGGGAATCGCTCAGCTTAAAGACGGGGTAGCAGTCATCAATGGCGGTCTGACTAGTGTCTCAGCTAACCTATCTGATATCAACAATGGTTACAACACCCTGGGCGAAGGATATGGGTCGATTGCCACTTCAATTGAGCAGTTGAACCAGATGACTGCGATGATGCAGATTAACCTGGCCAACCTGGATACCAAACTGCCTAATGACCCCGATGTGGCGGCACTAACAGCAATGACGTCCACCCTCTCGGACTCCCTGAGCAGCCTGAACACGGCCATGAATTCAGCCAACGCCAGCTATGATACCCTCACTTCCGGTCTGGCTCAGGTAAACAGCGGCGTCCAGTCACTCATTGCTGCAACCAGTACCGAATCCCAGTTGGTGACCGGTATCAATGAGCTGGAGGCAGGTGCCAATGCCCTATCTGATGGACTCAATCAGGGCGCCACCGGCCAGCAGCAAGTAATTGCCAGCATGGCGCAATTAAGCAACGGGGCGGATAAAATAAAAACTGGGCAGGACAGCCTGTACAGCGGTCTGACCACCCTCAGCAGCGGCATGACTCAATTAAAAGACGGGATCAGCCAGAGCAGCAACGGCTTAACGGCAGTCTCTGATGGGATCAGTAAAAGCGGCAATTTTCTGACTCAACTCACCAATACTCAGAGTTTTTATATCCCAACCGAAGCGCTGGGCAGCAGTGACATCAAAAAAATGTTAGACCTGTATATGTCCGAAGATCGCAAAACCACCAAGCTAACAGTAACGCTGGATTCTGAGCCCTACGCTGAAGAATCCATAAATTCGATTAAAGATATCAATACCACGGTGCAAAGCCAATTGACCGGAACCACCCTTAGTGAAGCCCGCTTTGGAGTAGCCGGTGCCACCGCAACTTCCTATGATATGAAA
Organism: Acetobacterium woodii; assembly: GCA_016213825.1. Lineage (GTDB taxonomy): Bacteria > Bacillota > Clostridia > Eubacteriales > Eubacteriaceae > Acetobacterium > Acetobacterium woodii_A. The sequence continues at coordinate 392,314 of JACQZP010000026.1, read as the reverse complement.
AATGTCGCCACCCATGATATCATTTTTACCCAAATTATTGTTTTGATGGCCATCTTTATCCTGCTGATTGGTGTAACCAAATCTATTCGAATTCCGGTGTTTATCGTCGGATCACTGCTGGCCGCCTACTACACAGCTTTATCGGCAACAGCATTTGTTTCTAAGTTCCTGTTCAGCAGCGCCGCTGAAGGGCTGTCCTGGAATGTTCCCTTCTTTTCGTTTGTGATGATTGCCGCTCTGGGGGTTGACTACAGCATCTTCCTGATGGATCGCTACCGGGAATATCCTGATCTGTCACCTCATGAAGCGATTGTGCTGGCCGCCCGCAATATCGGTGGTGTGGTCATGTCAGCTGCTCTGATCCTGGCTGGAACCTTTGCCACCTTATATCCATCCAACATCATCGTTTTGATGGAACTGGCTATTTGCGTGGTGATCGGACTGTTCTTGCTCGGCTTCATCCTGCTGCCGGTGGCGATTCCAGCACTGATTGCCCTGACTGATAAAATGTCGGTAAAAAAACAAACAACCGCTGCCACCGCAGTCGAAAAAACAGTTGTCATCAATACCCAGATATAAGTACAATTTTTGGGACAATCCCCCATATTAGATCACTATTATCACAAATTTTTACTAAATATGCCTTTAATTGAAAATAAAGCCGCCCATTTCGCAACGATAATGGGCGGCTTATATTTATCAAACTATTAAGATGTTAAATCAGATTTTCTGTTACTGTGCGCTACCAGAACTTGGTTTTAATGGATTAACAACCAGATAGATTACGCAAAGTACTGCTTGGACCCCCATACCGACCATGATTGGTGCAGTAACGGCATCACCAGTGAAGCCAGCAATGGCGCCGATCCAGTATGTTGATAAGAATCCGAAAAGATTCATACCAGCAAAGAACAGAGATACAGCAAAGGCCATCTGAGCTGGTTTAGCAGACATGCCGATGATCATCATACAGGCTGGAATTAAGGTGGACATCGCTAACCCTTCGATAAATACACCGATGGTTAAGATGAAGACGTTTGATGCAAAAACCACCATCGCCAGACCAATCGCAGCGCAACCAAATCCTAATGCCATGACAAATCGACCGGAAATTTTAAAAACCTTACCGAAAATAGATCCGGCAAGCATCCCACCGATGGTCAGAAATGCGAGAACAATTCCAGCTGTTGCAGTTGTTCCTAATTCACGATTAACAATCAGGGTGGACATATTAACCAGCATTGGATAAATAGTCAGGGTAAAGAGCCCGTAGACCAGTACGGTAATCCAAACTTTTGCTGGCAACTTTTCTTTGGGAACAACCTCGGTTTGAGCAGTAACTGGTGCTTTGGCTGGTTCTGGTAAGAAGAAGATAACCATAATTAGAGAAATAATACCAAGGGCATGAGGCAGGAAACTGTAATTCCAGCCGATAGAAGCAAAATAACCACCCATAAATTGAAGGACCATCCCCCCAATGTTCATAGCAAGGGTAACCATTCCAGTCATCGTTGCTACTTTATCGCCTTCATAAAGTCCCATGACTAGTGAATTGGCCAATGGTGACATAATCCCAAGACCGATACCAAAGACGGCACGTTCGATCAGAATGACAGTAAAGTCAGTTGCAAAATATGGAGCAACACCACCTAGTACAAAGAGGGTCATCCCCAGGATAGCTAAGGTTTTATATTTGACTTTGCTACCAGCTACGGCTCCAGCGATAATAGTGGCTGGAATGACGAGCAATGATGGCAGGGTTGACACCAGCAAAAGGGTGGTAATCGGCAAATCACTAAATTGTACAAAAATTGCATTAAGGGCTGGGGTAATTGTCCCAACACCCATTCCAAAAAACGCCAGGGCCAAGATGGTAAAAGCTGAGATTGGTTTTACTTGATTCATATTATTCCTCCTTTATTAGTTGTATGTTCAGTATTTGCGAAAGTGCTCCGAACTTTGCACCCCGCAAATACATGAATTAAAATTATTTAGATCTGGAAATTTCAGAAAAGAACCGTACTCATACGATCAATTTCTTTGCTGACGGTAGTGTATACCCCTTCAAAATTATCAATGGGAAGACCAGATGTTTGACAGGGAATGAAGTATAGCTTCCCGTTATCGCGACAGGCTTTTTCCACAAAGTCGGCGACAATTTCAGGAGTCCAGGCCGGGAAATCAACCTGACCACTATGGATACCGCCCATAAACGAAATTTTCCCACCGTATTCTTTGATCAGTTCGGGAATGTTGTTGGTGTTCATAACACCTTGCCAGATGTCAATGCCCATGTCGATCATGAACGGCACCAGGTTAGCAGCATAGCTGTCACTATGGTGAACAACGAGTTCAACGCCGTTGGCTTTATAGAAGCCATAGATTTTTTTATAGGCAGGCAAGAAAAATTCTTCAAACATATCAGGCGAAACGAATGATGAAATTTGGCTACCCCAATCATCATGGTGGAAAATGCAATCCGGTTTGATTTTTTCAACCATTACTTCGGCAAATTCCAATTCATAGCCAACCAGGTAATCAATGAGTTCATGCATCGCTTCCGGTTCTTCATAAAGAGCCATCAATGCATTTTCCATTCCCATCAAATGATGAGTCATTTCAAAGATGCCTGGAGCAAAGAAGCCAGCTACATACTCTTCATTGCGATCAACCGTATTGGCATGTTCAATAGCCGCTGCCCAGGCTTCGTCTGATTTCGCAATTTCCGGTTTTTTGACATACTTCTGCCATTCGGTAATGTCCTGAATAACAGCGAGTCCATCATGATGGACCGGGAACATCCCCAACTGACCTTCAGGCCATTGCCAGGTAATTCCCCAATGATCTTTCCAAGTTTGGCCATAATTAAATGCCAGGCCAGTCGGAATTTCCATAATAATGTTCAGAAATTCATATTGATTGACGAAACGATCAGGATTGCCACCCTTGATGGTTTCAAGCATATTTTGTCTTTTTGTTAACATTTTTACTACCTCCTAACGGTATGTGTGATACGTTTTCAGTGTAGATAATAATTAACAAGCGTTGCTTGTACTAATTTGAAGGTATTATGCTGTGACCAATTCTTTCGCTTTTACAGCAGCACTTCCGGCATCTGGTGCATATCCGTCAGCACCAACTTCGGCCGCGTACTCTGGCGTTACCGGTGCTCCACCGACAATAACTTTTATATCTGGACAAGCAGCTTTAATGGTCTGGACTGCTTCTTTTAACGCGGGCATGGTGGTGGTTAACAAACCAGAGCAGGCAACTAATTTGACATTGGCATTATCTTTTGCAGCTTGTACGAAAGTATCAGCTGGGACATCTACGCCCAAATCCACCATATCAAAACCAGCACTTTCGATCATCATCGAAACCAGATTTTTTCCGATATCATGTAAATCGCCAGCAACCGTTCCAATAACACAGGTACCCAGAGAAGCAGAACCGTCTCCAGCCATTAGTGGTTTTAATACTTCCACACCTTTTGACATCGCTTTAGCGGCGATTAGCATTTCTGGCACAAAGATTTCTCCAGAAGAAAACTTATCCCCAACTACGCTCATGGATTCTACCATTGCTTGCAGAATCGCAGCTGGTGCTGCACCTTCATCGAGTGCTTCCTGAACCAGTCCGGGAACCAGTTTAGATTTCCCTGCTTCAACCTTAGCTTTAACTTCTTCAATTTTTGACATCTTTCTTCCTCCTGTTAAACAAATTCAAATTTCTTACGAAATGAGAAGCTTTTGATTATTTATTCTGATATCTTTCGTTTTTATATTCGCATTATTAAACGCGTAAAAATCCCATAACAACACCATATAATCGATAAAATCAGTGATATCACCAAACGCATTCTCCCGGTTTAGTATCTTTAACCGGTTCAATATTTGTATTGTAAACGGTTTTTTACGAATTGTCAATACATTTTACATCAATTTAATTTGAACCGGTACAGTAAAATAAACTTGCATCCATCAGTCGAAAGCGCTAAAATGAAGTGATATTCTAAAAATTCCAATATGAGAGAGATAACCATGAATAACCAAAAAGAACAAATCCTCCAGGTGGCCAGCCAGCTGTTTTATGAACAGGGTTACAAAAAAACTTACCTGGATCAAATTGCCGAGATCTGTGAAATTACTAAACCCCTGATCTCCTATTATTATAAATCGAAATCAAGTTTGGCCCGGGCGGTCAGTGATACCTTCCTTTTTGACCTCAAAAACAACGTGGCCTTTAAACTCTATACCGACTATTTTAAAGGACGGAAGGTCGACCTTCAGGTCAGTACCGCAGTTGAGATTTGGTTGTATAATCAGATGTTTCTCACTGATCCTAAGGCTATGCGCTTTCTGAAAGAACTGGCTGATGACAAATATGAAGATCTGTTCAGTCAGGACAGTATCCGGCTTTATAAAATTCACGATCGCCGTTATCATTTGGATATTCGCGATGATATCGATGAACTGGCCATGATTGCCAATGCTGCCCGGGGCGCTGGTTTTTCTGTTTTATGGGCTTACGACCGGGGCGAGTTCAAATGTTCACAGGAAGATTGTCTGGATTATATAACCCGCCTTAATTTTGTATTAATGCACATTGACTCAAAACGGATTGATGCCATCGTTAAGGAAAGCAAACAAGCCCTTTCTCAGGTTCACTTTGAATTTAAGCCTTATTTTCAAATTGAATAATAAAAATAAACTAGCAATCCCCCAGCAAATGCCTATTTGCTGGGGGATTGTTAGACTATTCAATAGCGTCAATTAATTGCGCTACTTCAATAAAATTTTGATTGTATACTTCCTCTACATCAGCCGGATCTAAGGGTTTGCTGAACAAGTAACCCTGAATGTAATCACAGCCACCGTCTTTTAGTCGTAAATATTTTCCCCATACTTCAACCCCTTCGGCAGTAATTTTCAGGTTCAAACTATGAGCCAGAAAAATCAAACTGTCCATTACCTTATTGTTTTCCAAATTCAAAAACTTATCATTAATGGATTTATCAAGCTTGACCTTATCAACTGGAATATAAGTCAAATAATGCAGCGATGAATATCCGGTACCAAAATCATCAAGGGCAATTTTGAAGCCGGCAGTTTTTAGTTCGTGAAGAAAGTCCATAGTAATTGTATTGTTTTCCAATAAAATACTTTCAGTGATTTCAATTTCGATCAACTCTGTTTTTACTTTATTTTCATCAAGCAGATTTTCCAGATATTTGACATATTCCTTATCTTTTAGCTGCTTACTGGAATAATTAATCGCGATCTTCTTTTCTCCTAAACCTTTATCCCGCCATCTGACAAACTGTTCAACCACCTCTTTAGTGACCCATCGCCCGATTTTAATAATCAAACCGGTTTCTTCCGCAATTGGAATGAATTGATCTGGACGAATGGCATGCTCCTTTAATCTTAGCAACGCTTCAAATCCATCGATCATCCCTGTTTTTAAATCGACTTGCGGTTGATAGACTAACTTAAACCCATCATTCTTTAAGGCATTCCGTAAAATTTCTTCGATCTTGACTCTACTGTCAATATCCTTTTTCATATCATTCTGATAAAAAGCATAATTGTTTTTATCACTATGTTTAACTGAATACATGGCGGTATCGGCGTGCATAATCAACTGGTCGATGTCGGCACTGTCCTCTGGAAAACAGGTAACCCCCATACTGATACTGATATAATTTTCCTTCCGTTCAAGCCTGAAGGATTCATCGAAAATGGTAATGACTTTTTTTGCATAAGTGTCAATTTCCTGATGATTGTTGGTGTTTTTAATCAGAACAAGAAATTCATCGCCACCTAATCGGGCCGCAAACATCTTTTTGTCGACGTTATTTTTTAATCGTTCGGCAATGATCTTTAATAATTCATCACCATAGACATGGCCCTGGGTATCATTGATACCCTTAAAATTGTCAATATCAAAAAGAAAAACTGCCCCGGATTTACCGGCATCTAATTCATTCGATAAATGATTCAGAAAGTTCAATCGATTGGGGAGTTTCGTTAAATAGTCATGGGTGGCCAGGTATTTGATATAGTCTTCCTGTTCTTTCATTTTTGTGGTGTCCATCAAAATACCATGGAGCTGCTTCACCTCTTGATTCTCCTGCTTAATACCCCTCCCCCGGATTAAAATCCACTTTTTTTCCTGTTCCCCATTCATGATTGGGATCTGAATATTGATTTCTGAAATTTTCCCTTTCTGGTAAGCATCAATCACATCACTTAATTGGTTTATAGACGTCTGATCCAACAATAAATCCATTAAGGTGAAAATATTTTCCTTTTTATTAATTTTCTGGTTGACAATTTGAGAAAAGTTCTCTGAAATCATGATCTCACTGTTTGTCAGATTTAATTCCCATACAGCACTATTGGTTGTTTCTGTTGCAATGGCATATTTCTGGTTTAGAATTTCTGATTCAACCGCATTTACTTTAATAATTTCGTATTGATTTCTCAATTCTTCTTCTTTTTCTTCAAGTTCCAGGAATGTGCTTTTAAGTTTTTCATTACTTTCACCTAAAGCCTTTTGAATGGTCCGACGTTTTAGATTATCGGCAATCAGAATTAACGTAACTAAAGTAAGGAAGATGACAATGATTCCAATCGACACAAGGATACCCCAGTACTTTTCCATAGGGTTTTCTTCCTTATTAACCAAAACTGAGCCCGCCGGAATTAAGCGCTTATCAATATTAAATTTTTCGATTAGGTCATAGTCAAAAATGTAATAATAGGGAGTTTCCTCGATTACATCGATAGACTCCACTGGTTTTCCCCCCAGAATTTCCATGACCAATTCGCCGGAAATCTTTCCAAAGGCCTCATAGTCAATTAGTTTTCCGCCCATCAGACCCGCTCCGACGCCTCCAAAAGTGGCATTATAGACTGGTATCTTGGTATGTTCCTTGATGAAGGCATACTCATCCGCCATATTCATATAGGTTCCGGTTTTATCTTGAGACATACTTAAAAAAAGTAAAATGGTGTCTTCGTTTAATGTTCCCAAAATCGTTGAAAATTCCTTAAAGGTATAATCGGATACATTTAACAAACTGAATTCCATATCTGGAAAAGCAGCTCGGGTTTCATTAAGCTGTTGCTGATCTCCCTGGCCTGTGAGAGTGGAATCTACAATTGCAACTACCTTCGTGGCACCAGGTTTAAAGGACTTCGCAACGTTGATGGTTTCGACTAGCGAAAATTTTTCGAGTATGCCGGTAACCAGAGGATCTTCCGCCGCTTTCCGGCCACTTTCCCAATTATTGATACCAAAAAATACGATTGGCGTTTGTGGAAACAGTTCATCTTTGCGTTCCATTATAAATTGCAAGGCATTGTCATCCCCTACAATGACGGCATCATAGGCGGGTAAATTTTTTAATTTAAATTTAATCAGTTCATAAAACAATTGTTTATTTTCTGCTGTATCCAATCGCTTTGTGTCCATGTATTCAATATCAAGTATGACCTTGTCCCCAAGGGCACCTTGTATCCCTTTGATATGATCGGGAACTGGTGCGTAGCTTTCACTATAGGAGCTGATGTACAAAACCTTTTGACTCTTATCTTGTCCTTGTACCATTAAGGTCTGAAAAAAGAAAATAAAGAGTATCCCGATGAAACCAGGCATTAGATATAAAAACCGCCTTTTTATTTTTTGCTTAACTTGCATCAATCTTTCTCCTTGCCGGAATCCCGGTTATCAGTGTTTAGATAAAGCTGGCAATAAATTTTTGATGTTTTATAGTATACCTTTTTTTATTTGTCTTAAACAATTAAGTTGTCACTTTATTACTATCGATGCCCTATTTAAATTCCTGCTCAAATAAAAAATAAATCTGGCGCTCAATCTTGATCCAACTCATGTTCCGGGAACATTCAGTAGTTCAGGATTAGTATGGCCGAACGCAAAAAAAATTCAGCTAAAATTGCTCTTAGCTGAACTTTTGGTGATCATTCGATTTTTTTAATTCAGTGGTCGAAAAATCATGCCCCAACCTGTTTTTTATCCAAAATCATATTGCCAAACCAGGACAGCACGGCTACACTGAACAGCCCCAGAGCGGCCAGCAGAAATTTAATTTCGATGTTGCCGCCGCTGGCGTTAGCTACTGCATTGGAAAGGATCGGTGAGACAAAGATCCCCACGCTGGTGGCTGCGGTAACGACGGCAATGGCTAATGAACTGATCGAAGGATGAACTGCGTTGGCCGCCAGAAATGTACCCGCCGGATTAATAGTCGCCAGACAAAAGCCACAGCACATCGCGCCGATAAACAACGATGGCAGCGAACCAACCACAAAGATGGCCAGCATTCCCAGTGCACCAACCAATAGCGATACCGGAATGACCAGTTTTTTAAGAACCCGTTGCATCCGTCCAAACAGCACCCCAGTGAGCATTCCGGCGGCTGACATCGAAGTATTGATCAGACCACTAGTTGAGGCATCGCCAAAACCTTTGCCGGCCACATACATGGCGACATTAGTCTGAAAAACAAACAGAAAAACGCCAAATAAAAACATGATCACGGCGGTAAAATAAACCCGGGCATTGAGTTTCGCGCTTTTTTCAGTCTGTTTATCTACTTCATGAGCCAGAGGCTGATCTTTGGGCAAGTTTCTCATGACAATGACAGTCACTGGAATAAAGACCAGATAAACCAGATAAGACATTTGCCACTGGATCCCGGCCAACATTCCCGAAGTAAACAGCAGCACCATGCTACCGCCGTTGACGAAGGCCGACTGCAGGCCCATCAGGGCCCCACTTTCCTCAGCCACAAAATAATCGGCAATCAAGGCCATTGACATGGTTGAATTGATCCCCTGAGCAACCCCCAATAATAGACTGCAGCCCAACAACACATAAATACTGAACGAACCAAAAAGCAGCGCGACCATCCCTCCGATCAATCCGCAGACCAGGCCAAAGACAACCAGGTTTTTTTTCGGCATTCGCAGTGATAACGGGCCGGATGCAAAGGCAAAGACAAGCCCCATTAATGATGGGATGGTTAACACCATCGAAATCAGCGATGGATCCACGCCCACAAAAAAGGCCTGAATATCGGCCAGAATCGCTGATGCGGTCATTGAGATCATCAACAATGATGAGATCGACAAAATCGCAACCTTAATTTTTCTCTTTTCCAAAATTTTCTCCTAACAATGATAACGTTTTTTTACCGGATAAATTTATAATTTAATGAAAACTTTACCGGTTAAATTGTAAATATTATATTATGTGCAATTTTTTCTGTCAATGAAATAATTAAGGTGTTAGATGTTTATCTTTCCAAGCAATCTAATCGATGCTTTTGCTGATCATAAAAACCCACTCGGATCAGCAATTAATCCGGGTGGGTTTGACCTTTACATTAATTCTGTTCTAACGCAGCTGTTTTATCTTCGCTTTAATTCAAACTGATTAATCATTTCTTTCAGCATTTCTGCCTGACTTGATAATTCTTCACTGGCGGCGGCACTCTGTTCAGCGGTAGCAGAATTCTGTTGGACAACCTGAGCGACCTGCTCAATGCCAGTGTTGATCTGGGCAATACCGGTGGCCTGTTCATTGGAGGCTTCAGCAATATTCCCGACTAAATCGGTAACTTCGCCTATCCCTCCGACGATTTCATCCAGCGCAGCAGCAGTATCATCCGCAATTTTTGTCCCATGTTGCACCTTATTGATGGAACCTTCAATTAAAACAGTTGTTTCTTTAGCGGCTTCGGCGCTTCTGGCGGCCAGAGTTCGCACTTCCTCGGCAACGACGGCAAAACCCTTGCCATGCTGACCAGCTCTGGCGGCTTCAACAGCAGCATTTAACGCCAAAATATTCGTCTGGAAAGCAATGTCATCAATAACCTTGATAATTTTGGAAATGTCCTGAGATGACTGATTAATTTCCACCATGGCACCCTGCATTTCGGTCATCTGTGCATTTCCCTTGGCAGCATTTTCCCGGACATCCATGGCTAGTTCTCTGGCCTTGTTGGCGTTCATAGCGTTTGCTTTGGTTTGATCGGCAACCTCACTAATCGATGCGGTCAGTTCCTGAATCGAGCTTGCCTGTTCCGTGGATCCTTGAGCCAATGACTGGCTTCCCATTGAAACCTGCGCTGAACCAGTGGTTACCTGTTGGGCCGCATCACTGATATCGCCGAGCAATTTATTCAATGAAGTTATAATGCCATTTAAGTCATTGGATATTTTATGGAAATCTCCACCATAGTCTCTAACCTGTTCTAGATTAAGATTTCCTTTTTCAATTTCTCCGGTGACAACGGACATTTCCTGAACAACATTTTCAATTCGAACAGCGGTGTAGTTGACGGACTTAACCAGTTCATCAAATTCACCTTTATAGGTGCCGGATACTTCCACATGTAAAAAGCCTTTGGCCATTTCAACCATTACTTTGGCAACTTCTCGGGTTGGTTTGGCAATTTCATCAAGAATGTTATTCATCCCGCTGACCAAATCTTCCCAGGCACCCTTAAATTTACCGGCATCTGCTCTGGTATCCAATTCTCCATCAATGGCGGCCTTGGTTAGCATGGTGGCATCATTAATCAGATTACCAATTGATTTTTTCACCGCTGCTAAATTATCACCGATTTCATTGAATTGACGATAGACTTCTTCTGTATATTCCCCGGCTGGGGCAATGTTCGTATCAAGATCCAGGTCGCCTTCAGCTAAACGCAATAAGTTCTCTTCTAGTCGTTTTATTTCGGTATTGGAGTATTCATTTACACTGATAATCGATGTTAGATCCGTTACAATTTCGACATAGCCAACCTTCTCACCTTTTTTATTGATCAAATAAGCGGTATCCTGTTTATTATTTCTGCCGACCCATTCAAAATAACTGTCGGTCAGACCTTGATCAACCAGTCGTCTGATTCCACAACCTTCGGTATTACAGATGTCGGCATTGGCACTGCTGCATGGCATGCCACAAGCGGCATCCCGATTATTGATAACGCCGTTGGCAATCATCAGATCAGAAAATGGCTTGTTTAAGAAGGTCCAATTCATATCGTTATCAATAACATGAACCGGGAATGGAATCGCATCCAGAATTGCTTCATACCATTGCATTTTATCAACAACAATATCCATCACCTCATTGGTATTTAAAACGGCTTTTTGATATTCTCCCACAAGGTCATCAGCGGGGTCTCGTTTAGAAAATTCCCCACTTTGGGCCCACTCTACCAGCATTGCGGTGTCCCCGGCAAAGCGTTTGATGGAATCTCGGATTGTCATTAGACTAGTTCCCAGGATATCCATATCCGATCCGGTGATGATGTCAACCGTCATATCCCCTGCAGCCAGTTTTTTTGCTTCAGCAGTATGCGTCCTGAAATTTTCGGCAATCTCGGCAAAGGCTTCGCTGAGCTCTCCCAATTGATCCTGGGAATGATCAACCGCAATTACGGCATCAATATTTCCCCTTGCCAGTTGACTGGCCGCCAGAGTCAGCTCTGACAGTTTATTCGAAATCCCTTTTACTGACAAAATAAATACGCCCAGCATCGCAACAAAACCAATTCCAAAAATCAATGTACTATTGCTCTGATTTCCCATTGATACGATTAAACCAGCAACAATTAAAAAGATTACACCAATTGGCAATCCTACCGACAATACCAACTTCGACAACAAACTCTTTTTTTGATTCATTTTTCCCCTCCATGATGCTTTATTTAATTTTCTTCATACCCTTAACATTACACCGTCTAAACTGGAAAAACGATATTGATACAAATCACAACGGTTATCGCTTTCAGTTTTTAAGTGGCTAATTATTGTTCAGAACAGAAGCTAATTTTTCGTTTTAGAAAAGCAACTGAAAATAACAATATTTTACTCTTTTGATCATTAATTTAATTTATTCTAATTTGCAAAATTAAATTAAACGACTACATCTAGTATAAACTTGTTTTTTTGAATATTCCAATGTTTTTTTATTGTTTTTTACATTGTACTGATATTTTTTTGCACATTTGGTTTATCGTTTCTACTGTATCATGGATCTTATCTATCTCAAGAGAATGATTATTCAAAAAACAAAACCCATCCGATCTACCACGATGTGGCTCAACGGATGGGTCCGATCTGGTGCTTTTTACTCTGCTAAAGCTTCTTTAATATAGGTCACGGCATTTTTTCCTGCCATCCGGCCGGAGTTTACCGCAAAGCCAAGGGTATTCCCCGGCAGTACAAAGACATAATCCGGATTACAGACAGAATTGGCATCGGTGCCTGCTGCGTAAAGACCGGGGATGGTGTTGAGGCTGTCGTCCACCACTTCGGTCATGTCATTAATGCGGATGCCGCCCAGACTGCCGTATGCGCTGGGGGCAAATTTGAGGGCATAGAATTTACTGCCATCCAGCGGGGTCATGTATTTCAGTTCTTTGTTGAAATCCGCATCGCCGGTCTGGCACATGTCGTTGTATTGGGCAATACCGGCAATCAGGCCGTCTTTGTTAATACCAGTTTTTTCAGCCAGTTCTTCCAGTGAATCTGCGACGTAGAAAACATCGCTACCATTTTTTAGATGTTCTTCCATTTCCTGCTTGAAATCATTCATATCCATGGACGAGGTGACGACGTTGATCAGATCAAAGCCGTTTTCTTCGTATTTCTTCATGATTTTGTCGTCAACGATGGAGAAGGCCACCCGATTTTTCTGACGGGAGATGGCATTCACTGAAAACACTGGATTTTCGACCACAGCTTCATTGTAGAAACGCTGGCCATCCAGATTTACAAAGACGTTGGGCTGACGGAAGGGCAGTTCAATGGGGGCGTAGCCACCGGTATTAGGCGCGAAGAAGACCAGTTCCATATCCATGTAATCTTTGCCAGCACCGGCATCCCAGGCCATCTGAATCCCATCGCCGGTTAGGCCGGGAATCCGATAGGAGTAGAGATCTTTGCCCCATTCATATGGCGTATATTTTTCAATAAATTCCGGACTGTCCCCAAATCCGCCAGTGGTGATAATCACCGCTCCGCCGAAGATTTCCAGGTCGCCTTCCTTATCTTTGGCCGCCGCGCCGATGATTTCGCCGTCTTCTTTAATCAGCCCTTTAACTGGAGTTTCCAGCATAATCTTGACCCCTAGTTCTTCAGCCCGTTCAGTCATGGCTTTAATCATAGTTGCCGCAGCCCGCAGACCCGGTTTGCCGGATTTTGGCTGAACAATATGCCAGGTTGCTTCAGAACCCGGGAAATATTTGGATGGCAGGGCAAACTCCACGCCCATGTCCTGAAGCCATTCAATGGTTCCGGCTGACTGATCGATATATTTTTTTACCAGTTTGGCATCAGAACGCCAATGGGTATAGTCCATAAATTTTTCATAAGCCTGTTCACGGGTAATTCCAATTAACCGCTCTTTCTGCAGTTTGGTTTCAACCCCCAACAAACCCATGGCCATGTTGGCACAGCCCCCGGTAGTGTTGGCTTTTTCCAGAATCGTGACCTCAGCACCGTTTTCAGCTGCAGTAATAGCCGCTGCCAAACCAGCAGCACCGCCGCCGACCACAATTACATCTGTTTCAAATTCTCTCATTTTGTTTTCTCCTTCAACTCTATTATTTTAATCATTGTTCGCTTTTTCGTCGTCGCTTCCGGGACATCAGCCCGCCGCTTTCTGCATCAGCCAGGAAGCTGCCCACCGGAACTGGTGCCTCCGGTAGTTTAGGCAAGACTGCTCCGGCCCGTAAAATTGCTTTATCGCTACAGACAGCTTCACAATCGCCGCAGCGATTGCAGCGGGCGACATCAATCACATGAATAAGTCCCTCACCGCCAGCAATGGCATTGACCGGACAGGCCCCAATACATTTGCTGCAGCCGCTACAGCTTTCGGGAGCTGCGTAAAAGGTAATCAGTTTGTTGCAGACCAGCCCATCGCAGCGTTTTCGTTTGATATGTTTGGTAACGTCATCTTCATATTCAGCAATCTTCTGTTTGATAATCTTACCCACTGCTTTGCCATAGTCACAGCTGGATCCTGAAACCAGATCAGCTGAGATATCCTGAATAATCTCCACATCCTGTTCCCGGCCCAGTCCCTGGGTAATGCCATCGGTGACCAGCGCCAGTTGCAGTAGCCCTTCCCGGCAAATGACACACTCCCCACAACTGTTTCGTCGGACTGTGTCCGTAAACTGTTTTAGCTGGTCCACCGGACAGGGCGTGTTCTTTATTGCTTGGTGTATTGATTCCACGTATTCGCCGATTTCATCTGATGAAGCTTTTTTCCACTGTTTTCGTATTCTGTTTTCCATCATCATAACCCCTCCTTATTTGATTCCATAGCTGGCCCAGAATTTGGGTTTGGTGATAGCAACCCGCAAGTCACACTGGAAACAACGTTCCGCTTCCTTACAGGCGTTATTCGCACTGAGACAATCGGTGACTGCCGCAAATCCGGTGATCCGCGTTTCGGGATTTTCCTGCGCGGGCTGCTCCCGCTGCTTTTTCAGAAAGGTTTCGTCCCTGCCCAGCCAGCTTCCCGTCACTTCTTCCGCTGCCAGCACATCCTCAATTTTTCCGTCGCCGCCTAACGCCAGGTCAATGGCCACCGCCGCTTTTCGCCCCGAAGCAATGGCCCGGATAACCGAGTGGGTGCCATAGGACACATCCCCGGCTAGGAAAACACTGCTATCTTTCACTTTGACCTCATCAGCCGACGCAATCAGATTGCCACCTATTACCGGCAGATCCCAGCCTGCCGGTATTTCCGGTCGCTGGCCGGTGGCAAAGATGATGGTATCAGCAGGAATCACATGTTCCGAATCTGGCACTAGCTTTAATTGCATCTTCCGGTTTTCATCAAAACTAAATGATTCCACTTTGCGGCAGTTTGCCCCGGTGGCATGATTATCATTATTTTCGATGGCATAAAAAGAAGTGTCATTAATAATCTGGATGCCTTCTGCCAACCCTTCTTCGATTTCGTCTGGACTGGCGGTCATCCCTTCCCGGCTTTCCAGGCAAAGGATGCTCACCTCCGTTGCCCCCAGTCGTCGGGCAGTTCGGGCACAGTCAAAGGCCACGTTGCCACCACCCAGTACCACTACCCTGCCGTCCAGTTTGGGTGATATTTCCAGTGCGGCATTTTTTAAAAACGCGATATTTTCCAGCACATTGTCGCAATCGGCGCCATCAATGGGCAGCCTTGTTCCCTGTCCGGCTCCGATGGCAATCAAAATTTTATCATAACCTAATTTTTTTAATGCTTCCAGATCAGTAATTTCTGTGTCAGTCAGAATCTTTACACCACTATCGGTAATCACCTGAATTTCGGCCTGTACTGCTTGCCGGGGCAGCCGATAAGCCGGAATCCCGGTGGTCAGCATGCCGCCGGCAACTGGCAGTTTTTCAAATACCGTTACCTCATGGCCGGATTTTTTCAAATAGTAAGCAGCTGTCAGTCCCGCCGGTCCGCTGCCGATGATGGCCACTTTTTTCCCACTGGCCGTCTTGATCCCAACCTTATCTTTCCAAAGCCCCTGATCCTGAGCGGCAGCAAATTTTTTCAGCTCCCGAACCGACAGCGCTTCGTTAATCTCTTTGCGCCGGCATTGGTCTTCGCAGAAGGCCATACACACATACCCCAATGAGTGCGGGAAAGGTGCCCGCTCCCGGATCACGGCGATGGCTTCCTGATACTGTCCTTCTTTAATAAGCCGGATGTATTTAGGCACATTGATCTGGCCCGGACAGGCTGACCGACAGGGTGAAAGTCCAATTTCCCGGTTTAGATCAGCCGTGAAAACCCCTTCCTTATCCTGAAGCGCCCCGGTGGGACAAACTTCCACGCAGGCACCACAGAATCGGCAGTTTTCTTCAGTCATCCGGTGATGCTGGCGAACATCCACCATGATTCGGTCATCCTCCATCACTTGATAATCCAGTACATCTACGCCCCGTAAATCCCGACAGGCTCGGACGCATCGCCCGCAGGACACACAGCGGTTTAAATCTCTGACAAACAAGGGATTTGATGTATTCACCGGCACGGCATTGAGGGTTCGCTTCAGCCGGGCGGTGCTCACTCCCAGGTATTGAATCAGGGACTGGAGCTCGCATTTTAAATATTTGGGACAGGTGGTGCAATCATCCACGTGATTAGCCAACATCAGCTCCATCGACAAACGCCGCATTTTATTCAGCTTTTCTGTTTTGGTGCAGATGATCATATTGGCTTCAACTGCAGTGGAACAGGCGGATTTAACCCCCTCGATCCCTTCAATTTCCACCACACAGAGCCCACAGGCGCTGATGTCTGGCAGATCCGGATGGTGACATAAATGTGGGATGTACAGGTCTGACTTAAGGGCAGCTTTTAAAATGCTATCCCCTGAATCAACTGCCAGCACATGCCCGTCAATGGTTATCGTTACCGTTTTCAATTAGCACACTCCAATACATTTTTCATAAGATAAATAACGCGTCAACGCCTTGACTGTTAAATATCAATCAATTTATAATGTGACTATAAGGTTTGCCCTAGGGGCAAAGTCAAGAGGAAAGCGTGAAAAAAATGAAAAAATTATATTCCATCGGTGAAGTGTCCCGAATTCTCCGGATTCCCTCCAAGGCCCTGCGCAATTACGACCAGCTGAATTTACTGAAACCAGAACATGTGGATGAGGAGACCAAGTACCGTTATTACAGCTATGACCAGTTTTTCACCATCGATGTCATCCGCTATCTGAATAAGGTGCTTTTTGTTCCGCTGGAAGATATTCGGGAATTAATGGGTGAAAACAAAGACCATCAAAAGCTTTTAAACCTGCTGGAATCCCATAAAAATTCCCTGGAGCAGAAAATCACCGAGCTGGAATATTCCAAACGGGTTACCGAAGGATTAATTACCGATATTAAATACCGGGATAATAATGAAGAAGAAATCGAAATCCATGAATCCTACCTGTTGACTCGAAATCTCTATTACAACGAGCTGAATATTTCCATTTATGACCTGGATAAACACGTCAGCCGGATCTCTATTGATACCGGCCACATCGATAACCGGGAAAGCAATGTGATGTGCACGATTTATTCCATTGCTGATTATGAAACCAATCAGGCACTGAACGTTAAAGGATTTGGAATTTTTTCAGACAAAAAAATACCGGGATTAAAGTCGAAACTTATCCCGGAAGGTCGCTATCTGACCCAGCGCTTTCTGTATTCGGAAGAAAATTGCCTGGCCACCCTGAGAAACCTGATCCGTTACAGCCATACCCATGATATTAAACTGGATGATACAGTTTATCTTATTTCTAAAATGGTCAACGTTTCTGCCGCTACCAAATACGATTATTATATGGATCTGCAGATTATGCGAAAATTCTGAGCGCAAAGCTTCTGTGCCGCTTTCCTGACTCAGTTTTCTTTTAGCTCATTTTCAGAACATCAGTCCAGTAAAACTTTTTCTGAGTAACTATTAAATAAATGATTATAAATTTTAAGATCCACCTCTAGAAAGACATTAAAAATAATGCGCTCAAATTTATCTTCATATTTTTTGAGAAAATCCATCACCGTAGCCACTGCAATTTCAGCTGCCCGTTGGTTGGGAAAGTGAAACACCCCGGTCGATAAGCAGCAAAATGCCAGGCTGCGCACTTGATTTTTAACCGCAATTTCAAGACAGGAGCGATAGCAGTTGGCCAGATCCTGTTCCAACCCTGTTGTTAAGCCATCCTGCACGATCGGCCCAACGGTGTGAATCACATGCTTGCTTGGCAGATTATAGGCGCTGGTTATTTTTGCTGTTCCGGTTAGTTCCGGCAAGTTCTGAGCTGTCATTAAAGCAAAACAGGCTTCCCGTAACTGAATGCCAGCTGCGCTGTGGATCACGTTGTCAATACAATTGTGACCGGGGACAAAACAGCCCAGCAGCTGACTGTTAGCCGCATTGACTATGGCATCCACCGCCAGCCGGGTGATATCGCCCTGCCAGAGAGACAGTTTATCGCCAAACGAAATTTTTGCCAGACCGCTTTTTATTAAGCCCTCATTCACCGTTTGAATTTCCGCAATCGTCACGATGCCCTTTTCCCGCACCTCACTTTGGAGCAGGCTGTCCTGTACCTTTAAAAACTCCGGATCGATGGGTCCCGGTGCTCTGACGTTCATTAATCCCCGGAGTAGTCGGCGTTTCCCATCATGATCAGTCGGAATGGTCAGATTCCGGTACTGCTCAGTTTCATTGGCTAATGTTTTGATTAAATAATCCAATGCTTCACTTTGATTCAATCTATTATTCATGTTATCTTTCATTTTTTTGTCCTTTTTCATAACAGTATTGTGTTTTTCTTGTTGCTTTAGTATAATCCGAAAGTATCTCAAGGTAAAGTAAGCACAAAAATGTTGTTTAGTATATAATGGATACTATTTTTATTTTAAGCCATTTCCCGTCGCTTGACGATGCGATTTTTCTTGATTGTTTTTAAGGATTTTATTATAATAACTGTATAAAATTGATAATGCTAAGCTGTTTTAAAGACAGCGATATATATGTAAAGGGGAAAAATATGGCCAAAGAAATACCCGATTGTCCAGTAGAAATGACGTTGCAGCTTATCGGCGACAAGTGGAAGGTTCTGATTATAAGGGATTTGATGTCCGGCACCAAGCGTTTTGGCGAATTGAAGAAATCGGTCAGCGGCATTTCCCAGAAGGTTCTGACCAGCCATTTGCGAGCCATGGAAAGCTGCGACCTGATTACCCGAAAAGTCTATCCGGAAGTTCCCCCACGGGTTGAATATACCCTCACCGAAACTGGCTATAGTCTGGCACCTATTCTTGATTCGATGACTGCCTGGGGAACCCAGTATAAGGAACGCTACCTATGAATGTTTTTTCAAATAAAAAACCTGTTTTCAGCCATCGATATCGGTTGAAAACAGGTTTTGCATATCATCTGTTCACTTAAAATTTTATAGTTTATTCGAAATGAACTCGGGTTGCATCAAAGCGGTCTTGCTGTTTTGCATCCGCTACTGGGTAGCCAATCGGAATGATGGCATAGGGCTGGAGATGATCCGGAACATTCAGAACTTTACGAACATTTTCCATTCGATCTGCCAGTGGCGCAATGCCGATCCAGACGGCACCCAGTCCCAATTCGGTCACTTCCAGCAGAATATTCTGGGTGGCAGCAGCCATATCGATGTCGGCAAATTCCGGCATCATCATTTCTTTTCGATAAACTGGCACAATTGCCAGGGCGGCATCTTTGATGCATCCGCCATAGGGGCTGCAGTCAGCTAGGGCAGCCAGGGTTTCTTTGCTTTTAACCACATAAAATTCCCAGGGTTGTTGATTGGCAGCTGACGGCGCAGCCATGGCCGCTTTTAATAACAGCTCAATTTTTTCCGCTTCCACTTCTTTGTTTTCATACTTTCTGACACTGGTTCGATTAAATACAACGCTCATTTTTTTCCTCCAATTATTTTTTGATTATTTTTCACTACTTTCAACAATACTACTTTTGCAGGATATCAACAATTTCACCAATATAAAGATCGTGATAATCCTTGTCGGCATACCACTGATCATCAATGGATCCATCAATAAAGTTTTCCGGATCGATCGGTTGTCGGCACATTTTTCGGCACAACATCACGGTCTTGGCTTCCTCAAAATAAGGAATCCCATCCTGATGAGCAACAGTCAGTTCACTCACTTTTATCTTATCTTCATCCCGGCCGGATACGGTACCCATATAGTTAAGCATTTTCTGGTGTTCTTTTCGGTCAAAAAATGTCAATGAAAAATGCTCCGAGCCATCCACAAATTCCTTGGTAAACCGGCTCTTGCGAATCACAATATAGGCCACGTTTTTGTTCCAAATGACACCCAGGCCACCCCAGGATGCCGTCATACTATTGATTTTCCCATCCTTTTCGGCAGTAATCAGCATCCAGTCATGTCCGATCAATCGAAACGGACTGACATCAAAGTTTACTGCCTTAATTGTTTTAAATGCGCTCATTTATTACTCCTTATCTGTTGTTTTTCTATCTCCTTGCTTCTCTTTTCAATCCATGCTATCATTTTATCAGTGATTTTCAAAATTACAAGTATGCACTTATTAGTCACTTACTACCCAAAAGGATAGTAAGTATCCATAAAAAATAAAAGGAGTACCAAATGACCGAAAAAAAACATTTCTGCTGCCCCATCGATGCCACCATCAGCTTGATTGGCGGAAAATATAAAACTAAAATTCTCTGGCACCTGGTAGATCAGACTTTACGCTTCAACGAACTGCAGAAAATCGTCCAACATGCCACCCCGAAAATGCTCACCCAGCAGCTGCGGGAGCTGGAGCGGGATGGGTTGGTGACCCGCACCGTCTATCCAGTGGTACCGCCCAAAACCGAATACGCCCTAACCAGTTTCGGACGAAGCCTTTATCCGATTCTGGATTCGATGTGCGAATGGGGCAAAGATTATATGGCCGAAGATGCCTCCGACGAATTGGCCGAGGCTGCTAATTAATAATTAAAGATAGACAATCACTAAGTATTTACCCAATTTAAAACAAAATCGTCAATTCTAATGATTGAAACTCTTTTTGAGAATGCTTATAATACAAAAAACTACCACCAATACCCTATTTAAAAGGAGCCCCGATGATATTTTATTTTTCAGCAACCGGAAATTGTCAGCATGTAGCCACCCGGATTGCCACTGCCACAAATGACGAAATCTTTTCGATGACCGATGGTTTAAAAAACGACTTGCCCCGGTTTCAAATCAAACCGGATGAAGCCATCGGCATTGTCGCTCCGACTTATTTTATTGGACTGCCAACCCTGGTCCGGGATTTTCTAGCCAGTCTTGAACTGATTACCGAGCAAAAGCCCTATACCTATTTTGTCGCCACTCATGGCACCACCTGTGGGAACACCGGGGCTATGGTCAATGATGTGATGGCCGCAAAAGGCTTTCCCCTGGATGCCCGTTACAGCATCAAAATGCCAGACACCTGGACCCCGATCTTTGATTTAACTGATCAGGCCAAAATGAAAAAAATCAATGACAAGGCCGATTTACTAATCGATGCTGTAATTGATCAGATCAAACACAAAGCACACGGAGACATGATGAAGCATAAAACCCCGGGATTTCTGGCCCGACGGTATTACAGATCTTATGACAAACAAAGAACCACCAACCATTTTCATGTGGAAGATAGCTGTGTGGGTTGCGGTCTCTGTGCCAAGCAGTGTCCGGTGGACGCCATCGCAATGCAGAATGGCAAACCGGTTTGGATCAAAGAGCAATGTGTGATGTGTCTGGGCTGTCTTCACCGCTGCCCCAAGTTTTCAATTCAGTATGGCCAGAACACCAAAAAACATGGCCAATATCGGCATCCGAATATACAGGAGAGTTGATAAGCTACTTGCTGTATTGTAGGTGTAAACTCTATCGGAACATAGCTAAGGCCTTCATGGGAACAAATCCCACGAAGGCCTCATTATTTATTGTATTTGGTTTGTCAGGATGATTTTGTCAGAATCTTTGAATCGCCGCAATTCTTTTACTGACTGTCGTTTAAAGCAACGCCTTTACCACCGAATCAATGGCTTCATCAAAGGAAATGGTTCGCCCGGCATTTTCAGTCGGCCCCAGAGGATAGTCCCGATTAAAGCGGATCAGGGTTGCCTGCTGATTCGCATAGGTCATATTTTCAAAGGGATAGCGGATGATGCCAGGGGTATTGAAACCAACCCCGAATTCCAGCAGCGCCAACTTTTTCCCCTGACTGGTTTCTAAAAATTTTTTGTATCGATTCTCAGCGGCATACCAGGCTGCATCCTGGACAAAATACTGATTATGGCGGAGATTCACATCCATGCTACCGCCACAAACCGGACATTTGGGTACCATCGCAACGGGAATTTTACAATCAGCCGTCGCTGCCAGCATCTCTTTAATCATTTCGGCGTTATCGTATAAGGTATCGTGGCAGGCTTTGGCACACTGAATAAAGGCGTAATCACCCTGGACTTCAAAGACCTTTTCATCCGGAAATCCGGCCTTGACAAACTGACTTTCCACATTGGTAGAAAGCACAAAATAGTCCTTTTTCCTGACCAATTCATAGATTTCCCGATACAGCGGTGTTGCCGGCATAGCATAGCGATTGACATTTATATGTCTGGCCCAATGCGCCCAAGATTCCGCCTCGGTTTCAAAAGGATAAAATGACCCGGAATACATATCCGTGATCCCATATTTCTCGATAAAATCCGCAAAGTTATCGGTAAAGCGTTTCCCGCCATAATCCAAACCGGCCGCTGCTGAAAGTCCGGCGCCACCGCCAATTAAAATGGCTTCACTGTTTGCTATTGTGGCTCTGGCCGCATTAATGCGCTGTTCTAAATTGTTCATTTCTAATCCTCTTAAATTTCTGTGATCATTTTCTTTTTTCTATTCCCAGATCGTTTTTATACCGATGGGACAAAAGGCCATGCAGCGGTTGCACTTCACAATGCTGTGAGCGGCGACGCGTTTCTGATTGTTTGCGTCGTCCCGATAATCAAAGCAACACTTCTGATCATATCCTGATTGGGTCAAAGCTCCGGCCGGACAGGCATCGATACAGATCTGACAGTCACTACATTGATCGACATCATAATCCGGGTAGCGGTAATCACCGCCCATCAACGGAGCATTGCTGACCAGATAGCTGGCGCAGATGCGGCAGCCGAAGTGCTCGATAATAAAGCGCTGGTTTTTTCCCTTAAAGCCAGCCTTTGTCAGCGTCAGCAGTTCGGCAAATTCCGGATTCGGCAGAATCGAGGGCAGGCTTATTGCCGTATCATATCCCATTGTTTCCAGCTTGTCGCTGAAAGACCGTAAATCATTCTCCACCTGGGATTCGGCCATGGTGGTCTTTTTTTCGCCGCGTGACCCGTAAACCGTCTGCTCCATTAACAGCAGCGGTTCAAAAATCGGGATACCCAGAAAAATCACTGATCGGGCCTTCGGCAGATCTTTTAGAAACGGCTCCTTTTTTAATTCACCCAGGCATTCCAGATCAATAACATGGTACAGGGCCATTTTTTCGGCAAAGGCCGCTTCCTGGAGCAAGAAAGTGAGCTCCCGCCGGTTTTGCATCTGCGGTGACTTTTCCTGGTATTTTTCCGGGATCTTCAGGGCTTCTTTGCGGCGGTTTGTATTCCATTGTGCTTTCACTTGTCTTCACCTTTGTTAACTTTTTCGAGCTTCTCAAACCAGGTTCCCTGGCGTTCTTCCTTTTCCCACTGGAGCTTTCCTTTGGGACACATCCGCAGACACATGTCGCAATCAGTATTGACATAGCGGGTGTGATGCATTTTGTTGGGGCTACAATTGATCACTGCTTCACACTGACGGGCATGAAAATAACCATCCCCCATAATTGCGCCGCTGGTGCAGAACGTCTGACAGACCCGGCAGTTACCACATTGATTTTCGACCTTTCCGGTGTCGGGCAGCAGCGGGGCATCAGTAGCTAAAAAATGGAGATTCTGACGAGGGCCGTATTTATCGGTAATCAACAGATTGCTCTTGCCGATGTAACCCATTCCGATACTTTCAGCAATGTTGGCCATCCGAAGTCCGCTTTCCAACATCCCACCACCGTGCATCTCGCCGCCAAAACTCTGGTACCCTGCTTTTCTGAGAAAAGCCATCAATTTCCATTTGCGATTCTCTAGCTCGCTGGAGGTCAGCGAAAAATATGCCCCACCTTTGCCATTATAAACCCAACCCCGGGAAAAAGGATCGGCCATGCCGCAGCCAAAAATTAATACGGATTTAGCACTGGGATACAAATCCATTGGTCGTCTACCCTTTCTGGCGTGGGCATTGATGATCTCAACTCCTGAGATACCAAAGATATCGATCTCCTGTTTTTGGGCAAATGCTTTAAGTTCTTTGGTTAATTGGTTTGCTGCTTTCATTGTCGCTGCTCCTAAACTATTATCTTCTGCAACCGGATTCTCCATACTGGGTTTCTAAAAGTTGACAGGTTTGTTAATTCATTATAGAGCGGCTGTCGGGTTTTGAAAAGTAGGCACTTTTTTGTAACCATTGAGATTCCGACAATTTCATAATCTTTTTAAGTCACCAGTTTATCAATGATTCATCGCTGTCATTCTTTCCTCCGGTTACGATCAAACAATGCGGTTATCCTTTTTTAGATAAAGAGTTCGGCGACGGCATAGTATTTCAGCTGACACCTCTTTTATCTTTCTTGATTATTCTGCGTAGTAAATCAGCATACTCAGATAAGCCGTATCCGCACCAATATTCTGATAAGCATGAGGCACGTCAGCTTTAAATCGGATCGAATCGCCTTTTTTTAAGCAATATTGTTGTTCATTGATTAAAATTTCGACGTCGCCTTCAAAGACGGTGACATATTCTTCGGTTCCCAGAATATGGGGCTGGGAGCTCATCTTCCCCCCTTTGGCAATCTCGATCCGATAGGTTTCAAACAGCTTTTTTTCTTCAAAAGGAAAAACCGGGTAATTAATATATTTTCCGTCATCTTCAACCAGTGGATTAATGGATTGACTGGTGATCATCATCGTTTCTTCAGATTGCAGATTGAGCAAAGAGGAAAACGAGGTTTTATAGCCCTTGGCAATTTTCCATAACACCGAAATCGTCGGATTGACATCGCCTTTTTCGATCTGCGCCAGCATGCTACGGGAAACACCGGTCGCTTTGGCGGCGGCATCCAGAGTTAATTTCTTTGATTCGCGAATATTTTTGATGTTTTTTCCCACAATTAAATTGATATCCAAAATAAACCTCCTATTAATCACTTGATGTATTGACAATATATTAAACTAATAGTACGATATATAACATTATTATATATCGTACTATTAGTATATTATATCCACTATTGGAGGTCAACCCCATGTTCAGTTTGTTCAATTTTTTAACCTATGCGATGATTACCGCCATCACACCCGGACCCAACAATATCATGTCAATGTCAATTGCCAGGCAATATGGATTCAAGCGAGCACTCCCTTTTAATCTTGGTGTCTTCGCAGGCTTTTCAGTGGTAATGCTGATCTGCACCTATTTTTTTGCGACCCTTTCAGCTGTGATTCCAATGATTAAAGCACCGATGATCCTAATCGGTGCAGCTTATATGCTTTATCTGGCCTGGAAAACTTTTAAAAGTTCCTCCCCGATTGAAGCGAGACCTATCCACAGCGGCTTTCTCAACGGCTTGATGCTGCAATTTGTTAATCCCAAAGTTTATCTTTACTGCTTGATCTCAATGGAGGTGTATATCCTCCCCGCTTTCAGCAGCCAACCCGGTATGCTTTTTGCTTTTGCCCTGCTATTAGCTCTAATCGGTTTTTGTTTTACCCTGTGCTGGTCGGTTTTCGGTACCTTGTTCCAACGGCTTTTCTCAACCCAAGCCCGATTAATCAATACCATTTTGGCGCTGTTGCTGGTTTATTGTGCCATTGCGCTGTTTTTTGAATAGCTGAGAAGAGAACGGTCTGCTTATGTGAACCGTTTAACGGATTACTCTAAACGATTTTCCAGTCCAGATTTATCACGGCTGGCTAATTCGAATCCTTGCTATCTTTACCATTTTATCGAAAAAACGACAGTTGTTCATCCAGATATAACACCTGTTTAGCTTCTTTGGTGATATCCCCGACCATAGCGTTGCCGATTAAAAAAGGGGACTTGGAATCGTGGTTAGCCATATTGTGCCTGACGGTTTCCATATCATGATTGGCATAGCAGTAATGGCAACCGTGACCGCAGCTATTGTAAACGCCAATGTCGCTGCCCAACAGGCAGTCGCAGCCTTCTCGGCTGGTATGATGGTTTTTGGGAATTTTCAAATTCATGCCAATGGCCCGTTCGATCACTGGCTGAGTCATACAGCCGGAGCAGTCCACCCCAAATTTTTCCAGATCGGATCCCTCCATACAGGTACGCAAAGTCATCCCGTTTTGTCTAGCAATGGCGGCAAAGACCTGGCCGATCGCAGTTCGTTCAGCACTTGCCACCGCTTGGACGCCCCTGAAATTGCGCCGAGTCTTTTGGTAAAGATCAATAAAGCTGATGACAGCATGGTCTGTATATCCCCTAAGACTAGCCGCCATTTGCGAAAAACTATCCAGATGGTAATCCAGAGAATACTTTTCCGAAATAAAAATCGGGTCATAGCGCCAGCCCACCGCCTGGATACCCACTATGTCGGACAGCCGCTTGAAGACCTCGATGACCTGCGCCTGGTCCGGCACATGAGGTTCAATGTCACGGCCATAAGGGGTGATGGTGACAAACCAGAATTGTTTAAAGGCACTGATTTCCGGCAAGCGGTCCAGCATCGGGGCGGGGTTTTTGGTGCAGAAAGCCAGACAATCCACGACCTCCGGCGATAAACGATAGCGGATGACCTGCTGCGGATAGTAGGGATTACGAACCAGAACAAAGCCGGCCCGAATGCGATTGTAAAACCATTCGCTGTAATATGCTGGAATATCAGTGCGGTTTCCGGTATTTAAAATCATCAGGGTTCCTTTCTCAAGCGGTTAATTTCGTTTTCATTTTTTAGTTTTTAATTTTTTAGCGCTAGCCGGAATCCCCAACGAGCAGGGCACCCCGGACATGCATTTGCCGCAGGCATCGCCGATGCCAATGGGATATTCGGGCACGATTTTATCATAGATCTGTTCATTGCAGCGATAACGGTCAAAGGTTACCTTCCCATCTGCCAAATCAAAGGCCTGATTAACACATTTTTTTAGACACTTTTGGCATGACCCGTTGGTCTTGAAAAGACAATACTCATCATCGTTTCGCAGTGTCGGCGTCAGTTCCAGATCGGTGATGACGCTGCCCAGCCGTCCGCAACAGCCCTGCTCGGTAATCAGCATGTTGTGGATGCCGAATTTTCCAATCCCGGCAATATAGGCGACGCTGCGATGAGACCAGTCGCTGATCAGTTTTTCGCCATCGTAATTGTAGGTTGATGGCAGCAGCGAGGCGTGATAGCCCATTTTCACAATGGCATCGTGTAAAAACCGGCTTAAATCATTGATCAGCTGATTGGTTTCGATACAGGCATAATCCCATTCTTGTGAGCTTTCTTCGTCGGTAATGTTGCTCGCCACAACACTTTCAGAGAACGGCAGAAAAAATACCAGCACAGATTTGGCACCGGGCACCAGCTCGCCAGGCAGGGCGTGGTTGGGACCAATGATCTCTTTCAGCAGAGGAAACAACGGATCATCGGCAGCAGCTACGCCGATCACTGGCTCCCGCCAGTCAGAGGCGGTCTGTTTCAGTGCTTGATAGTTTTTCACGTATGTCATAATCAAATCCACAAATTTTTCAATCTTCATTTAAAAAACCTCGATTTTCAGATTTTAGAAGTTCCTTTATTTGAGCGTTGACGATATCATTTCCGGCATCGCGATCCGGCCAGGGAATTGGTATCGGCTACGAATTTCCTCATAAAGCCGCTCCATTGGAAAACCGGTCATTGTTTCATCCAACCGCCATTCCCCGTTTATGTCAGGTAACGGGATACTTCAATTGGTTTGCTTCGTTTGTCATTTTTAAACTGCCCTACTTTCCATTCCGAATAAGCTTTACCAACGCCCGGGCTTTAACTTCGCAGCCATCCGGCACCAACAACGGCACCCGATCCCGGAACTCGACTTTGCCACCATAGCGCATGCGCCCAGTGCTTCGGTATAGCACGCTCAGATAGAAACGGCCATTTTCTTCGTGAAAATCGGCATCCATCACCTTGAGTGTTTCGCGTTCATTAAAAACAGGCCGCACATTGCCCCAAAGCAAAAAGTTCCAACCAATTCGGGTTTCACAGGGAACTTTCAGGATCATCCTTTTCAAATACCAACGATACAAGCCCCGAGCGATCCAAGGCAGTCCCACTGGCAACAGCAGTAATAACCATCGCCAAAGTGGTACCTCCGGGAACTGCTCGTAAAGCACCGCTGCAAAAATACCGCCAATAATCGCGAGACACCCAGCCGTAAAAGGCACTAACCAACGGTTCCGCTTTCTTTGCCAGGCTAAAATATCCTGGGCAACCTGCTGGGCCTCCTCAGGAGAATAGGCCCAGCTTCCTAAAACCTTTGACTCATCATAACGTCCCAGTCGTTTTACCCGCAATCTAATAGCCGGGATCAGGATAATCAAAAATAATAAAAAAGCCAGCCCTAAGCCCCATAGGAGTTCTTCTGCCATTATCACGCCAGTCACAATCACCGCTAATGCTGCCAGTAACAGTAAACTTATCATCCACCTGAAATGCGGTTTCATCACCAATCCTCCAAATTTTATCCGGTTAGACAATCACCAAAGTGCTTTGGATCTTGTCTTCCGTTTTGAACTTCCCCGTTAATTGGGAAACAAATACAATCGGTGTCTCAATTTCACTTGTAAAATATCATTATTGATTATTTCTAATAAATATTTCATCATAAAAGAGACCATTTGTAAACTGTTTACTTATCTATTTGTTGAAAATAAAAAACGACCAAATTATCGCTATTTAGTCGTTTTAAATATTTTATCATATTATCTATTTGGCAAACCAGAATCCCGCTGATCGCCAGCAGAATAAAGGTTTCCACAATTCCTGCTTCAGGGCCAGGGCTTCCGCTCATTCATGTCAGTCTGGGGGGTAACGGCAGCAATTACAAAACCAGAAACATCGGACTAATGTCCTCTGCTTCTGGTTTTGTATCATTTTACTTTAGATCCACTAAACTGATTAAACTAATAGTTTCGTTTCTTTAATGATGGTTAACTAATCTCGCAATGTTTTTAACGCATTACTCCAAGCAATCACTTGATCAAAAACATCGTTTAGTGTCCCTTCGTGACGTGGGTTTGGCTTAAAGATGTTATTTTCAAAATCAGTGAAGAGCGAAAGCATCACTTGGGCCCGTACATCGGCCATATGGAGTTCACCGGCGACATGTCTGAGATGTTCAACCGCCCGGGTTCCCCCGGCGCTGCCGTAACTCACAAATCCGGCAGCTTTATTCTGCCACTCAACATTCAAAAAGTCGATGGCATTTTTTAAGGCCCCGGGAATACTATGGTTGTACTCGGCGGTAACAAATATAAATCCATCAAATTGCTTTATTTTCTGGGACCATATCTTTGTATGTTCTTTGGTATACTTCTGCATCATTGCCGGAAACGGTTCGTCGTAAAGAGGCAAATGATAATCTGCCACATCGATTAACTCATAGTTCGCATCACTACGTTTCTGTGCCAGTTCATTAACCCATTTTGCCACTGCTTCGCCATTTCGTCCCGGTCGGGTGCTTCCTAATATTATGCCGATTTTTGTCATCCTGATCCTCCTAGAATCTTTATTAAACTTAAATACGTTTAATATTATTTTACCCATTAATTCTGAAAGAAAACATAATAGAACCACTAGTATTTTAAGGGATTATGAATTATCACCCGATTTCAGAACGAAAAGTTTTCTCGTTTTGTTTATTTCTGTTTAAATTCAGTGGATTGTCTGATATAAATCAGCAAACCGATGAACCCGCCCATAAAACCACTTAACAAGCCGCTGATACCATTTCCCATAGCATTGGCAAGGCTGGTTTCCGGGATGGCGATCAGAAAATAATTTATGGCAAAGCTGATGCTAAAGCCAATAATCCCACCGAACAAACCTGCTGTAATTGCACTTTTCATTATCAGCAGCTCCTATTTCGCTGCCAATTGATGACTGTAGCGAGCTGCTTCCTGCAGAATCGGTCCCAACTGGGCGCCAACCTCAGCCGGATCCAGGCTGTTTACCAGAACAAAGCCAAAGAAAATAAAGCCGGGCTGCTGGCCATATTCATCAAAGCAGCGATGCACTTCGGCCAGTCGTGTCTCCATGGTTGCATCTGCTAATCCGGCAGCGCCGTTAGTATCAAAACCACCCATCAAAACGATTTTATCGCCGTATTTTTTTTGCATCCCGGCAATATCATTGGTAGGTTGCACCGAGGTCCACACCGCCGCACCTGTTTCGATGATGTCTTCGATGAGCGGTTCGCAATAACCGCAGGTGTGCTGGACAGGGATCATACCCAGTTCTTTGACGGCATCGTTAAGCCGTTTGTGATGTGGTTTGATCAGTTTACGATAGGATGCCGGGGACATAAACAGCCCTCTTTCGGTGGCAATGTCATCGTAATTGGTAAACAGATCCGGGTTGTAATATTGTTTGACTTTTTTGGCAAACTCAATTTTATAGTCGGTAATGGCTGTCATTAATTCATTACAGGCCTCCGGTTCTTCAGCCAAGGCAATCAGGGCTTCTTCAAAACCCATCAAGGCGGCCAGCCGTTCAAATACACCATTGCCACAGCCAAATTCAACTGCTTGGATATTTCTGTCAACCGGCATCATTGCCAGTTCAGTCGCCACCATGGCCTGCCAGTCAACAGCTTCCAGATCTGGAAATTTGACTATTTTTTTCCAGTCAACGATGGTATCGGCATCCATAATGTGTTCATTGGGGGCCGGTATCGGGGCGCCGCCGCCGGAAGCTGGAGTGATCCAGCGAATGCCAAAGCCATCGTAACCGCCACCCAGAGGGCCTTTTTCAAACCAGGGTCCCGGCAGGGCGCCAAAACCCAAAACGCCACAGTCGACAATGTGGACCGGGGTCCATTCAATTGCCTGATGATTGATTGCGTTCAGATAATTCTCTTTCGGTGTTAATCCCATCTTATTCTTCCTCCTCGTTTTATTAATCATTTAATAATTTAATTTTAAGTTATTTTTACGAAAACGTAAATTATACAAGCTGATTGACTTTTGTGATTGACATCTATACACTATGTATAAAGAGGTACAATCATATGAAATTATCCATCGCTCTTATTCAAGTAAAACTGCGACATGCTGTAAAAGATAACAAGACTCATGTATCGAGTTCTTTGCCGCATCTGGATCGGCCGGTTTTTTATGCCGGGGAAACTGAGCTGTGTTCCGACACATTATATATAGCTTCCGCCGATAGACTCAATCCAAACGCCAGCTGCCAAGCCGGTTCAGCCCTGATCTGCATTGGCAATCCCCCGGATCGTTACATCAATGATGCGCTAGAACTGCTGATTATCGACGATACCGCCGATATTTTTGAATTAAGCAATACTATTCATCAGATTTTTACGATTTATGAAACCTGGGATCTCAGCTTCCAGCAATCGATCCGTGATAAACGCTCCCTACAACACTTATTGGAGCTTTCTTATCCGATCTTTGAAAACGGATTGTCGATTATGAATGCTGATTATTATATGATTGCCCATACCGGTCTGGATGCGCTGATGGATCAGGAGCAACTGCAATTGGGCGAAGCTGGCCGAATCTCGGTCGAGCAGGTCAACTTATTTAAAAACGACCCCAAATATAATGAAATAAAGAACGAGCGGGACGTTTTTCTTTATCCAGCCCAACTGTTGCCCTTTCAAACGCTATGCAAAAATATTTTTCTGAATCATGCCTTTGTCTTTCGCTTGATTATCTCAGAAACAGATCATCCCTTTGGCGAAAGTGATGCCGCCCTGTTGGAGCACCTGTCCCAGCATCTACTGCGTGATTCCAGCTATTTAGCGGCCTTTCATCAGGATAAAAACTCGCAGCTGGCAGCGCTGTTGCAATCAATTATCCTCGGGAATAGCTTTAGCCAAACCAACCTGACCGCCGAACTGAACCATTTGGACTGGCGTCCCGATCATATCTATTGTGCTGCCCATATCAAGCCCAGCAGCCAGGATATTTATAACGCAACCACCACTTATTTTTGCAATGTGATCATGCAGGATTTTAAAGAGAGCTTTGCCTTTTCCAACAATCAGAGTATTTTTGTTTTGTTCAATATCTCCCATATTCAGGAATCCCGGGACAGTTACTTTAGACGGATCAATCGCTTGATTAAAGACGGTAATTTCCGCATCGGCTACAGTCATTATGCCGACGGCTTAAGTCATCTGAAGATATGTTTTCGTGAAGCGGAAATTGCCCTGGAGATGGGCACCCACTATCAGCCCCAAAAATGGACCCATAAGTTTTGCGATGCGGTGATGCCCTATATTTTTAATACAATGACTGCCGAGTTGCCAGCTCCATCTCTTTATTCCCCGATTATCTTGCGGCTGCAGCGTTATGATGTGAAGAATCAGACCGATTATGTCAAAACTCTCCAATCCTACATGCGGAACAACATGAATGCGGTGCAAACCGCCAAAGACCTGTTTATTCATCGGGCTACGATTGTTTATCGGCTAGAGCGGATCAAAGAAATCGGCGAAACCGATTTAAAAAATGACGATGATCTTTTTCATATCAGTCTGACCTTTAAATTAATCGATTTTGGGTTAAATTAAAACTGGCCTGATGAAATTTAAAAAGCTGAGCGTTTGGCTGCTCAGCTTTTTGTCATTTTCTTATCTAATTGCTATCAAATTACTTCCGCCAACTCATCCAGGGATTTTCCCTTGGTTTCTGTTTTAACCAAAAACGCTGCTGCTGATAAACCGATCACGGCCGGAATCACATAAAACATAAAAGACACCGCATAGCCTTGCCCCATGCCAATAATGATGCCGGCAATAATCGGGGCGCTGGCGCCGCCAATCCGACCAAAGGCATGACACCAGGATACTCCGGTATTTCGGAACTCAGTAGGATAAGCTTCGGCCATCAGCGGCTGGATGGCAGTGATTGAGTAGTTTACTGCAAAGCCCAGGAAAATACAGGCCGCCAGAATCGCCCCAAAACCGCCGCCGACAGTGGCCATGATGACTACCGAAATGGCCGCCACCCCAAAGGATAAGATCAGATTCTTTTTCCGGCCGACGGCTTCAGCCACAAAGCCGGTTGAACAATTGGCGATTATCGCCGCTGCATTCTGGGCGATGGCCAGTCCGTAAGCTGATGTCAGGGTTAACCCTTTTTCCAGCATCAACGACGGCAGCCAGGCATTAATACCATAGACAATAAAACAGCCGCAGAAATACATAATCCAAATTGCCGCAGTAATGCGAATATATGGTTTAGAGAACAGCGCTCGGGGACCGGCCTGTTTCGGTTTCGGCGGAACGATTAAAGCGGCCGGATCCCAATCAGTCATTTTACCGGTGGCGATCCGTTCGATATTTTGCAGAGCTTTGACCGCTTTTTCCCGGTAGCCCTTGTTGGCCAGCCAGTAGGCTGATTCTGGCATTTTAAAGTACAGGAAAATCGCATAGACCAACGGAATCCCACCAATCAAGTAACACAGGCGCCAGCCAAAGACTGGCACAACAGCGGTAGCCACGAGACCCGCCAGCACCCAACCAACAATCATCCAGGCCATCCCAAAGGTAATAAAAATCGCCCGTTTGTTGGTTGGGGTCGATTCCGAGTAAGTTGTCGTGACTACCGGAATACAGGCACCCAAACCAATCCCTGCCAACACCCGAAACAGCGCAAACATTTCGAAGCTGCTGGAAAAATAAATCGGAATATTCATCAGCGAATACATCCCAATCGCAAACATCAGGGTTTTTCGGCGGCCGATTTTATCTGAGATAATCCCGGCCAGTGCCCCGCCCAGGATCAAGCCAATTAAACTCCAGGATGATAAACTGCCTTTGGCGACGGCGCTCAATCCCCATTCCGCTGCGATCTGAGGCATCGTGTACGATACAATCATATAATCATAGCCGTCAAACACCATCGCCAGACCCAGCAGGAAAAATATTTTCCAGGTAAACGTGTTAACACCCAGGGAATCCATTACTTCGGATATACTAAAATTCTTCATTGAAACGTCTCCTTCTAAATTTTGTATTTCCATAAAACTTCTATGTTTATTTAAATAATCTCGGCAATAACACCTTAAATCAATAAGAAGCCTATCAAATTTATTTGAAAAAGGCTTCTTATTGTTAAGCAATTATTTGAATTCAATCAACTTCAATTATTATTCAGCAATCGCCTGTCTTTCATCAATTTGATTTTGATAAGTTGTAATTTTATCCCGGGTCAAGCGATAGCCAACAGTCAGCAGCACTGCTCCAATCAGGATACCAATCCCTGGAATAATCACAAACAATTGCACAATCCCGGCTTTCAATTCAGGAGTCGCGGTCGCCGGATCCATTTTTGCCACAAAGCCAACCGCTGCCAGAACCGCAGGAATAATCGCACCTTTGATTAAATTAGCAATTTTTAATGGCAGATTCATTAATCCCATAATCCAGCCCGAAGCTTTTGAACCTGTTTTCCACTCACTGTAGATAACAGCATCACTGTACATGGCTGAAATTAAAGCATAGATAAAACCTAAGAAGAACTGCGCACAGGAAAGGAAGACCAGTACAACCATGATATCATTCACAAAAAACTGACTGACTAACAGGAATACTCCCAATGCATAAAATCCGAAAATACCAGCTGTTCGCGTTGTAAATTTGCTGGCGGCGTATTTACTCAGATATGATCCAATCAGTGCCATCCCATTGGCGACTAGCAGATAGATTGAGAACATCGCCACATTATTTGTAACATAAGTGAAGAAATAAGCAGCTGAGCCTGCCATAACAAAGTTTACGATCCATCGTGTTAGATCGGCAAGCAACAGAACCAATAAATGAGGGTTCTGTACCAGTGATTTTGTCATTTGTTTAATGGATGTTTTTTCTTTCTTTTTGGTGTTTTGACTGGCTTCTTGATGGGTTTCTTCATAACCATCTGTCATTTTAAAGTGGGCAAAATAAGTGACCCAATATACCAGTGCCATAGCCAATGCAACCAGGGTAAATCCTAGAACTGGATTGCCAATGGCGGTGCCAATATATAAAACCGTCGCCAGACCAACTGCTGAGAAAGCAAGTTTACCGGCATTGTTATAGGCACCACGGGTAGCAGATAACTGAGCTCGGTCTTCCGGTGTACTGGAAATGGTTGGGATCAGAGCTACATTTGCAACATAGGAAAAATTCCAGAATATATGTGCTACCAGGTAGGCTCCAATAATAATGACTATCGGCACCATTCCTGAGCCAATTGTTGTAAATTCCAGCGTATAGAACAGAGTTACAATTGGCGGCATCAATAACAGCCATGATCGGTAGCGACCCCACTTCATTGGTTTCATGCCATCGATTATGCCACCGTAGAATGGCGATAATATTACATCGACCATACTCGTAAATGTCATAATAAGAGCAGTCGTGGCTAAGTCAAATTTAGCGATATTCGTTAAGAAATATGCCATATAATACAGTTCGACATTCGCCATCAGGGTAAATCCAAAATCTCCGATACCATAAAATCGCTTTAACGCTTTACTTAAAGGTTTTTTCATTTTCTTCTCCTTGTATTTTTATTTTGAGGACATTACAAAAATAATGAACTCAACAAAAGTTCTTTTTTGATTATTTACTCAATGACCTATTGATCTGAGTTAAGCGCCGATGATTACTTTGGCTTTTGAGGCCGAGCTGCCGGCGTCTGGAGCATAACCGTCAGCACCGATTTCGTCGGCGTATTCCTGAGTAACCGGTGCGCCACCGACAATGACTTTCATGTCTGGCAGTGCTGCTTTAACAGTTTGAACGGCTTCTTTTAAGGCTGGCATGGTAGTGGTCAACAGACCGGAACAGGCCACCAGGACGACATTGTTGTTTTCTTTAGCGGCTTCTACAAAGCGTTCTGCGGGGACGTCAACACCTAAATCGACCATATCAAAGCCGGCGCTTTCCAGCATCATCACCACCAGGTTTTTACCGATATCGTGGAGATCACCGGCTATGGTGCCCATGATACAGGTTCCCAGTGAGCTGGAACCGTCGCCAGCCATCACTGGTTTTAAAACTTCGACACCTTTTGACATGGCTTTGGCGGCAATCAGCATTTCCGGAACAAAGATTTCGCCGGATGAGAATTTATCGCCAACCACACCCATTGATGCGATCATCGCATCCAGAATATCCTGAGCTTTATCGCCGGCATCCAGTGCTTCCTGAACCGCGGCAGCTACTTTTTTTGATTTACCAGTTTCGACTAGAACTTTTACTTCTTCAATTTTTGACATGTTTTTTTCTCCTTTGATTTTTGATATATATTTAATGTGCTTTCTTTTATTTCAGTCACGCGCAGCCTGTCTGAGCCCCGGGTTTTGTTGTAACGTATTAATCGATTATAGAAATCGAACAAGAATTGCTTTGATGTCGGTTTATGCAAACTATTTCGTAACGAGTAGGCGAACAGGCGGTAGCCTGTACGACGTACAGTGGAGAAATTGTTTGGCATAAACCGGCAGCGAAGCTAACGGCAGTTTATTTTACGAAAATACCTTCACGGAAAGCACTGATGTATTCCATACAATATTCGTCTTCGCCCATCATCGCTTCGGTGGCAAACAACATGCCCATCATATCCTTATTCAGGGGATCGAGGATGAAGCTGTCCATACCGGCGCTCATGGCCAGGACGGCAAAGGCCTGGTTGGCAATCCGACGGGCCGGCAGGTTGAAGGAAATGTTACTGACCGCACCGGTGACATGGATGGTGGGGTATTGGGCTTTAATGCCACGAATGACTTCAGTGACCATAGTGATGCCATCTTCCGAAGTACAAAGCATTTCGATTAGGGGATCAATATGCATCCGGGATGGGTCGATATTGTATTCTTTCACTTTTACCATCAGATCGGCAAAGACGTCCAGCCGATCTTTGGCGGTTTTAGGAATGCCCTTATCGCTGTTCAACAGTGCCACACATTCCCATTTGCTGCCGGCGATGGCTTTAAAAGCCACGTCAACCTTGTCGCCTTCTAACGACACGGAGTTGAAAAGTCCTGGTTTGTTGCAGTATTTCATGGACTCAATGCAGGTGTATACATTGGGGCTGTCCACCGCTATCGGCGTATCCACCGCTTCCTGAACAATGTCAATCAGCCATTTCATGGTTTCCAGTTCAATGTCGTCATCCACAGATGCACAGACATCAATGAAATCCGCGCCGGCTTCAGCCTGTTTAATCGCCAGGTTTTTGATAAATTCGGCATCCTTGTCCGCAATGGCTTTGGCGGTTGAGGAAATCGCGCCGTTAATTTTTTCTCCAATAATAATCAATCTTATTACCTCCTAAATTAGCTTTATCTATCATTTACTTAAATAGTTTTTTGCTCATCATGTCAATAGCTTCGGATGCAGCTTCGTATACACCAGGAAAGGAACTGATGGGACCACCCTGACTTAAATTGGGAATAAAGTAGCTTTTTCCACATTCGTTACAGGCTTTTTCAACATGTTCCATCACTATTTCAGGTGTCCATTCAGGAAAATCAACCTCACCGCTATGGATCCCTCCCATAAAGGAAATTTTTCCGCCATATTCTTTAATCAGCTCCGGAATATTGTTGGTATTCATGACTCCCTGCCAAATATCAATCCCCATATCAATCATATAAGGAACCAGGTTGGCTCCATAACTGTCGCTGTGATGGACAATTATTTCGACGCCGTTTTCTTTGTAAAAACCATAGATTTTTTTATAAGCTGGCAAAATGAATTCTTCAAATGTTTCTGGCGACATAAATGAAGAAATCTGACTGCCCCAGTCATCGTGATGAAACAGTGCATCTGGATGAAGGTTTTCAATAATCTGCTTAGCGTACTGTAATTCATACTCAGTGAGGTAGTCGATCAGTTCATGCATAGCTTCCGGCTCTTCATAATAACTCATTAACGCATCTTCCATTCCCATGAGATAATGGGTCAGTTCGAAAATACCAGGCGTCACGAAAGCGGTCACATATTTTTCATCGCGATCAACAGCATTGGCATGGGCAATCGCTTCTGTCCAACGTTCTGCCGGATAATTTACTGCAGGCGCCCTCACATATTTTCGCCATTCAGTGATGTCTTTTAACACCTTATGGTTATCATCATGAACCGGAAATGAACCGATTTGTCCCTCCGGCCACCGGATTGTTATGCCCCACCCATTTTTAATTTCACTCCCTTTTTGAGTCATAAACGGTTCTTTCGGTGCTTCTCTGATCAGTTCCAGAAATTCATACTGGTTCACAAACCGGTCTGGTTCGCCCCCTTTAATCGTTTCCAATAAATTCTGTCGTTTTGTTAACATTGCTTTCTCCTTTTTATCATAATTTCCAATAGCTACGAATAAACTTTCGTACATTACTTATTTTGTACTATATTAGCACACTCATCAAGCAGATGCAAATATTTTCGTACATTTTATTTTTTGTACTATTTTATTTTTAGTGCTTGTCTCCATCCTGCTATGCTATAATAAAATTCAAGATTTTAAAGGAATGGACAAGAGGAACTCATGAAAAAATATAAAAAAGGCCTACAGACTGAGCGCATCATTCTTCAAACTGCCAAAACATTATTTTACAACAATGGATATTCTAAAACCTCCATGCGGGATATCTGCGCTGAGACTGGCATCCAGCTGGGAACATTGACCTATTATTTTAAGAAAAAAAAAGACATTGCTGAACGAATCTATTCAGAATTCATTGTCAGGCTTATGTCCTTTGTTCGTACCAAAAGCCATCATAATCAAATGAATGGTATTCAACTTAATTTTCATAAACAGGTTTATCACTATCATGCCATCTATAGTGATCCAAAAACCCGGGCCTTTCATGCGGAAATGCTCCACTCTGAATATATTTATGAAGAAATCATCTTGAAATTGTATAACCCCTATTTTCGAGATTTACCGAACCGCATGTCGAAAGAGGACTTTGATACTGCAGTTTTTGCTGATTCCTGTTTGCGCAAAGAATTTGGCCTGCGTTATATCAACGCCCCGCAATCACAAACAGTACCTGAATTGTATACCACCATCCAAACCTTGACCGGCCGTCTGATGCGAATTCCCGAAGAAACGACCCAGCAGTATATTCAGGAAGCACTGGCTTTTTTTAATGACCACGACGGCTCTGGGATCCGATTATTGATCTAGCTAAAACCGCAACTTAGGAAGTGCTTTGATTACTACCTTGAATTGTTAAATTTCGATTGTTTTTATTAATCTTCTGCCTGTTCATATGATTTTCGGCTATATTCATATACGGCAGTGAAAAACGACAGACTGGCACCTTTATTGA
Organism: Acetobacterium woodii; assembly: GCA_016213825.1. Lineage (GTDB taxonomy): Bacteria > Bacillota > Clostridia > Eubacteriales > Eubacteriaceae > Acetobacterium > Acetobacterium woodii_A. The sequence goes on along the minus strand of JACQZP010000026.1, from coordinate 353,053 downwards.
CCAGAGCAATCTTACAATCTCGATATTTCTCAACAAACTCTTTTGCCATCTTACGGATTTCTTCATCTGTCGTTCCGGCCGGTTCTGGTAATAACTGAACTCCAAAGACCAAATTTGAATCCTGATAGGCTGTTGCCATTCGATGATAATCGTTCATCGTCTGTCCGCACCATAAATCAACTCCGGCTTCAATCAATGCCGGCACCAATGGTTCAACCCGGCCGCAGCTATGAAGTTCAAAAGCAATGTTCCGTTCATGGCAGGCATCTACCACCCGTTTTAAATATGGGACAATCATTTCCTGACATGTTGCCAGCGAGAAAAAGGGATTATTTTGAGTTCCCCAATCATCGTGGATCAAAAAGCCATCAATTGCAAAGTGTTTATGGAGCCGGTCAACATAGTCCACGTACAAATCTGCTAATCTGCCAAACAGCCGATGCACTCCTTCTTGCTGATCCTCGTCGACCAGGGCGATAGCCGCATGATCAACGTCCATCAGAGACATCAATCTTTCCCAGAAACCAGAAAGCAATCCAACCTGCACCATCTTGTCTGATTTGACATACTCTTGATTCTTCGCAATACAGTTTTCCCAATCCAGATCATCCAAATTAGGGAATGGCACCTGTTCCTCCCAGTTATTGATATCCTTCACCGCCGGATTCCCCGGATGAACTGAAGCGCCACCGGCAATATCAACCCATTCCCAATCAAGGTCAAACCAGCCTTTTGCTAAATTGCTCTGATATAGCGGTAATTCTTCCGCATCAAAAACAAGTCGTGTCGCAACATTGTCTGGATGCATTCGCGGTCGAAATACCTGTACCTCGCAATTGAAGAACCCTGCCTGGGGGATCCAATAAGGCTTTTTCCCATTAAATATCAATTTCCAGTTCTCTCGTGCTGAAATTGGTCTGTTATATTTTTTCTGAATGGGCGCTTTTGGTACCAGTGCCATAACATGTGTGGGATAATCTGGATACTCTCCGATTACTTCAAATTCTTTTTGATCAAATTTTTCTCTCATTGGAAACTCCTTTTCTTGAAACACTCAAAATTTAGATAGTCAGATTTTTATTATGATATCTTATATCAAAAGCTAAATTATCTACATTTTTCATCATAAAATAAGATTATATATAAAATATCTTATAATTAATTTATATGATACCATCTTATTTAAAAAAATCAAGTAATAAAAAAAGTTTTTTCATAATTATTCTTATTTTCATGAAAAAACCCTCGCTATTTTTCTTATTTAAATGATTTCATATGGGTAATTAAAAATTTTTCCGTATCCGCAATCTTTTCAACATTAAGATTTGCTAATAGTTGTCTTACTTATTTTATATCTGTTCACTCTGTGTTATACTAATATCAATACAAATGATGGAGAATAAGATGATACCTCAAAAATTAAGCAAAGGTCTGCAGACAAAAATAAGCATGATTAATGCCGCCAAAATATTATTTCATCAAAACGGTTTTAAAAAGACTTCAGCAAAAGAAATCTGTGAGCTGGCTAATGTTAATCACAAAAATTTTAATTATTACTTTAAATCAAAAGATTCTCTTTTGACTGAAATCTATTCCGAGTTATACATGAAATCATATTCCTTTATTGAATCAAAGATCAGCTATGAGATTAATAGCATCGAAAAGAACACTATGGCAGCATATATCTACTATTCGGGTATTTTTGTCGATGAAAATACCATCCGTTTTCAGCAGGAAATTTTTAACCAGCTCTCAAGCACTGCCTATATGGGCAAAAACTTCAACCACGTCTATCACCAATTTTTTAAAGATCTTGGCAAAGAAATTGATCAGGATGAAATTGATAATATTAGATTTGCTGAATTGGGCCTTCGTCGTGAACTCATCCTCAGATTCATCGAAAATCCCGGCAGAAAAACGATTTATGATGTCATCACAACCATGCACCTCTATCGTGGGCGATTGCTGCAGATGGATGAAACAATTACAAAATCTTACTTGTTTAACGCCCTGGAATTTGAACATAAGCATGATCACTCCCAGATACGTTTGCTGGTTTAAGTTTTTTATAATCATTTCAAATACTGTTTAATTAAAAAAAGCTGAGCTTCGGTCGCTCAGCTTTTATCATATTTCATATGGAAAGTTGAATTAATCAACAATTACGTTTTTATCTTTCCGACTGCATAAACCAACGTTTCATTTCAACTATAGGTCTCTAGATGAATGGGACATGCTACCCATCCTTGCTTTAATGATTTTTATCCGATTTTGTCCAATGCTTCCATCACTGCCGGAATAACCTGATACAGATCCCCGACAATTCCAAAATCTGCCACTTCAAAAATCGGTGCATTTTCATTCTTATTGATGGCAATGATCAGATCGGAATCCTGCATGCCAGCGATGTGCTGGATTGCTCCGGAAATACCACAAGCAAAGTAGATTTTTGGTTTAACGGTGGTACCCGTCTGACCAACCTGACAACAATGATCGATCCAACCAGCATCAACGCAGGCTCGAGATGCACCAACATTGCCACCCAATTTATCGGCCAATTGTTTTAATAAATCAAACCCTTCCTGTTTGCCCAGACCCATCCCGCCAGATACGATGATTTCGGCATCGGTCAGAGAAATGGTTTCCGCCATGGTCTTGACCACCTCCAGGACTTTGGTACGAATCTCGCCGGCTTCAAATGAGCAAGCCAGTCGGATGACCTCACCTTTTCGGTTCGGTTGATACTCGGCTTTATCCATTACCCCGGGACGAACAGTTGACATTTGTGGACGGTTGTTGGGGCAGACAATGGTAGCCATTAGATTCCCTCCAAAGGCTGGCCGGGTCTGCATGATTTTATGATCGTCCGGATCAATTTCCAGTTTGGTGCAGTCGGCGGTCAGTCCGGTATTGGCTTTAACTGCTAGGCAGGGGGCCAGATCCCGACCGATATGGGTAGCACCGAACAGGATAATTTCGGGTTTGTACTGAATAATCGCCGCATTGATCACCTTGGTGTATGCATCAGTGGTATATTTTTCCAGTTCCGGTGCATCAGCCAGATAAACTTTTTCGGCCCCATAGGCAAACAGTTCAGCGGCGAGGTTTTCATTTTGACTGCCACAAACCACTGCGCACAACTCGGTGCCAATTTCTGCCGCCAGTTTTTTTCCTTCACCCAGCAACTCAACGACAACTGGCATGATTTTGCCCTCTCGCTGTTCAGCAAAAACCCAGACTCCCTGATACATACTCAGATCCTTCGCTTCCTGATTTGTGGCTTCCTGTTCAATGGCATCCTTTGGGCAGCTATCGAGGCAGCTGCCACAACTGGTGCAGGCATCTCCGATTACTGCAATCTTGTTTTCCATGGTAATGGCATCGAAGGGACAGTTTTTAAGACACTTCCCACAGCCGATACATTTTTCTATAATTACTCTTACTGCCATATTTCCGTTCCTTCCTATATGATATGTCTTTCTTTAAATTTACCCACCAGCTTTTCAGCGATTTCATTAACATTGGTTCCTGTAATCATCTCCCCTTTGCCTTTGGGCGGCGGGGTAAACGAACGGAGCACCTGAGTTGGCGATGCATTAAGTCCGCAAGCACGGGGATCCAGTTTGAGATCTTGATGATTCCACTGACTAATTTCTTTTTGATAGGCATCAATAATCCCGCCGACGGTCATATACCGTGGTTCGTTTAATTCTTTGACACATGTTAATAAACAAGGCAACTGCACTTCAATCACTTCATAACCATCTTCCATTTGCCGTTTGACGATCGCTTTTCGATCCTCAATTTTAACATCTTGAACATAGGTCACCACTGGCAATTTCAGGCGCTGGGCAACCTGGGGGCCCACCTGAGCAGTATCCCCATCGATGGCCTGGCGACCGGCGATGATCAGATCGACATTTTTAATTTTTTTAATCCCGGCGGCAATCGTAGTGGAAGTGGCACAGGTATCGGCCCCTCCAAACGCGCGATCACTGAGCAGAATACCTTCGTCGGCTCCCATGGCCATGCATTCTCTTAACATTTCAACTGCTTGAGGCGGACCCATGGTGATGACAATCACTTCCGATCCTGGATTTTCGTCCTTTATTTTCAGTGCCTCTTCCAGAGCGTTGGCATCATCCGGGTTTAGAATACTGGGTACCCCATCTCTGATCAAGGTTCCTTTAATGGGATCAATGCGTACCTCGTTGGTATCCGGCACTTGTTTTGCACACACGACAATTCTCATTTGCTATCGTCTCCTTTCGAAACACAACCTATATGTCTCTTTCAATTCTTGATTTTTTAGCATCTTTTAGTTTATTTTTTCAGTAGTAAACCGGAAATAACCATCTGCTGAACCTGGGATGTTCCTTCATAGATTGTAAAGACCCGGCAGTCCCGGTACATCCGCTCTACCTTGTATTCTTTGATAAAGCCATAGCCACCGTGAATCTGAACTGCTTTGCCACAAATTTCATTGCAGATTTCCGAGGCGAAGAATTTAGCCATAGATGCTTCCTTGGTGGCATTCTGTTTATTATCCATTTTTTCTGCCGCCTGATAGACCAGCAGTTTGGCTGCCTCCAGCTTGGTGGCCATGTCGGCGATCATAAAGCCGATGGCCTGGAAATCGGCAATACGCCGACCAAACTGTTTCCGCTCCTTGGCATATTTAATGGCCTCATCCAAGGCACCCTGGGCGACACCGATGGATTGAGCGGCGACTCCTAATCTGCCCACATCCAGAGTTTTCATAGCATTGATGAAGCCTCGATTCAGTTCACCGAGGAGATCTTCCTTGGGTACTTTAACATCTTCCAGAATGATATCGCTGGTGGCACAACCGATCAGTCCCATCTTATGTTCAGCTTTACCCAGGGAAACACCCGCGGCTTTCAAGTCGACGATGAATGCCGAGATGCCTTTGGTGCCCCGGTTCATATCAGTTTTGGCATAAACCACCGCATAGTCGCACAAGGGCGCCATGGTGATAAATGTTTTTCGGCCATTCAGGCAGTAATAATCGCCCATATCCACTGCTGTTGTGGTCATTCCACCGGCATCAGAACCAGCGCCCGGTTCGGTGAGAGCAAAGGCCAGTTTTTTCGTTCCGGTGACAATGGGTTTGAGATATTTTTCAATCTGTTGATCATTCCCGGACAGCAATATTGGTCCTCCGCACAGTGAATTAGGCGACGATACATAAAGGCTGGCCACCCCGCTGACCCGGGCGACTTCTTCCATCACTGCCACATAAGCCCGATGATCCCCGCCGGCACCACCCAGCGCTTTAGGAATTTTGATGCCAAAGAATCCGGCCTTTGCCATTTTTTCTTGAATTTCATTGGGAAAAATACCGGTTTCTTCCACAGTATCCAGGATTTCATTGGTCAGTTCCTTCTGGGCAAAATCCCGGGCCAGTTTTCTGATCATTTCATGGGTTTCATTAAAAAACATGTTGCTCCTCCATATTATCGTAATTTGAATTTGTACTATTTCTGTTTAAAGATAGCATCCAGACCAGTCCATTTTTCCATAAACAGCTCTGCATCCATGGCTTTGAGATCCACTGCGACCTCCGGTTTGAAATCCATCTGTTCCAGGATGTCCTTTTCCAGATCGATCCCCGGTGCAATTTCGGTAATGGTGATTTTTCCGTTAAGCAACTTAAACACACAACGCTCTGTTACATAGGTGATGCTTTGACCACTTTGGGCCGCAAATTTTCCGCTGAAGGTAATTTGGTCCACGGCTTTGACAAACTTTTTTCCAGTCCCTTCACTAATGATCTCTAATTGACCGTTTGCCACTTTCATTTTGCATTTGGCATTAAAGGTTCCGGCAAAAATAATCTGACGGGTGCTTTGGGAGATATCAATAAATCCTCCTGGTCCTGTCAGGCGGTCTGCCTGTCCTGGAATTTTAAACTTACTGACGTTAATGTTCCCTTTTTCATCCGCCTGGGCCATTCCCAGAATGGCCAGATCCAATCCGCCACCAGTATAGAGATCAAACATCGAGCCGTGGTCAATCACCGCCTCGGCATTGTAGGAGCTGCCAAAATTTGGCAGACTGGCGGGCATCCCACCAAAAGCGCCGGCTTCAGTTGTCAGGGTAATTTCCTCCATGAATCCCGCTTCAGTAACAACGCTAGCCACATCCGAAGGAATCCCGATTCCCAGATTCACCAGTGAATCTTTTTTAAGTTCCATGGCTGCCCGCCGGGCGATAACTTTCCGCTCGCTCAATGGTAAGGCTGGTATGGCACTAAGGGGTTTTCTCAAGTTACCCGCAAAAGCCGGTTCATAATAAACCCCTTCGGTCTGCCAGCAGGCATTCTGATCAGTTGCCACAACCACATAATCTACCAGAGCTCCTGGTATTTTAACGTTCTTCGGATGTAATGAGTTTTTTTGCGCCATATATTCTACCTGGACGATCACAATTCCGCCGCTGTTTTTAGCCGCCTGAGCAACCGCCAATCCTTCATTGATGGGACCCTCATGATCAAAGGTGATATTGCCATTTTCATCGGCAGTGGTTCCTCGTAACAGTGCCACGTCCAATGGAAAGGCTTTATAAAACAGAAATTCTTCGCCATTAAGGCTGATCACTTCCACCAGTTCCTCGGTGGTGGCCTCGTTCATTTTCCCACCTTCCAGCCGGGGATCCACAAAGGTCTCTAGTCCAACTTTAGTGATCAATCCTGGCCGATGAGCAGCGATTTCCCGCCAGAGATTGACAATCACTCCCTGTGGCAGACAGTGACAGGCCATTTTTCCTGCTCTGACCAGATCATTCATGGCAAAGGCTGAACCGATATGGGCAGCCGACCACTTTGCCACCAAACCTTCAATTCCCAGTCTGGTCATCCCCCGCTCCTTCCAATCGCCCATTGCACTGCCTTGTTTCATCGTGAGCTTAGATGGTTTTCCTGTTTCTTTATAATGTTCTGCAATGGCCACCGCAATTTCTTCCGGCCAGCCTGACAAACCCATGCCAGCTACCCCAACGGTTGCACTGTCAGGTATTAATTTAGCTGCTTCTTTTGCTGTGATAAATTTCACCATTATATTTTCCTCCTTTATAATTTTATGTTTTAACAAACATGTTTATATTTACATATATAGGTAAAAAAAAACGAATAATAACGCTTTTATTTACATTATTAATCTTTAATGATAGTAGACATTTTTCCGATCATTGCTGTGATTTCTGCCAGTTTTCTGGTTTTGATGTGTAAAACTGGACTGAAGGTTCGCTCGGGTTAAGGGATAATGTGTCACACATTATCCCTTAACCTAAACTGCCGCAGCTTATTTTTCAGAAGTTCCGCCTGTCCTGAGAGTTCTTCACTAGCAGCCGCGCTTTCTTCTGCTGTAGCTGAATTCTGATGGACAACCTGGGCTACCTGTTCAATACCTTGATTGATCTGGGCTATTTCTGACGCTTGTTCATTGGAGGCGATCGCAATATTTCCAACCAGATCGGTTACCTTACCAATCCCATCGACCATTGATAAAAGAGCAGTTGCCGTTTCGTCCGCAATCTCTGTTCCCCTCTTCACCTTATCAATTGAACCTCCAATTAAAATAGTTGTCTCTTTGGCAGCATCAGCGCTTCGGGCTGCCAAAGTCCGCACTTCTTCAGCGACGACGGCAAATCCTTTGCCATGCTGGCCGGCTCTAGCGGCCTCAACCGCTGCATTTAAAGCCAGAATATTTGTCTGGAACGCAATATCATCAATCACTTTAATAATTTTTGAAATATCCATTGATGACTGGTTAATTTCTTTCATTGAATACTGCATCGCACTCATTTGCTTGTTTCCGTCTTCAGCACCAAGTTTGGCATTTTTTGACAAACTTTGAGCTTCATTTGCATTTCTGGCATTGTTTTTTGTCTGAAGGGCTATTTCTGCAATCGAAGCTGTCAATTCCTCAATAGTGCTGGCCTGCTCAGTGGAACCTTGAGCTAGAGATTGACTGCCACTTGATACCTGATCAGCTCCTGAGGAAACCTGTTCAGCGGAATCATTAATTTCACTTAGCAATTCGTTGAGTGTTAATACAATACTATTCAGCGCATCTGAAATATCAGAAAAATCACCCTCGAATCGATCAATTGAATCCAAATCCAGATTGCCTTGACTGATTTCGCCGGTTATTTCTTTTATCCGGTTTGTAATCCATCTGAGATATTCTTTTGTCTGATTGACTGATACTTTTAATTGATTAAATTCACCATGGTATTCCCCTTTTACCTCAATGTGAAGATTTCCGTTAGAAATCCCAGACATGACAGCGACCACTTCGTCCAATGGCTGTTTAATTTTTTCCAGGATCGTATTCATCCCACTAATCAAGGTTTTCCACGAACCATTAAATTCAGTTTCATCTGACCTGGCGCTCAGGTTCCCACCAATAATTTCTTTAATGATCCAAGTGCTATTTTCAATCAGACTGCTGATTGACGCTTTCACCTTTATCATATTTCCTCTGATTGAATCAAATTGCTGAAAGGCATCCTGGGTAAATTCATTGGGCTCTTCAACATCTAAATCAAAATCCAAATTACCATTTGCAAGGCAGACCAGATTGTGTAAAAGCCGCTCAACTTCTTTTTGATTATAAGCGGATACACTCATCACCGGGGTTTGATCCAGTGTTAATTCCAGCACATCGGTGGTGTTTTCTCCATTTTTATCTTTCAAAAAAACAATATCCTCTTTGTAATATTTCCCTCGCGCTTTAAAGTTTGTTGTATTTATGCCTTTTTCAACCAAAAGTCGTCGAGCACAGTTTTCATTTCCACACATGTTGGATCCCGATACGCTACAATCCATCCCGATTGCCAATTCCCGATCGGTAATGATTCCTTTGGCAAGTAAATAATTGGCCATATTTTTATTGACATATTTGTATTTAAAATCGCTGTCTGAAACCAATAGTGAGTATGGAAGGGCATCCAGTATGGCACCATAGAATTCTTTCTGATCCGTTTCTTTTTTTACTGCCACTTGATGATTATTAAAAATTTTATAGAATCCACCCGAAAGCAATGCTGCACAATTACTCAATGCTCCATCATTTTGTGATTCAAGTAAATTTAAAGAATTCTGAATTCTAACTAAGTTACTACTAAGCTGGTCCGTTTCCGAAATGGCTTGAATTGTAAATGAAAAATTTCCATCCGCAATCAATTGAATAATCCGATTTTGCTCATCATTTTGATTTTCAATCACTTGCAACCGATTCTCCAAACGCGCTTTTAGCCTGTCGTTGTTTTTAAATATAATCCAATTTAAAATAGTTGCTGCAGTGAATGCAATACCAAAAGCAAAAATCATCCTGTTATCGAACTGATTAAGTATCTCTCCCTCTCTGATTAAATTAACTGACCAAAGAATGAAGCTCCCCATACTTAAAATCATCATAAATAACGGTACACCTTGTCTTAAAAACAATCTTGAATAAGGCATTCTTGTCGTTTTCATCTTGCCTCCTTGATCCGCAAAATTTCATTTTCCTGTCTCTGTTTTGATACAATAAAAAAATATTGCACAAAACAGAGCAGGATTGCTTCAGAAAATGATCAATTCGTTTCGGGTTTTACTTTTGCATTTTTACGTGCTTCAATTTCTTTACGCATATCGATGACATCGCTATCTTTCATTTTCATCAGTAACAGCGGAATGATAGCAAGAGCGAGCAACACAGCTGGGATCACGAAGAAGGCCGTAGACATATTGCCGATAATTTGTGATGTCACCTCCATTTGGGCACTATAACCGATAAAGCCGAGCACAAAGGTGATAATCAAACCACGGATAAAAAGTGACATTTTAATGGAAAAACTCAATAAACCCATAATAAAACCAGTGGTGTTTTTTTCGGTCGAGTACTCCGCAAAAGTGGCTGAATTAGCATAAAGACTTGTTGTCAGACCAAAGGAAACGCCATAGCAGAATTGACTTAAAGCTAGACAGACCATTACGGCCATTGCATTGGGTGATACCATCATTGCCACAATCATAAAAGCAGCCGCTCCTGCCATGCCCAAAATACTTGTTAGCTTCGTCCCTAATTTAGCAACAAAGGTTCTGGATAACAGTGATCCCAGCAGACAGCCAATGTTGATAAACAGCAGCATGTTGCCGACGGCAACTGGATCTTTCAGTACAATTTTACAGTAATAAGCTACCAGTGCCAACATTAGGTAATAACCACTCAGACGCATAAAATCACAAATCAGTACCAAGATCAGCGGCGGATTCTTGCCTACACCTTTAAACATGTCAATAACGGTGACTTTCTGCATAGCAATTGTTTTTTTAGCAGTTTCCTGGGGCAGATCGTAGCCATCGGTTATTTTATAGTGAATCAAGTAACCAATGCACATCAAAACACCCAAAATTGCGGCTGTTATTGTGTAACCAATCAGTTGGCCTCCGCCCCCGAAAGTGGCAGCAAAAAACATGATCATGACGATGATCAGTTTGGAGCCAATGATCCGGCCAGCATTCATCCAGGCAGCAATTCTTCCTGAGATGTGGGCGCGTTCGGTGGGGTCATCGGTAACGGCTCCGGCTAGAGCACGATTGGCGGTATAGAAAATATTCCAGAGGGTATGTGAGATTAAATAACAAATCGTAAAAATAACTGCCGTTGTCATTTCGGTGCCAAACTGAGTGAATTCTAGAACAAAGAAAATGGTCGCAATGGCCGGTCCAAACAAGAGCCAGGAACGATATTTTCCCCATTTAAAATTGGACTTATCAACGATGCCGCCAGCAATAAAAGCTGTAATCAAATCGCCCATACTGGTAATCGATACAATCGTTCCGGCCATGGCGACATTGAGTTTCAGAACGTCTGTGAGAAACACCATCATAAAGGCCAGTTCCATTGTGACCATCAGTGAGAAGAACATATCCCCGACGCCAAAGAAATTCTTAATTTTATTATTCATTCTGATCATTGCTATGATCCTCCAAATTTCATTTTTTATTTTAAACGTTTTCTTAGCCCAAAAATGTTGAATTTTTCAAAATTCCCAGACGGTACTCGAAGAAAGTCTTCGAGTACCGTCTGGGGTTTTCTTTCTGAATATCAAGACCAGCTAAAAGTAACTAGCACCTTAAGAATCAAAAAGAGATAGGGGTCCATAAAAATTAAGCGACCAGCTCTTTCGCTTTTACAGCAGCACTGCCAGCATCTGGCGCAAATCCGTCTGCTCCAATTTCCTGGGCAAATTCAGCGGTCACCGGAGCTCCGCCGACAATCACTTTAAAGCCGGTTAAACCGCTGGCTTTGATAGTCGCAACCGCTTCTTTCAGCGCTGGCATCGTAGTGGTCAGCAGTGCTGAACAAGCAACCAAAGTGACATTTTCGTTTTCTTCGATGGCTTCCACAAATCGTTCGGCCGGCACATCCACACCCAGATCCACCATAGTGAAACCAGCGCTTTCAATCATCATGGTTACTAAATTTTTACCGATATCGTGAAGGTCTCCTGCTACGGTCCCGATGATACAGGTTCCCAATGATGCCGAGTTGTCACCAGCCAACAACGGCCTTAAAACGTCCACGCCTTTGGCCATGGATTTGGCAGCGATCAACATTTCCGGCACAAAAATTTCACCAGCTGAAAACTTTTCCCCTACCACACCCATGGATGCAATCATCGCTTCGAGAATTTCACTGGCTTTAGCACCGTTATCCAGGGCTTCCTGAACAGCTGCTGCAACTTTTTTTGATTTACCGGTTTCCACTAAAACTTTTACTTCTTCAATTTTTGACATGTTATGTTCTCCTTAGTTTTTTCTTATTGTGTGTTCTGATTATTTCACAAAAATGCCTTCCCGGAAGGCACCGATGTATTCCATGCAGTATTCGTCTTCGCCCATCATCGCTTCGGTGGCAAAGAGCATCCCCATCATATCCTTGTTCAGCGGATCGAGGATGAAGCTGTCCATCCCCGCGCTCATGGCCAAAACAGCAAAGGCCTGATTGGCAATCCGCCGGGCTGGCAGGTTGAAGGAAATATTGCTGACCGCTCCAGTGACGTGAATAGACGGGTATTGTTTTTTGATTTCCCGGATTACTTCAGTAACCATGGTAATACCGTCTTCTGAGGTACAGAGCATTTCAATCAAGGGATCAATATGCATCCGGGATGGGTCGATCTTATATTCCTGGCATTTTGCCATTAAATCAGTAAAGACATCTAAGCGGTCTTTGGCCGTTTTGGGAATCCCCTTATCACTATTTAACAAAGCCACGCATTCCCATTTGGTATCCGCCAACACTTTAAAAGCCACATCCGCTTTGTCACCTTCCAAAGACACCGAATTAAATAACCCCGGTTTCTTACAGAACTTCATCGATTCAATACAGGTATATACGCTGGGACTATCAACAGCGATGGGCACATCGGTAGCTTCCTGAACAATGTCTATGAGCCATTTCATAGTTTCCAGTTCGATGTCATCATCCACTGAAGCGCAAACATCGATGAAATCTGCTCCGGCTTCCGCCTGTTTGATGGCCAGGTTTCGGATAAATTCTACATCTTTTTTCGCAATGGCCTTTCCGGTTGAAGGAATAGCACCGTTAATTTTTTCTCCAATAATGATCAATGTTTAAACCTCCAGCTCGGGAACATACTCAATGCCGGCTTTTTTTGCATCCATAAACGGTTTCCCATGTTTTTTGATGAATTCCAGACAGACGGCTTCATTGGCGGGATTTAAGCTGTAGGCAACGGTGGCATCAATGATCAGGCCAGTACCGTCACTGGCCAGCATATTCATCCAGCGAATGACCATTTCTTCAATTTCCTGACGACTGGAACCGGCTTTGCCGAGGACTCCCTGGGTATCCAGACCTGGCATAAAGGCGATTTTATCGCCGAATTCGTTCTTAACCTGGACGAGATCGTTACAGGGCATAACACTGTCCCAGCCGTCAAAACCACATTCTAGCCAATCAGGAATAATTTTTTCAATCCGACCGCAGCTGTGCTGCATTACATACTTGTAACCGATTTCCCGGGCTGCTTCAACAATGCGTTTATATCGGGGGAATAGGTATTCTTTATAAAAATCAGTGGGTAAAAATTGCGACGCCTGAGTTGCCATATCATCGTGATAAACCAGGATGTCCGGCTGGGCGATTTCAAATACTTTTTTAAAGAGACGAATTTTATGTTCGGTAATGGCTTCGAGCATTTCTCCGAATTCCTCTGGTTCTTCCATACAGGCACACAAAGCATTTTCAAATCCCATCAAAATATGAGTTCGCTCAAAAATACCATTTAAGGAGACGTATTGGGTCATTTTTTGTTCCCGATCGGTAAAGACCTTGGCTTCTTCGATCATCGGGATAAAATCGACCTCGTCCAGATCGGGGATATTAATTTTTTCCCGCCACTCGTCAAGATCCTCAAATTTGATATCGCTGGTGTCCGGATGAGTAATATTTAACGTTGTTGGACAGCTGATCCAATGGCAGCCCCAGGCATCATGGCCGGTGGTCATAATCGGTCGTTCAACGATATAGTCACGAATACCATAGGTGTCATTGCCCAGATGGGGGATCCAGTCTGGTTGTTTGTGTTGAAAAATCAACTCCATATTTTCGCGTTCAGTCATTTGTTTTCTCCTTTTACTTCTTTTTTCAAACCAACAATTTGACATAAGAACCGTTAATGCACTATACTAGTGGCACATCCATCTTTTGTAATCGTTGTTATTAGTATTATCTTTCGTTTTACAAAATAATACATCGGACAGCTGGACAGAGAAAAAACAAAAAAAACTGTGCGGTTGGCACAATGAATAAAAATGCGAAAAAAGGAGCAGCAGATGAAAATTTCGTTGCAAATTATCTTGGAGAAACTAAATTTTTGTGCCGATGAGGCCATTCTGCAGGCCCCGCATCACTCCGTTTTTGAGGATGTGCGGCTGCTCTCATCGGAACTGACGAGCTTAAAAAACGGCATTTTATATATCGGCGAAGGTCGACCAATTGATGGTTTGACCTGCGAATCCGGTAGCGGACTGTGTCTGCTCAACGGTTCCGGTACTTTTCCCTGTGATGCACTCGTGATTGATGGTGATTATTCTCTGTTTGAACTGTTTAATCGCATTTCACAGCTTTTTTACGAGATTCGCGCCCAGTTTGAAAAGCTGACCCAAGCCATCCTTCAGAAAAAAGGCCTGCAGCAGGTGGTTGAACTTGTTTCGAAAATTTGCGGCAATCCGGTTTATCTGGTTGATTCGAGTTTTAAGGTGCTGGGCATCCACGGGCCGGAAACCATGCCGGAAATGAGCGCCAACTGGCGACGGCTTCTGAGTGATGGTTACTTGCCTTACAACATCGTAATGAACCTCATCGAAAGTAACGAACTGCAATCCATGGAATCCGGTCTCTGTGCTGATCTGATTATTTCAAAATTTTTCTATACGCCATTTATCAATTATAATATGCGCCATAAAGGGAAACTTCAGGGACATTTTTTTGTGGTTGGGATGCTCAAAAAAATCACCCCGGGGGATGTGGAGCTGACTAATCTGGCGGGCCCCTATGTCCTTGATGCGATCCGCTCTGACCCACATTTTCAAACCACCCGAGGCCGTTATTACGAACATTTTATCATCGACATGCTGGAAGGAAAACCGATGCAGTTGGCTCACATTAAAAATCAGGTCAGTGCCCTGAAGCTGGATTTTAACGATGGCTATACCGTCGTCAAAATCAATCCATACGTACATGATGAACTGCGAAATGAACAAATCTCACGGCAACTGGAACACATTAACGGTTGTAAACCGGTTAATTATAAGAATGCCATTGTTGCTGTTTTCCCTAAACTTCAGCGCCAACAAACCACTCTGATTAATAAACTAAGAAGTTTAAGCAACAGTATCAACGGAACCATCGGCATCAGTGATGAAATCCCGGGGTTTGCCAATCTTCATCGTCTCTATATTCAGGCTACCACTGCTATCACCCTGGGGCAGCAGCTGACTTTGCCGACCACGATGTATTGCTACCAGGATGTCATGCGCTATCACCCATTTCTCGGTTTTGACAATAAAAAAGATCTGGCTGCTATGTGTCACCCGGGTGTGCTGATCCTCCAGGCTTATGATGCTGAACACGATGCCAAATTTATGGAAACCCTGGAATTCTATTTAAAACATGAACGGCACAGCCTGCCTACGGCGGCTGTGCTGCATATCCATCGCAATACCTTAAGCTATCGGCTTGATAAGATTAATCAGCTTTTTTCTTTTAATCTGGATGATGTTTACGAACGGGAACGGATTTTGCTGACACTGAATATTCTTGAATATCTCAACCACGCTTCCTTATCAGCAGAATAAGCAAACAAAAAAACTTTGATAGTTTTTTAATTAACAGCTTGACCTTGAAGTGACTAGAGGGTTTATCCTATGAGTAAATCCAAATATGAAAACGAGGTACAAGATGTTTACTAAATTATTTACGCCAAAAAAAATCAACCAGTGTGAGATTCCTAACCGTCTGGCGGTCACCGCCATGGTGGCCAACTATTGCAACGAAGACGGCACCGCCACCGATCGTTATATTGCTTATCACGAAGCTAAAGCCAAGGGAGGCTGGGGCTTGATTATTACCGAAGATTATGCCGTCAGTGAACATGCCATGGGTTATCAATTTATTGCCGGGCTGTGGAATGATGATCAGATCGCCAGCCACAAAAAGCTGACCGACACCATTCATCAATATGACTCAAAAATATTTGCCCAGATTTATCATGCCGGCCGCCAAAGCTGCAGTTACGTCAATGGCGGCGTTCAGCCGGTGGCCCCATCGGCGATCCCCTGTCCCTGGCTGCGGCAACTGCCCCGGGAACTGACCATCCCAGAAATTGAACAGATTGTTGAAGATTTTGGCGACTGTGCCTTACGGGCTAAACAGGCCGGCTTTGATGGCATCGAAGTGCATGCCGGTCATGGTTATTTAATTGCCGAATTCATGTCCACCTATGTCAACAAACGCACCGATAAATACGGCGGCTGTCTGGATAATCGCTTGCAGTTTGTTAAAGAAATCTATGCCAATATTCGCAGCAAGGTCGGCGACGATTTCCCGGTGATGATCCGTTTTTCGGCTGATGAAGTGGTTCAGGGCGGCCGGGATATTTCCGAATCCCGGGTACTGGCTAAATTATTTGCCGAATGGGGTTTTGATGCCCTGCATGTTTCCAGTGGTGCCTATGGTGATCATAATAAAGGGATTGTTTCCCCGATGTACGTTTCCCATGCCTGGACTGTGGATTTTGCCGCTGAAATCAAACAGATCGTGGATATCCCAGTCTTTACTGTCAACCGCATCAATGATCCCCGCATGGCCGATGGGATTCTGGAAATGGGCAAGGCTGATTTCATCGGAATGGGCCGGGGCTCCCTGGCCGATCCGGAGCTACCCAACAAGGCCAAGTCAGGGGATTTAACCGCAATCCGCTATTGCATCGGTTGTATGCAGGGCTGTGTCGGTAAATTACTGGTTGGTGAAGCCATTACCTGTTTGGTTAATCCGTCGCTGGGACAAGAATATCAATTGAATTATACTAAAGTCACTGAACCGAAAAAAGTCCTGATTGCCGGCGGCGGACCCGGCGGATTAGAAGCAGCTCGCACGGCGGCCATCAAAGGTCACGATGTCACACTTTATGAGAAAGGCTGCTTTTTAGGCGGTCAGTTTAAATCTGCCGCTTATCCCCCCTGCAAGGGTGAACTGGCCACTTATACCAACTGGATCAGCAATGAACTGGATCAGTTAGGGGTGACGATTCATCTCAACAGCGAACTGACGAAAGCGATCGTCGCCGCTGAAAAACCGGATACCGTTATCGTGGCCACTGGCGGAACCCCCTGCAAGCCTGCCATCAAAGGGATTGATAAAGCCCTTGTTGTCACCGCTGAAGATGCCTTACTGGGCAATGTTGCCACTGGTGATCAGATTGTTGTGGCCGGCGGCGGTGAGGTCGGCTCTGAAACCGCAGCGCATCTGGCGATGCAGCAACGCGATGTGACCATCATCGAAATGCAGCCCAAGATCTGCAGCGATCTCGATGGCGTCAACAAGTTCCATCTGATGAAAATTCTCCGCGAATATGAGGTCAACCAATATACCCAAACCAAAGTGGTCGAGATTCTGGATGATGGCGTTGTCCTCGAAAACAGCCAGGGCCAGCAGATCTTACCCGCCGACACAGTGGTTATCGCTTTGGGTTATCAACCCAACAACAAGCTGGCGGAAGAATTATCAGCCGTTCACGGCAACGTCATTGTCGTTGGTGGGGCCGTCAAAACCGGCAATGCCATGGCAGCGATTAATGACGGATTTAATGCGGGCTTGTCGCTGAAATAATCTTCTTTACTGCTTATACAAATGAACAATCAAACACGAACAAAAGGATAGGTGCTTTTTTAAAGCCCTACCCTTTTTTTATTATCGTTTTTATTTATCTGTTTTATAAATGCAATTCCTGCACAGCTGAAAATTTGGCTGAAATTTTTGTGAAGTTGACTATCTCATGTGATACAATGAAAAAAAACTGAAGCCACTATAGGGAGGAAAATCATGGAATATCGCATTGGAGAAGTCTCCAAACTCTTAGGCCTGCCGGTGGAGACCATCCGCTATTATGAGAAAGAGCAGATTATTACGCCAAAGCGTCAGGAAAATAGTGACTACCGCACCTATGAAACCTGGGATATCTTTTTTCTGATGGAATGCATGCGCTACCGCAGCTTTGATATCTCCTTAAAAGATATTTCCCAAATGCTTCATAATGAAACGCTAGACTTTTTTGTGGAACGGATCGGTTTTAAACAACAGGTCATCGACGAAAAATTACGCTACTATCAGATGCTGGATCGCAAGATTTCTGCCTACAAGGATAAATTGGCAAGCCTGCCCTATAATGTCGGGTGCTATTGGTTCGTTAATACGCCTGAGTATCATTACTTTACCTATGTCAAACGTGAAGATGGCGATCATTATGGTCAGGTCGATGAAAAACCCTTATTTGCCAACTGGCTCAAGCAAATCCCCTTTGTTGAGTTTTCCCACCACATCTCCTTTGCCGACATCGCCGACCCCAGCATCGATCGGGATGCCTGGGGACTTTGCGTCGAAAGCGATGATGCCGCGCTGTTAAAGCTGCCGATGAACGAGGATGTGCTGATTCGTCCGGCTAGTTTATGTTTATGTACGGTAATGGATCTCGGTGACTACGGCAATTTGACCTTACGGCAGTTTGACCCACTGGTGGCCTACATCCGCGACCATGGCATTGTGCCGGAAGGTGATATCATCGGAAAAATCCTCACCCGGGTCCATGCCGATGGAAAAATGCGCCGTTATATTGAGTATACGATTCCGATAAAGAAATAAGCAAGGTAGTCAACTACTTGTTGCCAGGTGCTTATCGTTTCTCGATCTGATTACAAACAGTTTCTTTCTTCCATTCACTTCGAGTCTTCTTATATTCTGATTTTTTTAACTCAATATTTCTGAAACAGCTTGATCCTCAAGCTAGAAACTGCTGTTGGGTTGTTTCAGGAATTCGATTTCTGCTGGGGTGGACACTCGATTGAGCAGGGCGTTGCGATGGGGATAACGGCCAAATTGATCGATGATCTGCTTGTGCATGATTTCAAATTCCAGGGTCAAGGGATCGCCCAGCTGCTCAAAAAGAGGCAAGGCTTTTTGATGAACCAACGCTGACTCCGAATGCATGAAGGGCATCAGCACAAATCGTTGCTGTTCCTGGGAAAGGCTAGCAAACTCCGGCTGTCGGAAGGCTTCCTGAGCCAATACCAGTGCCACAGGATCCTGGGAAAACGCCTTTTGATCATCTCGGTTTAAATTCCGGGAAAACTGATCGAGCAGGATGATCTCCGCCAGCCGGCCATCCATGGTTTCTCGCCAGTCGGATAACAGACCATTGCAGCCGTCAAGCCAGAGATCATAAAACGCTGATCTGATTTCCTCGTCGAAGGCTTCGTTCTTTTGAAACCAGAAAGGCTTGTTCTCCGGTTTGAACCAGAACGCCAACACTTTCTGGCTATCTTCCTGACTTGGATTTTCCCCGGTCGTCTGGGGAAATACCTGTCCCAGAATATTGCCTTTGAGATCAAGACAGGTCTGATAAAGCGCTCTGGCGGCAGGAAGATGTTTTTCCTTGAAGGCCGGATCGGTGACCAACGCCAGGTTAACCTCCACCCCAGATTTTGAAGCGGCTGCTGCTGCCTCAGCTAGATAAACTCCGCCAGCCAGATCTCCCAACACCCTTGAAAAACTGCTTCCGATGATTTTCTCGATCTGCACCAGCAGCGTATGGCAATGGCTAAGAATGTCCAGAAAAGGTTCGGTCGCACCTTTCATTGCTTCTTGATAAGCTTGGGGATCAGCTTTTTTGTCTTTGGCTGCTGCAATCACCCGGCCATAGGCAATAATATCCTCATCGGCGAGATCCAGGCAGGCGGCGCGAAGCCGTTCCCCCACTGCTAATGATTCTTTTAGTAATGCGTTTTCCCCATGTTTTCTCAGGCTTCCGTCACAGGACATTTCCAGCAATGCCGCTGCCATCGCTGCCGCTGTTGCCGCCGCACTGCCGGCTGCCGGACTGGGAAAGTCACAAACCGCCATTTTTTTCAAATAAACATCCACCGTTAAATCCTTGATCTTATCCATTTAAAACTCCTTTTCCTCTAACAAACATTCTTTTCTTAAAAATAAATCAATTATACTATTTTATCTTGTATTTTTATACAGGCAATAGACCAATACCACCATTGCCTGTGGAATCACCACGATGCTACGGATCGCCAGTGGCTGACAGGCAAATTGCTCATAATCCTAGCCAGATTAGCACCAGCAAAATAAAAAACATCACCGAAAAGATCAGCCATGACTATCATAATCCGCTCACTTTTCAATTTTTCCGTAATAACACTTAAACGGTCGGGCATCAATACCAATCACACAAAAATTGCAGTTGATACATTTCGACTCTAATTGTTTGCCTTCCCGGAATTTATTGACAATATTAGGTTCAATGATAAAAGGTCTAGCCATTGAGACAAAGTCGCAGCGATTATTTTCGATGATGTCGTTAATCTCGGCTAGTTTGTGAATGCCACCAACCGCAATGACTGGGATCTCCAGCTGTTTTTTTATCTGCTGCGCACTTTCCAGATTATAAAGACTGTAGGGTTGGGGGCTATCCATTTGTTTTTTCAGCACTGTCCTGACAAGTGGGTGCAAAAACCGGGGAATCGCTTTCAACCGAAAATTCTCAGCAGCAATGATTTCAAAGGGAAACTCGCCGCGGGCGAACCAGAACCCGTCTTCAATGATCCCGGATGATACTTCAATAGCATCACAGCCATTTTCCTCAAGCATTTTGGCAATTTTTACTGCCTCGTCAATGCGCATCCCATCGGCAGATTTTTCGAAGGCATTTATTTTTGCCAGCATTGGATAGTCGCCCACCCGTTTTCGCGACTGGTTCAAAATTTCCTTGACGATCCGAAAACGGTTTTCCGTGGTTCCTCCCCATCGGTCTTTTCGTTTGTTCATATGTGGTGAAAGAAAGGAAGAAAGCAGATAACCATGGGCCAAATGAAGTTGAACCCCATCAAAGCCCGCTTTTTTGCCCCGCTCGACCGCTGCCACAAAATGCCGGATGATGTCCATAATCTCACTTTCCGTAAGTTCATGAGGACGATCTTCATTATATAGGCCATCCCGTATGGGTGACGGTGCCACGGTGGGATACCCCGTAATTTTTGAGCGGGTTTGTCGACCGCAATGGGCAATCTGCATAATGATAGGCGTCTCCATCGCATGTACCCGTTTTACCATTTCTGCGAAGGCCGCAATTTTATCATTGCTATCAATCATTGTCATATTGAATGCCGGTGACTTGCCATTGGCCATGACACCGACGTATCCTGTGATAATCGCGCCGACACCACCTTTTGCCAACTGTTCGTATTTTTTGATGAACGTCTCAGTCGGTCGCCCGTTTTCGTCACTCATTCCTTCGTGGGTTGCCGATCGGATGATTCGATTATTTAAGGTGATTCCGGCCAGTTTTGCTTCATTAAATACCTCGTTCATTTTGCCTCAATCCTTTCTTCGTGTTTTTTCGTCTTATCTTTGGTTTTTACCACATTGTCACCTATTCTAACTCACTTTATTAAAATAGTGAATAACACCAACCTCGTAACAACCCAGGTTTTTTTGTATATTGGCTTTCACCTGGTTATCAATAAACTATCATGTTCTTTTTTAAAATATCTTGATCAAATATTTTTAAAATGTGTCGGAGAGGGTATTCATTTAATGACCGACATAATATTGAGGAGGTAATTACTAATGAATATTGAACAAGTCATCAAAAACCTGAAAAAAATTGATGGATCCCGGGATATCTGGCGGGATATCATCAAAGCATTCGAGGGATATTCCTTCAACGGAGTTGCCGAAGTTTCCGTTGAATCCCAGATGGATGATGAAATCGTCCAGGCCTTTATTGATACGGAAGGGGCTCCGGTAATCGAAATTGCTTTGGATCAATGGGCCGATGGCAGCTACGTGGTAATCGACGCTGCGCAAATCCGCTAATCTTTAGTTATTCTATAAAAGAAAAGCACGCTTAAAGTGGTTTCAAGTTTCCATTTTAAGCGTGTCTTTTATTTCTGATAACTGGGAATCTTGGCATTAGTTAATTCCTCATTGCAGATCAGTTCTTTACTCTTATTAAAAACGCCCCTTGCAAATATTGGTACAAAAGCGTTTAGTTTCATTCATCACTATCTAAAATATGAGATGCCGAATTTTTGCATATAAAACGCTTCATCGCGGGGCTTTTTCAAGTGACTATTTTTTAGTATTTATCCATTTCGGAATGGTCGAGAATAATTCGGGGAAGTTCTTTCTTTACCGGCTGTTTAGTGACACTGACTGAGCTTTTATCCGCCATCCCCAGGCCGATCTGATCCTGATCCTTTAGTCTAAAATAGCTCACCATCTGTTTGAGCATTTCGGCCTGACCGGTGAGTTCTTCACTGGAAGCGGCACTTTCCTGAGCAGTGGCCGAATTAGACTGAACCACTTGGGAAACCTGTTCGATGCCCTGAGTGATCTGGGCAATTTCTGAAGCCTGCTCATTGGAAGCTTGGGCAATGTGTTTCACAATTCCGGTGACTTTCTCAATTTCCTGCAGTATTTCATTGAGACTTACCGCAGTATCATCAGCGATAGTTGTCCCGATAGACACCTTTTCGATGGACCCTTCAATAAGGTTGGTCGTTTCTTTTGCGGCTTCTGAACTTCTTGCTGCCAGGGTTCGAACTTCTTCCGCCACAACAGCAAAACCTTTTCCGTGCTGACCGGCTCTTGCTGCTTCAACGGCAGCATTAAGAGCTAGGATATTGGTCTGGAAGGCGATATCATCAATAACTTTGATGATTTTTGAGATATTTTGAGAAGAAACATTAATTTCCCCCATGGCAGCGATCATTTTCTTCATCTGACTATTGCCAATTTCAGCATCTTCCTGAACCTTGCTGGTAATGTTATTGGCCTGGTTGGCATCAACGGCATTCTTTTTGGTTTCCTCTGCTACTTCTTCAATCGAAGCAGTGAGTTCCTGAATGGCACTGGCCTGTTGGGCGGCACCTTGAGATAGAATCTGACCACCACTGGAAATCTGCTGGGCTCCCACTTCCACCTGTTCTGCTGCCACATTGATGTCAGACATAGTAGTACTTAAATGGGTCGTGATATCATTAAGTGCCATTTTTATTTCAAAAAAATCACCCTGATAAAAGGATGTAATTTCCCGATTAAGATTTCCTTGCTGGATTTCCTTCAAAGTTTTAGTTATTTCATCGACATAGCGTTTCAAAAACTTGACGGTTTTGTTCAATGCTTTTTTGATTTCGACATGATCTCCTGAATATTCCCCTACCATTTCAACGTTTAGATTGCCTTTTGACAGCTCTGTCAGAGCATGTGAAGCTTCGGAGATGGGGGCAATCACTGCATCCAGGGTCTGATTGAATCCAACAATGACCTTGGCATATTCTCCTTTGAACTGGGTAACATCACCACGATAACGTAAATCTCCCTGAGTTGCTTTTTGGGTCATATTCTGGGTTTCCTGAATGAGCAACAGGATGGTTTCGATCATCTCAATCTGGCTTGGAATCAAGGTATCATTTTCACTTTGCTTGCCTAATTTCTTTAGGTCTTCCAAATCGCTAAGGTATCCCTGGGCGATGTTATTCGTTACCATGATAATCCCCCTGAACTGATCCACCACCTGATTGATAGACTGGGAGATTTCACCAAAAATTCCGGTGTACTGCCCTTCGATTTTTTGCGAAAAATCGTTGATGCTAATATGAGAAAGGACCGTATTTCCTTCAGATAATGCCCCCAACCCATCGATACAGGCATTAATGCTGTCTTTGATGACATTGAAATCGCCATTGTAGGGTTCAGTAATTTTCTTTGGTATTTTGCCGTCTCCGAACAAATTGATATATTCACTTGCCGTTCTAAGTGGTTGAACAAGCCCAGACACAACTTCATTGATGCCCTCAATAAAATCCTGATAGGAGCCAGCTAAAATTGTTGGATCCCCTTTAAAATTAAAGTTACCATGATAAGCGATTTCCGAGCCGGTTTTTTCCATTTCTGAGTATAAAAGATTCAGCTGTTCAACAATATGGATCAATGCGTGTGCCAGCACATCTTTTTCAGACTGGGGCAGTATTTCGACCTTCAAATCTCCGTTAGCGAGGCTTTCAGCGGCGATCGCCAGATGTTTCCGATTCTCGACCATAGCAATAAATGATGCCATCATCTGGCCCAGCTCATCTTCTGATCTTCCCTTGAATTCTTTTAACAGATGCAAATCAAAATCTGTTTCTCCAAGAGCCATCCGATGAAAGACCGCATTGAGTTTGAGGATCGGCTTGGTCATTGTTTTGCCAAAAGCAAGCGCTATCGGAATACTGATCCCGATGATAATAAGGGATACGACGCAGATCATTAAGCCCAGGGTACTTAAAGTCTGTGACAAATCTGTGCCGTTTTGATTAATAATGACATTTCTGGCCATCAAATAGGAAGCGATTCCTGAAACCGCTATACCTGTAATTGAAAAGATAATAACTAACAGAGAGATTTTACCGGCTAAACCAGATTTCAAATGTTTTTGAGTATACTCATAATTTTGTTGATTTTCACAATCCATCTTCATTTCCTTTCTCAATTTCCAATGCATCTGTTATTAAAATAATTGCACACGATTACAATACATTCCTTTCTTTCCATAACTTTTCAGGAAATTCAAAACGAACATGTCGTTTTACTAGACTGATCATCCTAGCATTACAATTGCAATACTAAAAATTATGATTCGTTTTAAAATCACCTATCCTTAGATTTACTTCTTTACACTTGTGTATACAACTATTGTTTTAGGCTATCACTATTTGATTATTATGTCAATATTTTTCTGTTTCAATGCAAAATATTCCACTCAATCATCTGCGAATCGGTAAATTAATAATCAACCATATTAATTAGTTAAATTTATCGGTTTTGCTAAAAATATTTATTGATAAACCCACTAAATATTACGGCTTTTTTCTGACATCTCAATAAAAAATAAGCAAAGATTAGTTTTTTATTACGATTATCCAAAAATAAATCAAAATATTTATCTTTGATTTTGTAATGTGTCAACTACTTCAGAAAGCCCAGATCAGATCATTTTCCTGTTACATACAATTGTCTTCTTATTTGATTTTCTCCGCCAGCATTTTTATCCGCTCCAGCGCTTTAGGTAATCGAGCATTAAATATTTCTACTAGTTCCTGAGGAACATCGGTTTTAACAATTAATGTTGTGACGCCATTTTTTTCGGCCAGGGAATAACTCTCGGTTCCCCCCGTCCACTCTTTTTTGCGTTCCTGCTGGCCACTTTCTTTTGTGTCGGCACTGTGTCTGAATAAAATAAAGGTATTCGGATTAAGTTTCTCAATCAGACTTGTCACCCCATAACCATTTACCGACGAGATAAACTGGATTTCATTTCTTCTTTCATATTTCCCTTCAGATATGTGCCTTCATCAATAATACTTGCCCAGTCACGAAATGTTACATCTTCCCAAAGCGTCGCCCAGACACTTTCTTTAGTGGCATTTATTCTGATTGATACTTCAATTTCTTTCATGTCATCCTCCTTAAGGACTTTATTCTGTACTTAAATATTGTTATTTTATTCAAGATGAAAGTCTAGTAAACAACAACATTGCAACATATTTATGGCTTATTAACAATGTTTGACCTGATTGGTTCCTGAAATTACGTCTGCCCTACTCAATTAAATAACCCGGTATGAAACCGGATGTTGCCGTATTAAAAAAGCCCCGGACTCCTTCTTGACAATCGTCCATAAGAGCACCGGGGCAAGCATTTCAAAGTTATTATCGATTGATCGAAACCGCCAATGACGCGATGGCTTCGACGCAATTATCAATGCCCAGGACACCGCTGTCCAGACACAGATTATAGGTGTCTAAACTGGCCCATTTTTTTCGGCATGGCTGTTATAGAACTCAGATCGGCGTTTGTCGGTTTTTCGCAGCACTGCCAGGGCTTCGTTTTCGGGAATACCGTATTCTTCAACCGCTCTTTTGATACGCACCTCGTTATTGGCATGGATAAAGACACTCAGGCAATTTTTTCGATCGGCTAAAATTTGGGTGGCACAGCGTCCCACAATCACGGCATTTTCAGTCAATGCCAATTGATTAATAATGTCACTTTCAGCACAGAATAATTTCTCGGACAGCTGCTGTTTATCGGTATATCGAATCGCTCGGGACATGGCATCCACCACGCCGATGGTGGCGGTCTCTTCCAGATGCTCAATGTAATCCGTTTGGATGTTCAGCTTTTTAGCGGCCATGGCAAGAATCTCTTCATTGTAAAAGGCAAAGCCTAATTTTTCAGCCAGCTGGCTGGCGATTTGCTTGCCGCCGCTGGCGAACTGCCGTTCAATCGTGATAATGCGATATTTTCCCATTTTTTCTCCTTTTTTAGTGAAAACACATTGTTTTATTCAAATGCCAGGATTTCTTGTTCGAAGCTTGTTTGCTCCAACTTCGGTCGTTTGAAGAAGAAGGACAAAAACAAGGCAATGGCACTGATGATCGCCGAAACGAAAAAAGCATGATTGATGCCGTAAATAGTGGCGAGCTTAGCCGATTCAGAGGTGACCGCCGGGCCCACAGATCGTGAAGATAATCTTTGGCCTGATTGGACATTACCACCACCAGCGCGGCGATACCGATGGACGCGGCCACCTGTCGCAGCGTACTTGACAGGGCGTTGGCATGGGGAATTAGTTCCAGCGGAATGGTAGCCAACCCAGCCGAAGTAATCGGCATTAAAATAAAGGACAGCCCAAAAGCCCGCATGGTATACAACAACATAATTTCAACATAAGGGGTATCCATTGTCAGGGTGGTCAGCATAAAGGTGACCACGGTGAGAATTGACAGACCAATGATCGCCAAGGGTTTGATTCCAATCCGGTCGCTGAGCTTGCCGGTAAAGATCCCCATTAAACCCATCAGCAGGGAACCAGGCAGCAATAACAGCCCCGCTTCTAAAGGACTGAAGCCACGAATCGTCTGGAGATAAATCGGCAGCAGCATCATCCCGCCATAAAGGGCTACCTGTAAAATGATATTGACAATAATGGTATAGGTGAAATTAAAGTCTTTGAAAACCTTCATTTCCAACAGCGGATTTTCTTTTTTTCGTTCATGGAAGACAAAGACCGTCAGGCACACCAGCGAAATGGCCAGGAAGCTCAGAACCACCGGATCATTCCAGCCTTTGCCGGAAATCTCATTGACGCCGTAAAGCAGGGTGCCGAAACCAATGCTGGAGGTGATCACCCCAAAGGTATCCAGCCGGGCTTCCCCTTTTTCATTTTTAAAGCTAAAGAAAAAGAAAGCCACTAGCATGACGGCCAAACCGACGGCGGTCATGGCGTAAAATAAAATGTGCCAGTTGTAAAATTCAATTACATAGCCGCTGATGGTCGGTCCCATGGCCGGGGCCAGGATCAAACCGACGCCGAGCAAACCCATGGCGGCGCCCCGTTTTTCCACCGGGAAGGCAGACATAAAAATATTCATGCTCAGGGGCATTAACAAGCCGCCGCCGACAGATTGTAGAATCCGGCCGATGAGCATCACTTCAAACCCCGGGGAAACAGCGCACACATAGGAGCCAATTGTAAAGAAAGCCATGGCGGTGATAAACAGCTGTTTGTAGCTGAACTTCTGGACCAGATAGGCACTGATCGGAACCAGAATCCCGCACACCAGCATGTAGGCGGTGGCCAGCCACTGAGCCGTGGCGGCATCGATATTGAATTGTTTCATGATCTGGGGCAGGGCAATATTAATAATGGATTGATTCAGCATGGTGACGACCATTCCTGAAAGGATAATCGCCAGCATGACTGCAAAGCCTTTGTTTTTTGTTTTTTCGTTCATTTTTCTCCTTGGTTGCAGCTGGCATCGGGTGATTTACCGCAAATGTCATGTCTGTAGTTTCTGTAGTTTTTTTGCAGGAATTTTTTAAAGCATTGCTAAAACTTTGTTGAGCTTACTGAGCCCGGTATTGATATCTTCAAAATCCTTTTGTGAAACATTTTCGGCGATGATTTTATGAAAGTTATCGACGCTGGTTTTGATATCCGCCATTTTACTCTGAGCTTTTTCAGTCAGTTGGATATGCACTACCCGCTGATCATCTTTTGAGCGGTTACGCACGATCAGTTCAGCTTTTTCCAGGCGGGAACAGATATTGGAAGCATTGCTGTGGATCATACCCAGATGATCCGCGATATTGCAGATTTTCATCGCCCCATTTTTATCAAGCAATAACAAAATGCTGATTTGGGGACCAGTTAATCCATGAACACCATAGGCTTTCAGTCGGGCTTTGGCCAGTTTTGATTCGGCACTTTCTAACAGATTGATGATTTCCGACCAGGGATTTTGATTCTTCATATTTCTCCTCAAATTTTAAAATATTGGCTACTGTTAAAAACAGCCGACATTCAGTGGTTGCGATTCTAAACTTTTTATTATAAAAATACATATCGCGATATTATATGTCGTGGTACATAATATCACGGCATGTATTTTTTGTCAAGTTAGCCAACAAATCATTGCCTTCGGTTGGCTCTGACTGACTATGGTTCAATTTTTTTTAAGTTCTTTATGCTAGAATCGCTTTTATTGATGATTTGGATGATTTGTCAAAACAGCTAGCAGTCGAAATAAATGATGCTTCAGGTATTTGAGACTGATTTACAGATTAATTCTATTAATAGGAAAGCAGGTGACTATGAAAAAAAGACTTTTTATCAATGTAATGGTTCTGTTGATGCTGATTGGTTTGTCCGGATGTACCACAACAGCAGCCTCCCAGGAGCCCGCCAATCCACTGGTGGGAAAGTGGGAAGCGACTGACAGCTTGATGGGCTATGAAAATTATGAATTTACCCCAGACAATCAGGTAATCCATGAAATATGCAGTAACGGCACCTGGACCAAAAGCACCTATGACTATCAGGCCAGCGGCAACAATCTTTTCTTAACGAACGGCCAGTATTATCAGGGCGAACAGTTTTCTCAGGTACTAGAAGACAAAGACTCGTTTGCTTATCAAATTGACGGCGACCAATTAACACTGTATAACAAATTCACCTTTAACCGGGTTGATCAATTTACAAATGCTTATGGAACCGCTGTCAAAAAATAAGGCGATAAACGTAAAAAAAGCCAATTCTGTCACCGGGATTGGCCTCGCTAATTTTTTGTTGGCAGGATTTCACCAGCTAAAGCGTCTGGCGAAAGAACTTAGGAAACAGGCAGCTTAAACGGTATACTTCCCAATCCGATTCTTCATCAGATCCCCCACCGCTTCCGTCGCTTCAAACAAGTCGTTGGCATAGGCATCGGCTTTGATCCGGCCGGCATATTCAGCCGTCACTGGGGCACCACCGACAATGACTTTGACCTGAGTGCGCAGACCCTGTTCCACCAGAGCCTCCATCATACTGTCCAGCTCCGGCAGAGTGGTGGTGAGCAGGGATGACAGCGCCAGTACATGGGGCTTGTGCATCCGGACTGCTTCGATAAAGGTTTCCGCCGGTACATCAATGCCCAGATCAATCACTGTGTAACCGCTGCCCTGAAGCATCATGATCACGAGGTTTTTACCGATATCATGAAGATCCCCGGCCACCGTACCGATAGCCACGATGCCTTTTGAGGTGCCGGTTGAACGGGACAGAATCGGCTCCATCACGTACATCGCCGCATGAGCCGCCCGGGAGGCCATCAGCACATCGGTGACATAGATTTCCCCATCAAACATCTTCTGGCCCAGATCTTTAAAGGCCGGGTTGACGGCGGTCTGGATAATCTTATCGGTGCGGATGCCATAATTCAGGGCTTCCTTGGTTTTATTCATGGCAATCTGGGTTTCCCCGTTTTCAATGGCTTGCTGTAATTCGATTAAAACTTTTTCCATATTGTGCACCTTATCGTTTATGAACTTTTCTAAATTGCGTAGGGGTGATTCCTTCAAATTTACGGAACACCTTAGTAAAATAGCCGGCATCTCCATAACCCACGCTTTCGGCAATGGTCTGAATCTGATAATGAGGATTGAGCAGCAGTTTCTTGGATTTTTCGATCCGTACCTTCAGGACATAATCCATGATCGACATGCCCTGCTGGTCTTTGAAAATCCGGCCGGCATAGCCGGGACTGAGACAAGCTGAATCAGAAATCTCTTCTACCGTCAGATTTTTCTGATAGTTGCTTTCAACAAAATCAATCATCAATTTAATGTTGGGATTTTCTGGTTTGATCGCTAATGCCTCAAGGTGCTCCAGATAGGCATCCACTGCCTTGGAAGTCAGCACACCGATATTCTCGATGGAATCGGTTTGATAAATCTGACTCCATGCCTGATCGTTGATTTGCAGAAACGGCGCCACCGCCTGCCCCAACCGGTTAACAACCCGGGATAACATCACTAGCAGCTCGATCATTTTGGCCCGCATCTGCGGCAAATTCTGGTGAGCTTCATAACGCAGCCCGGAAATCAGACCCTCCAGATATAGTTTTGCTTTTTTGCGGTTTTGCTGAAGCTGCACGATGATTTCGTCTTCATCAATCAGCGACAGGATTTCAGTTTTGTCCAATTGTTCTTCCAAACTTTTCCGGTTTTCAATTTCCGCATGATAAAGGGTTCGCTGGCGGGCAAACTCCCGGGACTGCTCAAAATTTTCCCAGCCGGCTTTCATAATATAGTTGGCCACCACATACAGCAGATAGGCCGAGGCCTGGACCTGGTTGCCGGTAACAATGGCCAGCTCCCCCACCGCTGCAAACAATTCTTCAAAATCATCGGTGATCGCCTGATTCATTTTTCGTAATTCAATCCAGAAAAACTCCTCCGGCTCCCACATCAGCACCTGTCCGCAGATGATGGTACCGACATGTTCACCGTTTAAGACAATCGGCGCCGCCCACTCAATCAACCCCGAGGGACAGCGAAAAATATAGGGCTCGCCAAACAGCGCCGCCTGTTTGCCAGCCCGTTTGTAGGCGGCCTGACAGCGGTTCTTGCCGCCTTCCAGACTGTAAATAATCCGACAGAATTTACAGCATTTTTTAATGCCCTTGCGTGGGAAAATCGAGACCCCCTCCACATCCACAATATTGGCCATCAGACCGGTGGTGGTGGTAAAGGCGTCGAGAATTTCCTGGAGGGTTTTGATGTCCACCAGATCGCTGATGCGTTTTTGATTGGGTTGGAGGTTGGCTGGTTGATTATCCATGGTTCACCTGCAAAACTTTATTCTGATTTTTTTATCAGTATAGCATGGTTTTTCTAAAAACAATATTAAATTAAAAATGCGCCTTCTTACAAAGATGAAAACAACACAGCGGGGCAAAGCGCTGTGTTGTCAGTTATTTTTAATGTGCTTTGATTCAATTAAAGCGGATCCCGTCAGGCGATCTGTGATGATTAAACGGGCCGAGCCCTCACCACGACGACTGCTTTGTTGCCAGTGGTATGTATTACCAGCTTGGCTTCATTCTAGCGATGCATTTATTTTTCTTTGACAACGTTTTTTTTTAAATACATCAGTAAACCGATAAAACCGCCCATAAAACCGCTCATTAGTCCGCTGATGCCATTGCCAAAGGCATTGGCAAAAATAGAGTCCGGCATGGGTATTAAAAAGTAGTTGAGCATAAAACTAATCAATAGCCCCATAATTCCGCCGATTAATCCGGTCATTACTGCTGCTTTCATGCCTTTAACTCGTTTTCTTAAAGCTTATTTATTTCATTGAAAGCTTTTAACATGGGCTCAAGACGGGGATCGCCCACAAACAATGAATTGCCGTTTTCATTTAATAAAGTCGGCATTAAAATAAAATTGCCTTTTTGCCCATAAACGTTGGCGCACCGTTTTGCCTCTTCAATTAAATCTTCTGTTGAAGCGCCAATATAGCTGGCCGGGCCAGAAGAGTCCCAACCGCCTTCAATAATCAAACGATCATTGTATTTTTCCTGGATTCCTTCAAGATCGTTCATACTCTGAGCAGAATGCCAGATTCTAGCTCCCATTTCGACATAGTCACCGACAATTTCTTCGCATTTCCCACAGGTATGTTGGGAAAAGATCACACCTCTGGAGGTCACTGCCTCAACAATCCGTTGATGTGACGGTTTAATCACCTCACGGTAAACTTTTGGCGACATGAAGAGACCATTAGCTGTAGCCAGATCATCAAAATAGGTCAGTACATCCGGCTGATAAGCGTCAATAAAGCGGTTGTGACAGGCAATCCGATAATCAGCCAAGGCTTCAAAGAATTCTCGACAGGAATCCGGATCTTCCACCAACGAACAGAGGGCATTCTCAAAACCCATAAAAGCAGCCATTCGTTCAAATAAACCACAGGCACTAAAAACATTAACAACCAGTTCGTTCCGATTGTTCTGATTAAAGTCTTCCATTTCCTTTGCCGCTGCGGCTTCAATGCCAAGACTATCGAGATCTGCAAAATGAACATGTTCCTTCCAGTCAGCAATCTCATCAAACAAGAACTTATTCGGTTCAGGCATCGCGCCTTCCTTCGTTGCAACCCAATTAACACCAAAAGAGTCCACACCACCCATTAACGGCGAATCGGTTATACAGGTTCCTGCAATACAGGATTTATAAACTTCCATTGAATTCGGTATAAACTCGGGCTTCTTCCCCTCGATCATGGCAAAAAAATTCTCTCTCTGATTCATCTCTATATCCTCCGCTTATTTATGTTTTTATTTTTAGTTTTAATCAATTAACTTCGATCAATTAATCCTTACTTAACCAGTTCTTTGGCCTTAACCGCCGCTGACCCGGCATCGGCTGCATAGCCATCGGCCCCAATTTCGGCCGCAAATTCCGGTGTTACCGGGGCCCCGCCGACGATCACTTTGCAGCCGCTCAATCCGCTGGCTTTGATGGTTTCTACCGCTTCTTTTAACGCCGGCATGGTGGTGGTCAACAGTCCGGAACAGGCGATTAAGGTGACATTGTCATTTTCTTTGGCCGCTTTGACGAAATTTTCAGCGGGTACATCCACCCCCAGATCCACCATCGTAAACCCGGCACTTTCAATCATCATCGAGACCAGATTTTTGCCGATATCGTGGAGATCCCCGGCCACGGTTCCGATGACACAGGTTCCCAATGAAGCTGAGTTGTCACCAGCCATTAAAGGTCTTAGTACATCCACCCCTTTGGACATGGCCTTGGCCGCAATCAGCATTTCCGGTACAAAAATTTCTCCGGAAGAGAATTTGTCACCAACCACGCTCATGGAATCTACCATCGCCTGAAGGATATCCGCTGGCTTGTTCCCTACGTCAATCGCTTCCTGGACGGCGGCACCGACTTTCTTTGACTTCCCTGTTTCCACCAATTCTTTGACTTCATTAATTTTTGACATGTTTTCTTCCTCCTATTATAGTCGATTTTATATAAATGTGTGATTAACACTTTTACACTAAATTGTTATTTTTTTACCGCTCCGTGAATCCCCTGACGATAAGCCCGGATATATTCCACACAGTATTCATCTTCCCCCATCAATGCCTCAGTGGCAAAAATGATCCCCATCAAATCCCGGTCAGTCGGATCAAGAATCCCGCTGTCCAGCCCGGCCATCATAGCCATCACGGTGAAACCCATGTTAACCGTTTTTCGGGCCGGCAGATTAAATGAGATATTGCTGATAGCACCAGTGACATGGATCGATGGGTATTGATTTTTAATTTCCCGAATGACTTCTGTCACCATTACGATCCCCTCTTCAGAGGTGCAAAGCATTTCCACTAATGGGTCGATATGTAAACGGGAGGGGGCAATACCGTATTCTTTGGCTTTGGCCATAATATCGGCAAAAACATCCAAACGATCTTTGGCTGTTTTAGGAATGCCCTTGTCGCTGTTCAGCAGCGCTACACATTCCCAGTCAGTGTCGGCAATGGCTGCAAAGCCAACATCAACCTTATCCCCTTCCATAGAAACCGAATTAAAAAGTCCCGGTTTATTGCAGTAGGCCATCGCGGCAATACATGTCTGTTCGTTGGGGCTATCCACTGCAATGGGGGTTTCTGTTACCTCCTGAACAATATCAATGAGCCATTTCATGGTCTCCAGCTCTACGTTGTTCTCCACCGACGCGCAAACATCAATATAGTCAACCCCGGCGGCAGTCTGAATTTGGGCCAGGTGCCGGATAAACTCGGCATCCCGCTGGGCAATGGCTTTTGCAGTCCCGGGAATGGCGCCGTTTATTTTTTCTCCAATGATGATCATGTTTCATTCTCCTAATTTCTTTTCATTATTTTTTAATTTTACATCCCAGCCAGAAGGGGTTCCAATGCCTGAAGGGTTTCATCACTGACAACCAACAGGTCTGGACCGTCAGTACCATCACACCATTCAAAAACATAGAAATCTTCGTTGGCGGGTTCGGCCGAACTGTGTTCATGATGATGATCATGGCAATCGCAGTTCTCACCATGATGATGGTGTTTCCGCACTTCCCTGGCCAATACATATTGTTTATCACCAAGAGTGAAATGTTTCATAATATCCATTTCAAAACGGCTGCCATTTTCATCAGTATAAATCCGCTTTTCGGATCGGTGTTTATCTGTCATTGTGATTCTTCACTTTCTTCTTGATTCAAGCGATCAAAGATGTCAATCAACCGTTCTTCCAAATCCATTTGCGGGATATTAAAAACAATCAGTGCAATGCTGATCTGTATCCCTTCACTGCGCTTGCCCTGGCTAAACAGCGCTGACGGCGAGGTTCGGCAGGTAACCTGCTCCCCGGTTGATGAGATCATCACTTGTTGCTCAGCGGCTGAAAGAAAACTCTTGAGATGACCGACAATCCCACCGGAAGCGACAATCCATCTGCTGATCGCGGCAAATTCTTCCTGGATGATGGTTTGCAAAGGGTTAAAAGGTTTACCTGTAAAGACAGTCTCCCCGGCAATAGCCACAGCGCCTTGATGAAGGGTGGTCTCAATCTGATAATCTTTTCGTTTGCTCAGCTGAGTGCTTTTTCTGATCTTAATCCGATTTTCAGCCATGTTGGATCTCCTTAAGCAAACCCTCATCCATGGGTTTAATTCCGCTGATCTGATAAATCACCGCATCTGAATTGAGGTTCCGAAGATCAGCTTCAACTGCCATCAATTCCAGATCAGCCACCAGATCGGTTTTGTTGATCAGAATCAGCTCGGCGTCGTTTAATTGACCTTCAATCAGATTTGCCAGCGGTATTCGAATCCGCTGCCAGCGACTGGCATCAACAATAGTGACCACCCGGGCTGCTAACCCCAGGTTAGTAAACAGTGATTCGGCGATCTTATCGGGAAAGGCCACCCCGGTTGCTTCGATGATCAGCCAGTCCGGATCAACCGTGCTTTTGATTTCCTGGATTCCCGAAATCAGATCGCTATTGAGACTGCAACAGACGCATCCAGAGAAAATTTCCCGAACCTCGTAGCCGTTTCCCCGCAAAACCTTGTCATCAATGCCAATCTGTCCGATTTCGTTTTCAATAATAGCCACCCGGGTCTGCGAACTACCAGAGGATTGCTGCACCAAATATTGGGCCAGCTGCAACAGCACCGATGTTTTGCCAGATCCCAGAAAACCACCCAGTATCAATATTTTCAAAGCCTTCGCCTCCTGTTCCTCTCTTTTTCATTCATATTGTTTTAATAAATCAGCACCTCCATTTATTGTAATATCAGCATTATATACGAATGAAATCGATGAGGGTATGGACTAAATCGTATCATTTTACGACAATTACAGCTTATTTTCCGAGATTGGTTTAAACTTATTTGATCAATGGTAAAATCCCGATATCAATAATTCGAAAATCGGACGATTCCGACATTGCAGGCAACAAAAAAAGATCTGGTTTGAAATCCAGATCTTTACAGTCATTGCTTTTTTATTTTAAAAGTAATTTTATCAGCAACAAATCTTCAAGGTTATGCCAACGCTCATCATCGTTATGCGCTTGTTTGTTTTATTGCTTATCATAGAGAATATTTTTACGCAAGGTCTCGGCCTCTTTCTCGCCGACTAAAACCGTCACGCGTTCCGTGGCAACGCTACAACCGACGATAATACGGACAGATGTCTGCGTAATGACCATCTTTCATGCAAAATCCCCCTGGTATTGTCCCCAGCTGGATAAAGCCCAACTTTTCATATAAATGCCTGGCCCAGGTATTGGTCGCCACCACCGCATTGAACTGCATAATCGAAAAGCCAGCCTGTTTGGCTTGAACCAGCGAGTCCCGAACCAGCTTTTCACCAATGTGCAAGCCTCTGCTTTGGGAACTGACGGCATAGCTGGCGTTTCCGATATGCCCGCATCGTCCCACATTGTTGGGGTGGAGGATGTATAATCCCATGATTTTTCCGGTTTCACTGGCTTGTGCGATGCCGCAATGCGTCTGCTTATCAAAAAAAGCAGCACCAGTTTCTCGTGTCAAAGCATTTTCTTGGGGAAAGGCAATGCCTTCCTCGACAACCTCATTCCAGATGTCAATCATCGCCGGGATGTCCGTCGGCGCGTACCCGCGCAGTGTGATATTGATTTCTCTGATCATTTCAGCAGTGCTCCTTTCATTTGTTAATATTTCAGTTATCTGATTACATAGTAGTCAATTATTCATGCAATAGCAACACGCTCTTTACCTATCTGCAAAACGGCCAAACATCCAGCGCACTGCCGACAAGCTTTTTGTCCATCGTACCTACAAAAAACGCTTTTCGGTATTTTGGTATAAATACGCTGCGGTACTGACATTTCAATTATGAGTGTGTCAGACTTATACGGTGTTGTTCTTCTTCATTGCTTTTTCAGCATACATCAGGCGATCCAGTTCGCCGAAAAACTCGCTGAGGTTCTGTTCCTCCTCAGGGGAAAACAAACCGGCACCACTGCTGACACTCAGTTGGTAGGGTTCCTTGGTTTGCTTGTTGAAGACGGCCATATTTTCCTGCAAACGCTCCAAAAGCCCCTCGATTTCCTTTTGATCGTCCACTTCCAGCACCACTACAAATTCATCACCGCCGATTCGGGCGATAAAATCATTACTTCGGAAACTTTTCCGCAAAATCTCACTCATTTTGATCAAAGCCTGATCCCCGGTTTTATGACCAAAGTTGTCATTAATCTCCTTAAAGCGATCCAGATCGAGCATGAATCCAGCCAGTTTTTTCTTTTTTGAATGCCAATTCAGCCAATCTTCCAGGTAGTAATCAAACTCCCGACGGTTGTAAAGCCCGGTCAGATGGTCGGTGTTCATGACCCGAGACTGAATAAAAATATAAATTGTTAACAGGGAGATGGTCAGCGCCGGCCAGGTAATTGCCAAACCGTATACCAAAGTCTGAATAATCCCCGCCAGAAATGGCGGCAGCGCAAAAAAGAGCAGCGGCAGAAGATCCCGCTGGCGGATGCGATTGCGATTCCATAAGATCATCATTAATGGTAGAAAAATATAAAAAAAACAGCTGATCGGCACCAATACAAACAGCGGTCCCCGATGATAAACATTATCATCACCAAAATAGAACAGCCATCCGGTAAAAATACTGGCGACAGATAAAATACTGTTGAGATAAACAGGTATCAGCGCTATGGTAAAGAGTTTCTTTAACCGCTTTTCGCTGCGGTGGATTGTGTAATGGACATAAGCCATCCAGAATAGACTGGGCAGCGGATTGAGAAGATAATAAATCAGGGTCAATAGCATCAGCAAAAAATGCACCGGTTGCCCCGGCTGGCCATAGAGACTGATCCCGATGCTGTCCAGAATCAGGATTGCCATGACGACTTTCAACATGATCAAAAAAACCGGTTGCTGGCATTTGTCAGATCAGACCGTTTTCTAAAGTTTATAAAAATAATACTCAAAATGATCAAAGAATATATATTTGCCTGCAAGGTATAAACCAATAGATCCATCTGTTTACTCCTTTTTAATAATCACATCGCATTATCCCCTACAATAGCACATGAATTCAGAAAAGTCGATATAATGATGTGGCTTATTTGGCAATTATATTGTTGCAGCAAAAACCTGAGGTTCTGCCGCTGATAATTTTTTGCATCGGAAAACTTTATTTCTGCTGATTTGTATTTCTACTTCTTTTCGCCGATCGTGTTTCTTAATTTTAGCTTACTGCTGTCAAAAACACATCATTCCAAATCCGAATAAAATACTCTAAATAAAAAAACTGCGTCTCAGACCTAATCATACTGATTTGGTTGAGATACAGTCTTTTATGCTAGTTTTATCTGCCTATTTAAAACCTATTTTTGATATCTGGGGATCTCGTTCACGTCAATCTCTTTATTGTTTTCCAGATTCATATATGGCGAACGGGCAACCGTTACCCGGATTTCTTTTTGCGGTTTTCCTGGTGTTCCCCAAACAGCCGTTAATTCTTTTCCTTCAACGGCATATTCCGGCTTGATAAAGGCCAGCGAAATCATCCGCTGGTAAAAATAACTATTGAGACGACCGCTGGAAATACCAATTTCATGGCCGTCAGCTAAAACTTTATCAGCGTGGTAATACATGGAAAAACCGCTGTTGTAATACATATCCATGGGACGGTCGTCCATGGTTTCAAAGGGTTCAACGTCCTGACCTCTGAACTGGGAAGCAAAGATTTCGCCCAGATCATCGGGATTCCATTCCAGGGTCACCATGGTTCTGGTCGGATTTTTGGCGATTTCTTCCAATGCCGCCTTGCCCGGGAAGTCATGATCAAACTTAATCAGATATTCCCAGCCGACATCAAAGGGGGTGACAAAACGGGTCGTTAAATCATTGCCCACGCTGCCAACCAGGATTCTATTCAGATTGAAAAAGCCTTCCATTGGTCTTGCGGCCAAATATTCTTTTAGGCCTTCCGTTTCAAACCACGGCAATGGATAATGCATATTAATATTCGGGAAACCGGCTTCGGTATGGTTCATGGTATAACCAACCTGTCCCAGTTTTTTAGCATCAAAGGTTTTGGCCATTTCCCAGATACAGTCATAAACAGCTTCTGAATTTTCCGCATCGCCATGAATTTCGTAGCCTAGAGTGCCGGCCATGCCCAGTCTGAGAATGCGCACATCGACCCCTGCAATTTTTGCCATCCGGTGTTTGGTAAAGGCAATATCGTGGAGATCGCTTTGGGAAGCCTGTTCCAAAATTTCCAGAGATTTTGGTCCGGCCAGCTGGAAGAAGAACTCTTTACCCGACAAATCAACGCCTTCAACATCCATCTCGGTAACCGATACATAATATCCCACCACCGGGTTAAGCCAGTAGGTTCGGAAGTGATTTTCGGCAATCATCATGACTACCCCATCTGTCAGAATCAGTCCTTGTTCATTACAGAGAACGGCATGGCGGATGCTGCCTGGTTTCATCTTTAAAAAGCTGTTGATGCAGATGGAGGTCAGGAATTTGGCCGCATCCGGTCCTTTGACATCGTATATAGGGGAATTGTTCAATGTTGTCCCAAACCAGGCCGTCGATTTTGATGCTAGAATTTCATTCTTATACCCGGTGTACTCATAAGGAATCAGATTTCCACCCTGGTTAAACAGCGTAAACGCATCTTGATTAATTGAATTTAACATTTTATTTCTCCTTTTGATTGAGAAGTCATATTGAAATCCTTCTCAATATTTATTTTCCCTTATTATATTTAACTTGCACTTTAAAGTCATTGTCCATATAATAAAAAAATAAACGCGATTGTTATACAAATTTGTACAAAACCAAAGGAGATCCTGATGAAACTGAGCATTGATATTGTATTTGAACAGCTCACCTGGCTGGACTCTGCATTAATTTCAGGCAAAACCATTCAATTGAACCTCTCTGGAATCCGCTTTTATCGCCCTGAGAGTGGTCGCAACCTGAGTGAGGAATTGCTCTATCTCACTGATGCAAAACGACTGGCTCATCTGGAATCACCAAAACCATTGTCGTTCATCTGTCTCGGTCCGATTGACGAAGCCCTGCTCGATCCCCATTGGTCGGTTATTATGATCGCCGCTCAAACCGATGCCGGTGAGCTGTTTGACGCGGTTCAGGCGGTTTTTGACCGCTATCAACGATGGCTGGAGTACATTAACGAAGGGATTTTTAGCGGCCAGACGCTCCAGGCCATCCTGGACGAAGCCTGCCGGTATCTTAAAAACCCGGCGGCCTTGTTTGACGATTCCCAGGGGCTGCTGATGCGCACCAGTGACATGAATCTGGATAAATTGGATGCGATCTGGGCTCACGTTCTGGAAAAAGGCTATTCTTTAAAAGAGGTTGACAGTATTAATCTCAGCGAAAAGTTCAGAACCCAGCACCAGCCCTTTTATTATCAGTCTCCGGATACATTTGGGAACATCAAACGCCTGATTGCGCCAATTTTAGTCAATGGTCAGCTGTTTGGATCGCTGGCGATGACCGAACTGATCAGTCCGCTGACAAAGTCAGAATATGCCAACCTGTGGCTGGCCCAGCAAATAATCGAAAATGCCCTAAAGGTGAATGACGAATTTTGCAAAAATCTGGAAACCCCCTGGTATCTCTACCGTTTGATTAAAGAAAAATACGTCGATCCCCATATCCTCTCCCATCATATGGGTTTAAAAGACCGAAAGATCGCGGAGCCTTATGCCTTATGGTGCTTCAGTCCAGCCGGAAAAATTATTGATTCGGATTTAAGCACCCAGGGTTACTCTAATCAGCTTTCCCGATTGTTTAAAGATCAGCTGATTTTTTCTTTTGAGTCACTGATTCTTGTTTGTGATTACAATCTCGAACCTGAAAATAAAAAACAATTCCATGAGCAGATCCTGGATTTCTTAGCCAAACGCGAATTCAAAGCCACGAAGAGTATGGTTTTTAATGATATCTATGAAATTAATCTGGCCTATCTGCAGTGTCAGATAGCCAATGAATACGCCAATGATGATACCTTTGAGATTATCAGTTTTAATGACATTTATGCCGATCATATTTTAACGGTTCTTGATCGCCACACCAAACTCGATGTGCTCGTTTTCCCCCAGCTTAAAAGCTTGAATCAGCAGGATCCCTATACCCACGAGTTGCTTTTATGTCTCAGAGCCTATATAGCCAACGGTAAAAACATTACCGCGGCCGCTGATTCTCTCAAGATCCATCGTCATACCGTGGTCTACCGCTTAAAAAACATCCAGAAACTCACGAGCCTAAATTATGAGATGCTCCAGGACGACATGATGTTTCAATTGTTTTTGTCCTGCGGTATTTTATTGCGAAATGCACCGCAATAAGAAATCATTTGTATTCCTTTTATAAAGACAAACAAAAACAGCATCTCCAAAATTTGGTGATGCTGTTTTTATCTTTACTTGCTTTGTTAATTTTCAGTTGAGGTTCGGCTACCAATTCGGTGATTTTCCAGATCCTCAAAAACTTCTCGTACCGATAATGGTTTTCTGCCAGTGAGCATTTCAAAATGATTGGAACAGGCGTTCATCTGCTCCAGCCGCAGAGCCCGGCCAAAAGTTACCATCCCATCTGAACAGTATGGGAAGTTTTTAGCCGCTTCGGCCCATTCCCCTTCGGTATTTCTCGGCACCCCAATGGAATCGAAAAAGGCATACATCTCGTCATCAGACAATTCCTGATAACTGACTTGCTTGCCGGTTACTTCACTGCCGATTTTACAGAATTCGCTAATCGTCAT
Source organism: Acetobacterium woodii (assembly GCA_016213825.1). GTDB lineage: Bacteria > Bacillota > Clostridia > Eubacteriales > Eubacteriaceae > Acetobacterium > Acetobacterium woodii_A. Next base: position 311,511 of record JACQZP010000026.1, on the reverse strand, counting down.
CGCTTCCGATCCGCTGATATCATAAATGGAATTGTTTTCTCCGGCTCCTGCTGCCACACAGGCGGCGGCTTCGGCACAATCATCCCGTGAAATAAAAGCCATATGCCCATTGCCCATGTTGTTGGCCATTACGCCATTTTCAGCGGCACTTTGTTCAAACACCGACACCATCGCTTCCGCATACTGTGAATCCCGTAAAATAATATAGTCTATATCCAGGCTTTTCAAGTAAGCTTCAGTTACTTTATGATCCGCAACCTCATAGGTGTCGCAGTCTTCTTCACCGGCACCGACAATCGAAGTATACACGATTTTTTTTACACCGACTTCGACAGCGGCATCAATTGCTGTTTTGTGGGCGGTTACTCTTCGTTCACCAACAAAAGGCATGGAGATGAGCAGCAGCACCTCACCGCCGTCAAAAGCCTTTAATAAAGTTTCTTTATTAAAGATATCGGCATAGCGTGTATCAACACCCTGCTCTTGAAATTTTTTAATCATTTCCTGGTTCGGGGTTGTAAAGATCAGCTGGTCTTTCGGCACTTTTTTTAAAATACTGCGCGCAGAATAACCGCCAAAATTTCCGTCTACACCGGTCATTATTATTTTTCCCATTAATTCGTTTCTCCTTGTTTGTTATTTATCTAACTAAAACAAGTATAACGAATCTCTGTCCAAAAAGATAATTCAAAGAGGCAAAGATGATGATCAGGTTTACTTATGGTTTACGTCTTTTTTGATAATCAATTGCATAAATTCATCAATCAAAGGATTAATCTCATTCTTATTTCGGGCCATGCAGAATTCGGAATGATGATGGGTTTCGATCAGTTTTATTTTGTGAATGCCGAAGGCTTCGGTCAACACTTCCTCAGAAATAATAGCAATCCCTTTATTGGCACTGACCAATAAAATCATTTCATCAAAATTGTCAACCTCTTTGATAACATTCGGTTCAAAACCGTCCAGCTCACAGCCCCTGAAAAAAGAGTCATGATATTTGGGACCATAGATTTTTGAAAAAATGATCAGTTTTTCAGATTTCAATTCGTTGCCATAGATTTCAAAACGATCATGCCAGGGATGGCTGGTTGACACAATCACGCACAAGGTACTGGTAAACAAGGTTGTAATCTCAATTTGCGAATACGTTTCAATTTCATCGGCCAGCCCAAACATGATGTCAATCTCACCACCTCTTATTTTCTCAGCCAGCTTTCTGAAACTGAGCTCCAGCAGTTCCAGATTCACTTCGGGATAACTGGCGACAAACTTACTCAAGATCTCCGGCAGAAAGCGCTTTTCAACCGGACCGGAAATACCAATTCTAAGGGAGCCAGCCGTTTCATGCTTTAGTGCCTTGGCTTGTTTAACCGCCTTTTCATAAGAATCTACAATGGCCTTGCTGCTTTCATAAAAAGCTTTGCCTGCCAGCGTCAAGATAGGCCGATATCCGGAGCGGTCAAACAGCGGAAAATCCAGTTCCTGCTCCATGGCGGCCATCTGCTGGCTCATGGCCGTCTGGGAGACAAAGCATTCCTGAGCCGCTTTGGTAAAACTGCCCTGCTCAACCGCCGCAATAAAATACTCCAATTTTCTGAAATCCATTTTTTCCACCTCGTTGGGAAGACTATCTAATTGTATTTTTTGCAATCATTCAAGCGTTGGTTTGCCCGTTAATCCCTGCTGCTTCCAGAGCCTCCTGGTCCAGCGACTCATAATAAACCACCTGGTTGCGGCCGTTGTGTTTGGCTACAAAAAGGGCCTGATCGGCTTTTTTAATGGTCTCGAAACAGTCGCCCCCCTCATAGATGGCAACCCCCAGTGAAAGGGTAATCTTACATACACCGTTGACTGACATTTCCACCGAACGGCGGATCCGCTCGGCCACCACGCTGGCCTGGTCACGTTGGCAATCAGACAGAATCGCCACAAACTCCTCACCGCCCCAGCGAATCAACAGATCCGGGCCGCGGAGACAGTGACGAATGCAGTCCGCTGCAAACTGCAGAATCCGGTCACCTTCATCATGTCCGTAGGTGTCATTGACCTGCTTAAAATGGTCCACATCCATGATCAGAATGACGACGTTATCACTCATAAAAGACAAATCGTGCCCCTCCCCCATAATCTTGTGGAGCTGACGGCGGTTAAAAACCCGGGTCAGCGGATCGTGAAACAAGGCAAACTCCAGTTTTTTCTGGGTGATGTAATGATCATAATAGAATCCGGTGATAATCAGATTCACCAGGCACAGCAGGACGATTGCCTTAACGTTAAAGGACAGAATCACATCCAGTTTGGCAAAATGAAAGAGTTGATTCGCCAATAGGATATTGCCAATCAGCCCCAGCTGGGCCACCATGGTATAAAACGGCGGGGCACTGAAAGAGACCAACATCAGAACCACGTTCATGATCAGAAAGCCTTCATTAACATAGGAGTGATCCGTCATATAGGTCGCAGACCAGATGTTTCCCCAGATCATGGCATGCACCATCAACAGTGATAAGACCGACATGAGCTTGTAATTACGGGTCTTACGATAGGCTAAAAATACCACCGCCAGGGGAATCACCACCAGACAGCGGATCGCCAGGAACTGCCAGGAAAACTGTTCATAAACCTGCCAGAACGGCACTAGCAGAACAAAGAACATAATCGCCGAGATAAACAGAGTCCCCAGATTAAAATGCCGATAATACTCGTATTTAGCCTGGTAAAAATCCTTCTTTGCCTGGCCTTCCAGTTTTAAAAATGAGCGCATTTGCCGGCCTCCTTGTTTTGTCAATATTTCTATTTTGCATTTTCTTTCTATTATACATGGATATCAGCTAACACGCTAGCTATTAAAAACAGCCGGCCACAGATTATCTGCAGCCGGCTGTCTAGTTTATTTAGTTTATATTTAAAAGGATTGGAGAAATAATTTAGATGTTAATTATTTACCGAGTTTGTCCAGCTCATCAATGATGGCCGGAATCACTTTGTAGAGGTCGCCAACAATACCATAATCGGCTACTTCGAAAATTGGTGCATTTTCGTTTTTGTTAATCGCAATGATCAAGTCTGAATCCTGCATCCCAGCAATATGTTGGATCGCCCCGGAAATCCCGCAGGCAAAATAAATTTGCGGTTTTACAGTGGTTCCCGTCTGACCAACCTGGATATTATGATCAGCCCATCCGGCATCGACACAGGCACGTGATGCCGCTACGGTACCGCCCAGTTTATCGGCCAGTTGTTTCAGCAGTTCCAAACCTTCCGGTTTGCCCAGACCCATTCCGCCGGCGACAATGAAATCAGCGTCAGAAATGGAAATGATATCAGCGGTTGTTTTGACAATCTCCAGTACTTTTGTACGGATATCGCCTTCTTCAAAAACGGCGTCCAGTTTAACCACTTCGCCTTTTTTACTTGGATCATAAGCAGCTTTATCCATAACCCCTGGTCGAACGGTCGACATCTGCGGACGGCTACCCGGGCAGACAATCGTGGCCATCAGGTTTCCGCCAAAGGCAGGTCGGGTCTGTCTGATTTTTTTATCATCAGGATCAATTTCCAGTTTGGTACAGTCAGCAGTTAGACCGGTGTTGACTTTAACCGCCAGACAAGGAGCCAGATCCCGGCCGATATGAGTAGCGCCGTATAAAACAATTTCCGGCTTGTAGATTCCGATGGCTTCGTTGATCACTTTGGAATAACCGTCGGTGGTATATTTTTCCAGTTCTGGAGCATCGGCGAGATAAACCTTGTCAGCACCATAGGCAAACAGTTCATCGGTTAATCCGCCAACATTGCTGCCGCACAGAATCGCACACAATTCGGTGCCGATTTCATTGGCCAGTTTTTTACCTTCGCCCAGTAGTTCGAAAACAACTGGCATGATTTTTCCTTCACGCTGTTCAGCAAAAACCCAGACGCCTTTATACATGCTCAGGTCGCGGACAATTTTTTCGGTACCTTCCTGAAGAATGGCATCAGTCGGGCAAACATCAATACAGGTTCCGCAATTGGTACATGCGTCGCCAATAACCGCTATTTTATTTTCAATTGTGATGGCATCAAAAGGACAGCTTTTCTGACATTTTGAACATCCGATACATTTTTCATCTATTACTTTAATCGCCATTTTTATTTGTCCTTTCTATATTATGTGCTTTTCTTTAAGCTTCGAAACCAGGTTGCCGGCAATTTCGCTCACGTTTGTCCCGGTGATCATTTCACCGACACCCTTTGCTGGTGGTGAGAACGATCGGAATACCTGAGTTGGGGAGGCATTCAGACCACAGGCTTCTGGTGACAGCCCGATGTCTTCATGATTCCAGGTAGTAATTGGTTGTTCGTAAGCATCCATAATCCCACCGACACTCATATATCGTGGTTCATTCAGTTCTTTCACACAGGTCAGCAGACAAGGTAATTGAACTTCGATGACTTCATAACCATCTTCCATTTGACGATGAACGATCGCTTTTTTGTCTTCGATTTTGATATCTTCAACATAGGTAACCACTGGCATTTTCAGCCGTTGAGCAATCTGTGAGCCAACCTGAGCGGTATCGCCATCGATGGCTTGTCGGCCGGCTAGAACCAGGTCAACTTTTTTGACTTTTTTGATCCCGGCTGCCAGGGTAGCTGATGTTGCCCAGGTATCGGCGCCTCCGAAAGCACGGTCGCTTAACAAATAAGCTTCATCTGCTCCCATTGCCAAACATTCTCGCAGCATTTCTGCTGCTTGAGGTGGTCCCATCGTCATGACAATGACTTCGGTTCCCGGGTTTTCGTCCTTGATTACCAGGGCTGCTTCTAAAGCGTTGGCATCGTCGGGATTTAAAATACTTGGTACGCCTTCACGGATCATTGTTCCTGTTTTCGGATCGATTTTTACCTCATTCGTATCCGGTACTTGTTTTGCACAAACTAGAATTCTCATCTATATTTAGTTCCTTTCTTAGTCTCTATTTCTTTAACAGCATGCCGGAAATAACCATCTGTTGAACCTGAGAGGTTCCTTCGTAGATAGTAAAGACGCGACAGTCGCGATACATACGTTCAACTTTATAATCTTTAATGAATCCATATCCACCGTGAATCTGAACGGCTTTAGCACAGATTTCGTTACAGATTTCGGAAGCATAGAACTTAGCCATAGATGCTTCTTTGGAGGCATTCTGCTTGTTGTCCATTAAGCTGGCGGCATTGTAAACCAATAGTTTGGCAGCTTCCAGTTTAGTGGCCATATCGGCGATCATAAAGGCGATGGCCTGGAAATCGGCAATTCGTCTACCGAATTGTTTTCTTTCTTTGGCATATTTAATGGCTTCGTCTAAAGCACCCTGAGCTACACCGATAGATTGTGATGCTACTCCAAGTCGACCAACGTCCAGCGTTTTCATAGCATTACTGAAGCCTTTGTTAACTTCTCCCAAACGATTTTCTTTCGGTACTTTCACGTCTTCCATGATAATATCGGATGTGGCACAACCAATCAGACCCATCTTGTGCTCGTTTTTACCCAAGGAAACCCCTTCGGATTTCAGGTCAACAATAAATGCTGAAATGCCTCGAGTGCCTTTTGACATATCGGTTTTGGCATAGATAACAGCATCATCGCATAAAGGTGCCATGGTAATAAAGGTTTTACGACCGTTTAAGAGATAATAATCGCCCATATCCACAGCAGTGGTTGTCATCCCGCCGGCATCTGAACCAGCTCCCGGTTCAGTTAAGGCAAAGGCCAGTTTTTTCTTGCCAGTGATAATAGGTTTTAAGTATTTTTCGATTTGTTCATCGGTTCCGGAAAGCAGTAATGGACCACCGGCCAGAGAGTTGGGTGCTGACAAATAGACGCTGGCAACCCCACTAACCCGGGCAAATTCTTCCATACAAATGACATAAGACATGTGATCCCCGCCGGAACCCCCTAATGACTTAGGAATCTTAATTCCAAAGAAACCGAATTTTGCCATTTTATCAAGAATCTCCTGGGGAAATTCACCTGATTCTTCCACTTGATCCAATATTTCGGTTGTTAATTCTTTTTGAGCAAACTCTCTTGCCAATTTTCGAATCATTTTATTTTGTTCACTGAAATACATTTTTTCCTCCTTAGTGCAATTAATTTTTATTTTCTTCTATAATCATCTTGATCTGATTTTTCAGTTCAGTCAGAACTATTTTTCCACTGGCATTTAAGGGAAACTTCTTTAAAAAGATAAAATACTTGGGGATCTTGTAATCCGCCAGATGGTGACTTAAGAATTCCCGCATTTCGGTTTCGCTTAATTTTTTTCGGCCATCGGTGACAATACAAGCCGCAATTTCTTCCTGGAGCACTTCGGCTTCAATGCCAATGACTTTGACATCGGCAACGTAGGGGAAATTCTTGATGTGGTTTTCAATCTCATAGGGAGAGATATTTTCGCCACCACGGACGATCATTTCTTTTAACCGACCGGTAATACAAAGATTTCCATCGCTATCCAGATATCCCAGGTCACCGGTATGGAGCCAGCCCTCAGCATCAATGGCCTTTTGCGTTTCTGCTTCTAGTTTATAATAACCCAGCATGGTATTGTAGCCTTTAATGCAGATTTCATTCTGATTGGCTGCCAGTATTTTTAGTTCCACATGGGGAATCACTTTGCCCACCGATCTGCTTTTATAAAGAATGCTGTCATTATAATCAGAGAAGGTAATACTCGGCGATGCTTCGGTCTGACCATAGGACATCTGCAGTTTTTCCATTCCCAATTTCTCACAAATGGTCAGATAATCATTGGCATTCACATAAGATCCGGCAATGATGCCACTGTTTAATGAACTGAGTGTGTAAGTTTCAAATCGGGGATGCTTGAGCATCGCCATAAACATGGTTGGCACCCCATTAAAAATGGTGCATTGGTTCTGTTCCACACATTTTAAAACCCGGAGGGTTTTATGGCTTTCCAGTAAATGGATCTCGATACCAGCATGAATGGCGGCCATAAATCCCGACGAAAGGCCGAAGCAATGAAATAAGGGAATCCCCAGACAGCTTTTGTCGGTTTCGTTCCAATGCATCTGGGTGGCCGTTTCGATAGCAATGTTGATAGTTGCAAAATGACTAAGCATCACGCCTTTGGCTGCGGAAGTCGTTCCGGAAGTGAATAAGATCCCCAGCACATCTTCTGGCATGACCTTTTCCTTAGCGTTGCCGAGCAGCGCCAGATCATCATTGTCAACAATCTTTATTTTGCATTGCTCGGGAATATCTTCTTTCGTCTTTCCCATAGCAACAGTTCGCTTCAACAAAGAAAGCCTGTTTCTGTCTAGCTGTTTGATCTTCTCAGAGAATTTAAGGGTATGTGTATCTTCTCCATAACATAAGGCTGCCACATCGGCATAATCCAGCAGATCTTCAAGTTCAATTCGATGACATCGGGTATTGATCAGGACGGCAACCGCCCCAATTTTTGTCAGTGCCAGGGTGTAGAGCATGAACAGCGGACTATTTAGACTCCAGATGCCGACATGAGTTCCTTTGACCACCCCGGATTTTAGCAATGCCAAGGCAATGCCATCCGAAATCTGATCCATTTCCAACCATGTGTAAACATCATCCTCAAAGACGATAGCAATCTTATCTGGTGTGTTTTTTACTCTTTCATTTAAAAAAGAATTGATTGTATACCTTATTAGTTCCACGTCCATCACTTCCTAAACCTAAGCACCAACTACTTGCCCATTATTGTGTCAAGACCATCCCATTTTTCAGAAAACAGACCCGGATCCATTTCTTTAAGATCTGCTGAAACCTCAGGTTTGAAATCCATCTGATTCAGGATATCTTTTTCCAAGTCGATCCCTGGAGCCACTTCAATGACGGTCATTTTTCCGTCAATCAGTTTTAAGACACATCGCTCGGTAACATACAGGACTTCCTGTCCTTTTTCGGCTGCGTATTTTCCACTAAAAGTAATTTGTTCAACTTCATTTAGGAATTTTTTGCCCTTACCTTCTTTTTTAATTGTCAGTTTACCGTCGCTGACTTCAACTTCACATTTTGCATTGAAGGAACCAGCAAAGACAATTTTCTTGGTATTAGATGTGATATTGATAAAACCACCAGGACCAGTCAATCGTGCACCCATCCCCGGGATAGTGAATTTACTGACATTGATATTTCCCGCTGCATCAGCTTGAGCCAGACCCAAGACAGCCACATTGATACCGCCACCATCATATAAATCAAACATCGAACCATGATCGATATTGGCTTCGGCATTGTATGAACTACCAAAATTTGGCATGCTTGCTGGGATTCCACCAAAACCACCGGCTTCTGTTGTCATGACAATTTCATCAATATAGCCAGCTTCTGAAACAATACTGGCAACATCCGAAGGAATACCTACCCCAAGATTTACGAGATCGCCTTTTGACAATTCCATCGCTGCTCGTCTGGCCATAACTTTTCTTTCAGTCAGTGGCAGAGTTGGAATAGCGTTGAGTGGTTTTCTCAGATTACCCGCAAAAGCTGGTTCATAATACAGACCTTCGGTCTGCCAGCAGGCATTTTTATCGGTGGCGACTACAACATAATCAACCAATGCACCCGGTATTTTTACATCTTTCGGTTTTAAAGTGTTTTTCAAGGCTTCATATTCCACCTGAACAATGACAATCCCACCGCTGTTTTTAGCCGCCTGAGCAACTGCTAGACCTTCATTGATGGGGCCTTCATTTTCAAAGGTGATGTTGCCGTTTTCATCTGCGGTAGTACCCCGCAACATCGCAACGTCCAGCTTGAATGATTTATAGAAAAGGTATTCTTCCCCATTAAAGTCGATTAGTTCAACTAGATCCTCGGTTGTGACCTTATTCATTTTCCCGCCTTCTAAACGGGGATCCACAAAGGTACCCAAGCCGACTTTTGTGATCAAACCGGGTCGTTTAGCGGCAATTTCCCGCCAAAGATTAACGATTACACCTTGTGGCAAACAATGACAAGCCATTTTTTCTGCCCGTACCAGATCGTTCATGGCAAAAGCTGAACCAATATGAGCAGCCGACCATTTTGTCACTAGTCCTTCCAGTCCCAAGCGGGTCATTCCTCTTTCGCGCCAGTCACCCATGGCACTTCCTTGTTTCATTGAGAGGTTGCAGGGATGGCCGGTTTCTTTAAAGTTATCCGCAATTGCAACTGCTACTTCTTCTGGCCAGCCAGCCAGTCCCATTCCAGCCACACCTACTGTTGCTCCATCTGGAATTAACTTAGCTGCTTCTGCTGCCGAAATAAATTTAGCCATAAAATTGTCCTCCTTGATAAAATATTACCCAGTTCATTCAAAGTTTTTTAGTAAATTGTTTATATTTTATGTGAATAATTTATCACAGTTCGTCAATCATGTCAATAGTTACATGTTATATTAAACATTTTAAGAAATACATATTTTTCTTGATCTTGTTATCGATTTCAAGTATAATATCTCTTTAGCAGTAAACTATTTACAAATGATCATCATAAAGCTTTTCCTTTCTTCTATAAAGTAATTTACCCTAAAGCTTACATTTAATTCTATCTATCTTTATTTTGTTGTGCTAAAATATTTAATTGTGCATGAATTATCTGTACAAAACTTTGAAAGGGGAATACATATGAGAACATTAAAATATGCGCTGCTCGGATTAATAGATCGAGAACCGATTACCGGATATGATATTTCCAAAGAATTCGAAAAGCGGATCATGGCAAATTTTTGGCATGCCAAACACAGCCAGGTCTACCCGGAATTAAAACGCCTATTGGACGAAGAGCTCATTTCCTTTGAACTCATTATTCAAGGCGAAAAAATGGAAAAAAAATTATATACGATCACGCCAAAAGGACATGCGGAATTTGTCGATTGGCTATTGCAGGACGAACCACTAGGGGTCACGCCCAAAGATGTCTTTCGATTGCGCACTTTTTTCAGCGATTTTATGTCAGCATCGGATTTTGAACGGCATTTACACAGCCAGTTGGGTAAACATAATTTTAAAAAAGACTACCTGGAAACTTCCCTGGATAAGTCATTTAAAGCCATTCCCAAATATGGCACCAAAGAATTTGGTGATTATGCCGTTTTATTAGGCGCTATCATGCGGGAAGATTCATACATTGCCTGGCTGAAGGTCTGCCTGGAGGCGGTTAGTCAACGGGAGTAATATCAGCTCATTAAAAGTTCACTAAATAAAAAACTGCTTTGCAAGATTATTTGTAAAGCAGTTTTTTTTAAGCAGAAAGGTCTTGTCGCTCAATTATTCGGACAATCCGAGGCCGGTTATACCGTTGGGCAATAATGCAGGGCATGTTGATGGCTATGGCGTAGATCAGCATATAGAAAATGACAATAGGCGGAGTAAAAAAGCCGAAGAGCCAGAAGGGCAGAATGGCCAGCCAGTGAATCATTTCAGCCCGACAGGATTCCAGTAGGTATTTGTCCAGATTGTCTTTTGAAAAACTGACCAGTTTTTTCTTTTCAAAGCCGCCTTTTACCAGTGATCCCCCATCCGGCAGGTGTTTTTTCCAGCGTCGCACCCGAAACCATTTTTGATAGATCTCGCCGTCCTTTTCCCAGTGATGGGTCCGGTAAAAAAAGGCAGTATAGTCAAAAAAACGCTCCGGCAGATGGGTGCAGATCAGCGCCGCTGTCACCTGGAGGATCGGCCAGACGATAAAACACAGTAGGATGGCGGTCAGTGAGGGCAGAAAAATCACTTGCATTTTATTCCTCCCAATTTATTCACACTATTTCTCCCCTCTTATTTGTCCAGGCGAATTTCCCGGTCTTTCCAGATAACCGGGAACCCAAACATTTTTTTGATCATCGAGCGCAGAAAAATTATCAAATAAAAAATCAGCAACACCGGATAAAAGAAAAGACTCCCAACCGAGAAACTGCCAATATGTCGGGCAATCCGGATCAGCTCCAGCACCCAGACGCCATAGCACACCGCCAGTATTCCAACCCAGAGCCAATGCTGCCAGAACAGATTCAAGGTCAGATAAACAGGCACCGACGCACAGGAAGTTATCCAGAGAAACACCAGCAAAATAATATATCCTGGAGTTTTCAAGGCTCCGGCGGCCTGATTTTTGGTCCAGCCCTGAACCAGATCTTTCAGTCCCCCGCCGTACATCCGATAAGAAACATCCTGATCGCCCAGAAACAGCGTAAAGGGAATGTCTTTTTCCCGCAGTTTTTCGCCCAGTGCCATATCATCGACAATGCTGTCTTTAATTGCGGCATGCCCGCCGACAGTCTGGTAATCATTACGACTAATTAGAATCACCGGGCCATAGAGGCCAATCGCTTTGTTTGCTTTGTTTTTTTCATAACCAACCGGCAAACCCATACCATTGGCACCCATTTGGATCAAATTAAAAAACAGCGAGAAGGCCTCTGTTTTTTTCTCCATTTGATGATAGGGCATCACCGAGATCACCGAACCGGCCTGTTCATAGGCCTGTACCAACTTGCCGATCCCTAGCGGACTCAGCCGCATATCGGCATCGAGAAATAACAGCAGTTCCCCGGTGGCGGCTTCGCTCCCCTGCTGGCAGACCCAGGACTTCCCCATCCAGCCGGATGGCTTTGGAGCCGGCGTAAGCAACAAAACTCCAGTTTCCGTTATGATTTTGGCCGTTTGATCCGTCGAGCCGTCATCCACACAGATAATTTCATCAATCGCCGCCTGCTGCTTTTTTAAATCGCCCAAAAGCAAGGGCAGGTTTTTTTCTTCATTGCGGGCAGGGATGATAATCGAAAGCCGGGGCATCTCGTTGGCCAGATCATCTCGATCAACTGGATCGATCCCAGCCAGTCCGTGAAAATGGCGAAAGAGTATCCGGCTGGCCAGCAGTCCCAACAGAAACATCCCGCTGACAATAATCATCGACTTGCTCCCGGACATTCCCTGAGCTGAGCTTTTTTCCTCTGCTTTGCCAACATTTTAATTACCTCATCCGCCGCTAGTTTACCGGTAAGAATCGACACCGGCAGCCCTGATGGGCTGAAGGTCCATTGCCCGGCCTGGTGAATATGAGGTAAGGGCGTCTCAATGGTTTTAGCAATTTTTCGAAAAACACTAACCGCTGGTAGTTTTCCGGTTCCCGGATCATCGGGAAAGGCCCAGCCAGTGATCGCCCCATCGGAATTGCCAGTAAAGCGCTCAATCGTTAGCGGCGTGGAGCTGAACTGATCTTCAACGTGAGTTATCCAATCGGGGAAAATGGTTTCATTTAACACCGAAATGATTTTTTCTTCGCAGAACTCTTTAAAGATCCCATACCAGCCTGCCTCATTAATCGCTTTGACCAGTCGATAATCCATCAGGGTGCTGACAATCACTCCGGTTTTCCCGGCCGGAGCCAGCGCTGGATCCCGCAGTGCCGGGCAGGAGATCTCATAGGTGGTCAGAGCCAGGTATTCCATGACCCAGACTTGCAGAGCGGTCAATTTCTCTGCTTCAGATCGACCGTCGTCAACCAGTACCACCTTCCCGTTTTCCGCCTGGATCGCTGAGAGCCCGGCTTTGCTAGGGGTGTAAAAACAATGGGGGCCGCAGTGGTAACCAAAATAAGACTGATCCAAATCTACTGAGAGGTAAAGGGAGAATATTGAATCGCCGCCGTGGTTCTGGTTGATCCGTTTTTGCTGCTCCAAAACCCGGTGATCGGGCGGATTCATATCGACGGCGACATACAGGGCTTTCATATCCCCGCACCAGATCAACTCACGATAGCCAAAGCTTCGGCCATCCCGGGTTTTGATGGCTTTCGCAATCATATCAATCTGTGTGATTTCGGTATTCAGCGCTAGTACACCCTGATGGGCAGCGATCAAGTCGGTCATCTGTTTGACCAACATCCCAGTTCCTCCCAGAGGATAACTGTAATCGCTATATAAACCGAAATAGCTCAAGGCAAAAAAAGTCGGCATATTCTCAAAAAAATGCTGGATGATTACATCGATGAGCGCCTGGTTTATGGTAAAGTGCAGTAAATAATCCTCAATCGGTTCGTCAAGCTTTTGTGCTTTGCGGATATTCACCTGGTATTTTAACAGCCAGGGTAGCAACGTTTTATAAAGATATGACTTATCGATGGTAAGATCCATAAAAAGCGGGTTTTCGATACCGTAGAGCACATCCATATAACCGGTCACTTTTCTGATTTCGCTGATGATTGCCTCAATTTCCGATTGATTGTTGGGAAATTTACGGGTCAGCATAGCGGCATAATCAACCAGACTTTTCACCCCTTTAAGAATCATCAGCTCATCTTCAATCCCGATGGCCACCGGATTTTTGACAAAGTCCAGCTCAATCCCCAGCTGCCTCAGCATCGGAAAAACAATTCCCGAATTTTCAAAGGCCCGGATGCCGGCGTCAAAAGTAAATCCGTTGCGGGTAAAACTTGCCACCAGGCCCCCGGGTTTTTCGCTTTTTTCACAGAGCAGGGTAGTATAGCCGGCTTTGGCAGCGTAGGCAGCACTGGTCAAACCAGCGATGCCGGCACCCACCACAATCACGTCATACATTTTCCGGGTGTACTTCGTCTTGACAGCTTCAGCCGTTCTCAAATCCTTCATCGCAGCCGCCTCCTTATGCCATCAACTGGTCTATCACAGCCTGGATTTCAACCGGTTTTCCGCTGTCAGTATTCAAAACACAACGTATTTCACAGAAAGAACAATCCAGCGGATCATTTTCCATAAAAATCAGACTTTCTTTTATATAATGCTCAATCTTCATTTTTGCGCCTGCCAGATTCCCCACCGCCACCCGGCGCATGATTCCCCGGATATCCAAGTGCATTCCCAGGCTGCAGGTTGGGTGTTCACAATACTGACACCGGGAGGCTTTCTGCATCAATGTCCGAATCTCTGCCGGAAGATCGGCATAGAGTTTTTGGGCGGTCACCGGTTTTTCCAGAATCCGCACCATGTTCTTTCGACCCGGCCGGTAGACATAGGGGCTTAAGCCCCGTTTCTTTAATACGGCATTAGCCGCACTGATCCCCGAGGTGGTTACCGTGGGAGTGCCGGTGCCCATCACTGTGGATTCGCCGCAACAGAACAGATTGTCCCATTCGGTTCGGGTATGGAGCCGCTTGAACATGTGCTGACCCAGCATCTGTTTGGGGCCTGCCACGGCACCGCCGTTTTTATTGGTATAACGCTCAATAGTCCGGGGAGTAGCCAGTTCAGCATAACGGATACCGTCGCCAAATCCCGGAAACCGTTTTTCCAGCACCCGGATTAACCGTGCTTTTTCGGTTTCCTTTTTATCCAGATAATTCGATTCATCCCCCAGCTCCCAGTTTTCGAAAGTAGGCCCGATGGCCAGCACAACATGGCTGTCCTGATCACAGAGAGTATGGTCATCAATGCTGGAAATATAGACGGTGACCTCACTTTCATCCAAACGATCCGGGTTGCCCACCAGCATTTCCACCGGCTGAGTGTCCTCAGGGATGACAGCGCTGTCCACCTGGGCATAAAGAACCACACTGGGATAGGTGGGTACCTGCCTGGCGGCCCAGCGGGCCCGATCAAGGGTCAGGTAGGGTCGACCGATGAGTTTTCCGTATAAATTCCAGACGGTTCCCGAATAGATCAGATCTCGGGCGAATATTTTCTCACCGTCGGTCAGTTCTACCCCCATCGGTTTTTTATCCTTAAAAAGGATCTGCGTGACCTCTTTTTCCAGCAGCATAATACCACCGTTTTCTTCGATCACCTTTTCCAGTTTGCCGGGCAGAAAGATGGTCGATCCGGCAGGATAATAGCTCCCTCCCGCATGATTGTCCACAAACATCACCGCCGCCAGCACCGCCGGAGACTCCTCCAGGGTGGCATAACAGTAAGTCGAGGTGATCTTATCAAAGAACTTGAAAATTTCCAGATCGGAAAAATAGCCCGCCAGAAGGCTCCGGGCACTTTTATTCAAGTATCCCAGAAACCGGGCATATGAAAGCGGATGCCTGACTAAACTTTTCATGGCTCCCTTTGCCGCAGTTTCGTCCGGTGTGGTGTAATTGGGGTTGGCTACCATCACATCGTTGTACATTTTTTCCAGATCCCGATAAAACCGCTTGATATTGGCTCTCTCTGTTGGGAAAACGGCTCCCAGCTCTTCAGCAAATCCATTGATATCCTCACCGAAGCGAATCCGGTGGCCTTTGAAATTCATGCAGTAAAGCATCTCGTGTTTGACCACCTCAATCGGTTCTTCTAGACAATCAAAAACAAAGCGGTGGGCATTGAAGCCCTTATCGCCAAAGCCAAACAACATCGCCGCACCAATATCAAAGGTCATCCCATTGCGTTTGAAAATACCACAGGAACCACCGGGATTGTAGCTTTTTTCAATCACCGCAACCTTCAGCCCGCTTTTAGCCAGCAGACTCCCGGCAGTCAGGCCAGATACTCCCCCGCCAATAATAATCGCATCAAATTCCATTATCTTACCCTCTTTTACGCTCATTTTTTTGATATTTGTTTCTATTTACTATTCTTACCCAGAATCATTTTAATTACGACATATTTTGTCGCAATTTTTTGATTGTCCCGATCAACGCTTATTTTCTCCGATTGTCAAAAGTATAATGGAGTAACAAAATAACGATTACTGAATTTCTAAAAAGAATGCATGTTGCTACACTATTACTGGCCAATACTAAATCACCGGAGGTAGAACTGATTTTGTATGAACTCAATCCCAATCAGATGATCCCCACTGCCCCGGCTCTATGGCAAAAAGGAAAAGCAGCCCGAGCTGTTGTCAGCTTTGCAAACCAAAGCACCTTTGTTTCGGTTGACCGGGATGTCAATGCCATGATCGATGAGCAAAATAAAACCCGGATTCCTGAACTGATCGATTTGCGCCGGGAACGGATGGCGGTTTCACCTTTCACCTTTTACCGCGGCACTGCCCTGCTGATGGCTCATGATCTGTCGAAACAGGCGATTACCGGGACTCAGTTGATTATCAGTGGTGATGCCCACATCACTAATTTCGGGCTGTATGCCTCACCTGAACGTCGTTTGGTTTTTGATCTCAACGATTTTGACGAGGCTGCCCCGGGTCCCTGGGAATGGGATCTGAAACGGCTCATCACCAGTATTATCCTCTGTGGCGAAGACCTGGGACTGCACGATGATCAGGTGAAAGAGGCCGCCATCAAAGCCGCCCTGCACTATCGGTATGAACTCCGCAAACTGCTGGAATCCAGCTCTTTGGATCGCTTTTACAGCAGCATCGGCGAAGACGACATTCTGGATACGGTATCAAAAAAAAATAAAGAGACCTTTAAAAAGGTTCTCAAAAAAGCGAAACAAAGCGATTCTGCTCAGGTTATTTCTAAAATGACGCAGAACGATGCCTACGGTCGGCGAGTTTTTATGGAGAAACCCCCGGTGCTTACCCACCTGGATCCCGGATTGGCCGGAGATGTTGAAGCTGCCTTTAAAGCCTATAAAAAAACTGTCCGTCCGGATATCGCCCTGCTCTTATCCCAGCACCTGTTAACCGACGTGGCTCGCCGGGTTGTCGGTGTCGGCAGTGTCGGCACCCGGTGTTATCTGTTGGTGTTAACCTGTGAAAATACCAGCCATCTGGTACTCCAGATCAAAGAGGCCTCTCAATCAGTGGTGTCTCGCTACAATCCCATTATCGGCTCGCCACTGGGAAATCTTAACCCCAAATCAAGTAACGGCCTCCGCGTCACCACCTATCAGCAGATTCTTCAGGCCTACTCGGATCCCTTTCTGGGACACTTTCAGGCCAACGGCCGGGATTTTTACGTCCGTCAATTCCGGGATATGAAGGGCTCCTTTGAAATGAATGAACTCACCAGTCAGGGTTTTCTGGAGTACGTAGAAGGCTGTGGCCTGCTGCTGGCTCGGGCTCATGCGCAAAGCCCCAACGCCAACTGGGTTGCCGGCTTACATGGGCAAGTCCAATACTTTCGAAAAGGCAATCGTTAAGTGGTGCTATGCCTATTCCCGACAAGTTTATCAGGATTATGATAATTTTGTCAGGTAGCCCCAGGTCAGGTACCCTAGCACTTATTAAAAAATCGTATCTTGCGGATTGATCAGGGCATCTGGCTTTCCGTTAAACAAACAGGAAACGAACTGATAAACGGTCTTTTCACTTTTGCTATTCTGACTTTTCCTTTAATCCATTCAATTTAAGCTAATATGATTGGACACCCTTCCAGAAATAAGATAAACTACAGATAATAATCAAAACAGCTGGTCCTACGTGAAGGATTGCCCAGCCTGCTGCCTGCATTTTGAAAATTATCAGATATCGTCTGACATGACGTATATCTGGACAAGATGAATCGAAGGAGAACTCGCTTTGTATAATAATATTATTGTAGACTATGAACGGTATAACCAAGTCGAAAAGAACCTAAAAAATGTATTGAATTTAGCCAACGCCGATCATTATTCAAAGGCCGTTGAGGAAGAAATATATTATCATACCGCCAAAAACATTGGCAGCCGACTCAATGTTACAGATTATAACAGTTTGTCGGCAAAAATAATGGAATTGGGGATCGGCGAAATCGTCATCACCGATATGACGGACGAAAAGATTATCTTACGGTTATTTGACTGCTTTACCTGCTCTAATATGAAACATCTTGGCAAACCGATCTGCTTTTTTGAAGCGGGTATCTTGGCGGGTGCGGTCTCGAATATTCGCAAACAGAACATGGATGCCAACGAAGTTAAATGCAATGCCCTGGGTGATGATTTTTGCGAATTCGAAGTCACAAGAGGAATTCCCGACGAAAAATATGACACGGCTGAAAAAAACGATGATCAAGATAATATGAATCTGCTGTTTTTAACCATTAACTCATTAACTTTAGCTAAAAGCAACAATCAGATTCAATACCAAAGTCAGCGCTCTGAAGAAACTAACCATAAACTGAACGAAGCTCTGAAGAATGCTCTGGAATTGAACAATTTCAATCAACATATTTTCGATAGTATTCCCAATTATGTTGCCGTGATTGACAGTAATGGTTCAGTGATCCGAATTAATGAAAAGTATCGCGAAACCCTCGCTGTTGCATTTATCAGCGAGACCAGTATCTCTGATTTAAAATGGGAATCAAAATTTGCCGAAGTCCTGGAAACCGGGAAACCGGCTATCTGGCAGCAGCTGATTTACGGTGCTGAACACGTTATCTTTGAAAGCCCGATTATCGAATCAAACACTGTTTTAAGACAGGTCATCCCGTTAGAATCTGAATTCGTTAAACAGCTGCTGGATAAGATACCTGACTACGAACCTGAAGTGATGCCCCGTAAAAAGCGAACCATTAAACAGGAAAGCCTCTGTGATAAAAATATAATTGTTGACAGTCCCGCGATGAAAGATCTCGTTCATTATATCAAAAAAATATCAAGAACCGATGCTTCCATCTTAATACGCGGTGAAAGCGGCACCGGAAAGACCCTCTTTGCCAAACAGATTCACCAGGAAAGCGGCCGCAGTCAACACCCATTTGTTTACATTGATTGTACCACCATTCCCAAGAATTTTTTTGAAACCGAGCTGTTTGGATATGAACCAAGTTGCTTTACTGGTGCTAATAAGAATGGCAAAATCGGCAAACTGGAAATGGCCCAGGGTGGCACCGTTTTTCTGGATGAAATTGGGGAAATCCCCATCGAGATCCAATCAAAATTGCTGCGCTTCCTCCAGGAAAAACAATTTGAAAAATTGGGTTCAGTGGTAACCAGAAGTGTCGATGTCCGAATCATTGCCGCAACCAATCAGCCGCTTGAAACGCTGATCCGGGAAGGCTTATTCAGAAAAGATCTGTACTACCGGCTAAACGTTATTAATGTGATGATGCCATCACTGAAAGAAAGACGTTCCGAAATACCTGGCCTAATCGGTAAAGTGCTCCTTGAAATCAGTGCCGAAACCGGATCGGAACCAAAAATCATTGATTCTGCCGGGATAAAACACTTAATCCAATATAATTGGCCTGGCAATATCCGCGAGCTGGAAAACCTGATCAGACGACTTTTCTTCCTGGCCGATGAAAATGTCATTGGTGAGGATATTATTTTAAAAGAACTCACTGCTGCCGATGGTCTCAATCGCTATGAAAGAGCCCCACTGGCACGGGAAACCAATCTCAATGAAAAAGACCTGATCCTCAAAGTGATCAAGGACTGCAATAACAATAAATCTGATGCCGCCCTTAGACTGGGTTTTACCCGGCAGACCCTCTATAATAAAATTAAAAAGTATCAGCTACTGTGATCAACGGTCATTGACACTGTCTAAAGTGTAAACCTTTACTTGACACTGTCAATATATTTGACACTATTTTTAACCTGATCAATGATCAATTAACCTCACCAACCCGCCGATTAAGCCATCGGCGGGTTGGTTTATTTTTTGGCATGGTATTTGCGATGACTATGGCATAACCACATTTTTTAATTGAAATTTGAAAGGCGGTGAAAATATGTGCATACCAAAAGAATTGAAGTTCCTGGTGGTGGATGCCTCCCAATGTATGGGCTGTCGAAACTGTGAATTAGCTTGTTCTTCCAGAAAAGCTGCACAGTATCAAGCTGAAGGAATTCTGGGAAATATCAGGATTGTTCCCAACATTTTCGTCGGCCAGAATGGCCTTACCAAAACACCCGCATACTGCCGACATTGCAGTGCGGCATTTTGCAAAGATCTTTGTCCTGCTCATGCCATTTCCCAAGAAAACGGTGTCATCATCCTGGACAAGGATAAGTGCCTGGGATGTGGGATCTGCGAACAGGTCTGCCCTTATGGTGTAATCACCCTGGGTAGTTTTAAAATCGGTGATAAAACAAAAACAATTGCCCACAAATGCGATCTATGCTTCGATCAGCAGTCAGTTGGCAAAGAACCGGCCTGTTATGCGGCTTGTCCAACCAAAGCTTTAGCGCTTGTTTAAAGAGTTGTTTCTACCAAGATTGTGTTGAAGATTGAAATGAAGGAGAAAAATTATGAATGATTGTTATAACTGTTCCGACCAGAGTCTGATTGAAAAAGCTGAAAGCGAAAAAATAGATTTAGTATGGCAACGATACGAAAAGATGAAACCCCTGTGTGGCTTTGGTGAACAAGGCATCTGCTGCCGGATTTGCATGAAAGGTCCCTGCCGGATCAACCCCTTTGGTAAAAAACGCAGTGTCGGTATCTGCGGCGCCTCAGCGGATACTATCGTTGCCAGAAACCTGGTCAGAATGATTGCTTCCGGTACATCAGCCCACTCGCTTCATGGCAAAGAAGTGGCCAAAACCCTGATGCATGTCGCCAGGGGCGAGACCGCTATCTATTCGGTCAAAGATGCGATCAAGCTGCGCAATATTGCTCATAAGTTAAACATCGAAACCGATGGCAATGATTTGATCCCCCTGGCTGGCGTTGTGGCGGCCAACAGCCTGATGGATTACAGCCGTATGGATGAGGAAGAAGTCTGTAATTGGCTAAAATACACCATCCCCGATGCCAGACTGAAAAAACTAAAAAGTCTTGGCATCACCACCAGTAATATTGATGGCTCCATCAGTGATATCATGGCCCGAACTCATGTGGGAACCGATGCTGATGCGGTAAATATCTTGCTTGCCGGTCTCCGCTGTGCATTGGCCGATTATTCGGGGATGCAGGTTGCGACCAATCTTTCTGACGTTCTGTTCGGAACCCCGCAACCGGTGGTTAGCCAGGCCAGTCTGGGGGTCCTCCGAAAAGATGCTGTCAATATCGCCATCCATGGTCACAATCCCCTGTTGAGTGAAATCATCGTCGACGTTGCCTATAAAATGCAGGCGGAAGCTGTCGCAGCCGGCGCCACCTATGGCATCAATATTGTCGGCGTTTGCTGTACCGGCAATGAAGTTCTGCTCAGACACGGAATCCCCCTTGCCACAAATTATCTGTCCCAGGAACTGGCAATAATAACCGGTGCTTTAGATGCCATGATTGTTGATGTCCAATGTATAATGCCATCACTCGCCAAGGTATCTGCTTGCTATCATACCGAGCTCATTACAACCATGCCCGATGCTAAAATTGCCGGTGTAACCCATATTGAATTGGGCAGTGGCGACAGTTTGAAAAAGGCTGAATTGATTATCCGAAAAGCAATCGATGCCTATAAGAACAGAGATGATGATCGGCTTTCCATCCCGGCGGAAAAAAATAAGGTCATCGCCGGTTTCAGTGCCGAAGCCATTATTGATCTGCTGGGTTCAATCAACAGTGAAGATCCGCTAAGCCCGCTGATCGAAAATATTGTCAATGGCAAGATCAGAGGCATTGTCCTTTTTGCCGGATGCAACAATGTTAAAGTCAAACAGGATCACAATTTCGTTGCCATAGCCAAAAAACTGATGGCGCAAAATATCTTAATATTGGCGACCGGTTGCGGTGCTGGGGCTTTTGCAAAAAACTCACTGATGAATTCCGAAGCAACTGAAAATTATGCCGGCAACACCTTAAAAGAAGTTCTGACATTTCTGGGTTTTGAAGCAGGTTTAAATGCCCCATTACCGCCAGTTTTACATATGGGATCCTGCGTTGATAATGTCAGAAGCATTGATCTGGCCGTGGCTATTGCCAACCGTTTAGGCGTCGACTTAAATCAATTGCCGTTGGTTGCCTCAGCTCCGGAGCTCATGAGTGAGAAAGCAATAGCTATCGGCTCCTGGGTGGTCACCCTGGGTATTCCTCTTCACGTTGGTCTGACGCCCCCTGTTACTGGAAGCAGTCTGGTAACCAATGTGTTAACCTCGGAATTAAAAAATATTGTTGACGGTTACTTCATGGTTGAAGAAGATCCCGAAGAAGCGGCTGACAAAATCATCAGTATCATTGAAGAAAAAAGACTGGGTCTGAATCTGGACTCCAGTTTGGATTCCGCAAACAATATCGAGGTGCTTTCTTGAATATTTCTAAGGATGATTATAACAAAATTGATAGCTGTCCTGTATGTGGTCGTAAAATCAAGCCAATAAAAATGGACTATATCAAAAAAAGAATACCGGATATTTCTGAAGAAGAATTACAGTCCCTTAAAATCTGTAGCAGTTGTAAAAGAAAACAACAATAATCCAGGTAAAAAACGTACCCTATATCATAATAGAAGTTAATCGGGAGATCGGCTGACCATTAATTGATCAGCCGACCTCCTACACCACCGTACGTCAGACTGTCTAACAAATGACCATATATGTTATAATAGAATAAAATCTAACCATATATTGGAGAAATTAACATGGCCTTTATTCTTGGTGTTGATAGAAATTGTTTGATCAAGCCTATCTTATTTTTCATTTGATTGATTTTATTACTATGTCAGTCATTTCAGCATCACATCAGCATCGCTTCAACCGTTTCAAACCCGATCCGTTCGATAGTCTGCGCAAACCGTTCTCTTGGTAGCCCATTTTCCAGATAAAAAAGGATTATTTTCTCAACGGTGTTTAACAGTTCTTCCCGTTCCACGAAGATCCGATTCAAGGCTTTTCCCTGAGCCACCTGCTTGCCCCAGCGACCACCAATGACAATTTTGTAGCCGATGTCACCGCCAGTAACAGCCTGAAAGGGGCATTTTCCAATACACAACCCACAATTGAGACATATCTGTTCATTGATTGCAATCTTTTCATCAGCCAATTGGGTCGCTCCGACGGCACATGCTTTCACTACACCACAGTTTTTGCAGTTTCGACATTCCGCCTGATTAACTACCGGAATGTACTGACCAATAATACCCACATCGTTCAAGTCAGGCTTGACACAATTGTTGGGACAGCCGCCCACCGCTATTTTAAATTTATGAGGCAATGTGATATTTCGCATCCCGGTATAGAACCGGTCATGAATTTCTTTTGAAAGCCCAAAGGTATCAATTAATCCATATTGACAGGTGGTGCCTTTACAGGACATCACCGGACGCACCTTTGCTCCGGTTCCCCCGGTTTCCAATCCACCTTCTGCCAGACAATTCCTGAAATCATCGATCTGATCGAAGGGAATTCCCTGACACTCGATGGTTAGGCGAGTGGTTAACGCCAGATTACCGTTGCCGTATTTTTCCGCCGCTGCTATTATTTTCTTTGCCTGTTCCACTGAGATTAGTCCATTTTCAGTGATCACACGACCAGAAAAATCATCGGTTCCCTTATTACTTAAAAAGCCCAGTCCTTTAACTCTTTTTTCGTCTTCTTTGCTGATTGTCAGTGTTGCCAATTGATTTTCTCTAAATAGGTTCCCATTTTTACTTTCTTTTCATTTCATGCACATGTTAGCTTTAGTATAATCCTTGCTACATTATAAGTAAAATGGTATTATTTTATATTATCTATAATCACTACCTATATACAAGCCTATTTATTATAAAATGATAAACGGATAAACGTGGAGGAAAAATGGATTTACGTCATTTAAAAATATTTATTTCTGTAGCAGAAACCGGATCCATGTCGGCAACGGCAAAAATATTTTTCATCACCCAACCCTCGGTTAGTCAGGTGATCAAAGAACTGGAAACTCATTATAATATCCTATTATTTGAGCGGCTGGGCAAACGCCTATTCATCACCACAGCTGGAAAACAATTAAGTGCCCAGGCTCGTATTGTAATCCGTCAATTTGATGAATTGGAAGAAAACATGTCCGGCATCGGTCGAAAAGAAGTTGTCCGTGTGGGTTCAACCATCACCGTTGGATCTTGCCTGCTTTCTTCGTTGATCACTGACTTTAATAAAAACAACCCGGATATCGACAGCTTCAGTTACGTCAACAATACAAAAATGATCGAAGAGCGTTTATTGAAAGCTGAGCTGGATATCGGACTAGTGGAAGGTGAAATAAAACACCCGGATTTGATCGTTGAGCCGGTGATCGACGATTATCTGGTGATTGCCTGCAGTCGCCAGCATCGCTTTGCGGGGTGTGGACAACTAGAGACCCAGGAACTGGAAAAAGAAGTTTTTGTGATACGGGAAGAAGGCAGTGGCACCCGGGAATTATTCATGGATTTTGCCCGGAGCAAAGGTCTTAATCTGAAAATTGGATGGGAAGTGACCTCCCCGGAAATCATAAAAACAATTATCATGAAAAATAATTGTCTGGCCGCTATTTCGATACGATTAGTTGAGGAAGAAGTCAAGAATAGTGATATTTATGTAATCCGACATCAGGAATCGATTTGGAATCGAACCTTTAACCTGGTTTATCATAAAAACAAACACCTCAGCCAGGGGATGCTGGGTTTTATGGATATTGCCCGAAAATACGGAAACACCGACATCCTGACAGTAGAACCGGTTGGCCGGCTGATCTAGAAAAAAACCAGCTTCACAGTTAGAAAAGCTGGTTTCTGTGTTATTCTATTCCACCTAAAACCCCAACAGATCTAACACTTTGTCATCCACATGCCGGTTTTCGCCGACAAAGGGATAATTGTGAATATGCAAGGCTGGATTGAAATTCAGTTCGATGATGCTGTAATTCTGGCTATCCGGTTTTTTTTGAATATCCCGGATGATGATATCGGCTCCGCAGATCCTGGCGCCGACAGCCTGGGCAGCTGCCACCGCTATGGTCTTGTATTCATCAATAATATCGTCGGTAAAATCGATGCTGTCCCCGCCGGTGCTGATATTGGAATTTTCCCTGAGAAAGACGGTTTCGCCATCCTCGGGAATGGTCTGGATGGATTTATTCTGCTCACTGAGAAAAGCAATTTCAGTTTTTCCTAGCTGGATCTTTTCCAGCGGTGTGACATAGCCCTTTCCCCGCAGAGGATTCTGGTTCTTTTCAGTTACCAGTTCAACAATGCTATGAACCCCATCCCCCACCACATTGGCCGAAACTCGATGGAGAATCCCTACCACCTCATCACCGATAACTAAAAACCGATACTCCTTGCCAGGCACGAATTCTTCAATCAATACCGATGTATCATGAGTGAATGCCTGGATCACCGCCGTCCGGTAGCAGTTTTCACACTGTAGGTTTTTATGGATCACGATGCCCAGACCAAAATTGGAAGATTTGGGCTTGACTACAATATCTTTGCCCCTAAATGATTGATAGTGCACCATCGCTTCAGCCGCCGATTTGACCTTAATCCCCGACGGCACGTTAATACTCTTTTCCCGGAGAATCAGCTTGGTAACTTCTTTGTTTTCCATAATTAAGGGCGCAATGTAGCTATCGGCGGATGTCCGGGTTGCCTGTTTGATGTATTCGGTCTTGCCGCCTTTTTTTAGCCGGATAAAATTGTCTTCCCGATCGAGAATATCAACTGTAATACCCCGCTGCTCGGCCGCATCAATCAGCATGGCAGTTGACAATTCCAATCCGTCATGATTATTTATAAACATAGTGACCACCTCTTTACTGTAAAATACCGGCAAATGTGGGCGTATGAAAAAACAAGCGCTTTATTTAACCATCACTGATTATCCCATATTTTTCAAGTTATTTTCTTAAATGTGGTTTTTCAGGCTTGAATGCTATCACAATGGTTAGCATCGTTTCCCGCGCAATTATTTATTCCAAAGCTCCCCCAGTACCAAGGTTAATCGCTGGCAAACATCATCCAGTTCGGCAATTTTTTCGCCCAGCTCCTGACTGGTATCTTCCTTATCGGCAATAACCCGGTTAACCAACTCTTCAAGATCTGTTTTTAAAGTATCCGATTCATTCTGTAGAACCGATTTAAAAGACCGCACACTCTCTCTGATTTTATACTGGTAATTGTAGATCATGTTGTTGATATTGCAATCCACATCATTTTCCATTTTACTAAAATAACGGTTGATGATTTTTTTATTGGCCACGCTTCGGGGCATTAGATAGACCAGGTCATTCATATCTACCAGAAATGCGGAGGGTTTCTGATTCACCCGGACGTAAAAATCATCCCGGATGGACAGCGTATGAACCGTATTTTCATAGTGATAGCTGATGCCAAACAGCTCAAATACCAGGGTTTTGAGAAAATCTTTGAGGTCATTAATCTTTTTATTTAGCACCTCTGCCAGCCTTTCATAACCGCTTGAAAGGGTGATCAATCCCAGATCACTCAACTCACTGAGATGCTGATTGAGATCATTTTCCATAATCGCCGTCAATTGCTTTTCCAACTGTTTGGACTTTATATGGCTGTTCTCCTGGTAGACCGTCTCCAGCACCGCTTTCAGCTTCTGCTTTAATTCTTCAGAACCATTAGAAAGGGTAGTACGAATCTGTTCCAGTAAATCATCAATATTCTGAAGCAGATAAAAGCTGGCTTCTTTGGTGATCTGATCCAGCCGTCCCAAGCGATCCACCAGTTCTAACCGTTTTTCTTCCAGATTTTCCAGCGGCATGCTGGTGGCACTGCGGTACAGCTCTAGATGCGACAGCGTCGTACTCAGAACTTCCCCGAACTTAATTTGCATCGAGTCCATAATAATACTGTCCACCGAGACCTCGATATCTCCTTCAATTTGAGCGAATAGTTCCGCCATTCCCGATTTTGTTTTCGCGCTGATGGGAAACAGCTCGATCTTCTCTTCATCCATAATCGACCCGATAATTTGGTGACAGTAGCCCAGATACGCCTCCAGATCAGCGCTGCTAATGGTATCGATTTTATTCACCGTAAAATAGAACTTCGACGCATAGTTTTTAGCGGTTGACAGAAATTCCCGCTCAATTTCATTGATGGGACTATCCACCGACAACATAAAAATAATGGCGACGCTGTCTTTCATAAAAGCATAAGCTTCATCGGTATTATTCTGATGAATGGAACCGACACCTGGAGTATCCACCAGGGTAACACCATCTTTGAGAAAATCATAGGGCAGATAGAGATTAACAAAAGCGACCCCTTTGTTATTGTTAGGGTTAGCCTGCTCGCTGATAAACCCCTCCAATTCGTCCAATGAAACACTGGTTTCTTCGTCATTTTGATAATGCACCACCGCCCGCGCTTCCCCAAACTGAATTTTGGTGGCCACTGAGGTCACTGGGATAATTCCCACCGGCAGTACTTCTGCCCCCAACACCGCATTAATAAAGGAGGTTTTCCCCCGTTTAAACTGACCGATGACCGAGATCACCAGTTCTTTATTTTGTATTTTCGTTTGAAGATTGCGGATTTTTATTATATCGTCGTTACAAACGTCAGTAAATATCAGCAATTCTACAACATCATTTAAAGTCATCATCATTCTGTCTTTATTCATATACACTTCCTCATTTATAATATATCACGCAAAAAAAAGCTGTTGCCTCTGCATGGTATTTTGCAGAAGTCATCAGCTTATCAGCATTTTGGCCAGCGCCAGGGCGAACTTCATCACCTTTTGTATTAGTTTAATCGATCCAGTAGAAAATATCAATCTGTTATTGTCTGTAATTTTATAAGTTCACCACATTTATTTTAATTTTATCTTGATTTTAATATATATTTAATTTTGATTTCGATTGCAATCTCATGTTTGATTGACACGTTTATTGCCACATGTTAACATTATTTTATAAAGGTGATGGAGTTCACCTGAATTGCTTTACAGCTGATGACTCCTGCAGGATTTTTCAATGCTGCGGGTTTTTTATTGCCTGAAATAGCCAATATCTTATTATTAAACACCTTCGTGTCTAATTATTTTTGTCACTTGAGTCAGGAGGACTGTCATGAAAAAATACTATTTTATCGCCGTTGGCGGGGCTATTGGAGCTCTGTTGCGGTTCGAACTTAAAACTTCACCGTCACTTTTTCAATCCGGGGATCAATTGTTGAATCTGGCTTTGACCATCCTTTTAATCAACCTTGTCGGATGCCTAATTCTGGGGATGTTAAACGCAGTGTTCTCGAAAACTGATCGAATCAGTGATGAGCTGAAACTGGGTCTGACCACCGGACTGGTGGGTGCCTTTACCACCTACTCAACCTTCTGCAAAGAAAGTATTGATATTCTGGATTCCGGTTATCTGCGAGTCTTCTGTTACTATGTTGTGGCTTCTATTCTTCTTGGTTTAGGGGCTGTTTACATGGGTCATCTGATCGGCCATCATCTGTTACATCCCTTTGGTAAAACTCTGGTCTCTCGTTTCAGTTTTGATTATAATTAAGGATTTTCCCGATGGAAACTTTATGTGTCATCCTTGGTGGAGCTTTGGGTAGCACCACCCGTTACTATCTGGGTAAGCGTTTTGCTTCCCGGCATCAGCACATCCCTATTGGTACCTTTATCATCAATGTTTCTGGTGCCTTTCTTTTAGGGGTGGTAACCGGTTTTGATATCTCAACGCTTCTTTATGGTTTATTTGCCGAAGGCTTTCTAGGAGCCTATACAACCTTTTCAACCTTTATGTTTGAAGATTTTGTGCTGTTACAAAATAACCGGATCCTCAGCGCTATTGTTTATGTACTGGTCACGCTGGTATTGAGCTTTCTCGCTTTTTACGGAGGATTCCTGATTTCAGCCACTTTCTAGTGACTGAAAAAGCAGTTAACAACAACAAAAACACATCAAAGCTGTCAGGCTTTGATGTGTTTTTTGTTATAAAACCGAAAGCTCTATCCATTCACCACATTTCGAGACTCACCGACTAGAAACTTGGCCAGATTTTCAACCGCAATATCCATCAGCCGTTGTCGACTTTCCCGGGGAGCCCATGAAATATGAGGGGTAATGATTATATTTTTGGCCTGGAGCAAGGGGTTATTCAGTTTGATGGGCTCGGTAGATACCACATCCACAGCAGCGCCTCCCACCTTACCGGCATTTAACGCCTCTTTAAGATCTTCTTCGACGATCAGCTGACCTCGGGAGTTGTTGATAATCAGAACCCCATCCTTCATTTTTTCAATACTCTCGGCATTGATGATACCCCTTGTTATTGCGAAAAGCGGGATATGGAGAATAATCACATCTGAACCAGCAAACAATTCGTCTAGGGATACATATTGGCAGGTTTCTGACTCCAGTTCCGGAAATTTATTCATATCATAGGCCAACACCTTCATCCCTAAAGACTGGGCAATGTGACCGGTACGCTGACCGATTTTTCCGAACCCAATGATCCCCATAGTTTTTCCTGACAACTCAATCAGCGGATAATTCCAATAACTCCAGTCTGAGTTATTAGCCCAGTCGCCAGCCAATACTGACTGGGAGTGATCGCCAATGCGGTGGCACAGTTCCATCAATAAGGCGATGGCAAACTGTGACACCGCATCGGTGCCATAGTTAGGAATATTGGTTACGACGATATTATTTTCACTAGCAGCTACCACATCGACACTATTATAACCGGTCGCCAACACCCCAATGTATTTTATCCCCTTGCAGATTGTCAATATTTCTTTAGAAATGGGAGTCTTGTTGGTGAACACAATTTCAGCATCACCGATCCGCTGAGCCACCTCGTCTTCTGTAGTCCGGTCATAGACTGTCAGCATTCCAATCTTTTTTAACCGATCCCAGGAGAGATCGCCCGGGTTTAAGGTATATCCGTCCAATACGACTATTTTCATATTATTCTCCTGCTTTGCAAATTTTTTTGTCCTTATTCCGGTAATTCGGCTGGCGGCGGTGCTTTAATAATGATCAGTTCCAGGGTTTCCGGGTTGAAATTATTGAGATTCATTCTTGTGTTAACAGGAATCTTTAATACCGTACCAGCTGGATAGGCGTAATAATCTTGATCGTCCAGTTGCAGCGAGACAAACCCCCGCACCACCGTCATATACACCGTCGCATTAGTAAAGTGCTCGGGAAATCCATCACTCTGATTAATAACAATGTGCATATAATGAAGATTTTCATCAAGAATTACCTTTTCAACAACTTTTTCATTTCCACCGGCAAGTTTAAAAATTTGCTCTACCATTTGGTTTTCTCCTTTTTTGCATAAAGTCTTGTGTGAATTATACAGTTATTAATTTGTATTTTTTATATACCCAATTTTTCAGGTTTATTCCCACAATTTTTAATAGGCTAACGCTATTTTGGAAAGCTTTGGAAATTAAAAAAAAATGGTGACGTCTATTATTCAACGCCACCACGTATCCGTATTTTTGCTAATTATTTTGATCCATATCGGCATTCAGTTCGCCAATATAAACAATGGCCTTTTCAATCCGTTTCTCAGAGACATCGAGAATCTTGAATTTTAGATGCCGATACTCAATTTCCTGAAGATCTTCTTTAGTGGGAATGTTTCCGATCAGGCCAATCAGAAATCCGCTTAAGGTATCATAGTCTTCAATCGGTAAATCGGTATCCAGCAATTCTTCCAGATCGTCAAGACTGATCATCCCACTGACTTCATAGGTCAGTTCATCAATCTTTTTGAACTCAATTTCTTCTTCATCGAATTCATCAAAAATATTGCCGACGATCTCTTCGATCAGATCTTCGATAGTGACAATCCCAGCAGTGCCGCCGTATTCGTCAATAACAACGGCGATGTGGGTCTTGGCTTTCTGCAAGTCCACAAACAATTCATCGATTTTCTTACCCGTCGAAACGTAATAAGGTTTTCTAATCTTGTCCATGATTCTAAAATCATCGGTTGATTCTTCATTAATCAGAAAAATCAGATCCTTAACATGTAAAATTCCAATGATATTGTCCACGGTTCCTTCATACACAGGGATTCTCGTATACTTTTCATCCTTAACATAACTGATTAGTTCTTCAAGCTCGATGGTAACCGACACACTGAATAAATCGACCCGATGGGTCATAATGTCCGAAACCGTTTTATTATTAAACTCAAAGATATTATTAATCATCGTTTTTTCACGTTCGTTAATGGCACCGCGTTCTTCCCCCACATCCACCATCATTCTGATTTCTTCTTCGGTGACATCATCATCATCCGAATTGGGATCGATGCCCGCCAAGCGGACAAAGAAGTTAGTTGAAACGGTTAAGAGTTTAACTATTGGGGCAGTAACTTTTGACAAAATCGATAAAATTCCTACTGCAAAAAAAGCGATGCTTTCAGCTTTTTTCATAGCGATTCGTTTTGGTACCAATTCGCCCAGAACCAGCGTAAAATATGAAAGAATCAAGGTAATCACCACCAGGGTGGTGGCTTTTAATACCCCCTCCGAAACCGGAAGGTTGTATTGTTTTAAAATCGCCACGATAGGATCGGCAAAACTCTCTGCCGCAAAGGCACTGGCTAAAAAACCGGCCAGAGTGATGCCGATTTGAATAGTTGCCAGGAAGCGGCTGGGTTCTCCCAGCAGTTTTACCAGTTGTTTGGCTTTTTTATTACCATCCTCTGCCATCACTTTGATTTTTGTATCATTTAATGAGATCAGAGCCATTTCTGACGCTGCAAAAAACGCATTTAATAGAACTAATAAAAATAAAAATAAAATTTGTATAATCAATTATAATCCTCCTTATTTAATTACAAAAAAAAGACACAACAATACCCCGTCTTTTGGATATTATGGCCTCAAATGATAAAATAAACGATTAAATTGATTAAAATTCGTTCTATCCAGTTTTGTGCGATTTACGCAATTCTCAGCTTCCCCAGGTTCATCATCCATTTTTTTATTTCCTTTCGTTTAAAAAATCTTACATAGACGTATTTAAATTTACAACATATCTTGATATTTGTCAACTTGATTCTTTTTTTTTTGACTATTTTTTCACTATTTAATAAGCAGTGACCTTGTTGACTAACCATAATTAATTTTTATTAAGACCCTTAATCAACGTCTTCGTTAACCTAAAGTTGATTTAATCAACTAAAATCAACCGCAAATCGATTGTGCTTTTCTTCAGATGGTTCTATAATTGGGTTGAGGTGATGAAATGAAAGAAATTAATATTGGCAAAATTATTGTGGCCAAGCGTCGGGAGAAGGGCATTACCCAGGAAGACCTGGCCGCCTATATCGGGGTTTCCAAAGCATCGGTTTCCAAATGGGAAACTGGCCAGAGCTACCCGGATATTACCTTTCTGCCCCAGCTTGGCGCCTATTTTAATATCAGTATCGATGATCTGATGGGCTATTCGCCCCAGCTGACTCCCGAGGATATCAAAGCCTTGTATCATCGGCTGGCTGATGATTTCGCAACAAAAGCTTTTGCCGAGGTGCTAGCCGAATGTGAAGCGATTATTAAAAAATACTACTCCTGTTTTCCGCTGCTGCTGCAGATGGCGATTCTTCTGATCAACCACCATATGCTTGCTGACGATGCGGATAAAGGCCGGGCGATTCTGGAAAATACCGTGAAGCTGTGCCAGCGAATCCAAACTGAAAGTGATGACCGGTTTCTGGTTCGGGACGCAATGTCTATGGAAGCCACCAGTTATCTGATGCTCAATCAACCCGATCAGATCATGGCGCTAGTGGGTGAAACCGTCCGCCCCTTCCCCACTGATACCGAAATGCTGGCCATGGCTTATCAGATGGCCGGAAATCTGGATAAAGCCAAACAGGTACTGCAGATCAGCATGTACCAACATCTGCTGTTTCTGGTTTCCTCGGCTTCCGCTTATCTGATGCTAAATGCCGGCGAGCTCGAACGGATCGAAACGATTCTGACCCGCACCCTGGGCGTCGCCGAACTCTATGATTTGGATGCCCTCCACCCCAACACCATGGCCCAGGTTTATTGCGCCGCCGCCCAGGTCTATGCCATCCATCAGGATGCCGATACCACCCTTGCTTACCTGGCTGATTATACTCAGGTCTGCATTTCTGGTTTTTTCCCCTACACACTCCACGGTGACGGCTATTTTGACGCCATCCAGCCCTGGTTTGAGGATTTCGACCTGGGAGTCGGGGCACCCCGCAGCGAGGAAGTCATCAAGCAAAGTATGCTGGACGGACTGGTTGCTAACCCCCAATTTGACTTTATTAAAGCGGATCGCCGCTTTCTTGATCTGGTTAAACAATTGAAAGAATATTTGAATATTTAACTATTAAACTACAAGGAGACACTCTATGAAACGATTAGCAATATTTTTAGGACTAACTTTTTTTCTGACCTGGACTCTGGAATTCGCTTTAATGGCCAATGGCGGGCTGGCTAACAGTTATAGCATTTTTGTACTATCGGCAGTGATGCTGATGCCGGCCATTTCGGTGGTGATCACCCGGCTTATCACTAAGGAAGGGTTTAAGGACTTCGGTCTTAAGCCGCACGTAAGAGGCAATGTCCGCTATTATCTGATCGCCTGGTTTGGCCCGGCTCTGCTGATTGCGTTGGGAGCCGTGATCTATTTTCTGCTGTTTCCTAGTCAGTTTGACCCTACCATGAGCCAGATGGCCAGCCTCTACGCAGCTCAGGGCGTGTCTCTGCCGGAAGGCAGCCTATTGACCATCTTTATCACCCAACTGGCATTAGGTATTTTTATCAGCCCCCTAATTAACATCATCACCACCTCTGGTGAAGAAATTGGCTGGCGGGGTTACCTGCTGCCAAAACTGATGGAAATGTACAGCCCCCGGGTTGCGATTGTCATTTCCGGGATTATCTGGGGTTTGTGGCATGCGCCGATCATCGCTATGGGACATAATTACGGAACTGGCTATCCCACCGCTCCCTGGGGTGGCATTCTGGCGATGGTTCTCTTTTGTTTGTTTATTGGTTCATTTTTCTCATTGCTGGCCATCCGCACCAAAAGCTTTTTGCCGGCTTCAATCGCCCATGGTTCCCTAAACGGATTTGCGGCCATTTCGATCTGGTTTACCCTGGGAACCCCCAGCCCCTTCATCGGTCCCCTACCTACCGGGATCATCGGTGGCATCGGGCTGATCGTTGTTGGCGCCATCTGTTTTGTTCGGGTTGGAGAACCAAAACCTATTGTTTCGGAATAATGCATGAAGCGTAGTAACAATGCATGAAGCCGTCGGTATCCCCATTGTTTTTCGGGGATACCGACGGCTTTTTATTTTGGGTTTGTTGTTTTGGTTTTTATTATTATTTCATCGAGATCATTTAAAACTTCAGCCGGGATAAACAGCTTAGATCAAAGACACCAACGGCTCGCCCAGCCGCATCCCGAACCCCAATCTGATTCACGCCGTTTTCCAGACAGATCCGGATGCCCACAATCAGCGGATCGGCATCGGTCACCCAAAAATTCATATTTTTTTCCGAGACCTGTCTGTTGGTGCTGCCATTAACAGGACAAACCACCTGTCCAATTTTGACAATATTCAAGTAGGATAAAAAGCCCTTGTTGCCGATAAAATCTTGGACATAACGACTCTTATTATCAAAGACAATCTCATCCCGGGTACCCACTTCCATGATTTCTCCCTGGTTCATCACCACAATTTTGGTTCCCAGTTTGATGGCTTCCTCAATGTCGTGAGTGACAAAAACAATGGTTTTATTCAGAGTCTGATAAATCCGGATGATTTCATCCTGGAGCACTCCCCGGTTAATCTGATCCACCGCACCCAAAGGCTCATCCATCAGGATTATTTCCGGATCCGCCGCCAGCGCCCGGGCAATACCCACCCGTTGCTTCTGGCCGCCGCTTAATTCGTTGGGATATTTAGGCAGATAATTTTCTTCCAGCCCGACCAGTTGAATCAGCTCCCGGGCTCGTTCTTTTTTCAGGGTTTCGCTGGCCTTTTGAAGCTCCAGAGCATAAGCAATATTTTTTTCAATGGTCAGATGAGGAAACAGCCCCACCTGCTGAATCACATAGCCGATGTTTCGTTTCAGGGTAATCGAATCCCACGCTTTTATCTCTTTTCCCTTGATCCGGATTTCACCACGGTCCGGCTGAATCAGACCATTGATCATTTTTAACAGGGTCGTTTTCCCGCAGCCGGACGGGCCGATCAGCACTACAAACTCCCCCCTGTCAACGGTCAGGCTCAAATTTCGGATAATCGGTTTCTCGGCTTCATACTGCTGGCTGACATCTCTAAACTCAATCATCGGGTTATAACAAGCCTTTGTTTTTCAGAAATTCGGCGGCAACGTCACCGGCATCCCGGTTTTCTTTTTCCACATAATAATTCATCTGCTGCATTTCCTGATCACTGATCTGTCCCTCCAGCTTATTAAGAATCCCTTCCAGTTCCGGATACTTGTCCAGGGTTTCCTGACGGATCACGGTGGCGGCTTCGTAGGCCGGGAAAAACCCCTTATCGTCTTTTAACACCTTTAAATCATATTCAGCCAGTAGTCCATCAGTGGAAAAGTTATTGATGACATCCACCTGACCCTCACCAATGGCCTTGTATTTCAAACCGATATCCAGCTCTTTGGTTTCCTTGAAATTAAAACCATAGGCCGTCACTAAACCCGGGTAGCCGTCTTCACGTTCATAAAAATCATATTCCGAGCCCAGTACCAGGTTGCCACTTTGAGCCGCCAGATCTAAAAAAGTATTAATGCCCATACTATCAGCTTTGGTTTTATCCATCGCCAAAGCGTAGGTATCATTAAAGCCATAGCGATCCAGCCAAGCAAAATTGTACTTTTCCTGATACTGCGTTTTGACCCCTTCGTAAAGGGCTTCCGGATCGGTAACCAATTCATTTTTCAGGACAAACAGCCAGCCGGTGCCGGTATATTCCGGGTACATGTCAATTTCTCCAGCTTCCATGGCTGGTTGAATATTGGAGGTTCCGCCACCAATGCCCATTTTATACTCTACTTTAATATCGGAGTTGGCTTCGATCAGCTGGCCCATCATTTCAGCAATGATATAGCTTTCCGCCATCGGTTTTGAAGCGATAACCACCTTCTTATCCTCGGCTTGACAACCGGCCGCTAAAAATACCAGTACAACGATTAATGCTAAACCCATCCACTTTTTCATTTTGTCCTCCTCAGTAATCTTTTCTCAATTATTCCCAAAATTCCGTCGGCCACAAAGGCCAACAGCGCTACCAGCAGACTGCCGGCTACGGTCATCTCATCAAAATTCGTGGTGATGCCCCGCCAGATCGCCACGCCCAGGCCGCCGGCGCCGATAAAGGAAGCAATCCCGGCCAGGGCAATGGTCATTACCACCATGTTGCGGATCCCGGCGATGATCACCGGCAAGGCCAGGGGAAACTGGATCTTTGAAAGCAGCTGCCAGGGGGTGCTGCCCATCCCCACCGCAGCCTCCAGAATCTGATCATCCACCTCGGTGAGCCCCACATAGGTGTTACGGATCACCGGTAGCAGTCCATAAATCACCAGGGCAATGATCGCTGTGGTATTACCGATACCGGTAATCGAGACAAAAAAACCGAACATCGCAATGGAGGGGATGGTATAGAGCACGTTAGTGAGGCCAATCACCACACTGGCAGCCTTTTTCGATTTGGAAATCAGAATCCCGGTGGTAACCCCCACCACCGTAATAATCACAATCGCGATCAGACTCAGCACAATATGCTGCAGCAGCAGTTCGATAAAAAAGTCACTGCGGGTCTGCAGCAATTCGCCTAAATTTTTCATGAATTCCATGGGCTTTCCCGTCACTTTCCAGTTGTTTTTAATCGCTTTTAATTTGTCAACATATTCAATGATTTATCGCATCAAAGCGATCACTTTTCTACAGTTTCATTGATACCCTAAAAAATAAGGTTAAAGCAAAAGGCCACCACGTAATTGTGGAGGCCTTTAATCGTGTTGACAGTTAAACTAACTACTTATTTGTCCTTGATCAGCAATCAGAGTTCCCGCCGCCATGCTGTGCTCAAATGGGCCCGCCGCCATTGGCCGGCCGCAATAGTAGCCCTGCACTTCATCGCAGCCCTGCACTTTGAGATACTGCAGCTGAACTGCGGTTTCCACCCCTTCGGCAACCACGCTAAGCCCCAACTTTTGGGCCAGATGAATCATGACAGTGATAATCGATTCGTCCTTGGGGTTCACCCCAATTCCCCGAATAAAGGACTCATCGATTTTAATCCGATCCACTGGCAGGTCTTTTAATTGGCTCAACGACGAAAATTCAGTGCCGAAATCGTCGATACTGATACTCACTCCCAGAGTATTTAACTGGTGAAGAGTCTGAATTACATCTTTTGATTCTTCCATAGCAATGGTTTCGGTGATTTCCAGCTCCAGATATTCCGGCTTCAGGCCGGTTTTTTCTAGACAATGTTTCACCATCGTTAGCAGCGTATTGGTGCCAAACTGTTCCAGCGACAAATTCACCGCCACCGGCACCGGCTTAAATCCCCGCTCCTGCCAGTCTTTGTTCTGGGCACAAGCCGTCATCAGTACCCATTCGCCAATGCTGTTGATCAGACCATTCTGCTCAGCAAAGGGAATAAATACCTCTGGAGCTACCGTTCCCAGTTCCGGATGATCCCACCGAAGCAGGGCTTCGATCCCAACTACTTCAAGGCTGTTTTGAGCAAACATGGGCTGATAGTTGAGGTAAAGCTCCTGTCTTTCCAGTGCGCGATAGAGGCTATTCGTCAGGATCATTTTCTCCCGGACATCCTTTTTCATTGCCTCGGAACAAAAGACCACCTGACCTTTGCCATTTTTTTTAGCATCATACATGGCCAGATCTGCATGTTTAATCAAGGACTGGACGGTTTCTCCATCTTGTGGGTAAACTGCTATCCCGCCGCTTCCGGAAATATAAAATTCCTGATCACCGAGTCTGACCGGGTGATGGAAAACCGACATCACCCGATTTGCTACCTCGACCAGATCTTTTCTATCGTTCAAATTAGCAACCAGAATCAGAAACTCATCCCCACCAAACCGCGCCATTGAATCGCCTTTTCGCAGACTGTCCGACAATCTTCTGCCGATCCGGTTCAGCAGATGATCGCCCCAGTCATGTCCCATGGTATCGTTGACTTCTTTGAATCCGTCAATGTCCACAAAAACTACACCGAGATGGCTTCCGCTGGCATTAGCCGTTTCGATGGACTTTTCCAACCGTTCATGAAAAAGAATCCGGTTCGGTAGGCCGGTGAGGGTATCATAATAAGCCCGGTTGTGAATTTCTTTCTCGTTTTCGATCTTTCCAATGGCATCGGCTAGAATATTGGCCAGCACTCGCAGCAGTTCCGGTTCATCCATTCGCCATACTCTGTCTTTTTTGATTTGATCAAATCCCAAAAATCCAATGATTTTGTCTCGGCTCTGAATGGGAATCAAAATCAGCGCCGACACCTGGTATTTACGCAACCTTTCCTGTTCGTCTTTCTCTTCGTCCGGCAGTTTGTCAATTGATTCCAGATAAACAATCTGATTGTTCAGGAGCTGTTTGATACACCATGGGAAAGCTGATTGGTGAATTTTTCCGGTCTTTCGGACTGGCGGGAAATTGTCTCCAGCCAACCATTCATAGGTGTAACAAAACTCATCCGTCTCATCAGAAAACATGCCCACATAGGCGCGATCTGAATTGGTAAATTCGCCACTGGTTTTTAACAAATCCCCCACTTTTTTTTCAAAATTACTGGCGGACACCGAAACAAAATGGGTTGTCACCTGGGAGATCATCTTCTGAAAGCCAATTTGACGGTCATTTTCTTTGAGTCTGGCAATATAAATGCGGTTAGTATAGCCGGCTAACAGGATGGCAACAAGACAAATAAATAGTCTTGCCAGATAGTCTGGCGTCCCGATGAGAATCCCTTGATCCGGTTTCCAAAACAAAATGATTATCCCCGAGATAAGTGTTACCAATGCAAAAAGAGCAAACATTTTTTTACGATTAAAAATAATCGTGGTCATCATAAAGACAAGCGGTATACACCACACTGTGTTGGCTAAATTGTCAAGGGGTTTAAAGAGCGCCAGGGGAATGGCAACAGCCAAGATCATCGTCATGATCCGATCCTGGTTTGGGGTCGATAAACCGGAAAAAGGGAGACTATAAATACAAAGACCAAGAGCCAGATTGATGGTACTGATCAGCATGCCCCGCCATAATACAGTTGGGTGAAAAAAGAAATGGCCAAGATTTAAGATGCTGATCACCACAAAAACAATTGCGATATATCTAAACAGCGCTAAATGTGCGTCGTTGCTGAGAATTTCACTGAGCTTTACTGTTTTATTTTCCACCTCCGGCATCAACAGCTTATATTTCCAGATATCATAAGCAAATGCCATCACCGGAATCAGGATCAGAATGGGTGCAATAGAAGGGATTTTATAGGACAGCAAGTTATTTGCCAGCATTTCAGACGCAGTGCCCAAAGCGACGGACACTGAAAAAGCCAACAGCAACCAGAATGCCTGCTGCTGTTTTTGTCTGTCAAGGGTTGTACGATACCAATTAAATAAGACCACCAAGGTAATTAAAGAAAAGCTCAGGTAATAAAGGTTATAAAAAATATCCCAGAAATTATTAATGGGAATATTTCCCCAACCGGCTCCTGTCTGAACCAGATTATACTGGGCATTCGCCAGATCAGGAAACAGGGCGAAAACTGAAATGGTAATGACTGCCGGCAGATAAATGACAATAAGTACTTTTGAGGAACGGAGCAGAACA
This sequence comes from Acetobacterium woodii, assembly GCA_016213825.1. GTDB lineage: Bacteria > Bacillota > Clostridia > Eubacteriales > Eubacteriaceae > Acetobacterium > Acetobacterium woodii_A. The sequence continues at coordinate 271,981 of JACQZP010000026.1, read as the reverse complement.
TGTTTTTCCGTTAAAACAAGCATAAAATGAAGCATCAAACTAAAGGCACTGCCCCAGCCCAATGCTGCGATTCTCCGCCAGATCAACACACTCTCAATATCGTTCAATGAATTGGAAATGGCAAAAGCAAAGGCCCAAACGGCATAGCTCATACATAGCCAGAAAAAAACCTGATTAAGCCTTTCCTTATTGTTGAGAAAAAGACAAAAAAAACCGAGGCAAACATATAGGATAAATGTTAAATAGAATAGCATCGAAATTTGGATCTGTAACATCATTTATCCTCCATAAAAGTTTTATAATTAAAATTTTGGAAGAGTTAGTTCCCGATGTTTATGTCGTCTAACCTTCTTCACCCAGTGATGAGGATTTCTTTACAAAGGAAATGAACTAGCCAAGGTTTGCACATCACTGGTGTTTGTTTTCATATTGGACGTTTGGCTCTCGTAGATATCCTGCTGAACGGCGTCAGCAGAAATCGGTTTTGAGAAATAAAAACCTTGAATTTCATCACAGTCCTCAGCTTGGAGAAATGCCAATTGCGCCGCTGTTTCCACCCCTTCGGCGGTAATTTCCATCCCCAGTTGCTGAGCCAGATGAATCATCACCGAAATAACCGCTTCATCCCGGGGATTCTCGCCGATTCCCCAGATAAACTGGCGATCGATTTTGATCCGATCCACCGGCAATTCTTTTAAACGACTCATCGAAGAAAAAGCAGTGCCGAAGTCATCAATGCTGATGGCCACACCCAGGTCTTTTAATGCATGGAGCTGACGGATCACATATTGGGAGGTTTTCATGGCAATGCCCTCGGTGATTTCTAATTCCAGATATTGGGGTTCGAGACCAGTGACATCCAGACAAGTCTTGATAATACGCTCCAGGTTAGTGCTACGAAACTGCTCCACCGACAAATTAACCGCCATCCGTACTGGTTTGTAGCCCCGATCCTGCCAGGCCTTATTCTGAGCACAGGCGGTCTTCAGCACCCACTCGCCAATGCTGCTGATTAATCCACTTTGTTCCGCCAGAGGAATGAACACCTCCGGGGAAATGAGTCCGCGTTCTGGATGCTGCCAACGAAGCAGAGCTTCAAAACCAGTGATCTCCTGACTGATTCCCGAAACCTGGGGCTGGTAATGAAGAAACAACTCCTGCCGTTCTAGGGCTCGATACAGACTGTTTGTCAGCGTCATTTTTTCCTGAACGGCCTCTTTCATCTCCCCTGAACAGTATGCAATCCGTCCTTTTCCGTTTTTTTTAGCGGCATACATGGCCAGATCCGCATTTTTAATCAGGCTATTGACACTTTCTCCGTCCTTGGGATAAATAGCAATCCCACCGCTGCCCGAAATATACAACTCCTGTTCGGCAACCAGCATGGGGCGATGAAAAATAGACATCACTTTTTCGGCGACTTCTTCCAACTCATGCTTGTGGCAAAACTGGGGAACCATAATCAAAAACTCATCGCCGCCAAAACGCCCCACCACCTCGGCTTCGCCAAGACAATCGGTGAGTCGCTTCCCAATCCGATTGAGCAACTGATCACCCCAGTCATGACCCAGGGTGTCGTTAACTTCTTTAAAACCATCCAAATCAATAAAGATCACGCCCAGATTTTTCCCGGTTTTTTTTGACAGATCAATCGCCTGCTCTAACCGTCGATAAAACAGCGCCCGATTGGGGATGCCGGTGAGGGGATCATAATAGGCCAGATAATTCATGTCATGTTCGGTTTCCACCTTGGCGATGGCATCGGACAGAATATTGGTTAGCACTCTCAACCAGTCGTGGTCGATAATTCGCAAGGCTTTGCTGCTCCGAACCTCATCTAATCCCATTAAGCCGATGATACAATGATTGCTCTGAATGGGAATAAACATCTGCGATCGGACTTTTTTATTTTTAAGCCAACGCCGTTCATCCTCGGCCTCTGGGGGCAGTTGATCAATACTGGGAATCGAGACAATCTTATTTTGAAGAAGCTGTCCGGCACTCCAGGGAAATGCCGATATTCCATCAGTTTCAGTCTCGTCGATTAGAGATGTCAAACCGTCACGATGCCATTCATGGGAATAAAAAACGGTGTTTTTATCCTTGGAAAATCGACCAACATAAATCCGGTCAACATTGGTAAAATTCCCGCTTTTTTGCAGAAAACGATTAACCTTTTCATTGAAATTGGTGGGATTTACAGTTACAAAATCAGCTGACAGTTCTGTTATCATTTTCTGAAAAGCATCCTGTTTACTGTTTTCCAGCAATCGCAAAACATAGATTTGAGTTATGATGGCCGTCAATCCAATCCCGATTGCGTAGAACAGCAGTCGGTAAAAATAAAATCGTCTGTCCATCATCAGCCATAAATCTGGCATGAGTATCCAGAAAGCCACTTCTAGTAGCAAACTTAAGACTCCCAAACCAAAGAAGATATTTTTATTGTTAAAAATGACGGTAAGCATCATAAAAAATATCGGAACCGGCCAGATGATGTTGCTAAAATCCCCATTACAATGAACAAGCATGACAACCGGCATCAGAATGCCCAGAAAAATTCCCAGGGCATTTTCCTGAGCCTTGATGGACTTAAATAGATAAGGGATACCCATAACAAAGGCTCCCATCAGCACCAGTATAAAACTTAACAGCAACCCTGTTAAGCGGATATCGTCACCATCGATCCGGCCATAGAAGTTCAGAATACTACCAATAATCATCACAATGCTGATATATTTAAACAGCCTGATACGGCTGACAGTACTGAGGATTACCCCTTCCTGTTGCGATTCATCTTCGTTTTGAGGCGACAACATCAGACCATACTTATAGATAATATAAAAGATACAGGCCACCGGAATAAGAACCTCCACCGGTGCCATAGAAGGAATCCGTCCATAGGGTAGACTCGCCACTAAGAAATCTGTAATTGTGCCTAAAAAGAAAGCTGCTCCGAAGGATACTATTAGCAAAATGGCCTTTGCCTGATCAGTGGTATCTTTTCTTTTTTTATACCAGCGTACCAGTAGCATCATCGAAATAAAGGCAAAACTTAAATAATAACAAATGAACCATAGATTAAACCAGGGGTTACCCATCTCCGAAATCCATCCTGCGTCGGTAAGGATCATCTGGATATTTCCATTCTTGGGCATGCTGAAAATAAAGAAGGCAATGATATTAGTCAATGCTGGCAGATAGAGAACAGTTAACAGTAGGTTTCTTTTATTCGGTAAACTCCAGGGCGCTTTTCTGAGAATAATGATGACATGGAGCAGAATGCTATAAGCAATACCCCAGCCCAGTACCGAAAATCGCCGCCACATAACAGCTTCTTCGGCAGTCCCTGATGAATTGGTGGCAGCCACCACAAAACTCCAGATGGCAAAACAAAAACACAATGCCGCAAACACTCGATTTAGCCTGGCATTTTTATTAAGAGTTAAACTATAGGTTCCAAAAATAACATAGACGACAAATGTAATATAGAGTGTCATAGATATGATATTCTGAAGTGTCATTTGTCCTCCTTGATAGTAATTAATCAATGCTAATATTTGATATTATACTATTTTGCAGCTGGATAATCAATTCCTTATTCTGCCATTGGTATAACCGGTAATTTTATTACCTATTTTTAAAAACTGCGCCACTGACGCAATCATGGTTATCATTATATCCGTTACACAGACTTGTGTTAAGTCAATGGGTTCATGAAATTACTGAGATCATCTTTTTTCACAAAACCATATTTTTAGAATGCTCCTTTGACTTTAAGCCGATACAAATCCATCTCGCAAAATAAATGACCTCCCTGAATAAGGAGGTCAAAAATTATTTATATTTTTTTATCACTTGACTAATATCAGTACTTATCCATCTCCATATCATCCAAAACAATTTTAGGTTGCGGTGCCGGCGTGTTATCGGCCATTACCATCGTTTTGGGAGTTGGTTCGTGAGAACTTCTAGCTCTATTTCCTGCCGCCTTAAGTTGAAACGCCCCCACCATCTGTTTGAGCATTTCTGCCTGACCGGAGAGTTCTTCGCTGGCAGCTGCACTTTCTTCAGCAGTAGCAGAATTGGTTTGAACCACGGCAGAAACCTGTTCGATTCCCTGGGTGATCTGAGCGATTTCCGAGGCCTGTTCGTTAGAGGCCTGGGCAATGTCGCCCACCAGTCCGGTGACCTTTTCAATTTCGCGGAGAATTTCTTTTAAGCTCTCCGCCGTTTCGTCGGCTATTTTAGTTCCGGTTTCGACATTGTCAATGGAGCCTTCAATCAGACCAGTGGTTTCCTTGGCGGCATCGGCACTACGGGCTGCCAGAGATCTTACTTCTTCGGCAACCACAGCAAAACCCTTGCCATGCTGACCTGCTCGGGCCGCTTCCACGGCTGCATTTAGGGCCAGAATATTGGTCTGGAAGGCGATGTCGTCTATGACCTTGATGATTCGCGAAATATTTTTGGACGACTCGTTGATATCGACCATGGCAGTGACCATTTTTGTCATTTGTGCATTTCCAACTTCAGCATTACCCCGAACTTCCTGAGCCCGTTGATTGGCTTCGTTGGCACGCATGGCGTTTTTCTTGGTTTCCCCGGCCACTTCTTCAATCGAGGCGTTCAGTTCCTGAATCGAGCTGGCCTGTTCGGTGGTTCCCTGAGACAGTGCCTGACCACCGTCAGATATTTGAATGGCACCGGCTTCAACCTGTCCGGCGGCTTCATTAATTTCACCCATAGTGGTGCTGAGGGTTGTGGTGATATCATTCAGAGCTGTCTTGATGGCCTGGAAGTCGCCCAGATATTCAGTCGTGATTTCCTGATTCAGATTTCCCTGCCCCATTTGTTCCAGGGTATGGGTGATTTCATCGACATAGCGTTTCAGGAAGGCAACGGTATTATTCATTGCTTCTTTGATTACTGAGTAATCACCATTATAATAACCCGTCATGCCGGTATTTAAATTCCCTTTGGCTAACTCATTGAGGGTGGCCGAAGCTTCCTGCACTGGTGCCACCACAGCATCCAAGGTCGCATTGACCCCATTAACAATTTTAGCAAAGTCGCCTTGATGTTTGCTGGCATCAGCCCTTGTATCCAATTGCCCTTCAATACCAGCTTGTGCCAGCATATTGGCATCGCTAATCAAATTCTCAACCGAGGTTTGCACCTCTTCAAGACTGTTTCTGATTTCATTAAATTGGGCACTGACTTCTGAAGTATATTCATCGGCTTCACCAATCTCCAAATCAAAGGCCAGATCCCCTTCGGATAACTTGATCAGATTATTTCCCAGGCGGGTGACCTCGTTTTTGGTATAGTCGCTGACCCGGATCATTGGGGTTAAATCAGTGACCACTTCGACAAAGCCGACATTCTCGCCTTTGGAATCTTTGAGGTAGGCCGTATCTTGTTTGTAGTTGCGGCCGTACCAGTCAAAATAGCTGTCAGCTAGACCCTGGTCAACAAGTCGGCGGATCCCGCAGTCTTCAGTCTGACAGATATTAGCACCGGCATTGTAGCAGTCCATGCCACAGCCAGAAGCCCGATCGGTGATGACGTTGTTGTTAATCATCATGGTTTCAAAGGCTTTATTCATAAAAGTCCATTTCATGTCGTTATCGGTAACGTGAATTGGAAATGGTACGGCATCAATAATGGCTTCATACCAGACCATTTTGTCCACCACGGTATCCAGGGTGGCGTTGACTCCATCAACAATTTCTTTGTAACCGCCGTTGAAACGATCAGCATCGCCCCGGGTCTCCCATTGACCCTGGATCGCCGCTAAAGCCAACATGGTCGCCTCATCAATGAGTCCCCGAATCGTTTCAATAGTCTGCTTAATGGCTGGTGCCAATTCGTCCTGCTCATCCCTTGGTTCGATATCGGCACTGACATCGCCGTTGGCCAGCTGATTCATGGTTCCAATAACAACGTTCTGGATGGCATCAGAGAAGGAGTCCATAGACTCAGCCATTTCACCAATCTCATCCTTGCGCTTCATATTCAGACGCATGGTAAAATGACCCATGTTCATTTCTTTACTCATCAGAGTTGCCTGTTGCAAAGGCTTGCTGATCAACGAACGCAGTATTAATCCAAAGGCAATGGCCACAGCAAACGAGATCAACGTAACAATAACCATGGTATTCTTTGCCGCACTAGCTGTGGTTATATCCAGTTCTTCGAAAGTCTGAGCTTCTTCCAGCTTCATGGGCACCAGTTTATTGATGGCCTCCATTTCTATGGACGCGGCTTTTTCGTAAGAGCCTTCATCCGCCAGTAGCGCAAAGGCTTCAACATCTCGGTTTTCAAGTGCCAGGACTTTGACCTTTTCAAATTCGGTTGCCAAAACCTTTCGGGAGGCCATAAATTCATCAAAAACTGCCTGCATCTCCGGATCAATTAAGGTCTCCTGAAAAGCCGCAGCGGCCTCGTCAATTTCCTGATTGCGGATATTAACCTTATCAGCATTGGACTTAATCAAGGCAGGATCATTTTCAATAATCATATCCCTGACGATCACCCGCATCCGCTGGTAGGAGGTGGAGATCTGGCCGACCTCGGCAATCGGTAGAGTCATTTTTTCATAAAGGATAATATTTGAGTCTTCAAGCTTCTGAACATTTACAATTCCGACAATTCCCACCACCCCGGTAATCAGGGCGACAATGATGAAGCTAACCAGTAGCTTCGCACCAATTTTCATGTTATACATCCATTTCATCTTTTTCTCCTTCAGATTCGTTAATATTAATACTACTTCGCTGCAAGTCTCTCCATAACAGCAATTGCTTTTGTATTTAGGCATAAAAAAAAACGAAACAAATCATTTCGCATAGAACTACGATCCGTACTTGATGTCTCAAGAAACCAAAATTTCTTTGATTTCTTTTTTGATAATTATTATGATATATTAGAAAAAATTATACTATTTTGCATAATATAAGTCAATTACTATTTTATAATATTAAACGATTAACATCTGACTATACGCCAATCTGCAATCACAAGTCGAACTTACCGCTCCTGATTGAAAAAAGGTGCATACTCTGCCCCCAGCCGAATCGCTTCAATCAAACTCACCGGACTGGCAATGCCCTGCCCGGCAATATCCAGGGCGGTTCCATGATCCACCGATGTTCTGAGAATCGGCATCCCGATGGTTATCGAAATAGTTTTTTCAAAATCCACCATCTTGGTAGCAATATGACCCTGATCGTGATAAAGCGATAAGACCCCGTCATATTTCCCTTTTAAAGCAAAATGAAAAACACTGTCAGCTCCAATCGGTCCGTCAATGTTAATACCACGCTTTTGCGCATCTACCACAGCCGGCGTAACCCCATCCACTTCTTCCATCCCAAATAAGCCGTGTTCACCACTGTGGGGATTAAGCCCAGCAATGGCAATGCGGGGATTTTTAACCCCCAAATTTTTCAACGCTGCCACACTTTGATCAATAAAGGCTGACAGATTTTCTCTGGTCACCAGATCACAAGCTTGCTTGAGTGAAACATGGCGGCTGAGAAAGAACACCCGAAGGTTATGAACCTGAAACATCGTCAAAGGATTATTAGTATGGGTTAAGGCTCCTACAATTTCGGTATGACCAATGAAGGGTACCTTGGCAGCTTTCAGGGATTCTTTATTAATAGCTGTGGTGGTCAACACATCGGCTTTCTTTTCTAGACAAAGCCGAGTAGCTGTTTCAATATATTCATAGGCCGCTTTTCCTGTCATCGCCTGAACCGCGCCGATTTTGAGTTGATCCATGTCAATATTATCCAAATCAAACAGATTGAGAATCCCGGGTTCATAGTTGCCACGATGCGGATCATTAATACAATTAATGGTCAGCTTTACTTTTGAAAACTCTTGGGCTTGCTCAAGCACCTTCCGATCCCCCACCACCACCAGTCGGGCCATTTCGTGAACGGAATCGTCAGCCAGGGCTTTTACTGTTATTTCAGGGCCGATGCCGGCGGCATCTCCCATCGGAATCGCTAGGATTGGTTTTATCATGTTGTTCTCCTAAATATTTAGTATGATCGGACATGGAAAATTTATAATCAAACAAAAAATTGCTTGGCTGAATCACTATCCCATCTTTTTAAAACAATCTTCCAGTTCTGATTGATCAATTGGGCGGCTGAAATAATATCCCTGGACATGATCACAATGATAAGACTTCAAACAATCGAACTGTTCTAACTCTTCAACCCCCTCCACAATCACATCCATTTGTAGGGTATGCGCCATCAAAATAATGGACTCCATTAAATTCTCATTAGCTTTCTTGATCAATAGATCTCGGGTAAAGGCTTGATCAATTTTCAAGGTATCGATGGGCAAGTTTTTGAGATAAGCCAGGGACGAATAACCGGTACCAAAATCATCCAGCGACATCCGAATTCCAATTCGCTTTAGTCGATTGAAAATTTTAATAGCTTCTTCAAAAGAGTTGATAAATAAATTTTCAGTAATTTCCAGTTCCAGTAAATTTGGTTCAAGCCCACATTGCTTCAGGGTTTCTTCCACCATTTCTGGGAACTGCTCATGACTCAATTGCACCGGCGAAACATTGACCGAAATCATAATCTGGGTACCCATTTTTTTATTAATGCAAACCATTTGTCGGCAGGCTGTTTCCAGTACCCAAGCACCAATCGGAATAATCAGTCCGGTTGATTCGGCGATATGGATAAAATCCAGTGGGGATACCATTCCCAGTTGCGGATGATCCCAACGGATGAGCGCCTCAAACCCTCGGATTTTTTTATTATTAACATCGATTTGCGGCTGATAATGCAGAAAAAACTCGCCATTCTCCAAAGCTGACCGCAACGAATTCTCCAGGGTCATGTTTCGGAGCAGATTCTGCTTCATACTGTTTTCAAAAAAAGCATACTGGGAAACACCCCGTTGTTTCGCCATTTCTGCCGCCGTATTAGCATATTGCAGCAATTCTTCCACAACCCGGGCATCATCGGGATAGAGGGCGATGCCCACGTGAAAGCGGAGATAAACATTGTTCTCATTAAAGGTCATCGCCTGATTAAAAACAGCTCTAAGCTTTTCAATCTCTAAAAGAACATCATCCGGGTTCTCAATTTCCGTCAGCACCCGGGCAAAATTGGAACCGTTGATCCGGGCAACAAAGCCCTGGGATAAATTGAGTTCCAATAACCGAGCTCCCATCATTTCCAGAATCTTATCCCCAAAGGATGGTCCATAGGTATCATTAATTCGCTTGAAATTATGGATGTCAAAACAGATCACGGCAATTTTACCCCGATCGTTCAAAATCAGTTGATTCAGATGCTCTGATAGATAGACGGCATTGGGCAATCTGGTCTGGGAGTCATAGTAGGCAAGAATTTGCAAAGCTTCATCACGCTCTTTCACACAGGCTACCATACCATTGAAATTTTCGGTGAGTCGATTAAATTCGTCAAAACGATTATCTGTATTAATCGGATGGTAATCTCCGGCAGCAATTTCTTTGGTCTGCTGGTTCAGTTCGCCAAAAGAGTGGTTGATGTCTTTAAAGACCAACCGGGCAATAAACCGGGAAAAGAACAGCAGTAAACCGGTACACAACAGCATAATCGCTAAAAAGGGTCTTAATGCAGCAAAAATCGAATCATAGGATTCATAGACAAAGACATGCCAGTTGGCATTGTCAACATCGGCATGACTGACCATGGCCGTTTTTCCTTCATAAGTAAAAGCATGAACTTGATCTTCTATTTCAAATTCAGGATGGATGGATTGATAATTTGCTTCCATTTCCCGTTGATATACCTTAATGATATCCTTATTGGAGATAAATACGCCGTTGCCGTCGGTGATGGCTACCGTCACAGTATTTCCAAAGGTTTTGATATGATTTAGCGAAAGCATACTGATTTCTTCCAGATTTAAATAAGCTACCAGTACCCCGTCGGCTTGGGGAATGGCAATGGTAATCGTGGGATTTCCTGTTTGCTGAGAAATAAAAGAAGATGACACAAAGGGTTGTCTGGTGGCCTTAGTCTCGGTGAAAAATGGTTGACTGGTGCGATTTGCTCCCAGAATGTTGACATTTTGAGGGGCGCTGATTTTTACTATTCCATTCGTATCAAGAATTTCAAATCCCTCAACCGAGTCAGAGCTATCGAGCAGCGCATCTAAATAAATCTGAATGGAGACGTCATCCTTTAGCATCCCATCATCAAGTAAATGATTAATCTGATAAAGCACCTGGAATGATTCATCGATAAAATCTGACATCCGCTGGGCAATAGTTGTTGCAATCATCGTATTCTTTTCATGCATATCTTTGATCAGATAATTATATATTAGTGGCGTAACTAAAAGCCCCACGAGAATCAATGGGATAACAATAGAAAGCATATTATTGATCAAAATGAAATCTCGCAGCTTTTTAATACGCTTCATTTTCTATTCCGCCTTTTTAAATTGACCATTCTTCACAACGTATTCATAAATAGTGCGACTGGCATCCCCGTACTCATTAATGATTATATCACTCTGAAGCCCCTGATATGTGCCTTTTTTAATAATTGCACTTTTGATCGTTTCCGGCTTGTCGCTGCGGGTATCCGCCATGGTATTAAATAACATCATCGCAGCTTCATATGTGTATACTGCGGCAAAGGTGGGTTCGGCACCATACTTATTAAGATATTTTTCCCGAAACGCTATGTAAGTCGGCATCTGTGAATCTGAAGCGATCAGGCTTGTAATTGTGACACCTTCGACGGATCCCCCCCCCTGCAAGAGCAGGTCATTGTTCATCGACCATGCAGCAAGATAGATATGAGTCTGATTATTCAGCTTATAAAACTGCTGACAAAACATGGCGGCATCAAACGATGAGGCTAAAATTACAATACTGTCGGGTTTGCTATTTAAAACATGTTGGGATATCTCCAGATAGTTTGGGTTAGCTTCTGACAAAAAAGCTTCTTCATAAATAATTTGGCCGCCAAGCGGTGCTATTTCCTGGGCAACACCGTCTTTGACCGTACCAGTATAAGCAAGGTTCTGCGACTCATAAATAACAGCCACGTTCTTTCCGCCGCCATTTTTCACCATACTTTCTTTAATAACCACCGCCTGATCGCTGTTGGGAGAAATGACCCCGACAAGATGATCATCCTGATTAAACAGGGTGGTAGCACTCATAGTCGGGTTAATCATCAACATGTCTTTACTGTTGACAAAAGGGATACTCAAGGCTGCCATATTGCTAGTCATATGGCCGATAATAAATGAAACACCAGCTTCGTATAATTCCTGATCGACAGTCAGCCCGGTTTCGGGATCATTTTTATCATCCTTGACAACAACTTCCACTGATTTACCGTTAATACCGCCGCCAGCATTTACTTCTTCCACTGCCATCATCAAACCATTGCGACCATTAACCCCCAGCTCTGATGTGCTCCCAGTGAGACTAGCGACAAAACCAATGGTTAGCGGTTTCTGTGACATACAGGCAGTGAGCGCTAACGTTATAATAATGGGAAAAAACAATCCTAAAAAAGCTCTTTTTCGTTTCATGGTCAACAACTCCTTTTCGGGGTTTAGCGATTGAATGACTAAGCAAAAACCAATTTTAAAAATGATTTGCTATCAATATACCCTTATTTAACGCCAACAAACCTGCTATTAACGATAGGAATCGATATTTTTTACTACCGTAACCCCGTTAATTGACCAACATCTGGATAATTTATCTCTATAATAGTTTCAAAATAATGGGTCACTTTTCTAACTATCTTAATCTTTTATGCAAAGAAATACAACAATATAAGTAGCTTATTTTTTAGTTTTGTACTAAAGAAGATACTATACTGTTTTGAGACACAAAAATTTTCTAATAATAAATTTTCAGCTGCTGCGATTTCTTTGTTTATTCTTCCAATAACAGGGTAAAATTCCGTGTATAAGGCACAATTTATCACTTGATCTAATTTCCTATTTCAACTAAACTAAATCCTATCGAATCCCATTCCAAAGAACCACACTATTCGAATATCCATTATTTTGAACCAAAGGAGAAAAGAAATGAATAAGAAAAAAGGTTTACTCTTCAAAATGTTGCTGTCCATCGGATTGCCGGTTGCGATTATTTTTGCAATCGTTGCCGGTATATCCCTTTATGTTGTGAACCAGGCGATAACCAAAATTACCATCAATGAATTATCTGCTCGGTCGCAATCGGTCTCCAATGAAATCGATAGCTATTTCACTAAATATCTGGAGACCGCCAACCAACTATCCACCAATCCCGAAATTCAAAGCTTATTTAATCAGGTCACCCCGGGAGTCGGGATCACCTCAACAGCCAATTTTCCTGAAATTAAGCAGACTCTGGATAATGTGGTCGCCACCGACCCAGAGAACATTCGAGTGGCCTGGGTTGCCGATGTCGACTCCAGTCAGTTTACTCAATCTGACGGTTCATCATCCGACGGCACCTATGATATCAATGCGCGTCCCTGGTACCAGGAATTAGTGGCCAAAAAAGAGGTATTCATCTCCGAACCCTATTTAGACGTTGTTACCAATCAAATCATTGTAAGTGTGGTCGCACCGGTATTTAAACCAGGTACTAAGGACTTAGTCGGTGCCACCTGTGTGGACGTCTCCATTGATCGCACCAAAGAAATCATTGCCGAAAATAAAATTGGCGATACCGGGTTTTTCATTGTCTCAACCAATAGCGGAACGGTCTTTGACAATCCCAACCCTGACTTTAATAATACCCCCCTTGCTGAAACCGACATGTCAAAAAATATCATTACAGCCTTAACCGAAAAAACACCCGGAGCGATTAGCTACACGATTGGAGGAATCCAAAGTCAGGGTTATGTAACTGAAATTGGCGATACCGGTTGGGTGCTGGCCACAGGTCTGCCGCTGGCGGAATTCAACCAGCAATTCAATACCATTCAGACCATGATGCTGATTATCTTCGCTTTGGGGCTCTTAGTCATCGTCGGTCTGATCGTCATTTCTACCCGCAGTTTTATCCGTCCCATTACTAAGCTGGCTGACGCTGCCGATCACTTAGCTCTTGGCGCTGTTGATATTGACTTTTCCATGGCTGATGACGCTAAATCTGATGAAATCGGTGAGTTAACCAAATCCTTTGTCAATATGGCCGAAAATATTCGGGATCAAGCCGAAGCTGCCCAAAATATGGCGCTGGGTAATTTATCCATTGATATTCAACCCAAATCTGAAAATGATGTTCTGAGTAATAGTATGGTCTCGATAAAAAATGCCATTGGTAGCCTGGTTTCCGATACCATCATGCTGTCCGATTCAGCCATTCGCGGCGATTTCACCAAGCGGGCTGAGGTCAGCAAACATGCCGGAGAGTATGGCAAAGTTATTTCTGGTGTCAATCAGACCCTGGATACGGTGGTCGATAATATGTTCTGGTACGAAGCGATTATTGACGGCATCCCCTTCCCTGTCCACGTCACCGACATGGATATGAAATGGACCTTTATGAACCATGCCTTTGAAAATCTCATGATTGCCAACGGCGTCATCAAAGATCGTGTTTCCGCCTGTGGCATGGATTGCTACAATGCCGGTGCCAACATTTGTCAGACCGAAGGCTGCGGGATCCGCCGACTGGTTGATCAGGGACTGTCTGATTCTTACTTTGAATGGGTTGGCCGTAACAACAAACAAGATACCGCCTATCTCAAGAATAAAAAAGGTGAAAATATTGGCTTCGTAGAAATCGTCACTGATTTAACCCCGATTATCCGCGTCAGCGATTATACTAAAACTGAAGTCACCAGATTGGCTGATAACTTGAATCGTTTGTCATCAGGCGATCTTGACTTCGACATGAACATCAGTGAAGCGGATGAATACACCAGCGAAGTCAGTGTTCAGTTCAATGAAATCAGCAACAGTTTAGCCGCCGTCAAAGCATCCATCGGCGAAATGATCGAAGGCGCTACCATGATCACCAATGCAGTCGCCGAAGGTAACCTGCAGACTCGAGCAGATGCCACAAATTTCAATGGCGCCTGGGAAGAACTGGTCAGTGGCATGAATGAAATTCTGGAAGAAATAAACAAACCGATCGGTGAAGTCATGGTGGTAATGGATGCCATTTCGAACGGCAACCTCAGTGAACGTATCACTGGAAATTATAAAGGTGACATTGATATTCTCAAGCAAACAGTCAATACCACTGCCAGCCGTTTAGAAATGGTAGTAAGTGAAATTACTGAAAAAATCGAAGAATTATCCAAAGGCAACCTGGACATTGAAAATGCCCGGGAATTCCGGGGCGACTGGATCACCATCTCCAACGCCATCAATGTGATTATCCAATCGCTTAACGATGTCATGGGTGATATTAATATCGCCGCCGAACAGGTTGCCTCCGGCTCTGGACAGGTTTCTGCTGGAAGTCAGTCCCTGGCTCAAGGATCCACCGAACAAGCCAGCTCAGTTCAGGAACTAACAGCCTCCATTGCTGAAATAGCCGATCAAACCAAAAACAATGCGGTTGATGCCAATAAAGCCCGGGAATTAGCTGACACAGTTAAAGATCATGCTGCCAAGGGCAATGCTCAGATGTCACAAATGCAGAATTCCATGGTGGCCATCAACCAGTCCTCTGAAGACATTTCAAAAATTATCAAAGTGATTGATGACATTGCTTTCCAAACTAATATTCTAGCACTCAACGCTGCCGTGGAAGCGGCTCGAGCTGGACAGCATGGTAAAGGCTTTGCCGTCGTCGCCGAGGAAGTCAGAAGTCTGGCGGCAAGAAGCGCCGACGCTGCCAAAGAAACCACCGCTTTGATCGAAGGTTCCATCGACAAGGTTCAGGAAGGTACGAAGATTGCCGATGACACGGCTGTCGCTTTGGACGATATTGTCGCTGGCATCGAAAAAGTCACTACTCTGATTGGCAATATTGCCGTTGCCTCTAACGAACAGGCATCCGGAATCGCTCAAATTGATACCGGAGTTGAACAGGTAGCTCATGTGGTTCAGCAGAACTCCGCTACCGCCGAAGAAAGCGCCGCTGCCAGCGAAGAACTTTCTGGTCAGGCTGAGTTACTTAAACAACTGGTCGACACCTTTAAGCTTAGAAGCAAAGCAAAATCAAACACTGCTTCATCAACCACTCAAAAACCAATCCAAGACATGCCTGTAACGGCACCCGAGCCCAGCATCGATCTGGGTGATATCGACATGGATAAATACTAAACGGCTACACACACTTTCAAAAACAGGCGTCGTAAAAGACGTCTGTTTTCATCAATAGAATAAATTTCGGTTCCGGTAATTGACCCCCAAATAACCAGATAGTTTAATTACCTGATTCAAACAAAATTTTTCTAAAACTGTATGTCTATTTGTCGATATATTAATATGAGGGTAATCGATTACAGTGGAATGACTGATCTATGTTTGTGTGAAAATCTCAATTAAAAACAAGATCAGTCCATTTCGTCCAATCACACTTCGTTTTATGTACCATTCAGAAAGGAGCAATATCATGAAAGACACACAAACAAAAGAACACAATCAAACCTCTGTAAAAATGCGGCTATCCACCAAACTAGTATTATTTACAACGCTTATTCTAGCCGCTGCAGTTCTCACTCTGGGACTGATTGCCATCAATTTAGGGTCAGCTGCCCTGACTAATGAATCCCGTACTCAGGAAGAAGCTTTTGCCACAGAAGGAGCCGGCCATATTGGCGCTATCATCCACGGTAATCTTTCAATCTTAGATGAAATTGCCCTCCGGGCACGAACCGCCACTATGGACTGGAACACTCAGGTTACCTCCATCTCCGGGGATGTGGATCGTCTGGGATATCAGGACATTGCAGTAATGGATATGAACGGCAACGCCAGGTATATCAAAGGCGGCCAGGAATTTAAATCAGAGGGTCAATTCTGGTATAAAGAGGGCT
Organism: Acetobacterium woodii; assembly: GCA_016213825.1. GTDB lineage: Bacteria > Bacillota > Clostridia > Eubacteriales > Eubacteriaceae > Acetobacterium > Acetobacterium woodii_A. Next base: position 255,989 of record JACQZP010000026.1, on the reverse strand, counting down.
TTGCCGGCAACACCTCCATTTCTGATGTTGCCATCAGCCAGGTCACCAACGCCCCTGTTGTCTTTGAAGTGGCTCCTATTAAAAACAATGGTCAAGTGGTTGGTCTACTCGTCGGACGGCGAGATCCCACCTTTATGAAAGATGTCACCAATGGCATGGGTGACGGAGTCAGAAAATACGGCATGGTCATTAATGAAGACGGAGCCGTCATGGCTCATCCCAATGATCAGCTGATCCTGGATCAAACCAACATTTTCAAAGAAATCGATGCTAATGGGCCTTTAAAAGATTTCGGACTAGCCATCCAGGATTTGGGTGTGGAACAAACCGGAAGTATTGCCTACAACTATAAGGGCGACCAAAAATTGGCCTATACTGCCCCGATTCCCGGAACCAACTGGACTCTCATCGTCACCAAATTTGAAAGTGATGTGCTGGCTCCCATTAACAATCTGAGAAATGTCATAGTGATTGCATCCTTGCTGATTTTGTTAGTCGGCGGTCTGGCTACCTATATTCTAGCCCGAAAAATCACCAAGCCGATTATTTCGCTAAATCACATGATCAAAGAAATAACCCAGGGACATCTGGGCGTACGTCTGAAAGTGGACTCCAAAGATGAGGTCGGTGAAATGACCACCTCCATGAACCAACTGGCCGATGATCTCCAGAATGTGGTGATCGGCACCATGAACCAGATTGCCAATGGTGATGTGTCTGCAAACATCGAGTTAAGAGATCCCCAGGACGAAATTGCCCCGGCGCTGAAACTGACAACAGAAACCATTCGCGGTTTGATCTCCGAAGCCACGATGCTTGCTCAGGCTGCCATCAATGGTCAATGGGAAACCCGTGGAAATGCCGAAGCGTTTAATGGCGGTTTCAAAGAAATCGTTGAAGGTGTTAACGCCACCCTGGATACCGTAGTGGATAAAATGGTCTGGTATGAAGCCATTATCGATGCTATTCCGTTCCCTGTTCACGTTACCGATATGGATATGAAATGGACATTTTTAAATAAACCTTTTGCCGATTTAATGATTGCCAATGGTGTCATTAAAGATCGCAATTCAGCCTGTGGTATGGACTGCTACAATGCTAATGCCGATATTTGTCGAACCGAAGGCTGCGGGATTCGACGTCTGGTTGATCAAGGTTTAAGCGACAGCTATTTCGAATGGGTTGGTCGAAACAACAAGCAAGATACCGCTTATCTTAAAAATAGAAACGGTGAAAATATTGGCTTCGTCGAAGTCGTCACCGACTTAACCCCGATTATCCGGGTCAGCACCTATACCAGCAATGAGGTCACCCGCCTTGAAAATAACCTGAGCTGCTTAGCCCAGGGAAATCTCAACTTTGACATGAATATAGGTGAACCCGATGAATACACCACCGAGGTCAGCACCCAGTTCCACAAAATTGGGGGAACCTTGGCTGATGTGAGACAATCCATTGGCAATCTAATTGATGATGCGAGCATGCTCGCTCAGGCCGGGATTGATGGCAAACTGAGTACAAGGGCCGATGCCAGCAAGCATCAGGGCGACTTCGCCAAAATTGTTGATGGTGTTAATGCCACTCTGGATGCCGTAGTTGCACCGGTCAAGGAAGCTTCAGATACCCTTCAGGAACTCGCCAGAGGCAATCTGAACACCGGTATGGTTGGTAACTACAACGGTGATTACACCCAAATTAAAGACGCAATGAACCAGACCGTTGCCTTCCTAAAAAGCTATGTTGATGAGATTGCCAATACCCTGGCCGAAATGGGTAACGGTAACCTGGATATGGAAATTACGGCCGAATATCTGGGCGATTTCCAGGCCATTAAAACCGGTCTCAATGGAATCGCCGCCACCCTCAGCGAAACCATGGCAGAAATTAACGAAGCCGCCGGACAGGTAGAAGCCGGTGCACGACAGATTTCTGATGGTGGACAGGCCTTATCTCAAGGGACTACCGAACAAGCCAGTGCCATCCAACAACTCAATGCCTCCATTGAAGAAGTGGCGGGAGAAACGAAAAAGAACGCCTCACATGCCAATGAAGCTAATGAACGGGCCCTGGAGGTTCGCAGTAACGCCGAGGTTGGTAATGAACAGATGACCAAGATGGTTGCTGCCATGATCGACATTAACGAATCCTCTAAAAGCATTTCAAAAATTATCAAGGTCATTGACGATATCGCCTTCCAGACCAACATTCTGGCTCTAAACGCCGCAGTCGAAGCCGCCCGGGCTGGCCAACACGGCAAAGGCTTTGCCGTTGTTGCCGAAGAAGTCCGATCACTGGCTGCCCGCAGCGCCGAAGCTGCCAAAGAAACCACTGGTCTCATTGAAGGTTCAATTGACAAGGTCGAAGCTGGAACAAAAATTGCCGATGAAACGGCCGCCAGCTTAGTTGAAATTTTGAATGAAATTGAAAAAGTAACTGGTCTAGTGGGCAACATCGCCCGAGCCTCTAATGATCAAGCCACTGAAATCGCTCAAATCACCCAGGGCATTGAACAGGTTTCCACCGTGGTTCAGACCAACTCCGCCACTGCCGAGGAAAGTGCTGCTGCCAGTGAGGAACTGTCCGGTCAGGCCGAAATGCTCAAGCAAATGGTTGGTGCTTTTAAATTAAAGAAAAAGGGCTCTACTCACCATGCTTCCTCCACCCCGGTTGAAAAAACAGTAAAACCGGCAGAAAATCCACCAGCTCCACCCCGGATCGTCCTGGATGATATGGAGATGGATAAATACTAGCTAAAATCTTTTAATCAAAAAAGCAGGAACCATATCGGTACCTGCTTTTTAATATATTTATAAGATCACCCCGCTTGGTCTTTTTTAAACAAAACGATTATTTCATTTTGATTAAAAATTAATAGTCTTTATCATTTTTATAATTTAACTACATATAATTTTTTATTTATAAAATGTGAACAGACAGTAAAATTTTTCTTTAGTTCGGGCTATTTTATACCATTTATTCTAAGAAGGTGTGAACGATACACTTGACGCTTTGGTTGGATTCATCGATGTTATTGCCCAGTCCGGTTTTGATCATTGATAATGATTATGTGATTCACTATTTGAACGAATTGGGTGCTCAGATCGCTGGGCTTGACAAAACTGAAGCAATTGGCAAAAATTGTTATAACCTTTTTGATACCTCAGATTGTCGTACTGAAAATTGTGCCTGTTCAAAAGCGATGAGTTCTGGTTGTGCTGCAACCAGTGAAACAGATGCCCACCCAGTTGGTTCGGATCTGGATATTTCATATACAGGTGTTCCCATCACCGATCGTTCTGGAAAAACGATTGGTGCACTGGAAATCATCACCGATCTCACCGCCATCAAACAAGCGGAGCGACGCATGATAAAATCGCTGCTTACCAACAAAATGAGACTGAAAAGTTGGTCGATGGTCTTACCAAGCTTTCCGTTGGAAATATGGCGGTAAATATTGTGCTTGCCGCGGAAGATGAAGATACTCAGGATGTCCATAGTACCTTCCAGATCCTCGGTGACTCGGTGAACAAATGTGTTGAATCGATCAATGCTCTGGTTGAGGATGCAAACATGCTGTCGCAGGCGGCATTAGAAGGCCGTTTGGATACTCGGGCTAATGTCCAGAGACACGAGGGAGATTTCGCTAAAATTGTAGAGGGTATCAATAGCACCCTGGATGCTGTGATCGAACCATTGACAGAAGCATCCGAAACGCTTAAAGAATTGGCTCAAGGGAATCTCAATACTGGCATGGTTGGTAATTACAATGGTGATTATATTTTAATTAAAAATGATATGAACCAAACCATTTCAGCACTAAAACAATATGTGAGTGAAATTACTAATACCTTGGAAGAAATGGGTAATGGCAACCTTGATCTGGAAATCACGGCCGAGTATCTGGGCGATTTCCAAGCGATAAAAACAGCGCTTAATGGAATTACCGCCACCCTCAGTGAAACCATGAATGAAATCAGTGAAGCTGCCAGTCAGGTTGAAGCCGGAGCACGGCAGATTTCCGATGGTGGACAGGCTTTATCTCAAGGTACTACCGAACAGGCCAGTGCCATTCAACAACTGAATGCTTCGATTGAAGAGGTGGCTGGTGAAACCAAACGAAACGCCTCCCATGCCAATGAAGCCAATGAACGGGCTTTAGAAGTTCGCAGCAACGCCGAGGTTGGTAATGAACAGATGACCAAGATGGTCGCGGCCATGATTGACATTAACGAATCCTCTAATAGTATTTCAAAAATCATTAAGGTCATTGACGATATTGCCTTCCAGACCAATATACTGGCGCTTAACGCCGCTGTCGAAGCTGCCCGGGCTGGCCAACACGGCAAAGGCTTTGCCGTTGTAGCCGAAGAAGTCCGTTCTCTGGCTGCCCGTAGTGCCGAAGCCGCCAAAGAAACCACCGGTCTCATCGAAGGCTCGATTGACAAGGTTGAGACTGGCACCAAAATTGCCGATGAAACGGCATCCAGTTTAGTTGAGATTCTCAACGAAATTGAAAAAGTAACCAGTTTGGTTGGCAACATCGCCCGTGCCTCCAACGATCAGGCCACTGAAATCGCCCAGATCACCCAGGGCATTGAACAGGTTTCGACGGTAGTTCAGACCAACTCGGCCACAGCCGAGGAAAGTGCTGGTGCCAGCGAAGAACTGTCCGGCCAGGCCGAAATGCTCAAGCAGATGGTTAGCGCTTTCAAGATAAAAAGAAAAGGATCAGCCCATCGCGTCATGCCACCACAACAAGTAACAAAAAGATCGGTAGTGCCGGAAGATTCCACCCCGACCGCTCCCCGGATCGACCTAGATGATATGGAGATGGATAAGTACTAAAAGTTATAATAGTTGTCCCGTCTCTTGATCGCAATTTATCTGTGAAATCCAAACAAAAAACAGGCACCTGTGAAGATGCCTGTTTTTGTTTAGCAATATTTATTTAATGGTATCGTCATCATTTAGATTAATCACTTCCGCTGATTCCACAACAGCTACTGAATTATCTTCTTTTTCAATTGTTTCATCGATCATTAAAATCCCCGCATTCGCTTCTGCCCGTTCATCTTTCAATTTTTTATTGGTGAACAGCACATTGTAGCAAATAAAGCCCACTCCCACAACATCCAGGAACAGGAACACAAGGAAGTTTACAATTGGAATGTATCCCAATATGATGGCAGCGACGGCGATAATCAGAATTGATACAAATGAGCTAAGCAGCGGTTTCATTTTATCATCAAAGAATCGAGTCAGCAGTTTGGAAAAGACCACTGCCGCTACTGGCATTGCCAAGATTGACATGGCGATGATCCCAAGAGTCATGGCTATCCCAAAAGGTACGTAAATAATAAAGGACACAATTAATGCCAATGGTGTCAGAAAAAAGAATCCTGCCCCGATTCCCAATGAAGCTAAAATATGCTTTTTCGCCAAAATTGAGGTATTGGCATTAAACTCTTTCGTCAGGAATGTGATCAATACCCAGATTACTAGAATAAATGCCAGTTTGGTGATAATGGATAGCAGAATTGAGCCAACTGATGGTCCCTGATTTTCTTTAATCGCCTGTTCTTCTGTAACCTTTTCCCAATTAACAGCAGGGGCGCTAGCTCCTGGAGATACAATGGCTTCGTTGGCACTGCGGTTATTGATTGGTCCGGCAATGGTTGCACCACTGTTGATTGCCAGTTGATCCACGTCCGTTTCGACAAAGCCTTTGACAACGCCATTAATCGAAACGTTTCCAGCTCCAGCCCGAAGATTTCGTCCCACGGTTCCATCAATGTTTACGTTGGCACCGGCAAGAAAGGCATCTCGGTTGATGTTGGCTGATTTACTGATGGTCAGATCGGAACAAGCCCCAAATAAATCCCGGACTATTTCACCATTAATGATAACTTGGTTAGCTGCCGTGTAGAGGTTCCCATTGATCTTCCCATTGACCGTTACAGTATTACCAGTTGCGAAAACATCGCCGTTGTATTCGCCATCTAAAGTGATCGCATTACCAGCAAAAAAGGTGGTTGTATCAAACACCGAGTTGGCGGTGATATTTGATCCGGCAAAAGCAAATTCCGCATTTGGTACCGATGGACCTTCAATATTTACATTCCCCGCTGAATCCTCAAAGCTACTGGTATTCTTATCGGTAGCTCCGAAAGCAGTAGACACGGTGAGAAGCAATACCATCACCATCATTAAAACTGATACACTTATTTTTTTAAACATTTTCTTTCTCCTTCATTTTTTATATTTAGGTAATTGCGAAAGTGCCGTGAGCTTTGAGCCCAGTTTCGCACGAAACAATTTCTACACTGTACGGCGGACAGTTCAATGAACTGTTCGCCTACACGTTACGAAATTGTTTGTGGAAACTGCACCCAAAGCAACCGTAGTTTGATGTTTTTTAATTTCGCAAATGCCTATTTTTATATTTATTAAGCCTAACAGAAATGATTCTCATTTTTCAAATGATTAATCATAAAGCCTGTTCCGACACAAATAACGACCGAAAGTAAAAACGACAAGGCGGTTAAACTGTTCTGGAGCTGGTGAGAATAGCGGATGACAATACTTGTGAACACCGTAATTGCCGTTGAATCGCCAGTTTGGGCAAAGACGATAAATCGCATCACCATAACGGAAAAGGCGATGGACAAAATATAAAATAGGGCAAACAAATCTGAATTCCCGGTGGTTTCCATACCGGCCTGCTGGCTGATCCGTTTCATAATATCCAATTTTCGGCTGGTAAATGGAATGGCATTTACATAATTTTTCACGGTGGTTTCATTAAAGCCCAGACAGGACATCATTTTATCACATTCGTTCATTGTCACATTCCTCCTTCATATAGGTTTTTGAGTTTTTTACAGGCCCGGTTCAACCGGGAGGATAGGGTTCCCATGGGAATATTTAAAAATTCACAGATCTTTTTATAGTCCCAGTCATAATAATATCGAAGGATCACCGCCCCTTTGAGTTCGTGGGGCAACAGATCAAGAGATTTTTTAAGCTCACCAAAATCTAATGAATCAATGTTGTCATAACTCAGCGCCTCATCGGCAAACAGGCTTTCGCCGTTTTCCTGATCATCCAGATAAACCATCGTTTTGTTTTTTCTCAACAAATCGAGACTGTTGTTATGAACAATTTTCAGAAACCAGTTTTTAAAACTGCTGTCCAACCGATACTGTTTAATTTTAGTAAATGCCTTTAAAAAACTTTCCGCCACCACATCCTGTGCGTCAAATTCGTTTTTAAGAAGAGAATAAGCATAAACATATGCATATCGTTCATATCGTTCAACGATGGGTCCGAAATAACCAGAATTTCCGGTTGTGATATATTTCTTAATTAACGCATCGTCAGTTTCCCCTTCTTTTTTTTCTTTCAACAAATTCCACCTCCGTTTTTTCTGCACATCTATATAACGGCTGAGCCCACGGTTTTCTTCCCAAAATTTTTAAAAAAATAAAATTGTTGGATACCTCACAAAAAAGCACTGATATAAAACCAGTGCTAAAACTCTTAGTATAGATTGAGAGCAGCGTTAAAAATTTTTACATAGTTTATTTACACATCATAACGTCTCTGTTCCAACTAAAAGGAACGGTACTTATACCCCTGTAAGCAAATAGTCAACCAAGGCTATTTATCACTCATAATAATTAATACTGCTAACGGTTCCCTTCTCGCCCACAAAGGCAATATAATAACCTGTCGCATTTTTATTAAACCAGATCATCATAACAACGGGGGTATTCGGATCAGCTGGGTTTGCTGCTTGTACCACTTCCAGACCCTCTGAACCGAGCAGGTTCTTCACTTCATCATAGGTCATACCTTCGGTAATACCGGCGCCCTTTTCTTTGGTAACGTCGGCACCACTAAGAGCTGCGATTTTACTTTCATCTGGATGGTATATTGCTTTCATAAAAACGATATCACTGGCATCGAAGGAAACCTGAACCCCAAAACCGGAGTCTTTATCCACATCATTAATCGAACAGATTTGTTGTTGAACATGGAAACGATCCCTCCTTTGATAATCTTGCTCTGATTATGAAATTCTTACAGTCGTTTTTTATCACTTAACAATGCACACCGCAATCCAAATTTCACGCTATAACAAACTATCTTTGAATTCGGCACTGAGCACCGTATCGGTATCGGCATCGAAGGTCACCACCAGGATGGAACCATCGGTATTGATCCACGCCAGAGCATAAGCTTCTTTGTCCGTACTACTGGGATTAACCATCCTCAGCATCTCCACTCCGACCCCGAACAGCGCTTTCTTGACACTACTGAGGGTCATCCCTTTGGTAATTTTGGCTACCTGTTCTTCTGTAACACTGGCATTGCTCAATTCAATGAGTTCCCGGGCTCCGGTAGTAGGGATCAAAACCTTGAGTGTCACCAGATCCTTGTTATCGAAAAATACATTGACTGCGTAGCCAGTGTCGGGATCCAAATAAACATAGGAACCTTTAGCATCAGTATTTCCGGTGGCTCCCAATACCTTTTCGATATCCGCTTTTTTATCGTTGATTGCAATCTGATTGTAGAGATCAAAAATCGCATTGTCGGATACATCTTCCTGTTTTGAATCGTTACCGGATGTATTGGTGCTTTTAGTTTCTGAAGATTGATTCCCACCTGATACGCAGCCTCCCGCCATCAACACCATCCCGAAGATTAGCCCCAGAATTGCCAGAATTCGGATTCTACCCCTTTTAATCATTTGTATTTTCCTCCCTTTCAAAAAAAACATTGAAATTGCGAAAGTACTCTGAGTGTTGTGTACAGTTTCACACAAAGCAATTATTGTTCGTCGTTTATAAGTTCCGCAATTGCCTAAAAAACAAGATCCGATTGACCATGTTTAAGTATAACATCCTTTTTGATAATTAATAAGACCATCCTTTGTATTAAATTTTACCCTATAATTTCAATTTAAAACAAATTCAAATTCCAACTTGTTTGGATAATTAATCCCAATCCTTCAAACTTTGAATTTAAGCATTAAATACTAAAAAAGCAGCAGCAAATTGATAAACTTACTTCTGCCTTTTGTATCGATTCTATTTTTTATTTAGAAAACTAAATATTTCATCCAAGCGGTTCTGAACGGCGTCGAGCACCTTTTGCTCATCCTGATTGGTAATGACCGCAAACAATTTTTCAATGTCCACATCGCCATAGGTATTATTTAATTGCTTATTCAAGAAGGCATTCATAAAGCCATCGACTACTTCCCTCAGAATGGCCACATTTTCCTGCAGCCCATTAATCATTTCAGCTTTTTTTCCACGATTTATGAAAAAATCCAACTCCATGAGATTCATCATATAAGGTGAGCTATGATAACCTAACCATTCTCTAACCTGCCGGTTAAATTCCTTTTCTTCAATCATTATAAAAAGTTTGTCATTGGTCAGCTCTTTGAATTCAATATTATCCAGTAACAGCAGCTTGAAGTCAATGGTTAGTTTTCTGGCTGAATCCCAGATTTCGGCTATAATTCGTCTTCTTTCAGAAGCATAGCCGACCACTGCCACGATCAGGCTGACTAGTGACCCCGTGAAAATACCAAAGAGAAAGGCATTATAGTTGTCCAGATTATTTAGGATGTGCGTTTTAAATGGGTCATTGAGTATATCGGGAATCACATCGTCGATAGCAAAAATCGCAAAGGCCGACAACACCGTCAGAATCAGGGTCACAATCGTACTGTACTTAAATGTTTTCATCATCTTCTCCTCAAACGCTCATTATTTTCTCTCATTATAGCGAAGAACCTGTTTGATGTAAACGAATCTGCCCATAAATACGCCATCTACTCCTTTTTCTATGTAACCAGGCATTTGCGAAATTAAAAAATATCGAACAATGGTTGCTTTGGGTGCAGTTTCCACAAACAATTTCGTAACGTGTAGGCGAACAGTTCATCGAACTGTCCGCCGTACAGTGTAGAAATTCGCGAAGGCAACGAGCCAATCACAAGCTTGCTTGTAGTTGGCGACTGCCCGCGACCTCGAAGAAATTCGCATCGCGATTTCTTCTGGTGTTTCGTGCGAAACTGGGCACAAAGCTCACCGCACTTTAGCAATTACCTATTTACAGCTAAAACGATTTACTTTCTGGTACCTTAAAATAGTCGCTGATAATGGTGTAGCTGTCTTTGAGCCGTTCTTTGTAGGTGGGGACATCCCAATTTTCCCAGACAAAGGCCTTTTGATTGGCCAGCCCAATGGTTGCGATGGTCTGGTTGCTGTCCTTGTTCACCAGGACGCCGCTGGCCAAGATCCCTTCGGTGATCACCGTCTGCAGTTCGTCGGTGGTGGGAGACTGAATCACCCGGGGGTCATCCACTACCCGCATCATCGACGGATCAGTTACATTAATTCGGGTCCAGGGAATCCGGATGGATACGGTCTTACCTGAAATCTGGACCTGATTATGGGAATTATTTTCCAGCGATCCGAATGACAACTGGCTTAAATTTTGAACTATTGCTTCAATTTTAGTACCATCAGCAGCAATATTTTCCTTGTTGGTAAGGATGGACATGGTTTCAAAGATGCCGTCCGGCGAGTAAGTGGAGGCATGGTTGCCGATGGTTCCATTATACCCCGGCTGTACCAGCAATTGACCGTCATTGCTTCCCCCCAATTCGATGATGTATTCAAGACCGGAAGCTGCCTCGGTTGCGATCGCTGTTCCATACTTCATATTGCCCCGGTTTCGGTCATAGGTATCCAGACCGATGATCAGTTTTTCTTTGGAAAAATCAATGATCCGATCCAGATCCAGTTCAATATGAAGATAGGTTTCATCAGCCGTCAGGGACATCTTTGAAATAACCCCATTATCCTCAACAATGTATGGCAGGGAACCGGGCTGATCCGATTCCATGGCATAGATGCCATAATTCTGTTCTGGATCGACCCCGTTATGCCACAGGGGATTACGTTCATAAGGAATAATATACGGTTCAGTAATCCAGGTCTTTTTGGCCCACTCATCGGTCCATTCAAAAATGATGCTACCGGCATAACCCTCTTTGTGAATGGCTTTCATCATCCGAACAATCCCATCCCCCTGAGCGTCTTCTGTCAGCCCGCCGTGATTATAACCATCGGGATTTTCGTGGGCGTTACCCATCCCGGTGGCCAAACCGAATTCGGCCACCATGGCCGGGTATTTCTGATGACCGGCGATAAATTCGTGCAGGTAACCGCCATAACGGAAGCTGCCCTCTTCATCAGTATAATCGGCATAGGATGCCACATTGTTCATAAAATCTGGATAATTGGGGTAAATATGATAGGCCCCGAAGAACCCTGACTGGAGTTTTGTGCGGGTTGAAATATGATTGATATCCACCGATACCTTATCATTATATTGCAGGGATTTGTTGCCGGATTCGTTCCATTCCGAATTGTGTTCAATTGGATCCAGGGTTGGCCAGCTGACAATCCCCACCGGATGTTGCCACTGATAGGTGTCTTCTTCATATTGCAGCACGTAATCACAACTCATCGCCAGCCAGGCCTCGGTGGGGCTGGCGTTGGCTTCAGTATACAGGTAATTGCCGTTAAAAACAAAACCGGGATTTCGCTCATTGGTGCTGATGACCTCCTGGGGTTCCATTTCCCGTCCCACCAGATAGCCCGCAATATAAGGAGATACATCGGCGTTATAGCTGCCATAGGCCCGCCCCAGCCGCTTTGGAATAGTGGCGTGACCATGCATGGCGTCGAGATCCATTTTTATTTCAGTCTGATAGGTGGTATTATAATTTGCTCCCAGATAGTTTTGATCAGCCGGATTCTCTTCCGGCCATATTTCCTGATAGAGCCAGAGTTTGTTATCCGGATGATGTTCGTTATAATACACCAGTGCCGAATAAAACTGGGGCGGCAGCAGGGTGTAAACCCGGATGGTATTGGCATTCATTTCCCCAATCAGATCGAACCATTTCAGGTACAGTGCCTCATCATAAGAAAATTCGGTAAACCATTTCCCTGGAACTGAGGAGCCGATATTCACGCCTTTGGCATAAAAATCTTCCCAGTTGCCATCGACTAAAACCTGGAAGCCTGTGCCGGATGTTCGGGCATTCATCTGGGTACCTGAGGTCACCTGGGTCGCCACCGAAATTTCCGGTTTTGTTTTAATTTCACTGATGATTTGCCGCATTAATGGCACATAACAGCCCCAGTAAAACTTAGTGTCAGCATTGGGGTTGGCAAATGAAAATAGCTGCTTAATCGTGGAAAACCCGGCATAATTCCAGAGCGTTCCTGGGAAATCCATCTGGGCAAAGTCTCCGGCAAAATAATAGGCAGTGTTTTGGGAATTAACCGACCGGGTTATGGCGGCATAGCTTGTGGTTAGCCCATACTCAGCCAGGGCTGTTTTTCCCGTTTCGGTAACATCCAGATTTAAGGTCGCCAGGGTCTCGGCTGACGCATCGGACTTAACCAGATCAAACCACTGTTCATAGGGAAAACGGCCCCTCACACCAAATTCATCTTGATAGGCCGTGTCAAAAGACAGACTAATCCCATCTTTTTTGAGTGCTTTCTGATCTTTTAAGACCAGCACCTCATTATTGTTTGACACCAGCACCAGACCACCGCCGGTATAATCCCAGGTTTTGCCGGTTTGCTGTTGATAATTATTGACAATGATTTCGGGAATTTCGACATCTTTTTTGAGATCATCAAAATACTTTCCACTCCAGCCAGTGAAAGAAACCCGGAAAATATCCTGAAGTTCCGGTTGACTGTTAGCATCCCAGATGTCAAACTCGCCGACAATGGTATTGCCTCCGCCCAGATTGTTTTTTATGCTGGTCAGATCATTTTCGCTGAAATCTCCCACCAACGGTTTCTGGGCAATGCCGGCATAAACAGCGTCGCTGTCAGTCCCGTTAAAATCGCTGGGATAAACGCCATCGGTATCGGCCAGATAAATTAGCTCCGGCATTGCGATCGATTGAGGGATTTCCTTTACCTCATAGTCTGCATCCGATTTTGGGAAAACTCCAAAATAATCGGCATCGTAACGCAACGGATTCCCGGTGCTTTCAAGGACGACTTTTTCACTATTTAAGGCCCACATCAGACCCTTGTGTTCCCGATATGACGTATCCGGGACAGTTTTGTCCACTACCCAGACATTCATCGGCGTGGATGCCAGATTGTTCCAGATTAAAAACGGCATGATAAAAATACCAAACAATACCAACCCAATCCCAACGCACCATAATGCTACTGATTTCAGCTTCATGAGGTCACCTGCTCGGCATTACCAGCAAAGCCTTTTCGGTCCGCTTTCTGCCAGCCCAGCGGTTTTCTGAACATGTTAATGTAACCGCCGAAGCGCCAGAGGCTGAAATATTGCCGCACCCCAAAGTTTTCAATGGTGGCGTAAACGATCAAAATCCACAATTCTTTTCGCGAAAAATTCTTGCCGTTTTTCTCGGAAATCAACAAAGCAGATACCGAAACCAGAATCCCCATCAGAACCATGGAAATAAAAAGAATAATGGCAATTTCTACATTGAGAATCCCTAAAAAAGCCGATAAAACAATCATCAGATATCCCTGAATCTCAAAAAGCGGACCCAGCATTTCAAAAATATAAAAATAGGGCATGGCAATGGTACCAATTCGGCCGTAGCTGGGGTTAAACATCATTTTTCGATGATAAGTCAAAATCTCAATCAGACCCCGATGCCAGCGGTAGCGTTGCTTTTTCAGGGTTTTGATATCCTCGGGAACCTCGGTCCAGCAATTGGCATTATAAGCATAAAGAATCCGAAAGGGACGTTTGGTTTCTTTCATCTGCCGACTGATCCGCACCACCAATTCCATATCTTCGCCCACTGTATCGGTTTTATATTTACCACTGCTGGTGAGATAGCCCCCCACATTGATGATCCGTTCTTTTCGAAAAAGTCCAAAAGCTCCAGAGATAATCAGCAAGCAGTTAAAATAAGACCAGCCCAACCGGCCCGACATAAAAGAGCGGATATATTCGATCGTCTGAAACCGAGCCAGTTTGCTTTCGGCCAGTCCTTTTTGAGTAATCTGGCCGTGATCAACAGTACACCCGTTAATCGGCATTATATTTCCCCCTAATGCCGGGGTTTCAGTTTCTTCGTCCAGAGTTAATGATGCCAGTTTGATTAGCGCATCATCTTCCAGTAGTGAATCGGCATCAATGCCGCAGACATATTCTTTGCTGGCGATGTTAATGCCGACGTTAAGTGAATCAGCCTTGCCACCGCTTATTTTATCCACTACAATCAGCTGGGGTCGGGAGCGATTCAGATAGATCCCCCGGATCGGTTTGGTACTGAGTCGACTGTCATAGAGATAATCAACCCGCTTTAAGTCATAATAGCGAATCAGGTTATTTAACGTCTGATCTTTGGAACCATCGTTGATGATGATCAGTTCATACTCCGGGTACTTGAGATTCAGCAGCGAATTGGCACTTTCAATGATGGTCTTTTCTTCGTTATAGGCCGGGGCAATTATCGAAATTGAGGGCAACATCCGTTTCTTAAACAGCAGGGACATATCCTTAATCTTCCATAATCGCTCCTGTCTGAGCACACTGATATAAGAAAACAGCAGCAATACTAAATAAATCAGATTAACCGCCATGGCATAATAGGCAATGTAGTAATTAAAATCCATGACAAAAAGCTCCAGCTGATCTGTAAAGGGCATCACAAAAAGAATACTCCAATGACGAATACAGTAGATGATGGGCACAATTAGACAACTTCCCAGCAACAAAAAAAGCAGTCGCCGGGTCAGTTTTTCATCCCGTTTTGCCGGTTCACTTTTAGTTGACTCAGCGACTTGTTTAAGGCCGCATTTTTTTGCCAGCCGCTCATTTAAATACCGGGTAAAATCATTTTTTAAATCGTCGGATTGATTCATCGCCTCTTTGATAATGGCAATGAGTTCATTTTCAACATTGATGTCCCTGTTTTTATTGAGAAAGTCGATGACTTCACTGGTTCTACCCTGACGAATGATTTCAACGATTATTTTTTTGGCATCGTCATTATTTTTTCGGGTAAGTTTCATAATAAAATATTCAATCCGCAGTGACAAAATATTAGCCAGATCTTTCTTTACCCGGAGATCTGTTTCCTCAAAAAAAGCAGTAATGACCTGATTAAAATAAACCCGATTTTTTTCAATCATACTGGAGATACCATTGATGGCGCCTCTGGCGGTTTCTTCCTGCCTGAGAAAGCCCAGTAGTTTATCCATTTTTTCGGTGGATTTAAAATTGGCTAGGGCATGCATCGCCGCATTTCTGATCTCGATATCGTCGGAATAGAGATATCGGTCCTGATCCAGAACCCTGGGATAATACTCTGCGACAATTTCGCAGGCTTTAATAACCAGCTGGTGATGGGCTGCCGCACTGTTTACACTCACCGGTAACAACTCATAGTGTTTACAACTAAAGTCCGGCGCTACATTTCCCTCATATCGACAGTCCATTTGGACGCCTTCCGGCAATGGTCTGCTGTTGGCGCAGTTAATGCATTGTTTGTCACCGGCACTTCCATATGAGTTTTCCAGATATTCGATGGTCTCTTTCCGAGTGTCGATAAGCTGAATCAGATAGTTTTTCAGCGTTTCGGAAAAATAAACCGATGAAAAGTCCACAATCAGTTCCTGAAATTCAATGCGCTGACTATCAATAATTTCGGGGAGAAAATTGTGAAAGGCTTCCCCAAAATCTGAAATCAGCATATTTACCTTATTGCGGTAAAAACGACTTTCACTCAAGAGTGAATTGGTGATTACCGTTAACGATTTTGGGTTGCCGATATCCGTCAGTCCGTTGGCGATATACAGTTTGATGGTACTATTTTTTTCGCTTTCTAAGGCGGCTTCCAGAGCCAGCCGGGCTTTTTCAGTGCTGAGGATGCCTAAATACAAGGCGGCTTCGGCCTTTTTGGTAAGATTGTGAGATCTCAAACCTTTGAGTGATTTTTTTTCGAAGTCATCAATATTAATTGAATTGGCAATGTTTTCTTTGAGCTGTTTATCGTATCGTACTAATTGGCTGACTTGGCAGTAATTGGCAATTTCCACCCGCTCATCGGTTTGGTCTGAGCTAGCGGCGACCACGTTCAGTAGCTTGTTTTTCTGGTTTTCTGCTAACAGTAGGCTCTTATCGCTTTCCGCTCTTCCCCGGATTAACCGCATAATAATTAGCAGATCGGCAAGCAACAGCAAAATTCCAATGATGATCCAAATTTCAAAGGTTTCTATCATCTGCGCGATTCTCCTTTAATTTTATTCTGAATGACCCCCATTAATTCCGAAAGCATGAACGGTTTTTTAAAATAGTGTTCCACTCCCAGGCTGGAAGCGCGCAAAACCGAATCATCATTCTTAAGATAGGATATATATATGAACGGAATTTTATTGGCATTGGAATGAGACAGCATTTCTTCCCGGAACAAAAAGCCATCCATTTTAGGAATCATCACCTCGGAAATAATCAGCATTGGATTATCCTCTATGGCGATTTGTACCGCCTGCTGACCATCACTGGCAGTTATTACCTGATAATTAATGTTTTCCAGAGTAGTTTTCAAGACATCGACCATAATTTCATCCGAATCGACAATCAGAATTTTTCCAATCTCATCCTGGTACTCTGCCATCAATGCCTGACTGCAAACAATGTTTTTACCCATATTTCTGGCGATTTTAACGCGCATGGCAACAACACTATAGAAGGCTTCGTCCAGTTTTTCGGTATATTCATCTTTTTCTCTGATCTCACTAAGACTGACTAAACCGATGGAAGCTGTTATTCTTTCGATAAATTTTTCCGAGGTGGTAATCGTATTTCTGATTTTTTCAGCAAAATCCTGGGCTGCTTCTTTGGAGGTCTGGGGCATATAAAAGCCAAAGGTAAAGCCCTGGAGTTTAAATAATACCTCATTCCCCTCTTTTAAGCTTTCCAAAATAAACGCCACATTCCGCTGAACCTCTTCCACCTCGTCATGACCATAAAGATATTCAATTTTTTCAAGATTATCCAGACTGATAATAATCAGAGCTGGATTCTGTTCCGATTTATCGATAAGAATACTGTTGATTTCACTGGCAAGATAATTTTTAAAAAAACTGTAATTATACAGCCCGGTAATCTCACACCGGATCAGTTTATTTTGGGATTCCTGAACGCTGGATTCCAACCGGGCATTGATATCTTTCAGCAAACGGTTCTGCTCATTGAGGGTTGACGCTTCAGCTTCGGCTTTTTTGAGATGGCTTTCAAACACATCCGGCATCGGAATATCATATTCTTTGGATAGGGTTTCTGTTAGCGGTTCAATCACCATCAGCCAGGTTAAACCTTTTCTGGCCAGCACCCGCTCAAAAATCATATTCCACAAAACATTACCGGTATCACTATAATCGATAATATTCAAATTCTCGTCCAGTGTTATTTCCAGATCTGCCACCACCTCCATCACTGAATCCCGATTAAAAATCGACCCCAGTCGTTTTAAAACTGTAGAGCAGATGGCCATATACCCCCCGGACTTTGCCAGATCCCGCTTGATGGGATTGAGTAAGGTGCCGCATTCCAGATCTCTGAGTGTTTTAATATAAGAAACAATATTGTGATTGATAATTGATCCATGCTGAGGAGCAATCATGGCAATATCCATCCCCAGAAACAATTCCATCACCGGCCGGAGAATACTGTTGGATGGCATATAATGTTCATGAAATGTTTTCATTTTTTCCAGATAATCGTCTTTGGCGTAAAGGCTCCATTCATAGGAAAACGCTCCAAAGAGATCGCTGGTAAAGAGGATTTTCGTTTGACCGTCATAGGTAGTGAACGCACCAGGGAAATGGAGATAGGGTGTCAAAACAAAACCCAGGGTTCGTCCAGATGCCAGGGTGAGCTTAAACTCGTTTTCATTGATGATATAATATTCAGACTGGATGCCGTAGTATTTAATCAAGGTCTGGGTTCGCCAATGCGTGACAACCTCAAATTTTGCCCCGGCTTTTTCAAAAAGTGGCACAGCCGAACAAAAGTCTGGATCCTGATGATGCAGAATCACGTATTTAATCTTCTCCAAAGGGATGATCCTGCAGACATTTTCATAGACGTCTGCAAAATCCAATACCGACCCCGGATCAATGAGCACGCCTTCATCCCCATCTACAATCAGATACGGGTTACAATGCAGTCCCCCATCCTGGGCACATCCCCCAACCCAATAGATTCCCTCTGCAATTTCTGCTGTCCGTGTCGTTACCATCTCTTCCTCCTAATATCGAATCCAATCCTATTACTTAAACGCATAAACCACTAACCTAAATTGGTTTGATATCTGTTTTCATAAACAATTTTGTAACGTGTAGGCGAACAGTCCTGAGACTGTACGCCGTACAGTGTAAAAATTGTTTGATGTAAACAGGTAGCAAAGCTCACTGTACCACTCTGTTAATATCGAATCCAATCAACCAATAGCTTCTGATCTTCTGATGCCGGGGTTCCCGCCAGCCAGTTGGGGTACCAGGTATTGACCATTAACTGCATCGGTTGTCCGATGGGGAACCCATCTCGCCATTCCAGAATAGATTTGCTATCCACATAAAAGGCCACCCGGTCGGCTGAATAGTCAAAGCGATAATTGTGGAAATCGGCAGTGGGATCAAAGCCCAGCTCTCCCACATACTCATTTTGCACCGCACCATCGGCGTAGGTAGTCAATAACAGCTTTCCTTCATTTGTATTATGGATTTCCATGTCAATTTCATAAAAATAATCCGGGGGCGCATAGAGAAAAAAACCGGTGATCGATGAAGGCGCCTCCGGCAGTTTCATACGGCATTCATAACTGCCATAGGTCATCGGCTCCTGGTTGACGATTTCTCCGCCAGCCAGGGTATTGGCTGGTATTTTGATGTTAAGAAAGCCATCCTTGACCACAACATTTTCTGGCTTCAGCCGCGTTCGCCCCAGGTTTTTACTTGAGACCGACCAAACCCCTTCATCTAAAGTATCAAAGTTTTCCTGATTCATTTCGCTTTTGATCTCAGGGCTTTTGGCCTGAGACCCCTGGTTTATCCGATAGATAAACATCATAATACCAATCAGTGAACACCCCAAAACAATCAGCAGAATCACCAATGACCGCTTCATCTCAATGCTTCCTTTCTGTTCAAATACTAGATGCCTGATGCTCCTCATCATGTACGAATGGATTTTAGCCGTTTCTTTATGCTATTTTTAGAATAATTCCAGCCTTTTTTATAACCAAGATCCATGATCTCACCGCTTAAATCTTTAATGTCTAACCCAAAACATTAAGATATAGCAGCTATTTTCAGTCCTTACTCAAAATTAGTGGAAACTTTTCATTAGAACCATTATAATGTATTCAAACATTATAATAAGTTTATATCTTGGAGGTATAACATGAATAAATTTAAAATTATCGCCCTTGGAATTGTGGTTTTAGTGGTCTTAACAACTGCCGGGGTTTTTGCGGTGGGTAAATACAATACCCCCAGAACCACAACTATCTCGGAACCCACACTTTCTTTAATCAAAGCATACGATGGAACTACCAAAGCCAAAGTTACTCCCGGCACTTTAAGCGGAGTCAATGGTTCGGATGATGTAAAAGTGACTGCGAGTGCTAACTATGACACCGCAGCGATCGGCAAATCAAAAACAATTACTTTAGTTTATACTTTAGCCGGCACCGATGCTGAAAAATATGAAACCCCTGCCAATTTTACAATATCAACCGGACAGATTAAGGCCGCTCCGTTGATCATTTCCGAACCGAAACTGACGGTTTTAAAGGTATCTGACGGAACCGCCTCAGCAACCGTGACCCCCGGAACCTTAACCGGTATTGTCGGCAGTGAAAATGTCACCGTCACTGCAACCGCCGTTTACGATACCGCTGATGTTGGTAAAGATAAAACCATTACCGTCATCTATATCCTGAACGGAACAAACGCAGCCAACTATGAAGCGCCCATGCCATATACTGTCTCAAATGGCGAAATTACCGCTGTGCCTGTTGCGACCAATTCTTCAGTTACAAATAATAACACCAATATGACAACGTCAACGACTTCAACTGTAACCAATCCTCCGGCGACTACTGCTCCTACAATAACCACAGCACCAGTTGTTTCAAATCCGCCGGTCACAACCAAACCTGACACAACAACATCAGCCACTGCGGCAAAGTAAATGAATGAAAAAATTTTATTAAATCCCTAACCGTAAAAACTATTTTTAAAAAACCGAAGACATTCTGAAAATGTCAGATCTCTTCGGTTTTTTTGTTATTATTAATTTTTATTTTTATAATTTCGCTTTTAAATCACCCTTTTATCGGTAAGCCGTTCACTCATAAAATGATTACAGTTCAGGCAACCCCGAATTCATCAAGTCACCTAACTATTATAGACAAAAATGTTCGTTTTAAACCTTTTCCCCAAAAAAGATTCAAACCAGCGTCTCAAATGATGAGACGCTGGCCAGCTTTTTTCTTGATTTAAGTGGTTTTAATGACTTAATCTGGCATTTGTTCTGCCGACATTTGCCAACCAATGCCAAATTTATCAGTTAAAGAACCATATAATTTGCTCCAGAAGGTTTCCTGCAGCAACATTCCCACCGAACCTTCTTTACTTAACAAACCAAACAGCCGTTTAATTTCTTCCAGATCATCATGCACAATGACTAGCGTAATGTTATTTCCTTTTGTAAAAGGCATCCCTGGCGGTACATCAGAAAACATGATGGTGTTCCCATTAATATTCAGCTGGGCATTCGCCACAAGTTCCTTAACATTATCGGACATGGGATAATTTGGGTCTGCCGGCATTTCTCCAAAAGTCATAATCTGAGGTGCCTCTTCCTTAAATACCTCCGTGTAAAACGCTACTGCTTCTCGACAGTTTCCAGGAAAATTAATATACGGTCCAATTTTCATCTTGTTTCTCCTTCATTTTTAATCAGTTCTGATATTTCTATTCTAGACCTTTTCATACCCAGCGACAATGGATTTAAATCATGCCTTCATATTATTTATTGTAATAAAAAAAGACATCTACGCACTCATGCGCAGATGCCCGTAAAATTAGTTCAACGGTTCAAATAATTATACTTCGTATTTTCTTTGGAAAAACTTTACGATTTCAACAATTGGTATCACCACTACTGCCAGACCCATAGCAGTAAAGTATTCGGTCAGACTGATTGCTTCAAACTCGAAAGCTGCTGCAATCGGTGGAATAAAGATAACCGCAGTCGTCAACACTAAAGAAGCAATCATAGCCAGGTATAAGAACTTATTCTGATGCTTCATCTTAAAGATCGATTGGCGTCGGCTTCGCATATTCAGTGAATGGAACATCTCAGCCATCGACAAGGTTAAGAATGCCATGGTCATGCCATCGGCACTTTCAGCAATTTCCCAGACGCCAGCTTCCATGTAATGTCCCACAAAATAGGCAATGATGGTCACCACGGCAACCATAACCCCCTGCCAGATAACATCCACGCCCAAACCCCGAGAGAAAATACCTTCTTTAGATTCACGGGGCGGGTTTTTCATGGTATCAGATTCTTCGCCTTCCATCCCCAAAGCAATGGCCGGGAAGGAGTCAGTGATCAGGTTGATCCACAATAAATGGACTGGTTTAAGAATCGTAAAGCCCAACAGAGTCGCTACAAAAATAGCAATAACTTCTGATAGATTGGATGACAGCAGGAACTGAATGGCCTTGCGGATATTGTCGTAGATCCGGCGACCTTCCTCCACTGCATTGACAATTGTAGCGAAATTATCGTCTGCCAGTACCATATCAGCGACATTTTTAGTAACATCTGTCCCTGTTATCCCCATTCCAACCCCAATGTCAGCGGTTTTGATGGAGGGTGCATCATTGACACCGTCACCGGTCATCGCGACAATCATGCCTTGATTCTGCCAAGCTTTGACAATTCGCACCTTATGTTCCGGCTGGACCCGAGCATAAACTGAATACTTGCTAATATCCTGTTTGAGTTGATCTTCAGAGATTTCGTCCAATTTGGCACCGGTAATCGCTTCTGACTTATCCTTGATGATGCCTAACTGGCTGGCAATCGCAGCCGCAGTATCGGGATGGTCTCCGGTGATCATCACGGTTCGGATTCCGGCCGACTTACACTCAGCAATGGCATCTTTCACTTCCGGACGGATGGGGTCGATCATCCCGGTTAAACCAATGAAACAGAGTTCCTCTTCCAGGTAGGCCGGTGACTGATCCTCAGGCATAGTTTGCCAATTCCGACTGGCACCAGCCAGAACCCGCAAGGCCTGATTTGCCAGTTTTTTATTAGCTTGTCTGATTTCTTCACGAATATCATCGTTCATTGGCAGTGCTTCATTGCCATCCCAGTAGGTGGTGCAACGGGATATTAAAACATCCGGCGCACCCTTGGTGTATTGCTTAAAACTGGCATCCGCCATTTGATGAATGGTACTCATCAGCTTTCGGCCGGAATCAAATGGGGCTTCTCCCACTCGTGGCGTTTGAGCCTCCAATTCACCTTTAGGCAGACCAAGGGAAAATCCGTAATTGACCAAGGCCGCTTCGGTGGGTTCTCCTTCAGCTTTATTTTGATCATTCAAATAGGCATCGCTACAGAGTGCCATGGCCCGACCAAGCAGATGCTGATCGAAGCCGAAATGATCCACTACAGTCATTTTATTCTGAGTCAATGTTCCAGTTTTATCGGAACAGATAACCTGAGTACATCCCAGGGTTTCAACGGCCGTTAACTTACGAATAACCGCTTTTTTCCTGGACATGTTAGTAACGCCAATGGATAAAACAATGGTCACCACCGCTGCCAGTCCTTCAGGAATGGCGGCAACTGCCAATGAAACAGCGATCATAAAGGTGTTCAGCACGCCGATACCGGTAATGCCTTCCCCGAGATACAAACGAACCAGACTTAAAGCAAAGATAAATACACAGATCCCCAGAACCAGCCAGCTCAACACCTTACTCAGCTGATTCAGTTTGATCTGCAATGGGGTCAGGTTTTCTTTGGCTTGGGTAATGGCAGTGGCGATTTTACCCATTTCGGTTTGCATGCCGGTGGCAACGACGGTTGCAGTTCCCCGGCCGTAGACCACCGCGCTGCCCATGTAAACCATGTTCTTTCGGTCGCCCAGGGAAATATCTTTTTGATCCCCCAGATTAAGGGCCGTAATCACTTTTTCTACCGGCACACTTTCTCCGGTTAATGCCGCTTCTTCAATTTTCAGGCTGGCACTTTCCAATAACCTGGCATCGGCCGGAATAGAATCGCCGGCTTCCAGTAGAATGATATCGCCAACGACCAGATCTTCTGTTTTAATCTCCTGAATTTTGCCATCCCGCATCACCCGGGTAGTGGCGGCCGAAATGGCCTGGAGTGCTTCGATGGCTTTTTCAGCCTTACTTTCCTGATAAACGCCTAAAACCGAGTTGATAATAACTACTGCCATAATAATGATGACATCTGCAAAGGATTCGCCTGAATATGCGGCAGTAATCCCTGAAATAATCGCAGCGGCTATTAAGATCACAATCATGGGGTCCTTTAACTGATTAAAAAACCGCACCACCACTGAATCTTTTTTAGCTTCGTCCAGTTTGTTCTTGCCATTTTCTTTAAGCCTGGCACCAGCTTCCGCATTGGAGAGCCCATCTCTCCCGGAGTTTAACTCCTTCAGGACTTCTTCCGAAGTCTGTAAATACTGTTTCATCCAAATCCTCCTTCAAGTCAACATCTAATAGGTAATAGTCTGTTTAAATAAAACAATAACACCTAAATTAACCGCAAAAAATAAAAAACCAAGCGCTTACTGCACTTGGAAAAAAAATAACCCAAGTACAGAAAAACTGTACATGAGTCTCACTCATTAAGATAAGCCAGGTATTTCTACCATGCATGTTGACTTATCACGCTGATCGCGCAAATTACTCCCTCATAACAACTATATTTTACCCTACAGCATTATATTTGTCAATATAATGCTGTAGGAAAAATTTATGTTAATTGTTTTCAATAAATGGTTTGGCTGTCGGCCCGGGAGCAACCGATCCTTTTGGTAGCACTTTGATCTCAATTCCTTCCAAGCGGTAACCAAACCCGGCAGTTCCAGCTTCAGCACCATTCTTGGCCCAGTCCATCCAACCTACATTCTGGGCATGGACCCGATAATAAACATCAAACTGGTCAGAGTCAGCTCCTGTCAATCGGATCTTAATGGCTTCCAGTCGCATCCCTTCCCCGGAGGTTCCGCTCATGATTCCGTTACTTCTGAAATCCTGCCAACCATAATTTTGTACATGGGTACTGTATTCAACACCCAAATCATAGTCTGAACTATCAACCTTAATTTCAATGCCTTCTAGCCGCAGTGATTCTCCAGAAGTTCCGCTCATAAGGCCATTGCTCTTCCAAACCTGCCATCCGACATTCTGGACATGGGTACGGTAGATACAATCCGCTGGCAGTCCTGAACCTTTAATTGCAACCGAATATGTGATGGTTTTTCCATCGATGGTGATGGTCAGTTCCTGGTTTGCATCAGCCTGAGAACTGTCAAAACCAGTGATATTTTGCGTTGTTACGGTTTCTTTTCTGGTTGTGCCATCACTATATGTTCCAGTTATCTCCAGACCGCTGATGTCCAGGGCTTCCCCAATCTGGTAGGTCAGTTTTGTTGCCGGCTGAGTAATGGCGATACTCTCTAGAAGCGTCGCTTTGCCGCCGGTAAAGGCTTTAATACAGATGTTTCCCTCATCTTTTGCCGAAACGTCATACCAACCGCCGCTGCCAGTCCGACTCATTAAGCTTTCGCCGGGATTGGCGCTGGCGGCGCTACTGTTATTTACAATCGGACTTTCAACCGGAACCGAATCATCGGTTCCCGGCGTATTGTATTTTATAACCACCGAAAACTTCTGTCCCGCTACCAGACCAACTGGATTATTCAAGTTAATGGTGTAATAGCCGCCGTGTTGGAAGGATGCGGTTTGAGTGGTTTTCAAAGTGCCGCTGGTCGGTGCACCATCACTGACATTGGTATAGACATTAATTTCAAGGGTCGTATTCGGAGCTAAGGCATAGGTGCTGACAGCGGTTAAATTTTCGCTGGCAGCCGCAGTAAAGATATTCGCACCCCAGACTGTGTTACTACTGTCCCGATAGCCCCTCGCCGAGGTATCGCCCAGGGGATCATACTGATAAACACGACTGTAATTATCAGTTGCTTCGGCATTGTGAAAAGCGGTTACATTGCTGCCGGCATAGGTATCGTAATAGGACATGTAGAAGTAGCCGCCGTCGCCCCAATCAGATCCCCAACTGTTGCGAATGATCCAGGCTCCGTTGCCGGGTGGGGAATTTACAAAATTACTGCGGGGGTAGTTATCATCCCATCCCACAATCGCAACATCATGATCGGTATAATCATCACCATCATAGTAAAGGGCTGAGGTATTGCTGTTGAAATAACGGACATCGTCAAGCGCTCCCGAATACATGGAAGTGTAAAGCGCCCCGCCGTCCATCAGAGCCTGCTTAATGGCAGCCGCTGATTGAGGAATGTATTCAACTCCCTGTACATGGTATACTGAAGACAATCCAGATTTTTTAGGTGTCCCATAGGGGTCACTGCTTTCGTTCACCGGACCGCTCCAACGTGCCAGATAAGCGGTAGCCATAGAATAATTCCCCCCATCATCAGGAGTTCCATCAAAACCATTGTTCCACATCAGGTTGTTTTCTGAAAAATCAACGACTTTGTCTTTTTCAACATAGGATTCCAACGAAGCCAAACTGGCAAAAGCCCAGCAACTGCCGTAGTCACCCTGATCACGAATGGCACTGATCCGGCCAGTTGTCCGTAGGTCAAAGGCCGCCGGCAAACTTGCTGATCCACTGATGTCGGTATCGCCGGTACCTTCATAACGCTGTAAGGTCGGCGGAACATAACCTCGGGAATGACCATTTATGGCTGTGGTATTGAGGGTTCCCGACTCCAGCTGGTCCAGATATTGAACAAAAGCCGGATTCAAAGGGGCTGTTGTCGGCACATCGGTTTCTTCCGCCCAAGCTCCAGCTGGGATCAAAACTGCCAGCAAAAAGCTGACCAGCAATACGGACAGTGTCTTCTTCAAACTCTTTTTCATATTCACTCCTTCTTACTTCGTTATTTGGCATTGCGAAATTCAAAAAATCAAACAAAGATTCGTTACCGGTTAGTTACCGGATTCAATCTTATCCAGCAAATTGTTGAATTTTTCTGTAAGGGCATCCACATTGGTTTTGAGCTCGTCGTCACCCGGGGTACAATTACCGGGGAAACCGTAGATCCGACCGCTGCCTACCTCCTTTAACAAAAAATGAATGTCGGCAATTTCCTGTTGATATTTTGTTTTAATATCGATTACTTTTTCCATACACACTCCTGAAATTTTCAATTACTTTGTTTTATACCAATTTATAGTAAAATAATTCAAACTGACTCACTATTTTCAAAAATATTTTTTTGTCTTACATGATTTTTATAATTAGCGCCTACGCCCAGTTGCCGTTTTTAAAAACCGGAATTTCCTGACCGTCTTTGGTGATGCCGATAATTTCCAAATCACTGGTGCCAATCATAAAATCCACATGGGTGTCTGACTGATTTCCACCGGCGGCAATCAGTTCTTCCTTGGACATTTCGCCTCCGCCCTTGATGGTGGTGGGATAACATTCCCCCAAAGCAAAATGACAGGAAGCATTTTCATCAAACAGAGTATCATAAAAAAGAATACCAGTGTTGGAAATCGGTGAATCGAAGGGAACCAAAGCAATCTCTCCCAAGCTCCGGGAACCGGCATCTGTTTCAATCAAAATCTTGAGATATTCCTCCCCCTTATCCGCATGAAAATCGGTTACCTTACCGTCGTGAAAAGTCAGACTGAAATTCTCAATGAGGTTTCCTTGATAGGACAGTGGCAGAGATGAAACTAGGGTGCCTTCTGCCCGATTACAGTCTGGGGCGGTGAAGATTTCCTCGGTGGGCATATTAGCGAAAAAATAGATTTGATCCGGCGTCAATTCGCCGCCACCTTCCCAGATATGATCTTTCTGCAGCCCCACCGTAAAATCGGTACCAATGCTGTTGCGATAGCGCATGGCATCAAAATGGGCATCATTGAGGATGCGACATTTTTTAGCCAGAAATGCTTTGTGATCGTTCCAGGCCTTGACCGCGTCATCTTCACTAATGCGCACCGCATCAAAGATAGCCTCCCAGAGCTTGGCCATGGCCTCTTCCTCATAAAGTTCCGGAAAGACCTTACGGGCCCATTTAGCTTCGGGCACTGCTGCCACGCACCACTGAAATTCACTGTTCATCATCTTTTTATAATAGGGTTCAAAGGCTTTAGCAGATGCTTTGCTGCTGGTCTGCAGTTTTTCGCTGGCTACCCCTTTATAGGCTTCCGGGTCATTTCCGACGATAGAAATCACCGCCGCTTTATTCTCGGCATAGTAGTTTCGGGATTCAGCCAGCCAGTTGGGAATATTTCCCAAAACATCCAGACTCACGTTGTCAAAACGAAGGCGGCTGGTTTTGGCATCGTTCCAGAAGACAATAACATCCTTGGCCCCGGCTTTATAAGCCTCACCAACAATCATCCGTCCAAATTCAAAATTCTCAACCGAACAATTCACCACTGTCAGCTGATCTTGCTGAACATTGGCTCCAGTTCTGACGATGAGTCGGGCATATGCCTTTTGCTTCTCTACATTATCCATTAGTATTCCTCTTTTCTGAATTATTTTTCAAATTAATCATGTTTCCTTTTTATTCTATTAAACGCCACTCACAAAGAACTGTCGCATGGCCTAGAAGCGTTAATAAAACCAACTTCCTTTGTTACTAGTCTTTTGAAATTCATCTAAACTGAAATAATTATATCATTTTGCCCAGATTTTAAAACAATAAATATTTATTCTAAGTTTTAGAATAAATCGAAAAATAAATTTAAATACCTAAGCACTGGTGCGAAATCTTAAATGATTCAACTGAAATTTGAAATTTTTGGTGAAATATGTTATCATTTATCTTGACAAATAAATAGGATCGGTTGGACAAGTCTTCACGACTTGTTTTCAAGCAATTTTTGTTTCTGGGGTGGGAAACTCTTTATTGAGTTTTCCCATCTTTTTTTTGTCTAATTTTTTTGAGGAGTGTTATTATGAAAGATAAAATCTATGGTAAAGTACCTGTTTATTTCTTGAATTTTTTTAAAAAAGAATCTGCCAGTGGTCTAATCCTTCTCAGTTTTGCTGTTTTGGCCATGATTATTGCCAATTCCAGCTATGCTGATACCTATTTTGGCTTCCTTGATACCTATATAACCATTGGGTATGGACAATTTTCTCTATCGATGTCTGTGCTGCATTGGATTAATGATGGGTTAATGACACTTTTTTTCCTGATGGTTGGTATGGAAATTAAGCGGGAAATAGCCTTCGGCGAACTAAAATCTCGTTCGAAAATGATTTTGCCGGTATCTGCCGCCATCGGTGGTTTGGTTATCCCTGCAATAATCTATTTGATCTTTAATGCTAATGAGCCCACTAGCGCTGGCTGGGGTGTTCCCATGGCAACTGACATTGCCTTTGCTTTGGGGATCCTGTCCTTTGTCGGTAAAAAGGCACCAAAAGGAATCGTCGTCTTTCTTACTGCTTTAGCCGTCGTTGACGATTTGGGTGCTATTCTTGTCATTGCAATATTCTATACCAGTCAAATTTACTGGGTGGCATTAGTAATCGGACTGGTCATCCTGATTGCCCTTGCATTAGCCAATCGATTCAAAGTCAAGGCCATTTCAATCTACATTATCGGTGGGATCTTACTTTGGTTTTTCGTTCTTAAATCCGGTATTCATCCAACTTTTGCCGGTGTATTACTTGGCCTGGTTCTACCGATTGGTAAGAACGAAACCGAATACCAAACATCCATTTCACATCGTTTTGAAACTAAATTATTGACCTGGTCAAGCTTTGTCATCATGCCAATCTTTGCTTTTGCAAATTCTGGCATCACAATTGATTTTCCAAATCTTTCAACACTACTTTTAGAGCCTGTCAGTTTAGGTATTGTTTTGGGGCTTGTCATTGGTAAGCAGCTCGGAATTTTTGGGGTTTCATTCCTGTTGGTTAAATCTAAAATCGCTACTCTTCCTGATCAGGTTTCTCTCAAGTACGTGTATGGTGCCAGTGTTTTAGGTGGAATTGGATTTACCATGTCATTATTCATTGCATCACTGTCATTTCTTGATGCAACGGTCTTATCCACGGCCAAGATGAGTATTATGATCGCTTCGCTGCTATCGGGAATTTTAGGTGCCATCGTGTTTAAACTGATTGAGTTAAGTGAAGATTTCCAAACACAAATTCTTCAAGAAAAAGCCTGAGAGGATTACCTTTACATCACAAAAAGATGGGCTTCTTCCTCACCGCTTAACACTCTTACCCCACCCAAGGCCAGGGCTTCCATTTCATTTTCTCCGGGCAGACATTTAATTGGAGCCAGAAAGGTAATATATTCTTTGATCATATCGGTGAGTTTCTCAGAATAAGCCATTCCGCCAGTAAGGATAATCCCGTCGATTTCTCCTTTTAATACTACCGCAATTTCACCGATACCTTTGGCAATCTGATAAGCTTGAGCCTCATAGACCTGCTTTGCCTTGTCATCCCCGGCCAAAATTCGCTGTTCAATTATGCGGATATCGCCAGTTCCCAGATGGCCTTTTAAGCCACCCTGACCTCGGATTTTTTTAAGCAGTTCCATTTTCTCATAGTGCTTGTCATAAATCAGATCTACCAGAGCAAACAAGGGCACGCTTCCTGACCGTTCCGGCGAAAAAGGGCCGGTATCATCGGATATTACATCGATGATCCGTCCCTTTTGATGTGCGCTGATCGAAATTCCACCACCAAGATGGGCAATCACCAGATTCAGCTCAGCATAGTGTGTTCCCATTTCATTGGCATATTTTCGGCCCATGGCTTTGCTGTTTAATACATGACAAAGGCTTTTTCGCTGGATCTCAGGAAAGCCGGTGATCCGGGCGATATCAGCCATTTCATCGGCCGAAACTGCATCATAAATAAAGGCAGGGATCTCCAACGGCCCCGCAATGGCATCCGCCAACAGGGCCCCCAAATTGGAGGCATGGGGCGAAAGATTGCCAGCTAAAATCAGCTCTTTCATGGCCTGATTGACAACATATCCACCCGCCTGGATAGGTGGCAGCAGTCCGCCTCGGCCCACCACTGCTGATAGTTTATTGAGATCAAATTGTCGGGCGGTCAGGATTTCCAGCACCGTCTGCTTTCTGAAGTCAAACTGGTCATTAATCGTTGGAAAGGCCTCAAGTTCTGCACTAACATGTTCAACCGACTGAGTAAACACCTCGGTTTCATTTTCAAAAACACCGATTTTAGTGGAGGTTGAACCGGGATTGATGGTTAAAATAAGTCTTCATCTATTTCTCCTTCAATACAACTCATGCGATGGATAAATCAAACAACCGTTCCCACCCTGACGCTTGACCTCATACATGGCAAAGTCAGCCTTATTAATCAGCATATCGGCATCGGTACCGTCTTCCGGGAAGAGACTGATACCAATGCTGGCGCCGATTTTAATTTGGTTTTCTTTGAAACAAAAAAGTGGCTCTAATGCATCTAAAACTGAATGGGCGGTTTTGATGGCATCCCCTGAATCCTTCAGATTCTGGTGAATAATGATAAACTCATCGCCACCGATGCGATTAATGGTATCGGTGGAATGAATAATATTTCGTAATCGCAGCGCTACCATTTTAAGAATATAATCCCCCGCTTCATGACCGTAACGGTCATTGGCACTTTTAAAATAGTCCAGGTCAATAAAAAGAATCGCAAATTTTTCATTTGGATCCTTAATCAGTTTTTCAAGATCTTCCATCATTTTTTTGCGATTGAATAATTCCGTAAGCGTATCATAATAGATTAAGTGACGAATCTGATCTTCTGCCAATTGTCGTTCTTCTATTTCATTGATTAGTCTGATGTTGGCTTCTTTTAATTCCAGGGTATTTTTCTTTTGCAATTCCGCTATTTTATTCCGTTCCGAAACATCATGCAAAAGTACTAAAATTCCCAAGATATCCTGATATTCGTCGAAAACAACCGTTGCGGTCAATTCACAGACAAGTGGTTCCCGATTTTTCTGGAATAAATCCACTTCAAGGTTCGCTACTTTTCCGGTTTTCATAATCGTTTCAAACTGAAAATCGCGAAAATCGATGATCCCATTGAGCGAACGCTGCTCCAATTCAGCATTAGCAAAACCAGTTAGTTGTGTTGAAGTTTTGTTGCAATTTTGAACCTGAAAATCTTCACCCAGGATAAAAATCGGCTCACTGACCCCATCAAACAAATATTCGGAGACCAACTCGTAAGAGATGGACATCATCTTATATTTATTAATCGCATACCAAATGCCTGCCATACCGATTGAAATTGTCACAATTCCAAAGGGGTAGACAATAAATCCCAGCGATGGCAAAATCATATCCGTTAACAACGCAAGCCCTACTGTGATCAGACTGGTTATTAAAATGATCTCCAACTGCTTTCTAATTCTGTTTTTGGAAGATCTTCTCATTTTGATAAAAATCAAACCCATACTCGTTAAAATAACGATGCTATTATAGATACTAAAAACAGTTCCAATCGGGGTCAGTGTATATAAGTTATCTGCAAAACCAAAAGGCATCACACTTACGACTAAATCTGGTTCAAACATCAGATTTGTTATGAAAAAAAAGCCGGATAACCCCAATAACACAAATTGCATTTTATGTCTGGTATGCTTCACGCTAGTGTCATCCACCGAAGCAGCAAAGGCAAACCAAAGCGCGTTAAAAAAACACCATCCCAGAGCAGAGAGATTCCGCCAGCTGTTGGCGGTTTCAATGCTTGGCGAAATTAACATCAGCGCATAGCCAATGGCCCAGAGACAGGTTGCCAGACATAAATATAAAAATATCATATTGCTTCTTAAACGATTTTCTCTTTTATAACTGGATATGCCCATCAGCAAATAGAAAATAAAACAGATGGATAACACCGTAAATAAAATTGTTTGAACTGTATTCCAATCCCAAATCATTGGATCCCCTTTTTATACCAGTATTTCTTCTTTTTATTGTAAACCTTTTACATGCTTTATACGAATTTTAACTGTTCATCTTTATAACGGTTTTGTCAGCAAGAAGATTATTTGGCGTAAACCGGCAGCGAAGCTCACAGCACAGGCTAATACATATTACTCCATGGATTAGTCCTTTTTTCATGCTTTTCAGTATCAATATAACTCGTGAGACAGGTAGACCAGAAAGTCATTGCCGCCCTTGCGTTTCACCTCATACATGGCAAAGTCGGCCTTGTTAATCAGCATATCCGCATCGGTCCCGTCTTCAGGGAAAAGACTAATACCAATGCTGGCGCCGATTTTAATTTGGTTTTCTTTATAGTTAAAAGATGGCTCTAATGCGGCTATTACAGCTTGTGCCGTTTTAACAGCATCCCCTGAATCCTTCAGGTTCCGGTGGATAATGATGAACTCATCGCCGCCGATACGATTAATGGTATCGGTGGAATGAATAATATTTCGTAGTCGCAACGCCACCATTTTTAGGATGTAATCCCCAGCTTCATGTCCATAACGATCATTGGCACTTTTAAAATAGTCCAGGTCGATAAAAAGAATCGCAAATTTTTCGTTTTTATCGTCGAGTAGTTTTTCAAGATCTTCCAGCATTTTTTTGCGATTGAACAATTCGGTGAGGGCGTCATAATAGATAAGGTGACGAATCTGCTCTTCCGCCAGCTGTCGTTCTTTAATCTCAATCGTGAGTTTTGCATTGGAATCTTCTAATTCAAGGGTATTCTTCTTTTGGATCGCTGCTATTTTGTTTCGTTCTGAAACATCATGTAAAAGGATCAGAATTCCTAAAATGTCCTGATACTCATCAAAAACAACCGTTGCCGTCAGTTCACAAGCAAGTGGCTCCCGATTTTTCCGAAGTAAATCCACTTCAAGGTTTATCACTTTTCCAGTTTCCATAATCGTTTCAAACCGAAAATCGCGGAAATCGATAATGCCGTCCAGAGATTGGTGCTCCAATTCATAATCGGTACAACCGGTTAGTTGCATTACAGTTTTGTTGCAATTCTTAACCAGAAAATCTTCGCCCAAAATAAAAATTGGCTCACTGACCCCATCAAACAAGTACTCCGAAACTAACTCAAAAGAAATGGACATCATCTTATATTTATTAATCGCATACCAGATTCCTGCGATTCCAATTAAAAGCGTCACCACGCCATAAGGATAAACGATCAATCCCAGCGGGGGCAAAACGTTATCGGTCAACAAGCCCAGGCATACCGTAATCAGACTGGTTATTAAAATAATCTTTAACTGTTTTTTGACGCGGTTTTTATGTGATCTTCTCATTTTGATAAATATGATCACCAGACTGATCAAAATAATAGAAGTATCATAAATATTAAACACGGTTCCGATCGGGGTCAATGGATATAAATTATCTACAAAGCCAATTGGCAATACACCAACGACTTGAGCCGGTTCAAACAGTAGATTACTTGCGAAAAAAAAGGCGGATAAAGCGACGAAGACAACTTGCAGTTTGTGTCTGTTATGCTTCACATTGGTATCATCCACCGAAACAGCAAAGGCAAACCAGATCCCATTAAAAAAGCACCACCCCAGAGCGGACAGGTTTCGCCAGCCATTGGCGATTTCGATGTTTGGTGAAATTAGCATCAACGCATAGCCAATCGCCCAGAGACTTGAAGCAATACATAAATAAAAAAATATTAGATTACTTCTTAATTGATTCTCCCTTTTATAAATGGATAAACCCATCAGTAAATAAACAATAAAGCAGATACATAATACTGCAAATAAAAGTGTTTGAACTTTATCCCATTCCCAGATCATTGCATCCCCTTTTTGTGTCTGTATTTCTTCCGTTTATTGTAAACCTTTTACAGCCTTTATGCAAATTTTATATGCAACTGCCCCCCTTCGTATTTGGCACTTTGAACAGCTTTATTGCACAGCACATCCGGCAGGGTAAAACACCGTTTTTCATTCTTGATCTGGATCATCAGCTCATTGCCTTTTTGTCCCATATCCATGTCGGCTTTGTCGGCAAAGGGGATGTTTAAAATAAAATCGTATCCTTCAGCTTCCTTTTTCACCTCAAAAATCGTGTCATTAAACAGCACTGTTGCTGGATCAATTACGCCGAAAATCTGCTCGGCAGCTTCCAGTAGGATAGCTTCGCCATCCAGTTCTTTGTTGAGCAGCATCAGAATGAAAACCGGCACTGGCGAAAAACTCTCCTGAATTTCTTTGAGCCCTTCCTCCTGAAGGTTAATCCATTTGCAGAAATAGCCATCCAGGGCCTTCGGCGGATAGACTCTGTTGACAATCACTGCGTCGATGTTGTAGTTGTATAAATGCAGATAGGTGAAATTCCGTTTGGCTTCCTTAATGACAATCCGTTCTGGAGTGGTGACGATGCGGATGCTGAGGATTTCCTTGTTGGTCATAATCGCCTGAAGCCGATAGAGTTTTTCATTAAGTTGTTCCACATCATCAAAGACATTGTCCTCGGGCATGGGAATTTTCATAACTTTTTCGACCATTGGACCAGCTACTTTGGCTGCTTTCTTTTTTATCGGCAGCACTGTTTTAATCATGTTGCCAAACATTTCCGGAAATTTTAGCAGTGACAGAGTCTCCCCGGTAGGAGCACAATCGACAATTAAAGCATCGTACTGGTTTTCTTCATAAATATCGATGATTTTAAACAGCGAGAACAGCTCCTCCAGCCCGGGAAAAACCAACAGCTCTTCGGCTTCAATTCCCCCTTCGGCTCTAGCGGTCAGCAATTCTTTGAGATAGTTTTTCATATTCCCCCAGGCTCGCTCGCCTTCGATGATAGCATCAACTTCCAGACCCCAAAGATTTCCAGCTATTTGAACCGGTGTATTTTGAAGCTTTACTCCAAATGAATCTGAAAGGCTATGGGCCTGATCGGTACTCATAATCAAAATTCTTTTGCCGTCCTGAGCCAGCTTCACCGCCGTTGCTGCCGCCACGCTGGTTTTCCCCACACCGCCCTTGCCAGTATATAAAATGATTCTCATGATCTTCTCCCTTTTTTTGTTCGCATTTATCAACTGCATATATAAATGCAATTGTAACTTGCTTTGATGTTTGGTTTCATAAATTTTTTTTGTAACATGTAGGCGAATAGGCATTAGCCTGTCCAACGTACAGTGGAAAAATTCGCGAAGGTAACGAGCCAATCACAAGCTTGCTTGTAGTTGGCGACTAGCCCGCGACCAGAAGAAATTCACATTGCGATTTCTTCTGGTATATGATATAACCAGACAACAAGGCTCACCTCAGTATATTTTTAATAATTGATTCAGCTAACCGATGTTGACTTTTTTTACTTTTTTCTCACCGACATTTTTGTTCGTTTTTTCTGTTTCGGCGGCATTGACCGCGCTACTCACATCAACAGCCCATTCCTTCGCCAGATCAACGATCATCCCTTGGACTTCTTTTTCGATCACCTTGATATGTTGGGCGACAGTCGGCGACAGCAGTGACAAAAACGCATTGCGCTCATATTGCTTTGCCAGGATCATATTTTTGATAAATTCTCGATTCATTGGTCGGCCTCCCTTGTTTTATTTTAAAAATTTACTACTGAAATGTAATAACCAGTGTACTTTGATCAAAGGTCGCGCTGGTAACAGCCATCCCTCTGAGGGTATTGGGCATCGGGATATTGCGCTTATAGTTGCCGATTTTTACAATCACATCTGATCCCGACAAATTCACTAATACGTCATTTTTGGTGATATTGGGCAAAAAGAGTCTCAGATTGTAGCCGGTTTCAGTTTGCTCATATTTTTCCCCTTCGATATCCGCTTTGATCGCAAATAAGTCGGTTCTTTCTGCGAACACATCTTCACAAATCCGGTTGATGGCATCTAAGCCCAGTAAATCGGTGTCGTACCAGGGAATATAATACTTGGGAATCTGGTCAAAACAAGACTCAATTTCGCCAATGTATTTTTTCTGGATCGTGATCCATTCCTCAAAGAAAGGGTTGTTGATTTCTCGGGGCAGGATGCGGTTGATAAAGATCCCATCGACATTGTAATTGTAGAGCTTCATATACATGTAATTCCGTTTGGTTTCTTCCACCACCATTTTTTCGGGAATCGTCACCAACCGAACGGATGAAACTTCTTTGTTTTTCAACAGTTCCTGAAGTTCGATCAGTTTCACATAAAGGGTTTCGATATCACTCATAGCATGGCGATCCGGCAGCTGAATTTTAAATAATGATTTTGAAACCGGCGAAAGAATCCGCACTGCCACCTTCCCAATGGGAAAGAACTTATCCATATACCAGCACATCAGCTCAGGAAATTTGAGCAGTGACAAGGTTTCCCCAGTCGGTGCGCAGTCGACAATAATCCGTTCGTAATCACTATGGTCGTATAATTCCTGGATTTTTAACAGAGCAAAGAGCTCATCCATCCCCGGCATCATCGTAAATTCATCCATTTCAGCACCGTCTGGGTTAATCGAACCAATCAGATTACTAAAGGCTCGCATCAAGTTTTTAAAATCCTTTTCCATCACATAGTTGGGATCAATTTCAAGGGCATCAAGATGATCGGCTACCGTTACTGTTTCTTTGCCGATGTGAACATTAAACAGATCTCCGAGATTGTGAGCCATATCCGTACTAACAATCAGCGTTTTTTTGCCTTCCTGTGAAGATTTGAGAGCATGAGCGGCGGCCACGCTGGTTTTGCCCACCCCGCCTTTGCCGGTAAAAATTAGTATCCGTTTCATGGGATTTCCTCCTGTTTTTGGTGTTTAGTGTTTAGTGTTTAACTGAACTGCCGTGAGCTTCGCCATCTGTTTATATCAAACAGCAAAGCAATAGACACCAGATTTTTTGAATTACTTAGTTTCAGCTAGCATTATAATTCTTCTATCGAATAGTTCGCTTATCGAAGTATTCGATAGAAAAGATGCTGCCTAAGGCAGCGATTTTATTCGATCATAATCTTTCTGATTTTCGGTGTGGTTTGTTTTTCTTTGCTACTGCTGGCATTTCGGCTGAGGGTATCCATGACCTTGTCCACCAGTTTAAAGACCAGAGTAACTTCCTCTTTGGTAAAGCTGTCCATCATCAGTTGTCCATAACGGACCATCTCGTTGAGGATGTCCCTGATTGTTGCTCTGCCAGCGTCTGTGAGTTTTATAGTGACCACCCGTTTATCTTCCGAGCTTCTTTCCCGGGCTAAGAAATCCCGCTTTTCCATCCGGGCGACAATGCCAGTAGCAGTGTTCAGAGGCACGCTCAAATAGTCGGCAATCTGGGTCATATTCACGTCGCTGCGGCGATATAAAAGCAGCAATACAAACACTTCGTTCTTCGAACAATTGAAAATATCATTTCCCCAGATCTCCGGGGACAATAAATATTTTACCTTGTCTATATATTCAAAAATCATTTCTTCAAGACTACTGTTAAACCCATTATCCATTTTAACTATTTCCTTATTCTTCATTTGCAAAGTACTTCATCATTCGAATTATTTTAATTCTACACCCGAAGTATTTATTTGTCAATCCATTCTGATAAATTATTTATTTTTTTAAACGCCTCAATCATTTCTGAAATTCAAAATTGGCGCCCCTTTAACGTGCATTTAATAATTTCACGTTATACTATGCTGATATCCGAAAGGAGCTTTAATGAAATTTCTTAAATTTTTATTGCTGACAATCGTTATTTTAATCCTGCTTGCATTAGGTTTATATGTTTATGCCCGTTATATTGAACCAAATCTTTTAATTGTCAATCGGGTCGCACTTGAAGATAATAAACTCGCCAACCCGATAAAAATTGTATTTTTTGGCGATACCCACCTGGGAGAATTTTCCGATATCAACAAGTTGAATAAAATTGTCGATAAAATAAATGCCGAAAATCCAGATCTCGTTATTTTTACTGGCGATCTCATTGATTCCAAAGCAGCTTTTACCGTCGATCCCGAAGCGATTGCCCAGAGTTTATGCAAAATCCATGCTACCTATGGGAAATACTGTGTCATCGGCAATCATGAGTATGCTTTAACGAAAACATACAATTACAAAGACCTGATGAACGCCGGCGGCTTCGAGCTGCTGTTAAATGACTGGCTTGATCTTTCTGATCTCAACGTCCGGATCCTTGGTCTGGATGATGCCTTTTCGGGCGAACCGGATATTAATCTTGGTGATCAAGCTCTGGACGGCGCCTATAATATTATGATGACCCATGAGCCGGACATTGTCGACAAGATGAATCTCGTTAATGTTCAACTGGTTTTAGCCGGTCATACCCATGGCGGACAGATTTCGCTGCCCTTTTCCACTGCAAGAATTCTGCCAGCTAATGGTAAAAAATATGTAAAAGGTCTCTTTTCACTGGGCAGTGAGGGGCAAACCAAACTTTTTGTTACCAAGGGTACTGGCATGACCACCCTGCCCTTTCGCTTTATGAACGTCCCCGAGATCGTCTCGATTGAAATCCGTCCTTAGCTTTTATTATGATGGTGCTGTAAACAAAGCTACTCGCTTTATCATCACACCCCAAACAAATCAAATACCTGATCGTCCCCAATCACCCGGGGACTTTTTTGATCGGCATTTTTGAGCATCTCCGCCAGTTTCTCATCAATGATAGTGCCTTCAATGACCACCAGCTCAATATCCGGCATGGTTTGTTTAAGTTTCTTTATGGTTCTTTGGGCATTCGCTTTTGTGGGGGTAACAGATACACGGACATAATCGTAATTATAAAAACTCATCTCAGATACCACCTAAACTTAATAATTTCAGTAGCTGCTCATTGTCCAACTCGGTGATCCAGCCCTCGCCTGAAGCCTGGATAATATCTCCGGCCAGTTGATTTTTTTCTTCAATCATGGCATCAATCTTTTCTTCGATGGTACCGACCGTAATAAACTTGTGGACCATCACGTCTTTAGTCTGGCCAATGCGAAAGGCCCGGTCAGTGGCCTGGTTTTCTACCGCCGGATTCCACCAGCGGTCAAAATGGATGACATTGTTGGCACCGGTCAAGTTCAGACCCACCCCGCCAGCTTTAAGTGACAGTACCATGAACGGGATATAGGCTTCGCCATTAAAAGTTTCCACCAGCTCGGTTCGTTTGGCCACCGGGGTGCCGCCGTGGAGCACCAGCCCGGGGCGATGAAAGAGCTCTTCCAGAAATTGCGACAGCGGTTCGGTCATTTCCTTAAACTGGGTAAACACCAATACCCGTTCCCGTTTCTCATAAATGGTTTCGCAGATGCTCGCCAACATTTCAAACTTACCGCTGTGATCCCGCTTGTAAAGATCCTGCCCCAGATACTGATCGGGATGATTACAGATCTGCTTGAGCTTGATGATGCTGGCTAAAACGAGGCCTTTTCGGGCAATACCCTCGGTTTCTTTTAGTTTTTTTGCTAATTCCTTGACCAGATTCTCGTAAAGAACCATCTGTTTTTTTGAAAGCACCGGGTATTCTTTAATTTCAATCTTATCTGGCAGATCCGAAATAATTGCCGCATCGGTTTTAAGCCTTCTGAGAATAAAAGGATTCACCAGATTTCGCAGCTTGGTATAGCCGATAGGGTCTTTCTTCAAGCCCTTGGTAAACCCGGTAAATTCTTTGGCATTTCCTAACAGCCCGCCATCAAGAAAATCGAATAACGACCATAAATCTGACAGATGGTTTTCAATCGGGGTTCCGGTCATGGCGATTCGGGTTTTGGCCGTGAGCGCCTTGATGGTTTTGGTCCGCTTGGTACCCGGATTTTTAATGGCCTGGGCCTCATCCAGAATAATCAGATCCCAATGGATTTCCCCCAGCTGCTGGACCCGCACTGCCATTCCATAGGTGGTGATGGTTAAAAAGACCGACTCCACTAAAAATGCCTTTGGATCTTTAGCCGCCACCATCCCATGCAAGACACAGACTGGCATTTCCGGGGCAAATTTGGCAATTTCCTTTTCCCAGTTGCCAATCAGGGATGCCGGTAAAATCAGCAGCACCCGCTCGCCCTGATGACGGCGCAGGTGTTCCAGTAAAGCGATGATCTGAACGGTTTTACCCAACCCCATGTCATCAGCCAGGCAGGCACCCAGTCGCAGATCGACCATGTATTTAAGCCAGTCATAGCCAGTTTGCTGATAAGGTCGCAACTCGCCATGAAAACTGGTTTCCGGCTGCTGCCCTCGCAAGATCTGAGGATTGGCCATGGTATCTTTTACCTGGCGAAGCCAGTCTCCGGTTGACACCTGGACATCAATGCCCGTTGTTCGTATCCCCAGGATCTCTTCCGAGCCCAGTTCCAACCGCATGGCCTGGGCCAAGGTCAGCTCTTGCTGATCGGCCAGCGCTTCGGCTTTTGATAAGGCGTCCAAAGCAGCTTGCAACTGATCGTGATTGATTTCCACCCATTTGCCTTTGATCAACGCCAGGCCCTGGGTTTCGGCCAGCAATCCCTGGATTTCGGTTTTGGAGATTGCCGAATCGCCAAATAAGAGATTCGGTTTAAAGGACAAGATCGCGTCCAATCCCACCTTCGCTGGTTCCTTTTCCCCGACAGTCAGATTAAGCCGCAACTGGTTGGTTTTCTTGCGCCACCAGTTGGGAACCCGACACATAATTCCAGCTTCTTCATAAAGCGGGATCTCGGTTAAGAATACAGTAGCATCCCGGGCCGTTAATCGAAGCGGCGAAAACAACTCCCCACTTTCCATCAGATCCGAAATAAACCCACTGGCATCGGCCGCCCGGCTAACAGTAGCAAGTAATTGAATGAGCTTCTCGGGATGATTCTGATATTCCCGCAGGGCATTTTTCAAAGGGGTGTGCACGGCCTTTTTGCCATCTTCGGGTTTGGTGGAATAGGTCGCCAGAAAAGCAAAGGGGTAACGTTCATCATCACTGTTTTCAACCAGATGAAAAAAGATTCGCCCGGCCACGTTAATCCCAGCGTGATGTTCAGTTAAAAATGCCGCTACCGTACCCGGATAGGCTTTAATCGCATCTTCATAGACATCAGTTAGCCGTTCCCAGATACCGATAATCCAAGCATCATTGACATGAGCCATCCCGTTACCAAAGGGAATAATTTTGCGGATCTCTTCGATTTCATCCGGGGTTAGACTGAGATCGACATTTTCCCGGGAAAACTCCAGATCCGGCTGCTTGGCAATCTTCTGGACGAATTCGGCGCTGATCGAATGAAGAAACGCCATCGTCGGCGATAAAAATTCCAGATTGCTGAGAAAGCCAAAATAAAAAAGGGTCTGATCCTTGTTCGCTCTGAATTGGGCTTGCCATGCCTGCTCAAACTGTCGTTTATCTTCGGTGAAGCCTTTTTTCGCCACCGCTTCATAATCTAGGATAAAATCATTTTTGGTAAAGCTGGCAATTAATTCAATATAGTCTGTCATTGTTATTTTCCTTTTATATTATCTTTTATGGATTGCGCTAATTGATTGATCAATGCCCAACATGAAATATATAATTATTATATCGTAATCGCTACCCTAACGATAGCTGATTCAAATATTTTATTAAAAACACCACAAGGTTTTTATCAAAAGGAACTTGGCCTTCTTAAAAACAATTGATCAAAAAGTGGCAAATCTATGATACTTTAAAATCACCTGAAGTCACAAATAAAAGTTGCAAAAATTTGATAAAAAGATTAAAAAATGCTTACAAAAACAAACAATAAGATTCGTTAATGCCGATGAAAGGAATGTAAAATCATCTTAATGAATAAATCTTCAAGATCGACGATAAAGAATTGCAAAAAAATATAAAAAATAGTATCATAACAGTTAAACATCTAGTCGTTGTTAAAATGATTCTGTGTTAGCATAAATTATTCATTCAAGTGAACTGTGGCATTTTAAAATCACCTAAAATAGCAAATTATGCAAGGAAAAGTGAAGGTATGATATACATATTCATGGGAATTTTGGCATTTCTTCTTTATCTGGTCTATGACATCAACAGTGTTACTTCAAAAAAAAATATTATCAATGGCTTCTTTTTTTTAGGTTCGTTTCTTTTAATTGTTGCGACCGTTGGAATCATTATTGAATCATTCGCTGACATAAAATGGGACTGGCTGTGGATCAGCACTTTCGGAATTTTCTCACTGGTGTTTCTGATCTTGTTAATCTACACCCTTTTCTTTGCACTGCCCTTTAACGATACTTATGTAAATACCAATGCAACCCCAAAGGTCTATCAGGACGGATTTTATGCCTTATGCCGTCATCCGGGGGTGTTATGGTTTATGGGATTTTACTTTTTTTTATGGCTCGCATTAAAAATCCCCTTATTATTGTTAGCCGCCATTCTCTTCAGCTGTTGTAATGTGATATATGTTATTTTTCAAGACTACTGGACGTTCCCGCGAGTCTTTGAAGATTATGATGATTATAAGAAACGTACCCCCTTTATTATTCCAAATTTCAAAAGCATAAAACACTGTCTGCAAACATTGCAGTAAGAAAGAGGCAATTCGGTGAAATTTGAAGAAAAATTGAAAAATCGACAATATGAAATGTTATGGCAGGAGTATTGTGGTTTTTTAGATCTGGATATGGATTCTTACATGACTATTCAAAATCGTCTCATGTTAGAACAAATTTCGCTTTGGAGCCATTGTGAGTTAGGCAAACAAATTCTTAATGGAAAAAGACCGCAAACCATTGATGAATTCCGAAAAATAATGCCTTTATCCACATATGGCGACTATGCTGATGTTTTGTTGCAAAAAAAAGGTGAAATGCTACCGGATCAACCGGTTATATGGATCCAAACCACCTGGGAAGGCGGAAAACAGCCAATTAAAGTGGCCCCCTATACCAAGGGGATGCTGGATACTTACCGTAGCAATATGATTGCCTGTTTAATCCTTTCCACCAGTCATGAAAAAGGTAAATTTGATGTCAAAGCCACCGACAAAATTCTTTACGGACTGGCGCCGCTGCCCTATGCCACCGGTTTGTTCCCAGTGGCCTTAAATGAAGAAATTGGTATTGAATTCTTACCGCCGGTGAAAGAAGCCGAAAAAATGTCTTTTAGCGAACGCAATAAAGCCGGGTTTAAGCTTGGCCTGCGAAAAAATATTGACTATTTCTTTGGTTTAGGAAGCGTTGTTTATTTTGTCAGCCTGAGTCTGTCCTCGATGGGCAAAAGTTCATCTCCAACAAATTCGACAACTGAAACGAAAAACCGTAAAATGAGCTATTCCCTGCCGATGCTGGGAAAACTGATACTGGCAAAATATCGTTGCAAAAATGAAAATCGGGATTTAAAGCCAAAAGATTTATTCAAACTTAAAGGTTTCATGGTTGCTGGCACAGATAACCACTGTTATAAAGATGCTTTGGAAGATTTATGGGGCATTCGGCCGATGGAAATTTTTGCAGGCACCGAGCCGACCTGTATCGGAACCGAAACCTGGACGCGAAATGGTATGCACTTTTTTCCTGACGCCTGTTTTTACGAATTCATTCCCGAAGACGAAATGAACCACAGTCTTGAGGATGCCAGTTATCAACCAAAAACTTATCTGATGAATGAGGTCCTTCCGGGAGAGAAATACGAACTGGTGATTTCGGTTTTCAAAGGCGGCGCCTTTATGCGGTACCGGGTTGGTGATGTTTATCGTTGTATGGGATTGGAAAATGATGAAGATAATACCCGCATTCCTCGCTTTAAATATCTCGACCGCATTCCTACGATCATCGATATTGCCGGTTTTACCCGAATTT
This sequence comes from Acetobacterium woodii, assembly GCA_016213825.1. Lineage (GTDB taxonomy): Bacteria > Bacillota > Clostridia > Eubacteriales > Eubacteriaceae > Acetobacterium > Acetobacterium woodii_A. Next base: position 211,828 of record JACQZP010000026.1, on the reverse strand, counting down.
CCGAAAATTCAATCAAAAGTGCCGTCGATTTATCCGGACTTGATCTCAAGGCATGGATTGCTGTGAAGGAATACAATCACCAGAATCGGCCCTTTCTGCACATGTATGTTGAAATTGGAGCGTCTTCCATTGCCAGTCGCGGACTCAGTAAGGAAATCCTCAAAGAACACTTAACCGTTTATTTTAAATATGTCGATCATGACTATAAGGATCTTAAACATATTTTAGGAATGGAACCGTTAGAAATTACCATTTTAAAAAGCGGAACCTTTGAAGAATACGAAAAACAAACAGGCCGAAAAATGAGACACATCAATCCTTCTGTTTATCATATTAAAGAACTGCTCGCGATTGAAAAGCAAAACTTCTCCTTTAATGGACTGCGAGGTGTATGATGGATAGTTTCCTATTTATTCCTGTTATCGCTTTATGTTGTTACACCTTTTTGTTGCTGTCATTTATGGCTGCGAAAAAAAATAAATTGATCAATTCATTTATGCTTTTTTTGTGTGCCATGATTTTATGGACAGGTGGTTCGCTGTGTATGCGAATGCAATTATGGCCGAACCTCCATTTCTGGTATAATGCATCCATTCTCGGTTTAACTTTAATGCCCTATGCCTTTTTTATTTTCATTGTCGAATTTATCGGGTTAAGAGATGGCATCTTTAAAAAAGTTTATTTACTGATCATTGCAATTATAAACATTATCAATATTTCGACTGGGTTTTTTCTTGCCGCCCCGGAAGCAATCAAATTACCTGATGGAAACATCAGCTTTGTCTATCATGTTACCTGGCCCGTAGCCATCATGTTTGCCTTTTGTGTCGCTATTACTGCTCATAGCCTGTTTTTATTATACAAACACAGCAAAAAAAATGAAATGGCCAGAAAACAGTTTATGCCGATTGTTTTAGGCGTTTTTATTCTCGTGATCGGGCATCTTGCTCTGTTTATTCCGATTTTTAAAGGGTTCCCCACCGACATCCTGTCTGGGGTTTGTTTTGCATTTTTCATGTTTTATGCATTATACATCCGCCGGTTATTTAAATTAACGCTGCTGGTATCCCGGGGAAGCTGCTATGCCATTGCCGCTGGTTTATCCTTGTTGCTGTTTTCAAATTTCATCGGTCTGTTGCAATCATTTATTGACACGAATCTGCCCAGTTATCATGACCATAATGTATTAATCATCGCCGTCTTTTTTACCATGGCAACATTCCTGATTTATCTGGGAATGAAGAAATTTATTGATAAGGTTTTTACTAAAGAAGAAATTCATCAGGCCGAGAATTTAAAAGAATTCAGTCTTGCGGTTTCAAAAAGTTTGAATGTCAACGAAATTCTCGAAGAATTAGTTGATGTCATTCATAAAACAATTGCCGTCAAGAAAATTTATATTTGCATCAGAAATGAAAAAAACCATACCTTTAAGATGGTTCACAGCACCAGTGCGCTGGATACAAAATTGTTCTGCATCCAGAAAGACAATCCGATTGTCACATGGTTGTCCAATAACCCGGGCTGCCTGTTAATGAAAGATTTTAAACGGACCGTTGCTTATAAATCGATGTGGGAAGATGAGAAAAAACAATTAGCCGATCTCAAAGTCGAATGTTTTGTATCTCTGAAAGATGCTAATGAACTGGTAGGCATCGTCCTGCTTTCAGGTAAAGATAAACATAGCGGTTTTAGTTTTGATGATCTTAACTTCCTGGCATCAGTGGATTCAATTGGTTCCATCGCGGTTAGAAATTCAAGACTATATGAAAAAGTATATCTGGAAGCGCGTACCGATGAACTGACCGGGTTGCTAAATCGCAAGTATTTTTATGAAACCCTTCATAATGAATATGAAAAAAACCATAGCCAATCGCTGGCTCTGATTATCCTCAATATTGATGATTTTAAACTATATAACCAATTATATGGTAATAAGGAGGGTGATCTTGCGCTTCAGAAAATCGCCGGAATTATTCAGGCCAGTGTTGGCAGCAATGGCTTTGTGGCACGATACAGTGGCAAAGAATTTGCCATTATTCTGCCGTTGTATGATTTATTAGGGGCAAAGAACCTGGCTGAAACCATCCGCTTACAAATATCAAATATGAATAAGCGGGTCGCCGAATATAGTTTTAAAAACCTGACCTTAAGTGGGGGAATTTGTTCTATTCCATATGCCGCCAGCAGTGTCAAAGAATTGATTGACAATGCTGACAGAGCTATTTATCATGTGAAGCGCAATGGAAAAAACGCGATTATGACCTATTCTGAACGAGATCAAAATCTGGTTCCCGGAAATGTCAGCACTGATACGCTCGGAACCAAAGAGAATGTCTACTCAGAATATGAAACAACCATCTATGCACTGACCGCGGCAATTGATACCAAAGATCATTATACCTTTGATCATTCCAATAATGTTGCTTATTATGCGGTCGAACTTGCCTATGCTTACGGATTGAATAAAGAAACCACTGAAATTATCAGAGAAGCCGCATTGCTCCATGATGTTGGCAAGATTGGGATCCCTGAACATATCCTCAATAAACCAGGCAAGCTGACAACGGCAGAGTATGAAATTATGAAGGGCCATGTCGAAAATTCCATTGGTATTATTCGTCATCTGCCCTCCCTGGATTATGTCATCCCGGCCGTCATCGGTCATCACGAACGCTATGATGGCTTAGGCTATCCGCGCAGAATTTCTAAAGATGATATTCCGATTTCAGCCAGAATTTTATGTATTGCTGACGCTTTTGATGCAATGATATCTGAGCGTTCCTATAAGATCCCCTATTCTGTGAATCGTTCGTTAGCGATTATTGAAGAAGAAGCAGGCCGTCAATTTGATCCTGAATTAGCGCTTATTTTTGTCGACGCTGTCAGAAATGGCTTAATAAAGGTTGAACCTTCAGTTAAAGTTGTCTGTTAATAGTGTTAACTTTAAATTATACAGTTTCCTACTTTCTTACCTCTTATTTAAAACAGGCCCGACAATGTCCGGCCTGTTTTTTCAGCAATTCTTTTATTTCTTTCTGGACAAGATGCCAATGGTGGAACGGCCCGGCAGGACAAAGGCGTGTTTTCCAAGGGTGACTCCGATTTTTTTGGTATCTTCACCGAACATGTTAAACAAACGGGTTTGTTCTTCGGTTGACCAGTCCTCGCCATTACCGGGGACATAATCCTGAACGGCTGCCCATCCGGTTTCTTTCATCACTTGTTTAAACACAAAAACCTTACCAATATTGACCAACAGATTCATCATTTCATCGATCATAAACATGTCCATGGAATCGGTCAGGGTTTTGGCATATTCATCCAGCTCGGTGCCGACGGTGACAATATAAGGAAAAACCGTCTCTCCTTTTTCCACATAGCCCCCAAAGAGTTGACTTTCAAAAAGAACATTATCAACATGAACGCTGGTTTCATTTTTATCAGTGATCTGAGCTTGAAAATAAATGGCCTTTGGTTTGGTAATTTTCTGCATTTCTGTAAATAAATCTTCAACAATATCCAGCATACTTTCTTTATTATGAAGATTAAGCTCTTTGTTGAGGATCTCCATATTCAGTTCATAAGGGTAATCCATAAAAATCTTTGTGTCCATTTGTTTGCCTCCAGTAATTTTTATTTGTTAGTTGCAAAATAACAGCGCAGTTAACGCGATCCGCTTTCTGGTTTTATTTCTATTTACCTCACATGACTCCATTTTAAACCTACTTTAACATTAAATTTTTATACTGTCACCTGTTTATGCTATTTATTCATTCTGAATAAATTTCACCTCAATTATTTTATTTATCTGTATTTAAAAACCATAAAGTTGGGTATAATAAGAACATAAATCTAAATCAACTGGAGGAAGAAAATGGATACTTTGAAAGATGCCAAACGAGTCGGAATCAGAAATATAGTAACAGAAGAATTGATTGCCATTTATCCCGAAAAACCGGTGGGAACCGACGCCGAAATTGAAAAGGCTGTCAGAGACTGGTATTATGGCGAAAACTGTGCTGCTGAAGAAAAAATGCGCGATGCGGTGGTCGAACCATTAACCGACGCTGAGTTAGAAGCTTTATAAACAATACGATCACAAAAAGTATGGTTTCGTAAAAGGATTGGTGATCTCGCCAATCCTTTTACCTTAGCTTTCTTGCTACATTGATATAAACACAGTTATTCTTATTTGGCAATTCTTTATGCATGAGTATTTCAAACCCCGCTTCTTTTGTCAATGCTGTTAATTCTTTAATGGTAAAGAAATTCATATAGGGTATGACACCCTTTCGACAGTTTTTATAAATGCTTTCAAATGAAGTCGTCAACCTTTGTCCCATACAAACCGTTTCCTGAATAAATAATCCACCTGGTTTCAACAAAGCATTGACCCGATTCATGGCAATATCAGGTTTCAAAATATACTGCATAACGTCAACCGCCAGAATCTTATCAAATGATCTGTCAATCAGATCGTTTTCACAAAGGGTCCCTTCATGAAAAAACACATTTCTTACCCCATTAATTTCCGCATTTCTTTTCGCCGCTTCAATCATTCTAGGTGATACATCCAGACCATCCACAGCTTTCACATGGGAGGCAACCTCCATTGAAAAAATACCAGTGGCGCACCCTAAATCCAGCACCACATCATCTGGTTTTAGATACGGACTGACTCCTCTCACTTCATTGGCGTAATAAGGAAGGCCCAAGTTATCATACTTGACTGCCATTAAATTCCAAAATTCGACCAAGTGATTTAAATGTCGGCTTCCTTTATTCTTATGATTGAACGTTTCCATTTCATTATTCGACATGTTTTGTACCTCATTACCCATTCATGTAACTATGAAAATTTATATACCCAACTTTTCATCTTTTTATCATTTTTTATTATTTTCCAGGGTTTTGTAATCCTCAAAGATTAAGGCGACTCGATCAGAACTGGTTTCAATTGGTCCATTCTCAACAAAACCTATTTACTCAAATACATCAAAACGCTGGATGGGATATGTTTCTTTGATATCGACACTGATCAAATATCTCTGGCCGGGTTGTTTTACTATCTATCCGACAGTGAAAAACTGTAAATCTCTGCAAATTGTTCCGATTGTTACTATTACTACCTATTTTCCTATGATATATTATGTTTAACCTTAGTAGAGAACCACAGAAAAATCCAGACAAAGACGTCGAAAGAAACTTTCGGCGTCTTTGTTATTTTTATCAATGCATCGCCGAAAAACTCTACAAATTTATCAGGAAAGGACGTTACCAACATGTCAAGAATTAATTATTCATCCGGAGCACCTCTCGAAGAAAAAGTAGGTTATTCCCGGATGGTCCAAATCGGCAATCTGATTATGATCGGCGGAACCACTTCGGTCCAACCGGACGGCAGTGTCTACGGTGAAGGCGATCCTTACGCACAAGCCAAGTACATTTTTGAAAAGCACGTCAAACTCTTAGAGCAAGCTGGCGCGACCCCGGCAGATGTGGTCAAAGTAATGTGTTATGCTACCCGGATGTCTGATTGTGGCGAAATTGGCCGGGCCTACTCCGAGATCTTTAAAGAATTCCGGCCGCTTTTCACGGCAGTGGGAACATCAGAGCTCAACCGCCCCTCCCAATTATGTGAAATTGAAATGACTGCGATTATCATTACTGATGAAAGTGAAGGTGTCAAATGAGCCGAATCAGCGAACATCCCATTCTCGGTCCAACCGAAACTGGTCCAAAGGTGACCTTTTTTATGGATAATCAGCCAATGTCCGGTTATGCCGGTGAACCCATCGCAGTGGCCTTGAAAGCCGCCGGTGTGATGATCCACCGCTATACCCAAAAGGCTCATGAGCCCCGGGGGATCTTCTGCGCCATCGGCCGTTGCACCGACTGCGTCATGATCGTCGATGGCATCCCTAATGTCCGCACCTGCATTACCCCGCTGGTTGCAGGCATGAAAATTCAGACCCAGGATGGCGTCACCCCATTGGAGGTAAGCCAATGAAACGCTATGATCTAATCATCGTCGGAGCCGGCCCTTCTGGACTCTCGGCGGCCATCGAAGCTGCCAAATGCGGGATGAGCGTTGCCGTTTTTGATGAAAATGCCAAACCTGGCGGCCAATTGTTCAAACAGATTCATAAGTTTTTCGGTTCTAAAGAACATCAGGCTAAAATCCGGGGCTATAAAATCGGCGAAACCCTGCTGTCCCAAGCCGATGAAGCTGGGGTTCAGGTATTTCTGAATGCCACCGTCGCCGGTATTTATCTGGACAAAGAGGTTCTGGTGCAGCTAAATGGTGCCATGGAGCACTTCAAAGCCGATACCATCATCGTTGCCACCGGGGCCGCTGAGAACATGGTTACCTTTGCTGGTTGGACCCTGCCTGGGGTCATCGGTGCCGGGGCCGCCCAAACAATGATGAATCTTTACGGCATTCAGCCCGGCCAGCGAGTGCTGATGCTAGGCAGTGGCAATGTCGGCCTGGTGGTCAGCTTTCAGCTGATGCAGGCTGGCTGTGACGTCGTCGCACTGGTGGATGCTGCTCCCCGGGTTGGCGGTTATGGGGTTCACGCTGCCAAAATCGCCCGCTGCGGGGTGCCCTTCTATCTCTCCCATACCATCACCAGAGCCGAGGGCAGCGATTGCGTCACCGGTGTAGAAATTGCCCAAGTGGATGAACACTTCACCCCGATCCCCGGCACCGAAAAGCAGTTTGATGTGGATACCATCTGTCTGGCGGTCGGCCTCTCACCAATGTCCCAACTGCTGAAAATGGCCGGCTGCGAGATGGTGGATGATCCCCGACGTGGCGGTCAGGTACCACTGGTAGCTGAAAATGGTGAAACCTCGATTCCCGGGATCTTTGCTGCCGGCGATGTCTCCGGCATTGAAGAAGCCAGCTCGGCCATGATTGGAGGTCGGATGTCTGGTCTGGCCGCCGCCGCTTATCTCGGCTTTCTCAGTGAACAAGACAAGGATCACCGGCTGGCTGAATTGGAAGTTGCTCTGGAAAGCCTGCATCAGGGCATGTTTGCCCCCGGCAGTAAGGGCAAAGCCATCGCCAAAACCGACGAAGGCATTGAAGTCTCCCAAAGCCTCCTGAAAAAAGGTTATCTTGATGATGCCGATCTCAAGCGCTTTATTCGATCTAATAAAACTGAACTAACTAATAAAAAATCCGGTGTCCATCCAGTGATTGAATGTACCCAGAATATTCCCTGCAACCCCTGTCAGGATGCCTGTGCCAAAGGTTGCATAAAAATTGGTAAAACCATCACCGCCCTGCCTCAGATTGATGAAGACAGCATCTGCACCGGATGCGGCATGTGCATTGCTTCCTGTTCCGGTCAAGCCATCTTTCTGGTGGATGAAGACTACGAACCGGGCTACGCCAGCATTACCCTCCCCTACGAATTCTTACCTCTCCCTCAAAAAGGTGAAGTCGGTACAGCGTTAAGCCGCAGCGGCCAGCCTCTGAGCACCGCCGAAATCATCGATGTTCGCAATGCCAAGGCCTTTGACCACACTGCCTTGGTCACCATGAAGGTTCCGGCTGATCAGGCCATGACGGCCCGGTTTTATAAAAGTTAAGCCCCACAACAATAGAATAAATAGGTAACTGTGAAATTCATTGAATCGAACAACGGTTGCTTTGGGTGCAGTTTCCACAAACAATTTCGTAACGTGTAGGCGAACAGTTCTGTGAACAGTCCACCGTACAGTGTAGAAATTCGCGAAGGCAGTCGCCAATCACAAGCTTGCTCGTAGTTGGCAACTGCCCGCGACCTCGAAGAAATTCGCATCGCGATTTCTTCTGGTGTTTCGTGCGAAACTGGGCTCAAAGCTCACGGCACTTTCGCAATTACCTAGTCAAAATAGAAAAAAGGAGATACGACAATGAAATCTATTAATGATCGTTCACAGGATATTGGTCCCTTGGTTTCCCAGACCGATGACGGAATCATCATCTGCCGTTGTGAAGAAATTACCAAAGGCGAAATTCGCCAGGCGATCCACGATGGCATGTTTACCGTCAACGAAATCCGGCGTTACCTGCGGTCCGGCATGGGGCTTTGTCAGGGCCAGACCTGTGGCAAACTGGTTAAAAGCCTGATTGCCCGGGAGCTAGACGTCATCCCGGCGCAATTGGATCCTGCTAACAGCCGTTCCCCGATGCGGCCGGTGGAGATGAAAGTATTAGGAAATGAAGAGGTGCACCATGTCTAAGCATAGTGATGTCATTATCATTGGCGGCGGTATTATCGGTAATGCCACGGCTTACTATCTCGCAAAAAAAGGCCTGTCTGTCACCGTACTCGAAGCCAGCAAGGACATTGGTATCGGCGGTTCTTCCCGTAATGGCGGCGGTGTCCGACAGTCTGGTCGGGATACCCGGGAATTGCCGCTGGCGATGTGGGGTATTAAAAACCTCTGGCCGGGTCTTTCCGAAGAACTGGGAGTGGATGTGGAGTATACTCAAAAGGGTAACTTGCGTCTGGGCAAAACTGAAGCCCACCAGAAAATTCTTCAGGGTTTAACTGATAAGGCGGTGTCCTGCGGGCTGGACGTACGAATGATCAATGGCGATGAAATTCGGGCGATCAACCCCTATCTTTCCGACGAGGTTACCTGCGCCAGCTGGTGTCCCACCGACGGCCATGCCAATCCTCTGACGGCCACCTTGGGTTACTATAAAAAAGCCCGGGAATTAGGCGTCCGCTTTATTACCGAATCGCCCTGCTTCGAACTGCGTAAAATCAAAGGCGCCATCCGCCAGGTCGTCACTCCCGATGCCATCTATGAAGCCGATAAGGTACTGGTGGCAGCCGGGTATGACAGCCGCAAACTGCTAGCCACGGTGGGGATTGATGTCCCAATGATGCCATTGAAGATGGAATGTCTGGTTACTGAAGCTGAGCCCCCAATGTTTTTACAGATGCTAGGCACCGCTGAAGCCGACTTCTACGGTCATCAATCTAAACATGGTTCCTTTGTTTTTGGCGGTTCTTCGGGTTTTGAGCCCTTCAATAAAGATAACGGCACCCCCATCTCCAGCAGTATTGGTGCCTCCTGCACCTGTCGGGGAATTATTAAATACTTCCCCGCTCTGGCCGATGCTAAGATTGTTCGGGCCTGGGCTGGCTGGTTGGATGATTGTGCCGACCATGTTCCAGTAATCAGCCCGGTGGAAGAAGTTCCCGGCCTGTACATCGCCTGTGCTTTTTCTGGCCACGGTTTCGGGATCGCCCCGGCAGCTGGCTACAATATTGCCGAAATGATTGCCGATGGGCATTCCACCATTGATTTGTCAGCCTTGCGCTATGACCGGTTTAAACCCAAACAGTAAAAAATAATCTTCCACTAAATGCACTGATTGTTTTTCATAAAAATGATTGTTTATGTAAAGATGTACCGAATATTACTATTTTTTCGTTCTGAACTATGGTATATTGTATACACAGTAAGAAATACAACCTGATACGTAAAAAAAGACAAGGATGTCGAAACCGAAGTTTCGTCGTCCTTGTTTTTTTTACCCCGGTTGCTCTTACTATTAATACCATCTCAGAAAGGAAAGCATGCGCTTAGGGTTATATATATGATTGATATATTAGAAAGGTATGGGTCTTATGATTCATCTCCAAAAGAAAAAGAACAGATCATCGTCCCTAAACAGCCCTTAATGGTACAGCATTCTGAAGGTTATCAATTCTTTGACTATCGAGCTTACGGCATCTCCCACTTTTATCGGTTCCGGGTCACCCAGGAAATGATCGAAACAGCCACTATTGTTCCCGACGGCACCGTAGACATCGTCTTCCGCTGTGGTCAGGATCATCTGGATGTATCCTGTTATGGAGCAGTCCTGAAAATGCACACCATTGATTATGCGTCGATCTTTCATCTGGATGATATCATCTTTGGCATCCGCTTTTTGCCGGGAAAAGCATACCTACCTCAGGGCTATCCCATCGGCAGCATCACTGAAACATCGATTCCACTACCGGAAATTTGTCAGGATCAGGCCATGATGGAAGGGATCACCCGAAGTGACGATTTTAAAGAACAGATTCAATTGTTCCTGAATTCCTATATTCCGGATTATCAGAACTATTATAGCCCGGGAACTCGTCCGTTCAGTTATTGCATGGTTGATGAGATCACCAAGGTGGTCGGTGTTATTAATGTCAATGAATTAAGCCAGAGCGTCGGCTATACCCCCAGATATATCAACCGGCTCTTTAATAATGAAATTGGGTTACCCCCAAAGACCTTCTCTAAAATCATTCGTTTCCAGAATGTTTTGCTGGCCCTAGGGAAAAACCAGCACATTTCAACCATCGCTGCGGATATGGGTTATTACGATCAGTCCCATCTGCTTAAGGAATTTAAACAATTCACGGGCATCTCTCCCCTGAATTATCGAAAATCCCTGGCTCAGGGAACGGCCCTCCGAATTTAAAACAATTGGCCACCGATCTTATCCAATCAAAGGTTATCGATAAACTACCGTACCGACCAATTATTAATCTGTTGTATGCTGCAGAATCGGACAGGCTTAGGCCGTGTTCGCTCTGATGCATACAACATGATATAACAATTGTCGGTACTAGGTTATCTTTTCTGACAGTCGGAAGACATCCAGTATAGAAATTGTTTGATGTAAACAGACCGCAAATATCACGTTAGTGCAGTATAAAAAATAAAAAAATTAAGGAGAATCACTATGGAATTATCACGTGTTGAAATTATTACCAACAACTCAAAAATCGAGGCTTTAAAAAATGCCATGGGCAAATATGGCATTACTGGGATGACAATCACTCAAGTATTGGGATGCGGAGTCCAATTTGGAACTCAGGAATATGAAGTCGAGCCTAAAAAAGAACCCAACCTTCTGCCCAAGGATCTGGTCATGCTGGTGCTCCCTACCAAAGACGTACCGGCCTTTCTGGAATTTGTCAAAGAAGAACTCTACACCGGCCATATCGGTGATGGCAAAATCTTTGTTTCCGCTGTGACCAACGCAATCCGGGTCCGAACTGGCGAAGATGGACTGGATGCCCTGTTCCAGAATGAACTATAATCCCTGTCGATAAGACAATTACAAACTGCCATGAGCTTAGCCATCAGTTTCACGAAACTGTTTCTACACTGTACGTCGGACAGGCTACCACCTGTTCGCCTACACGTTACGAAACTGTTTGTGAAACTGACAGCTAAGCAAACCATTGTTCAATTCATTAAATTTCGCCAATTACCAATTATTTCGCCCATGAAAGGAGCTTACTATGACTGAAAAAAAACTCGGCTTGCCCAGCGTCGTCGCCACCGGGGTTGGTGTCGTCGTCGCCACCAGTTGCCTGATCTCGCTGGGGATAGGTTCATCTGCCATTGGAATGACTTTTATCATATCAATGGTCATTGCCGGCATCTTAAATATTCTTTTTGCCCTCTCGGTCTCTGAACTTAATGCGCTGATGCCCAACCTAACCGGCGGATTGGCCCAGTATACCCTGGCTTGCATGGGACCCTTTGTCACCATCATCGTAATGGTCGGCGGGTATCTGCTCTGCAATACCATCGTCGGCAGTGCCGAGTGCGCCATGTTCGGGAACACCATTGCCAGCGTGCTTCCTGATATTCCAATTCCCGGCAACTACTATAGTGTCGCCCTGATCATCATTTTAATGATTACCAACTTAAACGGGGTGGATGTGTTCGCTAAAATTCAAAACGTGGTGACGTATACCCTGATCGGCTCTTTGGTTATTATGGGACTGCTTGGCTTTTTCAAGTTGGGAACCGGCGATGTGATTGCCCAACCCATGGTTTTGTCCACCAATTTTACCGATGTGACCGCCCTTTGCGGGTTAGCCTTTTTCCTCTTCGTCGGCTCGGAATACATTGTTCCCATTTCAAATCAAGTTCAGAATGCCCGGCGGAATGTCCCTTTGGGCCTGATCATTACCCTGGCGCTCGTTTTCGCGATGGAAACGCTGCTCGTCTTTGGTTTTCATAATTACACCGCCTGGGCAGATCTGAGTGCCAGTACTACCCCCCATATTCTCTACGGCACCTTGCTGTTAGGAAATTTTGGTACCATCTGGATGGCTTTGGTTTCAATTTGCGCCGTTACCGGGGTTATCAACACCATCATTTCATCCCTGGCTTATATCGCCGACGGGATGGCCAAAATCAACCTGATGCCGAAAGTTTTTATGAAGACAAATAAAAAAGGGGCCCCCTATGTTGGCATCCTCGTCATCGGCGGCATCATGGCTATTATCAATGCAACCGGGTTATCCACCACCAGCCAGTTATCCTTCCTGATCTTAACCGGCGTAGTCTTTTGGATGGTCGCCTATATTGTCACCCACCTCAATGTATTGGTCTTAAGGAGACGTCTTCCTAAGGCCCCCCGAACCTTTAAAGTGCCCTTTGGGCCGGTGATCCCGATTGTCGGTTCCCTTGGAATTGTCTGGATGATTTATAACATCTCATCAGATCCAGTAACCCGACTAAATATTTACATGCTCTGTGGTCTCATCTTTGCTGCCCTGACGGTCTATTCCGTCATCTGGGTCAAGAAGGTCATGAAACTTGACCTCTTTAAGCCCATCCCTCTCAAAAAGGTTATGGCTATGGAAAATGATCTTTATCATGTCTATCACAATCCCAAAACCGGGGATCATGTACCCCAGTTAGAAAAATAGTTTCCCCCGTTTACTAAACATTATTTTAAATAAAAAATTATTTGGAGGTTTATGTTATGAAATTACCTGGAATTGACTTTCTGTATTTAAATGAAGCCGATATGATTAAAGCCGGTGTCGGCGATGTTGTGGCCTGTACCGATTGTATGGAAGAATTGTTAAAGCTTTTAGACAAGGGCGACTACCGGATGGGTGGTGACAATGGCAATTCTCACGGCTGTATGATTACCTTCCCTGACGAACCAGAATTCTCCAATATGCCTAAAAATGCCCCCGATCGTCGGTTCATGGCCATGCCCGCCTATGTGGGCGGTAAGTTTGATGTCGCCGGCATGAAATGGTATGGTTCCAATGTTGACAATCGTGACAAAATGCTACCTCGCTCCATCTTGATGATGATGTTAAATGATAAGGACACCAGTGCACCATTAGCACTGATGTCAGCTAATCTGCTCAGTGCTTACCGCACCGCTGCGATTCCGGGTGTCGGGGTCAAAAATCTGGCCCTTAAAGACGCTAAAGTGCTTGGTATTATCGGCCCAGGGGTCATCAACTCCACTGCCATTGAAACCTTTGCGGCGCTGCGACCAACGCTGACGACTCTTAAAATCAAAGGCCGGGGGCAGGCTTCCATCGATCGATGCATCGAATATGTCAAAGAAAAATGTCCGCAATTTACCGAAATCATCGTCTGTGAAACCTTGGAAGAATGCGTCCGTGGCTCGGATATTTTAAGCTTTGCCACCTCAACCGCAATGGGTGCGGGTCCTTCAGTTTATCCTTTTGTTGATGAGGCGTGGATCAAGCCTGGCGCGCTCTTCTGTCTGCCTGGCGCAGCTGATTTTACCGATGAATTTATCCAAAGCGACAAAACCAAACTGGTTGTCGATAATATTTCCCTTTATGAAGCCTGGGCCGAAGAATACCCCTACCCGACCTATAATATCGTTTATATCCTCGGTTCCAAATTTATGGACATGATCCATGACGGCAAACTGGAAAAAAACGACATTCATGACTTAGGCGCCATCTTAAACGGCAAGGTGCCGGGACGAGAAAGCGATGACCAGATCATTCTCTACTCTGTCGGCGGGATGCCAGTGGAAGACGTGGCCTGGGGTAAAGAAGTTTACGACTATGCCCGCAAAAACAACATCGGGGTTAGTCTCAACCTTTGGGATAAACCTTCTTTATACTAAGTCGATAAACTACCGTACCGACCAATTGTTAATCTGTTGTATGCGCACAATTCGTACAGTTGCAATTAAAGATGTGGCTAAATATAGGCGTTTCACTGCAACTGTTCGCCTTGAGGCATACAACATGATACAACAATTGTCGGTACTACGTTATCTTTCTTGACTGTCTGAAAGTGCCATGGGGAATCCCGTGGCACTTTGTTTTAGGTTAGATATAACTCAATTTCTGCGCTTTACTGTTCATAAAACCGGGTCGGGAGATTTATTTTATGGATCACGGCCACAATTCGGATGCAAAAAACAATCCCACAACAAAAATAGAGGGCTACCATTTGGGGCATATAATGGTAAGATGCATAAAAAAACAGGGCCCCAGCAATTGAAGCCATGGCATAAATTTCTTTTTTCAACACGAAGGGAACATTACCTACAAAAACATCCCGGATCATGCCGCCGCCAACACCGGTACTTAATCCCATCGCCACCACGAAAAAAACATTACTGGCACCATGCATCATCGCCATTCGGCAACCAATGGCCGTGAAGACCCCCAGTCCTAATGCATCGGAGATGACGATGATTTTCTCCAGCTTATGGATTTTTTTATACAAAAAAAATACCACCAGGGCTGTGATAATACTGATGATTGCAGCACTGGGATTTACAAAGGCAGTCGGCGGTGTATTTCCAATGATTATATCTCTGAAAATACCACCGCCGACAGCTGTTAAAACGGCTAGAAAAATAATGCCAAACAGGTCAAGCTTCTTTTCAATTCCGGTTACGGCGCCGGAAATAGCAAAGGCAATGGTCCCGATTATTTCAAACGAATTGAGTAAAAACATTCTTTCTCCTTGCGGTTTTTTGATAAAAATTATTGACCGCTGTTGTCATTTTATTTTAGCGATCCTTTTTATTATATCACCGCTTTTTTTGATTGTAAACTCAACATGCACCGACGGCAAAAATCCCACCGGTGCATGTTGAATCTTAATGATTATCTTGACATCCCAAAGACAGCGCCAGAAATAAACGGAATCAGCCAAATCAGCCAAACAATAATACTTAATTTGTTGAAATTGGCTTTGGCCTTTTCATCATTCCTGACCAGAACCACGGTGGCCCAAATGGCATGGAAAAGCATTAGCAGAATGGCCAGTAAACCGGTAATACCATGAAAACTAAGCAACGATCCGCCGGTTGCGATTTGACTCATCAGGGTGGTACCAGTCGTATCAAAGACCAAGCCGATATAAAACATCACTAAATGCCATTTTTTAAGTTCACCTTGAATTTTCTCACTCCATACACCAATGGTGTAGAATACCAATGCTAATGTAATGGTGATAATTGCATAAATTAACATTTGAACCTCCTCTTTCTCAACTTTAATGTTGGGATTTATAAAAAGCTGGTTATTTTTTAATGACCAACGCTCACTTTAATTCATTTTCCCATTATAACATTATTGAAGAATTTAATAAATTTATCTTATCACATTAACCTTTAAACTGTAATGATTATTGTTGTAAAATCATCTTATTTTCATTTATCTTCTATGTTTTCCTTTACATTAAATTCTTCACTTGATAAAATTATATGATCTGTATCTAAGTTGATATCCAAATACAAAAATAAAAGGAATAATCCGCCATGTGTCTGCTCTATTTAATGCCCACCGCTCCGCTAGAAGACGACGACCTCTTCTGGGACCGGTATCATAGTTTGTCCCTGACCCGGCAGGAAAAAATTGATCGGTTTATCTTTCCCAAAGATAAACAGCTAAGCCTGGCCGCCGGGTTGGCGTTTCAGGCCGGACTGGCTGACTATGACCTCCGTGAACAGCAGCTGACAATTGCCGAGCATCAAAATGGCAAACCCTATCTCCCCCAATATCCAGAACTTTTTTTTAATATCGCCCATTCCGAGCAGCTGGCCATCTGCGCCTTTTCCAGCCGGGAAATCGGCGCTGATGTGGAAAGGATGGCACCGGTTGATCTTGAACTGGCCAGACGTTTTTTTGATAACAGCGAATACCGGGATATTATCGCTGCCGACTGTCCCAGTGAAGCTTTTTATGATTACTGGGTGCTCAAAGAAAGTTATCTGAAGGCCACCGGACTGGGATTTAAGCTGCCCCTGGATGCCTTTCGGATTGCTAGAAAAGATTCGACTGGAAAAAATCAACTCCGGGTTTACCAGGATAACATACAAATGCCCTATGGTTTTTATCTCACTACCGTGCTTGAAAACTACAAACTGGCGGTTTGCACCAACGGCGATCAGCCGGAGATGGAACTGCGTTTTCTTTAACCAACTAAAAAGCTACGGCTTTATCGATTCAACTCCAAATATGCTATTCAGGAAGGAATAACCTTAGATGAAAAACTTCAATGACCGTTATCCCACAACATCCGCAACCGCCGACGACACAGCAAATGAAGCGCTGGCAATCGAGAGCTTTAATTATTTTGACCAGATTTTCGCCGGACTGGAAACCGATTCGAACCCAATTTATGATTATCCCGAGAACAGCAACCAGGTCGCCGTCCCCAATGCCTCGATCAGTATCGCTTTTGCCGATATCGATACCCCAACTGCAATCCTCAAATTTTTGACCATCAATAAACTCGATCAAAATACCTTTTTTATGGGTGCATTTGCTTATACCCTGGCCAAATTTACCGGTCAGGACGAAAGTGTTTTCTGCCTAGCTCCGGAAAATGACGGGGCGCCCATTCTGCCCATTTACCTGAAAATTGACGAAGACCGCCTGATCACTGACTACCTTAGCACGGTTCAGTCCAATTATATGGAAACCACCTCTCACAATGCCTGCTCCTTTGAAAAGCTAGCCGGGGAGCTAAACGTCAACGCCGATGTACTGTTTGTCTTTCAGGAAGCCGCTGCCCCCCTTAATCTGGGTCATGCCCATCTGGCGGCGGTTGTATCATCTAAAAGAATTTCACCTGAAAAAGAAATTTTTACCATCAGTCTACACTACCGTAGTGATTTATATAGAGAAGAAACCATCCAGCGCTTTGCCACGCTGTTTGAAACCACGATCCGAAGTTTTCTGACCGCCAACAAACTGCTTGAAATCCCCCTGATTTCCGAAGCCGACCGCCAGCACTGCGAAAGGTTCAACCGCACCGAGGTGCCCTACGATACCACCCTGACGATGGTGGACATGCTGCGCAACCAGGCCAAAAAAACACCAGATCAGACCGCCCTGGTTTATCAGGATATCCGGCTGAGCTATCAGGAGCTGGATGCGCTCACCGACCGACTGGCCAAACATCTCAAAAGCCGGGGCATTGGCCAGGAGGACATTGTCCCGATTCTGCTGCCTAAATGCGAAACCATGACCATTGCCTCGATTGGGGTGCTCAAAGCCGGAGCCGCCTATCAGCCGCTGGATCCTACCTATCCGATGGATCGGCTGGCGTTTATGATCAAGGATACCGCTGCCCAACTGATGATTGCCGATGAAGCGATGCTGGCGCTGGTGCTCGAATTCACCGGCCAGGTTATTCTCACCAAAGACATCCCCACCCTGGCTGACAGCGATCTGGTGCTGGAAGATCCCCGCCCCGAGGATTTGTTTGTCATGCTGTACACCTCCGGCTCCACCGGCGTTCCCAAGGGCGTGATGCTGGAACACCGCAATGTGGTATCCTTCTGCCACTGGTATAACCGCTATTACGAGCTGGACGAAACCGCCAGAGTGGCTGCCTACGCCAGCTTTGGCTTTGACGCCAATATTATGGATACCTATCCGGCCCTGACCGTGGGCGGCACGCTGCATATCATTCCAGATGAAATCCGTCTTGATCTGCTGCGGCTGAATGATTATTTTGAAGCCAACGGGATCACCCACGCCTTTATGACCACCCAGGTGGGCCGGCAGTTTGCCGAAAATATTGACAACCACTCCCTGAAACATCTCTCCACCGGCGGCGAAAAACTGGCCGCGATCCACCCGCCCCAATACCATTTTCACAACCTCTATGGCCCAACCGAAACCGCCGTTATTGCCACCAGCTTTCTGGTCGATGGCGACTACGACAACATTCCCATCGGCAGGGCCCTGGATAACGTCAAGATGTACATTCTGGATCGCTATCAGCGCCAGGTGCCCATCGGGGTGCCCGGAGAGCTGTGTATCGCCGGGAGCCATGTGGGTCGGGGTTATTTAAACCGCCCGGACGCCACGGCGGCGGCTTTCGGTAAAAATCCCTATTGTGATGAGGCTCCCTATGACCGGATCTATTATTCCGGCGACATTGTCCGGTATCTGCCTGACGGCAATATTGAATTTGTCGGCCGCCGGGACGCTCAGGTTAAAATCCGCGGCTTCCGGGTGGAACTGACCGAAATCGAAGCGGTGATCCGCCAATACCCCGGCATTAATGATGCCACGGTGGTGGCCTATGACCAGGCGGTGGGCGGTAAGTACATTACTGCCTACATCGTGGCTGACACTGCCATTGATATTTCGGCCCTGAACGCCTTTATTGAAACCGAAAAACCACCGTATATGGTGCCGGCGGTAACGATGCAGATCGAGGCGATCCCGCTGAATCAGAATCTGAAGGTCAATAAAAAAGCGTTGCCGCTGCCGGTGAAAAAGCAGGAACAGATGGTCGCCCCGGAAAGCGATACCCAGCAGCAGATCTACGACTGCATCGCCAAAATTCTCGGCCATGACCAGTTCGGCATCACCACCGACCTCCATGACGCCGGGCTGACCTCCATCGGCACCCTGGCTTTAAATGTCAGCCTCTCCAATGCTTTTGGGGTGGTGGTCAAAACCCGGGATTTAAAGGAACATAATACCGTGGTCAAACTGGAAGCCTTCCTTAAAACGGCCGCTGCCATTCCGGCGTCAACCGCCGCCAAACTGGATGCCTACCCCGTTTCCCAGACCCAGATGGCGCTGTTTGTGGAGTCCATGGCCAAGCCCACGGAACTGGTTTACCATATTCCCTTTCTATTTAAACTTCATGACGTCGTCGATCTGAACCGGCTGAAAACCGCCATCGAAGCGACAATTGAAGCCCATGCCTATATCAAAACCCGGTTCTTTATGGATGATGCCGGAGAAATTATGCAGCGGCGTCGGGATGAAGCGCCTTTTACGGTGCGGATAAAAGATTTTATGGAGCGGGATAAACTGGTCACCCCCTTTAAACTGATTGATGGCCGGCTGTTTAATGCCGCCCTTTACCAGACCAAAACCGGCAACTATTTCTTTATCGATATCCACCATATGATCTGTGACGGCACATCCCTGGCCATTCTGGTTGAGGATATCAACCGTGCCTATGCCGGGGAAACCCTGGCGCCGGAAAGCTACAGCAGTTTTGAAGCCGCCCTGGAGGAACAGCAGAACCGGGCAACCGACGATTATAACCAGGCCAAAGCCTATTACGCCGGGATCTTTGAAGGCTGCGACAGTCACTTCCTGCCCGGCCCGGATAAAAGCGATGAAACTCCGCATCTCGGTGAAATCAGCCTGATCCCCGAAGAGCTGGATGTTGCCGCCGTGACCGCCTATTGCCAGGCTCAGAACCTCACCCCCAATGCTTTTTTTGTGGGCGTGTTCGGTTATGTTTTAGGCCGCTATAATTACAAAAACCACAGCGTCTTTACCACCATTTACAACGGCCGGAATGATTCCCGCACCGCCCGATCGCTGGGGATGTATGTTAAAACCCTGCCGGTTTACTGCAATCTGGAAGCGAGTGCCGCCGAGCTTTTGACCGCCACCAAAAATCAGCTGATGGATAGCATGGATCACGATCTGTATTCCTTTGCCGAAATCAGCCGTAGCTTTGGCATCAGCCCCGATATTCTACTGGCCTATCAGGGCGACGATTTCGAATTTGACACCCTCGCCGGGCTGCCCTGTGAGTGCCTGGAAGTCATGAGCGAAGGCGCCATCGCCCCGATTTCCGTCGCCATTACCATCCGGGATGGGGTCTACCATTTCAGTTCCGCTTTCCGGGGTGACATGTACGAAGACAGCTCCATCAATGCCCTGCTGACTAACCTTGCTCTGGCTGCCGAACAGGTGTTAAACGGCGATGA
Source organism: Acetobacterium woodii (assembly GCA_016213825.1). Taxonomy (GTDB): domain Bacteria; phylum Bacillota; class Clostridia; order Eubacteriales; family Eubacteriaceae; genus Acetobacterium; species Acetobacterium woodii_A. Next base: position 191,808 of record JACQZP010000026.1, on the reverse strand, counting down.
GCTGTCCCAGATCCAGCTGCTCTTTGATGAAGACCGGGAAATGGTCAATGATCCGCGATTTTACGGCCAGACCTTTGTCGATCTGTTTTGTGCAGCGGCCGCAAAATACCCGGATCATCTGGCGGTCAAGGATAAACGCGGCAGCATCACCTATGCCCAGCTGGATGCCACTTCGGATGCGTTAGCAGTGCAACTGTTGGCCGCCGGGGTCAAAAAAGAAGATTTTGTCGGGGTGCTGTCCGGCCGCACCCGGGAGTTTATCATCGGCGTGGTCGCTGCCATGAAGGCTGGCGGGGCCTATGTGCCGCTGGATCCGGAATACCCGGAAGACCGACTGCGCTATATGCTGGAAGATTCCGATGCTGCCATGCTACTGTATGTGGATGCGTATCAGGAGTTGACCCGCTTTTACCAGAAACAGACCATCAATCTGGATGCCATCGCCGCCAACATCCCGCTGCAACCTGATAAAAGCTGGACGGCGGCCAAACCCTCGCCGGATGACCTGGCCTATATGATTTACACCTCCGGTTCCACCGGTAAACCCAAGGGCGTCATGATTAACCATGGTAATCTGTCCAATTTGATCCTTAACGAAACCATTAGTCAGCAGGTCACGGAGCAGACCCACTGTGCCCAGTATTCCAGCTTCTGCTTTGATGCTTCGGTGGTCGGGATTTTCCCCTATCTGGCCAACGGTTCCTGCCTCTATCTGTTTGCCGAAGATGACCGTAAGGATGCGGTGAAGGTGTGTCAGATATTAAAAGATGAAGCCATCAACGTGGCGGTCTTCCCGACCCAGATGGGCGAAATTATTATTGACAATATGACCGAGGACTCCAGCCTGACCCATATTGTCGTCGGCGGTGAAAAACTGAAACATTACTACGACCGCCCTTATACCGTAGTCAATGCCTACGGCCCCACCGAAAGCACGGTGGAAACCACGATTTTTAACGTCGATCAGGAATACCGCAACATTCCGATTGGGAAATCACTGCTCAATGTCCGTTCCTATATTGTCGATGAGCAGATGAATCGGGTGCCGGTGGGCGTCGCCGGGGAGCTCTGCCATGCTGGCCGCCAGATTGGCCGGGGCTATCACAATCTGCCCGAAAAAACTGCCGCGGCTTTTGTGCAAAACCCCTTTGCCAGCGACGCTGACGATCAGCTGATGTACCGCACCGGGGATATGGCCCGTCGTCGGGGCGACGGCCTGATTGAATACATCGGCCGGATCGATTCCCAGGTTAAAATCCGCGGCTACCGAATTGAACTCAGCGAAATTGAAGGCGCCATGATCGCCCATCCCGGCATCAAGGAAACCGCCGTCAACGTATTGGAACAGGCCGGCAACCAGTATATTGTCGGTTACTACACCCGGCCGGAAGGCGAGCTCGACCCCAAGGTCTGGCATCATCTGTTGTTGTCCCAGCTGCCCGAATATATGATTCCCACCTTCTATGTCCATCTGGATAAAATGCCGGTAACCCCCGGCGGCAAGGTCGATAAAAAAGCCCTGCCCAAACCAGAAACCGGTCTCAAAACCGCCGCTTACCAGGCCCCGGAAAGCGCGCTGGAAGAGCAACTGGTGGCTATTTTTGCCGCCACTCTGGGGCTGGAAAGCGTCAGCACGCTGGACGATTTCTTTTCCATCGGCGGTACCTCGATTTCGGCGACCAAGGTCGCCATGAAATGCCTGACCCAGCAGATCCCGCTAGCCTATGCCGATATTTTTGAGTATAAAACAGTTAAAAATCTGGCCGAATTTATTGAAAAACACGAAGCCGAAACCATCGACCCTGAGGATGTCATCAAGAACTTTGACTATCAAAAACTGGGTCCAGTTCTTTTAGAAAATGACGTCAAGAATTTGAGTGCTATCAAAAAAAATCATCTGGGTGATATTATCTTAACCGGCGCCACCGGTTTTTTAGGCACCCATATTCTCAAAGAGTTCCTCGATCACTATGACGGCAAGGTCACCTGCTTTATCCGCAAGGGCAAGGCCCGGTCACTGGAACAGCGGATTAAAACGATGCTGGTCTACTATTTCGACCAGGATTATGAAGAACTTTTCGGCAAGCGGATTTTCTGTGTCGAAGGCGATATCACCAACAAAGACAGCGTCGCCAATCTGGCCGCCGTGGCTGCCGACACCGTCATCAATTGCGCCGCCTGTGTCAAACATTTTGTGGCCGATGATACCCTGGAGAAAATCAACGTCCGCGGCGTCGAAAACCTGATTGAGCTGTGCCAGCAAACCGGTCAGCAGCTGATCCAGATTTCCACCGTCAGCATTGCCGGGGAAGGCATCAACGGAGCGCCACCCCGGGATAAACGGATCAGGGAAAATGAGCTCTACTTCAACCAAAGCCTGGAGAATGCCTATGTTCACTCTAAGTTTCTGGCCGAACGAGCGGTTTTAGCGGCCGTGGCCGAGCAGGGCCTGCGGGGCAAAATCATGCGGGTGGGCAATCTGATGAGCCGTAACAGCGATGGCGAGTTCCAGATCAACTTCCTCCATAACGGTTTTATGCGGGGCCTCAAAGGCTATAAGATTCTCGAGAAATTCCCGGTCAGCGCGATGAACCAGCCAGTCGAGTTTTCCCCGATTGACACTACCGCCCATGCTATTTTGAAGCTGTCTGAAACCAACCCGGACTTCACGGTTTTTCATCCCTACAACAACCACACCGTCTACATGGCCGATGTGCTGCAGGAAATGAATGCCTACGGGTTTGACATTGCCGTGGTCAGCAATGAGGATTTTGAAACAGCGCTCAAAGCCGGGATGGCCGATCCGGAAATTGCCCCGGCGATTTCCGGCCTGATTGTCTATCTAACAAGCGATACGGCGAACACCATTTATCCCATCGACCCCAATAACCAGTTCACCACCGAAGTACTGTATCGGATTGGGCACAGCTGGCCAATCACCAACGAAACCTATATGCACAAATCGATCAAAGCTCTGGACGGATTGGGTTTCTTCGATATTGACGAGAATTAGCATAAAAAAAAAAAGAAAAAAGCCCAACCTAGGGCTTTTTTCTTTGTCCTTAAAAGTTTGATCATTAACACCACGATTTTATTCATTCAAAATCCGATTGACTTCTTTGAGATAATCATTGAGGGTACTCAATGCTTCTATTTCCAAACCCTGCATGTCGATAAATTTTGCTGCTGAAAAGCCTTTCAGGGTCTCAAGATCCAGATTATCCATCTGATTCGCTTTACTCATCTCGGCGTCTAGCAGCAGCTCTTCAAGATCTTTGGCATATTCTTCCAATAACCGGTCCAGCAGAATGATCTGTTTCGCCGATAGGGGAGCGCCCTTATCATTTTGTTTCTGTAACAGTGACTTTAACTCAGCCGCTCTAGCCGTGGCTGTTTCCGTCAGCATTTCTATTTGTTGCTGATTATACTGAATGCCCAACAAATCACCAGTGGTCAGATTAATTAAGGTCGCTTCTGGAAGACGTTGCATCAGCTGCTGCATTTTTTCATCCTCAGCAGTTCCATCCAAATATTCTAATAGGTTGTCAAACCGGGTGGATAAGTTTGAAAATAACATCAGCACTTCAGCACTGGTCCGCGGTCTTTCTTCATTATCCTTGGATAAGAGACCAGCGTCCCAGGCTTCACCAGATCCGTTGCAGCCGGCGGTCAGTAATAAGATACAGACAACTAACAGGATCCATTGGCTGCATCGAACAAATTGATTTTTCTTCATACTGCGTCTCCTCTCGGTTATAATCAGTTCAGTTTGCTTTTATTATTTGATTATACCGCATTGCAAAGGTAATTCAATCTGATTTTTATTTTTTCATTATCAGATAAAAAATAAAATTTCGGGAATAGCAACCTCGATTAAAGGGCTTGTCCGAGGGCCGAATCCCGACTTAATTCATTCCACCGGTCCCTGATAGCGGGGCACCTCAAGAGGATCAGCGTAGCTGCCATTCATGGTGATGGAGCCGGTTGGGCAGAAATTGTAACAACGCATGCAGGCCGTACACCCTGGCAGAAAAGTAAACCCCTGCCCTTCTTCAAAGCGGATGCTCTGGGTCGGGCAATGATTGACGCAATCCATGCATTGAGTACAGGTTTCCGCATTCACACTTAAAGTCTGATAATGTCGGCCAATCGCATCCGGTACTTTTTTTCGGATTATGGCACCAATCATCAGCTGGGGTCCATGCCCTTTGATCATCTTGCGATTAGACAGCAGGCGGTCCGCCAGCCGGGTCAGCTCCATTTGCCCCTTGGTCATCCGTTTGTTTAACATCTCCCGGTCAACCGCATTGGTCGTATTCACATTGTTGCATAGCTGAATGTTGACGTAGGCAGTCATCACCAGGCCGGAACCGGCCAGCAGTTTTCCCATCTCTTTCGGGCCAAAGGCGTTGACATAACCAAAGGTATTGATTACAAAGGCTTTCTTTTGGGTCTGGAGCGGTCCGAGAATCGTGACTAGCCGGTTGAGGAAATCACTCATAATGGGTGGTATGCCCCCGCCGTAAATGGGATTGGCCAGGCCGATGCAGTCGGAATCCCGGACCATTGCGATGATCCGATCATCGGTGAGATTTTCACCCAGATCAATCGAAAACAGCTCTGCCTGGTGGCCTTTTTCACGGATGATGGCATTAAAAGCTTCCACCGCCCATTTGGTGTTACCGGTGCCGCTAAAGTAGAAGGTTGAAAATTTCATATTAGCTCCTTATTTTAAATTTTATAGACATTTACGAAATCAAAAAACATCGAACAATCGTTGCTTTGGGTGCAGTTTCCCTCCGCTTACCGACTGTTTAAAAATGCCGGTTCCGCTCACTTGATCATCACCAGCGGGGGCTTAATCTCGATCTAAAGCAATCGCTTCACACTTTGCTCAAGCCGTTGCAGGGAGATCGGTTTTTTGATATAGTCATCATAGCCTAATTCGCTGAGCACCTGCTCCTTTGCCCCTAAACTTTTAACGCTGATCAGGATCACCTTGACCTGTTTTTCCTTCGCGATGCGGCGGATTTCTTTTAGCACCTCGACACCATTTAAATCCGGTAGAATAATATCCAATATTAATAAATGCGGTTTAAAATCAGGAAAAAGGGTCAGGGCATCTTTCCCGGTCACAACAGCTTGAGTCTCCAGACCTAAACGGCAGAGTCGGGCTTTAATGAGCTTGCTGACGGTTGACGAGTCATCGCAAATCAACACTCTTTTCTTTTCATTGCTGATTTCAATCGCATCACCAACAAAACTGGTACACGCGCGGCCCCGTTCTTTGGAGCGATACAACTGGCGGTCGGCTTCATCCAGGACATCTTCAAGGGTTTTGTCTTCGCCATTAAATTCAGTAATGCCGGCACAAAAGGTTATAAAAACCTTGCGCGAATTGGTTGTCGGATTAAATGCTTTGCGTTGAAATTTTTGGCGGATTCTTTCGACAAGCCTAAATGCTTCGACCGCAGAGGTTTCCGGTAAAAGCAATAAGAACTCATCCCCTCCATATCGAAAAATTTGATCAGTTGGCCGATAATTCGTCTTAAATTCCGCCACGAAACTTTTTAACACAACGTCTCCAAAGACATGCCCGAAGCTGTCATTGATCTCCTTGAAATAGTCCAAGTCGATAAACACGACTGAAAAAACGATGCCGTCACGTTGAAACCGAGCTTTTTCCTGGGCAAATCGCTCTACAAAAAAACGTCTGGTATAGGAAGCGGTTAATACATCTTTCAAATAGGCGTTTTTGTATTTTTTCTCTTTTTTTATCAATTTCTCGACATTAGCAACTAACACATCTGCTTCAAAGGGCTTTCTCAGATAATCATCAATCCCTTCCTTCAGCGCTAATACATGATCTTCCTTGTTTGCGGAGGCCGTCAAGACGATTGTTGGAATAACTATTTTTTCTAGTTTTAGTTCCCGGTAAAATTCGATCCCACTTTTGCCTGGCATGATTAAATCAAGAATCAGAATATCTGCTTCATTGGCTCTTAATATCTCCAGAGCCTGACTTGAATCGTTCGTAATCCGGACATCGTAACCACGATTACGTAAAACGCTTTCGATAACATTTAATACCAACATTTCATCATCAAGCACCAAAACTCGGCCTAACGCCAGACTGCTGATTTCATCGTTTTGAGCATTTCGATTAATCATCTCACAAGTCTGATGACAGACTAAACTTCCCCGTCCACCTTCTTGACACGTAGCCACGGCCAGAAGGTTTTCCAAACACTGCGTTACCTCGCCAAATCCTTTAGCCAACTTGATAAAGGATGTCCCGTCATTTAACAGCGCGTGTTTATTTTGCTTGATAAATTCTTCATTTTTCATACACAGGTATCCCAATTCGCGGAAATGATGCTTGACCGCCACGGCCTTGACTTCCGAAAAAAAAGCTAACATGAACTGATGCTGGCTGGCTTTGGGTTCCATACTAAACATCACTAAATTTTGTAGTGCTTTATTGAGCTGCTTTTCGATTTGATTCAATACTACTAATGTGCTATGTTCTTTAATTCTCATCATTTGCTCCGTACTCGTTATAATTTATAGACCCTTAACAGCAGCTCAATCTCGTCACAAACCAGTCTGGCAATAAAGCTGTCTGTTCTCTTTTTGACCACGACTTTGACACCGTTACCGACAAGGGTGAAGGGAACTGATAACACAAATTTATAATTCGTCGTTTCCAAACGTGCCCGGGCCGAACCGCCGACCATGTTAATCAATTCTGTAATCCCATCATTTAACAGCTCCGCATCTAAGGCGGCGGTTTCAATGCCAGTCATAAATGAAACCAGCGGGGCGGCACTCTTTTTATTGGTTTCCAGGGTCAGTAACATCGTGTTCTCGCCTTGTAGCACCATGGCGCCAATAATTTCATGCGCCTGATCGGCTTCTGGATCATTTTTAACTTCATTCAAAACAAAACCACTCATCTGCTCGACCGTTTCCAATAACGCGGCGACAAAAACATGCCCGGGAAGTACTTCATATTTCTTGATCTCGTGTTCAGCATTCATTAATTGACCTCCCCGCCCAAACTCTCGATAATCTTTTTCATCAGTTCTTCAATCGAAAAGGGCTTTGTGATATAGTGGGTCACCCCCGCTTTAACCGCTTCAATAACACTCTCCGGCATATTTTCGGTGGTCACCATCACGACCGGAATATGTTTGAATTGATCATTTTTTTTGATCGTTTTGAGAAATTCCAGACCATTCATGCCCGGCATATTCCAATCCAGAAAGATCAATTCAATTTTTTCTGGCCCCTCAAGCAGACTTAGAGCATCCTGGGCGGACTCCGCCTCCAGACATTCATGCCCGAGTGCCACCACCGCCGCCGCAATAATCTTTCTGACAACGGCCGAATCATCAATCGTCAACATCTTCATTTTGTTGTCTCCTTAACCGTAAAATACGTACCATCACTGGTGATGTTTTTTTGAAAATAAGCATCCATCGAATAATAAATCTCGGCGGCACCGATTAGCAGGACGCCTTCCGGTTTTAACACCTGGGTGGTCTTTTTGAAAACGTCGCTGCGCAGTGCTTCGGTAAAATAAATCAGCACATTCCGGCAGAACACCAGGTCAAATTTACCCAATAGCATAAAACTGTTTTGCAGGTTAAAGGGCTCAAAGCGAACCCGTTTTCGATACGCTTCTTTTAGTACCCATGAGGTTCCCTCGCGATTAAAATAGGCATCGCGGAGATCCGGTTTTAAGCCGCGCATGATGGTAATCGGGTCATAATAACCCCGTCTGGCAATCGTTAAGACATTGGTTGAAATATCGGTCGCCAAAAACTCAAAATCATCGATCGTAACAGCGGTAATGTGATTGTTCTTGAGATACTCACTAATCAGGATAATCAGCGAATAGATTTCCTGACCAGTTGATGCCGCGGCACTCCAGACCCGAATTTTTTGATTTTTTCGGGCTTGCATTGCGGCTATTTTTTGGGGCAGCCATTCCGTCGTAATCATCTGCCACGAGCCCGGATCGCGAAACCAATAGGTTTCATTGGTGGTAATGGCGTCGATGACCCGGGTTTCAATATTAGCATCGGAATGGCTTTCCAGCAGCGCAAAAAGTTCGGAAAAACTATCACACTGGGAGTCAATCAAAAGCTTTGCCAGTCTTGATTCGACCAGATAAGCCTTGGACTCATCAAGAGCAATCCCGCATTTCTCGGCGATATAGCGCTGAAACAATTGATATTCTTGTTCTGATAAAGCGACCATCTTATGACTCCTTTCTGACTAGCACTGAAAGCCGCGCAGCAATCGCTGGCAGCGGCAGCACTTCATCGGCCAGCTTTGCTTCGACGATCCGCCGGGGCATCCCATAGACAGTACTGGTCATCTCATCCTGGACAATGCAGTAGACCTGCTTTTGGGGACTTAAATTTTGCAAGCCGGCTAATCCATCTGCGCCCATCCCCGTTAAAATAACCACGACAATGCCATCGATAAAGCGACTCGTGGCAATCGACCCCAGCAACACATCGACGGCCGGCCGAATGCCATTGACCAGGGCATCATCAGAAAGCGCCAGGGCACATTTTAGTTCCTGGGTCAGCTTCAAGTGGCAGCCGCCGGGGGCAATATAGACGCTTCCGGCTGCCAGCACGTCACCATCCTGGGCTTCTTTAACATGCAGTTCACTTTTTTTGTCTAAGGCTTTCGCAAAGGCGGCGGTGAAGTGACTGGGCATGTGCTGGACGACCACAATCGGGATTGAAAAATCTTTTTTTAAGGCTGTGATGATCTTTTCTAATGCGACTGGCCCCCCCGTCGATGCCGCCAGAACTACGAGTTCCGGCACAAAATCAGGTGCTGGTTTGTTTCTGCTCATGCGCCTGACTCACTTAGAATTTAAACTGCGAAACCGAGTCGCCCAGCTTCAGCGACAGATCGACCAGGCGATTGGCCGCAATTGACGTCTTTGAAGCACCTTCGCTGATTTCTTCCGAGGCCTGATTAATTTCCTGGATACTCCTGGAGATTTCGACTGCGCCTTTGGAGGTTTCTTCGGTGGCGCGACTTAATTGGGTCATACTGACAGAAGCTCTTTCGGTGTTCACGGCGGCATCATCGGCGGCTCGGGCCAGCTCGGCGGTGCTTTTAGCAATTTCACTGACAGCTGCTCCCGATTCTTCAGCGCCACGTTTTACTTCTCCGGCTTTTTGATCGATTTCTTTTATTTCGTCAGTAATCGTATCTAACCGCTCTGAAGCCCTGATCGCCGCTTCTGAAATGCCTTGGGTTGAGGCACTTTGTTCGGTTATTGCCGTTGCAATTAAGGTCGTTATCGTGGTCACTTCTTCAACGACGTGATTGATTCGCGCAACGGCCGAAACCGCCTGTTCCATATTCTCCTGCATTCCTTCAATTTGATCGGCAATTTCATCGGTTGCTTCTGATGTTTGCTTGGCCAGCTCCTTAACCTCATTGGCAACCACGGCAAAACCCTTACCCGCTTCGCCGGCTCCGGCCGCTTCAATGGCGGCATTCAGGGCTAACATGTTGGTCTGGTCGGCAATGTCATCAATGATCTTAATGATTTTATTGATTTTTTTGGAAGACAGATTCAGGGTGCGAATGATTTCGCCGGTATTTTTGGCTTCACTGTCAGCCACCTGGGTGATCGTCAATGATTTTTCGCAGTTCTTATTGATTTCATTCACCGATAGATTAACTTCTTTGACCGCTTCAACGACCGTATTAACTTCAGCATTGACGTTTTCTGCCGATGTTGACACCTCCCGGATGCTTTCAAAAATTTGCCCCATCAGGATAATGGTCTGATTAACGCTTAATGCTGTTTCTTCAGAGGCAGCTGCCAAATTTCTGGTGGTGCCGCTGATTTCTTCGATGGCCGAGGCAATTTGACTGGTATTATCGGCCGTTGTCAGGAGGGTCGCATTTGACTGTTCCATACTCGCCGAGATTTCTTCAACGGCGGCGCTGACAACATTAATTTTCGCACTTGTTTCCTCAGAACCGACGGCAATACTGCTGGCAACCAGATCCATCGCATCAGCGGATTCATTTAATACTTCCGTGGCGTGGACGATCTCTTTTAATGAACCGCCGATTTTTTCGACCAGCTGATTGAAATCAACACAGAGTTTACCAATTTCATCGCGGCTGTCAAACTCGCCGCGCACCGCCAGGTTTCCCTGTCCAGCTTCGTTCATCAGCGTTGAGACCGTCTGCAGCGGTTTGGTAATGCGCTTGGATAAAATCGTAACGATCACGGCACTGGCGGCGATGGCCAGTAATAACACAATCACCATCATCACTTGCAAATTTTTAACCGGCGCTAACGCTTCGGCTTCTTCGACCTCAATAATCATGCCCAGTTTAGTTGCCCCAATATTGACAAATGTCGCCGTTCCTAAGACGTTTTCACCCCGATAATCCGGGTACATCCCGGCGTACCGAAAATCACTATTGTCGCTGTCAAAACCGGTGTGGAGTTGCTCAAGCGCTTCCGTGGTAATCGTCGTTGAAAAGGCGGTCGCCTCGGTATCGCCGTCGAGAGTGGGACTTGTGTTGAGCAACCCGGCCTGATCAACCAGATAAATATTGCCAGTCGCCCCGATATCGCCTATCCCGTCATTGAGGATTGCTTCAATACTGTCCATTAACACCAGTGAATTAACCGTTCCAATAATGGCGCCATTTTGAGAACTGTAAAAGGGTGCCGATAGGGTTACATAATATTTTTTGATAATATCCGAATATTGTACCGGGGTAATGCTGCTTTGTCCTTGCATGGCCGCCTTGAAGTAATCTCTTGACGCCAGATTAGACCCTTCTAACGTCGTCTTTAATTGGCCCGAAGCATAAATGACATTGCCTGCCGTATCTGTAATATAAATGCTTTCGATTTGATTGGCCTCTTGTTGGGGCGTCAGCCCTGCTTCAACCCGGGCATAAGATGTTTTCCGCAGTTCCCCATTGCCATCGCCGGCCTGATAGGCAGTAATCAGATTTTCGACAGTCGCTAAATTTGATAACACATTGCTGGTATAAAATGCCTTATCAGCAAAATCTTTCGTAAATCGGTTTTGGGTTACTTTGGAATATAGCTCCATTTCCTGGAGTTTCATCTCGACCAGACTATTGCAAGCCTGGGTATAGGCAAGCCCGGAAATAATCGCAATCGGGATTAACCCAGTCAGGATAAAAAAAATGATTAACTTGGTCCGCATTTTTGCATTATCAAAAAATCTTAACATTTAACACCTCGTCTTATTTAATATAAATAATTAAAAATAAATACTTTAAAATAGCTTCTCTCTATCAATAATGATCAGTAATTCTTGCTCCAGTTTGGCAATAAATTTAATGATCGTGCCGTATTCATTTTCTAAATATGGCATCGGGCGCTCACACAGGGCTTCAGCAACGTCGATCACATCCGCTGCTTGTTCAACCAATAACGCCATCACATCCGCTTCGCCCGGTTCCTTTTTAAGCACAATCGAATGTTTTTTAGGCTGCTCTGTCGGGCACCCTAAAAGCTTCTCAAAATCCAGCAAACTGACGACTTGACCACGCAGATTCATCATCCCCGCGACCATTGGCGGCGCTAACGGAATGGCGGTTATTTCGGGATGGCGATTGATTTCTTTGACATATCTGGTTTCAATGCCATAAAGATTATTTCCTGATTTAAAACAGAGAATTTTCAACATCTTATACACCTCTTGGGGAATCTGGTTCAACGGTTTCCAATAACGCATCAAGATTAATGATTAAGATCATTTTTTCGTCAAATACAGCCGCCCCAAACATTCCCTTTATTTTAAATTGACGCGAATCCAGGACTGGCGCAAAGTTAACATTTTCGATAATTTCGGTCGCTAAAATGCCGATCGGCAGGGACGTCAGTTTTGGCGTGATGACATAATAGTCGCCGCCGTCGTATGGGTTGCGATTAATGGCCAGATAATCCTCTGGCCTTATCACCCGTAATGGTTGGTTGCCGCGATGAATGTAATAGCGATCGCCAACGCGCTCAATTTCGGTTTTCTTGATTTTATCGATGCGTTTGATCCGGGCGATATTTAACGCCAGAATTTCAGCTCCGGAGCCTCTAAATAAAATAAAATCTTCGCGATCATCATGAGCCATCGCTTTTTGTTCCGGATGATGAAGCGGCGTTTGTTGCTCGGCATCACTGATGATCGCCATTTTTCTGGCAATCCCAGCGATGTCCAGAATCGGTGCCACCTTCCCATCACCCATAATCGTCAAGCCGGAATAAATGCCACATTCCTTGAGGATCACCGGCAACGGCTTGATCAGCGTTTCTTCGTTGCCGATTAACACTTCAACGAGTAAGCCAAAGCGAATCTGCCCGAGTTTGAGAACGACAATCTTATGATCTTGCGCTACCCGGCCCACCTGGTCAGGATTCCATAAGTCACTCAGGTAGATAACCGGGAGCAGTTCATTCCGGAGTCGATAGAAATATTTTCCATTGATCGCCTCGATTGGTTGATCCCGGGAGGCTTTTTTCAGCTTGATGGTCTCTTGCACATCCGCCTGCGGAATCACCATTTTGATCTTGTTTGAAGATACCACCAATGACTGGATAATGGAAACCGTTAAGGGCATCGTCAGTTTGACGTTGGTACCACAGCCGGACTTCGACGTAATTTCAATACTGCCGCCCATTTTGTCAAGATTAGTCCTGACCACATCCATGCCGACCCCGCGACCGGATACCTCACTTAAGCGATCCGCCGTCGAAAAGCCGGGATTGAATAGCACCTTGACAAGCTCTTTTTCGGTAAAGCTGCTGAGTTCGTTTTCGGTATAGAGCTTTTTTTCGAGGGCGATTTTTGAGATTCTAGAAAAATCAATGCCGCTGCCATCATCACCAATCTCAATGTTGACAACACTTCCTTCATAACTCGCCTTGAGGGTAATCGTGCCGATTTCATTTTTGCCTTTTTGTTTTCGCAACGCTGCACTTTCAATGCCATGATCGGCAGCATTTCTGACGAGATGAACCAGAGGATCACTTAACCCTTCCAGAATCGACTTATCAAGTTCAACGTCACCGCCTTCAATTTTCAGCTCAAGTTTCTTATTCAGCTTCTTGGACAGGTCTCTGATTAACCGCGGATAGCGATTAAAGAGGGTTCCCACCGGTTGCATCCGGGTCAGCATAATTTTTTCCTGAATACTGCTCGTTAAGCGATCAACATTTTGCAGCACCTGGGGCAGCCCTGTAATCTTCTTTTTTTCGGGTTCCAACAGGGTCAGCAGCCGGTTTCGCCCTAAGACCAGTTCGCTGGCCATATTCATCAAATCATCAAGCAGCTTAATGTTGACACGGAGACTCTCTGCGCCCTCATATGTGTCCGTTTGGCACCGCTCCATTAGCATGGCATCCTGGGCCTCACGATCACTGCCCGCCACATTCGCTTGAGCCGCCGAGGCACTTTGCCAATCTTCGGCCAGGACATTAACACAGTTCGCCGGCAGTCCGATCACCTGGATAAAAAGGCTTGCTTCTAAGATACTGGCAGCCAGGATCAGGATACTGTCATTGTTATATTTTCCCGCTTTTAGATCATCCCAGTTAAGCGGTTCGCCAGCCTGGCTGATCATCACAACTACCTTTGCGACTGACGTTAAATTATCGGCGATTGCCGCAATCCCACCACTGCTGCTGAGATATTGATCGGTTAGTGCCATTTCGATGCCATAAATATGATATCCCGTTTTTCTAAATGCTGCTATTTTTGCCTGGGTATCCTGATCAAAATCAAAAACAGCGAAAAATTGACTGGTATCTTGAGGCAGTTCGATCGCAACCGGATAATCTTTTTGTCCAACCTGATTGACAAAATCAGCCTCGGCCAGCTGCAATTTAGCGAGGATATCATCGATGGGATAGGTGTCACTGCGCTTGACATCATTAACCAGCACGTTTAAGCGATCTCTTGCTTCCAGCAATAAGTCAATCTCAGCGTCACTAAAAGCGACCTTTTTGCGATTAACGAAGTCCAGAATTGTTTCCATTGCATGGGCGATTTCAACGATCTTGGCTAACCCAAAAAAACCGGCGGTGCCCTTAATACTATGAACCGCGCGAAACGCATCATTGATCTGTGCGGCACTGATATCGGCCAGATCAGACAACAATATCCGTTCGAAATTTTCGAGATGTTCCCGGGCTTCTTCAACAAACTCCTGGATAAAATCTTCGTTTTTAAGCAAATTAATCCCTCCCTTTTAACTGCGTGTTTCTACTGAAACGGTCGCGTTATTTTATTTTTGACGGCTAAAACGGCCTTAATACGCCGGTTTGCGTGTCCTTTTGGGGCTGTCTGCGGTTTTCATCACAGCAAAAAGAAAGCCCTCTAGAATCTTATCTTCTAAGGGCTCGCGTTCGACGAGGTTACCTGATGCACTTATTATAACAAACTATTGATTGATCTACAATGCGCCAGCCACTTTTTTTACAGCATCAGTCAGCAACGGCAGCGCCTCGGTCTGATATTTAGTTAAGATCCGGCAGGTTGTCTTTAATTCACGGTGGCGTCGTTGGCATAGCCCCGCTTTTCCCAGTAACCCTGGTAGTTTTCATCACTGGACAGTTCGATTTGATTCACCCACCGGGCCCACTTATACCCCAGTTTATCTTCTGCCACAACGATAAAAGGGAAGCCCATTGACGCTGGCAATGGCAAGCCATTGGCCGAATAGGCCAATAACATATCTTTGTCTTTAATGGTTGCCAAGGGCATCGAGGTGGTATAACCATCAACACAGTGAAAGATCACAACGGCAGCATCGTCTTTAATCCCGGCATCCGCCAGCAGATCAGTGATGCGCACGCCTTCCCAGAGCACCGTGGCTTGCCAGCCTTCAACACAATACAGCGTGATCAGGCGCTGCGCCGGTTCTTTTGCCAGGACCTGTTCATAACTGTAATTTACGGGCTTCTCGACCAGTCCAGTCAGTTGCAGCTGATAGCTGTTAAGATCCACCTGTTGAATCCCAGAGATTGAATTATCCCGAGGGCCGATGGCCGGGTCCAGCTGAACCCCCTGATATTCACGAATTTCTTTTTCCTGATAGCGGTTGGCAGTCGCTTGAGAAACCGCATCTTGCCCGCCATTACTAGTCTCTGAAAACAGGTTCAGCGTACTGACCAGGTAAATGGCGATCCCAACTGCAATAACCGCACCTACCAAAATAATTTTTCGTCGCATCACCAGATCTCCTTTTCATTTTTTTAATTCAGATCATCGGTTCAATTGGTTTGAGTCAATCGGTTCGGGAATATGGAATTCATGTCAGGCACTAGCCATGACGTTACGGTTATCATAACCAGTGGGAAACCTGGTTAATGAAGCGCTCCACCAGCCGGGGATCAAACTGTGTTCCGGCCTGAGCCCTTAATTCCCCGACAGCTTCTTCATGGGAACGGGCTGGCCGGTAAACCTGATCATGGGTCATCGCGTCATAGGCATCAGCCACTGCCAGAATCCGGCTGTTAAGCGGGATCTTATCGCCGCTTAGCCCCGATGGGTAGCCAGTGCCGTCCCATTTTTCATGATGATGGAGGATTTCCTCGGCCACCACGTGGAGTTCCGGCACATTGGCGGCGATCCGATAGCCGATTTCGGGATGGGTTTTCATGATCAGCCATTCCGCCTCGGTGAGGCTCCCGGGCTTGCCGAGAATGTGATCGGGGATGCCCACTTTGCCGATATCATGCAGCATCGACAGAAGGGTCAGGCGGTTCTTTGCTTCAACGTTCAGGGCCAACAGATCCGCCAGCTTCATGACGTGATCGGATAAGCGCATGGCATGAGCCTTGGTTTCGGCCTTATTTTCATCCAGGGCTGCCAGCAGGGCGTTAATGGTTGTTCCCCGCATGCTTTTGCTTTCTAACAGCTTGATCTGGTACATCATTTCTTCGGCTTTTTTAAGCACCGCCCCGGGTTCATCATCACGGCTTTTTTTCAGCGCCATCCCAAAAGAAACACTGGCTTCAATGGTGCCGTTAATGCAAATGTCCTTCAGCTGCTCCTTGATCCGTTTGACCAGCCTTTCAGCATCTTTCAGATCCGACCCAGGCATTACAATCATGAATTCATCGCCGCCCCAGCGGATCACCTGATTGCGGGAGTCAGCGTTGTCCTTAAGAGTTTGGCCAATTGACTTAAGCAGCAGATCCCCAATGGTATGGCCAAAAACGTCATTGGTCATCTTCAGGCCGTTGACGTCGCCCATGACAAAAGCCATCGGATGCGCCAGCTCGCTTTCCTTCAGACTGAAAAGCTGCTCATAAAAGCGCCGGTTGTAAAGGCCGGTCAGGGCATCGTGGTAGCTTAGATATTCAATTTTGCGTTTCTTTTCCCGGGTCACGGTAATATCCCGAAATACCACGACCACCCCGCCGATCGCGCCGTCTTTGTTGCGGATCGGGGCGACGCTGTTTTCGATGGGAATCATCGTGCCATCCTTTTTAAACAGCAGGGTCGGCTCGGTAATCTCCTGGGTCTGGCCGCACTCAAGAACCCGGATCACCAGCCCCGCCAGAGGCTCCCGGGTATATTCGTGGCACATCGAAAAGACCGCATCAAAGGGTCTGCCCTGTACTTCGTCGATCTGCCAGCCGCTGGCCTGCTCGGCCGCCGGATTGAGGTAGGTGATGTTCCCCTGGGCATCAGTGGTAATCACCCCGTCATGGATGGCATCCATGGTGGTTTTCTGGAGTTCCTTTTCCCGATAGAGGGCAGCGGCATTCTGTTCCCGTTCGGTGGCATCGGTTATGACCGAAAAGAGATACTGATGGTCGTCCATCTCAAGGGGACTGGAGTGGACATCCACCTGCCGGATCTCGCCATTTTTCAGACGGTGGGGAAACAGAAAATACTCCTGCCGCCCCGCCAGCGCCTGCTGCCGCAGATCTTGAACCGCCTCCTGGGACAAGGTGTTGATCTGCTGAATGGTCATTGCCTTGAGCTCCTCCAATGAATACCCGTAAAAGGCCTGGGCCGCCGGATTAGCATCGACGATGAGCCCCGTCTCCGGTTCAATTAGCAGCATGGTGGCGGTGTGGGTCTGAAACATCTGATCAAAGCGGGTCGCAGAAAGATGGTTTTTTCTCATCCAGTTCAGCAGCGCTTTGGTGTTCAGCTCTGCGACCACAATAAAGTCCTGACCATCACTCTTTACCGGGGACATGCGGCACATTTTGTCCTTGATTTGACCATTCCAGCAAGCGGTGCCCTTAAAAAAGATGGTCTCCCCGCTTTCCTGGCACCAGTCGGCGTTTTTTTCATAGACCTGATAATAGGCTTCTCCCAGAACGGTTTTTAAATCCTGATTACGAATCGCTTTCTGGTTGAACCCGGTCAGTTTTTCGTGCTCCCAGTTGTTATAACAGTAGACCCAGCCGCCTGGGGTTTTAACCAGCAGCGCCATGGCCTCGGGAATATCCTCCATCATCATCCGCAGAAAATCAGTCTCGCCCAGCCGTCCCCGCCAGGGTTTCCTGACTTTCGGCGCCATGGTTAATTCCCCACTTTCAGTCGTGGTGTTTTTATTTTTGACGATGCGTTTTAACAAAAAGTTCCGGTCACTCTGTTTCATAGTTGTTCCTCTTTCTCCAAAACTGTATTTAGATTCAGATGATTCTTATGTGACAGTTTATACCCCGGTTTACAGGTTTTTATCGTTTTGGGATATCAACTACTCATGTTGCCGGTGATCACCGCCAAGGCGGCTTTGGTGCCCACGGCTTTCAGAGGATATTTCTGCCGGAGGTAATCAATCACTTGCACAGTATGCCTGTTAAATACCAGCAGTACCTGTTAATCAACCCTTAATAATCAAGTTTTTTACCACCTTCATATGGTATAATATACGCAAGAAATAAATGCGTACCCGCATCGAAACGGAGGATCTGATGGAAGCTTATAATGATATTGGACTGCTGGATAAAAATAAACTGCTGGAAATATTTGACTACCTGAATCAGCAGCTTAAAGAAAATGCTATGCAGCTGGAACTGACCATATATGGTGGTTGTATTATGACCATGATCTATGACAATCGTCCGGCCACCAAAGATATCGACTGCGTGTTCAGTCTGGCCAATGACAAACTTCTGGAGCACATTCTAAAAAATACCCAGTTTGTTTTCGACCTTTCTGACGGCTGGATCAATGACGAAATTAAAGAGCCTTTAAAGTCAATTATCGCCGAAGAACTGGAAACCTTCAAAACCTATTCCAACCTTAAAATCCTTAAACCCAAAGCCGAACAACTGCTGGCCATGAAAGTGCTGGCCGCGCGCCCAGAACCGGCCAAAGATTTTACCGATGCCGCCCTGTTATGCAAAACCCTGAATATCGCAACTAAAGCACAGCTGTTGGCGATCATTAAAGGATTTGTACCCTTACGACTGCTGGGGGAACGTCAAATCAATTTTATTAAATACCTGGGGGAGGATCTCGGCTATGATTGGCAATAAATTTCTGAATAACTTATACGCTTATCCCGATGTTGATACCAGTATCAACCAACTGCTGGAATTGCTGGCATCTAATGACCCGGCTTTTCTTGAAAGCCTGACCGTGCCATTGGAAATTGCCGCCCTGGACGAGGCCGAACGGCATTATCTGACCATCATTTTTGCGATCATTGATCATCAGCTCCAGCTCAGTCAGATCGCGGTGCCCAACTGGATCAGAGATCGCGCTTTTTGTTTTGATGAGCCCTATTTTCATTCCAAAAGACTCGGTGACTTTGAAAAGGTCAAGCTCCAGTACACCGTCCCCGGGCCATTCAAGGCTCGACAGGTTTATATTGATCCCGACGGGCTAAAGCGAGTATAGCCATTTAGCGCTCGGCATCCCTGATATCGACAAATCCACCGAAATGGTGCTTTGTTATCAGTCAATAAATTCATGTCAGACACGGTATTTTATTCGACTGTATTGCTTATTTAACGGATTCGATTTAAACGAGCCATTTCAGCCCCTTGGCAAGGCGTCCCGGGGCATCATCAAAATGGTTGCCGGGGTTTAGCTCAAAGATGGTCTCAGCTCCCAGCCTGCGCAGCTGCTGCTCGGCCTGGATGGTGTGTTCCTCCACCACGCCCAGGCGCTGGTTGCGGGTGATTTTCTCCCGGTCGCCCAGCGAAAAATAGACGCGTTCCGGGATCACTAGCGGCTGGTTTGCTAACATAAATTCCCAAAAACCATCGTACCAGAGCGAGCCGGAAATCGACCCCACCCGGGTAAAGAAATCGGTGCGGTAAAGGGCATACAAGGCAAACAGGCCCGCCAGCGAATACCCGGCCAGAATCCGACAAGATGGCGCAAACCCAAGGTCTGCTTCCACTGCCGGCACAATGGTTTCGGTCAGTTCCTTTAAATAGGCATCGGCACCGCCGCCGAAATCCTCACCACCCCGAAAGGCGCGTTTAGCCGGCCAGGGGGACAGCTCCCGATTCCAATCGACCTGGTCAATGGCAACCAGAACCGCTGCCACCCCGTCCAGTTTTTTTGCGAGTTGCTCCATGTCTGCCGAAGCCATGTGGAGGTAAAGAATGGCGCCGTTGCTGACATCATCATCAGAAAAAATAGTAATTCGTCGCTTGCCAATTTCGATGATCTGTTTAGTCATTTTCTTCACGACTTAGAGACAACTTGCACGCTTCCGCTTGCCGGTCCAGATTGATTTGTTTTTCTAAAAAAGCTTTTTCCATCACTGCAAAGTCTGCTTCCGTACAGTGTTTCCGGTAATCCGGAACAAAGTGCGCCGTGTTTTCAAACGCCTGTTTTATTTTTTGACAAGGGTAATCCGCGCATTCCCCGCAGTTTTTAATTTTTCGGTTAGCGGTGCAGGTAATAATTTCATGGCGGCACCAATTAGCCGGGGTACACCCCCAACATTTAATCTCATCATTGGACACAACACGGTCCCGAAATCCGATTTTGTACCACAATTCTGCCGTGGCTTTTAATTCAGCGGCTGTTTTTGGCATAAAGCGGGGACAGACGCTACAATCATTTCCGCAAGCTGCGATGATAGGTTTCATGGTTCACCTCTTTCATTCGAAATCATATCGTAATAAAACTTACAAGACAAACATGTGCTTAAATTTTCTTTGTAAATCGGCATTTCGGGTAATTACTACAACCAATAAAAGGACCATATTTACCATTGCGATTGACTAAGTTTCCCCCACATCTGGGACAACTATTATTGACTATTATCATATTATTATTTTTTAAATTACTTTTGATTTTTGTGTTGTGTTCAATCCGGTTTTCTTTACTGTCAATATTGTTTTGGACTAAGACTTCACCCATCTTCAGAACTGTTTCAAAATTCATCCTCTTTAATGCATATGATCCGATTCGATCTTTTAATTGCGAAAATTTGATCACATTTTCTGAATTCACAGTCACCTTCAGCTCACTTCTTCCTGAAAAAGCGACGATCGGAATGATTTTTAATGCCTCAAAATCCGAGAAAACGCACTCAACAGCTTTGACATGACCATAATTTTGCAGAATCGGATTCTTAAACCGGGTCTTTTTTCCATAGATATTCTGTGTCCAATAGACATCTCTTTCATTTCCGAAAATCCAGCCTTGATAGTTTTTGGTTTCAATGACAAATACACCAAATACGGAAAGAACGATATGATCAATTTGAGTCGTCCCATAGTCGGTTTTTAGCAAAATATTATTGTAAACACGATACTGTTCTTTTGGTAAAGCTGCCAGGATTTTTTCGACAGCCTTTTCACCAAGATACCCCTTCAGCCTGACTTGATGAATTAATAATGCAACTAAACCACCAATTAATAACAGCGTGAGTAATATATAAAACATAACCCTCCCCAAAGTAACGGCTTAGGATAAACGCATCCTCTATTTCAATAAATCGATAATCGCAGCCCCGTATTTTTCGACCTTTACCGGACCAAAGCCAGTTACCCCCAACAGTTCATCCGCGGTCTTTGGCATCTTGCTGAGTAAATCCTGCATTTGTTTGTCGGTAAATACACAATAGGCTTTGATATTTTCTACCCGGCTTTGTTTGAGACGAAAGTCTTTGAGTTTGCTGACCAGCTCCTCGCTCTGGGGCAGTGGTGGTGCTGCCGTTTCAGCTACCGGGATTGGCTCTGGCGGCTTTTCGACAATGATGGGTTGAGTTGGCGCTTGCTTGACCAAGGTTTCGGATTGGCTGTTGATGAGTTCCTCATATTTTTTTAAGTAGTTTGTTGTAATAGGAGTGTGGTAAGCTAAAAATCCTTCCGCCCATTCTTTCATGTGTTTCTCATTGCTCGCCAATTCTTTGCTTTGTTTTTCCGCATTTTTGATGTATGTAATAAGCTGATCCGCCCGGATCACTTTGTCCTTGACTTCCTTTTTTGCATATTTGGCATTGAGTACCGTCTTGGGATTGGAGAGCACAACAATGGATTTATGAAAACTATCAAAACCTTTTTCAAAACCAATACGCATGATAATATTTTTCTTATTTGATCTGTTTAGCTGTTTATATACTTCTAGATGCCGCTGATTCTGGGTAATCGGCGAATAGATCCCTTCCTTGACAGTTCTGCCGTTCCAGGGATAACTCCTGACAAAATTCCCCTGGTTATCGATGTCGATATTGCCATAGAGGTTTTTACATTCAATGAAAAAGACCATCTTCCGGGTGACCACCACATAATCAATTTGAGCCGACAGGTCTTCAAATTGGAGGTGGAGATCATGGATGATGTACATCGGCATCCCAGAATTTTTCAGCTCAAAGGCAATGTTCTTTTCGCCAATTTCGCCATAACTGGCCAGATTGATCTCCCGAGCGATATCATCTTTGACTTTGCCGGTGGCTTTTTCCTGGAGTTCTTTGAGGCGAGCGATTTGCTCAGCGGTGGTGGACTCTTCTTTGAGGAAGATCGGGGTGTTGAGTTTGTTGAATAATGCCATATTATAATTCCTTTCAACTCTTAACTGAAATATGTTTATATGTTGGTGTCAGGCACTAGCTTCTTTGCAACTTTTCAGTTTTCAGCCTACTCTTAAACTTATCAGTTACCCTAAGCTCCAAGGCTAACTATGGGTGGCTGGTCTACCTTACGCAGCGGGATTAGCTACTTGCTATATTATACAGCCTGGCTCGGCCTCGCTATCAGGCACTGTAGTTTGAGCTTCATATTCATTTGCTTTACCGTTTATGAGACAGCTCCAA
This sequence comes from Acetobacterium woodii, assembly GCA_016213825.1. Lineage (GTDB taxonomy): Bacteria > Bacillota > Clostridia > Eubacteriales > Eubacteriaceae > Acetobacterium > Acetobacterium woodii_A. The sequence continues at coordinate 169,524 of JACQZP010000026.1, read as the reverse complement.
TTCAGACATAGTGTGCACAAGATAACCGCTTATCAATTCACCATTTCTACCTATTCTTACATCTATCATAGGTCTAATCCCACGAGTTATCATTTCAATGACTATTAGATTAAACTCATTATCATCTTTTATAATAACAATTTCATAATCTTTAATACATATGTCAGCCTGTAACCAAGTGTTTAAAATTTTATGAACATCCAATGGATCTGTAAAGATCGGAAATAATCCTTTAATTATTAATGGTTCTTCATCAATACTCAGATAAATTAAAGGCGCATAATAATTCTTGCATTTTTCATATAACTTTGCAGAGCTTTCATTGTACTTTATAATTTCAGCTCGTACGCAAGCTATAAATTCTTCTTGATCACCAAGCAAACTAACTAAGTTGTCATAATTAGAAAAAGTTAAGCTCTCACTTGAATAACATAATGGGTTATTCTGTTCATTTCCTTTCTTGAACTCTTTATTTAGTTCTAACACAAATTTCTCAGCATTTTTTTTACTAAACCTATGCGTCTTCCCTCTCTGCATTACAATCTGATAAGAGCCATTTTCAAGAATCACTTTAACACAGTAATTTCCAATCAAAGATGTTCTATCTGTTTGAACTGCTATTCGAGAAATTCTTTGGTTTATCTTCTGGATACCGCCCAAAAAAAACTGACCATCTTTTAAAAGCCTAACCCATAGAGAACTATCGAAATATTTTAGATGCCTGAAATCCTCCTCATCTGACCTTTGGACAATACCAATTACTCTATTAACAGGTATAATACACTCTTTATGTATCAGTCCTGCATCATTTTTCACAGAATCGTCGTCTAGCTCACAAATATATGTTTCTTCTTGATAAACCGCCTTCCCACAATTCAGACAATTCCTTCTACTATTCGTGTTCGTGGTTACACACTTTTTCAGAAATTGAGAATGTATTTCGATAAAACTTTTTCCTTCCTCGCAATCATTAGCATCTAAAACAACGAGTTGATAATCTGAGTACACCTCTTTAAATTCATTGCTTTCTATATAACGATACACGCCTTTTAGAGTAGCACTCCTATAGATAACTTCAAGACGAATTCCATTTGTTAATAATAAACCATCAGGCGAAATATACTTATATGTTCTTTTCCCGAAATCATCAAATCTATACAACGCTATAATAAATATCACATTATTATCTTTTATTTCTTTCTCACTATCAATTAATAGTTTTAACAATTCTTCATTATAAGAGGTAACAACATAATCCATTTCACTTTCGAAAAAATTACCTTGAAACACTACATTTTGAACATTTGTTTCATCCTCTATATTCTGCTTATTAAAACTACGATTATCGGTTAAATAAATTTGAAGATTTTCATGCAATTTGTCACGTGTAATAATTTGTCTATTCGAAGCATATGAGAGCGCCAAACTTATCAAATTCGACCAAAATAAATCAAATTTCACATCAGTGTTGCTATATAAAATAGTCTTTATAGTTTTTTCATAACTTTGTCCTTTTTCAATATCAAAAACTTCAATATAAACTCTCTTAAGTAATTTTTGCAAATCACTCTTCAAAATTGGCTTCCCAACAATATTTAAATATATGTTTGTAATATTATTTCTTATTTTATCAAAAACATCTTTTTCTTTATCATTAAAATCTTCTAATACTGAAAGACTTTGCGCCGTTCTTATACTATCAAGAATTCGTCTCAACTTTTCTGTTACAAGTTTTGACGCATTATTACTAGTTACCAAAATATACGCAAAGTCTTCTGAATTGTTGCATACAAACTGTTTCACAAATTGTTTACAAACGCCAAAAAAATCACTATTTTTATTTTCACTGAGATTAATGCTTCTCTTAATTTGCATATATATTTTCTTTGAATTAGATGTAATAATAACTAAGTCATCAATTTTATCTTTTGTTTCAAATCTTAATTCACTAATTTTCGACTGAGTATTAGTAGTTATTACAGAATCTAAGTCAATGTCAAAAAGCATATTGGTCATAAAGCATGCTGCAATCCGTGACTGAAAATCGATACCCGCGTTAGTTGGCTGAAGTCCCATATTTCATTCTCCCTCTTAATATATTAACTAGCTTTACTTATAAAACAAATCGCTCTCTGTAATTTTATTTATAGTACCCCCTAAAAACCAGAAAAAAATAAAGCTTTTAAACCAAACCATATGACATGTGGACGTTTCATACAGTAGGTTAATCTTTCAATAGTTGCATTTTACACAGGCGCTAAAACCCTCGTTATCAACACCACCGTCTCCACATGACCAGTATTAGGTTTTTATTCTAACCTTCTATATTCTTTCAAATTAAATTTTCAATTAAATAACACTATTTAGTATTTCAACTTTTAACAAATTCCATCCCTGTCTTTTCTTTTAAATACAAATCACAATTTTCATCCAACAGTAATTTGCGCTTTTTTAGATATTCTTGTACAAAGGGTGCCACCCAATATTCACTACCTTTAGGGGGCTTATCTCCACAATCCAAATAATCGACATAATCATATGCCATTACGCAAAGTGGTTTTATAAGTACTAACAAAAATAGAAATACTACAGTAATATAATTCAACTCTTGAGTAAATTCCTTGCAACATTTTTCAACTTTCACACCCATTCTATGAAGCGGTTCATTGTAAAAACTTTTTCCATTCGAATGAACAAAATTATTAAGCTTATCACCAATTTTATTGAATGATCTTTGCAAATCATATTTTTTTATTGCTGAAGATAAATATTCTGATTCTCCAATTGCTTTTAGAACTTCTGAACTGTTTAATTTCGATAATTTGTCTTCCGTCCAATCTAATATAAATTTTTCATGTTTGCTTAAATTCTCTTTCCCCGAATTTTTCAACAAGTCGATATCTTTTGAAATTACGTGAACAAACAAATAATAGAACAAGTCATCCCTATATTTTCTAAGTAACGTATAGGCATCTGCAAAATTAGTATTTTCACAACACTTCTTAATACTTTCTAATGTATGTGCTGTAGAATCTAAAATTAAATTTGTTGGTATTATTTTATCGAAACGAATGCAAGTAAAATCTCTTCCAAAAGATAAGTATCCTAAATCTACCATGAAAATTTGTGTCACACTAATATTGTTTATTAGATCTTTTATGTAATTGTTGTTCAAAGCCGCATTTTGATTAATTCTAAATTCTGACAACCAATCAAAACCATTACTTTCAATCGAATCTTCTTTGTCATTTTCCAAGTTTCCCATAATAGCATTTACTTACCCTTTCAATTTCATTCAATAATCATCTCAACTAACTATTAATGCTTATTTGTTGTCTTATTTCTTCCTCCCAATCACATTCAACCAAATCTCCCCGCCCCGTCCATCTCGCACATCCCCGGTCACAAAGGTCTCCACTATCTCCAGCCCCGCCACCGGCTCAATCAGCACCGCCAGCCGTTCCTCCGTCAAATCGGTAAAATACCGGTCGTTCCGTTCCCCTTCAAAATCCCCATATTTAAAGGAAGCATATAAAAATCCGCCGGGTCTTAAGGCCCGGGCGACTTTCCTGAAGATGCCGGTCAGTTCGGCATAAGGTACATGCAGCAACGAGGCACAGGCCCAGATGCCGTCAAAGGCCTGGTCGAAATCCAGTTCATCAAAAGTCTGGCAGCGCACCGGCTGGCCGATGTAGTCTCCGGCCAGTTTGCAGCAGGCCTGGGAGCCGTCCATGGCGGTGACTTGATAACCGGCATCCAGAAACGCTTTGGCATCCCGGCCGGAACCACAGCCCAGATCGAGGATGTGTGCCTGCAACGGCAACAGCTTTAGAAAGCGACGGTGCAGTTTGCTGAGGTCGGCATCGATGGTGCCCTGGACAAAAGTATGGGCAGCTTGGTTATAGTATTGCAGGGTTTTATTCATGGTGGTCTCCTGTAAAAAATCTTATAGTTGTTGCAGTTTTTCCAGCCGTTCTTTATAAAAGCGCTTGGTGCGGTAATCAATGATATCTTTAAACTGTTTAACAAAAACCGGGTTGGCAAGATAACTTTCCAGTTCAGGTGCCAGGCAGAAGCGGTCACCATTCTGATAAAAGAATTCCCCGGCCGATTGGGCCAGAAAATGAACCGGGTTACGGTTAGCCAGGCTGACATATTCTTTTTTACCCCAGTTCATCGCATTGGCGGTGCTTTTGTCCCGGAGCAGATCAACCCGGTTGGAGGCCTTTTCATAGAAAGACTTAAAACTCCGGTAAAGATCTTCGTCATCGATTTCCTGCTTCATCTTGCCGCCGTTATAAAACGCCAGCAGCACCGGCATTTTATAGGTTTTTGACATGGCAGTGTTTTCGATGTTTTTAAGAAAGGCGTGACCCGGCGTTCCCAGCAGTTCGTGTTCGGCTGCTGTGATCTGGCCGATCGCATCAAGAAAGGACAGATAATCCCGAAACGGATTGAGGTCTTTTTTACTCCGGACGGTCTGATAAATGGATTCATCCAGATGGACATAGAGATCCAGTCGCAACGGCCGTCGCCCCAGTTCATCGCTGATGCGGTCAAATTCATCAAGCAGCCGATCTTTCATTTTCTTCTGATCCCGAGCCATCTTTTTAAACAGATCAATCAGTTTAAAATCAAAATCGACCAGACAGTCCACCGGGTAGTCGTCTTCATTCGGCAGCCGGAAGCCGGATCGGCCGGATGGTTCCGGCTGGGGTTCACTGGTCAGCAGAAAGGGCACCAGATTGGCTTTTTTATAGTTGCCCATAAAATCCAGCACGTTGACATAATTTTTCCCCTGGGTCTTGCGCAGGCCCCGGCCCAGTTGCTGTAAAAAGACAATCGGCGATTGGGTCGGTCTGAGAAACAGCACCATGTCCAGTTCAGGGATATCCAGCCCTTCGTTAAACATGTCCACCGAAAAAATCACCGCAAGCTTTCCGGTTTTCAGCTCGCCGATGGCTGACTCCCGATCCCGGATCAGTTCCCGCTGTTCCTCATTGACGGCGCCGCTGATGACAGCGCAACAGGCGATTCCCTGTTCCCGGAAATAATTGGTCATATACAGGGCATGACGACGGTTGATGCAGAAGCCCAGCGCCCGGCGACTGCCATATTTGGCATAGTGTTTAAAAATCAGGTTGCCCCGTTTGTTGACGCTGGCCAGTTGGCCCAGCTGCTCGCTGTCGTACTGGCCATTGCGGAAGTCCACGTGGTCATAATCCAGATCATCATAAATACCATAATAGCGAAAGGGTACCAGCCAGCCTTTGTTGATCGCTTCTTTGAGCCGCACCTCGTAAACCACGTTGTAGTCACAGAGGGCAAAAACATCCTGATTATCCAGCCGCTCCGGGGTGGCCGTGAGACCCAGCAGAAATTTTGGATGGAAATAATCGATGATGTTCTGATAATAGTTGGACACGGCGTGATGGAATTCATCGATAATAATGTAGTCAAAAGCATCCGCAGCAAAGGGGCCATTCGCCAGATAGGCGGGATTGCCCAGGGTCTGGACCGAGGCAAAAATAATATCGGCATCGGTATCTTTCCGGGTGCCGTTGAAATGGCCGGCGGACAGCTCCCGGCGCACGCATTTGAAAGTATATACCGCCTGGCTGAGGATTTCGTCGCGATGCGCCACAAACAGAATCCGGTTGAAGTCTCTGGAATCAAAGGCGGCCAGAAAGGTTTTGCCGATGCCGGTGGCAGCCACAATCAGGCCCTTGTCGAGCTGTTCTCGGCGGAAGTTTTTAAGGGCATAGAGGGCTTCCACCTGCGCGCCGGTGGGTTGCGGAAAGGCTATCAGCGGGGCTAGCTCTGGAACAACCGGTTCAACGATAAATGCCGCCTGTCCCTGGGCCACCCGATCAGGAGTTTCGACCGAATCGGCAACCGCTGGGCACGCCTCCTCAAGTTCTTCGATTTGCTGAATAATCCTGGGGCGAATCCATTGTTTGGCGTATTTTTTCAGTTCAGTATCATCAATGATCAGGGAATGATTGACCAGCAGCGCTTCAAAGATCTGCCGGAAAGTGTCGCAATCGGCGGGATGCTCCCGGGAATTAAGCCGGTAATTCCACTCGATGCCATTGGTCAGGGCTGATTTGGACAGGTTGGAGGAACCGACAAAGACTTCTTCATAATCCGGATATTTAAAAAAATAGGCCTTGGCGTGGAAGGAATGATTGGGAACGTTGTAAAAGCGCAACTCCAGCCGCTCCCCCAGGGCATCTTTAAGCAGATACAGGGCTTCGGGCTGGGTGATGTTGAGATAATTGCCGCAGAGAATCCGAATGGCGACGCCCTTATCCACAGCGTCTTTGAGATCATCGAGAATGAGTCTGATTCCCGACACCATTAAAAAAGACACGTTCATGTCAATTTTTTCGGCCCGGAAGATGGCTTCCTTGAGGTTCGGATAAAGATGAACCGTCTCCCCGGTGATGCAATTCTGATTGGTGGCATTGGCGCCAATTATCTGGTAGGTTCCCATGTCTTCCTCTTTCTGACTTAGTTGCTGATATGCCAATTGTTTATCTTAAAAGGCAAACAAATTGGCGCATGTTGTCAGTTTCATAAACGGTTGAGTAAACTGACAGCTAAGCAAATGGCAGTTTATTCACAGTATCCGATTAACCACAAAGCGATAATGCCCTTTCCCGGCCCCAATGCTATTATCGAGGCATAATTTTTGATTATTTATCGCGTTAAACTCATTATTTTATTATACGCTATTCTCGCCAGTTTTCAAAATATATCAAGTGTAAATTATCGCCTTTTTCTGCTTTTACTGAAAACTCTGACATCTGCTAAAAATCCGGTGCGCCACCCCAGCCACTGCCATGGTTACTTCACTTTCTTGTCGGTTATTTGGCATTGTTCAAAAAGGTATTTTATTGTTTTGTTTCTAAACATCAAAAAAGCAGCCCCTTTGGGAACTGCTCTTTAATCAGGTTATTATTTAATCGGGGTTGGCGACTTAGCCCGGAGGTGGTTCATCCTCCTCCCCCAGCTCAGCCACCACCTGCTTGAGGCGTTTGGGGATCGGCACCCCCAGGGCGGCCAGATTTTCTGTAATGCTCAGGCCCTCGTTGGCGATGTAGAAAAAGATCATCGCCGACCGCAGCGGGGCGCCGGACCCGCCTAACAGAGTGGTGTCCAGCAGGTGCCCCATGGCGACGACGGTAAAGATCAGGATTTTTCTGAGGATGCCGCGAAAGCCCTGGGCGCTGGAGAGACGCTGCTGCTGGGCCGCGGCCAATACCCCGGTCAGGTAGTCGATCACCACAAAGGCGGTAAGACAGAGGAGAAAGCCGTCCCAGCCGCCCAGGAGCTGGCCAATCAGGCCACCGACCAGGGCCCAGCTATACCGCCAGATGGACAAAGCCCCGGTCAGCATAAAGAATGGCTGCCAGCCCCAGACTTTCGGCGATGGCGGCGACGGTTTCAATCGGGATGCCGGGGGCATAGAGATCGGCGGCCTGACCAAAGAGGTGCTGGGAATTGTCGACGCCCCCCACTTCGGCGTTGCGTGTGGGGCAACGGACTCCTGAGGTGATGATCACCGGAACGTTTAAGGCGTTGCGCAGGGCTTCCAGCTTCAGCAGCAGCTCCAGATTCATCTCCGCCGGAAAGCCGTCACAATAGACGCCGCCACAATCGCAGGCAAATTCCGCCCGGGCAAAATGCGGAGTCGAGCCATCGCCATCAAAGGAAATGACGCTAAGCTGCTCGGTAAAGAGCCGGTTCTCCGTGAGGCACCCCACCTGGCCATCGGGGCTAAGTCCCGAGTCCTGCTGGAAGGCCTTAACCGCCTTCTGGGTTTTGGGTCCATCCCGGCCGTCAATTGGCCCGGGAGCATAGCCCCGGGCCGCCAGGGCTTCCTGGACTTTTTTAATAAATGGGTTCATCGTTTATCCTTTCAGTGATTTATTTTTGAGTTGCGTTTCCTGCGCATGACAGTGGGACATTTCGGGATGTCATCCTAAGGGCTGACACGCCGTAACGTCCCCCTTTCATCCTCCGGGACTATGCCCTGCCTAGCTCATCGAAAAGGCGGTGGTGTCGGTGACGACCAGTTCGGCCTTGGCTTTGGCGATCAGGTTCATGCCATCCGGGGCAAAAATGTTTTTGGCAATAATGGCCGCCATGGCGGTGTTGACTGCATCCACTGTCAGTCCCGTCTTGGGATTGGTAATCGACATGGTGGTAGTTTTCAGATCTGACCGTTTAAAGGTCAGTTGCAAGATGGTATTTGCTGCCATTGAGTTCCTCCTTTCGTTAGATTTGAATCAGCTTTAGACCGGTACGATCAGGCTTACTTCGTGTTTGATGACTTCTTCCAGTACCGGCTCCTGAAGCCCGGCAATGATCGTCGCCACATCGTAGATGTCGGCATCGGTGGCCGCGGCTTTCACATCGCCATAGGTACGGCTGGTGATTTTCTCTTTACCATCGACAAGGCCATGGTTGGAGCGGATCTGGATCTTCTGTTCCAGAAAATCAGTGGTTACTGCCATTTGGATGTCCTCCCTTCCTAGATTTGTTTTCAGTTTATCATGATCGGCAGATGGCTTTAAATGGCGTGTTGACTGAGCAGAGTCGGACCGTTAATGGTTTCGCGTACCCGGCTTTTTTTCCGCCCCCAGCCCCCGGGCATGGAGCCGGTAGACCCAGCGCAGATCATACCCCATGGCATCCGCGATGTCGGCAAAGGGCTGGTCATTGATATAGCGGCGGGTCAGCAGCTCCTGGATCTGGGGGCTGGCCTGGTTGTCAATGGCGGCCACCAGGGCCTGATTGGCGGCTTCCAGCTGACGGCTGTCCCGGTCAATGGCGGCTCGGAGCTGGCCGATCTGCGCTCGACTGCGGCGATTGGTCGCCGATGTCGCCCGATAGATCAGCGCCAGCTGTTTCTGAGCATGCTCAAGAAATTGGGTATTGCGCCAGATCCGCGCCTTAAGGTCGGTGATATTGGCTTTGATGGTTTTGATGGTTTTGTTACTCATGAGAAGCTCCTTTCTTTTATCGGTAGTGGTGGCACCGCCGGGTTGCTGCGTGAAGAGTGCCGTTTCCTCCGCATGACAGGGGGACATTTCGGGATGTCATCCTAAGGGCTGACACCCGTAACGTCCCCCTGTCATCCTCTGGCATGCTTTTCACGCTACTTTTCCACTGGTTTCTTTTCACCCGGTTCCGGGCTTTCCGAATGGGTCGAAGGGGTTGGCAGGGTAAAATAACCCGTTTGTTTATTTTATTTTTTTTGTTCTTAGGCGCTGAGTTTGGAAAAAAAGCCTTCGATCCCTTCGAATCCCTTATTAAAGCCGTTCAAACCCTTCGCAACGGCTTCGAAAGGCTTCGAAACCGCTTCGTTTTGGTGCGATTGACGATATCGATTTCGCCTTTTCTTTTCGTATGATTCAACTTCATACCAAGTCTTCAAAATTCTCCAGATCAACACCATGGTAAATCGCTCTTCTTGTCAGCGAATCCTTCGTTTTTTCGACCATCCCAAAACTTTCTTTTAACTCCATCCAGAAGCGTTTCTGACTCACTGGCCGTAGCCCCGATGACCCGCTGTACTGCTGGTAGGCGTGGTAGAGCTGGGCCGCCGAAACCTGCCGCTGGGCCTCGACTACGCAGCAATCCGCCACAAAAGACAGCACCGAGCTGCCAGCCACCCGATAGCTTTCCAGAGCGGCCTGGCTGACGGCCGAGGTGCTGAAACGATAGCCATTGTGATCGAGGCGCGCAAGGCCCACCAGGGCCCAGTTCAGGATTCCCGGCGCCTCCCGGGCCAGCTTTTCTTTTAAATGAAGGTCCCGCTGCTGAGGCGGTTTGGGTGGCCCAAAAGGGATGATCACCAGCCGCCGGTAAAAGGCCTCACTGCGGTCGCCGAGATTTTTAGGGATGCTGTTGCAGGAAAAAACCAGCCGGGCGGTACTCTTAAAGCCGTGGGGGTCCTTGTTTTTACGCTGGGCAGTGAGCCAGTCCTCCCCGGTGATGCTCTTAAACAGCGAGCTGTCGTCAATATTTTTAGACGGCAGATCGGCAAAGATATTGGCCAGCCGACCGTCCAGCTCGGCGGTCAGAAAGGTCTCGCCGAGATTCTGCCAGGAAATATTGGAGACATTGGCCGAACCCAGCAACAGCTCCTGGATCACGGAAAGCAGCGTCGATTTACCGGCGCCCCCTTCCCCCACCAGAACAAAAGCCTTCTGCGCCCGGGTAACCGGCACCAGCAGATAACCGCACAGCTCCTGAACCAGCAGCTGGGTTTCCGGGTCCAGACAGTCGTTTAAAAAGGCCGCAAAGATCGGCGCCGCCGCCTGAGGATCATAGCTCACCGCCAGTTGAATGGTTGAGAGCAGCTGGGGATCATGGGGTTTAAGCGTCCGGGTCGACCGTTGATAGAGACCGTTTTTTAAATTGATCAGCTCTTTATTGACATTTAAGTTTTCGGGGCTGCGCAGAATTTCCATCGTCCACTGGCCAATGACGTCGTTGATCTGATGCATCTCGACGTCATCGGTGCGCAGGTATTTACGGACGATATGCTTGCAATGGAGCTCCTCCACCTTTTTATAGACCCCATCCAGATACTGATAATAGCATTGCCGGGAATAAAAGATGTTCTTGTGAGCCGCCAGGGCGTTGGCCAGCACCCCGGGGATCAGCCGCAGCCCGGTTCTGGTTTGCCGATACCAGGGCGGCGGCGGGACCTGACCCCGGTCCCGGGGCTGCCGGGCCGAACAGCGGCCCAACTGGGGACAGTTAAAGCCCCAGGCGGAAATCGTTTCACAGCTGAAGGGCCCGGTATTGGAGCGGCGAAACTGCTCGATTTTGGCCGCCGTAGCCGCGAAACTATAACCGGGATGGGCTGCCGACAGCTGATGGATGGCCGCCTCGCCGCCGGGGACATCGGCCAGATTGGTGATCATCGGATACCACAACGGTTCCGGCAGGGTGGCGGCCTGTTCCTGACAATACCGGATAAAGTCGCAGGTGCTCAGCAGCTGCTCCAGATCAAAATCCCCCCGGGGCAGATCCAGCGCCACCGTCGACCGGTTTTTGGCGCTGGTGGTGGCGGTTGTGTTGACCGTTGTGGTAGAGGCTTTTTTTCCGGCCGCGACACGTACCCCGAAGCAAGGATCATCGGGATGCAGTTCGCAAAGCACGGCTGCCAGTTCGGTCTGGCGATAGCGCCGCTGGGGTTCAAACAGCAGACAGCGCACCGCCACCGGTTCCCCCTTGTGGTGGTCAAACCCCGGCAGCCGCATCACCCGGCTGAGGTTGGCAATCACCGGATCGCCGGAAAAATGAGCCGCCAGTTGTTTCTGGATCAGGGTGAACCGGGCCAGGTCGGAAGCGGTTTGATCAGGGGTTACGTTTCCTTCGCATGACAGGGGGACATTTCGGGATGTCATCCTTGGGGCTGACACCCGTAACGTCCCCCTTTCATCCTCCGGTAATGCCAGCAGCCAATAGCCGTGGAGGGATTTCCGGGTCCGCACAATAATTGAGGGCGGTAGCGGAAAGGCCATTAGGTTGTCCCATTGCTGAGTGAGCGGCAGATCGTCGGCTTCGACAAACTGGGCTGCCACCGCAGTGATCTCGGCATCCTTATGGCCGCCGGGGTTAACTACAAAAAAGATCCCCCGCTGTTCGCCGTCATTCTCCGCCCGGAGCGCCGCCAGCAGCGCCCCGTCCTGATCCGCCAGTTGGGCCGCCGTCACCGTCCGGTTGCGCCCCCGGCCGCCGCGACCCTCGGGTCGGTCGGCAAAGCTGCGCAAGCCATAGGGCCCGCCATGAAAGGCGGCCAGAAAGGCCGCCGGGTCAATCGTCAGGGGGATGATGTTTTCATATGCGTTCGTGTTCATTGCTTTTCTCCATTTATATTATTTATCTCGGCCATCGGAGGTTGCGTTTCCTCCGTATGACAGGGGGACATTTCGGGATGTCATCCTAAGGGCTGACACGCCGTAACGTCCCCCTTTCATCCTCCGGGCCAACATGCAACCTTGATTCAGGGGCCAACATTTACGTGAGACAACATCCCCATACCAGCCACCAAGGGGCGAAACCAACCATTAATTACAGGACAGACAATCGTTAACCCGGTTGTACCCAAAGAGCAGACCCTCGGCATCGGGGCGGACACGGCGATAGTCTGTCCGATCCCGCAGCCGACAATGGATTAACCATTGTCTGGCCGACCACTACCTCTTATTCGCCCGACTGCCACCCCACCAGCGAACCATAGCGGTCGCCGACGGTGACTTCCACGGCCAGGGGGACGTCAAAACCCGGGAAGGGCGGTGCCGTCATCACCGTGGTGATCCAGGCAATGGCCTCTGCCAGCCGAGGGGTCTCCACCTCAAAAACGATCTCATCATGGACCGTCAGCAGCGGCCAAATGAATGGCCGCTCCCCCAGTCCCACCTCCAGCCGGACCATTGCCAGCTTTAAGATATCCGCCGCCGTGCCTTGAATCGGGTGGTTCAGGGCAGCCCGCTCAAAATGACTCTGGAGCCCCGGTTCCGGGGCGTTGATCCCCGGCAGAGCGCGGCGCCGGCCCAACGCCGTGTCAACCGTTTCGTGATAGTGGGCCGCCTGACGGGTCGCTTCCTGCCAAGGCGTAAGTCCCGGATAGGCCAGCCGGAGATTGAAAATCATTGCCTGACAGGCTTCCAGACTGAGTTGCTGACCGGTTTTGACCCGCAGAATATCCTGAAGCCCGCGGGGATAGAGGCCGTAGAAAATCCCAAAATTGATATTCTTGGCCACCGTCCGCCGGGCCTTATACTCCGGATGGCCCTTGTCCCCGGCTTCGGCCAGCGTGATTCCATACACCGCCGCAGTGGTGACGGCGTGGATATCGCCACCCTCCCGGTACACCGCCAGCAGGTTGGCATCGCCGGTAAACCAGGCCCCGATCCGCAGCTCGATCTGGCTGTAATCCACCGCCACCAGGGTGGTACCCGGCCGGGCCATAAAGAAATCCCGAACCGGGATGCCATAGGCCGGCCCCGCCGGCAGGTTCTGACAATTGGGCTCGGCCGAAGAAAACCGCCCGGTGGCCGTTCCCAGCGGAAACAACCGGGTATGGATCGCCCCGGTGACCGGATTGATCTGCTCCCCCAGCCCCAGCACATAGGTTTGATAGAGCTTGGCCAGACCCCGATAGGCACTGATCGCTTCCAGATAGCCAATTGCCGACAACCCCTGCGCCCGGCAATAGGCGCTTAACTGCTGGATGGCATCCTCATCCAGCGCCGCTTTGCCGCTGTCGGTGCGTTTTTGCACCGGCAGACCGAGATCGTCAAAGAGATAAGCCTTGAGATCATTGGTGGCGGCATTTTTGCCCACCCGCACCGGTCGACTGCCACCCCTTTCCAGATCATTCCGGTAAATCCCCAGCTGGTCCTGACAGACCACGGCCGCCGCCGCAATGTCAGCCGCATCGATCCGGAAGCCGCGGTACTCCATCCGCGCGGTAAACAGCGCCACCGGACTTTCGATCGCCTTGATCAGGTCTTCGTGCGCCGGGATATTGGCCTGAAACCAGTCGTTTTCCAGAAAATAGAGGCGCCGCGCCAGATCGGCATCACTGCAGGCATAGTCGATGGTCTGCTGATCCCTGGGGTCAAGATCGGCAAAGCTGCCCAGCCCGACCACCGCCACAAAACGGGGCAGCGCCAGAGCCAACCAGTCCCAGGCCAGGGTTTTCAAACCCACATCAGCCAGCCGGCGAAAATGCCCGTCCTCTTTATAAATTAGCTGCGCCCCGGCCATGGTGTCATACACCGGCGCCACCAGCGCAATCCCCCGGGCCAGCAGAAACTTGGCCTCAAAGGCCAGGTTATGGGCAATTTTAATGACCCCGGAGTTTTCAAAAACCCGGCGGCGCAAAAAATCAAACACCGCCGCGGCCTCGGCATTGTCAAAACCCCGGTGGTTAAGCGGCAGATACACCCCGGTGCCCGCTGCCACCGCCAGCGACACCCCAACAATCTCCCCCCGGTGTGGGTCCAGAGCCGCCTGCCGATCCTCCCGCCAGCCAGCCATCGGGGCCGTTTCAAAATCAAAGGCAATGATCACGGCATCACCCAAATAATCCGCCACCACCTGCAAGTCCGTTGTCATCCAATAATTTGTTTTCATTTTATTCCTTTCTCATTGCGGGGAAGTGACCACAAGAAACCTGTATACAGGGCCCGAAACCAACCTTGATGCAGGAGCCGACATTTCAGTGAGGCAACACCCCCATACCAACATCAACCAGTACAGATAATTAGTTATATCAGGGGCCGAAACTCAACCCATAACCGGGCCCGAAACCATCCTTGATACAGGGACCGACATTTATCACATCATGTTGTTCGCATCGGAGCGGACACGGCATCGCCTGTCCGATTCCGCAGCGAACAACAGATTGATAAATGGTCGGTCCCGACCACACACCATAGTGGGCCCATTTCCACGCAAAAAAATACCGCATGTACACAAATTTTTGGGCCACTTCCCTAAATTTGTGAACATCCGGTATCTTAGTCACTCTGTTTAACAGGCGCATCTTAACTCAGTATCATTTCACATCGGCACTCTTTAATTGTCTTTTTTCGTTGGTCTGGCTTTCCCGCCAAACCGTCCTCCCTTTTTAATTATTTGATCGAATAGGAACTCAAATGCCCGTCGCGACTGCACTTCACATCGATGATGGCATCCCCATAGATGACATGATAATCCAGTACCCGGTGCTCACAGACCTGGCAGGACAACTGCTTGAGCCGGGGCAGCACTTCCTGGTGCTCGCTTGAATGACGGGAAATATAGCGGATCTCATTGCCTTTGACTTCAACCAGGATCTGCTTGCGCAACCACTGGCATTTAAAACCAATTATCAGACAGGCTTCCCAGTGATTGACCCGGCACAGAACACCACGACAGCGCGTTCGGACTTGTTTTGATTGTGCCCCGCTAAATCGGCAGGTTCGTGCGTGCGGACATCGGACAACCGTGATTCCCGGCCCATTTTCACCCAGATCTGAATGCTTAGCTTGCTTTTTTATGTGTCTATTTCTGTTGACGTGCATTTTCATTACCATCTCTTTCTTACTGCACCGATGGTTGAAATTTTCTTTACCGAATCGATTACTGACCATCGGTTTTTTTCCACAGACTACCGTTATCCTCCTTTACTTCTCTAAACCAGCAATGCCAAGTGCATTGAATACAATTATTATATCAAAACAATCAATCGTTTTCAGCAACTTTTGATGATATATATTTGTCATAAAAACAACCTCTAGCGCGTTTACCCCGCTAATTGTTGGCAAATTTTCATCACCCTACTGCTTTTTGCTCGCTTCGTTCACAGCACCCGGTTCTCGGCAAAACTGTAATACCTTTCTCCGGCAACAATAATGTGATCCACCACCGGGATGGCAATGGCTTCGGTGGCCAGTTTGATCTTGCGGGTGACATCGAGATCGGCCTGGGAGGGTTTCTGGCTGCCGCCGGGGTGGTTGTGGGCCAGGATGATGCTGGCGGCCTGATGGCGCAGGGCCGTTTCGACAATCAGCCGGGGGTAAACCGGCGCTTCGTTGATGGTGCCTTCGTGAAGCAGCGTGGCCTGGTTGACCTTGTTCTGGCTATCCAGGCAGATCACATAAAAGGCCTCATTGAGTCGCCCGGTAAACAGCGCCATGGTGTACTCGCCCGCTTTGGTGGTACTGTTTAACACCGCCTTTTCCCGGAACTTACCCTGCTGATAACGCCGCGCTAAGGCTGGGATCAGGGACAGCAGCACGGCGGTATTTTCGGTAATACCGATCTGGTCGCAAAGATCTCTGGGATCGGCATCAAACACCCCAGACAGCGAGCCATAATGCTTAATCAGCAGATGCGCCAGTTCGTTGGTGTCCTTCATCGGAATGCAGTAAAATAGCAGCAGCTCGAGAATCTGATGATCCTCAAAACTGTCGATACCTTCGTTGATGACCCGGTTTTTAACCCGTTGTCGATGGCCTTTGTGGGGATTTTTATCCATGTTACGATCCTTTCTCTGCTCTGATAGTTTATCTTGGTACAAATAATACTTAATCTGTTTCTACATCGCCTGATAAATCTTTTTAATATCTCCCAAACCTTCGACAATCTCGACTCTGGGAAAGCCGGCGTTATTAAGGGTCTCTTCGCTGAGGTTATCCAGATTGGTATAAAAATCCAGGGCAACCTGTAAATAGGCCGGGTTGGGATCACCTTCGATTTTTTCAAACAGCAGGTTTTCGGCTTCATTGAGCCGGCCTTCGCCGATCATGGCCAACATCTGCACATGCAATAAATTGCTTTCTGAAATATTTCCCTGTTCATCAAATATTTCAATTGCGGCGGCATCTTTGTGAAACACCACATTAGCTAAAAAAGCCGATAAATCTTCAATCATCCGCATGATATAATCATTGTTATACATTTTTTTCACTTCTTTCCATATGTGCTGCAACTGGAAGATACTCCAGCTGTGTTTCTCTGATTTTATCAAAACTGTTTGATCTAAGCAATATCTATCCCTTTCGTAAAGAAATCTGTAAGGATTCGTTTTTTTATACTGATTAAAGATTGATCGCTTTAGGCCTGGCTTCCCGGTCAAATCGGGTCAGTGTTTCTGAAATCTGGGCAGCAATCAACTGAACCAATCATTTTTATCAAAAAAGCAACCCCTTGCGAGGTTGCCTTAATTTGTGATCGTTGCCAATTATTCAATGGTTATTTCGGTTTTCTTCACAGCTTCTTTTGATTTTGGCGCGATAATTTTTAACACACCATTTTCAAAGTTCGCTTTTATGTCACTTTCTATCACATTGGGCAGGTAAATGCCACGCTGCATGGAAGAGAAAGAACGTTCGCGGTGAATAAATTTTTCATTTTTTTCTTCTTTTTCTTCCTTTTTCTCAACTGAAATCAGAAGATTGCCGTCGTCATAGTTGATGTGGATATCCTTTTTGTCATAGCCAGCCACTTCGGCATCCACCAGGTATTCGTTGTCATTTTCTTTTACGTCAACTTTAAAAGTGTCATTTTTAAGGCTAGCCATTGGAAATTGCCGGTCATTGAAGAAACTGTCGACCATGTTATAAAAGTCGATCACATCGCCGGTTTGAGCCACTTCGTGTTTTTTTACGGGAGTTAAACCAAACATTAAAAACGCCTCCTTTTAGTATTTAGCACGCTCGCAATGTGCGTGCTGTTTTTCACCTTCATTATAATCCTTTCTGCTGAAAAATCAAGGCTTTAGCGCTTTTTTTTTATTCCATCCCGTTTTTTTATGGGGGGCTGGAAGACGTTTATTCCCCACCCAAAACAGAAAGAACTTCCTGTTTTGGGCGGTGCAGAGCAGCAAATTCGGTGGCATAATGCCAGTTTCTGCGGATGAACAGTACCAGCCAGACCAGACCCAAAGCAATAAAAACACCGGACAGGATGATCAGCGGCTGAAAGTCCGCCGGGGTCATCTGGGCTGTGGTATCAACGCCGGATGAGGCCAGATATTTGATCAACACCACCGCCAGGTTGTGGATGCAGTGGATCACCATGCCGGGGATGATACTCTGGTATTTCACATAGATAATACACAACACCACCCCGACGATGGTCGGGCTGATGCCGGTGGTCAGATGCAGGGCACCGAAAATCACCGAAGAAAAAATCACCGCCTTGGCCGGCGAAAACCGGATCAGCATTTTATTGAGGACAAAGCCCCGGAAGATCAGTTCTTCACAGATCGGCGCCAGGATCACGGCAGAAATAAAATGAAGCACCCAGTTGGTATTGGTTTCAGGCAGCTCATTGAGTCCCCCAGCTGGTAGGATGGCAGTGATTCCCACCGTAATCAGCAGCAGAATCCCCATCCCCAGCAGTTCGGGGAAAAAGGCCGCCGCCATGGTTTCGCTGATTTTCAGCCGCACTGGTTTTAACCAGACCCGGAAAGATAGTTGGTATTTTCTGAAATAATAGCCCATCCAGACTAGCGGGAAGCCGTAAAGCGCCAGGGTGCCGCTGAGGGTGGTGGCGTAAAGACTGGGTAGCTTCAACAGGGCGCTGACAATCAGACTTAATGCACAGGTCAGGATAACCCCCAGGAACAAATAGCGATACTTCATCTCTTTTAACATCTCGGTCAAATTTCAGCCCTCATTTCTAAAATTACTATTAGTATAGCATAGTGAGGATTAATTTAAAAACATCAGTGTTTTCTTACGTCTCATACTTTCCCTCTTTCGACAATTTAATGCTATGCATGGTTATCAACTTTCTGTTATACTTTGGATAACAATAACGCAACGAATCCACGCCGAAAGGAGTCCTAAATGAAAGCATTTCTAGCTGACGTTTTCCAGCATGGCAAAGTGAAGTTCAAGCTTGTTCAATTTAATTTTTTAACCCTCCTCCTCTTCGAAGCCATCTATACCCTGGTTGGTACCCAAATTGTTTATCCCGGCAGCCTTTTTCTCTTTGATCAGGTGATGAACGTGTTGGGGTTTCCGATTATCAGCGACGCCAATATTTTCCAGGTGTTTAGCAATCCCCTTTGCCTGCTGACGATGCTGTTTTTTTTGCTGGTGCTTGGTTTTTACGGGCTTTTTGAATTAACGACGCTGATCGTCCTGTTTAATGAAAGCCATTTTCAGCGCCATGTCCGACTGCTGCCGCTATGTCAAAAAGGGTTTGAACGGGCGCTCCGGATTGCTAAACTGCGTAATTTCCCACTGCTGATTCTGGTCCTGATCATCATCCCCTTTACTGAATTTTCAATGGCATCCAGTTTTATTTCCGAAGTTTCGATACCGGACTTTGTGATGTCCCATATACTGGCCAGCCCGATGCTGTCCCTGATCTACTTTGTGGTCATCGTGATGTTGTTTTTACTGGTGATCTTCTGGATTTTTTCGATCCATTATTTCACCCTGGAAGATAATAACTTTTTTGAAGCCATCAAAAAAAGCCGGGCGCTGTTAAAAGGTCATTTCTGGCATACCACCTTCTGGGTTGCTTTCTGGAATACCGCGATTCTACTGGTACTGATGCTGCTGCTTGGGCTGCTTGAGGTGGTTGCCTACTTTGTGCTCACTCAGATCCTGGAAGATACGCTGGCGGTATCAATTTTTATTGGCAGCTTCGGATTTTTTGTTGCGGCGTTCTTTACCACCTTTCAACTCATTGAGACATCAATCACCTTCGCCCTGGTGTCAATGTTCTACTACGATTATTCCCAAATGGCCAAGATCGAGATTCCTTCAACGGCCTTGATTGTCAATAAAAATAACAGTGATGAAGCTGTCAGCGAGCGGAAAAAATTATTTATTGGCGTCAGTATGGTGTCTATTTTTGTGATTGTCGTCCTTAACAGTTATGTCATTTTTACTACCTTTCATGAGACCTTTAATTCCCATTTTATAGAAGGGCCAAAAATCTCCGCTCAAAACAGTCCGTTATCGTCGACCCCGGAAAACACCCTGGCCTTTTTGCAGCAAGCCATCGATGAAGGGGCCGATTATGCCGAAATTGATGTCGCCCAGAGCAAAGATGGGGTGATTGTGGTTTCCAAACCGACGATTAAAAAAACAACCGATCAGCCCATTAATGTCTGGGAAATGACTGCTGATGAACTCAAAAATTCAAATATTCCTACTTTATCCGAAGCCTTGCTGTTTTGTCAGGACAAAATAAAGCTGAGTATCCAGATCAACCCCAGCGGGAATGAATCCAGCCTGGTGGCTTCCACCATTGCGGTCATCCAGCAGACCAATAGCAGCGCTTGGTGTATTCTGGCGTCGCTAGATTATCCCAGCTTGGAACAGGCCGCTCGGGTTGATCCCCAGATTAGACGAGCTTACGTTACCGGAGTAGCCCTGGGTGAGATTCAGACCATTCCAGTTGATGCCCTCAGTATTGAAGCTTCTTTTATCACCCCTAAAAAGGTAACTGCCATTCATGGGGAACATAAGGAAGTTTTTGCCTGGACGGTAAATTCGGAAGAGTCCATCACCGAGATGGTCCATTTAGGGGTTGACAATCTGATTACGCAGGATGTCAGTCAGGCCAAAAAAGTCATCGATCAGATGACCGAACCCCGGGAGCTGATTGAACAGATCAATGATTTTTTGTTTAATGACATTGTTTTGTAACAACCTAAAAAGGATTAACGCTCAGACGATGCTGGTCGTTAATCCTAATTTATTAGCCCTATTTGGCTAGCCAGGGATAAATTCGGAAGAGATGACCTCCCCTTTGGGCAGGTTGAGATAAACAATGGCCGTGGAGCCGTCCGGGTTGAACCAGGCCAGACCGTAGATTTGTTGGGGACTGCCGGGTTCGGGCTTGCTCAGGCTGATTTCAATGCCGTCGCACCCCATGATGTCCTGAACCTCATAATAGGGCATCCCGGCGGCCAGCCGGTAGGTCTGCCTATCGGTGACTGGCGCGGGACTAAGCGCCGCCAGTTCCGGCGACTTGGCGGTGGGAATCAGCCGTTTGGCGAAGACCGTATCATCTTCTCCGTATTGGATCATGACCCCATAACCGCTGTCCGGATCCAGATAGGCGACCCGGCCATCGGCCTGGACGGTTCCGGGAACCCCCAGCAGGGTTTCCAACTGGGCTCTGGTCTGATCCAGGCTGACGGTATCATAAAATTTGAGGGCTTTCTGGGCGGCGGCGTTGATGGCCGGATTAAGGGTGGTAGTGGCCTTCGATTCCGCCGGAGCACTTGCCGTATCGGTGGTTTTTGTTTGAGCCGTGGTGCAGCCGCTGATCGTCAGCATCACCCCCACCAATAAAGCCGCCCCCAAGCGGTAGTGATTATATTTCAATTTAAACATAGGCGTTTTCCTCCTCTTTTATTAAGGATTGACAGACTAATTCTTTTTTTACCCATTTTATGGTTTATCAATCATCATTGGTTTAATTGAATGGTTTTTATGCGGGTCGATTAAAAGAAAGCGCTCCGACTTTGTTAATTCTTCGAATTATTGTCTATCAATGAAGTGGTCGTTAATTTAACTGCCAACCATGATTTCTCTACCCAATTAAAATAAGCCCTTGCGAACGTGTTGAAAGCTTTGCGTTTAGTTTCGCAAACGCCTAATTCAATAAAAAACTGAAAGGATACCAGAAATGAAAAGAAAATTAACCCTTCTCTGTTGCTGCCTGTTGATGGCCGGTCTGGCCCTGACAACGGCCGCCTGCACCGCCTCCTCAACAGCGACATCAAAATCATCAGCCGGCTATGAAAAAACCATTGCCGCCACCCGGACTGAAATCTGGAAAGCCATCAGCGGCGGTGGCGCTGCCAGTGCCTCGGTGGCGATTAGCGACAACGGCAAAATTGTTTATGAGGAAGGTTTTGGCATGGCCAACCGTACAAAAGCCCTTCCCGTTAATAGCAGCACCCAATTTAACATTGGCTCAGTCAGTAAAATGTTTGTCACCATGGCAGTGCTTAAACTTTGCCAGGACGGCAAACTGGAACTGGATCAGCCGGTGGCCACCTATCTGCCGGAATTCACCATGACCGATCCGCGCTACCAACAGATTACCGTGCGGATGCTGCTCAATCACACCTCAGAACTTGACGGCACCTACAGTTATGACACCATTACGACCGCTCCGGACGCCGATTATATGGGCTATTTCCTCAAAAATTTAAGCGATTCGTCCTTAAAAGGCGACCCTGGCATTATCAGTATTTACTGTAACGACGCCTTTACCCTGGCTCAGGTCCTGGTTGAAAAGGTCTCCGGGCTGAGCTATGCTGATTATCTGAGCAAAAATATTTTAACCAAAGCCGGTATGAATAATACCAGCTGTTATTTTAAAGCGGATAATCCCAATCTGGCGTTGTCTTATAAGAGCGACGGCAGTGCTGCCGATCTGGAGTATGTCAACAGTCTCGGCGCCGGTGGGATTGCCTCTAATGCCCACGATTTAGTCAAATTTGGGGACGCCATTCTGGCCGGGAAAATAATTGATGCGCAACTGCTGGATGAATCCTTCACCCCCCAATATGGCAGTCAGACGGTTCCCTCCGGGACACCTAAAATGGCCTTTGGGCTGGGTTGGGATAGTGTCAACGATGAAGCCTACGAACAGATGGGGGTACGCCTAATTTATAAAAGCGGTGATACCAGCGAATACCACTCGATGCTGTATCTACTACCGGATCAGAACATTACCATCGCTGTGACTTTTTCCGGGCCGGTTAATACCACTGAAGTGACCGATGTCATCGCCAAAACCCTGCTGGCCGAAAAAGGCGTGATCTCAACCGAAACAGCCGCTCCGGTGACAACCGCCAAGCCCGCCCCGGTGCCTGATAATCTGATGGCATACGCCGGTTATTATACCCTGTCCGGGAATATTCTAAAAATTGACTTTAATCAGGCCGCCGGTGAAATGAATCTTTACAGCAATTCCGACACTGGTTTTACCCTGGTTGACAAGGTTGAGTATAAGGATGACGGTTATTTTTACGGTACCGATAAACGGCTGACTCTGGAAGAAAACTTCGGCACCAAATTTTTGATGTCCCATACCCTGACCGATGTCAATGGCTCAATTAATGCCACGATGCTTCCGGCCCGGACCAGTACGATCAGTCCGGCCCAGTTTGTCGGCAAGCAATGGATCACCGTGAATACCCTGCCCGAGGATACCATTTTCCTGGCCGGTTCAACCTGGGTGATGAATGAATTCCCCGGTTCGGTGCTGTTTGGCGGCGGTGGTTACTATCTGCTTAATCAGCTGATTGATGAACGGACGACCCTGCCAAACCTTAAATACACCCGGGATACTATGGGCTTTAAACTCATTGATGAACAGGGGCAAACGATGCTCCAGGTCGGCAGTTTTAAACTGATCAATACGGCGGATGTACCACTGCTGCAAAGCGGTGAAAAAATCACCATCGGCACTCAGAATGTGGCCCGAAAATTGCCTGGAGACGGCTTGATCAAACCGGTTGACGGCCGCCTGGTGGTACTGTCGCCAACGCTTACTCCCCTCTATGACAGCCGGCTCTTATGTGGTCTTTATTGGCAATGATGGCGATACCGTTAGCTATGATTATCAGGTGTAGCGCGGTTGCTGATGATTGTCCGAAAAACAGATCGATGATCTGGTCCACCTAATGTAAAAGACGATTAACAGTCAGCCTAATCTGATTGTTAATCGTCTTTTTTAGTTTATCTGGTGGTCGACCGGCTTATTTATTAACCTGAGCAGGATTTGTAATCTATTATCTTATTATAACAAAAATTTCAATCAATCGGGGTTTTAATCCGTTACACTTACTTATAAAAAAATCCTGAAGACAATGAACCGTCATTGTCTTCAGGATGGTTGCGTTATTTATTAGTCTCGTTTTAATCCGGCAGCTTGCTATTGAGCTGGGACCCGTCTCCCCACCAGCAAACCAACGACCTGACCATTGTTGTTAATCGGCGCCACGTCAAAGACTACCGCTTCATTGGTAACTTTACTAATCGTCTCATCCGAAATGGCCGTTTCGCCCTTGAAGCCAGCTTCATACCAGAATTCGCCCCAGGCATCGAACTCGCCGTTACCCTTGATGTACTTGGCATGACCGGCAAGGTTCATCACGGCGATATCCTGGTACCCCATTTTGGCCACCTGATCAGCAATCGCAGCCACCTGGGTTTGCCAGTCCATCGTGGCAACGGGGGCTTGTTTAGCCATTTCACTTAGTAAAATAAGCGCTTTGTTATCATCCTCGGTACGGGCCTGCTTTTTGGTTTTAAGTTTGAAGGTACTAATCATCTGTTTAAGCATTTCGGCTTGGCCTGAAAGTTCTTCGGCGGATGCGGCACTTTCTTCGGCGGTGGCCGAGTTGGTTTGAACAACTATAGAAACCTGCTCGATGCCCTTCGTAATTTGCGCGATCTCTGAAGCCTGATCATTGGAGGCCCGGGCAATGTTGCCGACCAGACCGGTCACCTTTTCAATTTCATTCAAAATTTCAACCAGACTTTCGGCAGTTTCATCGGCAATCTTGGTGCCCACCGCCACCTTGTCGATGGAGCCTTCGATCAGACCCGTGGTTTCCTTAGCCGCTTCGGCACTGCGGGCTGCCAGGGTTCGTACTTCTTCGGCAACTACGGCAAAACCTTTGCCATGCTGTCCGGCCCGGGCGGCCTCGACGGCAGCGTTTAGCGCCAGAATATTGGTCTGGAAGGCGATATCATCGATCACCTTGATAATCTTAGAAATATTTTTGGATGCTTCGTTGATTTCGACCATCGCCGAGACCATTTTTGACATTTGTGAATTGCCCACTTCGGCGTTGTTGCGAACCTCAAGGGCCCGCTGGTTGGCCTCGTTGGCATTCATGGCGTTTCGTTTGGTTTCCGCGGCCACCTCTTCAATCGAAGCGGTGAGTTCCTGGATGGAACTGGCTTGTTCGGTTGTCCCTTGGGCTAATGCCTGGCCGCCGTCAGAGATTTGGACGGCACCAGCATTAACCTGTTCGGAGGAATCATCAATTTCCTTCATCACTTCACTTAAATGGGTGGTAATATTATTAATGACCAGTTTAGCGGCATTATAATCCCCATGATAATAGACTTTGATTTCCTGCGTGAGATCACCTTCGCCAATCAGTTTAAGTAAAGCAGTAATGTCGGTCACATAATTTTTCAGGAAGTTGATGGTGCGGTTCATGGTTTCTTTAATTTTGCCATGCTGTCCTTTAAAATCACCTTCCATGATAAAGTTCAAATTACCTTTTGACAGTTCATCCAAAGCTACCGAAGTCGCCTGGATTGGTTCGATAATTGCATCCAGAGTCTGGTTGAACCCGGAAACAACTTTGGCATATTCGCCCCGGAACTTGGCTGGGTCGCCCCGATGATCGAGATCACCTTCAACCGCCAGCCGGGTCATTTCATCGGCTTCGCTAACCAGGGCATGGATGTTTTCAATCATTTGAATCAGACTGGGAATGAACTCATCCTCGTCACAGCGTTTTCCGGTCGTCATTAACTCATCATAGTCACTCATCACACCATTGGAGACATTGTTGACAATGGCATGAATATAGTTGAGCTTCCCATGGATGTTATTAACCGATGCGGCCAGATCGCCATAGATACCTAAATAGTTCCCCTCCACTTTGGCTGAAAAATCATTGATGTAAAGGCGATGGACGACTTCCCCGGTTTCAGTTAAAGCACCCAGGCCGTCAATGCAGGCGTTAATATTACTTTTAAGATCATTGAAATCACCTTTATATTCAGTGGTGATTTTTGGTGGAATCACACCGTTGCCGATGCGTTCAATGGCCTTATTGGCAACCTTGAGGGGTTTAACAAAGGTATTGATGACATTGTTTAACGATAGAATCATATCTTTGTAAGATCCAGTGTATTCATTGGTGTTACCACGATAGTTAAGTTGACCTTCTGAAGCGGTATTGCCAAATTTTACGATGGCATCATGAATTCTGTTCATTTCTTTCAGCACCGCAATCATTGAATAGCTGATCACATCATCTTCGGATCGAGGAATGATGGCAACGTCAAAATCACCCTGAGCCATCCGCTGCGCCGCATCATCCAAGCTTATATTGTTTTGAATCATGGTTTCAAACGACCGCATTAAATCACCAATTTCGTCATCGGTGGTCATGTCAATGTCGACATCAACCTTGCCCACTGCAACCTGATCGGCCACAGCTTTGAGCCTGATAATCGGTTTGGCAAACTTTTGTGCCATGGCATAAGCAGCGATGCCGCCAATTAAGATAATAACCACTGAACTTAACAGGATCTGATTTCTCAGATTCGTGATTGAAGCCATAACATCGGTATTGGCCGGGTTTGTTAACGCTGATGCGCTCAGATTGATGGTAATCATCCCTAGCGCTAACACCGCCAATACAATTAGCGAAACAGTAAACAGCAGCAGTTTTGTGGTTATCCGCGATTTGCGGTGAGCACTAGCCGGAATGCGTTCAGCCGGATGGGCAACAATTTCCTGGGCAGCTCCAATAACAGGTTCGGTTTTCGGTTCTAAAATCGGTTTTTGATTTTCGTTCATAATAACCCCTTTCAACTGTAATCCTTTGCTTTGCCCTGAAAAAAATTCACTAAAATTCAAAACTTCTATTCGGGGTCTTTTAATAAAATATCAATGATTACCTGTGTTAAAAAATATACAAGCGGTATTATTATATCCCTTTTCACTGCAAACATCTACTGTTTAACAACTAAAATTTACTATAAATTTTTACCATAAAATTCGGCTGAGACATTAAAACAACCGCTCCCGGTCTTCGTCGCACATAAAAAAAGTGCTCCTTGGATTGCATTAAGCAATTCAAGGAGCACTTTAAGCTTTTACCGGTTATATTCGGGTCGAGAGAGGTCTAGTATTTATCCATATCAAAGTCCATATCAATTCGCCTTTGCTGACGTCTTCATATGGCTGTTTTTGATGTTGATGCGTTATATGATCTTTACAATTAAGGACAACTCATGACTTTCGCCCATAATGTTGAACAACTAGCTGACTCTGTCTCGTTACTCGGTCTTCACCAATTTAATCCGGATCCCTTCCAGCCGTAGACCAAGAGCGACAGTTCCGGCGGTTTCTCCAGATTTAAACCAGGTACTGCTGTCATTTTCATCTCTTAACCAGCCCTGATTCTGAACGTGAACATCATAAAAAAGGGTGTAGCCAGGTAAATTCTTTAAGGTCAGGCAAATGTTTTCCAACCGCAGACCTTCCCCGGTGGTGCCAGCGGTGGTACCCATGTTAAAAGGTCCCAAATTGCCGTAATTCTGAACATGGACCTCAGTGTCAATCGTTGCACCGGCCGGAAAGTCTCCTGTTAATTTCACTTTCAGGGCTTCCAGCCGTTTGGACTGGCCAAAGGTACCGGACAGCGTCCCGTCGGTTTTCCAGTCATTTTCCCAGCCGATATCCTGGATATGGGTCTGGTACTGGACGCCGATGGCTTCGGCTTGGGTCACCACTAGGGTAATGGTGGTATCGGCATAATTTTCCATGGTCACCCGCACCGTAATGGTGACACTTAAGGACGCACGTTCTTCCACAGCTGCCGTTAGTTGCTCCCCACTGGCCGACAGCGGGCTGGCGAAACCATAGGTGATCCACCCATTTTGATCGATGGTGGGGGATCCGTTTAAAATCGCTCCGGGATCGCTGACCCCAACCAACTGATAATGGATTTGACCTCGATTTGGTGGCAACAGAGCTCCCAAATCGGTCGAGCCTGTTTGCTGACCGATGGGAACCGGGACTCTCAGCTCAGGGATGACCGGAGCCTCGTGTTTCTCAACCGTAACCGTGGTTTGGGTAATGTAATCCTGATAACCCGGACTGGTAATTTTAATATACACCTGATGTTCACCAGCGTTTTCCATGGCTGGTGGCGTGGTGGTAAAAGTAATCCCGTCCAGGCTGTAATAGACTACCGAACCAGCCGGGGCCCCGGTGATATCCACCGCCAGATTGCCAGCGGGGTCAAAGGTGATAGTACCGGGATTGACGATGATCCCGCTCATGATGGGAGTTCCGCCGCCACCGCCAGGGTTAACAATGGTCGGTGTAATAGCAAATGTCATGGTTCCAAAGATGGCATCAGTGGAGGTATAGGTAGCCTGGTAGGCAGCACTATTCCCCAGCGCAGGTACCTGATTGTTGGCTGGATCACTCCAGCTCCACTTGGTCACATCAACACTGCCCCCTGAAAAAAGGATATCACTCAGCTTTGTACCATAGTTGGCAGTAGCCGTGGGCAGGGTGGCGATGCAGCAATGGACACTTAAATCAGTACCAACCAGAGTAGTCCCGGTAAAAAGTGCCTGATTGGCATCCTTCCAGACATAACCGGTTGCCAATGCAACCGGCGTGGTGGTTTGATTCTGATTTGTATAACCGACTTGATAGGTGGTTGTCCCGTCCCCTTTCAGGTAAGTGATTTTGCAGATCGGGTCAGTGCTTTTCAGTACCGGTAACGCATCCACGCTACCCGTCAGCTTCTGCCCCCAGACCTGAGGGGTTTGACTAGCCTGCCCTTTTTGCAGCAGATAGGCCACCTCCCCGCTGGCAAAAGCGGCGGCGGATTTTGCCTCAGTTATATCCAAAACATCTTGGTTATTGCCAATTCCGTAGATTCCGTTTGCGACTGAGTCCTGAGCATAATAACACTTGGACACGCCCGTTGTTGCGTAACCAACCACACCTCCAACATCTGAATTTCCACTGACAGCTCCGGTATTATAGCAGTTGCTGATTATGCCGAGATTAGTCCCGGTCACGCCTCCAACACGAGCATTTCCACTGACAGTTCCGGTATTATAACAGTTGCTGATGCTGCCGTAATTTAACCCGGTAACACCACCAATAAAGCTACCGCTGACAGTTCCGGTATTATATCCGGTATTATAACAGTTGCTGATCGTGCCTTTATTCATTCCGACAACACCACCGATGCCACTATCACCACTGATCCAGGAATTAATCACTCCCAGGTTTGTAATTTTTGCTGAAGAATCGGCAACACCAAAAAGACCCAGGAATTGGTATCCTGCATTGGTGATATAGATGCCGCTGACAGTATGGCTTGCGCCGTCAAAGGTGCCGCTGTATTGATTAGTAGCATTCCCGATCGGTACCCAAGCCGGGGTTGCCGTTGTATTTGGTGCAGTTGTTCCCCAGCTAGCCCAATTATCAGCATCCACTCGCAACACTATATTTGCCGTCAGTACCGCATTAGCCGTGGTATTGCCGCTATTAACGTATCTCGAAAACTCGGTTAGTTCAGCCGCCGTGCCAATTTCAATAACGCCCTCACTATTTTCGGTGAGCTGATATTTGTTAACGGTGAATGTTTCATCCTTTTGGATTTGATAGGTTGTCATTGCTGTCTGGCTTAGAATTGTGCCATTAGCCTGTGTATAGGTATAAATAGACGCAGCGGGCTGTTTCGGCAGAGACAAGATAGTCCCACCAAAATAACCATAATCATATGTTTCCGGCGCCGAGTCGGCATAAACAAAAGTAATTTTCTGATTAATAACCTTGATGCCATCAAAAGAAAATGTTGGCGTTGTACGATCCTTCTCCTGGGTCCAGCCGAACCAATCAACTGGATAGCCATTTGGACTGTTATACTTATTCAACAGATAGGCCACTTCTCCGCTGGCAAAAGCCGTGGTAGCTTTTGCTTCAGTTACATTCAAAACATCTTGGTTATTGCCAATTCCGTAGATTCCGGTTGCGACTGAATCCTGAGCATAATAACACTTGGACACGCCCGTTGTTGCGTCACCAACCACACCGCCAACATCTGAATATCCACTGACAGCTCCGGTATTGTAGCAGTTGCTGATTATACCGAGATTAGTCCCGGTCACGCCTCCAACATGAGCATTTCCACTGACAGTTCCGGTGTTGTAGCTGTTGCTGATTGTTTTAGAATTTTCGTTATAACCAGCCACGCCTCCAATATAAGCGCCTCCACTGACAGTTCCGGTATTGTAGCAATTGCTGATCGTGCCGACATTGTACCCGACCGCACCGCCAACATATACAGATCCGCTGACAGTTCCGGTATTGTAGCAGTTGCTGATCGTGCCAAAATTAAACCCGGCAACACCACCAATTAAGCTCCCGCTGACAGTTCCGGTATTATAACAGTTGCTGATCGTGCCGTAATTAAACCCGACAACACCGCCGCCGCCGAGGCTACCATCACCATTGATCCAGGAATTAATCACTCCCAGGTTTTTAATTTTTGCTGAAGAATCGGCAACACCAAAAAGACCCAGGTATTGGGATCCTGCATTGGTGATATAGATGCCGCTGACGGTATGGCCGGCGCCGTCAAAGGTGCCGTTGTATTGATTAGTAGCATTCCCGATCGGTACCCAAGCCGGAGTTGCCGTTGTATCTGGTGCAGTTGTTCCCCAGCTAGCCCAATTATCAGCATCCGCTCGCAACACTATATCCGCCGCCAATCTGGCATTGGTCGTTGCTGGTAATGTACCATCATTAATCGCTGCTGAAAAGGCCGTTAAATCTGCAGCCGACGCAATTTTAATATAATTATCGGTATCATAAACAAAAGGGTATGAATCCGCCGTGACCGGCATCGCACCCGCCAGCCCGACAACCATCAACAATACAAATAGACTCACAATTCTTTTTTTCAATTTGTCCCTCTTTCGTAATTCTCTACGCCGGTACATCATTTGGGTCAATTCCAATACCCCTAACGCTATTCATGGCGATAAAAAAGCCCCGATAAAAGTGTTTCATTCCTAATTATATGGATAAATTGATAATTGGAGAAGTACCTTTTCAACCTCAAAAAGTCACATTTTTAGTCGCTTATAAAACGTATTTTGCCAGTTCATCCCGACTGGAGATGAACAGTTTGCCATAAATTACATGGATAATATTTTTAAGCCGGCCGACTGAAATGCCATACTGACTGGCAATTTTGGCGTAAGGAACCCGGCGCGCGACGAGCACGGCGATATGGTATTCCCGCAGGGTCAGGATATCGGTAAGGTTATCTTTGGTTAACTGATTGTGAAAGGATATCCGGTTCTTCCAGGTGCGTTGCCATTGCGCGATCACTGCCTCGTAATAGTCGGGGAATGCCTGTTCCAGGCATTGCTCCAGCAGCCCGCCAAAAGCCATCACCAATTCTGCAAATGGCGTGATAAAGCCATGCGGCAACGCCATGGTCATCGCCGCCATTAAATAGCTTTTGGCCTCATCGACGCGTTCCAGGGCGTGGCAGCCAATTCCGCACATCAACCGCAGATAAATATCGGTCAGCATAATTCCCTGTTGAAAGGTACTGAGCGTCATAACGGTCTGAGCTACCGCTAGCGTGGACTCAAATTTACCCAGACACAGAAAATATTTTGCTCGCAAATAGAGAATGTATGGCTTTACTGTTGCCGGAAAAACACTCAAATTACCATTGTTTAGCCAATCGGGAGCCATATTCGGAGCCAATGAACCCACGGCGGCAGCGGCAATTGATATCTCTGCAAAAGCTGCAATATCATTGCCCTGATTAGCGATTACGTATTTTTTAAGATAGTTGTCGATCTCGGTGTAGAAATGGTAATCCCCAGTGCTGATTGCCGCTGCAATCGCCGTCGGACAGGTGCGTATTTTTAACGCGTCGTCTCGTCCGGCTTCGGAAAAGCAGTCCATCGATCGCTTGAAATTGCCCCGTAGATAGGCGAGCTCACCTTCATATGCAAGCCGCAGCCGTTTTTCACTGATCGTATCTAAAATCGCATCGGGGTTATCAGCTGGCATGGGCATGGTGGTGGATGCAATAATATATAACAGCTCCGCCAATATTGATTTATCTGGCTGCAGCCTTTTCCGGCGTCCATCGCCGGGCTTTTCGGCATCACCCGGGATCAGCCAGTTGTTACCGTATTTTTCGGCACCAGGGATGCGCCCTTCGATACAATACCGCTGGATGATCCGGATATGTATGTCCCATTTTTCAGAGGCTTGCTTTGTTGTTATAACGTCCAATATTTTCCTCTCCTCTCAGCTGAAAAAAACTGTTCGTTTGCACGACATTAGCAGGTAAGGTTTCGTTTTTCAATATTCTCAAGTCAAAAAAACATTAATTCATCCTATCATTTAAAGCATGTTCTGTCTATCATCAAAAGGCGTAGATTTTAAAAAATCACATACTCAAAAATGACCAAAAAAACAGCAACTTTAATAGTCGCTGCTTTTTTTGTTCTATTAAGGAGTAGCTTTACAAAAAAATCTTCCAGTAGTTTTTATACTATCTTTTTATACTATCTGGAAGACTTCTTCAATTATCTTTAATATTTATCCATATCAAAATCCATATCAATTGTTGGCTCGGCTGGCGGTGGACTGATCGGTTTCTCTGGTTTGGAAACCACTGGTTTTGTTTTGCCACCTTGTGTTTTGGCATCCTTAATTTTAAAGGCGTCCACCATTTGTTTGAGCATTTCGGCCTGACCGGACAGCTGTTCACTGGCGGCAGCACTTTCTTCGGCAGTGGCGGAATTGGTTTGAACCACCGTGGATACCTGTTCGATCCCCTGGGTGATCTGAGCGATTTCCGAAGCCTGATCGTTGGAAGCCTGGGCAATACTTCCTACCAGATCGGTTACCTTTTCAATTTCATGTAGGATTTCTTTTAGGCTTTCTTCGGTTTGGTTGGCAATCTCGGTTCCGGCTTCCACTCTGTCAATCGAGCCTTCAATCAGACCAGTCGTTTCTTTAGCGGCTTCGGCACTTCGGGCTGCCAGGCTTCTGACTTCTTCGGCAACCACGGCAAAACCTTTGCCATGCTGACCGGCCCGGGCTGCTTCAACGGCAGCGTTCAAAGCTAGAATATTCGTCTGGAAAGCGATATCGTCGATGACTTTAATGATCTTAGAAATACTTTTTGATGATTCATTGATGTCTACCATGGCGGTGACCATCTTGTTCATCTGAGTATTTCCCACTTCGGCATTGGATCGGACCCGCATGGCCAGATCGTTGGCTTCGTTGGCATTCATGGCGTTTTTCTTTGTTTCTCCTGCTACTTCTTCAATCGAGGCGGTGAGCTGCTGGATCGCACTGGCCTGCTCTGTGGTACCCTGGGACAAGGCCTGACCGCCATCAGAGATCTGATGAGAACCGATTTCAACCTGTCCGGCGGCAATGTTGATATCTGTCATGGTGGCACTGAGACTGGTGGTGATATCATTCAGGGCTGTTTTAATCGCCTGGAAATCGCCCAGATAGTCATCGGTGATGTGTTGATCCAGGTTGCCCCGGCCAATTTCTTCCAGAGTATGGGTGATTTCATCCACATAGCGTTTGAGGAACGCCACCGTCTGGTTCATACTGTCTTTGATAATGGTGTAATCGCCCTGATACTGACCTACCATTCCAGTGTTCAGGTTCCCCTGAGCCAGTTCATTTAAAGTAGCCGATGCTTCCTGAACCGGTGCAACCACAGCATCCAGCGTCGCATTGACCCCGTCGACAATCCGGGCAAAGTCACCCTGGTGCTTGCCGGCATCAGCCCGAGTATCAAGCTTGCCGTCAATACCAGCCTGGGCCAGCATGGTGGCATCATTAATCAGATTGCCAATGGCCCTTTTTACATTAGCTAAACTCTTGCCAATTTCATTAAATTGGGCACTGACCTCGGTGGTGTATTCGTCACCTTCTCCGATAGCCATATCAAAAGCGACATCCCCCTGAGATAGCAGTATCAGGTTATTTTCCAATCGCGTCACTTCATTTTTGGTATAGTCGCTGACCCGGATCATTGACGTCAGATCGGTGACCACTTCAACAAAACCGACATTTTCGCCTTTGGCATTCTTGAGATAGGCAGTATCCTGCTTATTGCTTTTGCCACACCATTCAAAAAAGCTTTCGGTTAAGCCTTGATCAACCAATCGTCGAATCCCACACCCTTCGGTTCGACAGATATCCGCTCCAGCATTATAGCAATCCATGCCCCGGGCGGAATCTCGATCTTTAATGACATTGCCATCGATCATATTTTTTTCAAAAGGTTTGTTCATAAAGGTCCATTTCATGTTATTATCGGTGACATGAATGGGGAATGGCACCGCATCAATAATTGCTTCGTACCAGACCATTTTATCCACCACTGTATCCAGAGTGGCATTGACCCCTTCAACCACTTCTTTATAACCGCCGTTAAAGGCCGCGGCATCGCCTCGGGTATCCCATTTACCGTTAATGGCAGCCTGGGACAGCATGGTGGCCTCAGCAATCAGGCTCCTAATGGTTTCAATAGTCGTTTTAAGTGCCGGTGCGATTTCATCCTCAGGATCACGGAGTTCAATATTGACCGAGACATCCCCTTCGGCGATCTGATTCATCGTCGCAATTACGACGTTTTGAAGGTCATCAGACAAACCATCCATGGAAACAGCCATTTGCCCGATTTCGTCCCGGGTATCCAAGTTTAAGCGTTGGCTCAAATGCCCCCGGCGCATTTCTTTAATCATTTGCTCCGCTTTTTTTAGGGGCCGACTAATGACCGTACCCAGAAATAGACCCAGAGCAATGGCAAAAATAATCGCCGCAACGATAATAATTGTCATGGTTGTTATTGCCTGATTGGCAAGATCTGCATTGGCCTGTGCATTTTGACCAGCTTTTTCAACTTTCAAACCGATAACTTTCTCCAAAGCATTCTGTACATTTGCAGAAGCGATATATGCTGAACCGCCTTCTCGCATCAGGGCCAGCGCTTCATCATTCTTATTTTGCACACCAAGCGCTCTGACCTTATCGAATTCGGGATTCATTGCTTCACGAGCATCAATAAATTCCTGAAAAGCGGCCTTAACTACGTCAGAATGTTTTTTTTCTTGAAAAGATAGAATGAGTTCATCGATTCTTTTGTTATTGGCATCAAAGAGATCGATGTTTTTCTGATTTTCTTTGGGATCATTTTCTAAAATCATGTCTCGTACATTCACACGCAGCTTCTGAAATACAATGCCGATTTCTCCAAGTTCAGAAACAGGAACTGTCATATTTTCATATGAATTCTGACTGGCTTGCTCCAGGCTGTTAATATTATTCATGCCGATGTAACCCACAATACCTACCACAAGTGCCACTAAAACAAAGCCAGTTAATAGCTTTGTTCTGATTTTCAAGTTATAAAACCATTTCATTTTCAAAGTCCTCCTAATTTATTTTTGATTCCGTTTTATGTAGGGTCTCTTTCTAAATCCTCCTCTTGATAATTTTTGATTTTTTTCGAGGTTTTTCTTCTGATCAACAAGTTGCCGGACCTAATGCCTGATCTGTACAGATAATTAGGTCCCACTATTATGGCATCAAGCCAATCGTTGATACGTTTAATACCCTTTTTAAATTGAATATATCGTTTACATACTCTCATTTTGATATTTTTTAACAAAGGTGCTGCTTCCGTCTTCTAAAACATATAACAATTCGAATACAGAGACTGGATCGCACCTGAAAACCTTCCGTAATAAAGAAAAAACATTCCATAAAAAAACAGCGGCTCATGGCTCGCTGTTTTTTTAGGATTATCCTCATACAACAAAATACTAATTCCAGCTACGTTGGTAGAAAACTCCGTGCTGGCTTAGCTATCAACATTATTTTATTTGACACAAGACAATTTAAGGCTAATATTTGTCCATGTCATCGTCCAAATTGATGGTAACTTCGGACGAACGAGAACTGGTTGTTTTCACTGGTTTGGAAACTGTTTCTTTTCCGATTGAACTTCGCGTTTTCGAATTCTTGATTTTAAAGGCGTCCACCATCTGTTTGAGCATTTCGGCCTGGCCGGACAGTTCTTCACTGGCAGCGGCGCTTTCTTCAGCAGTGGCGGAATTGGTTTGAACGACCTCCGATACCTGCTCAATCCCGCGGTTGATCTGGGCGATTTCAGAGGCTTGGGAGTTAGAGGCCTGAGCGATGCTACCCACCAGATCGGTCACTTTTTGGATTTGATTCAGAATCTCTTTAAGGCTTTCTTCGGTCTGATCAGCAATTTTCGTACCAACACTGACCCTATCAATCGAGCCTTCAATCAAACCGGTCGTTTCCTTGGCGGCTTCGGCGCTACGGGCGGCCAGGCTTCGGACTTCTTCGGCAACCACGGCAAATCCCTTGCCATGCTGACCAGCTCGGGCCGCTTCAACAGCGGCGTTCAAAGCCAGAATATTGGTCTGAAAGGCGATGTCATCGATGACTTTGATGATCTTGGAAATGCTTTTTGAAGATTCATTAATGTCAACCATCGCGGCGACCATCTTATTCATCTGATCATTGCCTACTTCAGCATTACTGCGAACCTGCATGGCCAGGTCATTGGCTTCATTGGCGTTCATCGCGTTTCGCTTCGTTTCCGCAGCTACTTCTTCAATGGAAGCGGTCAATTCCTGGATCGCGCTGGCCTGTTCGGTGGTACCTTGAGATAAGGCCTGACCGCCATCTGAAATCTGCTGGGATCCCATTTCAACCTGGCTGGCCGCGATGTTAATATCGGACATCGTGGTGCTGAGATTGGAGGTGATATCGTTCAGGGCTGTTTTGATGGCCTGGAAATCCCCCAGATAGTCTGCAGTGATGTGTTGATCCAGGTTCCCATGACCAATTGCTTCCAAAGTGTCGGTGATCTCACTCACATAGGCTTTAAGGAAGGCAATGGTTTGATTCAGCACTTCTTTAATTTGGGCGTGATCACCCCGATAATTGCCGACCATTCCGGTGTTGAGGTTTCCCGTTGAGAGTTCACGCAGGGTATCACTGGCCTCAATTACCGGTTGGATGATGGCATCCAGGGTTTCATTAAAGCCCTTAATAACCTTGGCATATTCGCCCTGGAATTTGTCGACATCGCCACGGTTGTGAAGATCCCCTTCCACTGCAATAGTCGCCATTTTTTCGGTTTCCTGGACCAGACTGTGAATGTTTTCAATCATTCGGATCAGGCTCGGGTTTAAGGTATCATTGGCGCTTCTTTTCCCGATTTGTTTAAGTGTCTCCAGATCGCTCATGTCGCCATCAGCAATGTGGGTTGAAACCGTCACAATCCGGATAAAGCGATCGTGAACCGTATTGATGGCATTGCCAATTTCGCCATAAATCCCAGAGTATTTGGTTTCGATTGTTTCTGAAAAATCATTGAGACTCATTTTTTCGAGAATCCGACTTCCTTCGGTCAGTCCATCCATTCCATCAATGCAGGCATTGATATTATTCTTCAGGACATTGAAATCCCCAGCGTAGGACTCGGTGATTTTATCCGGAATTTCGCCTTTACCAATTTTTTCCACATAGTCGGCCGCCACATGGACTGGTCCAACAACGGCGTCCAGGGTTGCGTTCACCCCTTCAATAATTTCACGATACCCGCCATGAAAAGTAGCCGCATTGCCACGGGCGTCAAGTTTCCCGGCCACCCCGGCCTGGGACAGCAAGGTCGCTTCGCTAATCAGGTTTCGGATGGTTTCGATCGTCTTTTTAAGCGCTGGCGAGATTTCGTCCCGATCATCCTTGACTTCAATCATCGCCGAAACATCCCCTTCGGAAATCTGGTTCATGGTAGCAATCACCACATTTTGCAGATCATCCGCCAGTCCATCCATTGCGATGGACATCTGGCCGATTTCGTCGCGGCTATTCATATTCAGGCGCTCACCCAAATGACCCTGACGAATTTCTTTAATCATATATTCGGCTTTTTTAAGCAGACGGCTGATCACCATACTGAGGAAAAAACCCAGGGACAGGGCCAACAAAACGCCTACAACCATAAAGACCGTCATGGTTGTCACGACGCTGTTCGTCTGGCTGTGATTGGCCTCGGACAGGTTTTTACCATCCTCCACCGTCATATTGTGAATTTTCTCCAGGGCATCCTGTTCTGCCTGCGAAGCGATTCCGGCAGCCCCAGTAGGTGCGATGCGGGCCAGAGCAGCTTCATCCTGATTCTGGCTGGCCAGGGCCATCACCGCTTCCAGCTCTGCCGCATAAGCCTTCCGGGAATCGAGAAATTGCTGATACAATTGCTGCATCTCATCATCGAGAATATTCTGTTCAAAGGTCTCGGATATTTGGGATATTTTGTTGCGGCTCGCAGCAATTTTATCTGCATTTGCCTGAATAATTGCGGGATCATCGGCAATGATCATGTCTTTGATGTAACCATTGATCTTCCCAAACTCAATGCCCATATTTCCGCTAGCCGAGGTTGGCAGCGTCACATGTTCATACAGTTTCGTGCTGGATGCATCCAATGCCTTAATATTTGTGATTCCCACATAGCCCACAATACCGACGATAACTGTTACCAGGATAAACCCGGCTAACAGCTTTGTTCTGATCTTCATGTTGTAAAACCATTCCATTTTTAAAATCTCCTGTCATATTATTTAAATTATAATTATTCTAATCTATCTTTACTCAATAATCAAGTCGATTTCCTGATATTTATGTAAAAAACATGTAAATTTCGTTCTTTTATTTTAAATTTACTGATCAAAAGATAAAAGCAATCATAATCAGACCTCATCAGCGGGCTGATTTTACTGATGCTTAGGGGATATTCTGGTAATTAAACAACATCAACTAAAAAAGCAGCGGCTCAAGGCTCACTGCTTTTTTTGAATCAATCGGGACGATTGCTAAATCGTCCCGGGCTTCATTACAAAATCCTCCTGTTCCATCACGGTGATATCTGCAAAAGGATTCCCGGTAACGTCGATAATGTCGGCTGTTTTACCCGGGGCCAGCACGCTGAGATCAGCTCGCATCAGCATTTCGGCGGCCACACTGGTGGCGGCGCGCTGGGCCCAGACTAGGCAGTGAGCAATCCCATTATTTATTCTAAACTGATCCTTGACATTATACACAGCAGTAATAGTGGCAGTTTTATTGTCACTATCAACATTTTGCATAATCGAATCTGCCCCCTCTACTATAAAGACTGGACTATCGGTAAACCCATAATTTGGCATAGCAGACAGAGTAATGGTGGCAGTATAGGCTTTTGTGCCGTCAAATTTTTCACCCGCCACCAGATCCGTATTATTCCCATCTTTCGATAACACTGTTCCGATATACTGATCATCACTAAAGGAAGTCACCGGTGTCTCACCGTTAAACGGCACCTTAACTGCGTTAAGTGTCAGGTTTGTAACTGGATTATAGGTCTACTAGATTCTGAATGGTATCCTTGTCCAGCTCCGTCCCATTCGCGGCATTTCTTGCTGCTGTAACCGCCTGATTAATGCCGCTTAGATTGTCGGCCACCACCCCGGTAATGCCAGCTTTGTCATAATCATCTACGGTTCCGGTGCCGGTATTGACTTTAGCCAGGTAGGCCGTTGAAATGATTGTAATCTCCACATTGGGCAGGCTGATCTTATCATAGGTGGTCCCGCTTTGCAGCAGAGTCACGCTGGCTTTTTTAAACAACAGCGTAACGGTGCCATCCTTTAAGATCGGGATCTTCCCATCGGCGACGGTCCCCGAGGCAATGATGCTCTCATCGGCACTTGCAAACTCTACCTTGGATAATACCCCGCTGGTACCGGGTTTAATATCAAAAATACCGCTGGTATTTACATCCAAAGAGGTGGCGGTGGCAGTAAAGGCTGTCTTTATCGTCGAAACAAGTGGCGTAACGGTGCCGCTGCTGGGCGTCACCTTAATGGTATAGGTTTTTGGCGTTTTGCCCGGTTCCTGATTGACGATCGTAATGGTTGTTTCGACTTGAAAACTGACCGGAACCGGGGTGGCGAGTTCCGTTCCGCTGTCTACTGGCGTGCCATTCACAGTGATACTGCCACTACCACTGGGCGTAATGGTAATGCTAGGGGTATCATATGGCACCGTTACGTTGGGGTAGTTGTAGGTGTTCGCTGAAAAGTTAAAGTTACCTACTGCCGGGCTGAGGGCAATACCCGTCAGGTCGGCAGATGCCGCCTGGGTGAAAGTCGCACTGGTGATGGTACTGTTATAGTAACCCGCCCGAACCGCCATAGCTTTAACGGTCATATCATGATCAATGGTAATCGACGCCGTTTCGCCGATTATTAATATTGTGTCCTGAGCACCGGTTGCCATCATTGGGTCTGACCCATTGGTGGTGTAGCAGATGCAGTCCGCCCCTTGTGAGGAAATGGTCACCGTAGCCGGAAAGGCAACTGCTCCGGTCGAGCTGATGACTGGCTGTGATTGAGTGGGCGCATAATACCCTCCCCCGCCTGATGGCGGGGCTGGCATGCTCGGCGGAGTCGCAACTCCTGGTGCTACGGTAAAATCACCCGGACGGGTTGCAAAGCTGGCGCCATCGGCCTGAATATCCGCGTGTTGGATCATTCCCGAACCCGCGAAAGTCGCTCCCGTACCTTGCACAACCACGTTTTGGATCGTTCCTGAACCCGTGAAGGTCGCTCCCGGTCCTTGAACAACCAAGTTTTGGATTAAAGCCGTCGATGAGCTTATGACTCCGCAATTTGATGCCCCCGTTTGAACCGAGAGCTGTTGCACTTGGGAGCCTGGTGCTAAAGAGACTTGCGTCCCAGGTGTCAGTAAGCTAAGGCTGCCAATGGTGCCACCAACACTAATGCCACCGGCAGGACCACCACTGGCACCGGCTGTGATTTGCATCGGTGCACCCGTTCCGATTCCCCCACCCGGCGTAGTGACCGTGAACTGGGTGCCGCCGGGTAAGAAAAATGCGAACGCTTGGGGCTGACTTCCGGTAATAGTAAGATGCGTCCCCGCCGCCAGTCTGGTAAAATACGCAATATAAAGATTCTGGATTATCGTATTGTAATCTGTATTATTTACAACTACTTGACTGGCGTTAGTCGTTTCGGCTGTATTTTCTTCTGTCTTTGCAGCGACTTGTTCTGCACCGACGTACAGGTCGCCATTGATGTGAAGATTCCTGAGCGTTATCCCATCAGCTTTAACGATCACGTCGCCATTGATCACCTCGGTACCCGTTTCGGGGCCATAGGTGCCAGCCTTGTCATACACCACCGCTGCTGCTTTTTTCACCAGCCCGTCGTAAGCTTTCTGGATAGCAGTCGTAGCTTTATCTACTTCTGTCTGGTTATTATTGGCTGTCTCTGCATTGTCGGTCAGGGCTTTTTGCAAAGTTTCCCAGGACGCAGCCGTATAATCAGATTCCACGGTCTTTCCGATGGCTGTCAGTAGCGCCTGATACGCGGTTAAGTCGGTTTGATTTTTAACGACTTTCACCAGCAAGGCTTCCAGCCGTAATGAACTCCCCACCGTGCCCAGCTGATCACCATCGGCAATCCACTGGCTTTCATCGGCCGGCAGATCCCCGACATTCTGAACATGGCCGCGGTACTGAACACTAAAGCCAGAAACTGGTTTTCCATCACTGTCAGTCAGGACAATTTTAGTTGCTTCAATCCGCAGGCTTTCACCCCTTGTGCCGGCATAGTTGCTATCTTTGGGCCAGTTGGTGGTATCATTTTCATCATATAGCCAGCCCTTATTCTGGACATGGACGTTGTAGCGTAATTCCAGATCATTTTGCAGATTAGCCGGAATCGTCCCGGTGAGTTTAATTTCAAACCCTTCAATCCGTTTGGACTGACCCTCGGTGCCGATAATTGTCGGGCTATCTACCCAACTACCATCGGCGGGATAATCGCCCAAATCCTGAATGTGTCCGCGATAGGCCACTCCCACCGGGTTATCGGCCGCCAATGCAGTTACCGGCAAACATAGCAAAAGCATTGTGACAAAGGTACACCAGAAAATAAATTTACTTTTCATGATTGTTTCTCCGTTCGATCTTAATCTATATTTAATCAGTTAATTCATGTTACCATTGCAAGCAATCTTTGTCCATTATCAAAAGGCGTATTTTAAAAGGCAAAAGGCGTATTTTTTCTCTATAAGGTGACACAACAGCTCCATTTTATGCTTTTCTACTTGTAATTTGGATCTGGTTAACGTAACATGACCTAAAAGAAGGTGAAAGACATGAAACGAAAAAAGTTCATTATCGGTATCATGGCAGGAATTTTTGTGCTCGTCCTGGTTGCTCTGCTATGTTTTTCAAGCTCCCTGGCCGGCTTGCGCAGCGACTGGGTGCTCCAGGCTCAGGGAGCCAGCTTTGAAACGACCAGTGTCTTTCATCAAGCTGGTCTGGAGCTGGCTGTGCCCACCTCCGCCCGAACCGGAGATAATCGCTGGTGTAAGCACATAAAGCTCTATCACTGCGGCGAAAACTTTCCCCACCAGGGAGCTGGCGAACTGAGTATCCTTTATAATTTTGGATCCTTTAATGATGGTCGTTCTGCCTTCTACAATCCAGAGTCTGATACTTTCAACGCTCACTATGGGGTTTACGCGATTCACCAGACCGATAGGATTTTCGGTTACCAGAACGGTGCCGTGGATGTCAAAGCCATTACCGACCTGGTGGCTTTTGATCAGCTGGAACTGGTGATGACCTCACTGGGCTGTCCCGCTGCCTTAAAGCATTTCGACGCTCAGATCACTGCCATTCAGCCCGGCCCGACAATGGCCGGTTTTAGCGACTGGGTTCAGCTTGACGCCGTCATTCAGACGAACGCCCCGTTGTATCAGGAACGGGACTTCCAATTGGGCACGCTCCAGTACGGCCACCCCCCGGATTATTATGCCGGCCCGGACTTTCCGGTGGTGTCGATGGTGGGCCGGCTCTATCTGCGCTATGACCAGCCCCGGCAACTGACGATGATTTATTTTGTGATCGGCAAAGATGCGGCGATGGTTGAAGCCACCAGTACGGATTATCTCAAACCAATTAAATGGCTGCCGGCAAATCAAAAATAAAAAATCTTCCAGCAGTTCTTAGATAGAACCATCTGGAAGATTTTTTGATGATACGTTAGTATTTATCCATATCATTATCTAAATCGATGCTTGGCGCCATTGGCGGCGGACTGATCGGTTGCTCCGGTTTAGAAACCACTGGTTTTGCTGTGCTGCCTTGTGTTTTTGTATTTTTAATTTTAAAGGCATCCACCATCTGTTTGAGCATTTCTGCCTGTCCAGACAGTTCTTCACTGGCGGCAGCACTTTCTTCGGCGGTGGCTGAGTTTGTCTGAACCACAGTAGAAACTTGTTCGATCCCCTGGTTAATTTGAGCGATTTCCGAGGCCTGGTCGTTGAATGCCCGGGCAATGTTGCCCACCAGATCGGTTACCTGCTCAATTTCATGCAAGATCTCTTTCAGGCTTTCTTCGGTTTGATCGGCAATTTTCGTGCCTGCTTCCACTTTATCAATGGAGCCTTCAATCAGGCCGGTGGTTTCCTTGGCTGCTTCGGCGCTCCGGGCTGCCAGAGTTCTAACCTCCTCAGCAACGACTGCAAAACCCTTACCATGTTGCCCGGCCCGGGCGGCTTCAACGGCCGCATTCAAAGCCAAAATATTGGTCTGGAAAGCGATGTCATCGATGACTTTGATAATCTTGGAAATACTCTTTGACGACTCATTGATATCCACCATGGCGGCGACCATTTTATTCATCTGGCTGTTCCCCAATTCGGCATTGCTGCGTACCCGCATCGCCAGTTCGTTGGCCTGATTGGCATTGACGGCGTTTCGCTTGGTTTCACCAGCGACTTCTTCAATGGATGCCGTCAGCTCCTGAATAGACGAAGCCTGCTCAGTAGTTCCCTGGGATAAGGCCTGACCGCCAGAAGAAATCTGCTGGGAGCCGATTTCAACCTGTCCGGTGGCCATGTTAATGTCGGACATGGTGGTGCTGAGACTGCTGGTGATCTCATTCAAGGCTGTTTTAATGGCCTGGAAATCGCCCAGATAGTCGTCGGTAATATGCTGGTCCAGGTTCCCCCGGCCGATTTCTTCCAGCGTATGGGTAATTTCATCCACGTAGCGTTTAAGGAAGGCCACTGTCTGGTTCATGTCGTCTTTGATGACGGTGTAATCACCCTGATACTGACTGACCATCCCGGTATTGAGGTTCCCTTTCGCCAGTTCATTTAAGGTGGCTGAAGCTTCCTGCACCGGTGCGACCACGGCATCCAAAGTGGCATTGACCCCGTTTACGATCCGGGCAAAATCGCCATGGTGGCGGCTGGCATCCGCCCGGGTGCTTAATCGGCCTGCCACCCCGGCCTGTTCCAGCATCCCGGCATCGGCCACCAGCGCATTCACTGCGTCGATACAGGTATTGAGGTTGTTCTTGATCGCATTAAAATCGCCGTTATAATTGTCCGTAATTTTTGCCGGGATATCCCCCTGGCTGATCCGTTCCACATATTCTGCCGCCACATTCAGCGGTCCGACGACGGCATCCAGGGTCTGATTAACCCCCTGAACAATTTCTTTAAAACCGCCGTTAAAGGCATCGGCATGACCTCTGGCATCTAATTGACCGGCCACAGCAGCCTGGGACAGCATAGTCGCTTCGGCAATTAAGTTCTGGATGGTTTCAATGGTCTTTTTAATGGCTGGCGTGATTTCATCTTGATCATCGGCTATTTCGATGTCGGCTGAAACATCCCCTTCAGAGATCATATTCATCGTTCCGATGACTTTGTTTTGCAGATCATCTGCCATCTCGTCCATGGCAATGGACATTTCGCCGATTTCATCCCGGGTATCCATATTCAGACGTTCGCCCAGATGACCCAACCGGATTTCCTTAATCATATGGGCTGCTTTTTTAAGCGGCCGACTGATGACCATACTCAGGAAAAGACCCAGCGCGATGGCAAAAACTGTGCCGCCAATCATGAGCATTGTCATGGTAGTAATGACGCTATTGGCCAGGTCGCTATTGGCAGTTTCCTGGGCTTTGGCACCATCTACCTTCATGGCGACGATTTTCGTGATGGCATCCTGTTCCGCCCGGGAAGCAATTCCCGCCGGACGGGTCTCAGCCATCAGTGCAATGGCTTCGGCATCCCGATTTTCGGTGGCCAGCGTGATAATCGAGTCAAGTTGGGACTCATAGTCCTTACGGGCATCTTGAAATGTCTGGAAGGCCGTTTTCATCTCATCGGAAATAATGCGCTGTTCAAAATCATTGGAAAGGCTGTCAATTTCAGCTTTACGCTCGTTGATTTTATCGACATTGACTTTAATCGTCTCGGCATCGTTGGCCGTAATCATGTCCCGGGCATTTACCCATAAGCGCTGAAAAGCAGTAGAAATATCCCCAATCTGAGCCAGCGGCACAGTCATGTTTTCAAAAAGCACCGTGTCCGATTTGCTCATTGCTTTAAGGTTTGTGATCCCCATATATCCCACAATGCTGACAATCGAGCGACAATTATAAAACCGCTTAAAATCTTAGCTGTGATCTTCATA
The DNA here is from genome assembly GCA_016213825.1 of Acetobacterium woodii. Classification (GTDB taxonomy): domain Bacteria; phylum Bacillota; class Clostridia; order Eubacteriales; family Eubacteriaceae; genus Acetobacterium; species Acetobacterium woodii_A. The sequence goes on along the minus strand of JACQZP010000026.1, from coordinate 124,559 downwards.
TTATAAAACCATTTCATAATAAATCTCCTCCTATATTTAGTGTAACCGTTTGCAAACTTTCTCTCCTTTGCATTATTTATAATTTATCAAGCAGTTATTTTAACTTCCTATTTCTAACCTTGAAACAAGCGCTTGAAATTACGCATATTTTTATAATAGTAAGTGTTATTTTACTCAAGGTCAAGATATTAATTTCCCTCTCATCTACAAAATTACTCGTTTTGCTTTCATAATCGGTTTTTCCGCCTTTTTAAGGAAGTATTTACGTATTGACAGAGAGCGATAATCAATTTGTAAATAAAAACTCTTTCCAGAACGCAAAAAAGCGGCCTAAGGCCGCCCTAGCCCCCCATCCCGGTACCAAGCTGGAAAAGAGGTTTTTTTAGTGGATGCTACTTGATCCAACCGATTGTAAACAGTATGTTCCAAATCCGCCCGCTGTATAGGCTGTCTGAAAGTCTAAGCCAATCGATTAAAATAATTTGCTTTTCATGATTCTTTCTCCAATTTTCAAAAATAGTTAGTTTTACAGAAATTTATCATAACATAAGCAGTTATTTGGTGTCTAACCATTTAATGGCGTATATTTGCATGCAAAAAGGAGTAGATATACATAAAAAGCCTTACAGATAGTCTATTAACCGCTGAAAGACTTTTTATTTTGTCCACTTTATAAACTTTATTCGTCCTTCACCAACTTAATCAGGATCCCTTCCAGCCGCAGGCTCAGTCCGGCAGTCCCGGCAGTTTCGCCGGATTTAAACCAGTTGCTGCTGTCGTTTTCGTTCCGCAGCCAGCCCTGATTCTGGACATGGACGTTGTAGCGCAGGCTGTAGCCAGGCAGATTATTCATGGTCAGGCAGATATTTTCCAGCCGCAGACTCAGTCCACTGGTGCCAGCGGCAGTGCCCATGGCAAAGGGTCCCAGATTGCCGTAATTCTGGACATGTACCGAAGTTTCGATGGTTGCGCCGACCGGGACATCACCGGTGAGTTCCACCTTCAGGGCTTCCAGCCGTTTAGACTGCCCGCTGGTTCCGGACAGTACCCCATCAGTTTTCCAGTCGGTTTCCCAGCCGATGTCCTGGATATGGGTTTGATAACGAATGCCGACGGCGCTATCGTTTTCCGCATAATTGGCGATAACTTTAGCATCAGTTCCCGGCATCGTCAGGGTCGTGGTTTTACTGGTCGGGTCAGCCAGGATGATGTCACCGCTGTCAACGGTCCAGTTGACAAACCGTTGTCCCGCCGTTGGTTCGCCGGCAGTGATCGTGACCGGATTGCCCGCTTCATAACCGCCACTTCCGCTCCCTCCGGAAACCGTGAGCTGATGAACCTGATCAGAAAGCTCCACCACGATGTTGATGGTGGTATCCTTGTAGTTGGCCATGGTGACCAGCACCGGGATAGTGGCCGTCAGAGCCGTGTTTTCGGTCGCAATTACATCCGTTGTTCCGTTGGTCAGAACCGCATCGACGATGTCTGAAACAGGGGCACTGGGTCGCAACTGATAATGCAACACGCCACTGCCTGAAATGGTCGGTGGGCCACTTAATATTCCGTGGGGATCATTGACAATACCAACCCCGAAGGTTGTCGCTCCACAACCAGCCGGTAAAAATTCTGAAATGTTTGTCCCAGGTGAACCGGACATCTGGTTCGGATTGAATCGATTAAATACATCCGGTATTGGCAGCGTTACCGCCTTGTTCACGGTGACTGGCGTCGTGGTGATGTAATCCGCATAATTAGGGCAGGTAATCTTGATGTAGACGGTATAGTTTCCGGCCTGGGTCATCGCTGGCAACGTAGTGGTATAATTGATGCCATCGGTGCTGTAATACACTATCGACCCGGCCGGCGCTCCGGTGATATCTACGGTTGGTTTTCCGGTCGCATCATAGGTGATGTTGTGCGGGGTGACCACAACCCCCGGCATACTGGGAGGAGTATAACCTCCACCTCCACCACTGGCCGGGCTGACTGTCAGCGCTCCCGGCACATAGGTGATGGTATAATTGGCGTTGCTGCTGATGCTGCCGCCAACTGGGGTAATCGGATAGGTTCCGGCAATCCCATTGATCGCGTCGTTTTTGACATAGGTGCAGTTAAATGTCACATTGGCTAGGGTCTCACCCGAAACCAACCCAGGCGCGATAGCCTGATAACCCGGCGCATCCGCACCTACGCTGATAGTACAGTTTTGTGCCGTAACGGTTACTGGTTTCTTACTGATGGTGAATGGAATCGCCGAGCTGCCGGTATAATCGGTATTGGTGTCTGGCACGGAAATCACCAGTTGGTAAGCCCCGGCAGATGTCGGTGCCGCCGCACTGTTGTAACCGTTGCTGTCGGTGCTGGTATAGAGATAAGTTAGATTCTCCTTGGCGATAGTGACCAGATCAGCCGTTCCGGCTTTTTTAATCACCGGGTCGGCAGTCAGTGCGACTGGCTGGCCATTATATTCTCTGTTGGTGATGCTGTCGCTGATCGTAACCGGGGTTTTGACCTTCAGAACCAGATTATTCCCGTCCTTGGCCATGTCATAACTGCTGCTGTCGGATGAAAAATAAGCCAGATAGGGTGATGCATCCGTGACCGCTGCTCCCGGAACAGCCACAGACACCGGACTCCCTGGGGTGGGCACCACATTGGTACTTCCAGCATCTGTCAATAATGAAAGTCCGATGGCGGCGCCGCTGGTTAACACACCAGTGACTACAAGCGGTTTTTTGTAACTGTCCGTGTTTAACAGTCCCACATTGGAAGGAGTCCCGCCGGAAGCCGTATAAGATCCATTGGCATAACTGATGGTTCCACCGACAGTATTGCCGGTGACGACCGGGTTGCCGCTGATGTTGAAGGTTCTATCAAGGGCATGACTTGGAAAAATCCCTCCGGCAATCCCATCTGTAATTAAGCCGGTGGCATTATTACCGGTGATGGTGCCACCAGTTAGTTCCAGTTGGTTCATTGAGGCTGTCCATTGACCCATCCCCCCACAATAAATACCTTGATTGCCGGTAATGGTTCCCCCAGTCATGGTCATTTTCAAACCGGCGTCGACCCCACCTGAAAAATAACCTTTATTAGCCGAGATCACCGCATTGCCGGATAAAGTAAAGGTTGCATTGTTTTCGATTCCGCCGGCTCCAATCACGTAATCGAAGGCATTCTGATTACCATAAATTTTACCACCCGAAATAGACAAAATGGTGATGTCAATAAGGTCAGTGACAGTGGAGCTGTTATTAAAAATCGCCCCGGCTTCCCAGCCGTAATTGCCAGTGATATCCCCACCAGCCATCGTGAACTTTGCCGGTTTGTCTGCCGCCACCGCATGATTAATGATCGCCGCCGGACTGGAAGCAGCTGTGCCATTGCCGGCATTATTCTCAATGGTAACGCCGCTGTGCATGGTAAGCACCCCCTGATTATTGATTACCGAGCCGCTGGTTGCAATCCCAGTATTCGTGGTTCCCCGGCCAAGTATGGGATCAACAGTGCCTGACCATACTGCCCCGCCATTCAGAGTCAGGGTGTTGCCATCCATACCACTGGTTTTACCAAGGGTCAGTTTGCCAACATCTGTAACGGTAAACATATCACTACCAGTCAGACCACTCCCCCGGGTGATTTGATTAATGCCCTCTGAAAGCAAGGTAATGTCTTTGCTGATGGCGATTGGTGCTATTAGCGTCAGGTTTTTAAGCAGGGTAATGGTGCCGCCGGTGATGTCCCCATTACAGGCGGCCACGGCCTCTGCCAGCGTTCCACTTGCTTGTGTACTGCCAGATAATACCCAGCTGGCTTCCGGTTTAACCGTCACAGTGACGGTGTTGCTTCTGGTGGTTGCAGTGATGCCGTTGGGGTTTGTCGCCGTAACCAGGCAGTAATAATAGTCTCCCAGTGCCGTCTGTGAAGTTGTAAAGCTTGCGCTGGTAGCTGTGGCAATTACCGTCCCGCCCAGGTTAGCGCTGTTCGTTTCCAGTCGATACCACTGATAAGACAGGTTATTCCCAGTTGCCGTCAGGCTGAGGGTATAGTCGGCACCGGGGTTGGGTGTCAGATCCGTGGGCTGAGCCGATATTGTCGGCGGTGATACCGTCTTATAACCATCGGATTCAAATATTGGGTAGCCGCTGTTTTTGAGGGGATCGACCGTCCAGGATGAATAAGTTGGATTGCCAGTCAACCCGACATTCAAAGCATCCGCCAGGGCATACTTACCGGTTTCAACATTAATTGCCGGCGTTAATAATGATCCCATCGCCGCCTGTCCCTGCTCCACCTTAAAGGGACTACACACAGTGACCGTTATTGTCGGCTCGGAAGCGATATCGCTTCCCACCGCTTTTTGTCCAGCTGGAGCGCCATAATTTGTCAGGGTCAGAGAATCCAGCCAATAACACGCCGAAACAGCCACTACGCCTTTATCAGGATTACTACCGGAAGTATCAACCCCAATTTTACCAACCAGTCCGATATTAGCTGTGGTTGCGGCACCGGTTGTATTGGCTTCTATACTACCGGTCGTGTAGCAATTACTGACGATCGTCGGATTATTAACATAGTAGTTGTTATTATAGGCATAACCCACAATCCCTCCGGCATAAGATCCAAAAAGGCTGCTAGCGCTGCTGCTGGAGGGGCTGCCGCCTTCTTTTAAATTCCCGGTATTCCGGCAATTGGAAATTTTTGTGCTGCCAAGTGAATGCGCACAGATACCCCCGACACCAGTGCCAACCGCAGTAACATCAGCCGTATTGGCAGTGTTTGTAATCGAACCTGTTACACTGCAGGCACCTGCGATTCCCCCGACTCTTGTGCTGCCGGTGATAGCTGCGCTGTTTTCACAATCAATGACTGCAGCGTTTTCAATCCATCCTACGATGCCGCCAATAGTGCCATTAGTTGAAGATGTTCCCATAATCACACCCTGATTGCGGCAATTTTTTATTGTCCCCTTTGCTTCACCTGCTATACCCCCGGCATCTTGTAAACTGCCGCTCAGTGTTACCTGACTGCAGCAGTTTTCAACAATGGCTGAATCTGACCACATCCGTCCGACAATGCCGCCAATATAAGAAGTTGATGAAGTCACCGAAATGCTGCCGTCAACGGTCAGATTTTTGATAGTGGCATTCGTTACGACTCCAAACAGCCCTAGATTATCAGTTGCTGCGCTGATGTAGAGATGATTAACCGTATATCCCTGTCCGTCAAAAGTTCCGGTATAACTTTTATTATATTCACTGCCAATCGGCGTCCAGTTGCCCGTTCCATTACCACAGACACCGCTTAAATCAATGTCACTGGTCAGTTTGACATTGGTGGATAGGTTAGCTGGTGCTGGAAATGCTACCGCATCACCGGTATCCAGCATAACTGTAACCCCTGCCGGCGTAACCGTCTTGTTAATAATTCTGGCCAAGGTCTGAAGCTCCTGGGCAGTGCTGATGGCGTAATAGCCGCTGGTTAAGTTGTTTGGATCTTCACAGATATACCTCATCGTTGCCGCTGGACTGGCAGTGGTGGTCACCTGATAAACCGCCGCATTGACCGGAGCCACCCCCCATCCTAGAAACAGTAGCGCCGCGATGACCAGAGCTCTGACCATCCTCCGGATCCAACTTTCAATCGATATGTTCATTTTTTCCCTCTTTCAATATTATTTTGTTTGCGCTTGGGTACTGTTGCGATCATTATTGATCATTTTTATGATTTAAGTTAATTCTATGACATTGATTTAATTTATTTCTGCTAACTAATCTTGCGCCCATTGTACCCTTTTAGAGATACTTTGACTATCAGAATTTTTTTGCTTTGTTTTCATCAGCAATTGAAAAATTTCCTAATCCTGTCACATTGTCTCATTAAACACATCCTATCATGGAAGCCACCCTCTGTCTATCGTCAAAAAGGCGTAGATTGCGCTCAAAACGGCGTAATTTTCAGCAAATTTGCCAAACAAAAACCCCCACCGAAGCGGAGGTGAAAATCAAGTGGCGAATGTTTCAAAGGTGCAACCAGGGAATTTGGTCGTATCGAAACCTGTTATTAGTTCACTATGTTTAAATATAGTTCCGGCAGGAAGCCGGCAACACCCTAGATACTACTTGCTCCAACCATTTGAAAGGTATAGGTGCCGCTACTACCTGCCATATAGGCTGCCTGAAAGCCCGTACCATTCGTGCCCATGGTCTCGGAATCAGCACCGATTGACACGTTGGCAGGCATGGTAATGGTAGTGAAGGGGTGGTTTTTAAAGGCCATCGCCCCAATACTGGTAACCGTTTCCGGAATTGTCATACTGGCAACGATGTACAATTTAAAAAGGTATTGTTGAGAATCGTCGTCAAGCTCGGCGTCAGAGGGTCACGCGGAAAGCTTGCTGCATCCATCAAAGACCGAAAAACCGATGTTGCTAATTTTTAACGTCGATCGCAAAGGTCACCGTCTCCAATGAAGTACGCTCCGCAATGCACTCAAAAGTAATCCAACGAAAAAAGCCAGCACGTGGCTGGCTTGAGTTAACATTATTAAATTGATTACCACTAATTAATGTCTCAAAATCGTTCAGCATTTTTCGTTGATAAAGACCAAGCAAATTTGAAACTTGACAGTACGCCGGTATTACTAAATGCACCATGCCAGGCTGCTGGTGTCATAGCTGTAAACCAGAATATCTTATTGAATCACGCCGGTGGTATCGGTCATACTGGCCGGTGCAATATAATTATCGGCATTAGTACCGGCGATTGAGTAGACCACATCAATGGGTTTGTTGATGCCGCTCGCACTGTCGCGATAGTTGGCCGTAGCTGTGACCATAAGCGTTTCCCCAGCGGCCACACCGCCCAGGACCACATCGGTCACCGCCGCAGTCGTGGTGCTATCATACCCCTTGGTGGTGGTCAAATTCTGGCTGGCGACGGTTAATTGTTTGGCGGTAATCTTGCCGCCGGCCCGAGTTTCCGGTTCTGGCGCCAGGTAATTAGCTGTAGCTGGCCCATTTATGAAGTAGCTAATCGTAATGGTTTTAGTGTCGCCAACATTTTTCGAATCATAAACAGCTTGCATGTCTCTGCCTACTATATCACCGTCCAGTACCCCCTCGATGTCTCCGCAGTTTGCAATGGCATAGGGACCACCGTCATAGACTTTTGCGGTGGTCAATGAATTCAAGGTGACGGTCAGCTGTTTTGGGGTGATCTTACCGGTACCGGCGGTTTTGGTGTCATAAACGGCCGTGGCCGTAACCTGCACATCATCGCCGGTCTCAACACCGGTTAATGTGCCGATGGCTGTAACGGTGGCATTCCTGGAGCCATCATAAACCCGGTTTAAGGTGACAGTGGGATCGCTAATCGTCAGGGCGATTTTACTCGGCGGGTTATAACCGCCCCCACCGCCGGGTGTGGGTGGCGTCATTGGCGGCACAGCCGGTGTTACCACTGGTGGCACCGTCACCTCAGGCGCCACAATCTGCTGCGTCGGCGCTTTTTCAAAGGACACGCCATCCGCTTTAACCTCGGCTTTGGTCACGGTGCCCTGGCCTTTGACCTCAGTCTTGGCATCCAGCACCATATCCGACACGGTTGTCCCGGCGTTCAGGGTAATTGCACTCCCCACTGCCTCGGCGCCGACCGTCATCTTGCCGATGATGGTGGTATCTCCTTGCGTGGTTATCGTCATATTGGGGGCATTGACGGCTACGCTATCAAAGGTGCCTTCTAGGATGATCGTTTCTCCAGTGGCATCCTCCGAGATCACCACTGTCAGTCCGTCTATGCCGGTAGCTACAATCCGCACTGCTCCGGTGGATGTTTTTTCCATCACAACATTTTGATAGCTGCCACCGTTAATGTGGATGCTGTTCGCCCCGCCGCCGCGGATAAAGGTATCGCCAGCCACGGTGACATTGTTTAACGTAACGTTGCCATCGCCGACGGCCTCACTGATGTTCAGATCGCCCTGAATCACCAGATTCTGGAGAATCACGCCGTCGGCTACAACGGTCACATCCCCGGCGATGGTCTGCGTGTCGGTTGCCGAGCCGTAAGTGCCGGCTTTATCATAGAGGATTGGTTCGGTCTCCGTTTTGACAATTTTGATCTTGATCGCTTCCAAGCGTTTGCTTTCGCCCGAAGTGCCGGCAATGTCGCCGTCGGCTTTCCACCCCTGAGACCAGCCATAATCCTGGACATGTCCTCGGTACTGTACCCCGACAACACTGCTTTCTTTTTCCTGAGCCATAACCCCGGTCCCAAAAACCAATGTAAAACTCAACCATACCACAAACAGTGTCATGTATTTTAATAATTTGTCTTTTTTCATTTTTTCCTCACTTATTTTTTTCTTATCGCTTCTCTACTAAGGTTCAATGTTAGCAATTGTTATAGCTTAAATCAAAGAATATTCACGAGTAAAACAGCCATTTCACGAAGTCGTCAAACCCACACATCAAAAAATAACACCATCAAACTTGCTATTTACACCTTACTGCTTTAGGAGTATACTTGTCTCAGCATGCTAAATTTACATGCATCAGAGGAGGAATTACCAATGTCCATTATTCAGAATATGATCGAAACATATAAACTCGTCTACCAGGTCGAAAAGGATTACCCCCTTGAAATCATTGTAACCACGGAAATCTATAATGAACGGCTAAAGCTGAGTAATACAAAATGTGACCAAGCCATTGTCGAAGCCTCAAAGCAGGATCTCAGTGACTGTCGCCAACTTTTAGTGCTGCCGGATGAGCAGGACAGTAATTTTTATCTGTTGCTCCATGAAGAGCTTTTTGATGAATCCCAACTCTATGGGCAAGTCATCGCCTATGAATACACCCGTCTCATCGATTATGCCGATATTCAGAATAAATATGGCATAAAAAATCTGCGGGCAGCCCAATTTCCCGACTCGGCCTGTTTTTTATTTCTTTCCGAAGCCCGGTCATGTTTCCGCGGATTTAACCTTTATTACAACCTAACGAGTGTTGAAAACAAGGCGGTGCTGTTCTCCTATCTATGCGGCATGGTGCCGGATTATGAAAAAGTGCTGAGTCGCGATCTACCAACGCACATGATCTCATTGGCCGAATATTATGGACAGGCTCTGGCCATTAGTGCCTATGTCAATTTTGAGGTCAGCTTGCCCGACTATCTCAATCGCCATGCCATTCATGATTTACTGGCTCAGCTGAAAACAAACATTACTAACGTCAGTATTTTTGAAAACTATGAAGCAATTTGCGAAACCTACAACGATTTTATTACCAACAAATCCAAGGAAGCCCATGTTCATACCCATCAGTGTAACCATGATCACGGTGAGCATCATCATCACTAAATTATAGTTGACATTCTTTTTTAATCAATGTACAATACTCAACGTAGAGCATTGGAGGTGACAAACATTTGACACGCGTACTTGTACTGGGAATTCTTGATGTCCAGCCCATGTCCGGATATGACATTCAGCAGATGCTGCGACTGTCCGACGCCGAACGATGGGGCGGCGTTCTAATTGGTTCCATTTATCATGCCCTCAAAAAAATGGAAAAAGAAGGACTGGTTACGGTCGACAGCATTGAACAGACTGGTCATCGCCAAAAGGCCATTTATAAAATTACCGCCACAGGCCAGGAACATTTAAAGCAACTGGTAGATGAATCACTTAGACTATCTTCGGTAAATTATCCGTCGACCTTATATTCGGGGATGTCTTTTATCGGGAAGATTTCCAATGAGGATGCCTTAAAGGCGCTTTATCATCAGCGTGACGCATTGGAAAAAGAGTATGATGAGCTGAAGAGCGGGTTGCGGTTGAAAAACGCCGCCATGAATAATTATATTCCCCCGATGCAACTGCTTATTTTTGATAATATGTTTGCCATCGTTAAACAACAGCAATCATTTGTGGAAAATGCCATCCAATTGCTGGAATCAGAAAAATAAACCACCCGATTCTCCCTCTGTCACCGGAGGGAGAAAAAAATAATCATATAGTCAACGTTGTGTAAACAACGTAAAATAAGGAGGAATTTAAAATGCATCTTATTTCTGCTAAGAGCCTGGTTAAAAAGTTTCATCAGAAAAATGTCATCAATGGCATTGATTTTGAGATTGAACAGGGCGAAATTCTGGCTTTGATCGGGCCAAACGGGGTGGGAAAATCCACCACCATTGCCATGCTGCTGGGTATTCTAAAACCGGATCAAGGAAGCATCATCTACTGGCGCCCCGACTACCGTGACTACGTGGGGGCTCAGCTGCAGTCCACCCCCTTTTTTGAAGGGTATACCGCTGAAGAAAATCTGAAACTGTTTGCGGCGCTCTACCATACCAAATTGACTAAAGATCAGATCCGGGTGGAGCTGGATAACTGCCATTTATCCGAAGCAGCCAAAACACCGGCGGTCAAACTGTCACTGGGGCAACAAAAACGGCTGGCCATCGGGGTGACCAATGTCCATCATCCGGAGTTAGTTGTGTTGGACGAACCTTCTGCCGGTCTGGATCCCCGCGCCCGACATGAAATCCGCGCGATGATTCAAACCATGGCCAAAAATAGGCAGACGGTTTTGTTTTCATCCCACGATATGGATGAGGTTGAGCAAATTGCCGATCGCCTGATTTTCATGAATGACGGTCGCATTGTCGATGCCGGCAAACCGGAAGAACTAATGGAAAAGTATGAGGTCAGCAATCTGGAAGCTTTATATTTAAAACTAACCCCATCACAATTTAGAGGAGAATACTAATGAATACTAACTTTTTAAATACAACTTTTATGAATACTGTTTTTAGTCTTTCACTTAAAGCGGCAGCCCGGGAGCCATTTCTGCTGTTTTGGTCAATCACCATGCCGATTGGCGGAACCATTGGTCTGGGACTGTTGATTAATCAGCCAGGCTACAGCGTCCAGATTACCACCGGGATGATGGCCATGGGGATTTTGTTTTATGCGTTCACCACTACTGTTTTTTCGGTTTTGGCCCAACGCAAACGGGGAGTCTACAAACTTTTAAGGGTAACTCCGATGCCCTTGTGGCAGTACATCCTCAGTGTTTCATCGGCCTGGATTCTGATTTCCCTATTATGTGGGATGCTGGTACTGTCGGTGGGGGCCATTGTTTTTGGTTTTAGTTTATCGCCCCTCGCGGTGGTTATGATCGGGATTGTCTGTATCCTGGGAGCCTGTGGCTATGTGTTTTTCAGTTTCTTTATCTCCGGTTTATGCAAATCCGAATCTCAAGCCAGCATAACCACCAACCTGATTACCCTACCCCTTCTTTTATGCAGCAGTGCATTTTATGCCCTGGACGGGGCGCCCCGATGGATTCAGATCCTTAGTTATTTCAATCCTTTCCAATGGTTTATCAGCGGGTTGCGCAGTGGCTGCTCTATAGATGCCTCGGGTTGGCTTGCCAGTGTGGGGGTGTTGTTGGTTATCCTGATTGTCAGCCTGTTCCTGGCGGTCAAGTCACTTGGGTTTAATAAAATCTAATTTATTTTTAAAAAAGCGAACCTCTGCGTGAACCGACCTCCAATCGTTAGATTTTTAGTCTAACTTTTGGGGGTCACATCAGCATTACAGAGGTTCGCTTTTTTTGCATGATTTTATTGACATTTTTAGTTTGAATTATTTTTTTGAGCATGTAAGTGTCTGCGGATCTGCTCAACAATTTGTTCAATGGTGTAATACTCCACCTCAATGACATTGAGGGTGGTTTCAAAGCCATCTGCTTTGACAAACTGAGGTGTAAAAACCAATCTTATTTTATTGCCCTCTTCATCATTCCAGTCAGCAGTCGTCATTTCCGGTTTTAAACTCCGGAAGAACAATTCAATCTGCTTGTCGTTCCAGGGGAGATAGAACCCTTCATCGTTCAGTAAACCATTAATATCTTTAACCCGCTTGCCAATGCCTTTGATATTTTTAATCCGTTTTAACATCACTACTCCTATTTTGATCTCTTAGAATGATCTCGCATCAAATCGGTTTCCGGCACCGTCTTTCATGTTTATAAAAACATTTGGGAAAAAAGCTCGGATGTTTTCAATATTATTAGCAGGCGCTTGTCCTTCTTCGGACTTTTGGTTTTCATTTGAGGTTAATGGAGATGTGCTTATTTTTTTTAATTCTTCTTTAGCTTTTTTCAGTTCGCCCATGAGTTTTAATTGTTTGCTGAACATTTTTTCATGATCAATCTGGACTTGTAATTTCTTAATCGCCTCTTCCTGATTCTTGATGTTGGCTCGATCATCTTGGATTTGTTTTTTTGCAACGGTTTCCTGAGGAATTCTGCCGTTTTCGATGGTAATGGCTTTTCCGGCGACCTGCATTAAAATACTTTCGTAGATGTGATCCAGGTCGAATCCTTCCACCTTGAGTTCCAGAGCCGAATAGGACTGCCAATTTGTTTGGTAATAGGTGTCAAATCGCAATTTATCAGCCGGATGATTACCGGATTCATTGTTCCCACACCAGATTTGACCCCATTCTTCATAGCGGATCACAAAAACCGTATATTGGTTGGTTTCCCGGTTAATAATTTCAATCAAATCCTGGCTGATTGCCTGTCGTTTCAGAACAATTTCCACCACCGCAATTTCAGAGAGAATTTTCCCGGGCCAGACGGACAGGGTATCTGGCGATAATCGATTCACCCAGATAATGCTTTCGATATCGTCAGTGAATTTCTTTTTTAACGTATCGGCACAATTTAAATATTTGAAAAACAATTCTTTGGGCATTTGTCGGTATACGTTGGTGCTGCTTAGTAAGTCTATCATGGCATCTCCTTCTCAATTTCTTGCTGAATTTTTTCGGCTGAAAAGATGGTCAATTTAACCGTCATTTCAGTATTGGTTTGCTATTATTAATATCGACCAAACCCCAGAAATACTGAGTTTTTTTATGACCACTTCATAAAATCAAATTAAAAAACAACGATTTTACTCGTTGTTTTAGCTGTCGGCCAATAGTTTATTTAAAACGATGCGACAAATTGTTAGTCACTTATCAGTACTTCTTCATCTCAGGATCTCTTAATTTAAACTCTTCAAATTGGCGACCAATTGATATTTTTTTATCCCAGATAATCTATCTTTTGACTCTTTAGGCAGCTTGCTGGTATAATAGACCCATAAATCTAGGAGGTTTTTAAATGGGATCAAAAAAATCATCAAAACCTGTCAATACAGGTCAATCTAAAACAGAGAATATTACCCCTGGGAAAGATAAAGCCCAGCAATACGTAGAAATGGGTGTCTGCGGTTTATTATTCGCCTTTATGCTTTATAATTTCTTCAAGGGTTTGCCAATTTACGATCTGCTTGCAGTCTTCTGGTTATTTTGGGGATTGAACAATCTGCTTATGCATCGGGTTACAAAGACAGCTCAAACCAAAGTCTCGGCAATTTTGGGAATTGCAGCCGGTGCCCTTTTCACTGCTGCATATCTGGTTCAAACCTGGTAGTTATCGAGTTTTATTTCAAAAACAGTGTTCATCCAGGTTTTTATATCTGCCTTTGTACATTAAAAAACAGCGACGCCCGTCGCTGTTTTTTATCTTTTACACAAATGTATTAACTCAGTTTTCTGACCACTCCTTCATTTTGGTAGTCATATTTGGGAAAAAAGGCCGGATGGTTTCAGCGGTATTCTGGTCATTTTCCTTGTTTTCTAATCGGATGAGTTCTATATGACCAGATCGGGAAGAGCCCAGACGCTGCTTTTCATTTTTTGCTTTTTCCAGTTCCGATGTTAACTTTAGCTGACGCCCAAACTCAACTTCTTTATTGATCTGATCTTCAAGTTCTTTAATCGTAACTTCCAATTCTTTCAACTTTTGCTGATCATCCGTTGGCTCCACCTTAACCACTTGTTCGGACCTTTCAGTTTTAACCGGCCAGTGTTTCTCTGGTAGGGGTTTTCCGGTAATCTGCATAAAAAAGTTCGCATAAAGCTGATCCAGGTTTTCGCCTTCAATCTGCAATGATAGTTCTTTTGCGATCATCCAATTGGACTGGTAATAATTCTGACAGTAAAACTGTCCCAGCTGTTCTTTCAAATTCTGATGATCACAGCACCAGTATTGTCCCCAATCTTCATAGCGAGTGATGAATAAGGTATATTGATCCATTTCACGATTAACAATTTCCATGAGTTGGGGGCCAATCGCCTGTCGCTTCAGAACAATCTCAACAATGGCAATTTCTTTAACATCCTGCCCAGCTGCAATGGCTATTGTTTCCGGTGAAAGGGTATTGGTCCAGATAATGCTTCCGATTTCATCAACAAATGTCTTTTTTAAGGAGGCGCTGTTATTTAAATATTTATAAAACAGCTCTTTGGGCATGAACCTGTAGACTTTGGTGGTTTCCGGCAAATCAAACATGGAATCTCCTTCTTGTAATCAATATCAGACGTTTGTTAAAGTTCGAGCACATCGAATAAAAAGCCTTTGATAGTGGTTGGGCAAACCATCAACAAAACTTACGATGCTTGCGTAATTATTTGTCAAAACATTCGGATAATTATAGCTTGGTTTCTTATTTTCCGATTTTTAATTCAATTCAGTTTTGAACTGCGCATTGTCATATATTTACCCAAATATACTAACAATATTAAATCCTTGCCCAGTATTATTTTCAAATTCCCAAATTTGTCATTTTAGAGCGGGAAATACCAGTTTAAATTGCTGTTTGATGCAGATATTTCCTCTGGTTTTAAAAAAAACGATCCATTAATTGCTATTTTTTATTTATCACGATATTTTTTATCAATTACCTTGAAAATCGGGCCATTTAAATGTACAATATGAGCCATATCATTTTGTTTTCTTGCCCGTAGGCATCATCATTATTCGTTCATTGTTAAAACAAAAAAAGATCGTTAATCAGTACATAAAGGAGGTGGACATTTTGTATTCAAATAAAAACTGGTACTCCCATATTATTGTTTATTTATGGATTGCCATTGGGGTCTCTTCCATTGTGACACTAATTAACCTTAACTTCTCCCAGTTAGATCCCCAAACTTTCCTATTGGAACGTTTTTTGTTGCCTCTCCTGCTAGAGATTACTATTATCCTGATTCTTAAACATCTCATCCGAATCCACAATAATGTTACCCCCTATTATATTGTGTTAGGAACACTAACTATCGTATCAATTTTAATGATGGTTCATTATCCGGTTATCTTTATTATGCTCCCACTATTTTTTATGCCAGTGTTGATTTCCATTTTTTTTATCGATCAGCGACTGATCCATTTTACTTTTATTCTAACCCTGACCGTATTTATTATTATGAAATTTTTGTTTCCACCTTTAACTGTCATGACTGCGATTGAATTTACTACTTTTTTAGCTATTCTTACCTGCACCTATTTACTGGCCCGGGAATTAACTAAACGCTTTTCGGGGGTATATAGTGATATGGTTCTTTCCGTGGAAAAAGAAAAAGAACTGCTGTATCGCAATATCTATATGGAAAAGCTAACAAAAATGGATTTAGCGACTAATTTATACAACCATAAAACCTTTCATGAATATCTGGAAGAACTGGTGACCCAGTGCAAAAGCCAGCCTTTTGATTTATCCCTGGGGTTAATGGATCTGGATCTTTTCAAAGGAATTAATGACCGCCAGGGCCATTGTAACGGGGATGTGGTGATCTCCACCGCTGCGACCATTATTCTGGATAACCTGGAAGCTAATGATTTTGCCGCCCGCTACGGTGGTGAAGAATTTGCGGTGATCTTTACTGAAAAATCACCAGATGCCTGTCTAGAAATTTTGGAGAAGATCAGACGGGATCTGGAAACCGCCGTTTTTGAAACAATGCCTGAAGAAGTGGTTACCATGAGTATTGGCTTTACACCCTTTACCCCGTTGATGAGTAAAACCGACTTATTTGAAGCTGCTGATGCCAGCCTGTACGCTGCCAAAGAAAATGGCCGCAATCAGATTCAATGTGCGTCCTGATCTTGTCCTGCATTGCCACAACGATTGTGGTTGTAGATTAACGGGCCTGTACAACCAATTATTAATAAAACCAGAAGCACCTTTTACTGTTTCTGATTTTACTCTATATGAGTAATGGTCCCCTATTAAATACTATTTTTTCAGAAATCCAAAATAGCCACAAAAAAAGACTAAGACCGATTCCACGCTTTTACCTGTTGAATCGGCCTAGTCCAAAATCTCTGTTGTCATCCGTTTGGATTCCTCCTATGATTTTTTTACCAAAAATCTTCTTTTTCATTTTTTGTAAACTTTACCAACTTTTTAGGTTTTCTTACTTTTAAGATTCGATTTGTTTGATACTCACTGGATTATTATTTACTGGATTCTTTACTTGATATTTTTGATTTAAGAACATTTTCTCGTTTCCAATTATTAATCGGACATGGTTTGCAGAAACCGTGAGAACTTTTCTTTTTTTCATTCATACTTTCATTCATCGTTCATTTAATTCGTTGTGAGGTTACCTTCTTGTCTTAATTTCATTCCAATCTGCTTTACACAAATTTTCCTGTGCCTTTAATTTAATTGATTTAATCGTTGTACAATTTTTTAGGTTGACACTGATTATTTCTTTTATTTTACTGGCAAGCTGGTTTTTATTTACTTTTAAATGATCAGGTGATCTTTGATTAATTGTATTATAACACCTTTTTGAAATAAGTAAATAACTTTTTTGTAAACGTTTGTATAAAATTTTATTATTTATTTAAACAGCTTTGTAACGGCGCTTAAATGCCGTTCTCCTCAAATTGATCCAGATGCAGTCAGTTTCCTTTTTTAAGTATTATTTAAGATCTTCATGAATTGACAATACTGGACAGGGGGCCTCTGAAATCACCCGTTGGGTTACCGAACCAGTAAAAAAACGCTTGATTTTTGACATTCCTCGGTTTCCCATGACAATCAAATCGAAGGCTTCATCTTTGGCAATTTCTAAAATCTCGATGGAAGGTTCCCCGGTCACCACTATTTTTTCCAGATCAATCCCGGAAAAATCAAAAGATGACACAATCTGATCCAGTAATTCAGCCGCTCTTTCTTCTAATTGTGACATAATCTCCAGTTCCACACCGCCGGCAGAGATGATAGAGCCATCCACCTGATGCCAGAAGTTCTGGTTTCTGCCATAACCGGTAACATGATTCTCTTCTACAACGGTAACAAGTTTCATTGAAAAATTGTATTTTTTTGCAATCTCCAGGGCTTTTTTAAGGGCATTGATAGATGCCTTAGAACCATCGATAGGTACCAGTAATTTCATATTCGTAACCTCTGTTTTCTTAATTATCAGGGTGTCTGCTTTTATAGCTTAGGTAATTCATCAATTATGATATTTTTCTTATACCCTTTTTTCAATTAACTGAAACAATCCATTTATAAAAGGTTGCCGTAATTCAAAAACAGCTGGATGATTTTCAAATCATCCAGCTGTTCTACTAAATCTTCACTTCTATTCAAATATCTTTATTTTTAACTCATCGGCACTGGCAGGATCCAGTTGATCAATGATATTTAAATTTTCCAGGGCAATTTTTCTGGTAAATAAATAACGTACCCGTTCTTCAAATGCTGCCGGAAAAGCTTCTGCCAAGCTGAGATCCCGGGCAATGGCCCGACTTCGGCCCTTGCCATTATTGTAACACAGCACCCACTTGTCCTGGGTAATACTCAGCACATCGGCGGTGTTGGTTGGTCCCGGGGTAAGATAGGCGGTCATCGCCTGTTTGGCTTTTTCGGTGGTATCGCCACAACCAACGGTCAGAAAAACACACTCTGGATTCTCTCCCAAGGCTTCGACAAAGGCTTCTCTGGAGCCCTCCAACAGCTGAAGCAACTCATCACCGATTTTATCATTTCTTTCAAAACAGCCGATCCGTTTTCGGGCGTTTAAACTATCAAAACATTCTTCTTTTAAACCCGCAACCAGTTTGCCGTCTTCCGTAAAGAGGAATTGGGAATAGTTGTAAAAATCACCAGTGATGCCGGAACCGAATTCATAGGCGATAATCTGTTGTTTTTTTTCGTCATATTTACAGCCGAAGCGGCGACGATGCTGCTCACCCTTGGCGGTTGCCTTGGTTTTCAGACCATTGGCTTCAATATAGTAGCCCTTATTCTTCTTATTATTATAAAGATTTTTGCGATATCCCGATTTGTATGCCTGCCACGAATACTTGCATTCAATCAGAACCATGCGGTGCTTGCCATTGTGCTTCGCTTTGGAAATGGCTACCATATCCATTCGCCCCAAAGGTGTTCCATCTGGTGCGTAGTTCAAATCCACACAATACCAGTCCGAATCGACACTGGCATTGTTATTGCAAGCTATGATGCCCTGGTATTTTTGTCCCAGCGGCCCTGCTTTTGCTTCAATGGGGGCACTTTCAACCAGTGCATTTTCAACATTTTCCTTGAATTCGGGATAGGATTCCACAAACGCCTGAACAAATTCCGAATTAAATGGAAAAATCATTGTATCCGATTTTTGGCTAAACTTCAGGCCGCAGAACGCGGTTCGATCAATAAAGAATTTACTGATCCTAACCTGGCATTTCTGGTCTTCAGCATAAACCAGCTCCATCATATTTTTCCCCCAGTAATAAATGATAATGCTTTCATCCCGGATGCTTAAAAATAACTCTTTATTCTGAATAACCCTATTTTTTAAAAAGGCTTCCACTTCCGGAACCTTTAAAAGATTTTCGATGTTTCCTCTTGACAAATAAATTTCCTCCGATATTTTAGTGTACATAATTGCATTGAAAGTCCATGAGTTTTCAACAATTATGAAGTGCTGTCTCGACGGATTCTAAATTTTACAATTAACTTTTATTATAACTTTTGTTCGCAAAAGGTGCAATCCTTTATTTTAATAACTGCACACAGCTGCAAAAAAAGACTAGAGCCGATTTTACATTTCTATCTGCAAAACCGGCTCAGTCTAAAATCTCTGTTGTCATCCTGTTTGGACTCCTTCTTTTGATTTTATCAAAAATCTTCTTTTTCACTTCTCTTCATAAACACGCCAACTTTTTGGAATCATCTTACTCTTTAGATTGGATTCGTTTTAACTCATCTGCATCATTCTGGGATCTTTACGTCATCATTTTCACCGAATGGTTTTTCTTGATACCCAATGATCTTTGACTATCCCCGTTTGATTTATTTGAGGTTTCTTCCGCTCTTCATTTCGGAGCAATCTGTTTTCTCATTCAAATTTTTCCCACTACCTTTAAAATGAATCAATTTTCCATTGGCCAACGTTTTACTTTAAGCCAAGTAATTATTCTTTTATTGGTGAGCTGTGCGATTGTTTACTTTTCAATGATCGTAATCATTCAATTCAGAAAAGGATTGAGTTTATCTTTGATTTAAATTTATTATATCACATTATTATAATATGTAAATAGATAAGCTGTAAATATTTGTATAACTTTTGTGTCCGTTCGCATCAGGCTTGTAAAAGGAGTCGCCAATCCAATCAAAAAAATACACCAACCCGGTTTGTCACAGCAAGACGGTGGTGTATTTCTAATAATCCATTAAAGAATCCTGTCTGGTTTAGGAGTTTTTCAGGATAATACTTGAGATAATATCGGCCGCATCCTCAAACGAATCGCAACTTTCTTCAAAATAATCATAAATTCGGATTAGCGCAATGGTTTCAATGTGATCCCGTTTATCAATAAAGAGTTGTTTAACCGCTTTGACATACAGTTCATCGCCTTCATTTTCCAGTCGATTAATGGCAATGATAGCGTCATTTAACGCTTTTGGTTTTTTAAAGGACTTTAATTCCTTGATGGCATCCTGGATACAGGTCGCACTTTTTTCAATCAGCTCCATGAATTTAATCATTTCCGGCGTAATTTTTTCAATCTGGAACATGTCAATGTATTTCAGAATATCTTCAATCAAATCGATGATTGTATCCAGCGCACAGGCTAAATTAATGATATCTTCCCGTTCAATCGGTGGCAGAAAATCGCTGTACATAAATTCCATCATCTCATATTTGAGATTATCTGCGGTTCGTTCCACTTCATGAAGTTTGACAAGCTTCTTCTCTAAACTTTTGAGATCGTAATCCTGTAGGGTTTCGTTAAGCATACCTGATGCTTTAACGATCAAATTAGAAACAGCGATAAATTCTTTGTAATAGTTATACCCTTTTGTTTTAACTTTTTTTGACATAATGTCTCCCTTTTTAGAATATTTGCATAAAAATCCAGGCCATGATAAATCCGACCAATCCACATCCCGGGAATGTAAGTACCCAGGCTAAAATCATTTCACCAACTGTTGACCAGTTAACCGAAGAAAATCGTTTGGCTGCGCCAACTCCCATAATAGCAGTTGTTTTGGTATGGGTGGTACTGACCGGTAGCCCAAAAACAGATGAAACCAGCAAACACATGGCTGCTGCAAGATCGGCACTAAAACCCTGGAAGGATTCCAGCTTAACCATATCCATACCGACGGTCTTAATAATTTTCATCCCCCCAATGGACGTCCCCAAAGCCATTACCAATGAACAGAGTACCATCATCCACACGGGAATGACAAAATTAGTGGCGTCAGCATTGCCTTGTGCCAGAAAAATCCCCAGCATAAAAATCCCCATGAACTTTTGTCCGTCCTGGGCACCATGCATAAAGGCCATGGCTGCTCCCGCACCAATCTGACCCTTTTTAAAGAAGCTATTGGTTTGTTGACGTGACATGTTTTTGCAGATCTGCATAACAATTTTGACCACCAGGAAACCCAATCCAAATCCTAGAATCGTAGATGTACCAAGCCCATAGATGACTTTAATCCAAGCATCTCCGTTGATTCCGGCAATCCCCCCTTGGAGGGCGATGGCCGCACCGGAAATCCCGGCGATTAAAGCGTGACTCTCACTGGTTGGAATTCCGAAATACCAAGCTGCTGTCGCCCATATCACAATCGCAAAGAGAGCCGCACACAGCGCGACGAGAGCATCATCTGAGCCACTGAAATTAACCATATTGGCCACAGTTTGAGCAACCGTCGCATTAATGGATGTCATGACAAAAACGCCAAGAAAATTAAAGATAGCCGCCATAACAATTGCTTTTCTGGGTGCCATCGAACGGGTGGATACACAGGTGGCAATGGCATTTGGCGCATCTGTCCAGCCGTTAACCAAGATTACCCCTAGGGTTAATACGACGATGATCAGTAGCGCCGGATTACCGACGATGCTACTGACAAAATCCGATAAAGTGATTGTCATATTTCTAAGAATACCCCTTTTCTCTCTACACATTCAAAAAATATTCAGATAGTTTTTGAACGTCAATTTTGCTGTTTTTTTGCCGTACTCATTCTACACCATAAGCACCCGAAATAAAACTCATTTAACAAAGATTTAACAAACTTTTAATGCAAATGCTCTTTTCCTGTTGACCTGTAACTATTTTAATACAAGTAAATGTGTTTTGACAGAATTTTTTATGTTTTTTTTGTGTTTTTCATGTGTTCAACGAATAATCTTCAAATAAATCAAGTTAACCATTGCAAAATTCTTCGACAAGGTGTAAAATTTACGTAACGATTTGTATCGGAAATAATTATTCAAACATTTATTCAAGTACGTGTAAGCTGAATGAATTTGAGCGTATATCATCCAGTTTAAATATAAAAATTACTAACTTCTGCAAACGGCAGAAATGAGATACGGGAGGATCAATAGAAATGAAGTTTTATCGAGGGACATTAATCTGTTTTGTCTTGATTCTGGCCTTGGGAATTTATCCAGCTGCTGCACTGGCACAAGAAAACGACGGCAATGGAACGGTGGTGACCGCCATTGATGCCCAACCACTCGTGGAAACCCGGGAGATGCTTCCCGGTGATGTTGCAACTGATCCCGGTTGGCCCGACGAAGCCTATCAAAATAATACCATGAATACGGCGTCGGTTTTCTCACCACGACTCACCGCCCCCACATCGGACAACGATTATTACTTCGCTAAAAATATTTTCTATCTGGCTGGCTATGGCATGCCGAACTGTACCGCCTATGCCTGGGGTCGAGCTTACGAAATTCTGGGCAGCAAGCCCAATTTAAGCAATGGCAACGCCAATGAGTTTTGGGACTATAACCTGAATAGCGGTGCTTATTCCCATGGTAGCACGCCTAAGGTTGGAGCAATTCTCTGTTGGAATGGTAGTTCCTGCGGACATGTTGCGGTTGTCGAAAAAATTGATGGAAATAAAGTAACTGTTTCTGAATCATCCTGGAGTGGTTCCTACTTTTATACCACCACCTTTACAGCTGGTTCAGAAGACGCTGTTTCAGTGGGCGGATTCCAGGGGTATATCTATCTTGGCGACTTTGATCCGGAACCAGCCCGGGACACCACCCCACCAACGATCTCGAATACCCAAATAACGGATGTGAATGATGAGGGTTTTACGGTGTCTTGCCAAGTGTCTGATGCGGATTCGGGCATTTCATCGGTTCTTTTCCCCACCTGGACTGATGCAAATGGTCAGGACGATCTGGTCTGGCATCCAGCGACGATCAGCGGTAATACCGCCAGCTATCGGGTTTCTTACAACCAGCACAATAATGAACTGGGCAGCTACACCGTTCATATTTACGCTTATGATAATGCTGGCAATACGGCTGCCACAGCTTTAAGCGTCTCAGCGCAGAAAAGCATCATCTGTTCTTATCATACTCATGTTCAGGATATCGGCTGGCAACTATGGAAGTCAAATGGTGAACTCAGCGGGACCTCTGGTGAGTCCAAACGACTGGAAGCAATTCAAATCCAGGTTGATAACAAAGGCTATGATCTGGGTGTTGCTTATCGCACACAAATTCAAAACATCGGCTGGCAGGATTGGAAAAGCGATAATGAAATCAGTGGCACTTCCAATCAGGGACTTCGTTTAGAAGCCATCCAGGTTCGATTAACCGGTGCTGATGCTTCCCGCTATGATATTTATTACCGGGTTCATGCCGAAAACATCGGCTGGCTGGACTGGGCTAAAAACGGTGGCAATTCCGGTACCGTAGGCTTCGGCTACCGCTTGGAAGCCATTGAAATTATCGTTGTTCCAGTCGGTTCCCCGGCACCAGGTTCCACCTTACGGGCCTTTGAAAGCAATAATTGATCTCGGAAAAGCACTTCTAAATGGAGTGCTTTTTTTGTTGGTCATATTGCCTTACAATTTCACTCACTATCGTCTAAGTTCATATTTTTCTAATAATGCTCTATGAAATCCAGATACTGAATAAAACGATACTGCCAAGCACGATGCAGCACCATCCAAAGATTTTAAAGATATGCGTTTTTAGATGATCCAAACCGGATCACCAGCGCTGATCTTTTCTCATCTTGAGTCTTATTGACGCTTCGGATCTCTCTTATGCGTACAAGCCCTTATTTATTTACCTTTTTAAACGGAAACGGTTTCCCGTGCCCCGGATAAACGGTTGTAATGGGATATGTTTTTAACCGATCACGGCTTTTTTTTAGCACGTCTTCATTTTCATAGATGTGAGCAAGACTCGGTGTTATGATATTCATAAACATATCGCCTGCTAACAAATTACCATCATCAAGTAAAATTCCGATGGACCCCCGTGTATGTCCTGGCAGCGCAATAATCTGTGCGGATAAACCGTATTGATCCATTCTTTGACCATGAACCAAATGAATATCTGGTTGAATTTTTAACGACCTGTGCAATTCTTTTCGAGATAAATATTTAATTACGGCACCAATCAGACCCCTACTTTCGATGTCAAGAATCGTACAGTCGATGGGATCCATGGCAATCGTCGTCTGATATTTATTTTTAAAATATTCCGCTGATCCGGTATGATCCATGTGCCCGTGGGTCAAAATTAGCAGCTTGATTTCTTCAGGTGTTATTCCCTTTTCTGCCAACTGTTTTTCGATCATTTCTGCATCGCCAGCGTGACATGAATCGATCATTATCATTGATGACGCCGTCCTTATTAGATAGCAATTCGCATTGTTACAGTTTATCGTTATTATCTCAGTCATTTTTTTGTTCTCCTTTTGATAATTGCTTATGGTATTCGCCATGGGTTTGATTATATGCAGCGATAAAATCGTCTTTAACCTGCTTTTTGTCAGCGCCAAAATAATTGCACCAATCTTCCTGATAGCAGGCAAAAAGAACGCTGGGCATAATACTGGTGAAAAACTCAGCCACCCATCTGGGCTGACTCTTTTTGTAGTCAGCTAAATCTGAATCACCTGCAATTTCTCCCTGATAAGTCATCAGCGGTTTGAGAACCTTAAAAATAGGAACGCTCTTGTCTCCCCTTTTTAGGGATTCCACGAGGATGATTCGCAGGAAATCACTGTTTTTCTCCAGATAATCAAAATAGCTATTTGCTCTTTCCTTGCTATCGGCCCCATCCTCTCTCAGCAGCTGGTCATACTCGTCAAAAAATTTAAAGACAATTGCATTCAATAGTTCTTCTTTACATTTAAAATGATAATAGATGAGTGATTTTGGCACCCCCGTCCGCAGAGCAATTTCATCCATACTGGTTCCATCGTAACCTTTTTCCGAAAACAGTTGTTTTGCATTTTCCAGAATCACTTCTTTTTTACTTTCCCTTTTTAACGAGACTGTTGCCATATCAATTACCTCCTACTTAGATCACATGTGACCATCAAAAATTATACTGACCAATCAGTATAAGCAATATATACCCTTGCGCTTAATTTGTCAATTACTTAATCATTTTTGCATTCACGATAAAAGAGCACAAGAACCGAACCGATTCTTGTGCTCTTTTATCATCAATACGAACTTATTTCTTGAATTTTTCCTTCAAATCTTCAATCGCTTTTTCGGCAGCTTCCTTGGTCATGCCGTATTTTTCCTGAAGTTTTCCAACCAAAATTTTCGCATCGCCTTTAACAACTTCCAAATCTTCATCCGTGAGTTTCCCCCAGGTTTTTTGAGCTTCACCTTTTAACTGCTCCCATTTTCCTTCTAATATGTCTTTATTCATTTTTTCCTCCTCAGATTTTTATTTATAATCTTGATTAATATTTACCCTGATTAAATTAATCTAAACATCCCCAATGTCCAAAACAATTTTTACTCACTGCAAAAAAATAATTTTCACCCTTGACTCTCCCCGTGGAGGAGCATTTATACTTCAAATTGTTAATAATAAAGAGTGGAGGCAGAAATGAAAAATTGTATTGAAGTGAATAATCTAAGCAAGTCATATGGCAACCGAGTGGTGGTGAACAATTTAAACCTTGCCGTAAAAAAAGGCGAGGTGTTTGGTCTGTTAGGGCCTAACGGTGCCGGGAAGTCAACCACCATCGACTGTATCCTGGGGCTGAAGTCATTTGAAAGCGGATCGGTTCGGGTTCTGGGTATGGATCCGACGAAAGAAAGAAAACAACTTTTTGAGCGGGTCGGGGTGCAACTACAATCCTCCAGCTATCAGGGCAATATCCGAGTGGGTGAAGTCTGTGAAGAAATCGCCGCCCTTTACCGCTTACCATCTGATTACCGTGACTTACTGTCCCAGTTTAAGCTGGATCAGTACCTCAAGCAGCCGGTGGCCAAGCTCTCCGGAGGCGAAAAGCAAAAGTTGTCGGTGCTGCTGGCACTGATCCCCCAGCCTGAGGTGCTCTTTCTGGATGAACTCACAACCGGGCTGGACACCGAGGCCAGACGGGAGGTCTGGCAGGTTTTAAGCGATTTGAAAGAAAAGGGACTGACCCTATTTCTCACCTCGCATTACATGGATGAGGTGGAGGTGCTTTGTGACCGAGTCTGCATTATCAACCGGGGACACGTACTGGTGACCGACACGGTACCAAAACTGATTCAGAAAAGCCCTTATAAACGACTGGAAGAAGCCTATCTCTGGGTCATGAAGGAAGAAATCGCCATATGAAAAAATTTTTCACCTTACTAAAAATCGAAGGCAAACTGTCTTTGCGTTGTGTTGACAGCATCTTTTTCGGGGTTTGCATGCCGGTGGGTATTATGATCTTAATCGGCCTGATTGCCGGGCAAAACCCGGCCACCAGCGATGGCGGTTACACCCTGATTCAAAGCTCCTTCGGCGCTCTGGTCACCGTCGGGATCTGCGCCACGGCTTTTATGGGCATTCCACTGACCATCGCTGACTATCGGGACAAGAAAATTCTCAAGCATTTTTTTGTGACACCGGTGAGTCCAACTATGTTATTATGGGTTCATGCCGTCATCAACATGCTATTGTCAGTGGTTTCGGCGCTGCTGATTTACCTCGTGGCAAAAACCTTCTTTGGATATGAAATGATCGGCTCCAAGCTGGCATTTATCGGGTCTTATCTACTGGTCATGGTATCCATGTACAGCCTGGGACTGCTGATTGCCAGCCTGTGTCGAACCGTTAAAACTGCCAACGTGGTCTGCAGCATTGTTTACTTCCCGATGCTGTTTTTATCCGGTGCTACTATTCCCTTTGAGATCTTTCCCCAACCACTTCAGGCCGTGGCCGGTTTTCTCCCGCTTACCCAGGGCATCAAACTTTTGAAATCCTCAAGTCTGGGACTGGAAACCAGTCTGCTGCTTCCCTTGTTTGTTTTGGTTGGCTCTCTGGTCATCGGAATTAGTCTATCGATGCGCTTCTTCCGCTGGGAATAAGAAAGGAAAACAAATGAACGAAACCTATCAATGTCAACGAATCGAACCCGTCTATTATAAGATCGGCCTATTTTCAAAAATAAACCGAGTCACGATCAAAGCCCTGCGCCACTATGACGAAATCGGGCTGCTGACACCAGCTTTCATCGAAAAATCCACTGGCTATCGGTATTATACATCCGAACAGCTTCCCATCCTTCACCAGATTTTGGCACTTCGGGAGATGGGCTTCACCCTGGACGAAATTAAACAGGTTCAGGGCGGCGTCCCAGAAAAAGAATTGCTTCAAAAAAAGAAACTGGAGATTATCAAAAAAATCGCCACCGATACGCTGCGCCTCGCCCAGGTGGAATCCTACCTTACTAAAAAAGATGAGGACACCAGCGAATACCATATCATCCTCAAAGACCTTCCCCAGGTGATTGTGGCCTCGATGCGAACGGTGATCCCCGGATACGATGCCCTGTTTGATGTCGTCCCCCCCATGGGGGCTGAAATGGAACGACTGGGGTGTGTCTGTGCAGTTCCGGAGTACTGCTTCAATATCTATCATGATGGCGAATACCGGGAAACTGACGTGGATGTTGAAATCTGCGAAGCAGTCACTGAAAAAAAGGCTGATTCGGATATGTTGACGTTTAAAGTTATCGACCGGGTAGCGCATGCCGCCTGTGTGCTTCACAAAGGTCCCTATGAAGGTTTCCCCAAAGCTTACAATGCGGTTCTTAAATGGGTCAAGAACAACGGCTATGAAATCATTGACAATCCCCGAGAATCCTATATTGATGGTGCCTGGAACAAGGATTCCGCTGAAGACTGGCTGACGGAAATCCAGTTTCCGGTCAGCAAAATTGTGGTGGAATAAAAATTACCTCACCGCCTGTTTGATTTTCTTAAGCCTTTCTGAGTTTCAAGTTTCACTACAGGTAACCGCGTTATTCTTAACTTGTGATTTAAACATCACTTCTTTTTCTTTTCATTCCTAATATAAAAAAGGCAACGCACCGTTTCGGGGTTCGTTGCTTTTTTTATTACCCGATCTAAAACAGTAGCTCTTTGTTAATTTATGCTTCATCACCGGGAACTTTTTGCTATTTCAATTTCCAGCTTTTGGAATCAGCAGTTAGTTTACGCTCTAGCAATCTTTTCATCTGGATAGCCAGTATCCTATGCCAATCTTTAAGAAAGCATGATACAATAACGCATCAGACTGGAGTTGGATTATGAAAAAAGATCAGCTATTATTAAGACAACTGACAGCACTGGAAAAACAGGAACAGAAGTTTTTGAATCAGACCGACAGTCAGTTTATGAAATCAAACTTTACCCCCTTGGTCAATAAAATTCAGGATAAAATCCCCGCGAAATTACAATCGACCCTGGATGCGGCTTTCTATATGGGCTTTCATCTGGTTTTTGAAAAATGCAGTTCGTTAATCGAAAAAACATATAATAAAGAAAAAATCGATGTGGAATATGATTTGAATAATTACGCCATTGAAAAATATATGAATCATAAACACCTGAAAACGCTGGATAAATCGTCAAAGCATTCCAAAGCCATTAACGAATCCATTGCTGCTATTGAAGGCGGTGTTCTGGGTTTGTTGGGAATTGGGCTCCCGGATATCCCCCTATTTCTTGGCTTCATTGTTAAAACGATCAATGAAATCGCCCTGTCCTATGGTTTTCGCTATATTTCGGTAGAGGAAAAAGCTTATTTGCTTTATCTAATCTGTGCTGCCATGACCAAAGAAGAACAGCGCAACGCCTATGATTTGAAAGTTGAGCGTTTGGGTCAGGATATCGACGCCCATAGCCACACCAACATTGATTTGGAGGCTGTTATGAAGGAGACCTCCGACCTGCTATCCAATACCCTGCTGACCGCCAAATTTATCCAAGGACTGCCCATTGTCGGTGTCATCGGTGGGGTGGTCAATCCCTTTTTTATCAATAAAATCGGCAAGTACGCCCGGATCAAGTATAAGAAACGGTATTTGCTGAGCAAAATAAATACGGCACTCGTTAATCAATCCTGATTATTTAACAAAGTTCATACCCCAGACAAAAACCAGCGTCCCTATCCATAAAAACATAAAAACAAACTTTATGGTGGTCGACCATGAACAAACCGTCGCCAACACCAGATTTTGCTGCGGATAATTGTTGATCAACACGATCAGTACGATATTTTCCAGGATATCACACAACGCCCGGGCACTGGCCAAGACGATCAGGATATTTCGTTGAAGCGGATCTGCTGTAACCCGAAACGACAGCGCCAGCATGACAATCAGAAAACACCCAATAAAAAAATAGTCCAAAAGCAGATAATTCTTGTAGACCTGTTGTCCCTGCTCCCCAATTTGATCAAAGACCTGATACACTGTGTTGGCATCATACCTAAAACGCATGTCTAGCAGACTAAAACTGGGGTCGTATTGCTGGATGCCCCGTGCTCCCAGATTGGTAAATTCCATCAGGATCAGACTTGCAAAAAAGCCGATTGTCCCCAAAACTGTTACCCAAATATTCATCAATTTTTCCTCCATCTTGACATTGCGCCTTTAAAGCACTAGAATAAAGTATACCGTCGTTATACAATAAAGTATACTGTCAGTATACTTTATTGTCAATAGAAAGGAAAAATTTATGGAAAATTTATCGATCCGTGATCAGGAGAAGCAAAAAAAAGAGGCCTTCATCATCGAATCGGCTGATCATTTATTTTCGCTATCCGGCTACGAAGCAACTACCATGAATGACCTGGCTCAAGCGACAAACCTGACCAAGCGGACGCTTTATAAATATTTTGTGAGCAAGGATGATCTTTTCTTTGCCGTCATTTTAAACGGTTATCAAAAACTCTGGCAGGAGATCAGTTTTGAATGCGAAAAAGGCCAAACCGGGCTGGAAAAACTGGAACTTTCCTGTACGGCTTTTTATTCCTATTATCGCCAAAAACCAGAATTATTGTCCTTAATGGGCAAAATCGGTCGGGTCAGGTCCCAAAACACCGATACCGAACTTCCTTATCAAGAAAAGTTCTATGCTCATAATAAAACTATGTTTGCAGCTATCAACCAGATATTTATCCTGGGTAAGGCGGATGGCAGTTTGCGAGACGATATTGACGCCCCCCAGTTAATGGGCTCTTTCATCTTTACATTAACGGGGTTTTTCTATATGTTCGCTTTTACCGGTCAATCCTATTTGAAATTTCTGGATGTGAAAGAAAATGATTTTATCAAAACAACCCTGTTGTTGCTGATTGATACGGTAAAAAAATAGCTCCAATTCTTTAGGCAAACGACTCAAAAAAGACCGGTCCCGGCATCAACCCATGAGGTTTTTGCCAGGACCGGTCTTTTTTATGTCATGATTATTGGAGAACAAATTTATTAGATGTTAATTTATTTTATTTGAGTTAGATAAGTGAGTTGTGTCAGTTGGTGTTAAAACATTTCCTTGCTTAGTTGGTCAATTACCTTGGTTGTTTCTTCATAAACACCTGGGAATGAACTGAAATTCAAGCCTTGGGTCAGGTTTGGAATGAAGTATAATTTCCCGCATTCTTCGCAGGCTTTTTTAGTATATTCAGCCACGATTTCTGGTGTCCAGCCGGGGAAATCAACAACGCCGCTGTCGATAGCGCCCATGAATGTCATTTGCTTGCCGTATTTTTCGATCAGTTCTGGCACATTATTGGTTGTCATAACGCCCTGCCAGATATCGATGCCCATTTCAATCATAAATGGCACCAGATTAACTCCATAAGAATCGCTATGATGAACAATCAGTTCAACGCCATTTGCTTTGTAGAAACCGTAGATTTTTTTATAAGCTGGCAAAAAGAATTCTTCAAACATTTCTGGCGAAACAAAAGACGAACGTTGGCTGCCCCAGTCATCATGATGGAAAATACAATCTGGATGAATTCGGTTGATCAATTCTTTGGCATAAGCCAGTTCATAGTCAACCAGATAGTCGATTAGGTCATGCATGTCCTCTGGTTCTTCATAAAGAGCCATCAGCGCATCTTCCATACTCATCAGATGATGGGTCATTTCGAAAACACCGGGTGCTACAAAAGCAGCTACAAATTCTTCATTCCGATCAACCGCATTGGCGTGAGCAACAGCAGCTGCCCAGGCTTCATCTGAGGTGGCAACAGCAGGAGCTTTAACTTGATTTTTCCAGTCAGTGATATCTTTTAATACCTTATGTTCTTCATCATGCACTGGAAATCCACCTAATTGATCAGCTGGCCAGCTAAATGTGATACCCCAGCCATTTTTGATTGTCTGGCCTGGTCCAGCCATTTCGCCCAATGGTGCTTCCATGATTAAATTCATGAATTCATACTGATTCACAAACCGATCTGGCTTTCCACCCTTGATGGTTTCCATTAAATTCTGTCTTTTTGTTAACATTCACGGTCTCCTTTGAGTTTAGATATTTGTGAAATTATTTATTATATAATATTAATTATGCGACTAATTCTTTCGCTTTAACAGCGGCACTACCAGCATCTGGAGCAAATCCATCAGCACCGATTTCAGCGGCATATTCTGGGGTTACAGGAGCACCACCAACAATAACTTTAACATCCAGTCCGCTGGCTTTAATGGTTTCAACTGCTTCTTTAAGAGCTGGCATGGTTGTTGTTAACAGACCTGAACAGGCAACTAAAGTAACGTTTTCGTTTTCTTTAACAGCTTCGACAAATTTTTCGGCTGGAACGTCAACGCCCAGATCAACCATGGTGAATCCGGCACTTTCGATCATCATTGAGACCAGGTTTTTACCGATATCATGTAAATCGCCGGCAACCGTTCCAATAATGCAGGTTCCTAAAGATGCGGAAGTATCGCCAGCCATCAGGGGACGTAAAACATCGACGCCTTTTGACATTGCTTTAGCAGCAATCAACATTTCGGGAACAAAGATTTCTCCGGAAGAGAATTTTTCGCCGACTACGCTCATGGATTCAACCATCGCTTGCAGGATTTCGCCAGGTGCATTGCCTTCGTCTAGTGCTTCTTGAACCAATCCGGGAACCAGTTTAGTTTTACCAATTTCTACTTTTTCTTTAACTTCTTGAATTTTTGACATGTCTTTTCTCCTATTCAGTATTTATTTTTTATATTTTTACATCTGGCAATGAGCTGTGTGCACCAATTGCCAGAATAGGTGGAACGATTTTATTGTTGTTTGTAAACTGCTAGACAGACTATTTCTTTTGACCGAAAATGCCTTCACGGTAAGCGCCAATATATTCCATACAATAGTCGTCTTCACCTAATAATGCTTCGGTGGCAAAAATAATGCCCATCAGATCACCGTTGGTTGGGTCAAGAATCGCACTATCAAGACCGGCATTCATCGCTAGGACGGTGAAACCCATGTTGACCATTTTACGAGCCGGCAGGTTAAACGAAATATTGCTGACCGCACCAGTGACATGGATGGTTGGGTATTGTTCTTTAATACTTTTGATCACTTCAACGACCATAGCGATGCCATCTTCGGAAGTACAAAGCATTTCGACCAATGGATCGATATGCATACGGGATGGATCGATGCCATATTCTTTTACTTTGGCCATTAAATCAGCAAAGACGTCGAGACGATCCTTGGCAGTTTTGGGAATCCCTTTGTCGCTGTTTAGCAGTGCCACACATTCCCATTTGGTATCAGCAATCGCTTTAAAAGCCGCATCAATCTTATCGCCTTCTAAGGATACTGAGTTGAACAAACCAGGTTTGTTACAATATTTCATGGATTCAATGCAAGTATAAACGTTAGGACTATCCACGGCAATCGGGGTATCGGTAACTTCCTGAACCAGGTCAATCAACCATTTCATGGTTTCCAGTTCAATGTCATCATCCACCGATGCACAAACATCGATGTAATCTACACCAGCTTCGGTTTGAATCTTTGCCAAATTCTTGATAAATTCTCCATCTTTGGCGGCAATGGCCTTAGCAGTGGAAGGAATCGCACCGTTAATTTTTTCTCCAATAATAATCATATTTTTTACCTCCAGGTAATTTTTTATTTTCTCAGTTTCAAAACTGATTTGACACTATTTACAACCACTTAATTTTACGAAACTTGATTTCTGCATTGATTCTACCTGCAGATAAAAAACTGTCTTAGAAATTAGGAATCCGAAAAAACTGGTCGAGTGATCATTTTTTCAAACAAAACCTTTTTACACTTTATTAAACGTAAATTTGACAGTTTTATCGATTTTAATTCAAGTATGAAGTATTTATATTGTATCAAAAAGCGTATTAATCATTTTTATTTTGATATAATAATTTTTTCATCGTTTTTAGATTCACATTGCTGTTAGTTTTTTGATTCTAAATCAAAAATAATGGTACTCTGTATCTCTCATTTGTACGTGTATAGTATAGCACCGCTGTAAAGGAACGTCAATCATTTTTTTAAATGTATTTAATATTTTACAAATTTATATATAATCCTATGGTTTCATTTGTTTTTGGTATTTAATATAAATTTATTTGTTCACATTTAATATATTTTAAATGCTATCTCACCGACTTTTCGTTGATCATTTTCCGGTTTTGTGATTAAATAAAGAAAACCTAAAAAGCAAAGGAACACTTATGACCCTTATCTTAGAAAAAACAAACAAACAGCTTATTTATGACACTGCTAAAAACCTCTTTTTCACCGAAGGTTATCAGGTAGGTTTTCGCCGGATTGCTCAAGAAATCGGTATTAGTCAGGGCTTAATTACCTATCATTTTAAAAATAAACATTATATCGCCATCGAAATTTATAAAGAAGATTATCAGATTCTCTCCACCTATCTGAAGTATTCAGTTGATCCGGAGGAAGATGTTTTTTTGTATATTGTCAGTCTTTATGAGCTCTGTTCCCGGATTTTAAGGGAAAATCCCGAAAAGCTGGCTTTTGTTATTGCCACCCAGACTGAGGACATTACCTACAAAGCCATTTATGCCGGTGGTCTAAAACAGATCTATGCAAAACTGATAACCCACATGAAACCAAATGGTTACAGTCCCGAAAAAAATTTAAGTTTGTTTCTTACGACCATCTACTCAGTTTATGATGGTATTTTAAAAAAGCGAAATATTGATTTCGACTTTACCGATGATGAGGTCATCACCCATTCAGTCAATCTGATGTATTACTGCCTAGGTTACAACCAGGATTTTGATCGTACCCAGGACATTATCGCCAGGGCAAAAGAATCTGTGACAGTGTTACTCAAACAATATCCCCATTTATTGAATATTCATAATTATCTGATTAAGTGATCCTCTGGATAGAAGCCTAAAAAAAGCGAGGTTTCCCTCGCTTTTAGATTATTTAATGTGAACCAATACATAAAAATCACCATTGTACAGCGGTTCTAATCCAGATTTTTCAATGGCCAGATACATGGCTACCAGGGAAATGATGGCCTTGTCATTCTCCTGGGTGAAGGTTGCTTCATCCGCCGACATAAAGTCCTTACTGATCTGGTAATCGCCTCCTTGTGACGTATCAAAATGATTAAAAACGTCTTTCATATCAATCCGGATCAACTCTGTCCCGGTTTCATCCGAAAGTATCAGTAATCCGGGGGCTGCTTCTTTTTCTCTTGAAAGCCGATATGTTTTGCCGTTTTGTTCAAATTCAGTAATCACAGCATCCAGTTTTATATCTTCAACATAGAAATTTGCGACAACAAAAGTCTCATACCCAGAAATATCAATGGGGGACTGCTGATCCAGATTCAGATAAATGGAATCCTGACGGTAGGGGTTTTCCTCGTAACGATAAAATCCGAAAGTAGTGTAGAAATCCTCATAAATATCAAATTTTTCACCCAGAAAGGGAACCGCTTTGGTGTATTCCATCATGGCCAAGTAACTGACAGAGTCAGAAATGATCTTTTTATCCACCTCAGATATTGTTGCACTGGGACTAACGATGTCATTTTCCAGCATCTTGTTTTCAACCAGTGTGTTGGTGAGTCGTCCCACTTGATTAGCACGGCTGATCGTAAAGGCATCTACCGGTGGAATGATCGAAAATAGCGAAAAACCGATCAGCAATGCCGCGATGATCCCGTTTTTTCGCACCGGTATAAGACACATCAGGATCCCGGAAACCGCCGCAAAGATACCAAAAATAATCACATAATAGCGACCGTGGGTCACTCCGGTTTCCTGAATCCCCATGACCGAGGCAACAATTTGAAACAAAACAATCGGAACCAACACCTTGGGAAAGATTTTACGAAACCATTCAGCCACTTTATTTTCCAGGCTGCTGGCTAGAATATAAATCAGAATAACCGCAATGGCAAAGCTTACCAGCATTGGTTCCAGGCGACTGTCGGTCCAGAAATCACCGGTGATATTTCCGGCGATATAAATAATCAAAATAACCGTATATACCGCCAACAGCGGAATCACGATATAGGAAATGAGTACCTCCAGAAATTTCGGACACTGACAGGATCGTTCCACCTTTTCCCGGTTCTGTTTCAATTGCTCTGGCGTTTGGTTTTTGTCTGATACCCCGGGATAAATGGGAATCAGTGAGAGAAAGTAAATCGGAGCAAACAGCATCCCCACAAGGTTTAAGGTATGCAAATAAGATTTATCCGATACCCTAAACAGCAGCAGATCAATGGCGGTGATAATCAACGTAATGCCTCCAAAGAGTACCCCTGAAAAAAGCAAGGCATTAAAAAAGGCTTTAAAGGTCGCCATAAAACTTTGGTTGAAGCTGATCTCACTTTTAATTACCGGAACCCAGATATAAGCAATCAACAACGCAAAAAGCGCCACGGAGGTACGAATCCAGGTTTCCATACTGGTGCTGGT
The DNA here is from genome assembly GCA_016213825.1 of Acetobacterium woodii. GTDB lineage: Bacteria > Bacillota > Clostridia > Eubacteriales > Eubacteriaceae > Acetobacterium > Acetobacterium woodii_A. The sequence continues at coordinate 88,951 of JACQZP010000026.1, read as the reverse complement.
ATATTGTCTGACGATCAAAAAATAACTCAGGGTCAGTGCCACACACAAACCCATCGCAGCCAAACGGTAGGATGTTCTGTCGAAAAAACGCTCCCAGCCAGCCTGGAGGGTAAATCCCAGAAACGCCCCAACCAAAAAGGTTAATAAATATTTGGTATAATCAACATCCTGCTGGATGGCCATGGCATTAACCACCGCTCCCGCCACCAGAAAAGCAACCGTCAGCGGATAGCGGGATAAAGCCTCAACCAGTCCACTTAATTTTTCTCTGATTTTATCAATAAATTTCATCATAACTCCTTTCTTCCCATTTTATCAAGTGTTTGCGATGATTATCTAAGCATCGCATAAAATTTATATTGATTATTTACTTCTATTATACCCTTTCCAATCAAATATAAATGTAATTCATGACCATACTGATTTCAAACTTTTCACAGGGTTTCTACCTTTTCGACCATTCCTCAACGGATAACGTGTGAACCATTTGAATCATTGTTACTAGAAGTTTACGACCTTTATAAAGCAAAAAAGCTTCCTCACTATTAATGAAGAAGCTTTGTCTTAGAATTTTTCTGTGCATTTCTTCGGTCCATGACCAAATCAATTCAACCGCTATCTGTAATGGTATTTTTATTTTTGAATAAATGGGTTTACCGTTGAACCCGGAGCAGCACTGCCTTTGGGAACAATCTCAATCCGGATGCCTTCGAGTCGATAGCCAAAACCGGCGGTTCCAGATTGTTCGCCATTCTTGGCCCACCCCATCCAGCCCACGTTTTGAGCGTGAACCTGGTAGTAGACATCAAAAAGATCGGCATCAGTACCGGTAAGTTCAATCTGAATGGCTTCCAGACGCAAGGATTGACCTGAAGTACCACTTAAAGTACCATCCGCTACATAATTCTGCCAGCCAATATTCTGGACATGGGTTCGGTATTTCACCCCAAGATCATAGTTTTGGGTATTCGTGTTGATTTCGATGGCCTCCAACCGTAAGGATTTCCCTTCGGTTCCGCTCATCGCTCCATCCGCCACCACACTCTGCCAACCGATATTTTGGACATGGGTGCGGTATTCAATGGCGGGAGTCGCCTTGTCTTTGACCACATAGTTGACAATTGATTTTTTTACGGTATTACCTTTTCCATCCAGGACTTGCGCCGAAAGGGTATAAATACCGGCTTCTGTCGGGGTAAAAGTAGCGGTGCTGGCACTGCTGTAATCCTGAATAGTGGTTGTTTTTCCATTTAAATCATAGTAAAAACCGTATTGATAATCTCCTTCTCCGCCACTAGCGTTGGCACTCAAGGTGAGTAGTGTTCCCACAGTTTGACCGGTTGCTTTATCCACTGTAAAACTGTCAATACTCAACGGCGTACTTGGGGTCACTTTAGCCAGGGCAGCATCCAGTTGGATCATCCCATAACCATAGTAATCATCCCGGCCTTTCGCCCCAAAATCCAGTGCCGTTTCTTCCAGCAGGGTTTCCACCTCAGTGCTGGTCATATTAGGATCTGCCGCCATCAGGACGGCACAGGCACCGGCTGTGATCGGGCTGGAAAACGAGGTGCCAGAGGTTACTTCATAGGTGCCATCATGGCTGGTGGAATAGATCTTCATACCAGGCGCACATAAATCCACCAGGCTGTTGTGCTGAGAAAAGTAAGCGATCTTATTGGTGTTATCCGTTGCTCCAACTGAAATAACATTATTGTAGGACGCCGGAATCGCCAATTCTCCGCTGTAATTGGCATCGGCACCTTCATTACCAGCTGCCGCCACAATTACTTTTCCGGCTGCAGCCGCATTTTCCACGGCTGTCCGAAGTGCCGCCGAAACCATATATCCGCCAAAACTCATATTAATGACTTTTACATCCGACCGCCCGGCTGCTTCGTACAAGGCGGCGCAGATATAGCCCACATCCAAATTTTTATCGCCATCAGACAGACCGCCAACCCGGTAGGGTGCCACCTTAATGTTAGCGGCGCCAGCGATGCCGGCAATGCCAATGCCATTATTGGCAACCGCCGCCACACAGCCTGAGACCAAGGTTCCGTGTCCCGATAAATCAACCATATTGGTGGTTCCTTCAACAAAATCATAGCCCGTTACGACATTGTCTTTGAGGTCCGGATGTTGGGTGTTCATGCCAGTATCAATAACCGCGACCACCACGGTTTGAGCATTATTGACCTTGTTCCAGGTCTCATCAGCGCCAACCCGTTCAAACTGCCAGGCGGTCGACAACGCCGGGTCATTGGGAAGCGCCGAAGTTTGGAGAAAACTATTTTTCTCAGCTACCAGGACATTGGGGTTTTCTGATAGTTTGGTGACTAGGGCATCGGTATTGGCGGAATCAGCAACTTGGATAATATCCACTTGATCACTTAAGGTTTCGCCCCCGACAACCTCCTGAGTTGTTAAAGAAAGATTTCCGACATTGGCCTGATCTTTATAAATGACAATAATCTGATCATTGATGTTCGAATTGGTATCAAGATCCGCCACTTCATCTAAACTTTGAATGACCATAGACTGACCTTCAGCCATTACCCCAAGGGGGCATGAGCTTCCAATTAAAACCATTGCGAGCAGGAAGACGATTGCCTTCTTAAATTTCATAGCGATTACCTCTTTGTGCTTTCTGTTCATTTTTAATCGACTGTTTTTTTGGATCGCTCCTGTTTCTTTTTTAAGCTGAATCCATTGATCTTAATGTTGCTCATTCTTAACTTCTTGATTATTATAAATTATACCCTCAAGTCACATTTTTTTCAATCCATATAAAAATTAATGCGTTCTCGGCAATTTCGACTTTCCTTAAAAATTACTGAATTTCAAGTTTTGCTAAAGGTTAGCCGTTTATTATGTATTCAAGAGATAAACATCTCCCCTTTTTCTTTTCATTCCTAATATAAAAAAAGCAGCGCATCCATTCGGGATCGCTGTTTTTTTGTTTCGAAAGCTTATTTATCTAGCAACTTTAGATGTTATTTGTTCTTGAAAATAAAATATGATAAAATTAATAAAACTTAATTTCTTTTAATAAATTTCATTAGAACAGGAGCTAAATAAAGTGGCAATTGAAAAAGTACGGGATTATTTTAAACAATGGAATCTGGATTCACGGATCCAGGAATTTGAAACCTCTTCGGCAACGGTGGAACTGGCCGCCCAGGCTTTAGGGTGTGCACCAGAGCGAATCGCCAAAACCTTGTCCTTCAAATTAGAGGAAAAATGTGTGCTGGTGGTAACCGCTGGCGATGCCAAAATTGACAATGCCAAATTCAAGACTCATTTTAAAACCAAGGCTAAAATGCTTTCTCCCGAAGAAGTGGATCGCTTTGTTGGTCATGGCGTTGGCGGTGTTTGCCCCTTTGCCATCAATGACGATGTGGATGTCTATTTAGACCATTCCCTCCGCCGCTTCGAAACTGTTTTTCCGGCCTGTGGCAGCAGCAACAGCGCCATTGAGCTGACCATTGATGAGCTCGAAAAATACTCAAACAGCATCGCCTGGTTTGATGTATGTAAAAACTGGCAGCTACAAGCTTAAATTGATTTATATCTTTTTGTGCAGAAGACCCCGATAATCTAGGATTATCGAGGTCTTCTCTTTTTATTTTTCGATTCCTGAACCGATTCGGTCTAGGAAAACAAAAACATCACTACAATTCCACCAATGATACTGGCGATACCAATACCAATGGCCATCAGTTTTTCATTTTTAATGTCATCCAATAACTCATCTTCTGATTTATAAGTCACATGGGATGGTTTTTTGGTTGTAACCGATCGTCCCACATAAAGTCGGTTTCCCCGCTTATGGATTTCCCCCAGAATATACATGGGCTGATCCTCTGGCAGAATTTCTTCAAAAAAGCGATAGCCCAAAAAACGCGAGCCTCTATTTTTAGAAAAACTAAAATTGAAATTATCTCTGACCCAGTCAGAATCTTCCGATTCCATCCGATTGCAACCGGGCATTAAATCCACATCGCTACCAAAACTGGCCATATCGATATAGACTTTTTCGTCTGAGCTGCTGTCAGTAAGATAGACTTCCACCGGACTTTTTTCGCTGGATAAAGAGGTTTCCACCTTATCCGTAACCGTTCGGGTATTGCCCTTGTCATCCCGTTCCGTTCGGGTTTCTTCATGAACTGAAAAAACTTCATTTTCATAATAGGCCACTGGACGTTGGGAAAACGGTGCCTCCACATCGCCAGAAACACTGCGAAGGTGACCCTTCACCTCACTGTAATGCCGGTAATTCTCATCCAAACTGGATAAATCACCAACAATGTCCAAGACATCTTTAATGCAGGTGGTCTGCTGAAACTGGATTTCCTGTACCTTGTTTGTGTTTTTGCGAAACATATAAACAGCGTAGCAAATCCCTGCAACCATAATCAGTATTCCAATTATAAATGCCATGGTTTTAGCTTATTCCCATCTCTGCTTTAAGCTTAGCCAATTCGTCATCAACGGCCGCATTTTTTTCCAGCGCTTCAAATTCGTCAGCCACACTGTTACTTTCGCTGGCCATTTCAGTAAATGCCTGAGCTTCGGCTTCTTTAGCATTAACTTTCTGTTCCATCTTGTCCAGTTTAGTAAAGGCACTAGTACTGTCCGTACTGTTTAAAGAGGTGCTGACACTTTTTTGAGCGTCAGCCATTTTAGAACGAGCGATCAGCATGTTCTGTTTCATTCGGGCTTCTTCTAGCTTGGATTTTAATTGACGCACCTGATCTTTCAATTGGCCAACTTGCATACTCATGGAATCATAAGCGGCCTGGAATTGAACTAAATCGCCATCCACGCTTGTTTTCTGCTCTAATGCTTTTTTAGCCAGCTCTTCATTACCAGCCGTTAATGCGACTTTAGCTTTGTTAGTCCAGTCGGCTGAAGCTGCTTTTGCGGATTCCAATTGTTTTAAAGCCTGTTTTTCGCTGCCCATGGCGGCACCCAATGCCTGGGTTGCACTGTTAACCTGTGCTTCCATGTCAATAATAATCTGTTTTACCATTTTTTCCGGATCTTCAGCCTTATCCAACATGTCGTTTACATTCGCCTTTAACAAGTCACTGAGACGTTCAAAAATTGCCATTTTTTCCTCCTGCTATTGTTTTTTTTTAATTCAGGGCATTTGAAATGCCTGAGCCGATTGACCGTTTCCGACCATCGCCGGATTCTTCTCAAATCGCCTTTTTTCTGTATGTTCATCTTAACAAATCAGAGAAAATAAGTCTATTTCTTTTTTGTATTAAGCGTAAATTATTACCACTTAATTTCCATGAAGCTAGATCTATTTCACTGATTTCAATTCTTTTATTGATTCGTATGGATTGTTTAATTAAAAAGCGCATGAAAAAAATAATTATGGGTATACAAGCTTAAAGAATCTCTCTTTTGAAGATATTTTAAAATGACAGGATTCGCAGTTAATCAAAGGACGCAAAATGCATCTTGTTGCCAAAAGGGAGTTTTTAAATGAATAAAAAGCCAGTATCTCAATTTAATCCAGACGAAAATAATTATTCACAAAAGGGGTGGTCAATATGAAAAGCATTCGAACAAAACTGATGGTCTATTTTTCGGGACTGATTCTGATTGTTTGTGCAATCTTTACCTTTGTTTCCATCAATTCATTAACCAATGCCGTGGTGACTGAAGCTGAGAAATCGTTGGAAAAGCAGGCCCAAAATTCAGCAACGATCATCAGCAGCCGCAACGAACAGAATTACGTTTATCTTGAAGGGATCGCCTCCCGGGATAAGATTTTCGCCAGCACGGTGCCCATGAATGAAAAAATGATGATCCTGAAAAACGACGTCAGCAGTTCTAATCGTTTCATTCGTATCGGAGTTGCCGATCTTAGTGGAAACCTTTACCTGTCCGACAGCTATGGTGATCGGGGTCAGATTGTGGATATTACGAAGCGGGATTATTTTCATGCCTCAGCCGCCGGTGAACGGGGCACCATGAATCCGGTTATCAGCGTGAATCCCGACGACAATGGTGCTTTGATCATGGCCTATTCGGTGCCCATTTATGAAAATGGAACCATCACCGGGGTTCTGGTGGCGGTAGCCAATGCCTGGTTCTTAAATGACATTACTGACAATATGAATTTCGGTGAAACCGGCTATACCTATATTGTGGATTCGACCGGGGCGGATATTTCTCATCCTGAGCGGGATAATGTTGTTAAGCAGATGAACCCCATCATGCTGGCCCAAACAGATGCCAATTATAAAGAACTTGGTACCGCCATGGGATCAGCTTTGGAAAAAGATTCTGGAACAACTACCTATACGCTGGACAATAATAAATACTACATGGGCTTTTCAAAAATTGAGGGCATGGATTGGACTGTGGTTCTTGCCATCGACTCTGACGAAGTTCTGTCAGCCCTGCCTGGTGCCATTTTAAACAGTGTGCTCATTTCCATTGTTGTTTTGGTCATCAGCATTATTTTCTGCTATTTCATTGCTAAACGCATTACTGACCCCATTAAAAAAATCAAATATATGATTAGAGAAATGGGCCTTGGTCATTTAAGCGCTCGCCTTCATATGGAAACCAATGATGAAATTGGCGAAATGGCGATGGCAATGGACAATTTTGCCGATAATCTGCAAGTTGAGGTGATCGCGGTTATGAACCAGATTTCCGACGGCGACGTGTCTGCAGACATTGCCATCAACGATGATCAGGATGAGATTAAACCGGCCCTCAAAAAGACCATTGAATCGATTCGAGGCTTAATTGCTGAAGCAACCATGCTGGCCCATGCCGGTGTAGCCGGACAGCTTTCCACCCGAGGAGACATTGAATCATTCAAAGGCGGATTTAAAGATATTGTTGTCGGTGTGAATGATACGCTTGACGCCGTGGTTGGTCCCCTTAATGTAGCCGCCGATTATGTAGACCGCATTGGCAAGGGGCAAATCCCTGAAAAAATTACCGACACCTATAACGGTGATTTCAACACCTTGAAAAATAATATCAATGCCTGTATTGACGGCTTGGGTGCTCTGGAAGAAAGTAACCGTGTCCTTGGTAAAATGAGTCTCAATGATTATTCAGAAAAAATGCCAACTAATTATCTGGGCATTTACGCTGAAATCGGCCACTCCATCAATGACGTCCATACCCGATTAACCCGGATTGTTGAAATTTCAACCAATATCGCCAATGGTGATATGTGCGACCTGGAAATCCTTTCTAAAATCGGGCAACGTAGCGATAATGACACCTTGATTCCCGCCCTGGTGGCAATGATTCAGAATATTATTAATCTGGTAAATGAAACCGAAAAAATGGCCCGTATTGCCATTGAAGGTAATTTGAGCAATCGCGGCGATGTCTCCGGATTCCCTGGTGAATATGGAAAGATTGTCGCTGGTTTTAATCAAACCCTAGATGCGGTCATCGCCCCCATTGAAGAAGCCTCTGTGACCCTGACCCAGTTGTCTCAGGGTAATCTTCACACCAAAATGGAAGGTGACTACCGCGGTGATCATGCTCAGATTAAAGAAGCATTAAATCGAACCATTAACTTCCTAAGCCAATATGTTGGTGAAATAACCAGTACTCTGGAAGAAATGGGTCAAGGCAATTTGAATCAGGAAATCACTAGCGATTATCTGGGTGACTTCCAGGCGATCAAAACCGCCCTTAATGACATCAATACTAATCTCAGCACGACGATGACTGATATTGATGTAGCTGCCGGACAAGTTGAAGTCGGCGCTAAACAGATTTCTGACGGTGGACAGGCGCTGGCTCAGGGCACCACCGAACAGGCCAGCGCGATCCAGGAATTAACCGCCTCCATTGAAGAGGTTGCTGGTGAAACCAATAAAAACGCCATGCGAGCCAATGAAGCCAATGAACGGGCCATTGAAGTTCGATCAAATGCAGAAGTCGGTAATACTCAAATGACCAAAATGATCGCCGCTATGGGCGATATCAACTTGTCATCCCACGACATTTCCAAGATCATCAAGGTTATTGATGACATTGCCTTCCAAACTAATATTCTGGCACTGAATGCCGCAGTTGAAGCTGCCCGTGCTGGCCAGCACGGTAAAGGCTTCGCAATAGTCGCCGAAGAAGTACGCAATTTGGCCGCCCGAAGCGCCGAGGCCGCTAAGGAAACCACCGGTCTCATTGAAGGCTCCATTGATAAGGTCAACCTGGGCACGAAAATCGCCGATGAAACGGCAATCAGTCTCGAAGAAATTCTTAATGAGATTGAGAAAGTTACTGGTCTGGTTGGCGACATTGCTCAGGCCTCCAACGAACAAGCCTCAGAAATCGCTCAAATTACCAAGGGCATTGAACAGGTCTCTCAGGTCGTTCAGACAAATTCCGCTACCGCCGAAGAAAGTGCCGCCGCCAGTGAAGAACTCTCCGGTCAAGCGGAAATGCTTAAAGAAATGGTTGGTGCATTTAAAGTCAAAGACACTACTCAAACTGCCTTCAAAACCGCCATTGATTCAAAATCGGAAACCCCTGTTATAGAATTGCCCAACGAACCCCGTATTCTATTAGATGATATGGAAATAGACAAATACTGATCAGTATCATCATTCATACTTTTCATAAGGTAGCTGACTTAAAAGCGGTTTACCTGATTGTTTAGCTCAGATTCTACCTCACCCCCCTGATTGTTCAGCCCGAGCAATCAGGGGGCTTACTATTGTTTAATACCTTGTTTTCGATGTCTTATTTTTTTTACTGCTTTCAGACAATTTTGATTTATTTTCAATTATCATTTTATTATCTTTTACTGTTATTGTTAATTTGATTAGGGTAAATATCTTTCGAAAGAGGAGTTATTTTATCAAAGGGGGAATTAAAAATGCAATGGATTCTTAACATGAAAATCGGGGTGAAACTCATTGTGAGTTTCATTATTGTCGCCCTTATCACCGGAGTAGTTGGTATTGTTGGCATTATGAATTTACAAACACTTCAAAATTCCAACAAAATACTCTACGATAAAATGACGCTGCCAATTGCAGACGTCGGCCAGATTTCCACATCATACCAACGGATGCGGGTTATCGTCAGAGATATGATTATTGAAAACAGTCCTGAGTTAATCCAGTCCAATGCGGATAAGGTTGTCATCCGTAATGGTGAAATTGACAAGGCTGCTGAAGCTTTCCAAGAGACCATTGTTGATCCGGAAATGCAGGCCGTCTTTGACGAATTTGTAGAATCCCGAAAGGTTTTGGCAACCGAATTTGAAAAGGTAAAAGCGCTGGCAATCCAAAATCGCGATACTGAAGCCTTTGCCTTACTGGCTGACACGGGCCCATACGAAATTGCCGCTTCTGCCGAAATGGATGCCATTAATAAGCTGGTACCCTTAAAGTTGGAAGAAGCCCAACGCACCGAAGAACTGGACACCGCCACTGCCAACGCCGCTATGACCACTATGATTATTGTTACACTCGTAGCTTTTGCTGTGGCGATCATCTTTGGCTTGATCCTTCGTTCGATGATTAGTAAACCACTGCAACAGGCCAATCACATGATCAAAGAAATGAGCCTGGGACATTATACCATGCGTCTTAACATGAAACGGAAGGATGAAATTGGCGAAATGGCAGAGTCTATGGACAACTTTTCTGATGAGATTCAAACGGTTGTTATTGGCACCATGAATCAGATTTCCAATGGTGATGTCAGCTCCGATGTCGAACCAAAAGATTCCCTGGATGAGCTTTCGCCAGCCCTTAAATTGACCATTGAAACCATCCGCGGTCTGATTAGTGAAGCAACCATGCTGTCCCAGGCAGCCATTGCTGGCAAATGGGATACCCGTGGTAATGCTGATGCGTTTAATGGCGGTTTTAAAGAAATCGTGGATGGCGTTAACGCCACCCTGGATACGGTTGTTGACAAAATGGTCTGGTATGAAGCTATTATTGATGCCATCCCGTTCCCGCTCCATGTCACTGACAACGATATGAAATGGACCTTTATGAACAAACCCTTTGAAGATTTAATGATTGCCAATGGGGTCATCAAAGATCGAACTTCAGCTTGCGGAATGGACTGCTACAATGCCAATGCCGATATTTGCCGAACCGAAGGGTGTGGTATCCGACGTCTGGTTGACCAGGGCTTGAACGACAGCTATTTCGAATGGGTCGGCCGCAGCAATAAACAGGATACTGCTTATCTTAAAAATAAAAAGGGCGAAAGCATTGGCTTCGTCGAAATCGTCACCGATTTAACCCCAATTATCAGGGTTAGTGACTATACCAAGTCTGAAGTATCCCGACTCGGTAACAACCTGATTCGCTTATCAGCAGGAGATCTGGACTTCGATATGAATGTTGGAGAAGCCGATGAGTATACCACTGAAGTCAGTGCTCAATTCCACGAAATTGGCAGCACCTTGAGTGAAGTTAAAAATTCAGTGGATAACCTGGTCAACGATGCCACGATGCTGGCCGAAGCCGGTATTGCTGGCCGACTCAATACCCGGGCTGATGCCAGTCGCCACCAAGGTGATTTTGCCCGGATTGTGGATGGGGTCAATGCCACTCTGGATGCCGTTGTCGAACCAGTGCAGGAAGCTTCTGCAACACTAAAAGAACTGGCCCAAGGAAATCTGAACACTGGTATGGTTGGTCACTATAACGGTGATTACACGCTGATCAAAGATAATATGAACCAGACCGTCGCCTTCTTAAAACGTTATGTCGATGAAATCACCCATACCCTTGAAGAAATGGGACGGGGCAACCTGGATCAGCAGATCACCACCGATTATCTGGGTGATTTCCAGGCGATTAAAACAGCCCTTAATGATATCACCAGTAATCTCAGTGACACCATGACTGACATCAACGTGGCAGCTGGTCAGGTAGATATGGGTGCTAAACAAATCTCGGATGGTGGTCAGGCCTTATCCCAAGGAACTACTGAGCAGGCCAGTGCCATTCAAGAACTGACGGCTTCCATTGAAGAGGTGGCTGCCGAAACCAAACGAAATGCCATGAACGCCAATGAGGCCAATGAACTGGCTGTTAACGTTCGTACCAATGCTGAAAAAGGTAATGGCCAAATGGCAACGATGATTGACGCCATGGGAGATATCAATGATTCCTCAAACAATATTTCCAAAATAATCAAGGTTATTGATGACATCGCTTTCCAGACCAATATTTTAGCGCTTAACGCCGCTGTTGAAGCGGCCCGGGCCGGTCAGCATGGTAAAGGATTTGCTGTAGTAGCTGAAGAAGTTCGTACCCTGGCGGCCAGAAGTGCGGAAGCGGCCAAGGAAACCACCGGCTTAATTGAAGGTTCCATCGATAAAGTCAGTATCGGAACGAAAATTGCTGATGACACCGCCGAAAGCCTACGAGAGATTTTAAGTCAAATCGACAAAGTTGCTGGTTTGGTCGGAACCATTGCCCGAGCATCCAATGATCAGGCCTCAGAAATCGCTCAGATCACCCAGGGAGTGGAGCAGGTTTCTCAGGTTGTTCAAACGAATTCCGCCACCGCCGAAGAAAGCGCTGCCGCCAGTGAAGAACTCTCAGGGCAGGCTGAAATGCTCAAACATATGGTGGACGCGTTCCAGTTGAAAGCTAAAAAAGGCTCTGTTAAAACAGATAACGCAACTCCCGTTAAACCCCTCAAGCCAATTGATACACCAATACCTGAACCAAGCATCATTTTGGATGACATGGAAATGGACAAATATTAAACATCAGAGTTTAGAGGACTGAATTTAAAACCAGTCCTCTTACTTATTGTTTATTGTGTTTTTAAAATCAGCGAGTTTCGATTAATGATATTTTGACGTTTCCACCTGAATTTGAGAAGCGATTTCAAAACCTAATGCCAGTTGACTTCCCAATAGTTCAATGGTCATCGGACCATTGTATTCAGCTGAAACAACTTTAACAAAGACGCCCTTAATCACCCCCATACTATAAAGTCTTTTCGCCAAGGCATCATCGACGCTTAAATCTTTCACAACAACGGTACTTCCTATTCTACACATGGATAACGGCATATCTTTCTCCTCATTTCTACTCTTTCTGCTAATTCTTTTCTTGAATGGCTATATCGCTCGATAATATTACCTAAAATTAATACAATCCTGTCATCCAACAACAGCGGTGATTCTTTTTTGATTTCCCGAAATGCAAATTCATAATTTAATGCCTCCCGATAGTTACGCTTACTGGTCATTGCATCAAAAACATCCGCTACCCCAACAATCCGTTCATATAAATGAATCTGATCATCAAGTAAATGATTGGGATAACCGCTGCCATCTAATCGCTCGTGGTGATTTTGTACAATTTGTACACTCGGTCCGGGTAACCAATCTTGTTCGTTGAGCAATTGAAAGCCAATTTCCGAATGGGTTTTTATGACATCGAATTCAATCTCACTTAGCTTGCAAGGTTTGTCCAGGATTTCTCGGGGAAGAAAGAGCTTACCAATATCATGAAGTAAGGCCCCCATACCAATTTCGGTGATCTCAGATTTTTTTAATTCCAACTCTTTAGCGATACACATGGCCAGCAAGGCAGTTCGGATGGAGTGTCCCGGCAAACAATTACTGGCACAATTTGAGTTCCTGTATTTTTCCAGATCCCCAAATGATGTGTCCATGAGTTTTGCAATCATCCGTTTTAGATACATCCTGAATTTTACGGTGAAGATTTCCTGCTCAGCTGACATCATATATATATGGTATATTTCGTTTAAATAATTCGAAAAAATATAAATATCTCGGGCTGCTTTTTTTTCAGTCATCTAAATATCCTTCCATCTTGTTGAATATTATTTGAATTGGGCACTGGTAACCCGGTTTTTTCCATTTCTTTTTGAGCAGTACAACAGTTCATCAGCCTGATCAACCAACATGGTCTGTTCGCGTTGATTCAATGCCACTGTCGAATGACAAACACCAGCAGAAAGGGTTATTTTCATCTTTTGATGATCAAATTCAAAGGGATATTCCGCTACCGACTTGCAAATGCGTTCGGCGATTCTTTGTCCAAATGGTTCCTCGGTTCCTGGCAGTAACACCGCAAATTCTTCTCCACCGTAACGTGCCCCAATATCTGAAGTTCTGAGTTGTTGCTTAATAACTTGTGAAACTTCCCGGATAACATAGTCACCGGAGAGGTGACCGTAAATGTCATTAACCGCCTTGAAATCGTCAATGTCAAAGAGAATCAGGGTAATTGGTGCATGTTTTTCGGCAATGACTTCCAGTGACTGGTAGAATGCCTGATGATTTGATAAATCTGTTAAAAAGTCAGTTGTGGCCCGGTACTCCAGCAACTGATTTTTATATTCAATTTCTTCCATTGCGTAGTGGTTTCGTTTGTAAACATCACTGATAAGCTGATTCAATTCACCGACAAAAAAACTGAATCCGATGAGCAGTGCCCCTTGGAATAAAACAATCCCCAGAGAAAAATAGCCATTTAATATGCCCACGGATAAATAGCCCAAAGTTGAAATTATACCATGAATAATACCCTTCGTTTGATGATTGGCTAAACTCGCAATTATGATAAACAGGCAAAGGATGGGCAGAGCCATATAATAATAATCGTTCAGGTAAATACAGCAGATGGAAATAAACAGAATATCAATCATACTTTGTAAGTATCCACCTAGCATATTTTCTAATTTAAAAATTTGTTTGGTGGCAAACATGTATAGTTCAAAACCAACATAGATCCCGTAGAAAACCAGCATCAGTGTCATCATCCAGTGAAGGGTTTGTGAATAGACGTAATAAACCAAAACCATTAATACCATAACGCTGTGGATACCAATATATATTTCGGTAAAGATATGATCTTTTTGTGTATTTTCCATAAACGACTCCCGGTTGTTTTTTATTAGTTTTAACTAACTACAAATCCAAAAATATAAGTTAGCACTTCCTAACTTTCGTTTTTTAGTATACCATTCTGCTATTCTTTTATCAAGAGCTTTTATTAATATAATATCTACAAAATCGTTTCAGTAATAGCTGATTTAAATTTATTGACTCATTTAAACTAAAAATCTTAATTAATTTAATGTTCTCATTGAGAAGCTGATTGTTTTATCATTAAACCTAAAGTAATTTATAGAAATGGCGATAATTATAATAAGAGCGAATGAATACAAACAAATATGACCATTGCTTTTAAAAACCACTACCGGCTAACCAAGTCTCCCTTTACAAAAATTTTAACTGCAAAACAGGAGGTTCATAAAAATGAAGTGGATTAAAGACATAAAAACGACTACCCGACCATGGGTAACTTTTCTATCCGGATTTATAGCAAGGACCTCTGATGATTCAGATGAAACTGCTGCTATTAATGACTACTTTGTGACTTACCTGCAAAAAATGGCGGCTGATCGAATTAAGCCTATTTCCTGCGATGATAATCTTTCTCATAAAGCATGCGAAGCTCCCAGTGAAGGTAACTTAAATCATGCTGATAAACCATTACGAACGCTGTCCCCCTTAAAACAGATCATTTAAAAAAATGTCCTTTCAATTACAATATTGAAGGGACATTTTTGTGTCTGTGATTATTTTAAAATTGATGTTATTTTTAGTTGAATTATGTCGATATAGTTTAAAGAAGGTACCATAAATTATTTTTATCTAATAAGGAGGATATTATGAATACAAATGCAATTGATGCAAACAAATCGCTGAATCAAAATGTTCAGGCGAAAGGCATCACCCAAAATGCTGACGTCAAAGTTGATCCCGAAGCTGCAGATAAAGTCCAGCCAGTTGTCCAAAAACTCGACTCCATTGAATTAGGCACCACAACTTCTAAAGACATTGGAACCTACACTGTCGATCGTAAAAAGATAGATGAAATCAAACAAGACTTTGGTCGTAATACTGAGTCATTCAAAAAAATGGTTGCCGCCATGATTGAAAAACAGGGGCTAAAAGTCAATCAGGTTCTCAAAGATCTGGCTGAAGGTAAAGACGTTAAAATTACCGTAGATTCTGAAACTCAGGCAGCTGCTCAAGAAGCCATTTCAGAAGATGGCTATTTTGGCGTTAATAAAACATCAGAACGGATTGTGGATTTTGCCAAAGCGCTGTCCGGCGGTGATAAAAGTAAAATTGAAACACTACGAAATGCCTTTAAAGAAGGGTTTGAAAGCGCCAAAAAAGATTTTGGCGGGGAACTTCCCGACATCTCCCAACAAACTTATGATAAGGTTATGAAGGGCTTTGATGATTGGGCTAAGGAAGACAACTAATCTGGATCTTGTCCAGGATTATTGCCCATCTTAAATTGTTCTCATTCAACCTCCGGTAAAATTCTTAGTACAAAAAAGACAGGGGAAATTTCCCTTGTCTTTTTTATTGGTTTTTTATCGTTTTAGTTTAAACTTCGAGATCATTTCTTTAAGCAACTGTGATTGTCCAGATAATTCTTCGCTGGCAGCCGCCGATTGTTCGGCTGTCGCCGTATTTCCCTGGACTACCTGGGAAACCTGATCCACTCCCAGATTAATCTGAGTGATATTAGTCGCCTGATCATTGGATGCTTCAGCAATTTCCTGAACTAACTGGGCGGCCTTGGTTATTTCGCTCACAATTTCTTCCAACGCATTGGCAGTTTCATCAGCGATTGCCGTTCCGCCTTCGGTCTTCTTAACCGAGCCTTCGATAAGGACAGTGGTTTCTTTCGCCGCTTCGGCGCTTCTGGCAGCCAGCGAGCGCACCTCTTCCGCAACCACGGCAAAGCCCTTGCCATGTTGGCCTGCCCGGGCGGCTTCCACCGCAGCATTCAGCGATAATATGTTAGTCTGGAAGGCAATATCATCAATAACCTTGATAATTTTTGAAATATTTCCAGATGCCAGATTGATTTCGTCCATTGATTCCTGTAACTGGCGCATACTATCATTTCCTTTTTGTGCTTTTTCCTGGGCGGTGGTGGAAAGCAAATTGGCTTCACTTGCCCGTTTGGCATTATCCTTGGTTTTATCGGCAATTTCGTCTATGGATGAACTCAATTGCTGGATGGCAGCTGCCTGTTCGGTCGATCCTTGAGCCAGCATCTGACTGCCATCAGAAACCTGAGAAGCCCCGGCCGATACTTGATCGGCTGCCTCATTCATGTCTTTTAAGATTCCATTAAAGGATTCAATGATATGGTTCAGGGCTGTTTTGATGGGTTCAAAATCGCCTTTATAATCACCGGTGATACTAACGGCCATATTGGAGTTAGCCATCTGATCTAAAATATCAGACACTTCATCCACAATGCCCTGTAAAAAGTCAAGGGTACTGTTCAAGGAATCTTTTATAGCTGAATGCTCGCCTTGATATTCCCCAGCCATTCTCAGTTTCAGACTGCCATTGGCCACTTCTTTGAGAACCGTATTGGCTTCCTGAATCGGCGCGACCATGGCATCCAGAGTGGCATTGACGCCGGCGACAATTCTGGCATATTCACCACTGTGTTTAAAGGTATCAGCCCGGGCATTGAGATCTCCCTCAACGGCAGATTCCACCAGACGATTCGTGTCACCTACCAGCATTTTAATGCTGTCAAACGTTCGATTGACGGATTCTTTAATAACAGCATATTCGCCCTTATAACTACCTGCCATGCCCTGATCAAGATTGCCCTGCGCCATTTCTTCAAGCACGCCGGCTGCTTCATGGATCGGTTCTGCCATAGCATCCAAGGTGGCATTGACACCAGTAATGATTTTGGCATATTCGCCCTGATGTTTGCTTGTATCCGCCCGGGTATCCAGTTCACCGGCGACAGCCGCCGCGACGAGATAATTGGTATCGCTAACCAGCATTTTGATGCTGTCAAATGTCTTATTGACAGATACCTTAATGACTGCATGCTCCCCTTTATAATGCCCCTGCATAGCTTGCTCAAGATCACCTTTCGCCATCGCTTCCAATACGCTGGCGGCCTCTTTGATGGGTTCAATAACCGCATCCAGTGTCTGGTTGACGCCGGCAATAACTTTCTGATAATCACCATTGTATTTGGACGCATCAGCCCGTTCATCCAGCCGTCCTTCAACTGCTGCGGTTACCAGCATATTGGTATCAGTAACTAGAGTTTTGATCGCACCTTGAGTGTCTTTTAAGGCTGGGCCGACCTGATCATTCTCGCCCACCATGACTATCTCATCATCCAGATTTCCCCTGGATATATGCTCAAGTTTATCAATTAGATTTTCCTGAACATTCTGCTGCATAGAAGTTACCGCTTTAAGCATGGTGCCAATCTCATCTCGTCGATTCGAATATTTACCCGCATTGGAATTTTCATTATAGCTGAAGTCAAATCCTGCCAGACGATTTAATTCTTCAGTGGTTGCTACAATCGGTTTTGAAATTGTCCCACTAATCAAAAATACTGCGAATGCAGCAGCAATAATCGCCAATACAATCACTGTTATAATCGTATCTCGGACTTCAGCAACTTGGGCATCCAACTCTGCCTGATCCATTGCCACTGACATAATCCAAGGGCTGCCTTCAACTGGTGCAAAACCGACTAAAAAATCTTTTCCTTCAAGGCTATAATCTCCTGAACCAGGTTCTCTGGTGATCATTTTGCTACGCACCAGTTCAGACAGTTGGACATAATCCGGGTTTTCTTCATCAGCTTTAGCAAAATTGAACTGTTGTTTAACCAGGTCCAGGTTGGAATTTCCAACCGCAACACCATCATTATTAATCAGTGATGCAAAGCCAGTTTCACCATAGGTAACCTGTTTGGTAATTTCACTTAATGAGGTGCCCTCTTTTCTTCCATAAAGAACGGCTGCAATGGCGCCATTTTGATAAACCGGCGTCGCATATAAAATAACCGGCTCACCAGTAACCCGGCTGATTGTTATGTCTGAAGCCGTCGGTGTCCCCGCAACTGCACCTTTAAAATAACTCCGATCTGCAACATTAACGGCATCTCCTTTAGCGTTTTGGGTGATGCCGTTACCTGCCAAATCTGCCAGAACATAGGCGTCATAACCTGCCCTCGCTGCCTCGGCCTCTAAAAAAGCGACCCGCTGATTTTGCGGAATTGCAGCATCAAGCAAAATCGAATTTTGGGCCAAACTTTGCATGTACTGAAGCTCAGCATCTCGTTTGGATTCGATATAATTTGCCTGCACTTCTGCCATACTCATCAGTTGTTGATGAGCATCCTCTTCAAGCACGCTTGTAAACTGATTGACCACCACCACTCCCAGAATACCTGTTACTACCAAAACGAGTGCAGTAAACATGGTGATTAGGCGTAACCTGATTGATTTCATGTATTTCTCCTTCCTTTTCCTGATTCTATAATATAGCTTCGCTCAACCTTCATTGGTTCACGAAGTATTTTTATTGATGATTAGCTAAACAAACTAGCGGTATTAATATACCACTATTGGATAACTGATAAACGTTTTTACCTGAGTTCCCATTATTTATTGTTATTTTTTCGATATTTTCCCATGATAAGCTTTAGGCCTATAAAAGACAATGGTCTAAATATAAAAAGACAGGTAAAATACCTGTCTTTTTATATTTGCATCTTTGCACTTTGGTTATCTCGCTAAACAATATCTCGATTGAGACCTCATATTTGACTCTGAATTAGTCATTACAGACAAAAAAAACATCATGATAAACGGGATTTTCTGTTAACACCTTTTCAGCGTAGGAGCAATAAGATATAATGCTCAAGTGGTTTTCTCTGGCGAATACCGCCGCCTTTTCCACCAGCTTAACGCCAAGTTCCTGCCCTCTGAGTTCTTTGGTCACATAGACATGCTCAATAATAAACACATCATTTTCAATATGATAATTTAATAAGCCAATCGGTTCCTCTTCATTGGCCCCCATGTAGAATTTATTTTTACTTTCATGAATAGTTTCCATGCTATCCTCCGTTTCAAATTAAATATAGAAGCCTCTTTGGAACATCCTCAACTCGGTTTCAGCTATTATTTTTTGCCAAATACGAGAAATACCAAACCATTGAGACAATTGCTGATCAATATTACCAGTTCGGTTTAATATTGACCAATTATAGACGATATCATCTCCCCTTCTATTATCTTATTATAACGTCAGTTCAATAAAAAAGCGAAAGATTTCATCTGTGATTTTAAATTAAATCAGCCTGAACACCAATTGTTTAATCGGTTGCATTCATAAAGTAACCGTGTTATACTTTAAAAAAAGAATCATTTTAAATAACAGGAGAAAAAAATGGAAGAATTAAGTAAATTAAGTGATGTTGAACTCAAGAATAAACTGGCAAAATTGAAAGAAGATTTGGCGGATATTGAAAATGAACGTAGCTTTATCTTTAAGCAATCCGGCATGCATGTATCCAGTGGTAAAATTGTAGCTCAAATGGAAGAATTCGATTCTGAATCAAAAAAACTTAAAGAATTCATCGCCAAATGTGATGAAGAAATTAATAATCGTGGTCTCTAAACATGTGCAAGGGGTTTGTTAACCCCTTGTTTTCTTTTGTAAAGAATTCATTCGTTTGATTGGTCTATCTTTGCGGATCTCTGTTTCCACTCGATTTCTGCCCCGTTCTTTAGCCCGATATAAAGCCAGATCGGACCGAAGCAATAATTCATCAATGGTTTCTTCTTTTCGCAACTGAGCAACACCGAATGAACACGTTTTCTTCCCAATCACTTCAAAATCCCGAGCCGCTACCATTTCCCTGAGTTTTTCTGCCAGTACTGTTGCCCCTACCAGATCAGTATCCGGACAGACAATCATAAATTCTTCGCCACCCCAGCGTCCGACAATATCAGTTTTTCGGACACCCTGACTTAAAATTTTTGTGACCGCAATTAATACCGTATCCCCCACCAAATGTCCATGTTGATCGTTAACCAACTTGAACATATCAATGTCCGCCATAATAATAGCAAGATTTTGTTTACTAAGACCAGCCTGCTGCTTCTCTTTCATGAGAACCTCATCAATTTTGCGACGATTATAAAGTCCGGTAAGCTGATCTTTAATGGCCAAATCCTTCAATTCATTTTCCAATTCTTTACGCTCAGTAATATCGCGTTCAATATGAAGAACCCCGATTGCGTTTTTATCTTTATCCCGGAGGATATTGGCATTGGTTTCACAAAAAAATTGACTGCCATCTTTTCGTACCATCAAATATTCTGCGGCTCCGGTTAAATGGCCGTTGATCATTTCAGTAATGAAATAGATCGCCTTTTCATGATAGCTTTCATGAACAAACTCCATAATATTTCTGCCAATCAGCTCATCTGCTGAATCATATCCCCACATTGAAACAGTTTTTGCCGTAACAAATTCGACCATTCCGTCCATTGTTGAAATGGCAATCCCATCCGGTGATGTTTCAATAATGGTTTGCAGTTTTTCTTCACTTGCCCGAAGCGCTTCTTCTGCTTTTTTGCTCTCTGTTACGGTCCAGACAGCTTCCATCAAAAGTGTAATCTTAAGAATATCTGTTTCATCATAATCTGTTTCTTTATTGGCCAACCCGACTACGCTAACAATTTCTTCATTTTTAAAAATGGGAACGGTTAAGAATTTAGTCAGTTGAACATGACCTTCTGGACAACCCTTTTTTAATGGATTTTTCGCCTTAAAATCATTCAGCACAATCGGTCGACGTTGTCGAACTGCTTCACCCCAGATTCCAGTTTTATCCAATTTATAGGTTGTTTGCATCTTTTCTATTTTACACGCTTGCATAACTTCTTCAGACCAGGTGTTAAGAATAAATTCTTGATATTCTTCATTGTAATGATAAATATAGCCGATTTTGCTATTCGTTAATTCAATGGCCTGCTTAAGGGCGTAGTCCAGGAATTCTTGAATGGTTTCCGAAGGGTGCTGCAGAATATCAACTATTTTCAATAACCGGGCTTCATTTTCAAGGATTATTTTATTAATACATTGCTTATCTTTTATTTCATTTTCGAAATTCTTAATTACACAATATCTCGCTAACTGATTATCGATTTTAGCCAGCACAACATTGTCATTAAATGGCAGCACTAAATAATCAACCGCACCGGAAACCAGACTTTTCACTTGAATGTCAACTTCGTTTCGCTCTGAAAAAATCATCACTGGTATATGCTGAGTTTGTTCTTTCATCTTGAGTTGTTTACAAATGGAGTAGTCTTTCATTTCTGGCAGCTGCAGATCAATGAGAATTAAACCAGGCTGTTCCAAATCAGATAGTTCAAGCGTCGTTTTTTCATCAACAGCAAAAAGCACTGTATATTTCACTCTTAAACGATCAACTAAATTTTCAATCTTTTCGACTGCCTTGCTGACTATCAGAATGCGCTGAATTGTGTCCGTATTCATTTTGATTTCCTCTCTTATTACGACTTACCATTCTTTTGCTGATGCTTCACTTTTTTATTTCATTTGGTTATCTTCATTAATGCGCAACGATTTCCTGTATTTATAAATTATAATGAATTTAATATAAATATACCACACTTTTATCCAAAATAGCACCTGCCTATTTATTATCTTTTGCCTTTGCTGGCGGACACTTTGCTTTGCATTACTTAACCTTTAAAAACAACAATCCTTGTTTTATCCCGGCACGATGCATTCGCGACAATCCGTTGCTACCATTCCTCATCTCGCTACTTTTATTAATTTCACATAAAAAAACAAAGCCTCAGAAATTTCTTTGGCTTTGTTAATCAGGTAGTTTATTTAAATACTATCGATCTTCTTCTGTAGCGCCAGTGTTTGACTGATTATTTCTTCATCCAGATCATTGAAATCAATATAATCGCCGGTAACAATGTAGAAAACTGTTTCAAAAATATTAGTGGCATGATCGCCGATCCGTTCCAGATAACTGCCCACAAAAATGAAAACGGATCCCTGATGGATATTTTTAGTATTATCGATCATGTACGCCAGACAGTCATGGTGAATTTGTATGTTCAGGGCGTCAATCTCATCCTCTAGATCCACCACTTCTCGTAATCGACTGATATCTTCGTGAACAAAGGCCTGAATCGCCAGCTTTAGCAATTTTTGAGCCAATTCGCAAGCCCGGGGAATATCAACCAGTCGTTTCATATAGACCACATCTGATAATTCCAACACCCGTTTTGAAATATTCACTGCTAAATCGGCAATTCGTTCCAGATTAGTGATAATTTTATAAGTCGCTGCCAATCGTCGCAAATCGGTCGCCACCGGTCCCTGTGTTGCAATCACCTTACTGACAATCAGCTGAAGTTCGATTTCTTTGGCATCTACCAAATCATCCCGTTCAATCACTGCTTTTGCCAACTCATTATCTTTGCTTTTCAGCGCTAAAACAGAGTCAGACAACATTTTCTCGGTCAATGCTGACATCAGCAAGATTTCGTCTTTGATCATTCTTAATTCTTCGTTAAACTCTACTCGCATTATTTATATCTCCTTATCAACAAAACATCCATAATCTATTTCCCTATTATTATCAACCAAAACGTCCCGTAATGTAATCCTCTGTCCGTTTGTCATTGGGATTTGTGAAAATAATGGGTGTTTCGTTAAATTCAATCACCTCTCCCATCAGAAAGAAAGCCGTTTTATCAGAAATTCGCCCCGCTTGCTGCATAGAATGAGTCACAATAATGATGGTAAAGTCCTTTTTTAAACTTGACATCAAATCCTCAATTTTCGCCGTCGCAATAGGGTCCAGCGCTGAAGTTGGTTCATCCATCAGAATAACTTCCGGATTCATGGCAATGGTCCGGGCGATACAAAGTCGTTGCTGTTGACCACCGGATAATCCTAATGCTGATTTATTTAAGCGATCCTTGACTTCTTCCCAAAGTGCCGCTTTTACTAGGCTCTCTTTGACAAGGGTATCCAGTTGGGTTTTGTCTTTCATTCCCTGACATTTGGGGCCATAGGCAATGTTTTCATAAATACTCATGGGAAAGGGATTTGGTTTTTGAAAAACCATCCCTACCCGAGTTCGCAGATTGATGACATCAATATCACCGTTGATGTCTTTCTCGTCAAAGAGGATTTCACCTTTGATCGTAACCCCATCAATGAGATCATTCATCCGGTTGAGACAGCGTAAGAAGGTTGATTTACCGCAGCCGGATGGTCCGATAAAAGCAGTAACCTCCTTTTCACCAATTTCCATATTGATTGATTTAAGGGCTTGAAAATCGCCGTAAAACAAATCCAGATTTTTGGTATTAAACTTAATTTTTTTGTCCATATTACTCCTCATTTTTTATTAAAGACGTCCAACTTGTCTGAAGTGATACGGGACAAGATGTTCAGCACAATAACAATTACAATTATGACAATCCCGATGGCACAGGCCAATTCGATGTTGCCTTCTTCTTTGGCGATATAATAAGCTTGCACGGTGAGGGTGCTACCAGGTGAAAATAGCGTTCCCGGAATTTGTGAAACGGTTCCCGCCGTTAGCAGTAGCGCTGCTGATTCTCCAACCACCCGGCCGATACTTAACAACACCGCTGTCGCAATCCCTGGAACTGCACATGGTAGTACCACTTTAAAGATGGTTTGCAACTTGGTTGCTCCAAGCGCCAGTGATCCTTCCCGGAAAGCCATGGGTACTGTTTTTAAGGCTTCTTCAGTACTTCGGATGATAACCGGCAACAAGATGATGGCTACGGTCAAACTACCGGAGATCAGTGAAATTTGTAAGTTCAGTGCGACCACAAAGAACGCCATTCCGAACAAACCAAAAACGATTGAAGGAATTCCCGCTAAAGTTTCCGCCGCAAAACGGATTATATTGACAATTCTTCCCGGTTTTGCATATTCAGTTAAATAAATCGCCCCAAAAATACCAATTGGCAATGCAACCAACAGCGATATTAAGACCATATACAAGGTCGTAATAATATTTGATTTGATTCCCCCACCTGGTTGGACGACCTTAATTTTGAGATCACCGGATTGACTGCTGATGATCGATACCACTTCATCCAACGTTAGATTTTCAAAGCTTTCACCATTGATGCTTTCCAGAATAAAATCTGTTTTTATATTAATTGTTGCACCTGTTGAGTCCTTCGCATTAAGTAATGGGGAACCTTTTTCAATGTATGAGATTACAAACTGTTCTTTTTCTGAGGTATAATTCTTATATGAAATTTTGGAAACTGCTGCTCCGATATTTTCAATATAAATTGGTCCTTCAGTCAAAGTCTCGTACCGATCATCATAAGGTGTATTTTTACTTAACGTATCAGTGTCGATACTCATCGGTATTTCTTCCGACTGCGTAAATGCGTAAAAGACCTTTTCATTATAATCTCTTGTTAAAAAATCCCAATTGACCAAGCCAATCCCTTTGACAAAAATAAAACCCAGAATGAAAAGCAATACGCTCAAGGTAATCGCTGTCGCCAGATAAATGATTGATTTGACGATATTATCTTTTATTTTTCTGCTCATCTTAACTGCCTACCTTTTGCTTAACTAATTTATTCACAGTAAAATTGATAATCATAATAAAAATAAACAAAATTACGCCGGTTGAATATAGCAGTTGTTGGTGAACACCTGAAGCATAACCCATTTCAAGTGCGATATTGGTTGTCAGTGGTCGAATTTGCGAAAAGATACTGGTTGGTATCCCCGCAATTGGATTTCCACAAACAAGCATAACCGCCATGGTTTCACCAATTGCCCGGCCAATCCCCAGGATGACGCCAGTCATAATTCCAGATCGGCCAGCTGGCAAGACTACCCTAAAAATCGTTTGAACTTTAGATGCCCCCAATGCGTACGATCCCTCACGATATTCTTTGGGAACAGCCGCAATGGATGTTTCTGCAATACTGACGACGGTTGGTAAAATCATAATTGCCAAAACAAAAATCGTTGCCAACAGTGATTCGCCTTGAGCAAAAGGTGATATTTTTAACACGTATGGAACAATGATTCCCAATCCAAAAATACCATATAAAACGGATGGAATCCCTGCCAATAACTCAACCGCAAAGCGAATTGCTTTTCCGATTCGTGAACTTGCCATTTCAGAAATAAACACAGCCGTCAGAATGGCAATGGGAACGCCAATCAAAATAGCTCCGAAGGTTGCAAAAACCGAACCAACGATCATGTAAAAAATTCCATATAAATTTGAATCCGGCCGCCATTCGACGCCGCTCAAAAAATTCCAGAGTGGATAGCTATTTGTTACAAATGGTGCCAGACCATTATAAAAAACAAAAAATGTGATGGCTAAAACACTTAAAACTGCTACCGAAGCGCAGATGAGAAAAATGATTTCGACTATTTTTTCTTTTCTTTTTTTACGTTTTATCGCTTCCAAAAAAAGCTCCTTTTTATACCTTCCTATTCATATTTAACCGTGAAGGTAAATTTCCCAAAAATAGGCCCCCCGAAGGGGGCCTGGTTCTGTTTTCTTAAAATTACTTCGTTACTGTGATTCCACCTTCATCGGTAACAATTTTTTGACCGTCAGCACTCATCAGGAAGTCAAGGAAAGCCAAGGTTGCTGGATCTGCTTTGGTTTTGTCATAGATAGCCAGGAAAGGTCGTGATAATGCATAGCTCTTATTTAGAACATTGTCAACACTCGCTTTAACACCATCCACGTTAACGGCGGTTACTGTTTTATCAACAAAGGTCAAGGAAACATAACCAATTGCATTGGCATTTCCTGCTATGGTTGTTTGAACATTTCCGTTACCTTCTTTAACAGTTGCATCAGCCTTTAATTTTCCGCTGAATCCTAGTAGTTCTTCAATGGCAGTTCTGGTCCCTGAACCATCTTCACGAGAAACAACAACAATTGGCGCATCTGCTCCACCAACTTCACTCCAATTGGTAACTGCACCAGTGAAAATTGATGTTAATTGCGCTTTGGTAAGATTGGTCACTTTGTTTGCCGGGTTAACAATTAAAGCGATACCATCATAGGCAAAGACAAGTTCTGTTAAATTTCCTTTTTCTTCGGCTTTTAAATCTCTGGATGAACAACCAAATGAATAGGTGCCTGCGGTAGCTCCTTTGATACCATCTGAAGAACCAGTACCACTGTAGGTAAATTTAACATCTGGGTTTAAAGCCGTAAACTCAGATCCTGCGGCATCAATAATCTTTTGCACCGATGTTGATCCACCACCATTGATTTCGCCTGAAACCTTAGCTGCAGTCTTTGTTGTCGATCCTGATGAACTACATCCTGCGAAGGTCATCACAGTCGCACCAACCAGCAGTGCTACTAATACATTTTTAAAACTTTTAGACATTTTTTTCTCCTTCAAATTTCCTTAATTTTCGTTGTTTGCATGGTTATCTTACCAAATAAAAAACCACAAAAGGTTTTGAGGAGGTAAAGAGATTGTTAAGAATGCGTTAAATCAGATTATCTTGCGGAAAGTTGAATTTAAATAGAACTGAATTTTAAAAAACAGGATTCCGATTTACAGAATCCTGTTTTTATAAATTAAAATCTTATTATATTAGTCGAAAATTTCCCGGACTAAAGCCTCAAATTCCCGATACATCGGCAAGTCATTTAGCGGCTTCAGCGCATCCAGAACACCTTTATAATACCAGGCTTGTTTTTCTTTGCCTCTGACAAAAATATCCCAGACATCATCGCCAATTTTGCCATAATCTTCTTTAACGCTTCTGAGATTGGCCAGTTTATCGGCACAGGCCAGCAACTGCATGTCCCGAGTAGCCTCGTTTTTTAGAAAATCAATGGTATTCTGCTTGCGCTTTTCCCAGGGTAAGCGTTTGTCTTCGGAATCAGACGCCACTAGATCGGCAACCTCATCACCGAATTCGTTGCGAATAGTTTCCAGGCTGGTATCGGTATCTTCTACGGTATCATGCAGGAGACCCGCACAGATAAGGGCTTCATTTTGCTCCGGATCGACGGCTTCTCCCAGAATTTTTGCGACCTCAAAGGGGTGGGTAATATAGGGCAGCTGTGATCCTTTTCTAAAATGTCCGGTATGGGCTTTGGCTGAGAATTCAATGGCTTTGGGAATTGACATAGGATCCTCCTTTATTAGTTATTTATGATGGCTATGTTTATTTAATATTTTATCATAAACCACCTGCATATGGGGTTCACTGACATAGTCTGGCAATTCCCTGATGGGAATCCATTTAACCCCGCTGTTTTCGTCCGGTTTAATAGTGATCGATTCATTTTCAGATGCCTGCAACAGATAGGCTACTGATAAATGTAAATGGGCGGAAACTGGCAAATTGTTTTTAAGATGGCTAAAAACCGGCAAAATATCCAAAGAAACAATTTTGTCTGATATAGCTTTGATTTTACCCAGCCCGGTTTCTTCCAGTGCTTCTTTGATTGCTACCTGAAGCAGATCCATTTCCCCGTCGGCATGGCCGCCTGTCCAGGACCATGATTGATAAATATTATGGTAGATCATTAACAGTTTATCCATTGATTCATTTAAAATCAAGGCTGAACTTGTCAAATGGGCAATTTTATTTTCTCGAAGCAAGACATTCTTAGGATAAGTTTTAATAAAGGCAAGGATCGTTTGTTGATCATCCTGCTCCTGATTTGATTCCGGCTTGAATTGTGAGATAGCCGTCAAGTAATTCATATGTCTACCTCTGAATTTTAGTAAAATCGCCGAATCGGTTTCTTGCGGGCTAACGTTACCGGTTTGTCCTCGGCTAATGTGACTTTTCTGGGCCGTCCTTTAATGTTTCGGGTTTGGAGTTCTTTTAAAACCTGGTCGCCCTTATTATTCAGGATCTCTACAAAAGTGGACACATCCAGGATCGTGATTACACCAATGTCCGCAGCTGTCATGCCTTCCAGATTACAGAGTGTCCCCACAATATCCACCGGCCGCATCTTGGTTTTTTTTCCGGCATTGATGTGAATCTTTGTGATCTCCTTGGTCAGGTCATGGGCCTTGTCCTGCTTTTCTTCGGGTTTTTCCTGAAGTTTTTCCATAAAAGCCGGTTTTAAGGCATGAACCGTTGCCAGGGTGGGACATTCTTTTTCGATGATCTCTTTATCGGTATAGTTTTCGATATCACGAAACAGTCGGCCTTCTTTTGCGGAAACCAGGGTAATCGCCTTACCGGTAGTTCCCCGACGGCCGGTTCGTCCGATCCGGTGGACATAAGTTTCTTTTTCCCAGGGCACATCAAAATTAATAACCAGCGAAATTTCATGCACATCGATACCTCGAGCCGCCACATCGGTGGCAATCAGATATCGGAATGCGCCTTTTTTAAAACGCTGCATGACCAGGGTACGATCATCCTGCTCCATGCCGCCGTGAATCTTCTCACAGGCTTTATTATCTTTTCCGAGCAGATTATAAATGGCATTCACCATTTCCTGGGTATTACAGAAAATAATACAGCTGTCGGGATTTTCCACCACCAGCACATCTTTTAATACATCAAGTTTATCATCATTGCCGGTTTTGTAAACAATCTGTTCAATAGCATCGGTTCGTTTGATTTCGGCCTCAATCTCAATGATTTGAGGATTGTTCATGTATTTTTGTGACAGTTTTTGGATTTCATTTTCTAACGTAGCTGAAAACAGCATGGTCACCCGATTTTTTGGCAATTCATTAATAATTTCTTCAACCTGATCGATAAAGCCCATGTTTAACATCTCATCTGCTTCATCGATAACCAGATATTTTATTTCATCGGTAATGAAGGTGCCCCGTTCAATATGATCCATAACCCGGCCAGGCGTTCCAACTACTACATGGGTTTTCTGTTTCAGTTCTTTTTCCTGCCGTCGGATCGGTGATTTTCCATAAAGCGCCGACACCTTGATCCGCTTGAATCGGCCGATGTTAAATATGTCTTCGTGAACCTGCAGCGCCAATTCCCGGGTCGGCGTCAGCACTAGGGCCTGGGGCTTATTCTCCTCCCAATCCAGCAGTTCGCAGATGGGGATCCCAAAGGCAGCGGTTTTACCACTGCCGGTTTGGGCCTTGCAGAGGATGTCTTTTTTCTCCAGGGCAATGGGGATCACGGCTTCCTGAACCTTGGTGGGTGTCTCAAAATTTAATTTTTCGATGGCCTTTAACAGCTCATCACTGAGTTTATACTGGTTAAACTGATTGTTTGTCATTATTTATTTTCTACTTTCTAATCAAATTATTTAATTATTTCTTCATATCATACCACTATACTACACTATTCTTATTATTTTACCTGCTTATTTTGCTAATCGCATGCCTGCTCCCGATAAAATAGCTGAAACATCGTCATCAGAGAGCTCCAGATCAAACCACTGTTTATAATAATCCCTGGTGGTTTGGGCCAGATCGATGTCGGCAAATTGCTCCGGATAAAAATGCATGGCAATAAAAAGCGCCGCCATTTGGGGTTCCATGGAGCCGGGGTGACACCATCTTGTTACCCCAACCGGAAGGGTGGTGACCTGCTGTCTGGCAACCGCTCCCAGACCGGACCATTTTGGGTCACTCAGCATGTATTTAGTAGCATTGATATCGTTAGCGATGATAGCATCCGGATTCCAAACGTAAATCTGTTCCAGCGTTGTCATTGTTTTTTCGGCATCAGTAATCAGACTTCCACCCTGGGTTGACACATTAACGACCCCTGCCACATCCGTGATCTGACTGCAGAGATCCCCGTCAAGATCTGTTCGGGCTGCTTCATTAACTGCATGGTAAACCCGAATCCGGGATGTTTCAGGAATCTGACTGACCCGCTCGGTTACCAGATCAAGCGTTTTCTGAACATCGGCATCATAACCGGCTGCTTTTTCCTGCTGGTTAAAAATCGCTCCGGTAACGGAAATTGCTTTTTTAAAGCCATCCAGACTGGCATAATCAACTACCACCCAGGGGATCCCGGCTTTATCAAGTTTCTCAACTTCCCCTTGATTTTCAGCGGTGCTTTGCCTGATTAACACCAGATCCGTATCCGTTGCCAGCAGTTCTTCAATATTAATGGCGCCGTCCTGAAACGGCACTGATAAAGAATCAAGATTCGGTAGTTTGTAAGACATAAGCACGTCACGTTTAATGCCATTGGGAATTCCAACAATTTTATCCTCTTCTCCCAGCATCGTCACCATATGAGCGGTAGAAGCGTAAAGACAGGCCACGCGCTGGGGATTTTCCGGAATCACCACTTCCCGTCCCATGCAATCGACAATTGTTTTTGTCGGTACTTCCGAGACCGCAGCCTGCTGCTGACAGCCCGGCAACAGCATTATCCCAAGAATCGCAAACAGTAGCAGTCCCAATCTTATTTTTTTATTCACTATCATAACAATCAAACCATCTTTCTAAAATATCCCTGGCTATGCAAAATTTATTAACAACGAACAATGATTGCTTTACGTTCAGTTTCCACAAACAATTTTGTAACGTGTAGGCGAACAGGCGTTAGCCTGTACGACTTACAGTGTAAAAATTGTTTCGTGCGAAACTGATCGCAAAGCTAACGGTACTTTCGCAACCGCCTATCGGATATTTTTTAAGGGCACAATGAAGCGCTGGTTGATGCCTTCTTCATCGGTAGTGCCAATGGATGACATAATTTTAAAAACATCTTTTAAATTGTCCTTGGTCAGCACTTCAGCCGGTGTACCGACGGCTTTAAAGCTACCCTGATTCATCAGCGCGACACGAATTTTGACCCCTTCATTTTCAAGATAAAATGCCTGATTTAAAAAATGCGTGGCCATGATGATCGTAAGCCCTTTTTCTTTCACCAGCCAGCTAATAATTTCCATGACCATCAGTTCGTGACGAAAATCCAGATGAGCAGTGGGTTCATCCATAATCAGAATTTGAGCTTCTTGGGCCAAAGCTCTGGCAATCAGCACCAATTGCAGTTCGCCGCCGCTTAACTCAGTATACAAGCGGTTTTCGAAGCCTTTAAGACCCACTTGTTCAAGGCTCTCCATCGCCCGAGAACGCTCGGAGGTATTGGGGGAAGCAAACATTTTGGTGGCATAGGTTCGGCCCATGACCACAATATCAAGAACGGTATAAGGAAAGGTTTTGGTATGACTTTGGGGGACATAAGCGATGTTTTGAGCAAACTCTCGCGGTTTCAGCTGATGCAAATCGGTATCTGAAACGACAATCCGCCCACTTTGGGGTCGATTGATTCCCAGAATACTGTCGATCAGCGTGGTCTTTCCGCAACCATTGGGACCGATGATACAAAATATTTCTCCGGGGCGTACGTCGAAGCTGATATTCTCAAAAATCATTTGCTGTGGACGATAACCGAAGGACACATTTTCTAAACTTAATAAAGACATTACCAATTCCTTCCTTTTGTTTTTTTAAGGAGATAAATAAAAAATGGTCCCCCGATGAGTGCTGTTATAATGCCTAAAGGAATTTCTCCCCCAGTGATGGTCCGACACAGTGTATCGCAGAAGATCACAAAGCAGGCCCCTAAAGACATGCTAGCCGGAATCACCCACTTATTGTCATTACCCACCAACATCCGGGCAATATGAGGAATAATCAGACCAATCCAGCCGACGATTCCACTGACACACACGGCTCCAGCCGTCGCCAGGGTAGCAAAGCTGATAACAAACCATTTGTTAGCCATCACGTTAATTCCCAAAGTTTTGGCTTCCCGGTCGCCCATGGATAACACATTGAGACGATACCGCATGACGACTAAACCGATCATGCCGATAACCATTGGAATAAACGACAGGAAAACGGCGGATGTTTTTGTTGAAGCCAGGCTGCCCATTAACCAGAAGGTCACTGCCGGCAGTTGGGTCGCCGTATCGGCCATATATTTTAACAGCGATATTAACGCCGAAAAAATGGACTGAATAATCGTTCCCCCCAGCACCAGCGTGATGGTTGGTGATGTATTGTCAATGCGGCCGGCAAAATAGCTTAAAACAACTGCCAGCACACCAAAGAAAAAGGCAAACAAAGGGGTTAAAAAAATATTGTTGAATAAAACAATAGCCAGGGCGGCGCCAAAGCCAGCTCCGGCTGAAACCCCCAAAATCCCGCTGGAAACCAGCGGGTTACGAAAAAGTCCTTGAAAGGCAGCGCCGCTGGCGGCCAGCGCAGCTCCGACCATCGCACCTAAAAAGGCTCGGGGCAACCGAATCTGAAGGATCACTGCAGTCGTCTCCTGACTCAGCCCACTATTTTGTCCGGTAATTCCCTGCCATATTGATCGGAAAATATCTGTTAGTGAAACGTAATAACGACCAACACAGATGGTCCCAAAGAAAAAGAGGATCGGAAGAATAATCAGAATGAGAGTGACAATCGTCTTTTTTCGCGGTGACATTTATGCTTTTTTTCGTTTTGCTACCAAAACAGCGACAATCACAATCACAACCGCCAAAGCGCCTAACCCAACCAAGAGAATCATATTAGAACTGGTGTTGGCAGCAACCACCGGAGCCATGGTGGTAAAGTTGATTTCCACCGGGGTTGTCAATACTGCACCACTTTTAGCACTTAAGGTGGTATCCACTTTTACCGTATAAACGGTACCTTCTTTGAGTGCTTCGGTTGGAGTGATGGTAATAAAATCACGCAGATCCGGTTGCAGCTGATCATCCGCCGTAGTCACATTGGCAGGGATCTGATCTTTACCAGCCCATAAGGTAACTGCTTTGATATTGCTGTCCCGTACGGTGGCATAGGCAACATTTTTGCTGAATTCCAGAGTGATGGGCGAATCAACCGCTACAGCTGTGGCATTATTTGCCGGTGTTGCCGTAACCAGCGTTAAAGGTTCGGTACTGCCTCCTCCGGAACCATCGCCGCTTCCAGGTGCAGTGGTTATATCAGTAGTTGTGGTATCGGTACTTGTCCCACTGCCATTGCCGGAACCATTACCCCCACCGCCACCAGAGCCGTCGCCACCAGCCGCCATAACAGTGCCACACAGGCTAAAAGCCAATAAAAATACCAACAGCAACGCTGAAATTGATTGTGTCATTTTTTTTCTGTTCATTTCTTTTCCTCCATGATATATAAAAATTGAAGAGTGTTTGTGAAACTCAAGCTTATTATTGTTTATTTTGGAAACAGTGATTTTACGCATTGAATGCCAGCACCGATAAAACGACGATACCGACAATTGTAACAGGAGATAACTTCTTCTGCCAACCATTCTTCTTCAACATCTTGGGCAAATCCACTGCAACTTAAGGCAATTTCGTGACCACCTTGCCAGTCATCGGCCGGAAGCTTGTTTTTATCAGACATAGAAGACATCTCCTCCTAATCGTCGTATTTCAGCCTTGGGAATGGTTTGATACGCTCCCTTGTCATCTTTGTTGACAAAAAGAACATACTCATTTTCAAATAAAACGGTCTTAGTCCGGTTGGACATGTTTACCATCGTGGCATCCTCAAGGGGTTCTTTGTCGGCAAGATCAAGGACTTTCACCAGTTCAGGCAGTTTCTTCAACTCCGATACGGCATAACTTTTCTTGATTTCAATGTTTTTCAGAGCCCCTTTTACTTCTCCGTCACATCCAAAAATCCGCAAACCAACCCCAGCCAGCGCACCAATGATTCCTTGTCCGGTTCCGCCATGCTCGGATAAATGCAGCTGATTTTTTTGAGCGCATTGCAGCGCGTCTTCTTTTGTCAAAACCTTTTTCTTGGCATTTTTCCCAAATTCAATCAGTTCATCATAATCGTTGCTTTCGTCAAATTGAAGCACGCAAAGTCCAGGATCGGAGCCCTCAGCCGCAACCGAGTCCAGATGCTGTGAAGCCATCGCGATGATCGTTGACATGGCATCATCCGATGCCTCACCGTGAAAACACATTGAGCTGTTGTGAGAAGTGTAGGGAATATCCTCATGGATAAATAATTGGTGCCGGGTCACTAAAGAACAAGGCCCATAGCCCGAAGTGACAATCTTTTCCCGAATCTGTTCCGCAATGGTACCGGTTCCGATGGAATCCAGGTTGTCAGTGTCATCAATACAAAGATAAAATATCATGGGTCATTGCTCCTTATTTTTATTAAATAATTCTCTGAAGCGTTTTACCGCATAGTTTCCGGTATCGCTCAGCCATTTTCCTAAACTATCAATTGGTTCCTGTTTCCATAAATAAATCCGGAGTACGATTAAAAACATCAGTGCGATCAAACCAATGCTAATCAAAATAACGGTTGCCGGGTTTTCTTCATACATCGCTTCCGCAAATAGCTTTGCTGTAGCCAGATATCTTGAAACATAATTGTTTGCTGGCGATGGCAATTCCACCATGGTGGTGGTGTCGAAATCACCAATTTTGGCAATCAGATAGTGATAATAGCTGTTTTTGGTCAACAGCTCAGCTCCGGCGCCTCCGGTTATCATATATCGCACCCCATCTTTGGTATATTCCATATAACTGTGAATATGAGACAGGTAAACCGTGTCAACATGATAGGTGCTCATCAGTTTTTCAAATTTCTCGGCTTCTTGAGGATCTGAAAAACCATGATTCATATTCTTTGTTTCATAGTAATTGTTTAATTTTTCTTCCAACAGGTTATCGTCTGTTTTCACATCGTTTACTAAATTTGGAATGTCATTGGGCGTGACTCCGTTTCGCAGGTCTACTGGGGGGATATGAGTGATCACAAATAGATGTTTGCCTTGGGCTTTTACTAAATCGCGTTCCAGCCATGCATATTGTTCATCAGAGATCGCCTGTTTTTCCTTCCATCCCGGAGACGAATCTAAAAAAACGTAGTGGCTGTCAGCATAGTCAAACGAATAATAGGCTGGTCCATACAGCATGGTATAGGTTTCCCGTCCATTCCCCCGGATATCATGATTACCAAGGGTCGTACAAAACGTTGTTGAGATATTTGATACCATTTTGTCAAATAATCGGTACTGGTTCGGTTTTCCACTAAACACAAGATCGCCGTTATCGATCACAAATACCGGATTCAATCCATTGACCTGCTGAATAATTTCAGCAAAAGTATCATACCCATCGCGATTATCACCAAGAATCACGTATTTTTCCTGCCCGGCATTAGCTGCTTCCGCTGGCTCTACTGGCTCGATTTTTACAGTTTCTCCGGCATTCACATCAATCGTGTCAAACTTCAGGGTGTTAACCGTCACCTTAGTCATCGTAAGGTTGCTGGCGGCTGCAGATTTTGCATACAATTCCGGATTAATATTTTCGAGAATCAATGAAACGGAATTAGCACTGTCACTCTTTACTGTGATCGAGGGCAACGGAGATAATGCCCGAATAACAGGACTTTCGCTACCATCCATATTCTTCTGGATACCTTTTACAAATCCACCATAAACGATGATCTGGGTGTCTCCCATCTGGTAGACCGATGACGAATCCTCCGGGTCAAACTGCAACGGAACACTCACAAAGCCGTTATTGATTTTGTAGCCATGGACAGCATTATAAACAAACGTACCGATACCGGCAACAAGACATAGGCACAAAATAATAATTGCAACTTTGGTAACCTGCTTTGTTTTCATATTCACACCGCCATTTTTATTTTTCCATTTTCAAGTGTTTGTACTCTAATATTACCACAACAATGATCGCCAAATCGATAATAATTATTGCCAACATTGTCAGAGAATGACTATGAATAAAACTATAACATTCATATACTATAAATAACACAAACACGCCAACAACTGGCAAATATGCCCATAACTTTTTCTTCCATAATAACACAATGGCCACCAGCTTGGTCATACCATGCAACAACATATAAATGGCAATTGAATGTATAACCGTGATCGGAGTATTCTGACTGAGTACAAGTAGGTAATTCATCACGATATCCCTGGGATCTTCTATTAGTTCAGGAATCGCGATCACTTTTATCATTGTGTTTAACCAATCTTGGTTTATCATTAACATAATGACACCACCAATAATTTCGATTAAAGCATTAACGGCTTTAAGAGACAGTCCTCCATAGAAGCCGATACTTAAGAGCCTGTCCTTATTGATTTTTTCTTTCACAACTTCTCCTAAACTCAAAACTATTTCAGTCGATCAGGTCAATTACTATTATGCGAATTTAAAAAACCCTGGAATTTAATTCTATTTTACCACATTCCAGGGTTTATTTCATACGGTTATCGGTTAAATCATCAGTTCCTGAGAACTAGAGCTATTTAATAATCTTTAAGGGTAATTTCACAATCATTTTTGTCCCCTTACCTCGTTTTATTCTTGTAAAATCTAACCAAGCTCAGTTTAAAGATATTTAATCCTCAATAACAGATGGTACGTTTTACTTTACTTGACAATTATGGCAATATTATCTGAGAAACCGAGGAAATGCAACTGAGAATTTTCTCAGTTACATTGATTTGAGTTATTTTGATTTTACAACGGGGGAAGTTTAATAATAAAAAAACTAATCATCGTATATAAATAGAATATACTTGATTAGTCTTTTTTCATTTTTATTATAACTTAAACAAACTTATCTTCTATAAATAGAGATACGATGTTAGCCCCCGATGATTTCTTTTGCTTTTGAAGCCGAGCTGCCAGCGTCTGGAGCATATCCGTCAGCTCCGATTTCATTGGCATATTCCTGAGTAACTGGCGCCCCACCCACAATGACTTTCATATCCGGATAAGCCGCTTTAATAGTTTGAACGGCTTCTTTTAAAGCCGGCATGGTGGTAGTTAGCAGACCTGAGCAGGCAATTAAAACCACATTGTCATTTTCTTTCACAGCTTCCACAAATTTCTCGGCTGGTACGTCAACACCTAAATCAACCATATCGAATCCAGCACTTTCAAGCATCATCACAACTAGGTTTTTACCGATATCGTGCAAATCACCGGCAACGGTTCCCATGATACAGGTTCCCAGTGAGCTGGAGCCGTCGCCGGCCATGACTGGTTTTAAAACTTCCACACCTTTGGACATGGCTTTGGCAGCAATCAGCATTTCCGGAACAAAGATTTCGCCGGATGAGAATTTATCGCCAACCACACCCATGGAAGCGATCATCGCATCCAGAATATCCTGGGCTTTATCTCCAGCATCCAATGCTTCCTGAACTGCTGCGGCAATTTTTTTTGATTTACCGGTTTCAACCAAACCTTTTACTTCTTCTATTTTTGACATGTTTTTTCTCCTTTGATTTTTCTATTTGTAGATTATTTGATATGCTTATATTTTTCAGCCGCAGCATTAATCGGAATAATGCCTTCCATAAAGCTTTCCGGACCAGCCCCGCTCATCAATCTAAAGCCCATAAATACGTAGCTGCCATAAGGGCCATAGGTTTCCATGCAGCGTTTGACGTCAGCATCAATTTCTTCATTCGTGGCATCTTCCAGACCAGGACGGCCATTGGTATCATAACCCCCAACCACAGCAATTTGGCTGCCGTATTTTTTCAAAATCCCTTCGATATCGTTCATCGGTTGAGCCGATGTCCAGGCTGATGTACCAATTTCGATATAGTCGGGAATGATCTCTTCACATTTCCCACAGGTATGGATAAATGGAACGATTCCATTGGCTCTAATGGCATCATTTAACCGTTTATGATGCGGTTTAATCAATGATCGATAGGTTCCCGGTGACATAAATAGACCTCTTTCGGTGGCAATGTCATCATAGCTGGTAATAATATCCGGTTTGAAATGTTTGGCGACCCGTTCAACCAGCTTAATTTTATAATCGGTGATGGCAGCAAATAAAGCATCGCAGGCTTCCGGTTCTTCCAGCATGGCACAGAGGGCGTTTTCAAAACCCATTAAATGCGTCAAACGTAAAAACTGTCCATTCCACATGCCATATTCAACAACTCGCTGATCGCGATCTGCTCCCATAATGGCAGACTGCATGGCAAGGCTGCCTTCCCAGTCATACTCGTCCAAATTTGGAAACTTAACCACATCTTCCCATTTTTCAATATCATCCAGCACGGGTTGCCCGCCGGGAACCGGTTGTCCACCAGCTGATTCGGTGGCATGCCAGGTTACCCCAAAGCCGTCCAAACCACCGCCGGCCGGGCCGTTTTCAAAGCTCTCAAAAGCTCCGCCATACATAATGACATCACTCATTTCGTTGGGAACCCACTCTGGTTTTTTGTGTTCTACTGCAGCCAATAAAAAATTTTCTTTTGGTGTTAACATGATATTTCCTCCTGAATTTATGCCATTTTAACGGTTAATCTTATTTAAAACCGTTTACATATTTTAATTATATCTTCGTTTTTACGAAAAGTACATACAACATAGTAGAGGATACTGTATGGCTCATACCCTACATAGTGTAGAATATAATTGCGAAATAATAATGACCCCTTGCAAAATGATTTTGCATGACATAGAATGAAGTTGCATCATGATATTTCTGAAAATTTATTTAAAATTAGAGGTGCCTATGAGACTTTCTCAGGATGTAATCTACTATTGGCTGATTAAAAAGTTTGCTGTCAGCTTTGAGAAAAAAAGTGATCTGGACATTGGCTTTATGCGTCCCGTGTTTTATGAAACCGGTCTGGAACTTTCCGGGACAGTGGTCATTATTGATGCCGACGGTCTCAAAACCCTGATTGAAAGCCGGAACCACGGTGCTGAGACGCTCTTTTTGTGTACCGAAAAACCAAACCGGTCACTGAGGATGATTGAAGGAACGGTGATGGTAGTAGAATCCGAGCTTTCCGCGGTATCGTTATTTAATTACCTTCAGGACATCTACAATCGATTTGATCAATGGGATGAACGGATGAACCAGATCTACTATGAAAACGGCAGTTTTCAGGAACTGATTGATTGTTGCGAACCAATTTTAGCCGAGCAAATCCTCCTGGTGGATAAGAAATTTCATTATACTGCCTATTCCAAATCCCTTGAAGAAATCAACGATACTCTTTATATGGATGAAAATAATAATGCCTTGCCGGAAGTGGTGAATGATTTTATTAGTGATTCTGATTTTCAGGTGCTTTACGATGTCCCGGAGGTCTTCGATTATGTCTCTGTTTCGGCAACCGGTACGGATGAAATGATCTGCAAAAACGTTTTTGATCAAGGCGAATATGTAGGGCGATTTGTTCTGCTTTTGGATAGTAACAGCGACGAATTTGCAAAAATCTATGTCCGGACCATTCTGGCGCATTTATTTATCACGGCCGATAAACTATATCAAAAATATCAGTCCTTCAATTTAAAAGAAGTGGCGCTGAACAGCCTGCGGGAGCCGCTGCTGAACATGCTACAAAATGAGCAGAGTTCTGATGAACAATGGTTAAAAGCCGCCTTTGAAAACAACTGGAAAACAACGGACAAGCTGCAGATCGTTCAGTTTCGATCCAATACCCGGTATGCCAAGAATGTTTATACCGACTACCTCAGTGCCGAAATTGAAAACCAGTGGCAGGGTTGTGTCTGTTTGAATTTCCGGGAACGCTTGCTGATGCTGATTAATCTGGATCAGTTTAAGTCGGTTAATGATAAAAACTTTTATCGTCAACTGCCCTATTTTCTCAGAGATAGCCTGCTGGTTGCCGGATTAAGCCGGGTTTTTGGGGATATCGCTGATTTGCGGGCTGCCTATCAACAAACTGAAATTGCCCTGGATTTCGGTACCCGCGACCAACCGATGTTCTGGACCTATCGGTTTGACGACTATGCCTTTGCTTATCTGCTTAAAAACAGCACCGGCATTTTTGACACCCAACAGATCTGCAGCGAAAAGCTGTTGGCACTCAGAAAATATGACACCGAGAAACATACAGAGTATTACCAAACATTGAAGACCTTTTTTAACTGTCGGCTTAACGCCGCGGCGGCCGCCAAGAAGCTATATATTCACCGTAGTTCATTTCTCAACCGGCTGGAACGAATTGAGGAACTGTTTAAAATCAATTTCGCTTCAAACGACGAACTGCTTTATCTGGGTTTGTCGATGCTGATTTTAGAACGAAATTAGAAGTAGCCAATTGCGAAGGTACCATTAGCTTTGTGTCCAGTTTCGCACGAAACAATTTTTACACTGTACGTCGTACAGGCTATCGCCTGTTCGCCTACACGTTTCAAAATTGTTTGTGGAAACTGAACGCAAAGCAACGATTGTTCATCATTTATAAGTTTCGCAATTGCTTAAAGGAATTAGAAGGTAAGAAAGGAAATAAAATGAAAGTAATCATATTAGGAGGGTTTCTGGGATCTGGAAAAACCAGTGTGTTGCTGCAACTGGCTGAATTTCTGGTTGCCAGATCTTTAAAAAAGGAGCATACCACACCGGTGGTGATTGTGGAAAATGAAATTGGCGGCTCCGGAGTTGATAATCTGCTGCTGGAAAATCAGGGACTGACCGTTAAAAATCTTTTTGCCGGCTGTGCTTGCTGTACATCGTCGGCTCAACTGGAGGATACGGTTTCGTTTCTCAGAAAGGAATTCGATCCCGAGTGGATTATTATTGAAGCCACCGGGTTGGCCTATCCTGATAAGATCAAACACACTGTGACAGATGCTTTTGGGTTTGAAACCGGAATTATTACCATTGTCGATGCACAGCGCTGGTTCCGGCTAATTGCCGCCATGGAGTCTTTTGTCTCCGGCCAGCTGGAAAATGCCATGGGTGTGCTGGTAAATAAAATTGACTGTGTGGAAAAGGATTGTCTTCATGCTGTGATCGAAAGCATCAAAACTTATAATCCGTCGGTCCCTTGCTACCCCATCTCAGCTATTGCTGAGATGAGTGATGGTTTCTGGGAAAACCTACTGGAAAAACTTTGAGTGACAGTTTTCAAAAAATTAATGCATTAATTATGTCGAAACGAAAGGATAAATGCGAATGAAACACGAACATCAAAATCATCAGCTCACTGGGGAAACTTGTTCATGCGGACGTGATCACAGCGAACACAACAAATTCCATGACCGCCTCGACGACCAAGAACCCTGCGTCTGCGGTCACAATCACGACGATTATAAAGATCATGAACATCACGATCATCAGCACCCCAAGCTTGGTCATGATGACGTTTCCATCACCCATCATGAAAACGCCGTAATTGTTTCAGCAGAACGTGAAATCAGTGGAGACTTCACCCAAGTTAAAGAAACCTTGGCACTTGGACTCAAAGATCTGGCCGACTGGGTTGACAGCCAAAACGGCCTGGTTGGGCACATCAAAGCCCATCTTTCTACTAAAGGCAACAGCGCCATGATCTCCACTACAGGTGACGCAGTTCAGATCAAGGAAACCGACAGTACTAGTGTTTCCATTAATCTGGCTGTGATCGTCTTTATTGAAAATGAAACTGGTCTGGCTGATCAGGTAACGCAATTGCTGAAAAAAACCGAACAAAAATAAAACTATTTTGATGCTATTGGAAACTTCATTAGGTGTGAAACGAACAAACTTTACTACCTTTTTGATTCGTTCACACCTAACGATAGCGCCGCTGGCACTTAACCTAGTCGGCTATACGTAAAAGATCAGTTGCTAAAGCGAAAAATGACCATTGCCTAACATAGACATACAGACCGTCGCTTTTATACTTCCGTGTTCAGAG
Organism: Acetobacterium woodii; assembly: GCA_016213825.1. GTDB lineage: Bacteria > Bacillota > Clostridia > Eubacteriales > Eubacteriaceae > Acetobacterium > Acetobacterium woodii_A. Next base: position 47,370 of record JACQZP010000026.1, on the reverse strand, counting down.
CGTCATAGACTATCCTGCCATCAAGGATGGTCTTAAGCACAGTTGTATGACGTATTTTCTCTGGCTCTATATCTAATAGTGGCGTATCAATTAAGACATAATCTGCCAGATTCCCAACTTCAATGGAACCCATTTTGTCATCATCATGTGAAAAATAAGCGGAACTTTTGGTCCACATAATCAAGGCCTGAGCAGGCGTCAGAACTTGTTCGGGACTCCAGACCACTCCATCTGCAGCACTTAACCTGGTGATGGCACTATGCATCCCCAAAAACGGATTACAATCGACAACTGGACAATCTGTGCTGCCAGCGACCAAAACACCCCCATCGATAAAAGTCTTATATTGCATATATCGTCCCGCCATTTCTGCACCAATAATACTCTGTTCGCCCATCAATGAATTGATCGTTGGCTGAACAGTAATAGGAATATTGTATGCTTTCATCAGAGGAATCTGATCTGACTGCATGACTGCATGATGAATGATGTAGTGTCTGGCATCATTTTTATTAACTTTATATGCTTCAATAAAGGCCTGAATAGCAATATCTGCTGATTTGTCACCACAACTATGAACGCCAATCTGCCAATTGTACTCCGCTCCTAGTTTAGCAACTTCGATCATTTCTTCCTCGGTGATGGTGGTATAACCACTCGTTTCCGGGATATGTTCATATGGTTTTCGCATGGCGGCTGTGCCAGTAGCAGGGATACCGTCAAAGAGGATCTTGATGCCATTGATTTTAATCATCTCATTACCAAAGCCAGTAACTGTTGGCATTTCTTTAATTCGGTTTAAATGATATGGAATGTCGCCAGTCGCTTTATCCAGATAAAACATCAGATTGGCGCGGTATGATAATCGGCCTTTATTGTATGCCTTTAAATAGGCCTTCATATCATCGGGCGCCAGATTGGCATCGATACAGCTGGTGATTCCTGCCGCGCTAAGTACTTTTCCCATTTCTTCAATTCCCAAAATTCGCAGGTCTTCCGTCAATTCAGGAATGATACTTTCCACCAGCCCCATAGCGGCTGGTTCATATAATAGGCCATTGGGATTTCCGTCCTCATCGCGTCCGATGATACCGCCATCCGGATTCGGAGTCTCTTTGGTAATACCCGCTAGTTCCAGGGCTTTCGAATTAACAACACAGACGTGATGACATAATCGACTGCATACAATCGGATTTTCTGCGGTCACCTTATCTAGATCATCTTTGCTTGGCGATTCTTTGACATCCCATACCAGTTCATTCCATTCGCTCCCTTTTATCCACTCCCCCTTGGGCGTAACAGCCTCTTTCTCTTTTAAGAGATCAATCATTTCGTCTTTTGAACTGGCATTTTTTAAATTGACGTTCATCAATTCAATACCTGCAAACATTGCATGCATGTGCGAATCAATCAGACCCGGAATCAGAATATTCTCTTGACCATCAATGACTACGGTTTCCACACCCACCAGGCTTTCATCCAAACCACTACCAACAGCAATGGTCTTACCATCTTTGGAAGCGACATAACCATTTTTTATGATTGTAAAATCGGTCTTTCCTTTTTTTATTTCTTCAACCGTTAAATCCACAGTGTATACCGTTACGTTCTTAATTAATAAATCCGCCGTTGGTGACCATGTTTTTTTCATTGAATTAATCCTCCATCTTATTAGTTAATGTAGCCTTTTAACCAACCAAAAAAGGGCGCTTTGAATTACTCAAAACGCCCTTGTCTGATTGAAATTATATTGAGATTATTATACATCATTAAGATAATATCAAATTGTATAAATCAGAACTTACAATATAAATCCTGCTTTTTAATCTATTTTATCATTGCATGTAAAATCAAAGTCACCAGTGCTATCACGGTCATTACACGGTGCCAAACAATCCATTTTTTGCTCAATTTCTTTTTTAATACAAAGGTTACAATGGATGCAATAATAACCAGCTTTGCTGCGAGTAAGTCGATGCACATAATTAAATTAGTCATTTCTAGTTCCTCCATTTTTTATGATAACCTATTAATAGCTGGTAAAACTAAACTGACAGTATAAAATATCTAAACAATTTATAAACAAAAACTTGCTCTCTTAAATAAAAAACATGAAGTCTGCAAATGCAAACTTCATGTTTTTTAGCGATTATAAGTTTAACCGATACCCCACCCCCCAAACGGTTTCGATAATTTTAGGGTTACTGGTATTTTCTTCAAAAAGCTGTTCTTTTGAAAAAACAATATTGGGATTTAGGGCAAGAAATTTTAACAATTCAAATTCATGGTTTGGAAATTTGATTTCTGTCTCACCATAATAAACTTTCCAATTACGTGCCATAATTTTTGAATTTCTGATTTGAATTACATCCTCTTCGACAGCACCAAACCTCTGCATCGTACCATTGATCAGTCGATCATAGCGATTCAAATGAGCCTTTACCCTTACGACAAGTTCGACTGGGTCAAAAGGTTTGGTAATATAATCATCGGCACCAAGTCCCAATCCGCGTATCTTATCAATGGATTCTGATCTGGCCGTCACCATTAAGATTGGTATGTTGGACTGGTCACGAATTTTACGGCAAATATCATAACCATTACAACCGCCACTTCTATTACTTCTGGATTCATCACCTTGATAAAATTGCTCAAAAAGATGCGGTAGTTTATCTGGCGCCACACCACCATTATCAGAAAAACAAAGCCGTTCGATTCCATTTTTATGATTGACCGAGAATAACAGGCTTAATTCTTCTGCGCCAGCATATTTCAGGGCATTCACTGAACCCTCGGTAAGCTTGTAATGGTTGCATCAAGATAAAGTTTATTACAGATATCATAAAGGGCATTCACATGAAGAAAATTTAGCCCCTCAGAATATTGTTTCAGAACAACAAAAGTATCAGTATCTGTGGGATCGTGGAAAATTGGTGCCTTGGAACCGTCAACTGCTAAAAGGCGATAGCTTTTGTAGCTTTTGATTTTTTCGAAGGACTTACAGAACTCCTGGTGGACAAAGAGAAGCGCTGATGGGGCTTGAGCTTATTTCGTTGCTGTATGAGAGCTGAAGCCGTTGGCAAAGAAGCATCGAACTTGAAGAATTCAAGCAATTCCTTATTTTGCGAACCTGCTCCCATGGTAATGAGCAGTTCAATCACCATCTTTAACGACAGTTTTCTGTTTCTAATTAAGTCTTTGTTGGGATTGTTTGCGAATTTCTCCCGATTCTCGAGTAATTTCTGGATGGTTTGTTCGAGTTTATTTTTGATTGACCTGGGATAAATGTTCATTGGTGAAAGCCTCCTTAAAAATATTTTTTTTAAAGGGCTTCACCACATTTATTAACCACTTTGTGAATCTTTTTATGTTTATTTTTCAGAAAAAAAGAGCCTTATGCTTTTGCAAACATAAAGCTCTTCAGATTTTCTTAACTTAATGACATTGCGCCATACCAGGTTCCTTCAAAATCGTAATAGCCTTTTCCCACAAGTTCTTTTTCCAGGTCAATATTCATTTTTGTCATCTTATTCCTCCATAATTTTTGACTGAATTGTGATCACTTATTGTCCGATATTTTTTCTAAACCTTCTATTTCAGCTCACTAACAACAGCGAGTTTCCGTTCTCTTAAGCTTAAGATCAGCGATAGAACTCCGCAAATCAGCAAGGTGATTGCGATATACAGAAATGTTTCGCTAATGGAATGAACGTTAAAAATGCTTTCATAAACACCGATGACATAAGGAGCCAGAAACATCGACACGCCGATCACTGAGGTAATAATCGCCATTCCCATGGAAACCGCATGAGCCGGCATAACTTCTGATATTTCTACAATATAGTAGGAATAGGACATGCCATAACAGGCGCCGCCAACCGCACATGCCAAACCAACCGGAATGATCCCCACCGGCATACTTAAAACAAAATAGCTGGCTGCCAGAAGGATGAAGAAGATGGTAGGCGAAAACCTTTTTGTTCGCATATAAATAACTGAGAACATCATCCCAATGGCAAAAGAACCCAGGGTTCCCAACGACGACAAAATGCCAATCACTGATGAATCTCCCAGATTGCGATCGGTAATATACAAGGCGATGCAGTAAAAAATCACGCAATAAAGGGTATTCATAAAAAAAGCCGAGACCGATATTGCCGTAAGTTTCAATGCTGGAATTTTCTCTCTGATGGAACCGTCCACTTTAATGCAGTCATTATTAACCTGTTTTTCCGGTGGTGTACGGGGAAGAAAAACAATGGTCAGAATCAGCACCGGGATAGCAATCGCATTGATAAAAAAAGCTGCTTGCCAGTTAGTCACGGCAATGTATCCGGCTGCGATGGACATAATAGCCCCAAATGCTGCCATCATGCCGTTGAAAACCCCGATGATCCCACTGCGTTCTTTGATGTCTGTATATAATTCAGATATTAAACCCAGTGCCAACGGCGAGATCAGTCCGATGGCGACACCGGTTAAGCCCCGACAGACAGATAACAGTAGGACACTATTCACGAGCCCGCTGCCTATCCCGGCAACGGTAAAGAGAGTAAAGCCGACAATCAACAAATCTTTTTTGCTGAAATACTGGGCCAATTTTCCGGATAGCAGCGAAACCAACGTCATCATCAGCGCCGTCCCACTAATAATAAAATTCTGTGAAAAAGCACTTGCATCCGGATAGGTTGCAAAAATCTGCGAAACCAACGGTACCACAACCGAATCGGACATCATTGCAAAACTCATTGAAATGATGGTTAATTTGACAATAAATGAATGTTTCATTTTAGGGATTCCTTCCATATTTGCAAAAATCAACCAGACAGGTCATCTTCTTGACTTGTCCGGTCATTAGATTTCCAAATGCTGTTCGAATGAATGATGATTATTCAGACAGCTCCGGTTCCGGACTGGCTACCAGCCCGGTTTTGCGCTCCTTAACCGTAAAAACTGCCGATAACGCTGCCCCCGCAGCCAGAATTGTGATTAAAACAGGCATAATTTCAGTAATGGTGGTCACACCCATGACACCCTGAAGAAAGGTAGCCACATACACAGATAGGAAGGTGCCAATACTCATGCAGAAGGACGTGAAACCAATTGACATAGGGATTCGTGATTCTGGCACGATCATGGTGCAGTGCATAAAATAATACGACATACCCATGCCATACATGGCACCTAATAACGTACAGGCAATGGCGGCAACGATCGAACTGGATGAAAAATACAGCATACCAAAACTCAGAGCCATAACGGTGTAAGCTACAATGGGAGTACTGCGTTTAAAAAATCCATAGGTTTTACCAAATAAAAAACATGCCACAAAACTGCCCACTGTACCAAGCGCTGAAATGGTGCCGATAAAAGCAACATCGCCAATGGCTTTTTCAGCAACGATCATCGAGATCTGGTAAAAAGCGATGCAATAAACACTGCTAAAAATTAAAAACGCAACCCCCAGTACGATAACCTTCGCCCATGGCATTTTTTCATCAACGCTACCGCTTGCATCATCTTTATCTTCAACTACCGGCACAGTTTCGTCCGCAGGAACAAACAGAAAGATCATGATCAGAATTGGAATAGCAACCAGATAAATACGAAATACCATCGTCCAGCCTAATGTCGCTACAAAGCCTGAAATCCAGCCGATTGCTGCGCCAACAGCGGCCATCCCGCCATTGAAAATCCCCAACATGGAACTTCGTTTGGATTCGTCGTTAAAAATATCAGCGATGATCGCCATGGAAATAACGCCTAGGGCCCCCATTCCAATTCCTACCAGCACTCTCATCGCCGCCATAAAATAAGCACTGTGTATGGCATAACCAAAGATGGCACCAATACTAAAAATAGCAAAAGCAATGATCAATAACTTCTTTTTGCTGATATACTGCATCAGTTTACCAAAAGCCAATCCTGAAAAGGCGCCGATTAGTGCTGGACCAGTCAGTATAAAATTCAAGACAGCAACACTGACGTCTCCAAATTCACCGAATAGATTTTCAGCCACCGGTATAATCACCATATCGGCCATTAAGGCAATGGTTACTAGAATCAATGTCAGCATCAGCATGACATTTCTGAGTTTTTCTGATTTAATGTTCATTTTAAACCTCTTTTCTTTTTGATTATTAATTGAACTCACTTTTTCGCGCTGAAACTACCTAAAATAAATTCAACATTTTTTAATAATCTTTTTCACTTTTCGCCAACGTATCACTTTAACCAGACACTATTTCGAGTTTGTCTTAATACACATCACTCCACTCCTGTAAAAATTTCGTTTCCTTCAAACATAACAGTGTAAATCCGAATTTGTAGTTGTTTACAATATTAAAACTTTTATATTTACGATTATATCAAGCTACCTTCTAATATATCAGTTTCAGAATGTAGGTATTTTTTCTTTTTTTTCCTACATTTTGTATTAAATCATAAGTTTGCAAAAGTCACTATCTCCGAATTTAACTGGGCCATTAAATTTAGTTGTTCAGCAAAAAACAAGCGCAAGTATTCAACCAACATAAGCTGAACATTTGCACTTGCCGGGCACCCCCAAAAGAGGGTTATTTTATTATTGTCTGATACGATAGAATCACTTATTTTACAAAAACACCTTCACGGAAGGCACCGATGTATTCCATACAGTATTCGTCTTCGCCCATCATCGCTTCAGTGGCAAACAGCATTCCCATCATGTCCTTGTTGATTGGGTCTAGAATGAAGCTGTCCATTCCCGAATACATGGCTAGTACCGCAAAAGCTTGATTAGCAATCCGGCGGGCTGGCAGGTTGAAGGAAATGTTACTAACTGCACCGGTGACATGGATAGTCGGATACTGGGCTTTTATGCCTTTAATGACTTCCACCACCATTGTTATGCCTTCTTCTGATGTACAGAGCATTTCAATCAGGGGATCGATGTGCATCCGTGCTGGATCAATCTTGTACTCTTTACATTTGATCATTAAGGCAGTGAAGACATCCAACCGATCTTTGGCAGTTTTGGGAATTCCCTTGTCACTGTTAAGCAGCGCCACACATTCCCACTTGGTATCGGCAATGGCCTTAAAGGCCACATCAGCCTTGTCGCCTTCCAGCGACACTGAATTAAACAGCCCCGGTTTATTACAGTATTTCATCGACTCAATGCAGGTATAAACATTAGGGCTGTCAACCGCAATTGGCACATCCGTCGCATCCTGAACAATGTCAATCAGCCATTTCATTGTTTCCAGTTCGATGTCATCATCCACTGAAGCACAGACATCGATAAAATCGGCACCGGCTTCTGCTTGTTTAATAGCCAAATTGCGGATAAATTCCACATCTTTTGCGGCAATTGCCTTTCCGGTTGAAGGAATGGCGCCATTAATTTTTTCTCCGATAATAATCATTTTTTTCTCCTTAAAATTATTTACAAGACATTAATTATAGCTTTGCTGTTTTTTATCTCTGATGGTCAAAATTGCTGATAAAACGGCACCAATCACCAGTGTTCCAATCAATATCGGCATGATCTCGGTAATTGTTTCAACGCCCATAATTCCCTGCATAAAAGCGGCCACATAAACTGAAAGAAATGAACCAATACTCATGGCGAAGGATGTAAAAGAAATCGAAATCGGTATTTGTGATTCCGGTACAATCATTGTGCAATGCATAAAGTAGTAAGATATCCCAACCCCATAGGTTGCGCCGAGTAAAGTACAGGCAACACTGGCGATCATAGAGTTCGCTGAAAAATATAACAGACAAAAACACAATGCCATCAAAACATAAGCTAAAATAGGTGTAGCCCGTTTTAAAACTGCATAATATTTGCCAAAAAACATGCACGCTATAAAACTACCGATGGTTCCAAGCGCCGATAAGATCCCGACAAAAGCCACATCACCGATGGCCTTCTCCGTGACGATCATGGAAATCTTATAATAAACGATACAATAAATAATGTTGAAAATCAAAAACGCCGCACACAGTGCCATCAGGCTGATCCAATTAACTTGATCATTGCCGCTTTCGGCTTTAGTCTGATCGACTGATCCAGTTGCAATGACTTTATCTTCAGGTATAAAAAATATGATCATCAATAGAATCGGGATTGCAACCAAATAAATGTAAAAGACAGTTGTCCAGCCCAGTGTCGCCACCAATCCTGAAATCCAGCCTAACGCTGCACCCACTGCCGCCATCCCGCCGTTATATACGCCTAACATAGAACTTCTTTTGTCTTCATCAGCAAAGACGTCGGCAATAATCGCCATGGCTATAACTGAAACCATTCCCATACCGATACCAACCAGCACTCTCATAGCGGCCATGTAATTAGCATCATGAACGGCATAACCGAAAATAGCTCCAACACTAAAAATGGCGAAAGATATCAGCAGTAATTTTTTCTTACTGAAATACTGCATCAGTTTTCCGGCCGCCAACCCACTAAACGCGCCAATCAGCGCCGGTCCGGACAAAATAAAATTCAGAACCGCCATATTGGCATTGGCATACTCCTCAAAGATATTGCCAGCTACCGGAATAATGACCATATCGCCCATCAAAGCAATGGTCACACAAATCAGTGTGACCATCAACATGGTATTTCTGATTTTTTCTGACTTAATGTTCATAAATGTTCCCCTTTTTCATATCATTTTAGTTTCGCAGTCAAAATTGAAATGACAGCGAAGCTATTTTTTCAGCCTTAAAACATTTCCTTGCTGATCCGGTCAATTTCTGCCGTCACCGCTTCATATACCCCCGGGAAAGAGCTGACATCGGCACCCTGGGTCAGGTTAGGAATAAAATAGAGTTTTCCGCATTCCTGACAGATCCGATCCACATGCTCTTTGATGATGGCTTCGTTCCACTCGGGGAAGTCGACTTCGCCACTGTGAATGCCACCCATGAATGTGATTTTACCGCCATATTCTTTTATCAGAGCCGGGATATTGTTGGTCGTCATGACCCCCTGCCAGATATCAACCCCCATTTCGATCATCGAAGGGACCAGATTGGCTGCGTAAGAATCGCTGTGATGGAGGATCAGTTCAACGCCATTTTCTTTGTAGAAACTAAAGATCTTTTTGTAAGACGGTAAAAAGAACTCCTTAAATACATCTGGTGACATAAACGACGAGATCTGACTGCCCAGGTCGTCATGCTGATAAATGGCGGTCGGTTCAATTTCTGCCACTAAAACCTTGGCATAGTCAAGCAGATAGTTAGTGTAGCAGTCGATCAGTTCGTGCATCGCTTCCGGTTCTTCATAGAGTCCCATCAAGGCGTCTTCCATCCCCATCAGGGAATGGGTCATTTCAAAAATACCCGGGAAAAACATAATCGTGACATATTTTTCATTCTGATCAATCTGTTTGGCATGTTCTTTAGCGTCAGTCCAGGCATCAGGATTTTTATAATGATCCGGTACTTTGACATATTTTTTCCATTCGGTGATGTCTTTAATAACCTTGTTTTCCGCATCGTGAACCGGGAAGGGGCCTAATTGTCCTTCTGGCCATCGCCATAGAATGCCCCATTCATCGACAATTTCTGTACCCGGTCCGGGACAGTAGGAGGTCATCGGAACCTCATAGACAAACTCCAAAAATTCGTTCTGATTGACAAACCGCTCCGGGTTACCACCTTTGATGGTTTCTTGTAAATTCTGTTTTGCTGTTAACATTTTTTCTCCTTTTAAATTCAGTGTTAGTTTCTGATTTATTCTTATGCACCAATGATTTCTTTTGCTTTAGCGGCTGAACTGCCGGCATCCGGTGCGTAACCATCCGCTCCGATTTCATTGGCATATTCCTGAGTCACCGGTGCCCCACCGACAATGACTTTCATCTCCGGCATTGCGGCTTTAATCGTCTGCACTGCTTCTTTCAGAGCCGGCATGGTGGTGGTTAATAAACCAGAACAGGCAATCAAAACCACATTGTCATTTTCTTTGGCGGCTTCAACAAAGCGTTCTGCCGGCACATCCACGCCCAGATCCACCATATCAAAGCCAGCGCTTTCCAGCATCATCACGACCAGATTTTTACCAATATCATGAAGATCACCTGCAACCGTTCCCATAATACATGTTCCCAACGAACTTGATGAATCGCCTGCCATCACTGGTTTTAACACTTCCACCCCTTTTGACATGGCTTTGGCGGCAATCAGCATTTCTGGTACAAAGATTTCACCGGACGAGAATTTGTCTCCTACAACACCCATCGATGCAACCATGGCATCCAGAATATCCTGAGCTTTATCGCCGGCTTTCAGGGCTTCCTGAACGGCATCTGCTACTTTTTTGGATTTTCCAGCTTCTACCAATGCTTTTACTGCTTCAACTTTTGACATGTTTTTTCTCCTTTTTGATAAATAATATTTATAAAAAAATCGGACCGGGAAATATCTCCGAAGCGCGATTTATTTATTTTCTATCGATTGACAAGCTCGCGAATGACATTTTTTATCGCTTGTAAGTAATATTTTGCCATTTTAAAAGTATATTTTTTAAACCATTATAACGATGTCCGCCTGTACTGATATCTAATAACTGCTGATTACTTTAAGCGCTTTTACTTATTTTCTCTTGTCTTTTACGATTTTATCAGGTATTATAAGAATAAAATAGTCTTCAAAATAGAGGAAATACATCATTTTTTTCATACATTTTAACCAAAGGAGTAAGTCATGGAACTGAACCTGCAAATTATTAAAGAAGACCTGTGTGACCTAAAATTTGAAAGCCGGATCCTTGATGATTACCTGGTTCGGCAGCTGACCCACCCGGTGATCTTTACCCCGGAAGCCCTGCTGACCGAAGACCGCCTGTACATCATTGAAGGCGCTAAGATGCCGGGGCTTTTAAACCTAAAAAATCGCCCCTCCTTTATTTGCATCGGCGTTCCTCCCAGTTACCTGCTGACTTCCAACTGCAATCTGCTCTACACCACTGAAGCGATTCATTTGTATGATCTGCTCAATCGCCTGACCGATTTGTATCAGCTTTACAGCCAATGGGAAAAGAAACTGCAATCCATCAATAATCAACGGCTCCCGCTTAAATCCCTGGGGGAGGCCTCCATCGACATTTTCAGAAATCCAATTTCTTTATATGAATCCAGTTTCAAAACCGTCTTTATCGTTGTTGACAAGCGCATTCCCGTTCCGGAAAGCTACGTCGCTGTTGCCAGCACCTTTGATTATCTCAGCATTGATGAGGTCAATAAACTCAATACCGACCTGGAATACAATGAAGCTGCCACCAAAACCGAACCGGCCATCTATTCAGATCGCCTTTATGGTTTCCGTACCCTGTTCTATAATATCCGCAGCGACGGGGAATTTATCGCCCGGCTCTGCATTGATGAAATCATCCGTCCCTTTACCGATCGGGATTCTGCCTTAATCAAGGTTCTGGCCGATGCGATTCAGTTAGGTCTCCATCAGAAAGATCTGAATAACCTCAATCAACCCCGGGAACTTCAGTCGGTTCTGAAACGACTGCTGGATCACAAACTGGTTCCCGCTGAGAAAATCGAATCGGTTCTCCGAGAAAATAAATGGCTGGTTAATGATCGCTATTTCTGCGTCTGCATAGAACAGCTCCATCCCGATAAGGACGAAGATCCGATGACCGCCCTGGCTTATCACTTATCCCGGATCAATACGCATAATTGTTTTATTATTTACCAGGATAATCTTGTTTTTCTTTTTAATTTAAGCAAATCTGCTTCAACCCAAGATGAAATTCTGGATTTATTTGGCCAGCAATTAAAGGCCAGCCACATTCACGCCGGAATCAGTTCCATTTTTTCTGACTTTAAAAACTTTTATTACTACCATCTTCAGGCATTGAATGCAGCTACACTCGGCAAACAGATCGAGCCTTCTGCCTGTCTGTTTCATTTTGAAGACTATATCCTGCCCTTTATTGTTTCCAAATGCACTGTCAAAACCATTCCTGAACTCTTCTGTCCGGCTGGACTATTGCGTCTGCTGGAGTACGATGCTGCCAAAGGTACCGATTATGCCGAGCTGTTGCGCATTCACCTCAGCAACAATATGCACATTGCCGAAACGACCCGCCAGACCTTCCTTCACCGCAGTACCTTTATTTACCGCATGGAAAAAATCAGCGATATTTTACAAATGGATCTGGACGACCCCGATGTGCGTCTGACCTTAATGTTCGCTTTTAAAATTCTCAAGCAAGTCAAGCGTGAATCTTAAATCTCCCGCAGCTCAAACTGACCGATCATTTCCTGTAAAACCGCTGCCTGTCCCGACAATTCCTCGCTGGCGGCGGCAGATTGTTCCGCAGTGGCTGAATTCTGTTGGACAACTTGTCCAACCATTTCAATCCCGGTATTAATCTGGGCGATCCCAGTGGCCTGTTCGCTGGATGCCTCGGCAATGTTTTCCATGAAATCTGTAATGGTGATTATTTCATTGACAATTTCTGTCAATGCAGTGGCTGTTTCATTCGCGATTTTTGTGCCCCCTTTGACATTTTCAATGGAACCTTCGATTAAAACCGTTGTTTCCTTGGCAGCCTCGGCACTTCGTGCTGCCAAGGTCCGCACTTCTTCGGCAACTACAGCAAAGCCCTTACCATGCTGCCCGGCCCTAGCTGCTTCCACCGCCGCATTTAGGGCCAGAATATTTGTCTGAAAGGCAATTTCATCAATAACTTTGATAATTCTGGAAATATCTTTTGATGACTGATTGATTTTCGTCATCGAATCCTGCATTTCTGCCATTTTATAATTACCATTTTCAGCCTGTTCCCTTACCAGTAAAACCCGTTCTTTTGCTGCATTGGCATTGATTGCGTTATGTTTCGTCTGCTCGGCGATTTCAATAATCGATGCCGTGAGCTCTTCAATGGAGCTTGCCTGTTCAGTAGATCCTTGAGCCAATGACTGACTGCTCTCGGAAACCTGATTCGATCCGATTGCCACCTGTTGCGCGGCAATATTCACATCATTCATTAACGTGTTCAGGGTGTCAATAATCTGATTCAATGCCAGTGAGATATCGGAAAAGCCTCCCTGAAACATATTTATTGTCGGTATATTCAGATCACCTTTTTCCATTTTTCCGGTCACTCTCGTAATTTCTGCCATCACCCGTTTCAGATTCAAGGTTGTATTGTTGACGGATCCCTTGAGTTTTTCAAACTCCCCTTCATATAACCCATTGACTGATTTTTCCAGATTACCTTTTGCAATCGCGTCCATAACTGTTGCAACTTCTAAAATTGGACTTGCAATTACCGCCAGCATTTGGTTCATTCCATCAATCAGTGCTTTCCAGGAACCACAGAATTGTTCTTCATCAACCCTTGCACTGAAATCACCTTTTAGCACTGAATTTGTCAGCATCGTGCTATCTTCAATCAGATTATCAATTGATTTCTTCACCGCTCCCAGGCTCCTGCCAATTGCTGTAAAATGCTCATAGACTTCTGATGTATAATCATTCCCCCGTGCGATTTCCAAATCGAAATCCAAATTTCCTTCTGCTAAGCGAGACAGGTTTTTTCTCAGGCGGGTAATTTCATTCTGAGTATAGTCGTTCACACTCATCGTTGGAGTGATATCGGCACTGATCTCAACAATTCCAACATTTTTACCCTGCTTGTTTTTTAGGTAAGCGGTGTTCATTTTGCCATACATGCCCTCAAAGAAAAAATTCGTTTCCGTCAGATCGTCTGCCAATAGCCGTTTAACACTGCAATCATCCGGGCACTCTGGTGAATTACACTGTTCCAGTTTTGCCTCACAGCTTTTATACCCATACGCTGCTTCACGATTAGGGTATTGTCCGATATCTGCTAGATAAATTTCTAAAGCAGTATTCATATGAAGCTCAATCCCATTTAAATCCAGAATATGGATGGGATAGGGAATCGCGTCCAGAGTAGATTCATACCAGAATATTTTCTCAGCTGCGTTTGCAAGGATCTGATTAATCAGTTGCACAAGCTTCTGTCCACTTTTTGTGCATTCAATCGCTTCAATCTGCTGATCAAACGCTCCTGTGTTTGTCTTCTCTAAAATCCACTTAAGTTCGTTTTGAGTATGCTTCTGGGAATTGAGAATTTGCTTCAGGTATTGTTCAAGCTCATTCTTGACTTCTCCACCAAAAGTTGTCTCATGCACATCAGCATGATCACCTTCAACTATCTTTTTAGCAAACAGCGTATAACAATCCAACATTTCGGTTAATGCCTGATCTTTTATAGCATCAGCAGCAAACGTTTTCTCTTTTTTCTTTATAGAATAGTAACTAACCCCAATCATTACTACCAAACCCATGCCAAATATCATTAACAGTTCAAAATTCATTTGACCAGTCAAGGATTGCTCCACCTCATTTTGATTGACGACAAGGCCACAGACAATTCCCACCACCAAGTAAATCAAAACAGCTGGAACCCCTAAAGATAAAATCATCCCTGATACAAAATTTTTGTTTCTTTCCACATTTTTGCTCCTCATTTTAAAATTTTCACGAAAAAATGACCAGAAAGCTATTTCCTGATCATCATTCTGTTATTTTTTTGTCAGTTTGAATTAATTTGTTTTTGCCAAAGCCGCTTTTCTTTGTTGTTCATATACAAAACGACGGACATCAAAACTCCGACTTTCCTGCAAATCAAAGAATGAAATCATTGGTTTTTTAGCTTTTGACATGATTTGAATTTTATTTATGATAAACGCTTTCGCTTCGGTATCATCTGCCGGCACTTCAAAGTAGGATTCTAAGCCAATCGTATCTCCATACAAAGATACCACTTCTTCAAGATCCATTGCGTTTTCCTGCAACTGCCAGAAATCCACGCCCGCTTCAATCATGGTCGGGGCGAGAATTTTTCCGTTCCCGCAACTGTGAAGTGTAAAATATATGCCAAGATCATGACAATGCTGGACAAAACGTTTATATTGCGGTACTAGTAGCGTTCTGACGGTATTGATCGAGAAAAATGGTGAGCGTTGCGCTGCCCAGTCATCATGAGCCATGATCACATCAACATCGAAGTATTTTTTATAATGATTAACAACTTCCAGATGATAGTCGGTCAACTTATCAAAAAATTCCTCAACCTCCTCGGGATCTTCAACCAATGCCATAGCAGCCCCTTCAAAGTCCATTAGCGAAATCAGTCGTTCAAAATAGCTTGATAACATAATCCCTCTTTTGATCCGTCCATCACCTATTTTCTCCTGATAGCGTTTCCCACAGGCCTCCCAATCCCATGAAGCCACATCCGGCCAAGCCAAATTTTTCCAATCTGAAATATCTTTTAATACCGGTTTACCTGGCTCTACCATTGCCGGTAGGCCGTTCTCAAGAGCCACCCATTTTACACCAAAGGTATCAATTCCACCTTCGTAATCACTGGCATCAACATCAGGAATGCAGTGTGGCGTGATATCCACCAAATCACAAGAGCAGTCTGGCATCCATTCGTACGCCTCTCCTGCTAAACAGCTTTTAAAATTCTCTACCGGTGAAATTGGTGGTGATAACTGTTCAATCGGCCCATACGGTGCCCCGTACCATGTTCCTTCAAACGCATACATGCCTTGTCCCTGTAGCTCTTTTTCATCAAAATTTATCTTTGCCATATAAATTATCCTTCCTTAATCTAAAATTTTTTCAAAAAATACTCAAAACCCTAAGCACCGATTAATTCTTTTGCTTTTGATGCCGAGCTTCCAGCATCCGGCGCATAACCATCAGCACCGATTTCATTGGCGTATTCCTGAGTAACTGGTGCACCGCCAACAATTACTTTCATTTCTGGATAAGCTGTTTTAATGGTTTGCACCGCTTCTTTCAAGGCCGGCATGGTGGTTGTTAAAAGACCGGAGCAAGCCACTAGTACCACGTTATCATTTTCTTTAATCGCTTCCACAAATTTTTCTGCCGGTACATCCACGCCCAGATCGACCATATCAAACCCGGCACTTTCAAGCATCATGACCACCAGGTTTTTACCGATATCGTGAAGATCTCCGGCAACTGTTCCCATGATACAAGTGCCCAGGAAGTTTGAGTTTTCACCCGCCATGATTGGTTTGAGCACCTCAACCCCTTTTGACATCGATTTGGCCGCAATTAACATTTCCGGTACAAATATTTCAGCGGATGAGAACTTATCTCCTACCACCCCCATCGAGGCAATCATGGCATCCAGAATATCCTGGGCTTTTTCACCGTCGTTTAATGCTTCCTGAACAGCTGCCGCCACTTTTTTCGACTTCCCTGTTTCTACCAACACTTTTATTTCTTCAATGCTTGACATTTTTCTACTACCACCTTCGCTGTTCTTTCAAAATAATTTTTTATTGATGTTTACGATTTTATCAGGTTTGATGTTCAAAACTAAGCTTCAAAATAGAGGAATATTTTATTTTTTTTCATATATTATAACGAATGACATTGGAGAAAAATGGAACTCAACTTGCAAATTATTAATGAAGATCAGAGAAATCTCAATTTTAACGGATTAATTAAGCACGATCGCCTAGACTAGACGACTCACTCACCTGGTGCTTTACAATCATGATGCCTACCTCGATGCCAGTTGATTATACATTGTTGAGATCTGTCTTAGTTAGCCCCTGAACTCAAGCTTGAAAAACGCCCTTCTTTTGTCTTCATCGGTATTACCCGATTTTTGGGGAAACTTATTCTCATACGTAACAGAACAGACTGTTAAAAACAATTTGGATAGCAAATGGATTGACTTTGCTGCTCCAGGCAACCTCAAAGAACAACTTTGTCAATTTGAAAAACAAGCAATTGTACAAGCACTGGTTGAGAATAATTTCAATTTATCAAAAACTGCCAAACAAATTGGTTATACCGCTCCAATTTACAATACTGGTTCAAAATTCTAACGATCGAATTTTAAACCGGTATCACGCTAGTTTGCGTGCTATCAATCAGTCTGTATATTTCTTTGAAAAAGTAGTTCCTCTGAAATGAGGCAGCGGCATATCAACCACATTTAAGTACCCCGATTCTGCATCAATGACATCCGGAATCCGATTGATAATATTGGTAGTAGTGGTAATTGATCTCTGCATTTACCCTCATTCAAGATCTTGAATTGTATACTTTGTTTGTTGATAAAATTTGTTTTTTAATTGTTCATGTTATCCTCCAAAATACTAATATGTACGAGATGCAGCTTCTATAAGTCACAGCTTGTTTTATTTATAACTTAAGTAAGTTATAAATAAATACCAACCGTCGCAAACAAAATTGTCAACTATTTTAGTAGATTTATTTAATAGTACTGTTTGCGTCTAAATCAAACAGTTTACATCGCACTATTTTTTCGTTATTAAGTCTAAATCAATTGACAACTTCAGTGGCGGTACCACTTTTACATTTTTCGTGGCATTAAAAAAAACAGCTTCAAAACACTTTTCGTTTTGAAGCTGTCTCGATATGAAATAATACTGCCCCACGTGTGAGCTTAGTTTTTATTTAATTCAGCAGTGACGTGAAAGCCTTGGTTTTTTAATTCAAGTTGATGAAAACAACTCTGAACCTGTTCATCGGTCTCATTCAAAATGCTTTTATCCATCTCAAAAAGTTAAAGAGTTTTCGGCAATTTGCAGATTCTCTTTGGCGATTTCCTGATAAATGGTTTTGCCAAGATTGCTTTTTATCTTGAAATGGTAGTAAATCGAGCCCTGATTAATTTCTGCATGACTTGCAATATCTTTAAATATTATCTGTTCATATCCTTTTTCATAAAATAAATGACGTTCACTGATGAGAATTTTATCTTTTGTATCCTGCCCGTTATATAAAGCCATGTTAGCCCCCTGAAATATTTAGAATTACTCAAACTATAATCAAGTTTGAGTAATTCTGTCAGATCTGTCAGGACTCCTAAATGTAACCTACCCCCAATTGAATTTCTGTATTAGACTAAAATTATCGGTTTATCTGTTTTTTTCAAACGCTTCAATGATTGTATCCATTTTTGCCAGAACTGCCGGTTTTAATGGCTTTCGGATCCCCTGTTCGATAATCTCCACAACCTTTTCATTGGCTCGGGTCTGGTAATCTTTCTTGCCGTCCTTTTCCCAGTTTTCGTAATTGGTTCGAATAAAATTTTTGGGTGCCCAAAGCGTTCGCAGATTTTCAATCGTATGTTCCTCACCTAAAAAGCTGCCACCAGGTTCAACTTCCCGGATGACCTCTTCAGCCAGAGTTTCCCCACTAACCTCAAAGCCGCCCAGAATTTTACGGATATAGTCAATGGCTTCATCAGCATAAACCAGGGCCGCCAGTGACGATGACATGGCCGACTCCATAAAGCCGATAAAGTTCCCCAGATTAACTCCTGCCAAAATACCGGTATATGCCTGAGCCGAAATATCAAAAGCGGCCTGTTCATCAAAAGTTGGTGAATCGGTTCCTGCCACATGAACTGAAAAAGGAATATCCAGATAACGGAATACATCTGCCGCTGCTGCTCCTCCTTGAATAAACTCGGGGGCGCTCATACAAAATGCCAGCGAACCCATATCCATGACATCAATGTAACTGCTGGCAATAAAGGGACATCCTTCTTTTGTTAATTGGGATAACAGCAACCCCACTAAGGTGTCCGCTAAGGTTGTCACCAATGCGCCTGCCATGGTCATTGGTGCTGAAAAGCCCAAAATCCCTGATGAAACATAACAGCTGGGAATTCCCATCTCGAACATGCAAAGAAGCTTATCCAGATCTTCCTTGGCATGACCAAGAAGCGGGAAGGAAGCACTGCCGGCAACGACAAATGGTTTTGCAATAAATTCATCCATTCCCCCAACAGCTGCAGCACACAGTTCTGCCTGGGCCAGGAAATTTTCTTTACAGGTATTCCATAGCTGGATTGGCTTGGTCGTATGTTCTAATAAGGTCCGCACCTCATAGACTTCAGCAATCCCCTCCGGGCAATCGCTGATTGAAGCCAGACCGCTGGCCACATCAATATTCGGTAGTGCTTCTATGACCAGTCCTGCCTCAGCCACGTCCTGTCGGGTTGTGACTCTGCGCTCTCCGGTTCGGCTGTCAATCCGATATAGATTTAACAAACCCGCTTCAAAATATGTTTTGCCATTACGGGCTGACAAATCCAAGGCCGGATTGCCTTCCCGATCGTAGATAGTAATCTGTTTTGGTGCCGTTGTCAAAGCTTTTTTAATGAGATAGGACGGAACCTTAACCTGAATACCATCCACCTTACAACCGGCATCCAGAAGAAGTTTTCGCGCCCCCTCATGATGAACATCGCATCCGGTCACCTCAAGGACTTTATATACCGTTTCAATAATCTGTTCACACTGGTTCTCATTCAGCATTCTAAACTGGGCACTCTGATTAACCGTCGCATTCATTCTAAAATTATTCATTTCTTCTCTCCTTTATTTTTCTGATCAATCTTTTCTTGATATTTACGATTGTATCAGCTATCATGAAAAGATGTCAGACTGCAGAATGCACGTATTTTCAGATTATTTTCGTGCACTTTGATGAAAATGAAGGTAAAGGTGACAAGATGGAATTAAATCTGCAGATATTAAGAGAAGATCTAAAAGACTTGGAATGTGTGGGCTATTTTACCGATGACCGCTTAATAAGACGCCTCTCATTTCCCACAATCTACAAAAATGAAAAAGCGCCGGAAGGACATAAAATCTATATCACCGAGGCTTCTAAGCTGCCAGATATCCTCGATTTTGAACATGTGCCATCCTTTATCTGTATTGGCACCCCGCCAGATTATCTGCTTACAGTCCGCTGTAACCTTCTTTATACTACGCAACCAGTGACTGTTCTGGAGCTTCTTGACCGTATTTCCGATCTTTTTCAGACCTATTATCAGTGGGAGACAGAAATGCAGAACATCAATCTGAAAAATCTCCCCATTAAACAACTCGGCAAGATTACCGAACCCATTTTCAAAAAACCCTTTTCCCTGATGGAACCAAATTTCATGACCATGTTTTTTATCATCAACAAGCGCCATTATGAGCTACCCCCTGATTATTTTGATGATTCCGATTATACCTATTTGAGTATTGATTACATCAAGCAACTTCAAGCAGATCCTGTTTATACTGAAACTGTCGACGCCATCGATCCCGTCATTTATAGCAGTGACTTTTACAGCTACCGGACCCTCTGCTACAATGTTCGCCTTAAAGGCGTTACTCTCGTTCGCATCTGTGTGGATGGAGTCGGTTCTCCCATCACCGACCGGGATTACGCCCTGATTAAATACTTTGGCGAAGCGGTTTTAAACGGCATGCGCCGCAAGGACATCAATAATATCAACCAGCCCAAAGGCTTCGACGAAATCATGAAAAAACTTCTGGATCATAAAATGGTTCCGGAAAACATCATTACCGCGGTTTTAAAGGAAAATGAGTGGGCCATCGACGATGGTTTTTTCTGTGTCAGCCTGGAGCCCCTTGTTTATGAAAAAGATGATCCGTCACTGAACACCCTAGCCATTCAGATCTCAATTTATAATTTCAGCAATTGTTTCATTGATTATCAAAACCGGCTGATTTTTGTTTTTAACTTAAAAAAATCCCGAACATCTCGGGAAGAGATCCTATCAACTCTAATCCCACAATTACAAAAATGCGCTTTTAAAGCCGGCATCTCATCTGTCTTCGCTGATTTTAAAAACCTTTTCTACTATTACAAACAGGCCGAACAGGCCCTCGCCATTGGCAATAAAAAGGAACCGCATTTATTTTTTTACCGCTTTGAAGATTACCTATTATCTTACCTGGTAGAAAAAAGCCAGGAGAAACAAATCCCTGAGGCACTCTGCCCAGAAGGTCTCCTTCGGTTAATACACTATGATGAAAATAAAAAAACAAACTACGCCGAACTTTTAGAAATATTTCTGGAAAACAACATGTCAGTGGCCGAAACAACCCGAAAAGCCTATCTGCACCGCAGTTCCTTTGCTTATAGGATCAAAAAAATTCAGGACATCCTGCAAATGGATCTAAGCAATCCCGATGTGCGACTGTCACTTTTGCTGGCTTTTAAAATTATGCAATCATGAATTGAGAGTTCTAGTCCTAAACAGTAAAAGAGTTTAAAACCAACTAAAAAGAAGCAGGAAATTTAGATTTCCTACCTCTTTTGTAAAATGCAATCTTTAAGTGTTTATTTCATTACAAACTTTTCAGGTGCTTACACAACATCAAAATTTAAAAACTGACCTTACTCAACTGTTACGCTTTTGGCTAAATTTTTCGGTTTATCAACGTCACAGCCTCTGGCCACCGCTAGATAATAGGCCAATAGCTGCAGATAAACCACCGCCGGAATCGGCGTGATATCATCATCCATATTGGGGATCACCCAAACCTCATCCACTTCTGAGGCAATATCCTCATGGCCTTCCTGGACAATGGCTAAAACATGAGCCCCTCGGGCCTTTACTTCTTTAATGTTGCTCAACATTTTTTCGAAAACATTTTCCTGGGTACACATTGCTACTACAATAGTGCCCTCTTCGATTAACGCAATCGGTCCGTGCTTAAGCTCGCCAGCAGCATAGGCTTCGGAATGGATATAGGATATTTCCTTAAGTTTGAGAGAACCTTCCATGCAGGTGTACAAATCGAGGCCTCGGCCCATATAAAAGAGATCATAGATTTTATGATTTTTATCCGCAAAGGCCTTAATGACTTCCTGGGTTTCCAGAGCTTTGTCAATCAGCCCCGGAGTCATCATCAGACTATGACAAATCCGGGCCGCATCTGCTTTCCCCAGTTTGCCATTGAGCTTGCCTAGATAGGAAGCTAACAACATCATACAACCCACCTGAGTGACATAAGCCTTGGTGGACGCTACCGCAATTTCCGGTCCAGCATTGGTATAAATCACATCATCGGCTTCTCTGGCGATGGAACTGCCAACCACATTAGTAACGGCTAGAACCCAGGCACCGCGATCTTTGGCCAACCGAATCGCTGCCAAAGTGTCAGCGGTTTCCCCAGATTGACTGATCACAATCAGGAGGGTATTTTTATCCACAATCGGATTTTTATAACGATATTCTGAGGCGACTTCTGCTTCGACACTGATACGTGCAAATTTTTCAAAGTAATATTTTCCCACCATCCCGGCATGGTAGGCCGTTCCGCAGGCGACAATCTGAATCCGGTTGATCTGTTTCATCATTTCTTCGTTGAGCTTCAACCCGGTAAAGGATATGCTACTCTCGCAACATCGCCCCATTAATGCTTCCATCATGGCTTTGGGCTGTTCCACCATTTCTTTCATCATAAAATGATCGTAACCTTCTTTTTCAGCCGCTCCCGGATCCCAATCCACCACAAATATTTCTTTGTCGATAATCTCTCCCGCAATGTTCAACACTTGAATGTTATCTTTAGTCAACACTGCAATTTCACCGTTATCCAACAAATAAACTTCTCGGGTATAGTTTAAAATCGCCGGAATATCCGAAGCGATAAAATTCTCGCCGTTTCCCAGTCCGACAATCAGCGGGCTGTCTTTACGTACTGCAACAATTTTATCTGGTTCATTAGCACAGAGTATCCCCAGCGCATAAGAGCCCTTCATTTTGCCCATGGCTATTTGAACGGTTTCGACAATATCACCGGTATAAAGCGCATTGAGTAAGTGGGCAATGACTTCTGTATCGGTATCTGAAACAAATATATGTCCCTGTGATTTTAATTCTTCTTTAAGAGGCATATAGTTTTCAATAATACCGTTATGCACCACCGCAATCTCGCGATTGACACTTGCATGGGGATGGGCGTTTAGGTCTGATGGCACCCCATGGGTAGCCCAACGAGTATGGCCAATGCCAACCTTGCCTGAAAGCGGCGTCTTCTCCAGAATATTTTCCAGATTTACCAACCGCCCTTTTTTCTTCTCAACCCGTAGCGCATCGTCTTCAATGGTAGCAATTCCAGCTGAGTCATACCCCCGGTATTCCAATCGGGAAAGACCACTGATTAAAACATCCTGAGCTTGTTTATCTCCGATATAACCTACAATTCCACACATTTTTTCACCTATTTTTCAAAAATTATGCAGCCTTTGTGCTGAAAATCACTTCTCAGATTTAAACTGCAATTCTTCAGGGCATCCGCCGAATTTTCGATACTCCCTGTCCTCGTCAACTCAATCTTTGTGTGGACCATCACTTGAGTTCTGGCGCTTCTTTTGCTGTCTTTGGTTTTGGTCCTTGTTTCTTTATACCCAAATACATACTGGCTTATTCTAACATAAAAGCCTTTTTAACACAAAAAAATGAGCGCCGAAACCCTCATTTCTTTAAGTTGTTTTAATTTTTTAAGTTTTAGCCGCAACAATTTAGATGAAATTATTCCCAACAGAGAAATTAATACCGACAGTCATTTCGTAAATTTAAATTTTTAGCATCCTAATCGCTGTTCAATCAATAATGCCAGTTCATTGGCAATGGCCGTTAATTCTACCTGGTCTTTTCCTTCGATCATTACCCGCACCAAAGGTTCTGTCCCGGAAGGACGGATCAAAACCCGACCCTGGCCTTGAAAATGAGCTTCCACTTCCAAAATTCGCTGTTGGATTTGTGTATCTTTGAGATAATCATGTTTTTTTGAATTTTCAACTCGGGCATTGACCAGTATCTGTGGGTAAACCGTCATTAAATCTCCCAGTGTTTTTGCGTCCCGGCTGTCTTCCTTTAATAATTCCAATAGCATTAAAGCGGTAAGCATGCCATCACCGGTGGTATTGTGATCTAAAAGAATCAAATGACCGGATTGTTCGCCGCCGAGATTGTAATCCCCTGCAATCATGGCTTCTAACACATAGCGATCGCCAACGTCAGTTTTGATGGTTTTGCAACCGGCCGCGCTTAAGGCCATATCCAGCCCGATGTTGCTCATCACCGTGACAACAACGGTGTCTTTTTTTAGCGTATTGCAGGCTTTCATTTTGGCGCCAATAAGGTTCATAATTTTATCGCCGTCGATGATGTTCCCAGCGTTATCAACTGCCAGACAACGGTCTGCATCACCATCAAAGGCAATTCCAATGTCGGCTTTCTCGATCAACACCTGATTCTGTAATAACTGCATATGGGTGGATCCACACCCGGCGTTGATATTTTTACCATTGGGACAATCCCCGATGACAATGACTTCAGCACCAAGACTACTAAAAAAACCGGGGGCAATGGCATGAGATGCACCATTGGCACAGTCGATTACCACCTTAAGTCCTGATAAATCCCCTTTTATGGCCTTTTTAATATGACCGAGATAAAAGTGCTCGGGATTTTCAAGTTGTCTGATGCAACCGCCATCTTTCTTTTCGATTTCTTTTTTTTCCAGAATGATGGCTTCTATTTCATTCTCCACCACGTCTGCCAGTTTAAATCCCTGGCTGTTAAAAAATTTAATGCCATTGAATTCATAAGGATTGTGAGAGGCTGAAATCACTACACCCGCATCAGCCTTAAGTTCTTTGGTAATGACAGCAATGGCAGGGGTTGGCAGCACCCCGACTAGCACAACTTCGCCGCCGACTGACAAAATTCCATCAGCTAAGGCCTTTTCCAGAGCACAACCGGATTCCCGGGTATCCATGCCAATGACAATGCTGGGACGGTGGGCGTTTCTCCCTAAAACGCTGGCGCCGGCCTGGCCTAAACCATAAGCCAGCTCCAGCGTCAATTCTTTTTCAAAAATACCACGAACCCCATCGGTACCAAATAATTTTCCCATCTATATAAAACTCCTTAGTTTGTCTCATTTTAGGTAATTGCGAAACTACTGTGAGCTTTGTGCCCAGTTTCGCACGAAACAATTTCTACACTGTACGGCGGACAGTTCGCTGAACTGTTCGCCTACACGTTACGAAATTGTTTGTGGAAACTGCACCCAAAGCAACCATTGTTCGATGTTTTTTAATTTCGCAAATGCCTAATATCTCATTTTATTCAAAGCATTTTGTCAATTCAAGCAAAATAACTGGACTCATTATAACCTAATCGCCGGTTATTTAAAATCTTTTTATTATCCCGCCGCCGAGAACCTGACGCCCACGATAAAAAACCAGGGCCTGACCCGGAGCCGGTGCTCGCACCGGCTGGTGGCAATGAATCATAGCCTCTGTCTTTGAAAGCATTTTAACAGTGCCCTCATATTCATACCCCCATCGGCAGGTTTTAAAAGCAAAATCTGTTTCCGGCAAACCCTCTTTAAGTTGAAAATGTAGGCGATCAATAAATATTTCGCACTGGTAGAGGGCTTCCTCTTCATCCACAACCACCGTATTAGTCTCGGGTATCACATCAATTACTGCCAGCCGTTTATCACTGCGGATCCCCAACCCCCGGGTTTGACCCAGTGTAAAACCATGGATTCCCGCATGACGGCCCAGTATTTTTCCGGACCGATCCACAAAATTGCCAGTTGGCGTTGGATTGGATCCAAAAACTGCTTGTTTTAGAAATAAACTGTGGCTTTTTTTAGGGATAAAACAAATCCCTTGGCTTTCACCGCCTCGAGAAAGCTCAGGCAATAGCTCCATAATAATCTTTCGCACTTCATCCTTGGATTCAAAACTGTTTAATGGAAAGATGAGTCGGCTCAAAGTTTGCTGATCCAGATGATACAAAAAATAAGACTGATCCTTATTGGGATTCTGGCTGGCAAAAAGCTGATAATCATCGCCAGTTTTCCGAACTTCCGCATAATGCCCAGTAGCAATCATCGCCTGGTCGTTGGCATCGGCAAATTCCCGGAGCAGTCTGAATTTCATCTGCTGATTGCATAACATACAGGGATTAGGGGTTTCTCCATTTTTGTAACCTTCGACAAAGGGTTGGATGACTTTTTTCTTGAACGGATCCTGAGCTTCAAGGACGTGATGTTCAATATTCAGTTTTTCAGCAACAGCTTTAGCTGCTTTAATCGTATTTTCGGCATTGAAAAAATTAAAGGTTACGCCAATAACCTCGTAACCTTCATTTTTTAACAGATAAGCGGAAGCGGCACTGTCGATTCCGCCGCTTAATCCAATAATCACTTTTTTCTTTTTCACTGTTTTTTCTTTCTTTTAGCGTTCACTCAGTTTTACAAGCCGGGTTTCTTTTTTCTCAATTAACGCAGTTTTAGTTTTTAATGACATCAGTTCCAGCGAATTATCGCGATGTGCTTCGAAGGCGGTCCAACCTTTGTTGACTTCAATCAAATTGATGATTTCTTCAGTTAACCAGGGATTACACACCAGAATGGGTCCCAGGGTATTTGTAAAGATCCCCTTACCACTGATTGCTCCTTCGTATTTCGTTTTGCCCGTATTGCCATAGCCATATTTCAATCGACCAAAGGGGGATTCTTCATTGATTTCCAAATCCATCATTTGAATCTGACTGCCAATGATCTCCATTTCTTTGCCATTGTATTGACAGCTGTAATAGATGTCATCCCCATAAACGGAATGATTTTCGGTTGTTTCCAGGCTGAGTATTCCCAATCCTTCAATGGTACTATTATCATCACGATGAATCAATTTTCCAAAAAGACTGACCGTTGTTCCGGTCACCAGCATGGGATGTTCTTCAATGTAAGCAATTAATTCATCTTTGTGGTGTTCTAAGAATTCAACCACTGGTTTGAAATGTTCCATTTCACCCGGTGGACAGAAAAGAAAATCAAAATCCATGGGATTAAAGGCTTCGGAATCGAGATTGATCTGTTCGATCTCGACGGCATAACCCCGTCTTTGCGCTTCTGCCTTGATGGCTAAAATATTACCACGGTCGCCATGTAGATTAAACATATTGGGGAAAAGCCATCCTATTTTAATTAACTGCGTCATTAGTTCTGTCCTCCTTCGATGAATTTTTTCATCTTTTCAAAGGTGGAAATCCATGTGATCAGATAAATATTATCGGTTTCTGCCCGGTCAATTTCGGCAAAGATTTCTTTAATATCATCGCTGTCCATAATGGTGATGTCGTCTTTGCTGACCCCTTCATAGATCAGGCGGTTAGCCGTATCATAAGAAACGTGCTCAGAAAAGCAGAGATACTTCTCGACATTTGAGTCAATCAATGGTTTAAAATCACAGTCAAAGGCATAGAAGGTATTAATATAATGAGGGACAAAATCATTAACCACATATAAGCCCAGAGCCACCATTTTTTCGTTGCTATCGGATGCCATAATATTCAGAGCACTTTGGAGAGTATCCGGATTCTCCTGTTTGATCCGCATGTATTTGATGGTCTTATTATTGTACTTTAATACTTCAAACCGACCACCGATGTTTTTAAAATTCTCAAAAGCTTTTGCTGCCGCAACTGGAACAATCCCGCAAATTTCTTCACAAACAGCCAATGCGCCGGCATAATTGTAAAACATAAAGGGCAAATCATAGGGCATATGAAAAACAACACCTTTCAGCTTAAAGGTTCTATCGCTGAAGTTAATATCGGTCACTTCATATTCCGGATTTGTTTTGCTGGCAAACCCACAGTGCTCACAATGGAATGCTCCGATACTATCCACATTATAATAGTCAAAACTCATGTCATGATGACATTTAGGACATGCCTGGGTGGGATAATCGTTGCCTTTGGTGAAGGATTCATCATGACGGGAAACGCTGTAATAAATGGAACGACGGGCGATTTCCTCAAAAAATCGGGATCGCGGTTCTTCATTATTCAAAATTAGTGTCATTTTGGGATTAATGACCTCTTTTAGTTTTCGGATAATGAAATCCGGATCGCCGTTACGCTGCACCTGGTCTTTTTGCAGATTGGTAATCAACATGTTTTCTGCCGGTAACTGGGCATATATTAAAGGAAGATAACGCTCATCTGTTTCAAAGATATAATAATCAGCCTTCAACTTTCCGGTTAGGGAAGCTTCTTTAGCAAGGATGGTTGCAATTCCACTGAGTAAGTTGGCACCTTCCAGATTGGAGACGATTTTTTTTCCGTTTTCTTTTAAAATATGGGTCACTAAATTTGTCGTTGATGATTTCCCATTGGTACCGGTAATAAAAACAACTTTTGAATAATCAATATTTTTAAAATGTTTAACAAAGCTGGGATCAATTGACAACGCCTTTTCACCAGGAAGGTTCGTGCCCCGTCCCCTGCTTACAAGTTTTATGGCAATCCCCATTAGCTTTGCAAACCATAATGCAAGATAAAATTTCATTATAAATAACCTTTCTATTATTGTGCTTACAACTCTTTGTTTTTCAGTTTTTCGCGAATTACAGTGATCATACTTTTAGGAGTATTATCCGTTTCCTGTTCTGGGCCATCCTGCGGAACATCTTGATTGGTTTCTGCTGCCTGATTCCAGCTCATTTGAGCGGCACCGGCAACCACTGCCCCAACAAAGCAGGCCGTACTGAACATACTGGTCAAACCAATGACCATCGCTACCAGTTCGCCATAAATCGACCCTCCGATTCTGACCGGATGGATATCACCATAGCCAATGGTGGCAAAGGAGATGACCATATAGTACAACATGTCAAAGGCATCCAGCGCTCGGTTTGAACTGGATACATAAAAATCCGGATTAACTTTAAAACAATTATAAACCATTAGATATAGAATGCTCATTTCGCTAACAACCAGAACAAGCATTCCTTTTAAGATACTGGCGGTCTCATGATATTTTCGTCTATTTGAAACCGAACTCCGGATCAGGCTGGGATTGGCAATGGCTCGAATCATCACCGCAAAACAGAGAAATAAAGCAAATGATAATCCGATCAGACCAAGTGGTAGATCTGGCGGAGAAATAAAATTTGCAAACAACACAAAGTAATGTCCCAGTATTAAGTAAAAGATCAGATCCACAAATCGTGACACGATAATATCCTGAAACTGATCAATTTTCATGAAAAGATGTTGAACTAAAAAAACAATGATGATAAAAAATCCAAAGCTCCCTAATATGCCGATCAGTTCACTGACTAATATTTTGTGATGAATCGACACCACTCCCAGTGAGATAAGCAGTAAGACGCCGGTTACCATCAAGATCCCTTGATACTCATAATTGACCATTAATTTTACCAGAAAACGCCGGAACGGTTTAATTTTTTTTGTTTTATTATTCTTTACATCTTCAACAATTCGTTCCTTGTTGTAAAAAAGAAAAACTTCAAATAAAAAAAGCAATAGGATAAACAAATCATAAATAATGATTATGGTATTTCCGTTAGCCAAGTCTTCATAAACAGGGAATTTATTGACAATCGAATTCATCTCAAACTCCTTTAGTGGTTTTATTATTCGTAATTACTGATCAATTCCAGTTTTTGTTTTTTAGACATTCTTTTGATGGCAATCTCCCGGCTGAGTGCCTCAGATTTGGTTTTAAGCACTTCCAGATAAACCAGCGTAACGGGTAGACGCCCTCTGGTGTACTTTGCGCCGTTACCGGAATTATGAACACTGATGCGTAATTCAATATTGTTCGTCCATCCCGTATAGAGCGTATTATCATTACATTTTAGTATATAAACGTAAGCCTTGTCTATCATTTGTTTATCTTTCTTTCAGCTTTTTATAGTAACGTGTCAATCAGCATTTCATTTGATCTAATTATGGCTGATTGATGCCGATTTTACAAGATCCTGATGCATCAACCTGACATGAAA
The DNA here is from genome assembly GCA_016213825.1 of Acetobacterium woodii. Taxonomy (GTDB): domain Bacteria; phylum Bacillota; class Clostridia; order Eubacteriales; family Eubacteriaceae; genus Acetobacterium; species Acetobacterium woodii_A. The sequence continues at coordinate 17,646 of JACQZP010000026.1, read as the reverse complement.
AAAAGATCCCTAAAAGGGATCTTAGTTGTTTTTCGAAATTCCTAGAAGTTGCTGTTTCTTGGTCTTCTAGTTTGTTTTCTTTTTGTTCGACATTCACGACATCTTTTTGGTTCATTGTCAAAACCTTTTTCCTGGTAGAATTCTTGTTCACCTACTGTAAATACAAATTCTTCGCCACAATCTTGACAAATTAAAGTTCTGTCTTCCATGAGTTACCTCCACTTAATTTTAATGTACAGGATCTGATTATTCTTTTGTAAATGGAGCATGGACAATTTTGTCTGAACATTGGTTACCATTTATGAACTTGTAATCATTAACTATACTATGGCTATTATACAATGTTCGTTTACATTTGTCACCTGTTTTTTTAATTTTTTATTGAGTTAAATTCTTTTTTCGTATATATTAAAATAATACTATTTCAATTATAAGGAGATAAATCATGAGAGATCAACGTCTACTGAAATATGCCCAAACCCTGATAAATTACTCCCTCTACGTAAAAAAAGGCGAGTGGGTTGTCATCCGCGGCTCTGAACTGGCCATGCCGCTGATTAAAGAGTGTTACCGAGAAATTTTGAAAGTGGGTGCCCACCCCACCGTTTTACTCAATCCCGAAGGACTTGCGGAAATCCTGCTAAAAGAAGGCAGTGACGACCAACTGCAGTTTAATTCCCCAATTATGATGGAGGTTTACTCAAAATCCAACAAGGTTTTAAACATCCTGGGAGATCATAATCTGAAAGCGCTGACCGCCATCCCCAGCGAGCGCATCGCATTACAACGCCGATCCGGAGCACCAGTAACAAAAATCTATAACGAACGGGTCGCTCAGGGATTAATGGATTGGACCCTCTGCCTCTATCCCACCGAAAGCGGCGCTCAGGAAGCGAACATGTCGCTTTCTGACTATGAGGACTTTGTTTTTGAAGCCTGCCTGATCAATAATCCGGATCCTATTGCTTCCTGGCAGAAAATTCATGATGATCAGGAAGTGATGGTTGACTATTTAAATAACAAGACTCAATTCCATATTATCGCCCCGGATACTGACCTTACTCTGAGCACAGAAAATCGCATTTGGATCAACTTTGACGGACACCACAATTTCCCCAGCGGCGAAGTCTTTACTGCACCGGTGCGTGAGAGCCTCAATGGCACCATTCGCTTCACCTTCCCGGGCATATACAGCGGCCAGGAAATTGAAGACATTCAGCTAACCTTTAAAGATGGCAAGGTCGTCCAGGCAAGTGCCAAGCGAGGGGAAGAATTGCTGCAGTCCCTGCTCAAAACCGATGAAGGTTCACAGTATGCCGGTGAATTTGCCATTGGCACCAATTATGGCATCAGCAAATTCACAAAAAACATGCTTTTTGACGAAAAAATCGGCGGTACCATTCATGTTGCGCTGGGCAAATCCTACCCCGAATGCGGTCCCGTTAACGATTCCCTACTCCATTGGGATATGCTTTGTGATATGAAAAACGGCGGTCAGATCTTTGCTGACGGCGAACTCTTTTATGAGAATGGGATGTTTATAAAAAAATAGGATTCTTTTGAATCTAAGCGAACCCAATTTATTGTAATAAACCCTGCTTTATGATATTATTGGCTGATATGAAAAACAGGAGGAAATTAATGGAGCCCACAGAAAAAAAGACGAATTTTATCACCAATGCAATTGATCAGGACATTGCCAACAAGGTCTACACCAATGATCGTGTTCACACTCGGTTCCCACCCGAACCAAATGGATATTTACATATAGGTCATGCCAAAGCTTCACTTCTCAACTACCGAATTGCCCAACAATACAACGGAAAATTCAATCTCCGTTTTGACGATACTAATCCGATTAAGGAAGATATGGAATATGTTGACTCCATCAAAGAAGATCTGACTTGGCTGGGCGTAAAATGGGACGATCGCCTCTTTTTCGCCTCCAGTTATTTTGATAAAATGGCAGAGTATGCCGTTGAACTGATCAAAAAAGATCTCGCTTTTGTTGATCAGCTTACCGCTGAAGAAATGCGCGAATATCGAGGGAACCTCACCGAACCTGGCAAAGAAAGTCCCTACCGCACCCGCAGCATTGAAGAGAATCTAAGTCTGTTTGAACAAATGAAGGCCGGTAAACTACCAGAAGGCTCTCATATTCTGCGCGCTAAAATTGATATGGCCAGCCCCAATATGAACATGCGCGATCCGGCCATCTATCGGATTATGCATACCAAACACCATTCCACCGAGGAAGACTGGTTTATCTACCCGATGTACGACTATGCCCATCCGATTGAAGATGCCCTCGAAGGGATTACCCATTCGCTGTGTACCCTGGAATTTGAAGATCACCGGCCTTTTTATGACTGGGTACTTGCAAATATCGACGATTTTAAAAAGGAACCGCCCCGGCAAATTGAATTTGCCAAGCTCAACCTGACCAAAACCATTGTCGGCAAACGCTTTTTAAAACAACTGGTGGATGAAAAGATTGTCGATGGCTGGGACGATCCCCGGCTGGCAACCATTTCCGGGTTACGTCGCAGAGGGTTTACGCCAGAATCGATCCAGGCTTTTTGTGAAGCCATCGGCGTGGCCAAAACCAACAGCACCGTGGATATCGCCATGCTGGAACACTTTATCCGGGATGATTTGAAATTCAAAGCCCCCCGTTTGATGGCTGTCACCGATCCACTTAAAGTGACCATCACCAATTATCCCGAAAACGAGACTGAATGGGTGGAGCTACCACTTAATCAGGAAAATCCAGAAATGGGCGACTATACCACTCCATTTGGCCGCGAGATTTATATTGATCGGGCTGATTTTATGGAAGAGCCTCCCAAAAAGTTTTTCCGACTGTTCCCTGGCAATGAAGTCCGCCTAAGAGGTGCCTACTTTATCACCTGTCAGGAAGTGATTAAAGACGAGGCCGGCAATGTCATTGAATTAAAATGTACCTATGACCCGGCCACCAAATCCGGCAGCGGTTGTGAACGCAAGGTCAAAGGCACCATTCATTGGGTGAATATCGCTCATGCTACAGAAGTGGAGCTCCATCTCTACGATTATCTGGTTGAAGATGATGCCGGACTCAATAAAGACAATTTTCTGGAACGCATTAACCCAAAATCATTGGAAATTGTTAAAGCCTATGTTGAACCGGAATTGCTGAAGGTACAACCTTATCAAAAATTCCAGTTTATCCGAAATGGCTTTTATTCGGTGGATCCCAAATATTCAACCCCAGATGCCCCGGTTTTTAATCAAATTGTTTCACTCAAAAGTTCCTGGAAACCGACAAACTAATTTTAGCACTTAGCTGCTTATTGAGAAGGGAAGCAACCTATGAAAATATGGTCTGAAAAAGAAAAAATGTCCCGGGACGAACTCCGGAAAATTCAATTCAAACGCTTAAAGAAAACCCTCAATCACGTTTATGAAAATGTCCCTTATTATCATGAAAAGTTTAAAGCCGCTGGTGTCAAACCGGTTGATATCCGAAATCTGGAAGATCTCCGGTTGCTGCCGTTGACCACCAAAGAAGATCTGCGCATGAATTATCCATTTGGACTGTTTGCCGTACCCAAAAACAAAATTGTCCGCTACCACGCCTCTTCCGGCACAACCGGAAAACCAACCGTGGTCGGCTACACCAAACACGATATCAAAGTCTGGCGGGAGGTTATTGCCCGACTAGTCACCATGGGTGGCGTTACCAATGAAGATACCGCCCAAATTACCTTTGGCTTTGGTCTGTTTACCGGTGCCTTTGGATTGCAACAAGGTTTAGAAAAAGTTGGCGCTGGCGTGATCCCGATGTCTTCTGGAAACACCCAAAAGCAGATCATGATCATGCAGGATTTCCAGGCGACCGCGCTGATCGGAACCCCATCCTATGCCTTGCACCTGGCCGAAGCAGCTCAGGAAATGGGCATTGATCCCAAAGAAGAACTTTTTCTTAAATATGGTCTGTTTGGCGGAGAAGGTTCAACCGAAGAAATGCGGGCCAAACTTAACGAAGCCTGGGGGATCATCTCTACCGAAAATTACGGCATGAGTGAACTCATCGGTCCCGGCGTTTCCGGCGAATGTCAGGCATTTAAAGGCATGCACATTAATGAAGACCACTTTATTGCCGAAATCATTGATCCCGTTACGCTGGAAGTGCTGCCAGAGGGTTCGGTGGGTGAGCTGGTCATTACCCCTATCACCAAGGAAGCACTGCCACTGATTCGCTATCGAACCAAAGATATTACCAAACTGGACACGACCCCCTGTGACTGCGGCCGAACAACTGCCCGGATGGCCAAAATAACTGGCCGTACTGATGATATGCTGATCATTGGTGGTGTGAATGTCTTCCCATCACAAATTGAAGGCGTCCTGTTAGGAATTAAGGGTATCGGTTCAAATTACCAGATTCGAGTGCTCAAAAAAGGGTATCTAGATCGTATCGAAATCGATGTGGAAGTGGTCAATTCGGATTTGTTACTGTCGGTAACACTGCTTGATAAGCTTTATAAAGAAATTGAAACCAAGCTTCATACCATCCTTGGTATCCATGCCGGTATTCATCTGGTTGAGCCCAAAAGTCTGACCCGCTCCGAAGGAAAAGCCAAGCGCGTCATCGATCTGCGCACAGAAAAATTATAGGAGGCAAACCATGCTTATTAGTCAATTGTCGGTCTTTATTGAAAACAAAAAAGGCCATCTCAGCAAGATTACCAAAGTTTTAAAAGAAGCCCATGTTGATATCCGGGCCATTTCCGTTTTTGACAGCGCTGAATTCGGTATTTTGCGCATCGTGGTTGATAAACCCGAAGTGGCTGCTGAAGCGCTGAAAAAAGCCGGCCATGTCGTCAAACAAAGTTATGTCCTGGCCATTGATCCATCCGACAAGGTTGGCAGCCTCTATGATGTCTTCACCCTGCTCGCCGACAATGATGTCAATATTGAATATGTCTATTCATTTGTGATGCCCAATAACCAGGGCTCCCCCTTGATTATTTTAAAGGCCGATGATCAGGAAAAAGCCATCGCCCTTTTAACGGCATCGGATTTCTCACTGATTCCCAAAGAAGACGTTTATAACGTTAAATAGAAAAACAAGCCGGAGTTCGCTCCGGCTTGTTTTTTATTAGGCGATTGTGGATTTATAAACACCAAACAATGGTTGCTTTGTGTTTAGTTTCCACAACCAGAAGAAATCGCTATGCGAATTTCTTCTGGTTCGCGGGCAGTTGCCAACTACAAGCCAGCTTGTGATTGGCTCTTTGCCTTCGCGAAAACAATTTTATAACGTGTAGGCGAACAGTCGTTAGACTGTACGACGTACAGTGTAAAAATTGTTTCGTGCGAAACTGAGCACAAAGCTCACGGCACTTTGGTAATACGCTTGTTTTTTATTGTCGATTTTTTATTCGTTTAAGCCGGAAAAATTCTTCCCGTTCTTTTTCCTCAATAGTTTCCTGGATATATTTTATTTCCTGTTTTAAGCGGGGAATCTGAATTTTATCCAGTGCATTGGCACTTTTTTGAGTCTTCTTGATTTCCAGCGATAGCTTGTAAGCGGTGGTTTCAATTTGGGCCAATTGATATGATAAAACCTTAACGTCAGCAAATTTTTTTATCGCCACATCCAAGGCTGGATTATTTTCATAGAAACCATAGGGCAGGGCTTGCTCAGATGCCTCGGTATAAATCACTTCTGGAATATCCACTCCCATGATTCCCCGGGCTCGGATATCGTAAGGTAATTCCGGTGGTACAGAAAGCGCAAATTCTTCCAAATGGCTCAGGCCCATGCTGATACATACCTGTTGCAATGCCTCATAGGCTTCACGAAACAGTTGTCCGATTTCTTTTTCGATGGTCTCGGCCTTTTTAACCAGTTGCATTATTTCCTGAATCAGGATGGTTCTTTTTTTATCAAGTAGATCGTATCCTTTTTCAGAAAAATCTAAATGCCCTTTTGCTTTAATCAGATTTGCTTTGGTAGGGGTTATTTTTATTGCCATTATTCCACCTGGGATTCCTTGGGAAAATATTTTTCAATGTTTTCAGGACTTAAACGATCAAGCTCCGTTAAGGGTAACATTGCCAGCAGTTTCCAGCCCAGATCAAGACTGTCAACTATGGTGCGGCTTTCGTCAGCTCCCTGATTTAAAAATTCGGCTTCAAAAGCGCGTCCAAAAGCCATATACTTTTTATCCGTCTGACTCAAATCGTCTTCGCCGATTATTTGCGATAAATCTCTTACTTCCTGAACTTTGGAATAGGATGCAAAAAGCTGATTGGCAACCTCGGCATGATCTTCCCGGGTAAACCCTTCGCCAATCCCATCTTTCATCAAGCGGGATAATGATGGCAAGACAGATACCGGCGGATAGATGCTCCGTTGAAATAAATCCCGCCCTAAAACAAGCTGCCCTTCGGTTATATAGCCGGTTAAATCAGGAATCGGATGGGTGATGTCATCATTGGGCATCGTCAAAATCGGTAAAAATGTGATCGATCCTTTTTGGTTTTTGAGCATTCCAGCTCGCTCATATAGGGCTGCTAAATCAGAGTACATGTAACCCGGATACCCTTTCCGGCTGGGAACTTCTTCCCGAGCCGAAGAAATTTCGCGCAAGGCTTCACAATAACTGGTAATATCGGTCATCACCACCAGAATATGCATATTTTTTTCGAAGGCCAGATATTCCGCGGCTGTTAATGCACAACGGGGTGTCGTGATTCGTTCAGCGATGGGATCGTCCGCGTAATTCACAAACATCACCACCCGATCCATTACATTGGACTCGCCAAAGCTTTTGCGGAAAAACTTCTCATCATCATGCTTGACGCCAATCGCAGCAAAAACCACGCCAAAAGGTTCGTCGACATCATCCCCCAATTGAGCTTGTCTGACAATCTGGGCAGCCAATTCATTATGGGGCAATCCATTCCCGGAAAAAATCGGCAATTTTTGACCGCGAATCAGGGTCGCCAGGGTGTCAATAGAAGAAATACCGGTTTGAATAAAATTTCGCGGATATTCTCGGGACATCGGATTAATCGGCCGTCCATTAATATTTGCTTCAATCGCACTGAAAATTTCACTGCCATTATCAATCGGTTGTCCAATGCCATTAAAGATCCGGCCCAGCAAATCCAGGGACATGGGTAAATTGAATGACTCCCCGGTAAAATTGATAATGCTGTTGCCCGCTGCTAAACCCGAAGTGTTTTGAAAAACCTGAATAACCACATGCTGTTCTTCAATTTTAATGACCTTTCCTTTTTTGATATTTCCGGTGGCGATTTCCACAATATTAACAACTTCACCATAAAAAACACTATCAACATCGGACACCTGGATCAGGGGGCCGACGACTTTATCAATCTTTAAATATTCTTTTTTCATCGTTCCCTCTAGTCTTGATAGCGCTTAAAAAGTGCATCATAATAGCTATCAATTTGATTTTTAAGCTCATCAAGTCCGCTGAGATCATCGTTTGGGATGGTATATTTCATTTTGATAAAGGCACTGATAATCTCCTGATTTTTAAGCTGGGAGGTGGGAATTCCTAATTTCAGACCAGCTCGGCCTTTTTCATAAAAATATTCAATTGCTTTTAACATCGCATATTGCTTCGCTAAGGGCACATAGGTATCCTCTTTGTTATAGGCATTCTGCTGAAGATAGCCGACCTTGATTATTCTGGCAATTTCAAGCACCCAGCGCTGATCATCCGGCAGCACATCCTCACCGACCAGCATGACCATTTCCAGCAGTTTATTTTCTTGATAAAGCAACTCGATCATTTTATTGCGCAGCTCAATACAGTCTGGCGCGACATGATCTTCATACCAGTCCGATAGAATTTTAATATAACCACTGTAGCTTTCCAACCAGTTAATCGCCGGATAATGTCGGGCATAGGCTAAATTCTTATCCAGTGCCAAAAAGACATTGACGAAACGTTTGGTGTTCTCGGTCACTGGCTCGGAAAAATCGCCCCCCGCCGGTGAAACGGCGCCGATAATGGTAATCGAACCCTCATCCCCACCCAATGTTTGAACACTGCCGGCTCGCTCATAAAATTCGGCAATCCGGGATGGCAAATAAGCAGGATAGCCCTCTTCTGCCGGCATTTCTTCCAGACGGCCGGAAATTTCCCGCAGCGCCTCGGCCCAACGGGAGGTTGAATCCGCCATCATTGCCACGGCATAACCCATATCCCGATAATACTCAGCGATGGTCACCCCAGTATAGATACTCGCTTCCCTAGCCGCCACCGGCATGTTGGAAGTATTGGCAATCAGCACCGTTCGCTCCATAATCGATTTACCGGAGCGCGGATCGATGAGCTTGGGAAAGTCCTCGATGACTTCGGTCATTTCATTGCCACGTTCGCCACAGCCGATATAAACAATAATATCGGCATCAGACCATTTTGCCAACTGATGCTGGGTCATCGTTTTGCCGGTTCCAAACCCACCGGGAATCGCCGCTGTTCCGCCTTTGGCAATCGGAAAAAAGATATCAATAATCCGTTGTCCGGTAATCAGCGGCACCAGGGTTTCCTGTCGATAGGCCGTTGGCCGGGGTGTTCTAACCGGCCACTGATGGGCCATTTTCAACTCATGGATGTCATTTTTTTCATCCCGTAGTTTTACCAGCATGTCCTTAATCGTGTAAGAACCATCCGGCACCACCGAAACCACAGTTCCCGATAAATTCGGCGGAACCATCAGCCGATTTTGGATCACTTCAGTTTCTTTAACCAAGCCAAAGACCGCCCCTGCCAGCAAAATATCGCCAGGTTTTGCGGTAATGGTCGCCTCCCAAAGTTGTGCTTCATCAATGGACAATAACCCAATCCCTTCGGGAATGAAGATCGGTGATACCTCCTGAATTTTTGCCAGCGGTCGCTGAATGCCATCAAACATATTTTTTAACATCCCTGGTCCTAAATTAAGACTCAGCGGTCTGCCAGTCGGTAAAATTACCTCGCCAACTTTTAACCCTTCGGTTTCTTCATAAACCTGAATCGTCCCGATATCGCCTTCTAAAACAATGACTTCGCCAATCAGGCTTTTTTCGCCCACGGTTACCATTTCCCGCATTTTAAAAGAAACCATATTTCGGCCTTTAATAACCGGCCCGTTAATCGATGAAATAATTCCTTTTGCTTGATTCTGCTCGATCACTGCCATTTAAACCACCCTGTTTTCCATAAACGCATTCAATGTCATCCCGATGTATTTATAATTTGTCGTGATTAAATTCTCCACGGTGAAGTCACAGTAAATAATCCGTTCTGAATCTTCGACAATCAATCCACCGATGGATTCTTTTGTTAGCTTGCGATAATCCACCGTATAATCCTCAAGGTTATTTTTAAATAATTCTTTGATTTGAATGAGATCCTGGTTATTGACAAAGACAACCAGTTGTTTTTTATCGCCAAAAATTTCCGGAATGCTCTTGATGCAATCATAAAGATACTTGCTGTAAACCGTTGTCGTTAAATACTCTTTTGCTTTTGCCTGTATCAGCTGATTGAAATCCAATAAAATTCGATTTCGTTCTTCTAATTCCAGAGTTTTCGCTCTATTTTTTCCTTCCGCCAGAATTTTATTCCGGTCACGAAAAATCGAGCGACCATTCCGATTTTCCAGAGCCTTTTTTTCTTTGGTGATCCTTTCTTGAGATGCCGCGATCTGTTCGGCCTTTTTGTTCTTTGCTTCGGTAATTATTTTCAGCCCATTTTTTCGCTCTTTACTTAATAGTGATTGGGTAAAAACCTGGAGTTTTTCTTCTATCGAAATCATTTAATCACATCCTTTAATCCTACCGATTCTTTGATATATCGGGTAATCATACCTTCACTTCTTGCATAGCCATAGCGATCAGGAATAACTGTGATCAGGGGGGTAAACTGTTCTTTCTTGGCTTCGAAAACCAACTCTTCAATCATCAGCGATGCTTTTTCAGTTAGAAAAATGATTCCGATTTCTTTGTTTTTAAGCGCTGCTTTAAAAGCCTTTTCAATTTCGTCTTTTGTTTTGATATAAATCCCTTCGATGCCAGCCAGCTGCATTCCCAAATACGAATCACGATTCTCACTGATTACATAAGACTTCATTTTTATAAACTGCCAATGATCATAATCGCAATAATTAAGCCATAGATGGCCACGCCTTCGGCAAGACCGACATAAATAAGGGTTTTACCTAATATTTTAGGATCTTCCGAGACTGCCCCCAATGCGGCCGAACCAACCACGCCGACGGCATACCCAGCCCCGACACAGGCAAGACCGGTGGACAGCGCCGCGGCAATATAGCCTAACCCCGCATCGGTGATGCCGCTGGTTGAACCAGTGGTTGCGGCCGTAACGATGCCTGGTGCCATAAAAACAAACGCGGCGGCCAAGATAGGAATAAAGGTGGTCAGGTTAATCCGCAAAAATCGTTTCATCTTTCGTTGGGATTCATCGCAATCATTGTAAACAAAATAAATGCCCCAAGCAATGGTTCCCAGCACCAGCAATGTCGCGCCAATGGTTATAAACGTCAATACATTCATCATATAGCTCCTTATAATAATTTAATTTCCAGATCGATCGGTTTAAACTCCGTTCCGTCACCAGTGTAATATTTACTGAATAATTCGTAATATTGCAATCTCAAGGCCTGAATTGAAACAATCAATCCCTCCAGTAAAATAATAAACAGATTTGCAATAATCAATATTCCGGCACTGATGACGCCGTTTTGCGCCATCGCAGCCAGTGTCTGAAAAGCCATAAACAACCCAACATGGGTCAGAGCAAAAGCGCCGATTCGGATAAATGAAAGGGTATTGCTCAACATCCCCAGGAGCATCTCAAAAAGTTCAAAGCCCCCTTCAACATAATATTCCGATAACTCATTCTCATATAGCGGTTTTCGTTTTGATAAATAATTTGCCAATGGCTCCCGGATCAGGACAATAAAGATCATCAGAATTATCACTCCGATTAAGATCGGATTGATAATCTGGGCATTCGGGATCACTCCTAAATTTACTCCTACCAGACCTAGAATTGACAGGTATAAAATAAATCCACAAATGCCGTTTTTTCCAAAAACACCTTCTTTAATTTCCATTTTCTTGAGTTTATTAATAATACTGTAGATATAAGCCAGAAAAAGCAAAAGTATCCCGACAATCACGGCGGTTAACAGCATCGTGTTAATTTCATTAAAGGGTCTGACCCAAATGGGGTTAATGATCGTTTCAAAGCCGAACACACTGCCATACATGAAGCCAAAAAAAACCGCACAAATTCCCAGACGCAACAGCACCTTTCCAAGTTCGATTCCCTTTCGGCTCAGAATAAACCCAATAACGGACAAGATAACGCCCTGACCAACATCTCCAAACATAAATCCGAAACAGAACATATAGGTGATGCTTAAAAAGGCGGTCGGATCCAGCTCATCAAATGCTGGCACACCGTACATTTTTACTAACACCTCAAAGGGCCGAAACAACCAGTTATTCTTCATCTTTGTCGGCGGCTTACCACTGCCCGTCTTGGGGTCAGAAAACATCATTATCAGCTCCGGGTATTTGGCTCCAATGGCTTCCATCCGCTGTTTATCCCGTTTTGAAATCCATCCTGAGAAATAAAAGCTATCATCACTAAACGCCATATATTTTTTGATGATGCTCAGATTGCCATAAAGATAAAGTGTATTAAAACTAATCGTTGCTTCCCCTCGGTTTTCTTCTAAATGAACACTTAAATTTTTATATAATCTGACTGTTCTTTCTTTTAGTTCAAGCAATTCATTTTCGATCGATTTTATTATTTCTTTCGGTGTTTTAGTGTATTCAGAACTAAATCCCTCAATGGGTTTATAATTGAGAGCCTTTAAAATCCGTTGGGATTCGATCTCCAGGTCTTTAGGTGAGATAATCATAAAAACTTCTTCATTATCGGTCTGATCGCCGACATGAAAAACGATTGAAGTCACACTGTTATAGATGCTTTTTAAACGAACGGCATTGTCTTTTGTCACTGAACCGATGCTGTAAGAAAAGTTTTCCAGCTTATCAAGTTCGCTCATTTGAACATCCATTTCATCCAGATATGAATAGGCGATCCGGCTTTTCTTCAGGGCTTCCATGCGCTCATTTATTTGTCTGATCTCACGATACTCAGCCCCTAAATTAATTTCAAATGATTGAACGATTGAAAGTGCTTTTTCAAGATGATGCTCACCTTTTGCCAGCGAAAGCATATCCAGCTTTAGGGAATCCTGATAAAGTTCATTGAGCTTGCTAATTAACTTGGTAAAATTTCTTTCGTCCATCATGGTTTCCCCCGATACCAACTGGGCAAACCCCAACAATTCGCCAATATTTTCCTTGAGTACAGGGAGCATAAACCGGCCAGCATCAATCTCTTGCATGGCATCGACAATTTGGATATCATTAAAAAGAAAGATTTCTTTGGCAAATTGATCAACCTGCTTAATTTTTCCCACTACATCCATCATGATTACATTTTCGATTGCCATAGAAACTCCTTTCCCAAACTAATCAAAGGATCTGATTAAGTATTTTTTTGTTTCAATCTCGCCCATGCGATAGCGTTTACTCTCAATAATTGAAGTAATATCTTCAACTTCAAAATCCAACAACCGAATATAAGCCACTACTTGAGCTAAACTGCCGCCACCTTCACTAAACAATCGCTTATACAAATAATAAAGATAACGTTCCTGACGTCTTTCCATATATAAATCGATGGTCTTTGTGTGATTAAATAAAAATGCATAATCCGAATCGACTAGTTGCGCTTTCATTTCGTCGACATTCTTTGTCCCGGCCAAATCGCCTAACCGCTTCTCATTAAGTTTTAATCCTCCTCTTAACGAATAAGCAAGGATTTCTTCCCGGGACAGATTGTAAAATTTTTTTCCTCGATAGATCCACACTAAATTGAGTAAATCAAAATGACGCTGTTGCGCTTCAATTAATTCATGATTTGACTTTTTATCTAATTTGAACAATCGGTTTCTTAGTAAATCATAGTAGTAACGGTCCAGTTTTTTTTCAATCATCACTAATTCTGCTTCCGTTTCAAGTGACTTATGAATTTCGAATATTCGATAATAATCGGTATCGACCAGGAGCTTTTTAAATTCGTCCCAATCCTTCACTCGCAACAGCCGATCAAAGGGGACTTTTGTATGATTTTTGGAATAAACCATCATATCACGCAAAGATTCTAAAGCTTCTTTTCTGACTATCCCCCGAATCAAAATTCTTAAGGATTCAACTTCTAAACGTACCAGATATACCTTGATAAATGATTTATCAGGTCCTGATAAATAATAAAGCAACTTCTCTATTTCCTGCACTTTTAAATAATTCAAACGTACCTCAAGATCCGATCGATGGAGATTTTCAGAATCCAGCATTTTTATAAACGGAGCATAATCGGTATGGTCTCGCAAATAGTAAAACACTTCTTTCAAATCGCTGGCCTTAATCAGTTCGAAAAAATCATGGTCTTGCAGCCTTCGGGCACTCATGGCTAGGGTCTTAGCATTTATACAGGCATATTTACTTTTTGACATTCTATTCTCACACTTTTCTATCGAATTTGATTTATTTATTCATGATCTTAACCGGATTTTTGAATAATTCTACCAAGATTTCCATGGCTTTTTCTTCTTTCTCAGCATCATACTTCTGGCGAATTTCAACTAATTCCTGCTCCTTGGCATTGATGATCGCAAGTCGTTCATCCTTGGCCTTATTAATCTCACTTTCGTAATTCGTTTGGGCTTGATCTTGAATTTTTTTAATTTCACTCGCCTCGTTTGCTTTGATATTGATGTCCGTATTTTCTAAAATTTTATCAGCCTTCTCCGATACATTTGCTTTTATCCGGATCGCTTTTTTATCAAGTTCGATTATCTCTCGGATCACCTTGTTAATGTCGGCGTCATCACTATGTAACATATAAAACCACCTTTTCTTGTTATACAATATTTTAATAACGAATGTTTCTTCTTTAATAATTTTCTTAAGACTAGACATAATTTCATTTAATACTTGACAATTTATGCTGATCATCATATTATAAATTAAACCCCACCCCACATGGGGTGGTCATTCGAAGGGAGTGAATCGATTGGAAAAAACTCAATTTAGTATCAGTGGGATGACCTGCACAGCATGTGCCAGTGCCATCGAGCGTAAAGTAAACCAGATAAATGGTGTTGAATCAGCCGTCATCAATTTCACAACCGAAAATTTATTAGTTATTTATGATGCTAATCTTGCTTCAATCCAACTGATCGTCGAAACCGTCGAAGCACTGGGTTATGGAGCAATACCGATTTTAAGTGATACTAACAAAAAAATAATCAAGCCGTCGAAAGAGACTGGTTACCAAAGTCAGATAAATGAGCTTCGCAATCGCTTAGTCCTTTCGATCTTTTTCACCCTGCCGCTCTTATACCTTGCCATGGGACCGATGTTGGGGTTGACCATTCCGGCTTTTTTAGCGGGTGAGCAGAACATTTTAATCAATGCTTTAACCCAGATGTTTTTAACCTTACCGGTGGTCTATTTATGTCGGCATTTTTATACCAATGGCTTTCGAGCTCTTTTTAAACGGATCCCCAATATGGACTCTCTGGTCGCGGTTGGAACCAGCGCATCTTTTCTTTATGGCGTTGTGGTTTTATTCGTCTTAGCCTATGGATTCTCCTATGATCATATGGAGTTGATTCACCACTACGCTCATGAGTTGTATTTTGAATCCACAACGGTTATCTTAGTATTAATTACCCTTGGAAAGTTTTTTGAAACAAAAGCCAAGGGAAAAACTTCCCAGGCGATTGAAAAACTAATCGCCTTAGTCCCCGAAAACGCTCGGGTATTGCGTAATGATGTGGAAGTCGAAATTCACATCGATGAAGTAAAAATTGATGATCTGGTGATTATCCGTCCCGGCGAACGGATTCCAGTCGATGGCATCATCCTCAATGGGCATTCCAGTGTTGATGAATCCCTGTTAACCGGGGAGAGTTTACCAGTCGAAAAATCACAAGACGATCATGTTATTTCTGGAAGTATGAATAAAACCGGTTCCTTTGAATTTAAAGCGACCAAAATTGGACAAGATACGACTCTAAGTAAAATTATTCAATTAGTCGAAGAAGCGCAGTCTTCCAAAGCACCGATAGCCAGAATCGCTGATGAAATCAGTCGCTACTTTGTACCCGTCGTCATGGGTATTTCAGTGCTGACCTTCTTGGTCTGGATGCTTCTCGGTTTTGGTTTATCCTTTGCCTTATCAGCCGCCATATCTGTTTTGGTTATTTCCTGCCCCTGTGCCCTGGGACTTGCGACCCCTACGGCAATTATGGTTGGCACCGGAAAAGGAGCCGAAAAAGGAATTTTATTTAAAAACGGACCGGCTCTGGAAATTCTTGGCAAATCAAATACCATTGTCTTTGATAAAACCGGTACGCTGACCGTCGGTTCCCCTTCAATTACGGATATCATTCTTTATGAGTCAAACCTTGATCAAGATGAATTATTAAGGATGACGGCGTCTCTTGAAAAGAAGTCCGAACATCCGCTCAGCGAAGCGATTGTTAAAAGAGCTGCTGAATCGGCATTGGATTTGTATGAAGTCACACATTTTGACGCGCTTTCCGGCTTTGGTATCAGAGGTAATATTGAAGAAAAAGAAGTACTAATCGGAAATATTAAACTCATGGAAACAAATTATATAGCACTTGAACACATCATGACCGACTATTTACGCTTGTCAGATCTGGGAAAAACACCCCTATTGATTGCTTGGGATCAATCGGTTAAAGGTATCATCGCCGTAGCTGATACGATTAAGGAAAATAGCAACCTGGCTGTAGCCCAGCTTAAGGCCATGGGGATTAACGTTTATATGCTAACCGGGGACAATGAACGAACGGCCGTGGCAATCGGCAAAATGGTGAATATTGACAATGTGGTTGCCAATGTTCTTCCCCATGAAAAATCAACGATGATAAAAAATCTTCAGTCCCAAGGACATCAGGTCATCATGGTAGGTGATGGAATTAATGATGCCCCGGCGCTGGCACAAAGTGATGTCGGAATCGCCATCGGAAATGGAACCGATGTCGCTATTGAATCCGCCGATGTCGTCTTAATGCAAAATGATCTGATGAATATTGTTTCAGCCATTCAATTAAGTAAGGCCACACTGAGAAACATCAAACAAAATTTGTTCTGGGCATTTATTTACAATGTAATTGGAATCCCGCTGGCTGCCGGTATTTTGTACATACCATTAGGTTTGAAATTAAACCCCATGTTTGCAGCCGGTGCAATGAGTTTGAGTTCAGTCTCTGTTGTTCTTAATGCCATATCGTTAAAAACATTTAAGACAAAAATATTACCAATTACTCATCAGGAAAATATCCAAACTGTTTCTATGGCAGAACTGCCTGAAGATAAAACTCAAGATAAAAATCTAGTAAAAAAAGAAGGAAAAAAAATGAAAATAGTATTGAAAGTTAATGACATGAGTTGTCAGCATTGTGTTAAACGTGTTGAAGGCATATTAAATGGCTTTGAAGGAATTGAAGATGTGTTGGTATCCCTGGAAGATGGTCAGGCTACTTTTACGGCAACTGAATCAGTCGATCTCAGTACCGTCGTTGCTGCTTTAACAGAAGACGGCTATCCCGCCTCTCAAATCACGGAATAAGTTTATGGAAACCAAAGATCGTTCAACTGAACTTAATCTACTAAAAACTGCCCGAGGCCAGTTGGACGGCATCATCAAAATGGTGGAAAGTGATCGCTATTGCATTGATGTTTCAAAGCAAATCCTGGCAGTTCAAGCCCTGCTGAAAAAAACCAACCTGGAAATCTTGAAAAAGCATATGAATTCCTGTGTGAAAGATGCCTTTGAAGAAGGTACTGGTGACGAGAAGATTGATGAAATTATGCTTGTCCTTGATAAGTACTACCGCTAATCTATTCGCTTAATATTAATGAAAACTTACTCTATAAGTCAAGAGATAGCTATTGTTATCTCTTGACTTTATTTTTTCAAAAAAATAAAAAACCGCATGATCTGCGGTTAAATTTTAAAATGGTGACCCATGGGCGACTTGAACGCCCGACACCCTGATTAAAAGTCAGATGCTCTACCAACTGAGCTAATGGGTCATAGTAATTATTAAGTTATGTTTGTCTTCAGACAATTGTGTAATACTCAAGTTTGCCTAACTAAGCGATTCACTCAAAAATGTTCACTTCCTACGGTCGCGCATTTTTGGTTCTCTGCTTATACCAACTGAGCTAATGGGTCATAAAATACTATTATGTTGTGTTAAGGATCGTATTTTAATCGAAAACTCCTCTCATCCGTATTGGATGAGTTTTCAATTCAAATGCGTTTGCTTTGTCATTGTCGTTTCGCTACGCTCAACTTCCGACCAATTTCATCCCTGAAATTGGGATAAAGCTTTGGTGGGAGAAGATGGTTTCGAACCATCGTAGACGTCGTCAACGGATTTACAGTCCGCCCCCTTTAGCCACTCGGGCATTCTCCCACTTGATTT
>JACQZP010000025.1 GCA_016213825.1 Acetobacterium woodii | reverse complement strand
TTGGCGGAGTATTTCTTGTTCATTCATAGTTTTCTCCTTTAAAAAATTAGGCTTCAAATAAGCCTTCGAATTTTTTTATTGAGTCGAGCGCAGCACCCAATTCCTCAGCAAGTTCTGCTGCCCGACTCAATTTTTCTTGAATTTCTTTTAACTTTGTTTGATTTATTTTTAGGTATAGTTTTTGTTCTTGTTCGCTCATGCGTGTACTCCTTTTTAAAATTCAATTTTCTAATGGTAAAAGTTTCCTTTACGCAACCTCATCGCTAAAAAAAATACTAATGACCTCCGTTGAATCAAGCGACAGAATTGTTTTCATAGACTTGATTTCGTTTGCTTTAAAGCTATTTGTTCCATTTAATCGCCGGTACATAGCCGTTTTGCTGATGCCAATTTGCTCAGCAAGTTCTTCTATTGTAATTCCTTTTAATGCTATTTTAGATTTTAAAATATTTACATTCATCTTATCACCTCCATTCCGATAAATGTTTGTTTCATTTCTGAAACTTTCTATGGGCTTATTGTAAACCTTTTTAATCTGGATGTCAACACATTTACGAAACTTTTTATTTTTAATTTGATTTAATTAGTTGCATAAACGATACTAATAGTATATAATACGCCTATAATTAATTTTTGAGAGGAAAGTACACGTAATGATTAATGTCGGCGACAGATTGAAAAATAGGAGATTAGAGTTAGATTTAACACTGGAAGAAGTAGGAAAAGTGTGTGGCGTTAGTAAAAGCACCGTAAAGAAATGGGAAAGCGGTGAAATTGAAAATATGAAACGCGATAAAATAGTTCTCATATCTAAAGCTCTTAAAGTTAATCCTATCTATGTTCTAGGGATGGATGAAGAGAATGCTAAAATGGAAAAAAATAACAGAATTCCCGTTCTCGGAAATGTAGCCGCTGGCGTTCCTATTGAAGAAATTGTAGATATTAAAGGTTATGTCGAGATCCCAGAATGGATGCTTAAGAGAGGAAACTATTTTGCTCTTAAAATAAAAGGTAGATCGATGGAGCCAAACATTCAGGATGGTGACATTATAATTGTTAGAGAGCAAAGAATGGTTGAGAATGACGAGATAGCAGTTGTTACAGTTAACAGCGAAGATGCTACCGTTAAGCAAATAAAACGTTTAGAAACCGGACTAATGCTCATCCCTCACAACAGGGATTACGAACCAAAATTTTACACCGCTGATGAGGTTGAAAATAAGCCAGTCGAAATAATCGGAAAGGTCGTTGAGCTGAGACGAGGATATGAAAAATGCTAAAAGGGGAAAATTCTCCTTTTAAAACGATCGAAATTAACCTATAATAAACTTATCTTATTTAGGAGGTAATTTGTTATGAAGTTTTGTTCTGAATGCGGCGCAAATGTTGAAGGTAAGAAATTTTGCTCTGAGTGCGGAAAGCCAGTTATAGAAGAAGCGCCCGCAAAAGAAGTCCCGAAAGTAAACATAAAAACAGTAGATCCCAAAGAAGAAACGAAACAAAAAATAAAAAGAGATAATCACAGGTTATTAATCGGTATTGCGATATTTATTGCCGTTTGCTTTGTTTTATCAAGCATTGAACAAATTACTGGAAGACATCTATCATCCACAACTCCAACCACCAGTAAAACAACTACTCAAACAGTAGCTAAAGAACCAACCGAAGCTGACTTTAAAGCTGCTTGCGTCGCTCAACCTTATACAGATTTAGCCAGAACGCCGGACAGCTATAAAGGTATGAAAATCGTTGTTACCGGTAAAGTTGTCCAAGTAATGGAAAAATCGAATGGCGCACAATACAGGGTCGCTGTTGACGGCAACTATGATCAAATATTTTATGTCGATTACACAGGATCGTTTGGGCAAGGCAGAATTCTAGAAAATGATATGGTAACTCTATGGGGCACCTATGACGGTCTGATGTCCTATACCGCGACCCTTGGAGGTAAAATAACGATTCCTTCATTACTGGCAAAATACTATCAAATCAATAAATAAAAAAAAACCGCCCTACTCCTGGCAGAGTAGAACGGCTTTACATATACCGGGATATAAAACCCACGATATAGAGGCAACTATATTATACTTTATATCCCGGTAATTAACAACTACCGGGCATTTTTATGCCCTAAGAAGGAGATTAAAAGTGAAGTATGACAAAGTGAAGCGTGGCGATAAGGTTTATTTCAGGTATCGGGCATATGACCCGGCAACCCAAAAGACCCGGGACATCACTGCAACGACGCTTAAAGAGTTAAAACTTAAAGCTGATAAGCTGGACGATAAGATTCGTTTCGGCATCGCCGATGATAAAATAAAGTTTGGCAAGTTTATGTTTGATTGGATCGAGACGGTCCACTTGATTGACAAAAAGCCAACCACGGCAGAACGTTACCGGTGTTTATACCGGAACCACATCAAGGGTACCAGAATCTCCGAAATCAAGCTTAAAAATCTGAGATCTGAAGATATTCAAGACCATTACAATGAGCTGTTTAAAGCCCGTAAATCGTCAAGTATCGTGCGGTCCTTGCATAAACTAATTGCGCCCTGCATCCGATACGCTTATGAGTCTCAGCGGATCTTGAAGGATTTCTCAAAGGCTCTTAAGATCCCGATCGATAATAATGAGGGTCTTTTAGCTAAACAAAACAACAAGGTCCACCCGCTAACAAAAGATGAGCAATTCCGTTTTATCGAAGCCTGCAAGGGCCATCGTCTGGAAGCACTGTTTAATGTTGCGCTGGACACAGGCATGCGTCAGGGTGAGTTGTTAGCTCTGATCTGGGAGGATATTGATTTTGGAGCTAAAGAGATATCCATCAACAAAACAGTCAATTTCATCCGGCACGATGAAAAAAGCAAGCGAACCGTTGAGATCTCTACCCCGAAAACAAGAAACTCTGTCAGGATCATCCCGATCCCAGAACGCACCAGGGATATTTTACTCACTCACCGCACGAGACAATGGGAAAAGCTTTCACGGCTAGAGCTGGCTGTCGATATTGACACCCCGGTATTCTCTACCGCCGTTGGCACGCACTTTGAGCGGCAGGCAATTTTAAAAACAATTAAACCTATTTATATGAAGGCAGGAATCGAAGGTAAAAATTTTCATGACCTTCGCCACACCTATGCCACCCGCCTGTTTGAGATGGGTGAACAGCCGAAAACTGTTCAGATGCTTTTAGGCCATTCGGATGTCTCCACCACCCTGAATGTTTATACGCATGTCCTGGATGATCTGAAAATAAAATCAGCCAGCAAGATCGATCAATTTTACGCTGAAAATGCTAATCTTCCGTCAATATGGGAAAACTCTGGGAAAATTGTTTCTTTTAAAAAATAGTGACCGTCTACAAACGGCTGTAATATCACAATAATGGTCGGAGTGAGAGGATTTGAACCTCCGGCCTCATGGCAATGGTGGCTTTACCAGCTGCTAATTGGGTCACTACTTCGCTATGTTCAGCCACATAATTAATGGTTACATCTACTCCTGGTGTCAATCCGTTTTTCTGC
>JACQZP010000024.1 GCA_016213825.1 Acetobacterium woodii | reverse complement strand
TATCGACGAAAGCGAAGGAACCTTCGAATACTGCTACGAACTGGATATGCCAATTAAAGCAAAAATCGAAGCCATTGCGACCCGTATTTACGGCGCTGACGGCGTTGACTTTACCCCAGTAGCAGCCAAAGAACTGGAACGGTTAACCGCTCTGGGCTTTGACAAGGTGCCAATCTGTATGGCTAAAACCCAATACTCCTTAACGGATGACCAGACTAAACTGGGTCGTCCAACCGGATTCCGAATTACCGTTCGTCAATTGACTATTTCAGCCGGTGCTGGTTTCATTATTGCACTGACCGGAGAAATCATGAAAATGCCTGGTCTTCCTAAAGTTCCAGCAGCAGAAAAAATTGATGTTGATGAAAACGGCGTAATTGCTGGTTTATTCTAGAAACGACTAAAATTCAGCTAAAACTGAGGAATCCTGTGGGATTCCTCTTACTTCGCAATTTTATACAATTCATTAGTCTGACAGTTTAACTAATCTTGATGAAGTCCTTAAAAAATTTAAAGCTTTGAAAGAGGAGAAAGAATATGAATTTTTTTACTCCCGCAGAAATCTGCGAGAACATGGTCAATGGCTGCAATAATAAAGCCAAATTGCCAATTGGCAAAATGATTGTATTAGGTATTTTTGCCGGTATGTTTATCGGCTTTGGGGCATATGGATTCACCGTTATAACATCAGCGGCCGGCACAGGCTTTGAAGCCACATTTGCCAAACTTATCGGCGCTGGCGTATTCCCGGTCGGTTTGATGCTGGTTGTACTGTGTGGTGCAGAGTTATTTACTGGAAACAACTTAATGACATTATCCGTCTTTAAAAAGGAAATCACCTGGGGTGCGATGCTTCGAAACTGGGGTGTGGTCTGGGTTGCAAACCTGGTTGGTTCGATTGCACTAGCCTATTTAATGTCAAAAAGTGGTTTATATGGTGAAGCGATGGTGACAAAAGCAATAGCCATTGCCGAAGCAAAGTGTGCGATTCCGTTAGGTCCAGTCATTATTCGTGCTATTTTCTGTAATATTCTTGTCTGTCTGGCAGTATGGATGGCATCGGGCTCTAAAGATGTTATTGGTAAGATTTTTGCAATCTGGTTCCCAATTATGCTCTTTGTATTCTCTGGTTTCGAACATAGTGTTGCAAATATGTTCTTTATTCCAATGGGTTATTTCTGTGGCGCTAATATTACCTGGGGTCAGATTTTCCTGAATAATCTTCTTCCTGTAACCATTGGTAACATCATTGGTGGTGCAATTATTATTCCAATTGCTTATCATTATACTTATGCAAAAAAAGCAGCAGTAGATTCAAAAAAATAAAAAATTATTCAAAACTTGTTTTATTAACTACAAAACCCTCGCTGAATTTTTCAGCGAGGGTTTTGTAATTTCAGGATCTAATATTGTTTTTCTTTAATCAAACCTTTTCGGTAGGCGGTGATCAGCATTTCCAGATCTTCTACCTGAGTCATAATGGCCTTGCCGGTATCCGTATCGCGGACGCGTTTGCGGTTGGTAGACTTTTCAACCACCATCAGGGTCGACTTAATATCAACCCCGTCCGCAATGGCTTTCTCAACGGATTCAAAGGGATCATGGCTAATCAAGATTAAACCATATGAATTATAGGTCAGGGTGTACCCGGCGATACCGGTGGTTTTCTGATAAGCCCGGGCAAATCCACCATCGATGACTAATTGCTTGCCTTTGGCCCGGATGGGACTTTCTCCAGAAGTTGCCTTGACTGGAATGTGTCCGTTGATCAGATGACCTTCATCCGGATTAACACCAAATTCCACTAAAATTTTACGGGCAATTTCCTCATCATCATCAACTAACAAGTAAAAAGGAGCGTGGTATTCTTTGTGTGGAGTCTTATCATCAATAAAATATCGTTCAAAAGTCGCCATCTTATCTTTGCCGAATAAAGGGGAGTCTTCGTGACACCATAAGAACCAGAGAAAATCAGTCCGGGTATGATTAGGATCTTTATCAGTTTTTCCAAAATAGGCCTCCCGGGCCATCTGGTCATGTTTATCCATCAGACTTTTGCCGGAATAATCCTTGCCATCAATAGTGATCACTTTAAAGCTGCCATCGTTATTTAACAAGACACAGGCATGAAAAAGGAGATTGTCATTAAATACCTTGTACATACTCCCTTTGGCATACATAAAACGGATATGTTTCTGAAGTTTTTCACTGTGTAAAAAGGCGTAAACCAATCGATCCATCACCAGTGATTCTTCCTCGGTCAGAGTACAAGGGTCACTGGGGTTCAGCGTTGGAAAGTTAGTATCGTTCAGTGCGTAGGTAACCCCCTCAACAACGACTGTCCCATTTTCAAAATCGATGGCACGCAGGAGCTGGCGTTTTTCCATCTGATAATCGGGATGATTATCAATCATGGTTTCTTCCAGCTTAAATTGAATTATTGCGATGGCCTTGTGCATCTTAGCCATCAAAGCGGTTTCCTGATCGGAAACGCTGTGGTTATCGGAAATTTTCGGCTGAAACTTGAGACAGGGATCATCATCGTAAACCCGGTTGGCAAAAGAAGCCAGGGGCAGCAGATTAATGCCATATCCATTTTCCAACACATCCATGTTGGCGTAACGTAGGGCAATACGTACTGCATTGGCAATACAGGCGGCATTACCGGCAGCGGCACCCATCCAGAGAATATCATGGTTACCCCACTGCATATCCAGGGAATGATGCCGCATTAGGGTGTCCATCACCTCATCCGGACCGGCCCCCCGATCGTAAATATCGCCAATAATATGGAGGTGATCGATGGTCAGCCGTTTGATAACCCCGGAAATCTCCACAATAAAGTGCTGAGCCCGTTCGAGTTTAACCAGGCTTTCAATGATCTCCTGATAATATTCACGTTTGTTAAACCGGTGTTCGTCTTCCTGAAGCAGCTCTTCCATAATATAGGCAAAATCTTTCGGCAGGGCCTTTCTGACCTTAGATCGAGTGTATTTGGAAGCCGCCGCCCGGCACACCTTAACCAGACGATAAATGGTTAGTTTATACCAGTTGTCCAGAGATTCCTGACTGCGCTCTTTTTTAATCAGATCGATTTTTTCTTCCGGATAATAAATAAGGGTGGACAATTCTTCCAGTTCTTCAAAGGCAATGGTATTTCCCAGTTCCTGATGGACTTTGCGTTTGATGGCGCCAGAAGCATTCTGCATCACATGATTGAAAGCTTCATGTTCTCCATGGATATCGGTTAGAAAATGTTCGGTTCCCTTTGGCAGATTCAGAATTGCCTTGAGATTAACCACTTCGCCCACTGCACTGGTGATATTGGGGAAGCTCTGGGACAGCAGTTCCAGATATTTTTGATTTTCTTGAAGTTGTGTTTTTGTATAACCGTTCATAGCGACCTCTATCTTTAAATTCGTGTTAAAATAATGTAAATGTTTTCGTCATGATTATACACTTGAAACCATTAAAAAGCCATTAAAAAATATGTCGTTAAGATAAAGACAAATGCATGATTCCATGATAAAATGGAAGACATTAGTAAAAACATGATCGTGTAGAAAGTCATGACGACGCATTAAAAAATCTTAGTTTTAAAACGAACAGGTGGAAAATGATGGAGACAAAAATTATTTCTGCGGTTGAGGCAATTGACGAAAAACGTGCGATGGCATTGGTTGCAGCGGAAATTGAATCTGGAAAAGATAAGAAAAAAATTGCCAGTCAGTTAAATTATGCGCTGCAACGGGTCGCTGTCCGTTATGAAGAAGGGGAATACTACATTGCGGATCTTATTATGGCGGGAGAGTTGGTATCCAACATTCTCAGAATGATGGGGATGGACAGTACTCAACTATCAGAAGGAAATCGGCTGGGTAAAATTGTAGTGGGCACCGTTTTTGATGATATTCACGATGTCGGCAAAAATATTTTTATTAGTATGTTAAGAGCCGAAGGTTTTGAGGTCATCGATATGGGAACCGATGTTTCTACTGAACGATTTATTGAAATTATAAAAAAAGAAAAACCAGCGATTCTCGGTATTAGCGGTATTTTGACATCGGTGGTAGAAAATATAAAAGAAGTCATTGACGAAATCAAGGCACAGGGACTGCGCGATGATTTGAAAATAATCCTGGGGGGAGCCTTGGCCGGAACAGACTACGCTAAATACGTGGGTGCAGATGGATTTTCCAGCGATGCCATCGAAGGGGTCAGTATTTGTAAACAATGGCTTATAAAATGAATGGGTGATGGGCAATGAAAAAAATTTTATATCTTGATATCGTCAATGATATTAAAGGAAAAATTGAAAAAGGCATACTAAAACCCGGCGATCTGTTGCCTTCGGAAAATGAAATGTCAGAGCAGTTTGACGTAAGCCGAACCACGCTACGAAAAAGTCTCGCCTTGCTGGTCAATGAAAAGTATATATACACCATTCCTGGAAAGGGAAATTATGTCTGCGAACCATCGGCCAATCAATATCAGTTTTATTTCGACGAAATCGACAGTTTAAAAGGCGAAGTTGAAGAAGTCAAGTTGGTGAGCGTCGGGGTTATTACACCGGGCCGAAAGCTCATGCGGGAGCTTAAAATCGGCTCATTCGAAAAGGTGATCAAAATTCAGAAAGCCATTAAAATAAAAGATGAGGTGATCCAGTATTCAACCATCTTTCTGCCCTATCAGAAAGGGAACCCTATTGTCGAAGATGTGATTAATTTTGCGAATTTTCATGGGTTTATGGAAAAGGGGAAACTGCAATTCCAACATAAGAAGATGCTGAATATTGATATTGTTCATCCCCCTCTGGAGGTTCGGGAAACTTTGCAAATTGATCATGATGAGTGTTGTTTTTTAGTGTCACAAAATATCATTTCCATGGAAGACAACATGCCTATCAGTTATAACGAATTTTACATCAAGCGGAATTACTTCACATTGACAGCAGAAACTACTTTTTAAAAAGTGCTTTACTTTTTGGATAGAATCATGTAAAATTATCAAGCAGCAAAAGTGATCTCGTAGCTCAGCTGGCAGAGCACTACCTTGACATGGTAGGGGTCGATGGTTCAAGTCCATTCGGGATCACCATTTATTAGATAACAAAGCCATTTGCAGAATTAATGCAAATGGCTTTTATTGATTTTAAACCGAAAGTTAACCAATTGAGATAAGGATTAGTTTTTAATCTTATTGATAATGATGAGTGAACAAGATCACCAAAGTGATACCCTGTGAAGAGGTCGAACACAGGAATTTGTCATGGTTATTTCATTGATGGCGGCGTATAATAAAAACATAACATCCGCTAATAAGATCGAATTATAACGGATGAAATCCGGTCACTACCGGTCTTGTGATTAAATCGACTGAAAAAGAAATTTGGAGAGACTCAGCGGTCAGCAACTTTCTATAAACGCTTCAAAAGGAGGGCGGAAAACCATGATAATTATTATTCCGTTATGTATCGTAATCGGATTTTTGGCTTGGAGACTGAGACCCCGTAGGCTTGAAACCAGAGCCAGTCGCATCGCTCTGATGGTCACGATTTCCCCCCCAATGGTGATGGCCATTATGGCAGTTGTTTTTCAGCTGATCCATAATGCGGCTGGAGTTATTTCAGTCGCAGAAGCAGCAAATACTATTTTTGTCGCTGGTCTGATTTTCATTGGTCTGGGGATTATGGTTTTAATTGCTTTTGCGCTGTTACGAAAAAAAGAGATCGCTAAAAGCATTGGTTTTGGTTTGTGTATTTCGGTTTTCATTATCGTAATTGAGCTGGGATTGCTTGAATGGTTGGGAGGCGTTTAATAATTGGAATTTCAGGAGCGGAGATAGACAAGTTGAAAAAGAGACCTGAGCAAAATGCCCAGGTCTTTTTAAATGATCGAAATCGACTAAACCCATTCTTGTTTTAATCAGGGACTGGGGAGATTGGTCAAAGTATCCAATCCCATGGATGAATAATCGGTAAACACAACATTCGATGGTGGGGTAAACTGGCTGTCAGCAATGGAATCGGCGGAAATATCGGTTACGACAGAACTCACGGTAATGGTGCCATTACTGAGAATTTCAGTTTTTAGTGGTACACCATATTTAGTTGAAAACCACATGTGTATATCCATGGTTCCGTTTTGTCCATCATTTTCAGTGGTTTCGATATAGATCACTTTTTCGCCGTTCAGCGTTTCCACTCGAGCGACTACGTTTTCAGGAAAAATATCGCTGATATCCTCAATATTGGCAACGCCTTCTTCCAATTTCAAATCGCTCTGGTTGGTGGTTATGTCCTGATCTTTGAAAGAATAACCGGTGGTCTGGCCTTCGGTATATTGATAGGTTATCCCTTCAGCAGCGTTGTAGATCGTAACCTGTTTGCCAATTTCCGGCATTACCATTTCCATCCGGAAATTGTCGCCTTTAGTAAAAGTGGTGGAGGTGGTTTCGATACTGTCAGCAACGGTGGTTTTGGTGGTCATTTTAAGGGAATCAGGATAGTTGGAATTCAGGCTCTTAAGGAGAGCCGCGCCACTGAGACTCTCGTCCAAAGTAGCTGTTTTTTCATCGGTGGTTTGACTCTCGTTGGTTTTGGCATCATTATTAGTGCAACCGGCGATCATAAATAAAGAAAACACAACCAATAATGCGATTAAATAGTTACGCTTTTTCATATAAATAGCCTTTCCTTTCTTTCATTCCTATAAGTTTTCAAAATCAATTTCTGAATAATCGGAAGGGACGTCCACCAGCTATTTTCCGTTGATTTCGTTTCTGTTTTTAAGGGCTAAAGTGCCTAAAATACGGTAAAGCGGGGTAATGTCCATTTTTTTTCCGAATTCAAATTTCTGGGTACCAAAGATTTCATTATGGCCGATGCGATTAACATTTTCCAGATAGGTGACAGTAATTTCGCTGTCATCCAGCCCGGAACCGGCAGTTTCCATTTCCACATCAATAATATGGGATAAATAGATTGACTTAAAGGAAGTTTTTTTACCAGAAGCCCCTTGCTTGTCCACAAAAATAATCCGAATATCAGTGAAGATAATCACATCACGGATTAGTTTAAAGCCATTTTGAATGGTTTCTCCCTCAAACAGATATTTTGAATATTCGTTACTTAGTTCTTCCGCACTCACTTCGACGGCATTCCCCATGGCACCTTGAACAAGGCCTCCAAAATTTAATTTTGCCATTATAATCTCCTTTATAAAGTTATTAAAAACCTTCTAATTTTGTTTGACAACATAAGGTTTCATTTATCTGAATGTTACCCACAAAAAAAAGGAATAATCACCGAAATTAAAATTAAAATTGAAGTAACGTCCGAAATCATCAATTTAATGAAATTCTAAACATTTTTTATGTATAATGGCATAAACTTGATGTTAAAAAGATCGATGAGTGACAACATCAGGGAAAATAACAACTTAAAGGAATGCTTATGTTTATAATTGATCTATTTGTAAAAACAGGACTGGAAACTCTTTATCTCACCGGGGCCATCATCCTTATCGGGTTGCTGCTCGGTTTTTTGGAAAACCAGTCCAATCGCAACTTTCAAAGAAGTCTGGGAAGAAACGCCATCATGGTGACCGGGGTAATTGGAACACCCATTCACGAGCTCAGCCATGCTCTGACAGCATTAATTTTTGGGCATAAAATCACGGACATTAAATTGTTTCAACGGCCGGATCAGGATGGGGTGATGGGTTACGTGAATCATTCCTATAATTCAAAAAATATTTACCATCAGGTGGGAAATTTCTTTATTGGCATTGCTCCGATTTTTGGTGGCTTATTGGTAATTATGGTCTTGATGGGGGTGTTGATTCCTCGAGTGATGGATAGTTTTATGGCCGTTCTGTCAGCAGGAATGACCGTAGATACTTTGAACATGGCTTCGTTTGGCGGAGTTTTCACCGCGTATTTGGAACTGGTGAAGCTGATTTTTGCCTGGGAGAATTTTCAGAACATTACCTTTTATCTGTTTTTATTCCTGGCGATTTGTATTTCTTCCCATATTTCATTGAGTCCGGCAGATATCAAAGGCGCTTTTAAAGGTCTGATTTTTATTTTTATAATCTTGCTGCTCCTTAATACCATTGGTTTATCCCAATCCATTCTGGCCTTTGATGTGCTGAAATACAATGTTCTGATTACCTCTTTTTTAATGATCGCGGTTATCTTTTCCTTAATTACCTTTATCATCAGCCTGGTCAGCAGAATTTTTGCCAGATAAATAAGCTGAAAAGTAGCAAACAAGAACCTCCTGATCGATAGTTTGTTCACCATCGGTCAGGAGGTTTTTTATCATTTAAGAGTTGGTCTTATAATTAATCCCATCACAGGTACCATAATAGGGGTAATGGATCAAGTCAGAAGATCTTTAAAAGACCGTTTCGGGATGATTTAGATGATTGTAAATTCGCTAGCTTTTTTATTTCTTGCCTTTTATTTTGGGGAGGTTCGTTTGGCTGGCACTATCGTCAACAGTTTTTTTTGCAGGTTTCTCAATGATCGGTTTTTTATCATTCTTGTCATTAGTGGGTTTTAAAATATCGCCACTGGTAGCATCAATTTTTATCGGATTCGCTTTTTTCCCGGTTTGAATGATAACCTTGTAAACCATCACGTCGTGCTCGGCTCCCAATCGGATCGAAACAAAGGTGCCATCCGTTACAGAAGCTAAAGCAATCTGTACGGCGTTTTCAAATGAGATAGTCGGCAGGGGTGCAGCGGGATCTTGGGTAGTTGGATTGGTGACTGGGTCAGTAGTTGGGTCGGTAGTTGGATCCGTGATTGGATCCGTACTTGGATCAATGACAGGATCAGTAGCTGGCTCTTTTTCCAGTTCTGTTTTTAAGACATCGCCGGTTATGGCGTTAATTTTCACCATGGTCATCAGGGTGCCGGATTTAACTTGGATCTTGTATACCTTTACAGGATGTTGTTTGTCAAGCTTAATTGAAACAACCGAGCCGTTGGGAACTGTTTCCAGAGCAATCGCGATGGCGGCACCAATGGTGATCACAGATTGGGGCTCTTCTGAGACGATGGGTTGATCCGGCGTAATGGGATTCTCAAGGGGTGTCGTTTCAGCAAACACCATACCAGTTGTGCTAAATGCCAGTAATCCGGTTAAAACGAACGTTACTAATTTTCTTTTCATCGTGTTCTTCTCCTTTTGATTTTTTAAATTAAATACATAATCAATAGTTGGCAATAAAAAAACAACGTAAAGACACGTTGCACAAAAACACCATAAACTGGTGCTATGGTTTGCAACTGGCTGTCATATATAACTACTTAGACCCTTTAGCTTTGCGTCCTTACCTTTCGATAAGTTTGCCAAATATTTAATTAGCATCATAATAATACAATTTTCTCCGGCTGTCAAACTAAATATGAATAACTTAATAATTAAATATTGCGAAGTGTAGGAAATCAAAAATTAGTCTTTGGTGGCTGAAAAAAGTGTTTTATATTATCAATAATCTTTGTAATTTAGTAGTTGCTCGCATATAATACCATTATGAGATGATGACAATTGAACGGATCATGATTGATTTAGAGTTGCTCGCAGATAAAATACATGAGAAGGATAAAACATAGGATTATGGTTCAGGAATCAGTTAATTGTTCCAGCTATTTGGATTATGTGAATAAATGGATTGATTAAAAAGAAATGGAGATAATTGATGAATAATAAGGTTAAAAAAATTGGCATTTTAACTGGTGGCGGAGACTGCCCTGGGTTGAATGCAGTAATTCGAGCGGTGACCAAAAGCGCGATAGCAAATTATGGTTATGAAGTGATCGGCTATAAATTTGGTTACAAGGGGCTATATAACAATGATTTTATTAAGCTCGATTCCCACACTGTTTCAGGAATCCTCCATAAAGGGGGAACGATTCTTTACAGTTCTAACAAGGATAACCTGTTTGACTATCAGGTTGAAGAAAATGGCCAGTGTGTCAAAAAAGATGTTTCGGATATAGCAGTTGAAAATATGAGAAAAGAAGGGGTGGATGTATTGGTCGTGTTAGGCGGTGATGGGACCCTAACCAGTGCCAGGGATTTTGCCCGCAAAGGAGTCAATGTGATAGGAGTGCCAAAAACCATCGATAATGATTTATCTAAAACTGATGTGACTTTTGGTTTTAACTCAGCCGTGGATGTGGTGGTGGATGCTCTGGACAAGCTGCACACAACGGCAGAATCACACCATCGGATTATGATTCTGGAAGTGATGGGTCGAAATGCTGGCTGGATTGCCCTCCATGCCGGAATTGCTGGCTCGGCAGATGTTATTCTGATTCCGGAAATACCATTTTCACTAGATGCTATTGTCACCAAAATGAATGAGCGTAGCCAGCGAGGGCTGCCATTTAGCATTATTGTAGTTTCGGAGGGAGCCATGGAAAAGGGCGGAGAGTTGACTGTTCAAAAAATCGTCTGTGATTCACCAGATCCCGTTCGGCTTGGGGGCATCGGCAATAAACTGGCCCTGGCGCTGGAGTCCAGAATACAGGATCATGAAATCAGAAATACCGTTTTGGGTCATCTTCAACGGGGCGGTATTACCTCTGCCTATGATCGGCTCTTATCTACCCGTTATGGAGTAGCAGCGGTAGAACTCATTGCTCAGGGCAAGTTCGGGAGTATGGTCGCTCTTCAGAATGGGAAGATGACTGATGCTTCGTTAGAAGATGTAATTGGAGAAAACAAACAGGTGGATGTCAATGCTGAGCTGATCCATGTGGCCAAAAGTCTGGGAGTTTCCTTTGGGGAAGCGATAACAGATTTACAATTTTAGATATTTCAGATAGAAACTAATTGCAAAAGAGTGGGATTCTTTTTTATCAGAATTCATTTTGAGAGTATCATATTCTGTTGAAAAAATGGCCAAACAGAAACATCTTTTTCTGTTTGGCCAATTAAGGAAAAATTATCGTGGTTTAGCCACCGCTGGGGGTAAAACCTATTCGGGGGTAACTTCAGGGGATTCAGTGTCTACAAGTTCGTCTTCAAAAACCACATCATCTTCATCTACTAAAATCTCGGAAAGTACTTCGAAAAAGAAGCCTTTAGCAGATGCCAGAGATTCGTTATGGGCAAACATTGCCAATTTGTGATAATCAACGAAGCCATCTTCGTCAGCATAAGGTTTCAGACGCTGAAGAAAAAATTCTTCAGTGATTGCATCTTCAAATTTTTCTTGTACCGTGTTAAAGATTGTAATTAATTCGCTTTTCTTCATAGTTATTACCTTCTTCGGCGTTATTTCAACCAAACAGAGTTGATAAATTAATTATAGGAGTGTGGACTAAAATAAACAAGGTTTATTTATGAAAGCAAGAAGATTTTTGTGGGATTATGGATTTGAAAAAGATAGATTTTTAAATTAAATATATAGTATACTGTAAAAAATAAGGATGTCTCTAAGAGACATCCTTTGAAGTTAAAGCGTATGGGTGGACATGCTTTCGGCAAAGAGAGCAATCCCGCCGAAGATCAGATAGACCCCGGCGATGATGCCAAAACCTAAAAGCATCACAAATGGGTTGAAGATTAAGAAAATCGATAATACCATGTTAATGATTCCCGAGGCAAGTAACCAGCCGGTTCCGGTGGCGCCCTGTTTTTTCATAACTGAAGAAGCAGTGATCTGATTCATACCAGTGGATAAGGCAATGAATGCCAACATAAATGCCAATGTACTGGCTCGTGACAATGGATCGGAGAAGACTAATAATACCCCCAACAGGGTAGCCATGATACCGGCGGTCAGGCTCCAACCATTCTTGATTTCGCTTTTGGCAAAAACAATGATGTGAAACATCCCATAAATAATAAGACCAGCAATAAAAAACCACATGATCATTTTGGCAGCGAACATCGGTGCGAAAAAGATCAGGCAGCCAAGGATGATCATTAGGGCGGCAACAACAATCCCCAATGTTTTGGACATTTTTAGAAAATCATTCATCTTTTTTTCCTTTCGAAACTAAATTTTTACTCAAAATAATATCATTTATATTTTACCTCGTCCCATTAGGATAATCAAGTTAAAAATAAGATTTGTAGAGTAAAGAGAAAATAGGAAATGAAATTAGAAAAATAAATGCAAACTGAGAATGAATATATTAATAAAAGCAAGGAGATGCATATTATGTTAATCATCGGACCGCACCTTTCGATAGCAGGTGGATTTAAAAAAGCGGGTGAAGAAGCCCTGAAAATTAATGCTAATACCTTTCAGTTTTTCACCCGAAACCCCAGAGGTGGTAAGGCCAAAGCCATTGACGAAAAAGATGTAGCTGGGCTTAAGACCATCATGGACAACCAGGGCTTTGGACCACTGTTGGCGCATGCACCCTATACGCTCAATATGTGTTCAGCAAAGCCGGAAACCCGGGAGTTTGCCAGAATGATCTTTAAAGATGATCTGATGCGCCTGGAAGAACTACCCTGTGAACTTTATAATTTTCACCCTGGCAGTCATACAGGGCAGGGCGTGGAAAAGGGCATCGAGTGGATTGCCGAAATTCTCAATGATGAAATGTGGGCAGATCAGAAAACAATGGTTGTTTTAGAAACCATGTCTGGTAAGGGCACTGAAATCGGCAGAAACTTTGAAGAATTGAAGTTGATTATCGATCGGGTCAATCTGAAGGAAAAAATGGGGATCTGTCTGGATACCTGTCATGTTTATTCCGGCGGCTATGATGTGGTTGGAAATCTGGATGGAGTATTGGAGGAGTTTGATCGGGTCATCGGCCTGGACTATTTAAAATGTATACATCTCAATGACAGCATGATGCCCTTTGGCAGTAACAAAGACCGTCATGAGAAAATTGGCTTCGGCACCTTGGGGGTGGAGGCATTCAAGCGGATTGTCACCCATCCACAACTCAAATCACTGCCCTTTTTTCTGGAAACGCCCCAGGAGAATACCTTGGATTATAAAAAAGAAATCGATTTGCTCAGATCCTTTTAATTGAAATCGCTCTTAAGACAACCGTCAGATGGTAGTTATTTTAAGAGGCGAAAGAATAAAGAGTATGGGCTATAAAATTAGGAACAAAAACTGAGCCAGGATGTGATTGATCACATCCTGGCTTTTTAGATAGTGGAAAAAACACTTGCCGTCTATATTTAGATCAGCAAAGATAAAACGTATCCCAATAGCACGTCTTCATTCACATCCCAGGGATCAGCCATGATGGCAACATCCTCTTCAGTCAGTTCTGGATGTCGGGCAGCATAGGTTTCAAAATAATCTAAATATTCAGATTTAATGGTTTCCATGTGACACCTCTCTAGTATTTTCCATGATCAATAACGTACTGATGAACAGCCTGGAGTTTCTCTAAATCCAGACCTTTGCCTCGCAGAATCGACTTACCGGTGGTAAAAATATAGCCGCCGCCGGGAGCAGCATCATCAATCATTTTTTTGGCAATATCGATACACTGTTCCGTCGAGTCAGATTTTAAAGCTTCAATGGGGTAGTTACCCATGATACACATGGTTTTCCCCACCTTTTCTTTAATCACCTTCATATCACCATATTCAAATATGCCCACCACATTAGGATTTAAACAGCCTAAATAATCATATAATTTCGACCAGTTGCCTTCAATAAATAGTGTGATTGTATAACCCAGACCCGTGAGTCCGTTGACCAGCCGCTCAAAGGTTGGCCAGTAAAACCGTTCAAATTGCTTTGGGTTTAAGAATGGCGGCATATGAAGGGGCATAAAGATCGCCGGGATTTTTTTCGGCGCCCCAGAATACCCAGTAACGCCCCAGCGCAGCATTAATGGTAGCAAGGCTTCACAGGCCTGTTCCACCAGCTCGGGACAGCGATGCATATCCACAGAGATACCTTTGAAACTGCGGAGCTGATCGGCTAAAAAATCAAAAGGCGCTTCGATCATGTTGTCGAAGATAATCGGGATCTCCACTGAGTCGATACAGTACTGATCAATTTCCCGGAGGATTTTGGTATGGCGCAGATAACTGAGTGCCCCTTTGGCCAAGTTGAGTCCACCTAAAGCACCGGGTTGGTCAAAGGCCTTGTATTGCCGGGGAAGGACCTTTTCCACCAAGGTTTTAAAGGGATCTTTAATGAGCTCCTCATATTCGGTTGACAGCATCCCACAGACCTCAGGATGCTGCATAAAGCCATCTTTATTGGGAATAAAATTTTGTGACCCGATGGTAGTATACATTCCCGGACATCTTAAAAAAGTGGCGGCAGCAGCATCGACTTTCATATCCTTGTAATAAACGGGCAGGCACTCCCTGACCAGCTCAAGGTTCCAGGTTGCGGATTTGAGCGAACGACCACAATAGTCGATGGCTACCTCGGGTCCGTTCAACGCAAAAATAGGGATGCGATCCGGCTTTTCAAGATTTACTGCTTTTTCTATACGGGTCAATCGTTCGGCCAATAATTGTTTGGCATCGCTCATTTTTTCACCGACCTTTATTCGTTAAAATAGAATTATCTGAAATTGTTTTCACAACTCAAATTATCATTATTTATTACAAATGTCAATATTTATTGAAGCTAAAATAATGCTTGAAAATAGGGCTTGATTTTGAAAAAGAAATATGCTACCATGATGTCAATGAGTGAGCAAGTGTTCACATATTAAGGAGAAGATATGGATAAAGTTTTGAAAAACGACCATACCGAGGAAACCTTATTTGAGGTTGCCGAATTTTTTAAGGTGTTGGGAGATTCCACCCGGATAAAGATTGTCAGTGCGTTATTTGAAAATGGCGAGCTGTGTGTCAACGATATTGTTGATTTGGTGGATGTCAGCCGAACGGCAGTATCCCATCAATTGAGAATTTTAAAAGATAAACGGATTATCAGCTATCGCAAAGAAGGGCAGATGAAATTTTATCATTTGGATGATGCCCATGTAGAG
Source organism: Acetobacterium woodii (assembly GCA_016213825.1). GTDB lineage: Bacteria > Bacillota > Clostridia > Eubacteriales > Eubacteriaceae > Acetobacterium > Acetobacterium woodii_A. Next base: position 97,068 of record JACQZP010000024.1, on the reverse strand, counting down.
GTCATCGTTCTTTTGACGATCACCCATTTAAGTCATCATTAAATTACCGTTTAGGTAAATGTAACTGAAAAGAGGTTGGCAGCATGAAATTATTTTTAGAAGGACTTAACTGTGCAAATTGTGCAGGCAAAATAGAAAAGTTGGTTAGCAAAATGCCTAATGTCAGAGAAGCAAGCTTGTCTTTGGCCACCGGGTCGTTGGTCATTGAAGAGTGTGAAGGGTTCGCTCAGGAAGAAACCTATAATGCGGTTGTCAAGTTGGTTCACTCACTGGAGCCTCATGTGGTGGTCTCGATGAACCGAAAACAGGCAGTGGCAACGGCACCTTGCGGATGCGACGGCCACGAAGATGGTCATAACCATGGGACTCATGAAGTAGCCATCGCTCATGGACCGGGACATGCTCAGGGCGAAATGGATCAACGGCAAAAGATCGAATTGATCACAGCTATTGGCTTATTTCTTCTTGGTTTTGTTTTTCAGGCAACGCTCCCAGCAAATCTGGAGATATTGACCATTGGCGTTTTTTTAGGGGCCTATTTACTGGCAGGATATCATGTTATTCTGCTGGCATTTCGAAATATTGGACACGGGCAGATTTTTGATGAGAATTTCCTGATGACCATTGCCACTTTTGGGGCCCTGGTTTTAATGCAATGGCCGGAAGCAGCCGGAGTTATGATCTTTTTCGGCATCGGCGAATATTTTCAGGATCGGGCCGTGGACAACGCCCGACGGTCCATTGCCGAAACCATCAGCTTTAATGCCATCACCGCCAATCGGGTCAGTCCCGAAGGGGAGGTGGTTATTGATGCCAAACAGGTCAAGGTTGGCGATGTGCTTGTTATCAAACCAGGTGAAAAAGTCCCGGCAGACGGGGTGATCCTCCAGGGGGTCTCACATTTGGATACCTCCCCACTGACCGGGGAATCTTATCCACGAAAAGCTGAAAAAGGCGATGAGATCTTAAGCGGGATGATTAATGGTAATGCTGTTTTAAAGGTCCTGGTTACGAAAGACTATGAAAACTCCACCGCCATGAAAATCATACATCTGATTGAGGAAGCCAGTGATAAAAAGGGGAAAACTGAAAAGTTCATTACCAAGTTTTCTCATTATTATACCCCCATTGTGGTTTTTTCAGCCATTGCCATGGCGATTATCCCACCGCTGGTAATCTCAGGCGCTTCCTGGGAAACCTGGTTTTACCAAAGTCTGATCTTTCTGGTGGTATCCTGTCCCTGTGCTTTGGTTTTGTCCATTCCCATCAGTTATTTTGGCGGGATTGGTCGGGCTTCCAAAGAAGGGGTACTGATCAAAGGCGGCAATTATCTGGATGTTCTTTATCAGAGCAGTGTGTTCGTCTTTGATAAAACCGGAACCCTCACCCAGGGCGAATTCAAGGTCATCAAAACCGAACCGGCATCTGGTTTTACTGAGGCCGATCTGCTGACCGCAGCCGCCGCTGGGGAACGCTATTCCAACCATCCGATTGGTAAAGCAATCACCGCCCACGCTCAAATAGTGGTGGATGAAGCGAGTTTGAAAAACTACTCGGAAATTCCCGGCAAAGGAACCCAGGTGGAAGTCGATGGACAGATGATTCTGGCCGGAAACAGAAGCCTGCTTCAGGGTCATCAGATTAACTTGAACGAAAACGAAGAAGAGGGTACCATTGTCTATATTGCCATTAACGGTAAGCTGGCCGGATACCTGGTGTTAGGTGATATGGTTAAAGCAAATGCCTTGGCCGCCTTGCAGCAGTTAAAAAAGTTGGGAGTTAAAAAGACCGTCATGCTTAGTGGTGATAATGCACGAGTTGCCAACCAGATTGGAAAACAACTGATGCTGGATGAAGTATTGGGGGATTGCTTGCCCCAGGATAAGGTCGCCGCCTTTGAGCAAATAAAAACAGATAATAAAGACGGAAAAACCATCTTTGTGGGTGACGGCATGAATGACGCCCCAGTGCTGGCCATGGCGGATGCCGGCATTGCCATGGGAGCCCTCGGTTCAGATGCCGCCATTGAAGCAGCCGATATTATTCTGATGAAGGATGATCCCATGGACATAGTTAAATCAGTGGACATCGCAAAATATACCAGACGAATCATGATTCAGAATATTGTTTTGGCACTGGGTATTAAAATCACTGTGCTGACCATGACCTTCTTTGGCATGGGGGAAATGTACCTGGCCATCTTTGCCGATGTGGGTGCAGCCATCCTGACTATTTTAAACACCACCCGGATCTTAAGATACCGGGGATTCTGGCAAAAGAACAGAGTCTAAAACTTAAACAAGAACAAAATAATCAACGATTTTTCGTGCCCCGACAGTTGCTAACTGTCGGGGTTTTATTTTGTGTCACTTCATAACGAGGGAATGTACCAACAAATACAAATATTTGCTGATAAACGATCAAAAAACGAACATTGTATCAAATAAATACTGTAAATTTTTGCTCTTTACCATAAATTTCCTTTAATCCATTGAAAGATGTGCAAAATTTGGATATAATGATCATGGTTACAAATAAATAAAATTTAGGAGGCGTACGAAATGTTTGGTTACATGGGAAAAATATTACGTATTAATTTGACGACCGGTGAAATTGGCACTGAAGATCTTGATTTTGAGTTGGCCAAGAAGTATATCGGTGGACGTGGTTTAGGGACAAAGCTTTATATGGATGAGGTTGATCCAAAAGTTGATCCGTTTGCCGCAGAAAATAAAATTGTCTTTATCAATGGTCCGTTGTCTGGAACAGCGACTCCTACCGGTGGTCGGTACATGGTCGTTACCAAATCACCATTGACTGGTTGTATTGCGTCATCAAACTCCGGCGGCGAATGGGGCGCCTACCTGAAATATGCCGGTTACGATGCCATCATTATTGAAGGCAAAGCCAGCCTGCCAGTTTACATCAGCATTGATGAAGAAAAGGTTGAAATTTTACCAGCGCTTGATTTATGGGGCAAAATGGTTTCCGAAACCAGCGATCTGCTAAAAGAAAAACAACCCGGCGCCAAGGTTTTAACCATCGGTCCAGCTGGTGAAAAATTGTCCCAGATGGCCGCGATCATGAACGAAAAAGACCGTGCCGCTGGTCGTTCCGGCGTTGGGGCGGTGATGGGTTCGAAAAACCTTAAAGCCATTACCGTTAAGGGCAACCTGAAACCGGAAATCGCCAATCCTGACGGCTTAAAAGCCGTTACTAAAGAATGTCGAACTCTGCTAAAAGAAAACGGTGTCACCGGTGGTGGTCTGCCAACTTACGGCACCGCAGTACTGGTTAATATTATCAATGAACATGGGGTTTACCCGACCAACAACTTCCAGGGTGGTCAGGATCCTGACGCTGAAGCCGTCAGCGGTGAAACCTTGACCGAAAAATACCTGATTAAACGGAATCCCTGTCATCATTGTCCGATTGGCTGCGGCCGCTGGGTAAAAAGTGACAAGAGTCCAGATGGCATTGGCGGACCCGAATATGAAACCCTCTGGGTATTTGCCGGTGATTTAGGCATTGATGACATGGAAGTGGTTATCGACGCCAACTACTGGTGTAATGAACTGGGAATTGATACCATCTCAGCCGGAGCAACCCTGGCCGCTGCCATGGAACTCTATCAACGGGGTTATATCACCGATGAAATGCTCGATGACGACGTGATCCTGAAGTTCGGCAACGCGGATTCAGTGGTTCACTGGCTCAAGAAAATGGGTAACCGGGAAGGCTTTGGCGATTTACTGGCCCGGGGCTCCTACCGACTGGCTGATTTCTTCGGTGTTCCCGAATACTCCATGTCTGTTAAAAAACAGGATCTGCCAGCTTATGACCCTCGTGGAATCCAGGGCATGGGTCTGCAATATGCAACCTCCAACCGTGGCGGCTGTCATGTGCGTGGCTACCTGATCTCACCGGAAATTCTGGGCTTGCCGGAAAAACTGGATCGCTTTGAATTAGCCGGAAAACCAACCTGGGCAAAAATCTTCCAGGATCTGACCGCTGTCATTGACTCCACCGGCTTATGTCTGTTTACCTCATTTGCGTTGGGTGCCCAACAATATGCTGACATGTTAAATGAAACTTTAGGCACAAACTGGTCAGCTGATGATGTGCTGTTAGCCGGCGAACGGATCTGGAATCTGGAAAAACTTTTCAATTTAGAAGCTGGTATTTCACCCGATGAAGATACCCTGCCACCGCGTTTCTTAGAAGAAGAAATGCCGGAAGGACCAACCAAAGGTTGGGTTCATAAATTGGATGAATTACTGCCACTGTACTACAAAGAACGTGGCTGGGACGAAGATGGGATTCCTACCGAAGAACGTCTGGAAAAATTAGGCTTGTTATAAAATAAAGTCAGGGGATAATCTTAGATTGTCCCCTTATTTCAGTTGCGGATGGCTGAAATACAAAAAATAAAACCAGAGCCGATTGGTTATTTCGGCTCTCATTTTATTAAAATTAAATAAAAAAATTAATCATACAAATCCCTGGTTAATAAATATCCTGGTTACAAATAAATAAAATTCAGGGATGCATGGGAAAAATAAAAAGACTACTCCAAATGGAATGGCCTTTAGGTTTGCAATAAAAATGCAAAACGACGAGGGTGATACCCTCTGCTAAGCCCCTTTTCCACACTGGGAGACATAATCGTTTCCAATTATACCCTACCGGTTTAAGTTCGTAGTCTTGATGACCTTAGAAACATTAAACTTCGGAGTTTTTATCATTATATAATATTATCCGATAAAATGCAAATAAAAGCAGACAAGCTTAGCAATTTATGTGAGTCAGCATTGGTAGAAAAACATCAGATAACCGGCGGTGGAATCTGTGGCAGGGGTTGCTGTTAAATAAAAAGCGAGGAAAAAATGGAGCTTAAACGGATTTATATAGAACTCACAAATCGGTGTAATCTGAACTGTGAGATGTGTTTTCGGCATACCTGGGATACGGTTGAAAGTGATATGGATTTGGCATTACTTAAATCGATCCGGGAACAGGTTAAGGAGTTTCCAACACTCAAAGAGGTATTTTTTGGTGGCATTGGCGAACCAACTATCTACCCGCAATTTAGAGAAGCGGTTGAATTATTTGAAGGCTACAAACTGTTAATAACCAGCAATGGGATTATGACTGAAGAAAATGCCAGAATCCTCTGTGAAAAATTTACTGAGGTTTATTTCTCGGCGGATCAATATCATGAAGATACCCAAGGGGTGAAGGATCAGCTGATCAAGACCTTTGAGTATTTTAAAGATTATCATAAGCGGACCCATTCCTCCACGCCAAAGGTCGGGGTTGCCTATGTTCTTACAAAAAGCAATGCTGAGGCGTTGTTTGGGATTCTTGATATGATGCGGCACTATGGCTTTCATCGGCTTTCTTTATCCCATTTGCTGCCGATTAACGAGAAAGATTGTAACGACATTTTTTATACCCGTTATGAAAACCCGGAAGGTAAGGCCTATTTAGAGAGGATCTTTACCTATCGTGACATCAAAATAAATATTCCTGACATGGAACTGAAAACGGAGCGACGTTGCACCTTTATTGACAAGGGGTACATTTATGTGGATGCCACTGGGGAAGTGATGTCCTGCTACCGCCTGGCGAATAGTTATGATGAATATGTTTTTGGGGATAAAAAAAGGGTCATCAAACATTCTTTTGGAAATGTTAAAGAAAAATCATTAAAAGAGATTATTGAAGGGAAAGAATATCAGAACTTCTGGAACACGGTTTACAATAATCAATATCCGTCCTGTATCGATTGTGATTTGCGGGGTGGGTGCAGCCTGGTGGAAGATACCAAATATGACTGTGATTTCAATACCCCATCCTGTTCGGATTGCCTATGGGTTAGAAATTTTATCCGGTGTCCCTAGCAGCATCGCATCGGGACAATCGGAAGAAACGTGGATCTCTAAAATAGATGAAAAGAGATAATAAGCATGAATAAAAATAATTATCAAAAACTAATCAGCGAATCAAAGGAGCGGTGTGTCCAATATGGCATCACGGAAGATCAGGTCTACAGCAAAAAAATGATCGATAATTCCGAGTTGCAGCAGAAATTTACCGAAAATCGGGATCTGATCTTGACCGCTTCTCCCTATATGGAACATCTGATGAGTATTGTCAGAGGAAATAATTTTTTTGTCTTGTTAACAGACAAAGATGGTTGCATTCTGAACGCCATGGGTGATGAAAAAATATTATCGGAAGCCTTTGATTTAAAAATGGTAGCGGGTGCATATATGAATGAAGAATCCATTGGTACCAATGCCATGTCATTGGTCATTAAATCCAAGGAACCGGTTCAATTGTCGGGAACCGACCATTTCATTGAAGCCTATCATCGGTGGACCTGCTCTGGGGCACCGATTAAAGATCCCAACGGAAAGCTGATCGGGGCTCTTGATCTAACCGGCTATTCCGACTCGGTTCATCCCCATACCTTGGGGATGGTCATCGCTGCCTCCAATGCGATTGAAGAAATGCTCAAAGTTCAAGAATATAATCGGCTGCAGAATATGACCGATCGGCACATAAAAACCATTTTTAATGCCATGCCAGTGGCGATCCTCACCACCGACCTGGAGGGAGAAATAAAAATTTACAATCAAAAAGCCCTGGAACTGGTAGGGAATAAGTATAAACAATTGGATTCTAAAAATCTCGGAGAAATTATTGATGAATGGGAGCGCATCAAAGAGTTACTTCATTCGGAAAGAAATGTCAATCGGATCGTCAATGTCAAGTCCCTGCGAAACCGCTTTCCCTGTCAGATGACCGCCAGTCCCATTTATAACCCACAAGATGATAGCATTGAGATTGTTTTTGTATTAAAAGAAGACTTATCAAACAAAGCAAGCAAAATGCTCCAGCCCTATTACACCTTTGACAAAATTATTGGTAAAGATAAACATTTTGTCAGTACCATTGAATATGCCAAAAAAATTGCCAATAATCGTTCAACGATTCTGATCCTGGGCGAAAGCGGCTGTGGTAAAGAAGTCTTTGCCCAGGCGATCCATAATTACAGCAAACGCATGGATGAACCGTTTGTGGCGCTTAACTGCGGGGCGATCCCTAATCAGTTAATTGAATCGGAACTGTTCGGTTATGAAGAAGGGGCTTATACCGGTGCCAAAAAAGGCGGTAATATTGGGAAATTTGAATTGGCGAATAATGGTACGATCATGCTGGATGAAATCGGTGAGATGCCGATGGAGCTGCAAACCCGATTGTTAAGGGTTCTGCAGGAAAATGTGATTACCCGAATCGGCAGCCAGAAGACCATCCCCATTGATGTTCGCATTATCGCCGCCACGAATAAGGATTTAAAAAAAGAAGTGGAACTGGGACGGTTCCGAAAAGATTTGTTTTATCGTCTGAATGTATTGCCGCTTTACCTGCCCTCTTTACGGGAAAGAAAAAGTGACATCAATATTTTATTTAGTTATTTCATGAAAAATCTGTCAGCTAAATATGAGAAAAAAGAATTTCAGGTTAGCGAAGAAGAAATGCTGATTTTGAAAAACTATAATTGGCCAGGCAATGTCAGAGAACTGGAGAATATTGTTGAGTTGATGATCAATACCGAGTCATTTCCAACTAAATACTTTATCGAGAACAGCAACCATCAAGTGCCAAATCCCTGGCAGGACATCCATTCAGAAGCTTTTTATGAAAGTCTGGAAACCGTCGATAAGTCCAAATTGGATATGAGTTATATTGAAAAAGAGCATATCAAACGAGTTCTGAAATTATATGAAGGAAACATCACCAAAACAGCCAATGCTTTAGGCATTCAGAGAAATACCTTATATAACAAAATTAATAAGTTTCAGATTGAAATTGAAAAACAATTGCTTTAAAAATCGCCAACGAATTTAAAGAAACGACCAGTTAAGCTGTTTGGGCTTTTTAACGCAAAATAAACCAAAGCCGGTTGGTTAGTCCGGCTTTGGCATCTAAAAGAAGGTGTCCCAATTTACATTATTTCGGTTACAAATAAATAAAATTCAGGGACGTTAAGGGAAAAAAAGACCATTCCCGGTTGAGGAATGGTCTTTTTTTGCAAGATTACTTTATGCAAAATAACACGGACAAAGTCCTGTTAGGCCCCTTTTCCACAATGGGAGACATAATCGTTTCCGACTACACCCTACGGGTTTAAGATCATAGTAAAATACCTTAGATACATTAAACTTCGGAGTATTAACATTCTACATTATTTTGTGTTATAATGCAATCAAAATATCAATTAACATGACAAATTTAAGGGCAGAGCAGATGGAATCAGGTAAATGTTTGGATAAAATGATAGATTAAGGAGACTGATATGGAATTGCTCAAAGTAAAAACCATTAATGAAATGAAGGAAATCATCAACCGGACCTTCAGTCATTTAAAACTGACAACCGAGAAAATCAGTATTGATGATGCGATGGAACGGGTGCTGTCTGCCGACATTGTTGCAACAGTGAACGTGCCGCATTTTAATCGTTCGGTTGTTGATGGCTATGCGGTAAAACTGACAGATGTCCAGGGGGCATCGAATGCCATTCCCGGTTTTTTAAGAATCATTGGCGAGGTTCCGATGGGGAAAGCCACAGATTTAGTCTTAAATCAAGGGGAAACCGCTTATGTTCCCACTGGTGGGATGATTCCCGAAGGAACCGAAGCCATGGTGATGATTGAATATACCGAGAAATTAGGCGATCGGGACCTGGCTGTTTATTGCAACGCTGGTGCCAACGAGAACATGATGCTCATTGGGGATGATGTCAGCATTGGCGAGGTTGTGCTTAAAGCAGGTCACTTTTTAAGACCTCAGGATCTTGGGGTGCTGTCGGCGTTAGGTCATCTTCAGGTTGAGGTCTACCGAAAACCCCGACTGCACATTATTTCCACCGGGGATGAAATTGTTCCGCCGGGAACGACGCCCCAATTGGGCGAAATTGTCGACATTAATCAGGCCGCATTGAGTGCCGTGGCGAAACGCTTTGGTACCGAGATTGTTTCAAAAACCTATGTCAAAGACGATTTCGAGACGATTAAGGATGCGGTGGATCAAGCTCTAAAAACCAGCGATATGGTTATTCTATCCGGTGGCAGTTCCATGGGAGAAAAAGATTATACCGTCAAGGTCATCGATAGTCTGGGTGAGGTATTGTTACACGGTTTATCGATAAAACCGGGAAAACCGACGATTTTGGGAAAGGTTGACGGCAAACCGGTAGTAGGATTGCCGGGACAGCCGGTATCGGCAATTATTATTTTGATGGTAATGCTCCGGGAGTTTATGGCTTTGTATTATGGCCGGGATTTATACAAGTATAAGACGGTTCAGGGGCGCTTGATGGAAAATGTTCATGCAGCACCAGGACGGCGCACCTTTCAGACTGTTGAAATCTCAGAAGTGGACGGACAAATTGAAGTGCGGCCAACCCACGGAAAATCCGGAATGATTACCTTGTTGGCTTATTCAGATGGCTACGTTGAAATAACTGAAAATGAAGAAGGCAAAAATAGGGGGGAACTGGTGGAAGTCAGTTTATTCTGATCCAGTGGTATCATAATAATAGACATTACCTTGTCAAATATTTTTTTAATAAATAAGCGAGTTAAAAGCGACCAAACTGTTAAAAAATGGAGGGATTGGATGAATACCGAAAATACAGCTAAAAAAGATGAACGAAATTTATATTTAAACAACGAAGATTTGGATGTTGCAATCCAGAAGTACCTGTCACAATTGTCCTTTGAAAAAAATGAACTGCAAAGCCATGTTTTGCCAGTGATCGAATCCCAGGGATGGATCAGCAAGGAGGCGGTTTTTGCCAAAATATCGTCGCCTTATTATAATGCTTCGGCGATGGATGGTATTTGCGTGGATGCCATGGAAATGATTGGCGTTGATGAACGTCATCCCAAAACCTTGATGAAGCAGAAAGACTTTAATTTTGTGGATACCGGGGATGTCATCACCGATCCTTTTAATGCGGTGGTGATGATTGAGGATGTCACGGTCAAGGATGATGAGCAGATCAGTATTAACACGCCGGTGGCCTTGTGGCAGCATGTCCGGCCGATTGGTGAGGACATCGTCGCTGGCGAATTGATTATCCCAGCCTATCACCAAATCCGCCCCATTGATATGGGAGCCCTGTTGGCCGGGGGGATTACCGAAATTGCAGTGATCGCTAAACCCAAGATCGGGATTATCCCCACCGGAAGCGAGCTGGTTGAAGCTGGGGATGCCATGTCAGAGGGGAAAATCATTGATTCAAATACCCATATGTTTGCCGGTCTGGTTAAAGAATATCTGGGCGAGCCCCGGCGTTATCCGACGGTTAAAGACGACTATGCCCTAATCAAAGAAGCCATCACAAAAGCGGTGGCCGAAAATGATATGGTGCTGATTTCAGCCGGTTCATCAGCCGGAGCCGAAGATTACACCCGTAATCTGATTGCCGAGCTGGGCGAGGTAGTTGTTCATGGCGTCGCCATCAAACCAGGAAAACCGGTGGTGCTGGGGATTGTTGCGGGAAAACCAGTGATTGGCATTCCCGGTTATCCGGTGTCGGCTTACGTTGTTTTTGAAAACTTTGTAAAACCGGTGATTCATGCCTATAATCATCAGATCCTGTCTGAAGGGGTATCAATCAAGGCGGTTTTGTCAAAACGGCTGATGTCATCGTTGAAGCATCTGGAGTTTGTTCGGATGAAATGCGGTCGCGTGAATGATACCTTTGTGGCGACGCCCTTGGATCGGGGCGCGGGAGTTACGATGTCGCTGGTCAATGCCGACGGTATTTTGAAAATCCCTAAAAATGTGGAAGGGTATGAAGCCGGTGAGCTGGTTGAGATCATTTTGATGCGGTCCCAGGAGGAAATAGAAAATACTCTGGTTACCATTGGCAGTCATGATGTGCTGATCGACATTATGGCCAATATTATTCATAAAAACCGTGAAATGATCAGCCTATCCTCCGCCCATGTGGGCAGTTTGGGTGGCATCATGGCGATTAAAAAAGGGGAATGTCATCTGGCGCCAATCCATCTGCTGGATGAGGAAACCGGTATTTATAATCTGGCCTATCTGCACCGTTATCTGGCGCAGGATGCGGTTGTTTTAATCAAAGGGGTCAAGCGAACCCAGGGGATGATGGTGCCAAAGGGGAATCCTAAAAACATCAACAACATTAATGATCTGATTCGCGAGGACGTCCGTTTTGTCAACCGTCAGCGGGGATCGGGAACCCGGGTTTTATTGGATTACCTGCTGAAGAAGAACAACTTGGATTCCCGGCAGATCCTGGGATATACCCGGGAAATGAATACACATATGATGGTTGCATCCGCAGTGAAATCAGGATCAGGTGATGTCGGCATCGGGGTGCTGTCAGCCGCCGCCATGATGGAGCTGGATTTTATTCCTATTGGTGATGAAGAATATGATTTTGTCGTGAAGCGGGAAAATTTGGCGGATCCGCGAATTCAGCTGTTTATCCAGATTCTCAAATCTGCCGAATTCAAAGAAGCTCTGATTCAGTTAAAGGGGTATGGCTTTGAAAACCCGGGAGAAATTATCGAACCATAAATAATAAACGGAGAAATAATGACAGCGTGGACCAAGTTCGTGCCATCGTTATTTCTCCGTTTTTGTTTATTTATTAAGGGTTTCAGGTGCTAGGATTTCAATCGCAGCGCCAATTTGGACAGTGCCACCTTGAATCACGGCAGTAAAGACGACTTCCTTAGCAAGGGGGCAACTCTGATTGTTATCCGTAAGCTCACAACCAAAGCATTTTTTACCGATCTGGGTAATTCTCTGGATCGTGTCGCCAATTTTCAAAAGTGTTCCCACCGGCAGTTTATAGAGTTGGATATTTTCTGTAATAACATTTTCATTAAAGCGTTTAGTACATAAAGTGGTAACCTGGGTTGCAGCCATTTTCTGGATACTTTCGATTCCAAAAAAACTTACCTGACGTAAATCCTTGCCCCCGTGTCGGTCGCCTTCGATACCGAAATCAGCGATGAATAATGCTGCGGGCTCAAGGGCAACCGTCTTTCCTTTTTCAACACTTTTATTTAATTTAATTACGCTACTCATGGCGGGGCACTCCTTAATTATTTAATCTTAAGATAATTGTAAAATCCATTAACCATTCATAATGGCGGCTTCGTTATTGGCATCAGAATCGGTTGTATGAAATAAAGTCATTAATGATGGGGTCAGACGTCGCCATTATTTCTTCTGGTGTGCCGGAAAAAAGACACTGTCCCTGGTCCATAAAAATTAGATGGGAGCAGAGCCGAAAGGCCTGGCTAAGATTATGGGTGATAATAATGACGGTCAAATTATCATGATGGTTTCTTTTTTTGAGGGCAGATTCAATAATTCGGATACTTTTGGGATCAATATTGGCGGTTGGTTCGTCTAAAAAAAGAACCTTAGGTGAAAAGGACAGGGCTCTTGCCAAGGCGGTTTTTTGCGATTCACCGCCGGAAAGATGTTTGGCATTCTGAGTTTGGATTTTGTTCAGTTCGAATTCTGCCAACAGGCCATTGACCGTATCGTCAATCATTTGTTTGTCAACCTTGCGAATGCGCAGTGGGTAAGCAATATTTTCATAAATTGAACGGGAAAAAAGGGTCGGGGAATGACTGGAATAGGTCATTTCAGTCATTGTTTGATGGGTCAGGGATTGGTTGTTATAGAGCATATTTCCCGAACTCATGGGGATCAAACCGGCCATGATTTTTAGTAAGGTTGTTTTTCCAGAACCATTTGGTCCGATGATCCCATATATTTTTCCGGGTTCAAAAACCAGATGATGGTGTGTTCCCTTTAAAGTGAGCACGGATTTATCCTGATAGGTTTTAACAATTTCTTTAGCCTCGATTTTCATTTTGATCCCCCATGACAAAATGGTATAGAATTGAATTGGTTATAAATGAGATCGTCAGTAGAATAAGCCCCATGGCGATCGAGACACTGTACTGACCCATATTGTTGTTCATTGCGATAAAGGTGGTCATGACCCGGGTGAATCCGCGGATGTTGCCGCCGACAATCATTACCGCACCCACCTCAGAGATTGCTCGTCCAAAGCCGGTTACCAGGGCAATCATGATGACGGATTTCAACTCCAAAATCAGTAAGATTAAAATATTCCATTTTTGGGCACCCAGGGTTTTGCCCGTTTGAACAACCTCATGCCCACTGGTTCCAGCCTGGTTAAAGATAATCCCGGTAATTACCGGAGTAACCAGAATGGTTTGGGCAATGATCATTGCTTGGGGCGTATACATCAGTTGAAACTGACCGAAAGGACCGGACCTGGCCAAAAATAGGGCCGTGAATAAACCGATGATAACGGGTGGAAATGACATAAAGGTATATAATAATCGCGATACAATCCGTTTACCTTTAAATGTATTGATACCGAGCAAAATACCTACAGGAACACCAATAAGGGTTGCGTACAGAGTCGATGAAAAAGATACATATAGTGATAATAAGACGATTTGAATAATTTCAGGGTCAAAGGAAAAAATAAGGCGGAATGCCTCAACAAAACCATTGAGTATGTAATCCATTGAACTCTCCGTAAATAAGATCCCGGAAGAAATGTCCCCCGGGATCTCAGATTTGTGATGGGTGTTTATTTTTTAGCGGCGTTCGGGGTAAAGAGTGGATCGCCATTGATTTCATAGGAGCCAATCAGTTTCTGAGTTTCAGGTGAAAGGATCCAGTCGACAAATGCCTGAGCGCCATCAGCGTTAATCTTATCATTGATAGTTGGCGATACAGCAATAACCCCGTAAGGATTATTTAAAAGGGTATCACCTTCACAGACAATTTCCAGATTAGACATGGTGTCCTTCATATTTGCGTAAGTGGCTCGGTCACACAAGGTGTAGCCTAGCTTTTCATTGGTAACAGTCAGGGTTTCACCCATGCCGGTACCGGTTTTAATATACCAGTCGCCTGCCGGAGTAATGTTGGCAGCCTTCCAGATTTCAAGTTCTTTGGTATTGGTACCGGATTTATCATCCCGTGAAACAAAGGTTGAAGGTACTGTTGAGATAGCTGTAAATGCTTTAACAGCATCGCTGGCAGCGGTTGTTTTTACTTTGGCAGGATCTTCTTTGGGACCAAGCACCACAAAGTCATTATACATAACGTCAAATCGTTCGACGCCATATCCGTCAGCAATAAACTTATCTTCCTGGGCTCGGGCATGCACTAACAGCACATCGGCTTCACCATTTTTTCCCATTTCGATGGCTTTTCCGGTTCCCACGGCGACAACTTTAACTGCAATGCCGGTTTGAGCTTCGAAATCTGGCAGAATGACGTCCAGCAAACCGCTATCTTGGGTGCTGGTGGTGGTGGCCAGAATAATGGTGCCATTTGAACCAGGTTCTAACTTTTTCTTGGCCGGGGTGCACCCCAAAGCACTTAATGCAATGGTGCAGATAAACAATGCAATGAGTAGTACAGATAATTTCTTTTTCATTTTCTTCCTCCTAAAAATATTATCAAAGAGATGTCTCTTGGATATTCTAAACATAGGGAAGATGGACCAATAAAAAAACGACCGTAAAAAAACAGTCGAAAAAATTCCACCATCCTTTTCACATTGGAAAGCACAACCATTTCTAGTCATACTCTATCGATTGAAATACCATAGTAAACCGTAGGCGTTTCAATTCGGATTGATTGAGATACTATATTGAATTACTCTGATTTTAGCAAAGATGACAGTTGGCGTCAAGTGGTGCTTCTGACCATCGCCAGAAGTTGAAAACTTTGGATCGACCAGCTTACCAGAAAAATCGCCTTGAGACTCACTCGGGTTTCAAAGATTCCCGGCATAAAGATTAAGTCGTTTGCCCCGGACAAAGCCAATCAAGGTCAGATTAAACTGACGCGCTATTGTGATGGCTTCATTAGTTGGGGCAGAATGGGAAGCAATCACCGGAATACCACAACGAATTGCCTTTAAAACCATGTCGGAAGGGATTCGCCCGGTAGTAAAAAGAACCGCATTAGTTAAGTGCTTGTTGGCTGCCAGCGCTAGACCGATGGTCTTATCAACGGCATTATGACGACCAATGTCTTCACAGGTAAAGAATTCATTTTCGTCAATGGATATGGCAGCACAATGGGTTCCGCCGGTTTCCGAAAATAAAGCAGCATTCTTGTTGCAGACGTTGGCTAATTTAAACACCGTGTCATAGGTAACCTGATGAGGCGGTAACTGCTTAAGACTACTTATCTGAGCGGCTTGTCTAATTTTTTTATTGTTTCCACAGGAAATTGATTCACTGGTGACATCATGATCGATTTTATTTAAAGAGATCGCTTTGTTTAATTGTACTTTGGCTCGTTCGCCGCTGTCGCAAATGTAAATAAAGTTAACCTCAGCTAAAGTATCGATATAACCTTCGCTAAAAAGGTAGCCTAAGATTAAGGCATCAAGCTTTTCCGGGGTGCAAACCAACTTAAAGGCCAGTTGTTCATTAATATAACAATTTAGATGATGCTCTATAATCACGAGGTCATTAATCGCTTCGTGACTTAATTCATCATTGGCACTTTGGCGGATTCGTTCAATGGAAAAGGTTACTTTTAATTCTAAATCAAGGGCTTCATTAATTATTTTCAATTAATCTTCCTCTTTTTTTAAACTTTTTGAGCTTTTAATATGATTTTTTAATTCGCTCGGCGTATTCAAATTACTGAACATTTCCCAACCGGGGCTGTAGCTTCGACCGATTGATTCATCGATATAATACAAATTTTCATTTTCTAAACACTTGTAAATACTTTTTCGGCCAGATTTCAGAAAGGTTTGTATTTGGGGGATCAGATCAACATTGTAAAAGGCATTAAATGGTTCGATCCATTCTTGATAACGGGTCACACAACCTGAAATGTCGGGGCTTTTTTCAATGATGCTTTTCATGTAGGTGACATAATCGCTATTATAGTAGGGCATATCACAAGCGGTGACATAGAGAAATTGCGACTGGGACTGTAAAAGGGCTGAATAAATGCCGACCAGCGATGCTGATAAATCCAGAACATCCTGATAAATACCCCTTAAGCCAGAAATATTGGGGATGTCTTCTGGGGTACAGCCAATGACAATGATATCTTCAAAGTCTTTAGAAAGCTGTTTGACGATCTGACTTAAAATGCTTTCGCCGCCGATCCGTAATTTTTTTTTGTCATATCCCATCCGCTGGCTCAGACCACCAACCAGAATTGCAGCAGTTTTTGTATTTTCCACGACCATGTTCCCTTTCATCAATCGGTAATGCCTAATTTTGTATCATTTATAACCGTACCGGCCCTGCTGAGCATTTAAAAAAGGGGAGCTTTCGCCCCCCTTTCTGCAAAGCAAACAGTACTATTGTTATTTACTGATGTTTACTTTTACAACCTTAAAAGGTGGAATTTTAGCAACTGGATCCAGTTCACCACCGGTCAGGTGATTGGCACCGTTATTTCCATAATGGAACGGCATGAACAGATTGGCTTCCATGACGCCTGGGTTAAAGCGAGTTTTGGCTGAAACACTTCCTCTTGGTGAGGTAACAGTAATGAAGTCACCTTCATTGATGTCATATGTTTTAGCGGTGTCCGGATTGATTTCAACAAATGGTTCGCCGGCAATTTCCTGGATCCCAGGAGTACGCATGGTCATGGTTCGGGTATGATAGTGCTCAAGAATTCGACCGGTCATTAAGATCAGCGGATACTCTTCATCGGCCTGGTCTTGTGGTGGAATGTAATCCGCAATTGCAAACCAGCCCTTACCACGGGTGAATAAACCTTTGTGTAAGAATCGTGCGCCCTCAGAATCCTTGCTTAAGCACGGCCACTGGATGCGATCTCCATTTCTCAGTCGTTCATGGGAAACGCCGGTATAACTTGGTGTAACTGAGGCGATCTCTTCCATGATTTCTTCGGCACTGGTAAAGTCAAAGCCTTTGGCGCCCAGTTTCTGAGCAATTAAAGAAATAATTTCCCAGTCATTTTTGGCTTCGCCGGGAGCTTCAACAGCTTTTCTTAATAATTGGATACGACGTTCAGTATTGGTGAAGGTGCCATCTTTTTCAGCATATACAAAAGCTGGTAAGACAACATCAGCATACTCGGTTGTTTCCGTTAAGAAGATATCCTGGACGACTACAAAATTTCCTTTTTCCAGAGCATGCTTAACGTGATTAGTATCTGGATCTGAAACCACCGGGTTTTCACCCATGACATATAGGAATTTAACTGTGCCATCACCAACGCCGTTGATAATCTCGGTCAGCGTTTTTCCGGCGTTTGTTGGTAATTTCAAACCCCAGGCTTTTTCAAATTTTTCGGCAACTTCGGGAACTGCTATTTTCTGATATCCTGGCAGATCGCCTGGTAAGGCTCCCATATCACAGGCACCCTGTACGTTATTCTGGCCACGAAGTGGGTTGACGCCACAACCTTCACGACCGATTTTTCCGGTTAGCATTGCTAAATTACCAACCGACATAACGCCGTCAGTACCAGTATTATGTTGGGTAACACCCATCGAATAGAAGATCCCGCCTTTATCTTTGGTCGCATAAAGAAGTGCTGCTTTACGCATGTCTTCAGGGTCAACTCCACAAATTTCAGCACAGCCTTCAACCGTGATAGTATCCATGAATTCACGGAATTCTTCATAGCCTTCAGTCCGTTCTTTGCAGAAATCAATGGCTTCTACGCCAGCGTCTAAAATTGCCCGCATCATTCCATTTAAAAGCGGTACATTGGTGCCAGGTTTAATTTGCAGGAACACATCAGCATATTTTGCCAGCTCAATTTTTCGTGGTTCAGCAACGATTAAAGCTGCCCCTTTTTGTTGGCGCTGTTTGATTTTTGCACCAATAACCGGATGAGTTTCAGTGGTATTGGAACCGGTGACAAACATGACATCCATGATATCGATCTCGTCAATACTGTTGGTCATCGCACCACTACCGAAGGATTTGGCTAAACCGGCAACGGTTGAAGCGTGACAAAGTCGGGCACAGTGATCCACGTTGTTGGTTTCACCAACGGTACGGATAAACTTCTGGAAGACATAATTGTCTTCATTAGTACAACGGGCAGAAGACAAACCAGCCACTGCTTGTGGGCCTTCGGCTTTGGCTTCTTTTAATTTTTCGGCGACCAGCGTCAGTGCTTCTTCCCAGCTGGCTTCTTCTAAAACGCCATTCTTTCGAATCAACGGGGTTGTCAGACGGTCGGGACTGCTGACGAAATCGTAAGCAAAACGTCCTTTTACACAAAGTAGATTATCATTTACATTACCTTCGGTACTGTAAATATCAGTAATCTTATTATCGACGACTTTTAAATTCAAGGTACAGCCAACACCGCAGTAAGGACAAACGGTTTGCACTGTTTTGGCATAGGCAAACGGCTTGAACTGTTTTGGAGCCAAAGCGCCGGTGGGGCAGACAGCGACACAGTTACCACAACTGACACATTCTGACTTG
Organism: Acetobacterium woodii; assembly: GCA_016213825.1. GTDB lineage: Bacteria > Bacillota > Clostridia > Eubacteriales > Eubacteriaceae > Acetobacterium > Acetobacterium woodii_A. The sequence goes on along the minus strand of JACQZP010000024.1, from coordinate 78,492 downwards.
CCTCTGGGGGTTTCAAAAACCGGATTGACATTGGTTTCATAACCTCGGTCACATTGAGCTAAGATGTGATTACATTGAAGATGCTCGCACACTTTGATACATCGATTACATAACACACACTTGTTTGGGTCGTAGGTATAGAATGGGTTGGAATCGTCAATCGGTTTCGCCATTACCCGTTCAGTACCAAATTCTTTGACTGCATCATACTCGATACAGTTCGCATTAAATTCCACGAATTCACAACAGCCATATTTATAACATGTCATACAGTCAAAGGTGTGATCTGACATGAGCATTTTTAATACAAATCGGCGGGCTTTTCTAACTTCAGCATTATTGGTATTAACCACCATACCTTCAGCTGCTGGAGTTGAACAGGAAGTTTCAAGTCTTCTTGCTCCAACCACTTCGACCAGGCACATACGACAGCTGCCCTCTGGAGTGAAGTCTTTAAAATTACATAGTGTCGGGATGTCGATACCGATAGAGCGTGCTGCTTTAAGGATTGTAGTTCCTGACTCGACACTTACTTGTTGTCCATCAATTGTTAAATTAACCATAAAATATTTCTCCCTTCTTTTAGGGCTTCATTATATTCCATATCTTTACATTTGTCATTGATGTTTTTTTGCATTTTTAAAAAATACGACTAAAATATTTGTTCTATTAAAGAAGACTTAATTTTTGAAACAGAAGTTAAATTACAATATTTCATGAAAATAGTATCAGTTATTCATCATTGCGTGAATGAGAAGTAAAATTTAACCATGCAAGGGATGCTAATTTAACAATAATTAGGGTATTGGGAAATAATTAATACATATTCTACTGTTCGAATCGGAAAGTTTTTTATCTAATAGTCCGAAAAAAGATCGAAATGATAATTTATTAAGAATAGTTCTGGAATTTTTCTTAATAAATTATAAGTATCAGGAAAATTTTGTTTAAATCTAGATGATTTTTAAAATCTGGAAGCGTTTACTTGACAAAACGAATGCAAAGGTGTATCATACGCTTACAAACATGTACACACATGTCACACAAGTTTTTTATGAATCGATTTTTTTCAAAGGAAGGGTATTAATTAATGTTGGATTTAAAAGTTTTAACACAGGCAGTTGGAGATTTAGAAGAAGAAGATGTAATGGATTTATTAAATGATTTTGTTGCCACAAATCCTTCAGAAGCAGAAGCGCAGGAAGCAGTTGCCGCTTGTCAAGGTGGGATGGCATTAGTTGGTGATCTTTTCGAAAAAGGCGAGTACTTTGTTGGTGATCTGATCTTTGCTGGCGAATTGTTAACCGAAGCAATTAATGTCTTAAAACCGGTTTTAGGCAGTGATGATTCGGCCGTAGCCGGGACCATCGTTTTAGGAACCGTGCATGGTGATTTACATGATATCGGAAAAAATATTTTCAAAAGCATGTCAGAGGCGGCTGGCTTTGAAGTCATTGATTTGGGAATCGACGTGGCTCCGGAAATTTTTGTTGAAAAAGCTAAAGAATGCAAACCCATGATCATCGGTATGAGCGGCGTATTAACGCTGGCGATTGACTCAATGAAAGAAACTGTCGACGCCTTAAAAGCAGCTGGCATCGATGCTAAAGTTATTATTGGCGGAAATCCGGTTACCAAAGAATCCTGTGAGTATGTTGGCGCTGATCAATTTACTACCAACGCGGCAGAAGGCGTAAAAATTTGCCAGGGTTGGGTATAAACGAAGTATCCTTACATTTAAAAAGTTAAATCGATTATCAAATAGATCATAAGTTGAAGATAAAAAGAAGAGAAATAAGGCTCATCTTTTTATCTTTTTTCTTTAAATAAAGCAAAATACACATCAAATAAGCACACTCATTTTTCGCCTTGAAAATCAAAGATTTGTAGATATTTGTATATACAGGTCGATATAAGTATGGTATAATTTCGACAAACGATTTCATGAAAATCGGAAAACTTTGTTCATAGGAGGAGAGGGTGAATAATTTTTTTAGTCCCGCGGAAATTTGCGCGAATATGGTGAATGGTTGTAATAATAAGGCCAAATTACCGATTGGCAAGATGCTGGTATTAGGTATTTTTGCTGGTATGTTTATTGGTTTTGGAGCCTACGGTTTCACAGTTATTACTTCAGCTGCAGGCACTGGCTTTGAGGCCACGTTTGCAAAACTCATCGGCGCTGGCGTTTTCCCAGTTGGTTTGATGTTGGTTGTGTTATGTGGTGCAGAGTTATTTACAGGTAACAATTTGATGACCTTATCGGTTTTCAAAAAGGAAATTACCTGGGGTGCAATGTTTCGTAATTGGGGTGTGGTTTGGGTTGCAAACTTAATCGGTTCTGTTGCTCTAGCCTATTTGATGTCAAAAAGTGGACTGTATGGGGAAGCGATGGTTACCAAAGCAATTGCCATTGCCGAAGCAAAATGTTCGATTCCATTAACTGCTGTTATCATTCGTGCAATTTTTTGTAATATTTTAGTAGTATTGGCAGTGTGGATGCAATCAGGTTCAAAAGACATCATTGGTAAGATTTTTGCAATCTGGTTCCCAATTATGCTTTTTGTTTTTTCTGGATTTGAACATAGTGTTGCAAATATGTTCTTTATTCCAATGGGACTCTTTTGTGGAGCCAACATTACCTGGGGTCAAATTTTCTTAAATAATATTATCCCGGTAACCATTGGTAACATCATTGGTGGTGCAATCATTGTGCCAGTTGCTTATTATTTCTCATATCTCAAAAAAGCTTAAACATGAAATTATAATAGTTTAGTAACTTTTGCTCTTCATAAATGAAGAGCAAAGGCCGCTAAACTCAAAGTCGTTTAAAATTTGTAAGATTTATATAAATTATACCATTATCAAAAAAAATAATTTAGGTTATAATTATAAGAATACTGAAAATAATAAACTAAAATTCCAGGTGCGAGCATTTAAATAAAGCCATTAGCTATTAATCTGGTAGTGGTAATCAATTTGCACCTTTAAGGGAGTGAAACTTAAATTATGAAACAAAGCATTGTAAGATCCATCGAAGGATTATATGAAGATCGAACTCTCGAGCTCGTTCGAATTGCCATTCGGAAAGGTTTTAAACCAATTGATATTTTTAATTGGTTGCAGACCGGAATGGAGCGGGTCGGCAAATTATACGAAACCAGCGATTATTTTATTGCAGATTTGATTTTTGCCGGGATAATTTTTCAGGAAGTCATGGAATTAGAAGAATTAAAGGAAATTACAAAGGTAACTCCTAAGAATAAAATAGGCAGATTACTGCTTTTTTCAGTATTTGGCGACTGCCATGATATCGGTAAAAATATTTTTGGCTCGTTTGCCAGAACGGCTGGGTTTGAGCTTATCGATCTGGGGACGGATGTTTCGCTCTATCAGGTTATGGAGGCCATTGAAACAGTCAAACCAGATATTATTGGTTTGAGCGGTATGCAACAGGAAACCATTTATGAAATGAGAGCTGTTGTCTGCGAGTTGGTCAACCGGGGAATCCGGGATGATTATCGTGTGATTATCGGAGGCGCTGTGATCGATGAAAAAGCCGGACAAATTGTTGGTGCAGACTTTGCCACAAAAGACGTGATGCAAGGTGTTGAAAAATGCAAATTGTGGATGATCGAAAAAGCAGGTCAAAAAAATAATGATAAATAGACCAAGGTGGTAGAAAAATGGGATCCCCCGAATATTTAAAAATAGTTGATGCAATAAAAAATAGAATAACCAGTGAAGAAATAAAACCGGGTGATGCCATTCAATCAGAAAATCTTCTTTGTGAAGAGTTTAATGTCAGTCGAATGACGGTGCGAAAAGGCCTGGCGGTTCTTGTCAATGAGGGCTATATTTATTCCATTCCCGGCAAGGGCAACTATGTGTGTGAACCAAATTTGGACTCGTATACCCTGCATTTTGACGAAATGATGACAACCGAAAAAAAAGGTGAAGAAATCCGGCTCATTGAAGTCAATGTGGTCAAACCAAGTTACGAGGTCGGTTTTAATTTGGAAATTCCGGAAAACAAGCATGTCATTGTCGTGAAACGGGTTTTTGTCAGTGATGGCATTGTTAAGGCCTTTGACGTCAAATATATTCCCTATTATCGGGGCATTCCGATTGTTGAAAAAGAGATTCGTTATGCCACATTTCCCGAAATGGTCGCCAAAAAGAACTCGATTTTTGCGATGACTAAGAAACTCAAAATTCGAGCCATGGCCGCAAAAGGCGAAGTCAGTCAAATTCTTGATATTATGGAAGGCGATCCTGTTCTGGTTGTGGAACAGAAGCTTATGGATGAAAAAGATCACCCCATTGGTTGGGGTCTTATGTACTTTACCGGTGATGATTCTGGGTTGGAGGCAATTGCTTCCTTCGATTAGTTATGAATAACTGAGGTATAGGATGAAAGAAAGTATCTTATTAATTGCGTGTGGAATGATTCAGGACGAGATGAGCTTGGCAATGAAGAATACCGGCATCAATTATGATACCATTTGGATGAGTGCAGAACTTCATAACAATCCGGACTTTCTGAAACTGGAACTGCAAAAAGAAATCGATAACCACCAGGAATATGACCTGATTCTGTTAGCCTATGGCAATTGTGGAAAAGCACTAATCGGTTTGCGCAGTGAGCATACTAAGCTGGCATTGCTCCGTTCGGAAGACTGTATTCATATGCTGCTACATAATAAAAAAGGTCTGAAATCCACCCGCGGGGAAACTTATTTTATTACCAAAGGCTGGATGTTGGGGAGAAAATCCTTAAAAGAAGAATACCATTATGCCATTAATAAATATGGCCCTAAACGCGCAGAAATGATTATGGAAATCATGTTTAAAAACTACAAGTCGCTGATGATGATTGACACTGGTGCCTATGATCTGGAAGAGTGGATTCACTGTGCCAGACATTTAAGTCAAGTGCTGAAGCTGGACTTTGTTATCACTCAGGGCGATGTTGATCTGTTAGAAATGTTCATTTCACTGAACTGGGATCATCGGGTCGTGGTCATCTCACCGGGATGTGAAATTACGATGGATGATTTTGGGGTGGAATGTTTGGTGGCATCATGTGCCAATATGCTATAAAAGATTCAAAATGAACAGTTTAGTAGGAGATGCTGAAAGAGGTGTCTCTTTTTTATTTGGGTAAAACATTGATGGCAGGGCTTTTAAACACACCAGTAGACAGAAAATTTGGAAAGCAGTATAATAATAAGAGCGTTTTATCTGAAGATACAAAGAAAGGACAACCTATGAAACTGGAAAAACTGATAAAAGAATTGAAAATAATAGAAATTAAAAACAATCATCCCGATTGCAACATAGAAAAAATTATCTATAATTCCAAGGAAGCCATCGGCAACAGCCTTTTTGTCGCGATCGTCGGTTATGTGACCGACGGTCACAAATATATTGACAATGCCATCAGTCAGGGAGCCTGTGCCGTGGTGCATCAGAATGAGCTGGAAGCGTATCAACTCGAGGTGATCTATTTAAAAGTCCCCGATTCCCGCCATGCGCTGGGAATATTAGGGAGCTGTTTTTATGACAAACCCTCGGAGTCGATGGTGGTTACTGGCATTACCGGAACCAATGGCAAAACCTCGCTGACCTACATGCTTAAACATATTTTTGAAAAGCAGGGCGAAAAATGCGGCCTGATTGGGACCATCCAGAATCTGATCGGCGATCAGGTGGTCGATAATCGGGGCCGCACCACCCCGGAGTCCCTGGAAGTTCAGGAAATTATCAAAGAAATGAAGGACTCGGGTTGTACCCACTTATTTATGGAAGTCTCGTCCCACGGATTAGCCCTGGATCGGGTGAATGGGGTCGATTTTGATTATGGGATCTTTACTAATTTAACCCAGGATCATTTAGATTATCACAAAACCTTTGAAAACTATTTTGAGGCCAAGGCCAAGCTCTTCTATCAGGTGAAAAAAGCCAACATCATCAACGGCGATGACCAGTGGGGTCGGAAACTGTGTGGGATCTTGAAAGAAAAAACGGCAGTACCTGTGATCACTTATGGTTTAGGATCAGATAATGACTATCGGGCCAAAGATCTTATCTTTGGCGCTAAAGGAACTGAGTTTACCCTGATCACGTCAGCAACTGAAGAAAAACTCTTCTTAAATATCCCCGGCGAATTTATGGTTTATAATGCCATGGCTGCCATTATTGCCGCCCTTGAAGAAGGGGTGCCAATGTCCGTTATCAAAGAAGCCTTAGCAACAATGCCGGGAGTTGAAGGCCGGATGGAGATTCTGAATGTGGACGCGCCCTTTGATGTGATTATCGACTATGCTCACTCCCCAGATTCGCTGGAAAAACTGCTCCAGTCCGTGCGAAAAATATTTAAGGGTCGGATTGTGCTGGTCTTTGGATGCAATGGTGACCGTGATAAGGAAAAACGTCCGATTATGGGCCGGATCGCCGGCGAATTTGCCGATATGGTGGTGGTAACCTCGGACAATCCCGCCAGTGAAAACCCGATTGACATCATTAACGCCGTGGTGGCAGGGGTTCGGGAGAAAACCGATCAATACGCCACCGTGGAAGTCCGCCATGAAGGCATCTATTACGGTGCCACCCTCTGTCGACCGGGGGATGTGCTGGTACTGGCCGGCAAAGGCCACGAAAAACAGGAAATTATGAAGAATGAAACCTTATATTACAACGAATGGGATACCGCCAGAGAAGCCGTCGCCCGCTTGAAGCTGAAAGCATAGCAAAAGAAAAGCACCCGATGGGTGCTTGAGGTTGTCGATAAACTACCGTACCGACCAATTGTTAATCTGTTGTATGCGCGCAATTCGTACAGTTGCAATTAAAGCTTTTGCTAAATATAAGCGTTTCTCTGCAACTGTTCGCCTTGAGGCATACAACATGATACAACAATTGTCGGTACTACGTTATCTTTTTTGACAGTCTGAAGCACCCATCGGGTGCTTTTATGATTTCAGGGTTAAAACAATGGGGCAGTGGTCGGAACCAATCACGTCATTTAAAATATCAGTGCACTCAACTTGGGCCATAAAATTCTCTGAAACAAAGAAGGAGTCAATCCGCCAGCCAGCGTTGGTGGCTCGGGCATTGAAGCGATAAGACCACCAGCTGTATTTGATTTCTTCGGGGTGCTGAACCCGCCAGCTGTCCACCATGCCGATGCTCAGAAAATCATCAACCCAGGCGCGTTCTTCGGGCAGAAAGCCAGAGCGCTTGGAATTTTCTTTGGGGTGTTTTAAATCGATTTCCCGATGGGCGATGTTGATATCCCCGCAGACAATGACGTTTTTGCCCTGGGATAGCAGCTCTGCCACATCATTTTGAAGGCAGCGGTTGAAATCCATCTTAAAATTTAGTCGTTCATCATCTTTTTGGCCATTAGGGAAATAGACATTATAGAGAATAAAATCCGGGTATTCCATGATAATGGTTCGACCTTCGTTGTTGAAAACGGAGTCAGATAAACCGGTGCGGATGGATAGAGGCTCAGTTTTGTAGTAAACTGCGGTGCCGCTATAACCCTTTTTTTCACCAGAGTGAAAATAAGCAGAATAACCCTGGATATTGAGTAAATGATCTTCCAGCTGATGGTCATGAGCCTTGGTTTCTTGAAGGCACAGGATATCCGGTGCTGTTTCTTCGACAAAGGGCAGAAAACCTTTTTTTTCAACGGCTCGAATGCCGTTGACGTTCCATGATATAATTTTCATATATTACCTTCCTCATTTAATCAAATTTAATTATTAAAATCGTTTCAGTGGGGTTACTCCCCTTTTCCCAGATTTTCCAGGGTTTCCAGCCGATCCATAATCTCCAACAGTTCTTCTTCAAGAATCGCTTTTTCTTCAGCCAGTTCCTGTAAGACCGTGTAATCTTTGGTGATTTCCGTCAGCCTTTGGGTGACAAAATCCAACCGTTGATCCTTGGCTTCCAGATCCAGCAGCAAGGCTTCCTGCTCCCGTTTTTCTTTATAGGTCAGACCGGGTTTACGGGTTTTAGCTTTTTCGATAGTGGGCGGTACAGATTTTTTTACCGTTTGATCAGAATTCTCACTCTTTGAGCCCAATCCGGTCAAGGGATGTTTGGTTATATAATCTGAATAATTACCGGTTTGGGTGGTGATGTGGCCATGGCCGTCAAAGGAAAAAATCTGTTCACAGGTACGGTCCAGAAAATAGCGGTCATGGGAAACAGTGAGTACCGACCCCTGAAACTCGTCCAGATAAGCTTCCAGAATCGTCAGGGTATCAATGTCCAGATCATTGGTGGGTTCATCAAAAAGCAGAACATTGGGAGCCATCATCAAGATCCCCAAAAGGTAAAGCCGTCGCCGTTCGCCACCGGAGAGTTCAGAAATGTAAACCCATTGACTGTTTTTATCAAAAAGGAAAAGCTCCATCATCTGGGCGGCAGTGACAGTTTCGCCCCGGGAATTTTCCATCACTTCGGCTTTCTCACGGATATAATCAATGGCCCGGAGGCTCAGATCCATATCCTCTGATTCCTGGGAAAAGTAGCCGAGTTTGACCGTATCGCCCAGAGTGATGGTGCCACCATCCGGCTGCAGTTTTCCAGATAGTAAGTTGAGCAATGTGGATTTGCCATAGCCGTTTTTGCCAATGATGCCAATCCGTTCGCTGGGACCGAGGATCATCGAAAAATCAGCGATGATTTTCTGTGGGCCAAAAGACTTATTCAAATGTTCAATTTCAATGACTTTTTTGCCAAGTCGGCTAAATCCCACCGAGATTTCCATCTGGCTTTCGGAAAGATCGGTGGCCCGGTCTTTAATTTCTTCAAACCGCTGAATCCGGGCTTTCTGTTTGGTGGTCCGGGCCCGGGCACCTCGACGAATCCAGGCCAGCTCTCGGCGGTAGAGATTTTGGCGCTTTTCTTCAATGGCGGTTTGAGCCTCCCGGCGATTGGCTTTCTGTTCTAAAAAGTCTGAGTAATTTCCGGTATACTCGTAGAGATTGCCTTTATCCAATTCAATGGTTTTGGTCACCACCCGATCCAGAAAATACCGGTCATGGGTAACCATCAGCAAGGCTCCTTTACGGTTTAATAGGTAATTTTCCAGCCAGGCAATGGTATCATTATCCAGATGATTGGTGGGCTCATCCAGAATCAGCAGATCACAGGGGGTCAGCAGCGCCGAGGCCATAGCCACCCGCTTGCGCTGGCCGCCAGACAGTTGGCCGATCCGTTTATGATAGTCATGAATGCCCAGTTGAGATAGGATTGTTTCCACCTGGGATTTCAGGTTCCAGAGGTTTTCATCATCAATGCGCTGAGATAGGGACATCAGCCGCTTTTGCAACGATGCATCCTCTGGAGAGTCATCCAATGCCGCCAATGTTGCTTCGTAATCCCGGACCAGATTCATTTCTGGTGAATTAGCGGAGAAGACCTGATTGAGCACGGTAGTTTCCGGGTCAAGATCGGGGTCCTGGGGAAGAATCTCCACCCGTCTGGTACCAAAAAATTTGACTTCACCGGCATCTGGGCTATCAAGATCTCCGATAATCTTCAACATCGAGGTCTTTCCCGAACCATTGACCCCGATCACCCCAATTTTGTCGGTGTCGGCGATGGAAAAAGAAATATCATTAAAGAGGGTTTTAACCCCATAGGTTTTTTTGAGATTTTCAATACTGGCAATATTCATTGAATCGTCCTTTGTATTTTCATTTTGCTAATATTTTATCATAAATGTGGGGTATCTTGGAAAAACTTTACAAAAAGTCCTGAAAATAGTATCATGTAGTAACGAATTATCGAAACGAAAAAAGGTGGGGTGAATAAAATGATGTTGGGTAAAACCATTTTTATTGCAAAAAGTGCCGATGTTGTGGGAAAAGTAAAATTGGGTAATTTTATCTCAGTTTGGTTTCAGGCAGTGCTCCGGGGCGACGTGGATACCATTACGGTTGGCGATCGAACCAATATCCAGGATGGCACCGTGGTTCATGTGGCACCGGGTTATCCTACGGTCATCGGCGCAGGGGTTAGTATTGGTCATAATGCCATCATTCACGGCTGCGAAATCGGGGACAATGTGTTGATCGGTATGGGTGCGATTATCCTCAACGGCGCAAAAATTGGCGACAACTCGATTGTTGGAGCAGGGTCGTTAGTCACCCAGGGCAAGGTGTTCCCACCGAACTCATTAATTATGGGCAGCCCGGCAAAGGTCGCCAGAACCTTGAAACACGAAGAGATTCAATCCATTCGGGACAATGCTCAGGAATATCTGGATACCATGAAAGGTTATATGTAATTTATCAGTGAAACACTGGTGTTGTAATAAAAAAAAGACCCCTAAGGGTCTTTTTTAGTTGCTACAATTTAATCGGCTTCAGACGAAACCGCTCCAGTGGTTTGTGTAGGATGGTGACAATAACGACTCCGACAACACCCTGCAGAGCATTAAAAGGGACGTTAAGCAGTGGTCCCATTAAGCTGCCATACATGATCACTTCGGAAACGTAGTAAACGGCGATCATGGCAATGATGGCTGGAAACAAGAAGAAAAGGATGTTTTTGGCTGGAAAACGCTTCATCAGGTAGCCGAAAATAAAAGCCATCGCCCCTTTGGCAATAAAGGTAGGCAGCACGTAGGCGCCGTAACCGCCAAAGTAGTCGGCACTGGCAGAACCAATCCCAGCTGCAATCAGCCCGCCCCATGGTCCTAAAATGTAAGCGGACAGGAGAACTGCGCCGTCGCCCAGGTGGATATAACCATTGGGAATGGGAATTTTAACAAGAGATGTCATCACAAAGGTGAGTGCCATCATTAACGCGGTGTAGGTGATTTTTTTGGTTTGATCGTTCATCATCTCTCCTCATTTTCTATAAAAAAATACTAAGCCGAGGATTAACTGCTGGCTTAGTATTAGATTATCTCATATTCTGAAAAAAAATCAAGACCTAAAATCAATATTATTCATATCAATATAGTAAGCTATACCTGCTCGATAAAGATACTAATGGCACTATTGCCCTGGATATCGGTTTTATCTGGATTATTTGGTGAAACTGTAATGCTGATGGTATAACCACTGACGGTTCCTTTCAAGCTGGTTGATTCGGAGATCGTTTCTGCAGCATAGTCTGAAGCGCTGGATAAAAGCGGTTGATAAAAACTTAGGATCTCATCAATGGTATAATCAGAAACGTAGCTGGCTTTCCATCCGGGTTTGCCGGAGGCATTGGTAATCTGATTGGATTCCGAAACACTTTGCACGCCATAGAGTGGAATCAGTTGGCTGGGATAATTTGAAGCCAATAGGCCAGGTTCATCAACATAGATTTCGGCAGTATTTGCGTCAATGACGGTCTGCATTTCCTGAGGAACGGTAATGACTGTGGTAGCGGTTGTATCGGGTTGATTGTTTTTTATGGGATCAGGTTGTTTGGTTACTGATGTAGTACTTGTGTCATTGGTGGATGCGGTTTCATTATTAATCAGCTTTGGCATCATAAAGACAGCGCCGACGATAAGGACTCCAATGAGCAAGACCGAAAGAACGACATAACGTATTTTCATAGTTAACTCCTTTTGTATTTAATCAGCAGGTAAGTGAATGGGTATATAAGTATTGCAGTTCGTTTGGCAATTACCTGATCTGATCAGAGATTGGTTGATTATCATTATTATAACCGAGATTCTTAATTTTTAGAATAAAGAATTCAAAAAACTTGATTTTATTAAGGATATTGGATAGAATATAAAACAGACCTTTTTACTTTTAAAGCATTACAAAAATAAGAAAATTAAATGTTATGACAAGGATGTCTTGTGGGAAGCTTTAACAGAGAGATAATCATTTTGGTGAGAGATTATTAAGAGATACCTCAGGAAGATCACCTTTGAACAGGATTTCTGAGACTGGATTAACCATCGTTAAATCAGGATAGGAGATCCCGGGGAATCGTTAACTTCATAGAGTGGGCAGTTTGCTGTCAACTTGGGTGGTACCGCGATTTTTCGTCCCTTGGATTTTTCAGGGGGCGTTTTTTGTGTTTATTCGGTTTTATTTAATCGTATCGTTGAGCACAGTTATTTTAGAGTAGTTATTTTTTAGAACTTAATTTATTCAAAAGAGATGAGATTATTTGTTTTAGCGTATTTAATTTATATTATTAAATTCAGAGCAATTAATTCAAGGCATTTATTTAAATCATTTAATTTAACTAAGAGAATTCAATAAAAGAGACTTAATGGAGGTAGAAATTTGGCACAGTTTAAAACACTAATAGAGGGAAAAATCGGCGAGAGAGAAGACAATATCTCAAAACAATGGGAAGCTATGAATCTTTTGCAGAAAACCATTGATAATCGGGAGGGCAAAGAAAATTTTGTCTTTTATGAAGGCCCCCCCACCGCAAACGGTCGGCCGGGGATCCATCATGTCCTGGCCCGAACCTTAAAAGATACGGTTTGTAAGTACAAGGTTATGGATGGTTATCGGGTCCTCCGTAAAGGCGGCTGGGATACTCATGGCCTACCGGTGGAAATCGAAGTTGAAAAACAGTTGGGTCTGTCCAGCAAACCGGAAATCGAAGCCTATGGTATCGATAAGTTCAACGAGAAATGTAAGGAATCGGTTTTCAATTACGAAAGTCAATGGAAGGAAATGAGCCGCAAAATGGGTTATTTCATTGATATGGAAGATCCTTACATTACCTTGGATAATAACTACATTGAAACTGTTTGGTGGATTCTTGATAAGTTCAATAAAGAAGGCTTTCTTTATGAAGGTCACAAGATCATGCCTTATTGCCCACGTTGTGGCACCGGTCTGGCTTCTCATGAGGTGGCCCAGGGTTATCAGGAAATAAAAAGCAATACGGTGGTCGCCGCATTTAAACGCAAAGATGCCAACGAATACTTTTTAGTTTGGACCACCACCCCCTGGACCTTGGCTGCCAATGTAGCCCTGGCTGTTCATCCCGATGCGGATTACATCAAAGCCCGCAGCAACGATGAAGTTTATATCTGCGCCAAGGTGCTGGCACCTAAATTACTGGGTGATGATTATGAAATTCTGGAAGAAATGAAAGGGTCAGCCCTGGAATACGTCGAATACGAACAGCTGATGCCGTTTGTGAAGCCCGACAAAAAAGCCTTTTTTGTTACCTGTGCCGATTATGTCACCACCGAAGACGGTACCGGGATTGTTCATATCGCTCCCGCTTTTGGGGAAGATGATTACAAGGTCGGCCGTCAGTACAATCTGCCCGTGTTGCAGCCAGTCGCCGAGGATGGAAAATATACCGATACCCCCTGGAAGGGTCAGTTTGTTATCGACGCTGATCTCGATATCATCAAATGGTTAAAAGCTGAGGGCAAACTGTTCAAAAAAGAAAAGGTGCTGCATAATTATCCCCATTGCTGGCGCTGCAAAACTCCGTTATTATATTATGCGAAACCAAGCTGGTATCTGGAAATGACTAAGATCAAAGATACCCTGATCGAAAACAATAACGGCGTGGAATGGTACCCGGATTTTGTCGGCGAAAAACGTTTTGGTAACTGGCTCGAAAACCTTAATGATTGGGCGATTTCCCGCAGCCGCTACTGGGGAACCCCGCTACCGGTCTGGCGCTGTGACGAATGCGGGAAGCTGGAAACCGTCGGTTCCCGCAAAGAACTGGTGGAGCGAGCCGTTGAAAATATCGATGAAAGCATAGAGCTACACCGCCCTTATGTGGATGATGTCCATTTCACCTGCCCGGATTGCGGCAAAACCATGACCCGGGTCAAAGACGTTATTGACTGCTGGTTTGATTCCGGCTCCATGCCTTTTGCCCAACATCACTACCCGTTTGAAAACAAAGAACTGTGGGAAGAACAATTCCCGGCTGATTTCATCTGTGAAGGGATCGATCAGACCCGAGGCTGGTTCTACTCTCTGCTGGCGATTTCTTCCTTCGTGACCGGCAAAGCGCCTTATAAAAAAGTATTGGTCAATGATCTGATTCTGGATGCGGAAGGACAGAAAATGTCCAAAACCAAGGGCAACACCGTTAATCCGTTTGAAATGTTTGAAGAATATGGGGCCGATGCCCTGCGCTGGTATCTGCTTTATGTATCACCAGCCTGGACCCCGACCCGTTTTGATGTCAAGGGGATCAAAGAAGTGCAAAGCAAATTCTTTAACACCCTGAAAAATACCTATCATTTCTTTGCCCTTTACGCCAACACTGACAACATCGATCCTCGTGAATTTTTCGTGCCCTATGCCGAACGTCCCGAAATCGATGCCTGGATTTTATCTAAATATAACCGGCTGGTCAAAGAAGTCCGCGAAGAAATGGAAGTTTTTGATTTAACCAAATCGGTCAAGAAAATTCAGAACTTTGTCAACGAAGATTTATCCAACTGGTACATCCGCCGGAACCGTCGCCGCTTCTGGGGCACCGAACTGACGGTTGACAAAAAAGCCGTTTACAATACCACCTGGGAAGTCCTGGAAGGAGTAGTCCGTCTGTGCGCTCCCTTTGCCCCTTATATCACTGAAGAACTGTATCAAAAGCTGACCGACAGTGTTTCCGTCCATCTGGCCGATTACCCGACTGCCAATGAAGCGCTGATTCAGGATGCCATTGAAGAACCGATGGATTTGGTCAGAGAACTGGTCAGCCTCGGCCGAGGCGCCCGGGAAGAGGCGCAGATCAAGGTACGGCAACCGCTGTCCAAGATTATTGTCGATGGCAAATACCGGGAAACCTTGGGTGATCTCTGTGTCCTGATTGAAGAGGAATTGAATATTAAAAAAGTCGTTTTTGAAGATAATCTCGGTGACTTTATGAATTATGCCCTAAAACCAGACTTCAAGGTGGCTGGCCCGATTCTTGGCAAAAACGTCAAACTGCTGGGCAAGGCTCTGGCCTCGGTGGAAGCCAGCGAAGTGGTAGCCAAGCTGGAAGCCAATGGCAGCTTTGTCATCGAGTTGGAAGGCGAAAGCCTTGAACTCCGCAAAGATTTTATCGACATCCGGATTTCCGCCAAAGAAGGCTTTAACGTGCAGATGTTTAATAACAAGTTTATTATCTTGGATACTAGCTTAAACCAGGATTTGTTGGATGAGGGCTGTGCCCGGGAATTTGTTTCACGGATTCAGCAGCTGCGAAAATCCAATGGTTATGAAGTCATGGATCGGATTGACATCACCTATGGCAGTGACGAAGCAATGGATCGGGCGATCGACATTTATAGCGATTTCATTAAAACGGAAACCCTGGCTGATACGATTACGATTAAAGCCGGTGTGGGGGAAGTGTTTAATTTAAATGGTCATGAAACAGCGATTCAGCTTCAAAAAAAATAACACCAAATACGTGATTAAGTAAAAAAAGAGACAGGCAACCCTGATGAAATCAGAAACATCAGGGTTGTATTTTTTTTGATAATAAATGGCAAAAAAATAATTTTTCTAAGAAATTGCTTAGTTTTTTTAAACTTGGTCCGATAAATTATTAGAACGC
The DNA here is from genome assembly GCA_016213825.1 of Acetobacterium woodii. GTDB lineage: Bacteria > Bacillota > Clostridia > Eubacteriales > Eubacteriaceae > Acetobacterium > Acetobacterium woodii_A. The sequence continues at coordinate 62,970 of JACQZP010000024.1, read as the reverse complement.
TTGTTAAGTAAGTCTAAAAATATTGGTTAAGGACAGAGCACAAAAAATTTTTGAAGGGAGGTGAAACAATGCGAATTAATCATAACATTGCAGCTCTCAATACCTACCAAAAGTTAAATCAGAATAATGGCCTGGCCAGCAAGGCGCTGGAAAAATTGTCTTCAGGTCAAAGTATCAACCGGGCTGGGGATAATGCCGCCGGACTGGCTATTTCGGAGAAGATGCGGGGCCAAATCCGGGGGCTTGATCAAGCTGGCGCCAATGCCAAAGATGCTATTTCCCTGATTCAAACAGCTGAAGGCGCATTAGGGGAGACCCATTCTCTGGTCCAGCGCATGCGGGAATTATCCGTACAGGCTGCTAATGATACCAACACAACCGATGATCGGGGTGAGATTCAAAAGGAAATAGATCAACTGGTTGCGGAAGTGGATCGGATTGGTAACAACACCGAGTTTAATACCAAAAAACTGCTTAATCAGGGGAATGCCTCGGTCAATGCAGCCGATCAGCAGAATCTAATGTCCAGTCTTAAAAAATGGTGGTTGGATGAGGCTGAAAATCTGGTTTCAGCAAGCTATGGTGATTTATGGGGGGCTACACCGAAGGTTGATTTAACGGTGGAGTTTTTTAACGACGCCAGTGATCAGACAGCGGCTTCAGTTGGTGGGACTGCAACGGATATGACCCTGAGAATCAATTTGGCTTATGCCCAACCGACTGATACTCAAGATGGAGGAACAGCTCCTCAATATGTGGATCGGGTAATCGCCCATGAGATGACCCATGCGGTGATGATGGCTACCACGAATATGAGTGCGCTGCCCACCTGGTTTATTGAAGGGGTGGCCGAGTTTACCCATGGTGGCGATGAACGGTTGGAGTCGGCAATGGCATCCCTTGGTTCAATTACTGGGGTAGTTGCCAATTTTGGAACCGGGGTGGCATCTGATTGGGATGGCAGCAGTGATGATTACGGTTCGGCTTATCTAGCGGTGCGGTATATGGATCGACAGATTAAAGGTGCAGGTGGAGCTGGTGTTCAAGACGTGCTTCAATACTTGGCGACACATGCGGGCTCGACTTTGGATGATGCACTCGGTAGTGTTAATACGTTTGCAATTTTTCTTGATGCAGCTCAGTTTGCTACGCATTTTAGCCTAGCTGTAAATGATGCCTCTTATGGCGGTCTGACAAATATACTACTCGATGCCGGAGCTGAAACAGATACCGGTGCTGCCATCGGCTTGGATGCAAATGGTGGTGCTGCTAAAAATGCCGAAGACATCATGCCAGAATCCGCCGGTCCAGGGGCTCCAGAGATGGATCAGCCAATGTCGCACTTTAATATCATTTGGCCGGATCTTTCTGCTTCAGCAGCCCAGTCTTTCTCAATTCAGGTGGGGGCCAATACCGGCCAGACCATGGATATTCAGACCAGTGATATGCGGGCTTCCGCTCTGGGGCTTTCCGGTTTAAAGGTAGATAGTCGGACCGCTGCCGATGCCGCCATTAGTACCTGTGATACGGCCATTGGTCAGGTCTCTGCTGAACGTTCCCGGCTGGGAGCCTATCAGAACCGGTTGGAACACTCCATCAAGAACCTGGAAACGGCATCCGAGAATTTGACCTCTTCGGAATCCCGTATCCGGGATGTGGATATGGCCAAGGAAATGATGCAATTCACCAAAACCAACATCCTGTCTCAGGCGGCCCAGTCGATGTTGGCTCAGGCCAATCAGCAACCCCAGAATATCTTGAAGTTACTGGCTTAAGTAATTTTTGGCGCAAAGCAATAGTTAACTTAAATTAGGAGGCGATAAAATTGGGCAGACAGTTTAAAGCGCGATGTAACCAGTGTCAGACCGAGTTTGACGTCCGGGAAGGCGGCGGATTTAGTTTTTATCTACTCCACTGCGATACCTGCGGTGAAGAAAAAGTGATTGGATCGGAAGAAATTAAAGCAAAAATTAATGATCAGAATCCCGCTCTTGCGAAATCGGAAAAGATTGAAACGATTGAAGCCATCGCCGGAGCCTGTGAGAACGGGTATTATCGATTTAGTGCCAAAGCCCGATGCCCCAAGTGTCACTCCGACGATTACAGCCCGGCGGTTGATGCCAATGGCCAGGTTCGAATGACTTTTTATGATTAGGCAAAAACATAATAAAAACCCCAGGTTTAACGACGAGGAAAGGTCGAAAAAACCTGGGGTTTTGTTGTGATCAGCGATTAATTAAATTATTTTTAGTACGATTATTTTTCTTGAAACTGCGGATAATACCCTAGAAACTGAAAGTACTCGACCTTTTCCTGAATAATCGGCAGCAGATTGACCAGGGTGTTCTGGGAAATATTGCCGGTAAAATCAATAAAGAACAGGTATTCCCAGTTCTCTTTTAACAGTGGCCGGGATTCGATCTTACATAAATTCAGAGAAAACACTGAAAAAATCCCAATGATTTCATAAAGTGCTCCGGGACGATGGGGCAGACGAAAAGCAATGCTGACCCGGCTGGGATTTTCGAAAAGTTCAATCTCCCGGGAAATGACCACAAATCGGGTGACATTGGTTTGGGAAAAATTGATGTTTTCCGCTAAAATTTCCAGGTCATAGATTTCCCCGGCCCGTCGGCTGGCAATGGCGGCCATTCCGGGATCGTTTTGCTCGGCCACATGAGCAGCTCCAATGGCTGTATTGTAATAGGGGATACACTGCCAATGGGGGTAATTGTCGAGAAATTCCTGAGATTGGGAAAATCCCTGGGGATGGGAGTATACAGCTTCGATAGTCTCAAAACTGGCTCCTTTGGGAGCTAACAGACAATGATGAACGCGAATTTCTTCTTCCCCCACAATATAATACTGATAACGGGAAAGCAGATCATAAACAGCGGCAATGGAGCCAGTCGATGAGTTTTCGATGGGAAGCACTCCATAGTCAACAGTTCCTTGATTAAGGGCTGTAAAAACATCCTCAAAGGTTTTAAAGGGAAATAATTCACCGGTATTTTTAAAAAACGCCAGACTGGCTTCTTCGCCATAAGAACCCCGGGTGCCGGCATAAGCCACCCGAGGTTCTTTTTTGATTGTTTGAGGATAGGCAGAAAATGCTTGTTTTAAAGCATTTAGTGGAATCGAAGCATTCAAGGGATTAGATTGATTCGTCATCTCAGTAACCAATATTTTCCCCGACCAGAATAATCTTAATCCGGCCAGGAGCACGGCTGTGCCTGGTTACGACAATGTTTGCACACATACAGTCATCCGAGTGACATTGGGCGCAATTTCCGGTATCATAACAGGGTGTTTTGGCATTGATGCGAATCGCATTGACGGGAGCGGCAATATTCTGGGCCCGATAAACGCCAGCAGCCACATTGGCGACCACCTTATTGATACCGGCGATAACGATCACTTGTTCGGGACCAAAGCACATCAGTGCCACCCGATTGCTGAAACCATCGACATTAACCAGTTCTCCATCCATGGTGATGGCATTGGTTCCAGTAATAAAGGTATGAGCTAAAACTCCCTGAGCAACGACTTCTCTTTTTTCCTGATGTGTTTTAGCAAGACTGCGGTCGATATATTGATAATCGCCGTTCTTAACGGCATCAAGCAGGCCAAGTTCCTTAATCGATTCGGAACCACCATGGGTGACGGTGACACCCTTAGGAATGAATGACAAAGCGAGTTCCAGAGCCTCATCGGCCGATTGACAAAAATAGCCCTCAAAATTTCGTTTGTTCATTTTTTTAATTAAAGATTTACTGAGATTCAGATAATTATCTTCCTTGTAACCCAAAATATAACCTCCAGAGAAAAGAATAATCTTATTATAATCCAAAGCAATTAAAAAAACAAAATTAAATAAAAAAATTAGGGTATAATAATAACAAACCTGCAATATAGGTAATTGCGAAAGTGCCGTTAGCTTTGTGCGCAATTTCGCACGAAACAATTTCGATACTGTTCGGCAGAAAATTCGATGAACTGTTCGCCTACACGTTACGAAATTGTTTGTGGAAACTGCACTCAAAGCAACCGTTGTTCGATTTTTTTAATTTCGCAAACGCCTAAACATGCAATAGATAATAAGGAGGATGACATGCATAAGTATAAAGGTATTGTATTTGACTTAGACGGGACACTGGTTAATTCCCTTGAAGATCTAATTGATTCCACTAATGCGATCATGAAATTTCATCAATTCCCAACTCATTCCTATGAAGACGGGAAAAAACTGATTGGACGTGGCATCAGAAATTTAACAAGAGATGCCATGCCGGAAGAACATCGAGATTCTGAAGGATTTGTGAATGAACTGACAGACATGGTGCGGGCGGAGTATGCCAGCAATTATTTAAAAAAAACTAAGCCTTATCCAGGAATAACGAAACTGTTGGATTACTTGACAGCAAATGAGATTCCTTTTGGGGTTTGTACCAACAAACCTGATCGGGAGGCAAAAGCTTTGGTCAGGGGGCTGTTTAAAGATTATCATTTTGTCGATGTGGTGGGTTTTACTAAAGAGGATCTCAGAAAACCAAATCCAGCCACGACCCTGGCCTTGGCTGAAAAAATGGGCGTAAAACCCGAAGAATGTCTCTATGTCGGCGATTCTACCGTTGACTACGAAACCGCCGTTAACGCCGGAATGCTGCCGGTTTTATGCACCTGGGGATTTGAGTCGTTTGAAGTGATAACTCAGTTTGATGATGCTATCTGGCTTCATAACCCGATGCGGATTGTGGATGCCCTGAGATATGGGATGGAAATGTATTCGGTGTTTAATGAAACTCCAGATCCAGATCCGAATGCATATAAGAGACAACCATGATAAAAACAGATTGAAAAAGAATTTTATGTAGATAAAAACTTAAGAAATGTAAACGATAAACAAAATGTAAACGAAAATCAAAATTACATGTTGACAAAAAAACCAGGTATTGTTATAATAAAAAATTTTACTTTTCACCATATCTGTGTTATACTAATTTAGAGAAAACCACAGAGAGGTGAAGTTCATGCCAAAAGCAACCATTATGGACATTAGACGCGAGGTGGAAAATTATCTTGGCAGACGAGTCAAACTTGAAGCGCATAAAAGCAAGAAAAAACTCTACCAAAAAGAAGGGGTAATTGAAAGCACTTATCCCAGTATTTTTACCGTAAGAGTTCAAGAGGATAAAAGAAAAGAACAGAAATTGTCTTTCAGTTATTCCGATCTTTTAACTCAAAGTGTAAAAATTGTATTACTAGATGAGGATGAAACTGATGGCGCACTGTTAGTTTCATAATGACAACATAAAAAAGTTCCACATTAGGAGAAGAACTTAGGTTCTTCTTTTTTTGTTGGCTTAATTTGTTGTCTTAAATAGTAGGCTTTTTATTGAACCGATGGTATAATAACCGGGTATTGAAAAAATTGGAGATAAGAAATGAATGATAAGAACTTAAAAATAGAATCAGAAATAGGAAAATTGAAAAAGGTGCTGATCCACCGACCGGGGAAAGAGCTGGAACGCATTGTTCCAGATTCTCTTAAAGAATTATTATTTGAAGATATTCCCTGGCTCAAACGGATGCAGGAAGAACACGATTCATTTGCCGACATTCTTAGAAAGCGAGGGGCTGAAGTCTTTTATGTGGAAGTCTTATTAAAAGATATTTTGAAAAACACCGCTATCCGGGAAAACTTGATTGCTGAAGTCATCGATAAGAATCCTTCTTCGGGCAACTACATTGACGGCTTTTTAAATGAGTATTTAATGTCGCTGGACAGTGATGCCTTGGGCGACGCCCTGATTGCCGGGGTTTTGCAAAAAGAGCTGGATCATCTGGAACGGCACCGGGTGCTGACCGATTATCTGAAAGGGCCGGAACCCTACGCCTTTTACTTAAACCCGCTGCCTAATTTATATTTCATGCGGGATCCAGCGGTAACCATTCACGATGGGATGAGTATTTCGGCCATGGCGACCCGCACCAGAAAACGGGAAAGCCGCTACATGTCAGCGATTTATGAACATCACCCGATGTTTGCCAGCTGTACGAATAAAACCTTTTACCAGGATACCAATTTCTTTTCGGTGGAGGGGGGCGATGTCTTGATTTTGAGTCCCACTGTAGTAGCAGTGGGCTGCAGCGAGCGCACCGAGGTTCAGGGGGTGGAGGAGCTGGCTAAAAACCTCTTTAATGCCGATCTGGGCATTGAAAAGGTGCTGGCGGTAAAGATCCCCAGCAACCGGGCGTTCATGCATCTGGACACCGTTTTTACAATGGTGGACTATGATAAGTTCATTGTCTACCCGGGGATTCTCGAACAGGTGGAAACCGTGATTATGACTCCCGGCAAGAAGGATTATCTACATTATGAACGCAAAGACAGCCTTAAAGAAGCTCTTAAATCAGTGCTCAATTTACCGGCTATCAGCCTGATTCAGAGCGGCGGCGGCAACCCGGTGGCCGCTGCCCGGGAACAATGGAACGACAGTACCAATACCCTGGCCATTGGTCCCGGCGTCATCGTCGCCTATGCACGGAACGAACGCTCCAATGAGGTGCTCCAGGAAAACGGCATCGAAGTAATCGGGATTGAAGCCTCGGAACTGGTTCGTGGCCGCGGCGGCCCCCGCTGTATGACCATGCCCCTATATCGGGATTCGTTTTAGTTAGAATCTAATGCAGTAATTGCGAAAGTGCCGTGAGCTTTACGATCAGTTTCGCACGAAACAATTTTTACACTGTACGTCGTACAATTCTAACGAACTGTTCGCCTACATGTTACAAAATTGTTTGTGGAAACTGAACGCAAAGCAAAAATTGTTCGATGTTTAAGAGTTTTCAAACAACGATTTGTATTTATATAAAAGCGTAATATTTACCTTGTTAAAGAGACTTACTATCAGTTAAAATAAGCTTAAAAGAAGAGATAAACGGAGGAAGCACTATGGACTTAAAAGGACGTCATTTATTGACCCTGAAGGATTTTACACCAGAAGAAATACAGTATCTAATTGATTATGCCGCAGCATTAAAAGCCAAGAAAAAATCAGGGGAGGTGGGGACGCTTCTCAAGGGCAAAAACATTGTGCTTCTTTTTGAAAAGACCTCTACCCGAACCCGCTGTGCCTTTGAAGTGGCCGCTTTTGATGAGGGTGCCAACGTCACCTTTTTGACCAACAGCCAAATGGGCAAAAAAGAATCCATTGAAGATACCGCCATTGTTTTAGGGCGTTTTTATGATGGCATTGAATTCCGGGGCTTTGAACAAAAGACCGTGGAAATTCTGGCCGAATGTTCTGGGGTACCAGTCTGGAATGGTTTGACCGACGAGGATCATCCCACCCAGGTGCTAGCCGATATGCTGACGATCCAGGAAAATTTTGGCAGTGTTAAAGGAAAACGACTGGTTTTTGTCGGTGATGCCCGCAACAACATGGGTAACGCATTAATGATCGGCTGTGCCAAACTAGGGATGCATTTTGTGGCGGTAGCTCCAGAATCGCTGTTCCCGGAAGAAAGCTTAGTGGCCGAAATGAAAGCCCTCTGTGAAACCACCGGTGGCTCGATTACCCTCAGTGCCGATATTAAGGCCGGGGTTAAGGATGCTGACGTAATCTACACCGATGTCTGGGTGTCTATGGGTGAAGAAGCCCAGATGGCTGACCGTATCAAATTGTTGTCGCCCTACCAGGTGAATATGGAGATGATCAAAGCCACCGGCAATGATGATGTGATCTTCTTGCATTGTTTACCAGCCTTCCACGATCTGGAAACCACCGTTGCCCAGGACGTCAAAGAGAAATTCGGCCTGGATGAAATGGAAGTTACCGATGAGGTTTTCCGCAGTAAACATTCAGTTGTTTTTGACGAAGCCGAGAATCGGATGCATACTATCAAAGCCGTAATGTGCTCATCACTGGTTGACTAAAATGCCCGATTACGTCGTTGGATCAATTTATTCAAATCCTTGCGTATTATTGATACGCGGCGGCCTTGAATAAATTAATCCGCCAAGTACTCGAACATTTTCGCTCAACCAGAACAAAGTAGAGGGTTAAATAGAAAAAGACTACTAACTAGGTTTACACTCAGGAGATTAAAAATAAATGGAAATTAAAGATATCAGAAAATTACAGAATGGTTCCGATGTCCGGGGGGTTGCCCTTGAGGGCGTGGCCGGTGAAGACGTCAATTTCACCCAGGATATGGCGATGAAAATTGCCTTTTCTTTTGCCACATGGTTGGAAAAGAAAATCGGTAATAGAATCGAGAAAACGCCGCTGACCTTTGCCATTGGCCGGGACAGCCGGCTATCCGGCGAATACCTGGCCCAGGCGGTCGCCCTGGGTCTGGTCAGCAAGGGGAATAATGTCTATCAGTGCGGCATTGCCACCACCCCGGCAATGTTTATGACCACCCTTGATCCGGTTATTGATGCTGACGGCGCCGTAATGGTCACTGCCAGTCATCTGCCCTTTAACCGCAACGGCTTGAAGTTTTTTACCCGCGACGGCGGCCTTAATAAAGAGGATATTACCGCAATTCTGGAAATGGCCGAGACCATTGAAACAGGCTTTACCCCCGGCGGACAGGCCGTCGATTATGATTTCCTGCCTTCTTATTCCAAAAACATCGTCACGCTGATTCGCGAAAAAACCGGGGCCGAACAGCCTCTGGCCGGGGCAAAGATTGTCGTTGATGCCGGTAACGGCGCCGGCGGATTTTTTGTTGACCAGGTGTTGAAGCCGCTGGGCGCTGACACCAGGGGCAGCCAGTATCTGGATCCCGACGGCAATTTCCCCAATCACGTACCCAACCCGGAAGATGTGGTGGCGATTGACCATATCACCAAAGCGGTGCGGGATAACCAGGCCGATCTGGGGATCATCTTTGATACCGATGTGGATCGGGCGGCGATTATCGACGAAAAAGGCAATGCCATTAATCGTAATGGTTTTATCGCCTTTATCGCCAGCATGCTGCTCGCTGACTATCCGGGGTCAACCATCGTTACCGATTCGATTACGTCCACCGGGTTAACCGAGTATATTGAAAGTCTTGGCGGGAAACATCATCGCTTTAAGCGGGGCTATAAAAATGTCATCAACGAGGCCATCCGCTTAAATAACGCGGGTATTGAAACCCATCTGGCCATGGAAACCAGCGGTCACGGTGCCATTAAAGAAAACTATTTTCTCGATGACGGTGCCTACCTGGTCACCATGGCGCTGATCAAATTTGCCGAACTGCACCAGGCCGGTCAGCCGATCAGTTCGTTTCTGGAAGGCTTAAAGGAACCGGCCGAGGCCAAAGAAATCCGGCTCAAGATCACCGCCCCGGATTTTAAAGCATATGGCGAAAAAGTTTTGGCTGAGTTTGATAACTTTGCCGCCAGCCAGCCCGGCTGGACAGTGGTGCAGCCAAATCATGAAGGCGTTCGGGTGAGCTGTGACAGCACCGCCGGAAATGGCTGGTGCCTGCTGAGAATGTCTCTTCACGATCCAATTATGCCCCTGAATATCGAATCCGATAGCATCGGCGGCTGCGCAATCATCGAGACAGTTCTAAAAGAATTTCTGGAAAAACATGAAGCGTTAGTTTAAAAATGCAAATAAAAAAGCAGGATGTCCAAAACCATCCTGCTTTTTTTCGTTAAAATTTATAAATCACGGTTCATCAATCTCCAGTCCGGCCACAAAGCCGTCAATCAGATCCATATGCTGGGACATCGCCCAGGCCGCATTTAACTGTTCTTTGTTGCCGAGGGCATTCAAGATTTTGCGATGCTGTTGATCGATAATCGGGCCCCGTTCGGTATCATCGAGAATGGCAATCCGGATATCCTTGATCAGCGCTTCAATCAGGCTTGCCGAAGACAGCAGGACGTTGTGAATCATTTTATTCTCGGAGGCCATGGCAATCTCGTAGTGGAAGCGCTTATCCAGTTCGGCCCGGACGGCTTCATCGGTTTCGGTTTCAATGGCATCACAGATTTTTTCAAGACTGGCATAGCGTTCCGGTGTCATTTTTTTGGCTGCCAGCTTGGCCGCCTCGGTTTCCAGCGCCCGACGGAGTTCCTGAACCTCTCGTAATTCTCCCTTACTCAACCAAAACATAATGGTCAGTGGCTGGGTTAAAGTATCTTCAAAATTTTCGGCAATAAAATTACCTTCGCCCTGCTGACAGACCACCAGACCGATCATCTCCAGCGCCCGGATCGCTTCCCGGATGGTCGCCCGGGAAACTCCCAGCTGTTCCGCCCATTGCCGTTCCGAGGGCAGGCGGTCCCCGCTTTTTAGATTACCATTGATGATATTTTCTTTAATCTGCTCGAGGATCTGCAAATATATTTTTTTTTGCGCAATTTCTTTAAACATATAAATATTTCACTTCATTTCATTTTATTTTTTATAAATTCCTAATAATTGAACATTGTATCACAGTCGAATTTAAAATTCAAAAACATAAAAATAAAAAAAACATGAAAACGTTATTTTAATGCTTGACAAAAATTTACGAAACAAATATAATGGTCACAGGTTGGTGGTCTGACCACTGGACCAGTAGTAGAATTTTATCAAAAAAGAATTGCTTTGACTTTGAATGGGTTTAAGAGGGTTAATCAGTTATGACGAGCTGAGCAAGAATCAGTGAATTGCGAAAGGCCTGAGGGTATGTCAGGTTGTCGACAAACAAATGTGACAGCTGAACAGTGTTAGTTAATTGTCCGCCAACAAAAGACTAATAATGAAGTAGCGAGAGCGTTTGTGGACAACCTCACATAAAATAACAGCTCACCTGCTGTCTGTGCATCAGCCAGACAGCAACACTTTTCGCAATGCGATGACAAGAATTTAATTATTATTTTACTAAATTAATTTAATGGAGGGCGAGTATGAAAATACTGGTATGTATCAAACAGGTTCCCGGAACATCCAACGTCGAAGTGGATCCGGAAACAGGTGTCCTGATTCGAGATGGGGTTGAATCGAAACTCAATCCTTATGATTTATTTGGTTTGGAAACCGCATTTCGTTTAAAAGAAGAGTTGGGAGGCACCATTACCACCTTGTCGATGGGGCCGATGCAAAGTAAAGAAGTTTTACTGGAATCCTTTTACATGGGCGCTGATGCGGGCTGTTTATTATCCGACCGGAAATTCGGCGGCGCTGATGTGGTCGCCACCAGTTATACTTTGGCCCAAGGTGCCAAAAAACTGGGTGATTTTGATCTGATCATTTGCGGTAAGCAAACCACCGATGGCGATACGGCCCAGGTTGGCCCGGAAATGGCCGAGTTTTTAGGCATTCCCCATGTCACCAACGTGATCAAAATTCTGGTGGCTGATGAAAAGGGACTGACCTTGCAGATGAATATGGAAGAATCGCTAGAAATTCAGCGGGTGCCATATCCCTGTCTGATTACGGTGGATAAGGACATTTATACTCCGCGGTTACCTTCCTATAAACGAAAACTGGAAATTTCTGAAAACCCCGAAATTAAAGTATTAACCTTAAAAGATATGTACGATACTGATGAAAAAAAATATGGATTGAGTGGCTCGCCCACCCAGGTGGAACGAATCTTCCCTCCTGAAAGCAATGTTGAAAAAACCAGCTTTGAAGGTGACAGCAAGGTGCTGGCCCAAGCTTTATATGGCATCTTATCAGAAAAAAAATATTTAGGATAGAAAGGAAAAAATCATGGCAGGAATTAAAATAATCAAGGAAAACGTCGATCAAAAAACCTTTGAGGCACTGGCAGAGATTTGTCCTTTTGATGCCTTCGCTTATGAAAATGCAAGACTGGAAGTGACCGCTGCCTGTAAAATGTGCAAGATGTGTCTAAAAAATGGCCCCGCTGGCGTTCTCATTCTGGAAGAAGATGAGAAGATCGCCATTGATAAAAGCTTATACAAAGGAATTGCCGTTTACGTCGATCACATCGAAGGCAAGATTCATCCGGTTACTCTGGAACTGATTGGCAAGGCCCGGGAACTGGCCGCCGTCATCGGACATCCGGTCTACGCATTGTTTATGGGCACCAATATCACAGAAGAAGCCAGCGAACTGTTAAACTACGGCGTCGACAAGGTGTTTGTTTATGATCAACCGGAACTCAAACATTTTGTGATTGAACCCTATGCCAATGTGCTGGAAGACTTTATTGAAAAAGTGAAACCGTCTTCGATCCTGGTTGGCGCGACCAATGTCGGCCGATCTTTGGCACCAAGAGTAGCGGCCCGCTACCGCACCGGCCTCACCGCCGATTGTACGATTCTGGAAATGAAAGATAATACCGATCTGGTGCAGATTCGTCCGGCCTTTGGCGGTAATATTATGGCTCAGATCGTCACCGAAAACACGAGACCGCAGTTCTGTACCGTCCGTTATAAAGTATTCAACGCGCCGGAACTGGTTAAAGATCCCTGGGGTAGTGTTGAGATTATGGAAATCGCCAAAGAAAAACTGGTTTCTGCCATTGAGGTGTTGGAAGTCATTAAAAAAGAAAAAGGCTTGGATTTATCCGAAGCCGAAACCATTGTGGCCGTCGGTCGCGGGGTGAAATCCGAAAAAGACCTAGAAATGATTTATGAGTTCGCCGAAAAAATCGGTGCTACTGTGGCCTGTACCCGTCCCGGGATTGAAGCCGGCTGGTTTGATGCCCGTTTGCAAATTGGCTTAAGCGGCCGAACCGTTAAACCGAAACTGATTATCGCCCTGGGGATTTCCGGTGCCGTTCAGTTTGCTGCCGGAATGCAGAATTCAGAATATATTATCGCCATCAACAATGATCCCAAGGCACCGATTTTCAATGTCGCCCATTGCGGAATGGTCGGGGATTTATATGAAATATTACCAGAACTGCTGGCGATGATTGGCGAACCGGAAGTGCTGGCAGCGGCTGAAACCATTGAAATGCCGCAGGCTACTGAAACACCAGAAAGGATGGTTGTCTAAGATGAATTATAAAAAAGTGGAAGCAAATGATATTGCCTATTTAAAAAGCCTGGTTCCCGCCGAACGGATTTTTGTTGGCGCCGAAATCGGTGAAGATTTCAGCCATGATGAATTGGGCAGCATCCATTCTTATCCCGAGGTCCTGATCAAGGTAACCTCTACCGAAGAAGTGTCCAAGATTATGAAATACTCCTATGACCATAATATCCCGGTCGTCGTCCGTGGTTCAGGAACCGGCCTGGTTGGTGCCTGCGTCCCCTTATTCGGTGGGATTATGCTGGAAACCACGCTGATGAACAATATTCTCGAACTGGATACTGAAAACCTGACCGTTACTGTGGAACCCGGCGTCCTATTGATGGAACTGTCTAAATTTGTCGAAGAAAACGATCTGTTTTATCCCCCTGATCCCGGTGAAAAATCAGCCACGATTGCCGGCAATATCAGCACCAACGCCGGTGGCATGCGGGCCGTGAAATATGGCGTCACCCGGGACTATGTCCGCGGTCTGACGGTCGTGTTATCCAACGGTGAAATCATCGAGTTGGGCGGCAAAATCGTTAAAAACAGCTCTGGCTATAGCCTTAAAGATCTGGTTATCGGCTCCGAAGGCACCCTCTGTGTGATTACCAAAGCGATCTTAAAGCTGTTGCCATTGCCCAAGATGACTTTAAGTCTGCTGATTCCCTTTGATAATATCAGCGACGCCGCCGGAATTGTGCCAAAAATCATCAAATCAAAGGCCATTCCCACCGCCATCGAATTTATGGAACGACAAACGATCCTTTTTGCTGAAGATTTCCTGGGCAAAAAATTCCCGGATTCCAGCAGCAATGCCTATATTTTATTGACCTTTGACGGCAACTCCAAAGAACAGGTGGAAGCGGAGTACGAAGTCGTTGCCAACCTCTGTCTGGCCGAAGGTGCTAAAGATGTCTATATCGTCGATACAGCCGAGCGAAAAGAATCGGTCTGGTCAGCCCGGGGGGCCTTCCTGGAAGCCATTAAGGCCTCCACCACCGAAATGGATGAATGCGACGTCGTCGTGCCCCGTAACCGGATTGCCGAGTTCATCGAATTTACCCATCAGCTGGCTGCCGAAATGGATGTCCGGATCCCCAGTTTTGGCCATGCTGGTGATGGCAACTTGCATATTTATGTCTGCCGGGATAAGCTTGAACAACAAGAATGGGAAGCCAAGCTGGAAGAAGCCATGGATCGGATGTATGCCAAGGCCCTGACCTACGAGGGACTGGTTTCTGGTGAACACGGCATTGGTTATGCCAAACGGAAATATCTGCTCAACGATTTTGGCACCGAGCATCTCGCCTTAATGGCGGGCATTAAACAAACCTTTGATCCCAAGAATCTGCTGAATCCTAAAAAAGTCTGTCAGATGTAGGGGGGAAATATGGATAACTTGTTGCTCTTTTTTATCGCCCTGATCCCGGTTTTGTGGCTGATTGTCTCTCTGGGGGTCTTAAAGATCCCCGGCTACAAAGCCTGTCCGATTGCCCTGGCGATCACAATTCTATTAAGTATCCTGGTCTGGAAAATGCCAGTGATCGACAGTCTCACGGCTGCCCTGGAAGGCGGTGCGATGGCGATCTGGCCAATTATGCTGGTCATTGTGGCAGCGGTGTTTACCTATAATCTGGCGACCTTTACCGGTGGTATGGAAGTCATCAAGAAAATGATGACCAGCATCTCCACCGATCAACGGATTCTGGTGCTGATCCTAGCCTGGGGTTTTGGTGGATTTTTAGAAGCCATTGCCGGTTTTGGAACCGCGGTGGCGATTCCTGCCAGCATCCTGGCCGCGCTGGGTTTTAACCCGGTGTTTGCCGCTATTATCTGTTTAATTGCCAATACCACGCCCACCGCTTTTGGCGCGATTGGTTTGCCTGTCAGTACCCTGGCTTCGGTTACCAATCTAAATGTAAACGATTTATCATTTACCGTCGCCCTGCAACTTTTTATCATGATTATTGTCGTGCCTTTCATTTTAGTCATGCTGACGGGTAAAGGTTTTAAAAGTCTCAAAGGCGTCGTAATTATTACCCTGATGGCTGGTCTGTCCTTTGCGCTGCCGCAGATTTTTGTGGCCAAGTATCTGGGTGCCGAACTGCCGGCGATTGTCGGATCGGTGGTTTGTATGGCCGTCGTGATTGCCATGGCCAAGATATTCTATAAGGATACCGCCGCCAAAGATGCTGAAAAAATCCCCTTCAAAACCGCCGTCATGGCCTGGTTGCCGTTTATTCTGGTGTTTGTGATCATCATTTTATGTTCGTCATTGTTCCCGATGATTAATGGGGCATTGAAACAGGTGAGTACCACGATTCAGATCTATACCGGGCCCCACGGGAAACCGATGACCTTCTTATGGCTGGCCACTCCGGGAACGCTGATTATCATTGCCACCTATTTGGCGGGATTGATTCAGGGCGTTAAATTTGGTCAGATTTCCAAAGTGCTGGGAAACACCATGAAACAAATGAGCAAGTCAGCGATCACGATTGTCGCCATTGTCGCCCTGGCTAAGGTCATGGGTTACAGCGGGATGATTGGTGTCATTGCCACGATTCTGGTGCTGATTACCGGCGATTTTTATCCACTGATTGCTCCGCTGATCGGGGCTCTGGGAACCTTTGTTACCGGCAGCGATACCTCAGCCAACGTCCTGTTTGGTGGGTTGCAAGTTGAAGCCGCCAACGCTATCGGCATGAGCCCGTATTGGCTGGCCGCCGCCAACACCGCTGGCGCCACCGCTGGTAAGATGATCTCACCTCAGAGTATCGCCGTCGCTACTGCCGCCACCGGTATTATTGGCAGCGAGGGCAAGATCTTACAGGCCACCCTGAAGGTCTGTGCCATCTATGTCATTGTTATTGGTCTGGTGGTATATTTTGGAGCACCGCTCTTTGAAAGTCTGTTAAGCACCTTTGGCTAAACTGCCGGTCAATTAACGCATTTCAATTACGCATTGAAATTAGTGCATTTAAATAAACGAAAATTAAATAAGTGAAATTATCCAAAAAAGTTAAGACATTAGCGGAATGCAGAATTCTGCTAATGTCTTTCGTCTAATCAGAAAGGAAAATATTATGCAAATCAATTTACCCTATGGAAAAGAAAAACAGGTTCTTAATGTTGATGAAGCCATTCTCAATGGCCTGCTCGTTTCACAGATCGAAGACTATCACCCGGGCAAATCCCAGACCGAACTGGTCAGTGAAGCGATCCAAACCCCTTTTGCTTCGGAAAAACTATCCCAGTTGGCGGTGGGCAAGCAGAAGATTGTCATCATCGCCAGCGATCATACCAGACCGGTACCGAGCAAAATTATTATGCCGTTGATGCTAGCAGAAATCCGCCAGGGCAATCCCGAAGCCGAAATCACCATTCTGATTGCCACCGGTTTTCATCGCCTGACCACCCGGGAGGAATTGGTGGGGAAATTTGGTGAAACAATTGTTGATACCGAAACGATTGTCGTCCATGATTCTGGCGATGACAACAGTTTGGTTAAAATTGGCACGCTGCCCTCCGGCGGTGCGCTGATCATCAACCGGTTGGCCGCCGAAGCCGATCTGCTGGTTTCCGAAGGCTTTATCGAGCCCCATTTCTTTGCCGGCTTTTCGGGCGGGCGCAAAAGCGTACTGCCGGGAATTGCCAGCCGGGTTAGTGTACTGGCCAATCATTGCGGCGAATTCATTGCCCACCCCAAGGCCCGCACCGGCGTGATTGAGGGCAACCCCCTCCATATTGATATGCTCTATGCCGCCCGGACCGCCAAGCTGGCCTTTGTGGTCAATGTGGTCATCAATTCCGAAAAAGAAGTCATCCATGCGGTGGCCGGGGATTGTGATGCCGCTCATATTAACGGCCGGAAGTTTCTCGAAAAGCTCTGCAAGGTTCAGGCTACCCCCAGCGATATCGTCATCACCACCAATGGCGGTTACCCGCTGGATCAGAACATTTATCAGGCCGTCAAAGGGATGACTGCCGCTGAAGCCGCTGTTAAACAAGACGGCGTGATCATCATGCTGGCAAAATCCAACGATGGCCATGGCGGCGCAGCTTTCTTTAACACCTTTAGAGATGAAAAAAATCTGGAAAAGATGCTAGCCGGTTTCGTCAATACCCCCCGGGACGAAACCATCCCCGATCAGTGGGAAGCCCAGATTCTGGCACGGATCTTGTTAAAGGCCAAGGTGATTTATATTTCGGCAGCACCAGATGAGATGATTCAAGAATTCCAGATGACGCCGGCCAAAGATGTGCAGGAAGCTTTGGCATTGGCAAGAAATTATCTAAATAATGAGCAGGCTACCGTTACTGTTATCCCGGATGGGGTGGCGGTGATTGTGGAATAATAGCGAGAGGTATGGCGTCTTGATGCCATACCTTTTTTCTGCGTAAAAAGGTATTTCTGATAAAAAAACGAAGAAACTTCAAGATTAAGATCGACTTTCTATGAAGCCGATCAAATGCGAGACAAGAGCCGGTGCGTTAAATAAAGGGCAAATGAAAAGAATAATGCACCAAAGATATTGACAGTAAAAATCGTATTTCGGCCCAACCAGGCAATCACCAAAAATATGGGGATCGACCCTAGGACAATTAAAATTGTCCAGGTATTGTTTTGGAAAAAGCTTCCGATTTCAAAAGAGTTTTTCATAATAAAGTTGACAATGCCGAAGGCGGCAACAAAAACAATCAGTAACGAAACAATTAAGCCAGCCGTAATGGCAATTTCAAAATTGAGCGGTTTGCCAACGATGAGATTGTGGATCAAAACGAGGGTTTCATTTGACATAACAATATTGACGGCACAAAAAACGGAGAGTCCAAGAGATACCGCATCAAAAAAGTCGATCATTTTTTCCTTTAAGCTTTTAAGTGGAAAGCTAGCGATGATCTCATCGCAGAAGGTTTTATAATCCGTTCCGATGACAGTCTGAATATTTTCGTTCCGTTCCTGAGCCGACAAGACCATTTCGAGCAGATCCTGTCGTATTATTTCTTGATTGTAGTTCGAGATTTTGGCACCACGCAGATAACAGACGATATCAGTCATTGCAGAAATATTTTCTGAATAAAGCAGTTTATCCAAGTTGTTGTTAATTTGATTCAGTTCGCGTGTTTTTTTATTCATGTTTTTGACCTCTACTTTGAAAAAGTTGATTGACTGCGTTTTCAAGCTCCTTCCAATTTGAAAAAAAAGATTCCAGAGCGATTATTCCTTCGGAAGAAATTTGAAAATACTTTCGTTTTGGACCCAGGGGGGAGGCCCGGTACTTGGTTGTCACCAGCCCGTTTTTTTCCAGTCTTAATAAGAGGGGATAAATCGTACCTTCTGAAATATCCTGAAAGCCATATTTTTGGAGGGCTTGAGAAATCTCGTAGCCATAGGTTTCGTTAGAACTGATCACTTTGAGAATGCAACCTTCAAGGGTGCCCTTCAACATTTGAGACGGGATCATATCGGGTTGTCCCCTTTCAAGTTTATGATGTATTAGTAATTGCGACAGTACCATGAGCTTTGCATCCAGTTTCGCACGTTACAAAAATGGTTTTGGAAACTCAACGCAAAGCAGCCATTATTCGATGTTTATACGTTTCGCAATTGCTATTATGTATTACCATGTAGAATGTTGTCTACATGGTAATACATAATAGCGCACCTGTCAAGAAGAAATGCGCTTGATGATGTTCCGTCGGAAATGAGATGTCATTTTGAGGTTATTTCGTTTTCAGGTAATTTCCTGCTGACTTAAATTATATCAAGTCCTTAGAACGTTATCATATGAAATGTTACTGGTCTTCGGGAACTTCGAAGGTTGATTTTATGATTAAGAAATAAAAGGTTATTATCAAATTTGAGTTAAATTGAAGTTAATAATTGTGGTTTTTAAAAATCACAATTATTAACTTGCGTAATCAATCAGTTTCTGATACAATGCCACTATAAAGTTAAAAGTAATTTCAGAAGGGCAATAAAAATGGTTAAATTAAACGAGATTGTCGCGTTAGTCAGTGGTACCCCGCAATTTAGAATTACCGAGACCAGAGCCGAGCCGACACCGAGCTATTTATTATATAGTCAAACCGATTTAGCTGATGATCTGGTGGGCATCCTGAGTGAAGCGGCTGATAATAAGCGCATTTGGACCAGGGATCAGGTCAATACCCTCGCGTCCGGTGATGCGGTCTTCAGTCTGATCTCGGGGACGGGTACGATGGTCAGAGAAGCCCATCAAGGCTATCTCTACACTCAAAACTACGTCAAGCTGTTACCAGGCGAACAAATCGATCGCAAATTTCTGGTTTATTTGCTCAATGAAAATAGCGCCATCAAAAAGCAATTGCTAATCGGTCTGCAAGGGTCGCAGGTTTTGAAATATTCTCTTAGGCAAATAAAAGATCTCGAAATTCCGACTTTGCCACCTTTTGAAAAGCAAAAAATAATTGGTGAAATATATTTTAACCAATTGCGATTGCAGGCCTTAAAAAATAGGGTTGCCAATCTGGAAACGATAATGCGATTGCACAAACTGGAGGAGGAAACGAAGTATGACTGAGAATCAATTTGAAACAGAATTAATCGAGTATCTCACCAGTGGGACGATTGCGAATCCTGACAACGGCGGCCCTACCGAGGTGACCGGAGTGCAGGAAAAGTCGGCACATTATGTGGTCAAAACGAAGTTGTGGAAATACGAACCATCGATTAAAACCACCGCTGCCCTGTGGGATAATTTCAAAAAAATCCTCGAGCAACATAATCAGAACACACTGGAACACCCGCTCAGTGCGGTGGAATTCGGGCAGGTTAAAAAAATTATCGCGGATCTTCGTACCCCCTATGAAGCCGGTCAATTTCTATATGGTCTGAATGGGGTTTCCCAAATTGAGATTGATTTAGATGATGGTCGCCATGCTTTCCTGACGGTTTTTGATCAAAAGCAAATCGGTGCCGGGGATACTGTTTATCAGGTCGTCAATCAGATCGAACGTCCAGCTATTATCACTGGCAAGCAAAAGCGGCGCTTTGATACCACCCTGCTGATCAATGGGCTACCGATTATTCAAATTGAAGAAAAATGTGATACCCATGATGTCAACGAAGCCTTAAACCAGATGCATCAATATGCCGACGAAAATCAGTTTCGTGATATCTTCTCTACCTTGCAGATTTTGGTGGCGATTACCCCCAACAACGTCAAGTATATGGCCAATACCACAGCCGACAAATTTAATAAGGATTTTGCTTTTAACTGGCAGCGGAAAGAAGATAATACCATTGTCCGTAACTGGAAAGAGTTCGTCGATGCGATGCTGAGCATCCCGATGGCCCATCAGATGGCCACCAACTACATGATCTTAGATGGCACCAAGAATAAGCAGACGCTAAAAGTGATGCGTCCCTACCAAGTTTATGCCACCCAAAAGGTAATTGATGGCATCAAGCAGATTGATTTTGATGCGGGTGATAATAAAGTGGGTTACATTTGGCATACCACTGGCTCCGGCAAAACAATCACCAGTTTCAAGACCGCCTGGCTGGCCAGCCGGATGCCGAAGGTCGATAAAGTCGTCTTTGTGGTAGATCGGATTGCATTGACAAAACAAACCGATGAGAACTATCAGGCCTATGACCCTGATGGCGATGTCAGTGATGCCATCCGATCCGGAACAGTTCAGGGCACCGAGAACACCACCGATCTTAGCCGCAAATTAAAGAGCAAAGACAATCATATTATTATCACCTCGGTTCAAAAACTGGGAACCCTGGTTAATCGCAAGACCTTTAAGGCACCGGATAAAAACATTGTCTTTATTGTTGACGAAGCTCACCGCAGCACTGGGGGCGATAATTTTGCGACGATTCAAAAAGCCTTTAAGCGATCCGCCTGGGTCGGTTATACCGGGACACCAATGTTTGATGAAACCACGACCGGTCTCAGGTCCGAGGATATTTTCGGGCCGCTGCTGCATGCCTACACCATCCGGGAAGCGATTGCCGATCGCAACGTACTGGGCTTTAAAGTCGATTTCGAAACGACCATCAATGAGGAACAAATGAAGATGGAGTATTTACCGGCATTTTTTCAAAGTCGCTATCCAAAGTGGACCGATGCCCAGATTAAGGAAAAAATTGACAATCTGACGGATGAAGATATTGATGATACCATCGAACCCAGCTTTTATGATGAGAATCCCGAGCACATTGCTTTAGTGGTTGAGGATATTTTTAAAAACTGGCGTAACCGCTCCAATAAAGGCAAATACAACGCCATCTTTACCACCCATGTCGGTGGCGGCAAAGCCAGCACTCCGATGGCGATGCTTTATTTTCATGAGTTCCAGCGGGTCAATGCCCAAAATAAGGAAAGTGGCAAACAAACCCTTAAAGTCGCCGTGACCTTCAGCCAGAACACGACCAATAACGATACCCAACTGGTCACCAACAAAGGCTTATGTGATGCGATTCAGGCCTATAATCAGGAATTTGGCACCAGCTTCGGGATGGATGATGTGGCCGGTTATACCCAGGATATTATCAGTCGCTTAAACCGCACCGCCACTGATAAAAACTTTCTTGATCTGGTGATTGTGGTGGATCAGCTGCTGACGGGCTTTGATGCGCCAGAGTTAAATACTCTCTATATTGACCGGACCTTAAGAGGGGCTGCCTTAATTCAAGCCTATTCACGGACCAACCGAATTGCCGATATGCAGGAAAAACCCTGGGGACGGATAGTCAATTACCGCTGGCCAGCCCAGAATGAGCAATTGATGAACAAGGCCCTGGCCATTTATGCTAATAAAGACTCAGCCAATTTGTCCGAGGACGAACGAAAAATAAATAACCAAGATGACGGGATCATCGCGAAGCCCTTTGAAACCGTGTTTACAGAAGTCAAAGCAGTGGTGAAACAATTAGACGAGCTGACCGACGCCTTTCAGGCGGTGCCGCCCAGCGAAAAGCAAAAAGAGAAAATGTTGGAGCTGTTAAGACAGTATAATGTTGGCATGTCCAAGCTGAAACAATATGATCCGGAAACCGTAGACGGAGAAAAAATCGGCTTTAATTATGATGCGCCAGATGATTTAATCGAAGCCCTGGGGATGACACCGGCCGAAGAAACGATGTTGACCACGGTGTTAAGCAATGAGTTGCGGCAACAAATCGCAAAGGAGAAAAAAGTGCCCTTCTATCAGATCGAACTGCGGATGACCCATGTCAAGGATGTTAAGATCGACTATGATTATCTGACCGAACTGTTAGAAAAATTACTCAACCAGGTCCATGATAAAGAGCATCAGGCAGCGGTTGATACCAAAGCAAAAATCGATCAGTTTGCCAATGGTCTGGATGACCGAAATTATGCTGGCAAGATTAAGAATGCCGCCAAAACAATTCTTAACGGTCATTATGTCGTTGAAAAATACCCGGCCCGATTAAGTGAGAGTGACCCCGTCATTCAGGCTGCCAATGCCGTCAGTCTTGATCGGCAGTTTCAGGATTTTCGAATTAAGTGGGGCATTATTGACGTGATTACCAGCGCCCAGATGCGGGAGCTGTTCAGCCGCCATCGCTATGACCAGCAGGATCTCGATGATCATGGTCAGATTCGTGATATCATTGCCAAAGCAAGCGACGATTATCAGACCCTGGCCCACGATCAAAAAGTCCAGGGTTTGTCTAAGATCAAGTACCGTAATGGCTTGCGGGAAGCCCTTTATGAATTAGCGGATGAACTGGTAGAAGAATAGGAAAAGGGGATCGGTGGTACGTACAAAAAATGCACTGATCACTTAACCCGGTGCGATTGAATAAAAAACCAAGAAAGGCCAATGAGCCTGACGAATGGACTGAAGAAGTGGGTATTTCCATTTTGGAAAAGACCACTTAGAATAGAGTGAGGAAAGTCAGTTATCCAGAATTTTCGGATAACTTGAGCTGAACGATCCAGAAAAATGCAATTAAATAAAGGGATGTAATAGAATATTGAAAAGTTTAAACTGGTCGCATTCAATCAGTTTGGTAAAAAAAACGAAAGCAGGTATCCTGAAAAAATCAGCAATGAGCACCCAAAGATTGTGGAGAATCACATCATGGCCATTTAAGAAAGCCATCAGGTACTTATACTCGGTCGGTGAATGGCTCCGTCTGAAGGCGTGCAGATATGGCATGAGTTGACAGACGAACAAGTAGCCAGCCTTTTTAAAAGCAAGCAACACAAAATTAGTCAAAAGAATGGCAGGGAGCAATGATGAGTGAAAAAAGGAAGAAGGTGCCGCAGTTGCGGTTCCCGGAGTTTTGTGGGGAGTGGGAAGAGCTGAAGCTTTCGGAACTGGCAACATTCTCAAAAGGAAGTGGTTACACAAAAGGTGATTTGGTAGAAATTGGCAAGCCAATTATTTTATATGGACGACTCTACACAAAATATGAAACGGTTATTTCTGAAGTTGACACCTTTGTGAGTGATAACTCCGGCGCTGTATTAAGCGAGGGGAATGAAGTAATTGTACCGGCCTCTGGTGAAACTGCGGGAGATATTGCACGAGCAGCCGTGGTTGATAAAAAGGGAATTGTCTTAGGTGGTGATTTAAATATTATTAGACCTAAGTCAGGAATTGACCAAACGTTTTTAGCCTTGAACATTTCAAATGGCAGTCAACAGAAAGAAATGATGAAACGAGCACAAGGAAAATCAATTGTTCATTTGCATAATTCCGATTTAAAAGAAGTGCTTTTGAAATATCCAAGTATTGAAGAACAGCTGAAAATTAGCAAATTCTTTAATAAATTCGACCACCTGACCGCCCTCCACCAGTGTAAGCTTACCCATTTGCAAACCCGGAAAAAAGGGCTGCTGCAAAAGATGTTCCCCAAAGATGGCGAGCTATTTCCAGAGCTACGCTTCCCGGGATTTACAGATGCTTGGGAAGTGCGTAAGTCAGAAGAAATCTTTTATTCAGTTACAGATAAAAATCATATAGAATTACCAGTGCTTTCAGCGTCTCAAGAACATGGAATGGTTAGACGTGACGAAATTGGGATTGATATTAAATATGATGAAAAGAGTACGAATACGTACAAACGGGTTGTTCCCGGACAATTCATTATTCATCTCCGTTCATTTCAAGGTGGATTTGCTTACGCTAACATTGAAGGGATAACTTCACCGGCATACACGGTTTTGGACTTCAAAAAGAAAGAAAAATACTATCCATTGTTTTGGCGTGAAGTTTTAACAAGTAAAAACTTTATCAAACGACTTGAAACAGTTACGTATGGTATTCGTGATGGGCGTAGTATTAGTTTTTCAGACTTCTCAACATTAAAATTCAACGTGCCGAGTTATGAAGAACAAAAGGTTATTGGTGACTATTTTAAAAAATTTAACACCCTCATCACCCTCCACCAACGCAAACTGGAACACCTCCAAGACCGCAAAAAAGCCTTATTGCAACAAATGTTTGTCTAAACTGAAAAACGAAAGGATCACACCATGTCAAACAATAATTTACAATCCATCACCAGCAAACTTTGGGCCATGGCCAACGAACTTCGGGGCAATATGGACGCTGGCGAATTTAAAAACTACATTCTGGCCTTTATGTTCTACCATTATTTATCTGAACACCAGGAAGACTATCTGGTTTCCAATCACGTCATTGATGTCGCAGCTGGGCAAACTGTTAACGATGCCTATAAAGAACAGGCCAGCGGGGAGGATCTGGTGGATTACCTCGATGATATCTCGGCCAGCCTGGGCTATGCCATTGCCCCGGCGGACACCTGGGTCTCGTTGACCGAAAAAATTGCTAACAGCCAGGTGATCCCCAGCGATTATCAGACGATTTTTGACAACTTCAACCGCAATGCCGAGTTGAATAAAGAAGCGACCCAGGATTTTTCTGGTGTCTTCAATGATATTAACCTCGGCGATTCCCGGTTAGGGGCATCCACCACCGCCCGAGCCAAATCACTGAACAATATTGTCAAGCTGGTTGATGAGATTGACTATCATGGCACTGACGGTAAAGATGTGCTGGGGGAAATCTACGAATATTTAATCGGTCAGTTTGCCGCCTCGGCCGGGAAAAAAGGGGGCGAATTCTACACCCCCCATCAGGTCAGCCAGATTTTGGCGAAACTGGTGACGGCTGGCGTGACGGTGTCCGATACGGCCTTCACTTTGTATGACCCGACTATGGGATCGGGATCACTCTTGTTAACCGTCCGGAGTGAATTACCCGGCGGCGATCACACTGGGGCGATTAAATTTTACGGTCAGGAACTAAACACCACCACCTACAATCTGGCCCGGATGAACCTGATGATGCATGGGGTTTCTTTTAACAACATGACCCTGCACAATGCCGATACATTAGAAAGTGACTGGCCCGATGGGCTGGATGCCAAGGGTGTTGATCAGCCCCGGAGTTTTGATGCGGTGGTTGCTAATCCACCTTACTCGGCTAAATGGGATAATCCTGAAAGTAAACTAAAAGATCCCCGCTTTGGCGAATATGGTAAACTGGCCCCAGCCTCCAAAGCCGATTTTGCCTTTATCCTACACAGTCTTTATCACTTAAACAGCACCGGCACGATGGCCATTGTCTTACCCCATGGGGTATTGTTCCGGGGGGCGGCTGAAGGTAAAATCCGCCAAACCCTGATTGAAAAGAATGTCCTGGATACTGTAATCGGTTTGCCGGCTAATTTATTCTATGGCACCAGCATCCCGACGACGATTCTGGTCTTTAAGAAAAACCGCCAGACTAAGGATATTCTCTTTATTGATGCCAGCAATGATTTCGAAAAAGGTAAAAATCAGAATAACCTGAGTGATGACCATATTGACAAAATCATCGAAACCTTCAAAACCCGTCAGGATATTGAGAAATACGCCCATCTGGCCACGATTGAAGAAATCCGGGCCAATGGTTTTAACTTGAATATTCCTCGCTACGTTGATACCTTCGAAGAAGAAGCACCAATTGATCTCAATGAAGTAAATCGGTTGCTGGCTCAGGATAATGCCGAAATAGCGGCGCTGGAAGAAGAAATCAATGCTCAGCTTAAGCTTTTAGGGGTGGAAGTTTAGGGTGTGAGCGTTAGTGAGACCTGTCACTTAGCCGATAAGCTTGACTTGTTGAGATATATCGGACATTTCAAGTCTTTATAATGGTCTCTTTAGATTTGAATTCCTATTAGTGAGAGTAACCGCATCATTGAACGGAGGAAATTGGGGGCGAAAACTGCATGATTTATGTTTTTTAGTGATTCCCAATTTGAAAGGAGAATGAGAATGAATAAAAATAATCCGGTTGAAAATGCTGAACTGACAAGCCTGCCAAACATTGGCAAAGAACTAAAAAAGCAGCTTAATGCAATTGGGATCAATACGCCCGAAGACCTGGTAGCAACAGGAAGTCGGGAAGCCTGGTTAAGGATCAGAGATATTGATTCATCGGCTTGCTATAATCGACTGTGCGGGTTAGAGGGCGCAATTCAGGGAATTCGCTGGCATTATTTAGATGACAATCTGAAAAAAGAACTGAAATCTTTTTACGAAGCTAATCGTTAATGGGGGGAACACGTGTAGCGACGGTACCTGTAAAACCTCTGAAAAACGAAGGCGCCTGTGCAAAAGTTATCACCATGTCCGTCGCCAAGCGATTGCTGAATTGATCGCTTGATTAAAGGTGCGAAAACGACTAGTCGAACGAACCAAACGTCTGACCAAATGATCAGTCTATTTAATCGGTGAGTAGTTTAACAGAAAGGAGAGCATTATTAAAAAGTTATTATCTAAGCGATTGCTATTCATCATACCTGGAATTGTGGCATATATACTTAATAAATATGCACAGAGTCATCCGGATTGGGCGGAACAATACAGTCGGTCAGTATACCCAGTGTTATCGAATGCCGTGGGATTTTTACCTTCACTGGTAAAAATTTCTGTTGGTGAATGGCTGGTGGTATTGGCTTTATTGTTTTTGCTGTTATATATTGTTTATTATGTTCATAAGGTGATCATCAGTAAAGGGACCCGTCGGATGGAAGTTTATCAAGGTGTGATAGGCATTGTCGCGATGGTTAGTATGACATATTTTTGTTTTACTGTTTTGGGTGGATTAAACTATCATCGGGATTCTTTCTTATCATATACCGAATATCATGAGGAAAAATACAGTGTGGATGAACTGGCGGAATTGTGTCAGTCACTTGCCGATGACATGGGACTGGTAAGAGCTGAACTGGGAGAAGATACGGACCTTTTAGTTCAAGCTCCAGATGATTTTGATTATTATGCACAACACGCAGTGCTGTCGCTGCAAATGTTGTCAAAGCAGTATCCTGTTTTGGAGCGGTCTTTATATTCCACACCAAAACCAGTGGTGATGTCAAAACTGATGTCTTGGGCAGGTATCGAAGGTATTTTTTTCCCTTTTACTTTGGAATCGAATATCAATGTTGACATGCCAAATTTCATGATACCTGTCGCAATGACCCATGAACTGGCGCATCAGTGCGGTTTTATGCAAGAGGATGAGGCGGGTTTTATATCCTATCTGGCATGCACGCAGCAGGATGAACCAATGTTGCGTTATAGCGGACTTTTTCTGGCGTTTGATTATTCCATATCAGCACTGCAGAAAGTTGATCCGGATAAGGCATTGGAGATAAAGTCCAGTCTGTCACAGCAGGTCCAGCATGACCGGATGCAGAGTGAGCAGTATTGGAACAAGTATCAAGGCGTTATTGCAAATGTTTCAACGCGTGTCAATGATGTCTATCTGAAGGCGAATAACCAGACAGATGGTGTGAATAGCTATAATAAAATGGTAACGCTGTTGTTGGCGGAGCAGCGCCATAAATTGTTGAAAACATCCCTAAGTTTGAGTGAAAAAAATTAGGCAAGACAGAATTTTGAGGTTAATGATTGTGAAATAATGTTGAAAGCAGTGTTTGTAATGAAAAATAATAGTGCTATCAAACGAATCACAATTCCCCCAAATAGCGGCAGGATGTCGACATACGGTTGGTCTAAAATCAAACGGACTGGTTGTAGTAGGTGATAATGACGATGACCAATGTGAGGTAAGACGCAGCACCTAATAAAAAAAAGGAGAAAACAATGAATAAATTTGCCGTAATTGACACAGAAACCACCTGGGATGATGCGGTGATGTCGATTGGGATTGCTATCGCCGATTCGGAAACCTTCGAGTTGGTTGACAAACGCTATTATATCCTCACGCCGTTTAAGGATCATGGCGGGATGTATACACACGCTCTATATGTTAACGGCATCAAGCCGGACCTTGAGTGTTCACGGGATAAGGTAATGGCCGCGTTACAACATTTTCTTTCAGATCATGGAGCCACGGCGATATTTGCTTACAACGCCGCGTTTGACTTCCGGCATCTGCCAGAATTACGACATTTGTCCTGGTATGATATTATGAAGGTTGCGGCCTATCGACAGCACAATCCCTGCATTCCTCCTTGCGCCGAATGCTGCGGCACTGGTAGACTGAAGCGCGGCTACGGTGTGGAGCGCATCTACCGGATGTTAAGTGAGGAGTTGGAATACTGCGAGTTGCACAACGCCCTGACTGATGCGATCGATGAGTTGACAATTATGAAGTTGCTTGACCACGAAATCGGTAAATACGCCTTAGCGAGGATATGAACAAGCGAACAAACAATCAAACCAGTGTCAAAAACTAAGATCCGAAATAATTATTTAAATAAATTACATCGAAAGAAGGTATGGCTATGCGAGAAACGCATCTGATTAAAAGCCGGCAAACGTGTAAACTTGGATTGATCATTGTCATTCGGCAGCTTTTTCCTCAAGAATCGCTTAAAACCGCTTATTCAATTATGGAAGGCGTGTTTTGTCGGTTTGCCGATTCCGCAATTTCAATCAGAGAAGTCTATCAGATTGAAAAGAAACTAAAAGAATGGATTTTGAGCAATCCGGAGATTAACTTTTTGAAGCATCAGGGCGGCTACTACTTTTATCAGGTAGAGGGCTATGTTGTAAAAATGATTTATCCCTGCGAAACAAACGTTAAAAATATGGATCCTTTTTGTGTTATTCCTTATGCCGACGGTTTTATTGTCGATTTTGGCGACATTGACCGTGATTGCAACATTTCGTTAATTCCGCCAGATAAACTCTCGGCCATGTATAATAAGACCCAGCAATGGCTTAAAAATATTAATATCGAGTTGCTTAATGATGTGAACGACTTTGTCGTCAGCAGCGCCAGCCTGAAGCTGCTGGGGATGGCTGAAGCCCTGCATGAAAAGGAGATATCCGATATTGCCGTGATGATTTTGCAGCAGCAGCGGGCCCTGCGGGTCTTGCTGATTTCCGGACCATCTTCCTCGGGGAAGACGACCTTTGCACAACGATTATCAACCCAGTTGAGTGTGAACGGATTAAAGCCGGTTACGCTTTCGATGGATGATTATTTTGTAAATCGGGAAGAAACGCCCCTTACTGAGGACGGAAAGCCAGATTTCGACTGTCTGGAAGCGTTGGATCTCCCCTATTTACAGCAGCAACTTAAAGAACTGATTGATGGAAAAACGATTGAAACACCGATCTTTGATTTTAAAACTGGCCATCGTTCCACCCAAACAAGGCGACTGAAAGTTGGCCATGATGAAATTCTGGTGGTTGAAGGGATCCATGCATTGAATCCGGTATTGTTTTTAGGGATCAACCGAAACATGCTCTTTAAAGTCTACCTTAGCTCGCTTTTTCAATTGAATTTCAACTTGGAAAACCGTGTGCCAAGTTCAGAAGTGCGGCTGATTAGACGCATCGTCAGAGGCGACCAATTCCGCGGGACCCATCCCGAGGATACCTTGGATCAGTGGGAAAATGTCCGGCGCGGTGAGTATCAAAATGTATTTAAATTTCAGGAAGAATCGGATGTGATGTTCAATTCGAGCCTGCTTTACGAATTAAATGCTATGCGAACGTTTGCCGAAGCATCCTTAACTAAAATCGAGGACCACAGCCCCTATGCAAAAACCAGGGACCGTTTGCTTAATATTCTATCCTTCTGTGAGCCAATGAATACGGAGAAAGTCCCTTTTAATTCAATCTTGCGTGAATTTATTGGTGGTAGCATCTATTTTGACTAATCGCAAAAAGGGGGATACATGGGGAGGTTTCGTTTAATCGAATAGGGTAGTAAAAAGGTATGGCACATCAAATGCCATACCTTTTTATGCAAATTAATTAATTTCTGACCGCCTTAACTGATCGATAATAATGAGACTGGTGACGCCAATAATGATTAACAAAGGAAGAATACTTTGAAATGTCGGTGTATTTAAACATAGGTTATAAAAGCCCCAGGTCGCAGGTAGAATTTTTCCGATCTGAGCAAGTGCGTTGGGCAGCATTGTGACGGGAAACATGATCCCGGTCAACATAACGGAAGGCAGAAAAACAAGCTGGGAGATCATGGTTAATCGGGTACTGTTTTTGACAAATAGCCCTAAGGCCGAACCGACCCCCAGGGTAGCCAGAATAAAAAGAATCAGACTGAGCATAAAACTGGGCAAATGAGTGGGGAGAGTCGCGTTAAAAATTAGGGGTGCAACCATTAGAATGATCATCGACATTAAAAATAAATGGCCAAGCGCCGACAAACAAAAGATCATAACGCCGGTCCAAAGTGGAATGTCACCAGCCAGGTAAGATTTTTTGATCTCACTGCCATAAAGTCCCACAATTTGGGTTGGGGTACCTAATACGGCACCCATGGTCACACCGAAAACAATCATCGAGGGAATAATTGTTTCCTTGGCGAGGGGGTTAATTGTTGTGAAGATACCTCCCATAAAAGCAAAGAAAACCAAAGGGATGATATAATAAGTTAAAAGAACCCCTCGATTTCTCAGATCCAAAACCCATTGTAACCTGAATTGATAGATAAAAGCTTTCATATTCTTTCCTCCCGGGCAATTTCCATAAATCGTTCCTCCAATGTGTTTTTGTGAATAATCAGATCCAGAATCGTAACCGCTTCTTCATTATAAGCACCAATAATTTCCATCAACCCGGTATTGAGGTTCGCAGTTTCAAAGCGGGCTTGTTCTTGACCAATCTCAAGACAACAACAATTTTTAAAATTATTTTGTGACAGCGGTTTTTGCGATTTGATTGTTATCTGAACCGAGGTATGTTCATTTTGTGTCAGTTCGGATAAGTGACCGATGAATTCGATGTTTCCTTCTTTAAGAATTGCAACGCGATCACAGAGCATCTCAACTTCAGTCATATCATGACTGGACATGAGGATTGTCTTACCCTGCTGTTTCAGTTCACGGATAATCTCATGAAGCTCAACTCGGCCTTCAACGTCCAGTCCAGCGGTGGGCTCATCCAGAACGATGATATCGGGGTTGCCGATTAGCGCAATGGCCAGATGGAGTCGTCTTTTTTGTCCGGTTGATAATTCGCGATATTGTTTTTTTTCAAAAGCATCCAAACCAAGGGCTTTCCAGGATGACGGGCTAGTCTTGTCAGAATTCCATTTGGAAAAAAGGTTAATGGCTTCCCAGGGTCTTATGTTTTCGGGAAGGGTAGACGATTGGAGTTGGATACCCATTTTCCCATTAATTGTGATCGTCCCATCATCATAGGAACGCAGTCCTTCCAGGCATTCCAGGGTTGTTGTCTTGCCTGCGCCGTTTATGCCAAGCAGGGCAAACGTTTCGCCTTTTTCCACGACGAAATCCAATCCGTTTAAAACGGTTTTGTCGCCATAGGATTTGGTTAATCCATTAATTTCAATAATATTTTTCATCATATCGTTCTATACCTCCTCTGGGACTGGAAAAGACAGTCCGGTTTTTTCAAAATAAACGGATAGGATCATGCCAATATAATCATTAACCAGATTTTGTTTTTGCGATATTTCAGAATCCCAGCCACTATCCCGGGATTCATTAAAAGCCATCAGATCGGGAAGCAAGGTCATATCGCCACCAGTAAAATCTTGAATCAATTGCCACCACTTCTTAGCCAGAGCCAAACTCTGCTCCGATTCGGGTGATCTATTTTGTTGATATAAAACAACAGCTTCATCCAAAATAGAGAGATAGAGATCATAAAGATTATTGGTTTGATTTGCAGGAGCATTGCCAAAGCGCTCGCGGACATGATCCTCAAGACGTGGGCTGAAGTTTTTTAATACCCAATAATTTTTGTCCTGATTTTTTAGCAGATAAATAATATCCGCATATTTTGAAAAGTCCACTTTATCAATGGCAATAACCTCGTCTCGAAGGGCATCGATGGCCGCTAGAGAATTTTGCAGATCTTGAATCTGGTTTTCAATCACTGTGCGTTGTTCCAGAAGTATTTGGCAGACTTCTTTTGGGGTCTCCAGCGCAAATAATTTAGTTTTAATTTCTTCCAGCGAAAACCCCAAGTGTTTTAAAGATAAAATCTGATGGAGTTTGACCATATCCTTTTTTGAATAAAGTCGTCGTCCACCTTCACTTTTGTGACTGGGTTTGAGTAAATTTTGTTGATCATAATATTGTAGAGTTCGCACTGTTACGTCCATTTGTTTGGCCAGTTCGCCAACTGTGAGTAAAGTTTTATTTTCCATAGGCTTACCTCCTGAAAATAGTATAACTTATGACCTTACGTCACGAACAAGGAAAAATAAAAAAAGTTTTAAGTAATGTTGTTAGTATCAGTTGCTTAAGTAGTATAATAAGTTCAAAGCGTTGTTTCGGTCATTTCAATTAGAATAAATTAGGCGGTAAGGGCCATAATGATGGACGTAGCGATCCTATTTTACAACTTCTTTTATAAAAAGAAGAAAAGATTGAAGTCAAGTGATTTTCGATGAAAAAGGATAAAAATGAATGACTTACTGTTTTATGCTAATTATTTATTGATTAATGGTCCCTTTTCCAGCCGCAAGATGATCATTATAACAATGCTGGTTGTCTTACTATTAATAACGATGGTAGTTCTTAATAAAGAAAAATGGACAGCCCAGGAAAAATGGTTTAAAACTGCGATCTGGTTTTATTTCTATTTGATATTTTTATACACGTTTCTGTCAAGAACCGGAAAAAGTCAAATTGATTATAACTTGATGCCATTTTGGTCTTATCAATATATTTTTTCGACCCATGACTTTAGAATTGTATTGGAAGTGCTGGGGAATTGTTTGATGTTTATCCCGGTGGGGATTTTAATGCCTTGGGCATATGAAAGTATTTTACATGAAGATGAAGTGAAAAAGCGGAATACGGTGATCCTGTTCGGATTGATTGTTTCGGTTTCGGTGGAGTGTCTGCAACTATTTACCAGAACAGGATTATTTGAGTGGGACGATATTTTCCACAACATGATTGGGTTGCTTGTGGGGTACGGGGTTTACCTTTTACTGAAGGGCAAATATTTTGTAACGGTGTACCGATACTTTTTACCGATGATTGGGGTGGTATTGGCATTGATGATTGCGATGATGTAAAAGAGAATTTGTGGATAGAATCAAACACATTATCTAAGCACATCACGCTCAGAAGAATTGTCCCCTGATCCTAGTTGACAGTCCCAAATTAACTGCGGTTTTAAAAAATGGAGAACATGAAGAAAGGAACAACCATGCAGGATAGAATTAGTTTATGCGGAGATAATTGTACCTATTGTCCCCGTTTTAATGCCCATATGAAGGAAGAATTACAACAGGTTGCCAAATTGTGGTACCGCCTGGGATGGCGGGATACAATTGTTTCAGAAGATGATATAAAATGTCCTGGCTGCAATCCCAATAAGCAATGTTCCTATAATCTGATCGATTGTACCTGGGAACATGAAGTAAAACATTGCCGTTCGTGTTTTGAATACCCTTGTCAGAAAATTGAAAGGATGCTGAAAAAATCCAGAGAATTCAAATTAATTTGTCAAGAAAAGTGTACCGATCAGGAATATGCAGTTCTTGAAAAAGCTTTTTTTGAAAAGCACATTAATTTAGGAAAAGAAGACTAAAGCCTGAGGTTGTTGAACGAAAAGGACAGCGTTGTATTTTGGGTTGGTGCCTTATCAAATTTACCGGATGATTCTGACTGAACTGATGGTGTCAGGAACACATAACTTATTCAAAAACAAACAAAAAGAGCCGGGATTATCCCGGCTCTGATCCCGGACTGGACGTCAAACGTTGCCGGAAAATTACGAATTAGATTTGCTTTAGTCTATTATTAAAATAAAAACTTACTTTACCACTTTCCCGACTGCAACCATAATCTCATCAAACAGATCTGGTTCCCAGGCACTGCGGCCGATGAACAAGCCATCGACATTTTCCAACTGGGCATAGTCACTGGCATTATTAATATTGACGCTGCCTCCAAAAAGAAGGGGAACATCTTTACCTGCAGTTCCGTAAAGATCAACGAGAACACTTCTTAAAAAGTCATGGATTTCCTTGACATAAGGCGTTTCTGCGGGAATGCCATTGACGCCAATTGCCCAGACTGGTTCGTAGGCGATCCAGAACTTGCCGATGGCATCGCGAGAAACATTCGTCAAAGCAATTTTGAGTTGTTTGGCCAGCATTTCTTTTGAGACATTATAGCTTTTGTCTTCAGCCTTTTCGCCAATGCAAATCAACGGAATAAAACCATGTTTCAAAGCCGCTAATGTTTTAAGATTGACAGTTTCGTCAGTTTCATTAAAATATTGACGGCGCTCACAATGGCCGAGTTCAATAATATCCAGACCAATTTCTTTGAGCATTACTGGGGATATCTCGCCAGTAAACTGACCGGCATCTTCATAATGCATATTTTGAGCGCCCAGTTTAAGAGCACTTTTTTTTGTATCAATCAATTCTTTTATTTTCCAAAGATGCGTATAGGAAGGGATGATAAAAATTTCTAACTGTGCATGTTTTTCAATAACCGTGATCAGTTCATCGGTATATTTAGTTGCCTCAGCCAAGGTTTTGTTCATCTTCCAATTAGTGCCTAGTAAAAACTTTTTCATAATTAACCTACTTCAAATATGTTTTTTCGAGGCTTCGCATTTTTTCAACTTTTTTGGTTGAACCACCGCCCTGAAAATCACTTTTCAACCATGCCTCGGCAATTATTTTTGCCAGTTCAGTGCCAATCACCCGAGCCCCCATGGTTAAGACATTAGCGTCGTTGCTTTTAGCAAGTCGTTCAGCGGAATATACATCATGACAGGTGCCAGCAAAAACACCGGGAACCTTATTGGCCATCATAGCAACTCCGAGCCCGGTTCCACAAAAGATAAAACCGCGATCATATTCTTTATTCCTGATGGTTTCGGCAAGATTAAAGGCAATTTCAGGATAATCGCAATCGTGGGTTGCAGAATACTCCAAATCGGTGATATCATAACCAGCCTTTTTTAAATAATTAAAAATCTCATTTTTAAATTCGATGGCGGCATCGTCACAGTCAACAACAATTTTCATTACAAACCTCCTGCACATTTTGTATTGTGTAAAAATACTTTTTTTTTAAGGTATTTTTCTTAATCCTACGATATCATTATTACATAGATTATGGGGAATGTAAAGGATATAATCGTTTTCATGGAATGGAAATTAAGTAAAAGTAATTTGAGGAAATAGATATTATGTAATATTCATAAAACAAGAAGAAGGAGGCTTTGATGGAAAAGGCTCAACGGATTATCATTAAGAATAAAAATGGTCTTCATACACGAGTGGCGGCAATGGTTGCCAGGCAATCACAAAAGATTGAAGAAATATGGGATTGCCAACTTTATCTACGCAGAATTGATTCTCAAGAAGGGGTACCCTGTAACAGTGTTTTGCCTTTGGTCTCGTTAAAAGTAAAGAACGGTGAACTGGTGGAGGTTTATAGTCATGATTCAGGAAGTGCTGAAGCAGTTTATAAACTGGCTTCTTTTTTAGGGCAAACAGCAGAGCTGGAAGTGCCAGAAAATGAGGTGATTGACAGTATTTTACAGGAAAATACCTTAGCCAGTGAAAAAATTTTTGAAAGTATCAATAATGGTCTCATAGCAATGGACAGCAATGGCATCATCAATATTTTTAATCGCGCGGCAGAAGAAATCACCGGAATTAATGCAAAAGATATTATCGGAAAAAAGGGTGATGAGTGGGTACCGAATTTTAATTTAACGGATTTGCTTTATTCAAAAAGAGAAAATCTTGGTTTTAAGCAAAAAATCGGCGAAAAATGGGTAATAACAAATAAGAGCCCCATCCTTGTTGATGAAGAGGTAGTTGGTGGCGTTGTTGTATTTCAGGATATTTCCCAAATAGAAGAATTATCTTGGGAACTTCACAGTGTTAAAGAGTTGAAAGAAAAGCTAAATAATATTCTTGAAACAGTTGATGATGGAATCTGTATGATTAACCGGTGTCAGGAAGTTACTTATGTCAATCATCCTTTTGTTAAAATGTTTAAAAAGGAAGGGACACAAGTATTAACACGAAAAATACATGAACTTTTTCCAAAGGAAAAATTTGGAGAAGCCTTTTTTTTAGGAAAAGATGAGAACATTATCACAACAAAGGATGGTCGGGAATTCATTTTGAATGCCCGTCCGATTATTATTGAGTCAAAATTTCGAGGAAATGTTGTTGTGGCAAAGGAACTGACAGAAATTGCAAAGCTTGCCGATCGGATCGAATTATTGGCTCAAAAAACCCAGTTCTTACAGGAAGAGCTTGCCAAAAAAGAGGGACTTAATCAGTCTTTCAACAATATAGTCGGTAAAAGTGGCGCTTTAATCGAAAGTTTGACGGTCGCTTCGAAGGCATCACGAACGGATGCTGCGGTTCTGATTCGGGGAGAGAGCGGTACCGGAAAAGAAATGGTGGCAAGATCCATCCATCTGGCTGGTTCTCGAAATAGCAAACCGTTTGTCGGAATGAACTGCGCTGCTATTCCATCAAATTTGTTAGAGAGTGAATTGTTTGGGTACGAAAAGGGTGCTTTTACGGGTGCATACAAGGAAAAACGAGGAAAATTTGAAATAGCCAGCGGTGGGACCATTTTTCTGGATGAAATCGGTGATATGGATAAAGCGATGCAGGCAAAACTTTTAAGGGTCTTGCAGGAACAGGAAATTGAACGAATCGGTGGTGTTAAACCGATAAAAATAGATGTACGGGTGATTGCAGCAACGAACAGTCCGCTTGAAGAAATGATGAAAGAGGGAACCTTCCGTCGGGATCTCTATTACCGTCTTAATGTAATCACTGTTTTACTTCCTCCTTTACGTCAGCGAAAGGGCGATATTCCCTTATTAGTAGAGCATTTCACAGAGAAAATAAGCAAAAAGTATGATTTGCCAAAGTGTGCAATTAAAAAAAATGCGTTAACAGCATTGGAACACTATCATTTCCCGGGAAATGTTAGAGAATTAGAGAATATGATCGAAGGTGGGATGACGTTGTCTAACACCGAATGGATTACACTTGATGATTTACCAAGCTATTTATGGGACGAAATTGATAATTTAAGAACAATAGAGAATACGTTTTCATTGGATGGGGATAATCTCCCCACTTTTGAGGAAATGGAGCGCGCATTGATTGAGAAAGCGATAATAAGACATGGAAGTTTTCGAAAAGCCGGTCAGGCATTGGGTTTAGACCATAAAACAATTGCGAACAAAGTCAAAAAATATCAGCTTAAATAACAGGTTGGCATAAATATTGCTGTCGTTATGATAATAGAACACATTTTAATTCTTAAAGTAGATTGCAAAAAAGTAAATCAAGATAAGTATAATAGAATGATGAATGAACCAGCTTAAGAGATTAATAAATTTTGCAATACTGAGGGAAAATTAGAAGAAAGGAGGGAAAATAATGACAGGAGTAATTATCGTATCACATAGTGAAAAATTGGCAGAAGGTCTAAGAGATATTGTTATGGAAATGAATGATGGAAGTGTTGAAATTATTGCGGCTGGCGGCGCTGATGGTGGCCGCATCGGGACGAATACCTTAAAAATTAAAGCAGCGGTCGAAGCGTTAGCGGAACGCGATCATATTTTGATTTTTGTTGATCTGGGAAGTGCGGTGCTATGCAGCGAAACGGCAATAGAAATGTTGGATGAAAACATCCAGAAAAAGGTTCATATCGTCGATGCACCATTGGTTGAAGGGGTTGTTGGAGGGGTTATTCAAGCGACCATTTGCAATGATTTAGAACAAATTATTGCAACAGCTAAGGAAGGGGCAAATTTAAGGAAAATTTGTTAACTGGGGATAATATCCCCAAATGGGCAATATATCCCCGGTTCGAGGCAATTAGACCTTGTGGAGTGCCCTTGTTTAAAGGGTTTTATTCTGGCATGGTTCTTGCAATACAGTAAACGTATACAATTTTTTTCAGGAGGATGAAATGAAACGATTTATTAATGATCCCTATGATGTAGTTGAAGAGATGTTGGAAGGTTATGTTCTGGCTCACAAAGATTATGTGGAATTACTCACAGAAGGGGAAGCCCAGGGAAGAGTTGTTTTAAGTAAAGCCGCAAAGAAAAAAGACAAAGTAGGTGTTATCATCGGTGGTGGGTCAGGACATGAACCATTATTTTTAGGTTACGTGGGGCCGGGATTTGTTGATGCTGCAGTTATTGGCAATATCAACACTTCACCCTCTCCAGATCCTTGTTATGCTGCGGCAAAAGCAGTCGATACTGGAAAGGGCTGCGTCTATCTGTATGGAAACTATGCCGGCGATGTAATGAATTTTGATATGGGTGCAGAAAAGGCAGATGAAGAAGATGGCATCCGAGTAGAAACAGTGCTGACTACGGATGATGTCATTTCTTCGGAAAATATCGAGGACCGACGTGGTATTGCGGGGATGTTCTTTGTCTTTAAAGCCACCAGCGCCAAAGCTGATATGGGCGGAGATTTAGATGAAGTTGTCGCAGCTGCGCAAAAATGTAATGGTGCAATGAGAACCATGGGAGTAGCAATGTCATCGCCAACCTTGCCGTCAAAAGGTGGTCCAATCTTTGAAATGGAAGAAGGCGATATGGAAATCGGCATGGGGCTCCATGGAGAACCGGGAGTACGACGTGGAAAAATTGAACCAGCGGATAAGGTAGTTGATCAAATTATGGAACCAATTCTAGCGGACCTTCCTTATGTCGAAGGCGATGAAGTCTATGTAATGGTTAATAGTTTGGGTGCGACACCACTTCAGGATTTGCATATTTGTTTCCGTCGGGTTGCTCAAATTTTGGAAGCTAAAGGAATTACCATCTACAAATCAATTGTTGGTTGCATGGCATCTTCTATGGATATGGCCGGAATGTCGATAACATTGGTTAAACTGGATGATGAATTAAAAGAATTACTTGACTATCCTTGTGATGCACCATATTTTACCCAGTTATAATAACATCAACAATTAATAAAAAATTCATGTAATAAATGAAAAACCGCGGACAGCCCATCAAATGGGTTTTCCGTGGTTAGCGAACAGTTGATAAGTAAAAAAAGAATCGATGGGATTATTCCTTTTGCAACAATTGGATTATTTGTCCTTTAATCTATTATCAGGAGAAAAAATATGAGCGATTATATCTTGACTAAAGACTATTTTATTGCGGTAATTGAAGACCTTGTGGTTTTGGTAGAAGAGAAAAAAGACTATTTTATTGAGTTAGACTCAGCTATTGGTGATGGAGACCATGGTATGAATTTAAGCATTGGTTTTCGTGAAGTGAATAAAAACTTGGAAACATGGAAGTCAGAAGACATAAATACGATTTTCAAAAATGCAGGGACAGCTTTATTAGACAAAGTAGGGGGGGCAGCAGGACCACTCTATGGGGGATTTTTTATGAAATTTGGTTTGCCGGTAAAAGGCAAAGAAGAAGTTGATTTTGATGAATTCATTCTTATGATGGAGTCGGGGGTTGCAATTATTGAAAAACGAGGGAAAGCTGTGGTAGGCGATAAAACCATGGTCGATACTTTGAGGCCAGCGTTGGATGCCTTGAAAGCTGCTTATACGGAGGAAGGGCTAGCACCTAAGGAAGCGATGAAAAAGGCTGTTGAAGTTGGTGAAGCCGGATCAGATTCAACCATTCCGATCATCGCAAAAAAAGGCCGGGCAATGCGTCTTGGAGAACGTGCCATCGGTCATCGGGATCCGGGATCTGCTTCTAGTGCGGCAATTCTGGAAGTTTTTTATAAACAAATGCCTTAAAAATAGATGTTGATAAATTAGGTGATTAATCGAGTGTTTTAAACAGGAGTTATTGCAATTGCAGTAGAAATATTTTTTCATGCTGCTTTTGCAACAGCTCTTTTTTTGATGAAGACCTGTAGGATCTAAAGGGAAAAAAGTATTAAAAGTCGAATAATTGTTATCAATATCAAAATTTAGTTTTCATATATGAATGATTATGATAGAATGAGCCAGGTTATCGATTGAAAATCGGTGAATAATCGAAGTAAAATTTGGAGTTGTGTGAATGAATAGTTTTTATCTGGCCTTTTCAGTGGTATGCCCGCTATTTTTAATGATGGCATTGGGTTATTTGCTTAGAAAACTGGATTTTTTTAATGAGCGTTTATTAAATGAGTTAAATAGTTTGTGTTTTAAGGTTTTTTTACCGATCCTGCTGTTTATTAATGTTTATCAGTCAGATGCCGTAGATGTGTTTCAGCCTCAACTCGTGATTTTTGCGGTAGTCAGTGTGGTTGCCTCGTATCTGCTTGTTTTTGTCAGCGTGCCATTTTTAGAAAAAGAAAATAACAAGCGCGGCGTTTTGATTCAGGGTATTTTCAGAAGTAATTTTATTCTGTTCGGCATTACCATGACCATTTCGCTTTACGGCCATGATTATGTCGGCACCACGGCAGTACTGATTGCCTTTGTGATTCCGATTTTTAATATCCTCTCGGTGATCGCCCTGGAAGTATTCAGCGCCGGGCAGGTCAATCACAAGAAAATCTGGATCGGTATTGTCACCAATCCGTTGATACTGGCATCAGTAATTGCCTTTTTCTTTGTCCTCACCGGGATCAGATTACCGGTCATTATTGAAACGACGACGGCTGACATCGCCAAGGTGGCGACACCGTTGGCATTTATTATTTTAGGTGGATCATTTAAATTCTCCCGGATTATGAATAACATCAAACCGATTCTGATTGGCGTCAGCGGGCGACTGATCGTGATCCCAGTCGTTTTTTTGTCCATTGCCATTAGTTTAGGCTTTCGCAATGAAGCCCTGGGGGCATTGTTGGCATTACTGGCCAGTCCCACTGCAGTATCAAGCTTTGTTATGGCCCAACAAATGGAAGGGGATGGTGAACTAGCCGGGCAATTGGTGGTGATCAGTTCATTTGCTTCCATTGTTACCATCTTTATCTGGATTGCAGTGCTAAAACAAGGTAACTTTTTATAAGTTTAAGACAAACCTTGACAGCGAGATAAAATAATAATAGAATTAGAGTAAGTAAACCATTACAATAAAATGAATATAAGAATAAATACAATAGAATAAAAACAGGGCAAGAGTTTTAGAGATGTCCGTATGAT
This sequence comes from Acetobacterium woodii, assembly GCA_016213825.1. Classification (GTDB taxonomy): domain Bacteria; phylum Bacillota; class Clostridia; order Eubacteriales; family Eubacteriaceae; genus Acetobacterium; species Acetobacterium woodii_A. The sequence goes on along the minus strand of JACQZP010000024.1, from coordinate 21,363 downwards.
ACTGTGGGTGCGTCACACCGGGATTTCCGGGAGTTGCCCTTTTGTATGATGCGGGCTTTTTTCATGTTTGAAAAGACACGGTTCGTGTCTCAGGAAGGAAATATGTTGCAAACAAAAAACTTGAATAAGAAAAACTCAGATAGTCAGAATGCTTGTGAAGCATTAAAATTTAATGCCGTTATTCCGTCCGTCCATCAACGCAAAGAATTGCTTTATGCCATGGAAAAAACTGAGGTCGACTGGATTATGCTTAAATTAGGAGATGTCAACACTCTGCCGCAATTGGTAGGACATATTCATCGTTCGGGAAAAAAGGTGATGGTTCATCAGGATTCAATTAGAGGAATAGCCCGGGATAAAATGGGCATTCAATATATGGCTAATTGTGGGGTAGATTGTGTCATTACCATGAAATCCCTCTGCGTGAAATATATTAAAGAAGTCGGTATGATTTCGGCGTTTGGATTTTTCGTCATCGATTCGGATGCCTGTCGAACTGGCCTGATCAATATCAAAGAACATCAACCAGATGTGGTTATTCTGATGCCGGGTACCATTCCCAAGCAGATTATCCAGGAGATCAAAGGTGAAACCAGGGCACCCATCATCCTTGGGGGCTTAATGACAACCAGCGAACAGATCACTAATGCTATAAAAATTGGGGTTGCCGCCGTAGCCACCAGTCAAGTAGAACTCTGGGATCTAAAGTACTAACTCATTTATTATTGGTAACAAAAAATTATATAAATGGAGGAAAAATTCATGAAAAATGTGATGATTTTTGGCGATTCAAACACTTGGGGCTGGGACCCATCCAATGATTTAGTATCCGTGATCAAACGATGGCCAGATGAGGTCCGTTGGGCCGGTGTTCTCCAGACCGAATTAGGCAATGATTATAAGGTTATCCCGGAAGGTTTGAACGGACGCACCACGGTTTGGGATGATCCCATTGAAGAATACCGTTGTGGCAAACAACACATCATTCCCTTACTGGATACCCATGCGCCTCTGGATCTAGTTATTATCATGATTGGCACCAATGATTTAAAATGTCGCTATACCGTTACGGCTCAGGATATTGCTAACGGTGCCAGCCTCATTTTGGATAAAACGATGGCTCAGGTTGGTGCTTTTGGCCCAGCTGGACCAAAGGTGTTGTTTATTGCCCCACCGCCAATTGGTCATATTGAGAATGGCATCTTTAAATTTATGTTTGAAGGTAATCAGGAAAAATCGATCCAGATGGCAGAATTCTATCAAGGGGTCGCCGAAAGTCGGGGCGTACCGTTCTTTGATGCGGGTTTGGTTACCAAAGCTAGTGCGATTGACGGACTCCATTTAGATGCGGACAGCCATGCCGCTTTAGGTAAAGCTGTCGCTGCTGAAGTTAAAAAGATATTAGGATAAGCGAAAAACCCAAGCGGCGTCAGCCGCCAGTAACATTGATAAGTATCCAGATCAAAATGAGGAAGGAGGCAGCAATGGAAAACAAACTGGCCCTCATTAACGGAATTGGCATCACCATGGATGAAAATCATCCGGCTTGCCAGGGAATATATATAAAAAATGGTGTCGTTGAAAAAATCGGCACCAGCCAGGAGATAAAAAAACTGGGCGAGTTGGAAAAAGCAGCGATTATTGATCTCAAAGGCAAAACCTTTTTGCCCGGCCTTCATGATTGCCACGTTCATATGATGAGCACCGGCCTTTCAGCCATCGGAATCAATTTGTACGGGTGCCAATCCATCGCAGCGGTATTGGAAAAGCTGGCTGCCGAAAAAAGTGCCAATGAAAAAGAGTGGATCTTTGGCTATGGACTGGATGAATCCCGGTTGCAGGAGAAAAGACCCCCCAATGCCAGCGAATTGGATCATCATTTTAGAAACCGACCCGTTTATCTGGTAGATCGGGGTCTGCATTATACCCAGGTCAATACCATTGCCATGGAATGGATGGGATTTCTGGAAAGTGAAGAAGGTCTGGGCCGAGATCATGAAGGAAATTTAACTGGAAGACTGCATAGTCGGGCCAACAGTCACGCCCGAAAATATTTTTTTGACAAAATGACCTGGGAACAGCGGGAAGCGGCCATTCGTTATACCGCCAAAATAGCGGTGGCAATGGGGGTCACCACCATTCATGCCATGGAAGGCGGTGATCTGTCTTCGGATGAAGATATCCCGGTATTTTTAGAAATCATGGAAACCTTGCCGGTCCATGTGGTGCTACACTGGTGCAGTACCGCGGTGCCGGAGGTGGTGGCCAAGGGACTAAAGATCATCGGCACTGATATTCTTCTAGATGGTTCTATCGGTTCCCGAACCGCCGCCTTTACAGAACCCTATGCGGATGATCCTGAATCACAGGGAGAACTTTACTATTCCGATGCGTGGATCACCAATTACATCGAAGATGCTCATCGGGCGGGACTGCAAACCGGTTTTCATGCCATTGGTCAGCGAGCCATCACCCAGGTTTTAAACTGTTTGGAGCAGGCCCTCAAGCAATATCCGGTTAATGACCATCGGTTTCGGATTGAACATTTTGGTTTTGCGGATGACCGGGATATCAAACGGGCGGCTACTCTGGGAGCGGTAATTTCGACCCAACCGGCATTTACCTATTTACGTGGCGGCCCGGATAGCGTTTATGAAGAACGGGTGGGAGCAGAGCGAAATCGCCGGGCCTATCCGATTCGTGATTTTATCGATGCCGGGATTATTGTCAATGGCGGCTCGGATTCCAATGTGACTCCCATCAATCCACTACTGGGGATTCATGCGGCAGTCAATCCGCCTTACATGCAGAATGCCATCACTCCCGACGAGGCCCTGCGGTTGTTTACCATTGATGGGGCTTTTACTGCCAAAGAAGAAAAAATCCGCGGCAGCTTAATCCCGGGTAAAGCAGGCGATATCACCGTTCTGGATCAAAACCCGCTGGTGGTATCGCCGGAAAGCATCAAAAATATTGGGATAGCAATGACAATTTACCAAGGCAAAATTGTTTATAAAAAATAAAGGAGAAGTGCGATGAAGTATATTTTAGGAATTGATGAAGGCACCACTGGCGTCAAGGTCATGATTTTTGATAAGGCTGTAAACATTATTTCCCAGGCTTATTCGGAATTTACTCAATATTTTCCCCAATCCGGATGGGTGGAGCACGATGCCAACGAAATTTGGGAAGTGACCCTGAAAATGGTGGCCGCGGCGCTAAAAAATGGTAATGTCAAACCCGAAGCCATTGAAGCCATCGGCATTACCAATCAACGGGAAACCACGGTGTTTTGGGATAAAAAAACCAGCCAGCCAGTGTGTCGGGCGATTGTCTGGCAGGATCGCCGCAGTCTGGATATTTGTGAAGCACTGGAAGCCAAAGATGGGGCCGCTATTGTCGATCGCACCGGGATGATCATTGTCCCAAATGATGCCGCCACAAAAATTCGCTGGCTACTGGACAATGACCCCAAGGTGAAGGCCGGCGTCGATAATGGCGAATTGCTTTATGGCACCATTGATACCTGGCTGGTTTGGAAGCTCACCGGCGGCCGCGCCCATGTGACCGATTACTCCAACGCCTCAGTTACCCTGCTGCAAAACGCCAGAACGCTGGCCTATGATGAATGGATCCTCAATGAATTACAGATACCTAAAGAAATTCTGCCCGAACTGAGAACCTCCAGCGAGGTTTATGGCATGACTGATCCAGCGGTTTTCTTTGGAGCCGAAATTCCGGTTGCCGGTATTTTAGGCGATCAGCAGTCCGCCGCATTTGGACAGGGGTGTCTGGAAAAAGGGATGGCTAAAAACACCTACGGTACAGGTTCATTTATGGTAATGAATACCGGCGACAAATATGTGCCACCTTCAGATGGTCTGTTTTCACCGGTTTTATGGAGTGCCAAAGGACGAACCGATTATGGACTGGAAGGCATGGCCGATGTTTCAGGCGCCGTCATCCAATGGCTGCGCGATGGTCTGGGAATTATCAACGATGCCAAAGAAGCCGAAGAACTGGCGCTGCAAGTGGAAGACAGTCTCGGGGTCTATTTTGTGCCAGCTTTTGTAGGCTTGGGGGCTCCTTATTTTGATTCCTATGCCAGAGGCACGATTATTGGCATTTCCCGGGGAACCACCAAACATCACATTGCCCGGGCGGCCCTGGAATCGATGGCTTTCCAGGTGAAAGATGCTTTTAATGTGATGGAAAAGAAATCAGGCTTTCAATTGACCAAACTGCGGGCTGACGGCGGGGGCGCAAAAAGTGATTTCATGCTGCAGTTCCAGGCCGATATTTTAGGAATCCCGGTCGAGCGTCCGGTGATTACCGAAACCACCACCTTGGGAGCGGTTTATGCAGCCGGTCTGGCTGTCGGTTACTGGGACAGCTTTGCAGAAATTGGTGAATTCTGGAAAATTGAAAAGCGTTTTGAACCGCAAATCAGTGAAGAAAAACGACAGGAATTGTGTGGTTTCTGGGATAAAGCCGTCAATCGTTCAGCTGGTTGGTTGAAATAAAATCTTGACAATCGCCTTGAAAAAGACTAAAATATAAGAAAATCTCTTTGCACTGCAGTGATTACAGTACAAACTGAGCAGGCGATGAACCTTCAGAAGGTTCATAGGGCCGGGCCACACCAGTGGCAGCAGATGATTATGCGCACATCTGCGGGACAGTAAAATGTTCCGTAGGTGTGCTTTTTTATTATTAACGGAAGTTATGGATTAAGGCCTTTTTTCGAGGATCGCGATTACGCCAGCAGATATTGGGAACATAAACTAAAACTGTTTAGAATTAGTTGATTTATGAATCGATAAAGTGAAATAAAAGTCAAAAAAACATCAGCAAAAAATGGAGGTGATCATATGACTGAAAACAAAACCGCGGGATTAACCACAACCGAAGCCCGAAAGCGGCAAGAAGAATATGGGAAAAATGAACTGACAGCTGAGAAAAAAGAGAATTTTTTTGTCAAAACATTCCATATTATTTGCGAGCCGATGTTTTTGCTGCTGATTGTGGCAGCGGTGATTTACTTTGTTTTAGGGGAACCACGAGATGGCGCCGTGATGCTGGTTTTTGTCATCGGGATCATCAGCATTGATGTGATCCAGGAATGGAAAACCGATCAGACGCTCAATGCATTAAAAGAATTATCGGCACCCCATGTGACCGTTATTCGGGATGGTCAGGAAATTACGATTGCCAGTATGGATTTAGTTCCAGGTGATTTAATGCTGATTGCCGAAGGGGTTAAAATACCGGCAGATGGCGAAATCATTAAAGCCAATGACCTTTGTGTCGATGAATCGTCCCTCACTGGTGAAGCCGAAGGCGTTTGGAAGGTTACTGTTGAAAATGCTGAAGCATCCGACGATTACTGGCGCCGGGATTATTGTTATGCCGGCACTCTGGTTACCCAGGGCAATGCCACGATCCTGGTTGATAAAATCGGTGCCTTAACCGAATACGGAAAAATTGGAACCAACGTGGCCGCGGTAGTTGAATCACCGACGCCGTTACAAAAACAGACCGGTGGCCTGGTGAAGCTCTGCGCTGGTATTGCGGCGGTGTTGTTTGCTTTAGTCAGCACCATTACTTATTTTAACATTCCCGATCATCCACTAAATGAACGGATTATTGAAAGCATCCTGTCGGGAATTACTCTGGCAATGGCGATGATCCCGGAAGAATTCCCGGTCATCTTGACGGTCTTTTTATCCATGGGAGCCTGGCGATTAGCCAAGAAAAACTCCCTGGTACGAAAACTGCCAGCCGTAGAAACCCTGGGAGCCGTTTCGGTCCTCTGTGTTGATAAAACCGGCACTATCACCATGAATCAAATGACCGTGCGGGAAACCTGGGCCTGGCAGGGGGATACCGAAAATCTCTGTGAAATGATGGGTCTTGGTTGTGAAACTGAGGCCTATGACCCGATGGAAAAGGCAATGTTGCGGTATTGTGAAGAGCAAGGGATCAAAAAGTCCCATCTTTTTGGTGGTCAATTGATCACCGAATATGCCTTTACCAATGAATTGAAAATGATGGGGCATGTCTGGCATCATGATGGCGAAATTATTATTGCCGCCAAAGGATCGCCAGAACGATTGTTAACCATTTGCAATCTGACTAGCGATGAAAAAGCAGCGATTGACACAAAAATTATGGCGATGTCAAAGCAGGGACTGCGGGTCATTGCTGTCGGTGAAATGAGACCGAAGACGGAAACTGAGATCCCTAAAACCATCACCCAGGCCCGGTTAACCTTTCTGGGGCTGGTTGGCTTGGCTGATCCGCCCCGAGAATCGGTTAAAGAAGATATTAAAAACTGTACCAAAGCCGGGGTCCGGGTGGTAATGATCACCGGTGACAACGGCATCACCGCCAGCAGCATCGCCATGCAAATCGGGATGCCCAACAGTGACCATATTATTACCGGCGATGAATTAAACAATATGTCGGATGAGCTGCTCCGCGAAAAAGTCAAAGATGTCAGTATTTTCTCCCGGGTTGTTCCGGAGCATAAAATGCGGATTGTCAAAGCCTTCAAAGATAATGGTGAAGTGGTCGCCATGACTGGTGATGGGGTCAATGATGCACCAGCCCTAAAATCTGCCGATATCGGCATCGCTATGGGTAAACGTGGATCAGAAGTATCCCGAGAAGCAGCGGATCTGATCCTGATGGATGATAATTTTTCAACCATTATCGATACCATCAAGGACGGCCGTCGGATTTATGATAATATCCGCAAAGCCGTGGGTTATGTGTTTACCATTCATATCCCGATTGCAGCGTCATCATTATTAGCGCCGCTACTGGGAATTGCTCCAGCCAGCTTGTTTTTACTGCCTCTGCATGTCGTCTTGTTGGAACTGATTATCGATCCGACCTGTTCAATTGTTTTGGAACGGCAGCCGGCCGAGCATGATATTATGGAGCGAAAGCCCCGAAATCCCAATGAGAACATTGTGACAGCCAAGATGCTGACAAAAAGCGTGATGCAGGGATTAATCATCTTTGGCGCATCTTTTGGTACCTATTTTTACTTCCTGGGACAAGGCAATGCAGCACTGGCAAGAACCATGGGGTTGGTGGTAGTTATGATTTCAAACTTAGTACTCGTTCAAGTGAATAGTTCCGACACAGACTTCGCCATCCAATCACTAAAACGTCTGATTAAAGACAAGGTCATGTGGGCCATTAATATTGGTACCATTGTGGGAATTTTGATCATTTTATATACGCCCTTATGTAACTTCTTAAAGCTGTATCCATTAACGGCGGAACAATTCCTATTAGCTGTTGGGATCGCCTTTTTATCAGTCTTCTGGTATGAAGGGGTAAAACTACTTAAATGGTTACGACGAAAAAAATAGCAGAGCGTCAATTTTTCTCAAATAAATTTCGCTTTATAGGCTGTAAAGTTATAAACGATTAAAAATACGTGGGAATTTATATCACAAAAATTTTGATGTAAAGGACTAGCAAAGCACAGTGATAAAGTGTATAATAGCCTCAGATTATATTAGGAAAAGAGGACAAAAAGGAATGAAAAAAAGAAGTATATTTGGTTTAATGCTTGTTGTTGTTCTGGTCGCCGGTTTGTTTGCAGGGTGTAGTAGCACTGCAAAAAAAGAAACCAACGCCAACAATGATGATAAGACCTTTGTTGTTGGTTTGGATGACTCCTTCCCACCAATGGGTTTCAGAGATGATAAAAACGAAATCGTTGGCTTTGACGTGGATCTGGCTAAAGAAGTTGGTAAACGGATGGGCATGGAAGTTGTGCTTCAACCGATTAACTGGGATACCAAGGAACTGGAACTGGATTCCGGCAACATCGATGTTATCTGGAATGGTTTAACCATTACTGATGAACGAAAAACAGCCATGGATTTTACAAAACCTTACCTGCAAAATGATCAAGTAATTGTTGTCAAAAAAGACTCCCCGATTAAAACAAAAGCTGATCTGGCCGGAAAAAATATTGGCGTTCAAAAAGGATCGTCAGCTTATGATGCCTTTACCGCTGATCCAATCAGCCAGCAAACGGCATCATTAAATGAATATCCGGAAAATGTTTCGGCCCTGAGTGATCTGGGCATTGGCCGAATCGATGCTGTTATTGTTGACTCGATTGTTGCCCGTTACTATATTACTTCGGAAAAAGCCGATTATGTTGTGCTGAGCGAAAGCTTATCACCAGAATTATATGGCGTTGGGATCAAAAAAGGAAACACTGAACTGCAAACAAAGATTCAGGATGCCCTGGATGCGATGATTGCTGATGGAACAGCGGCTACCATTTCAACCAAATGGTTTGGCGAAGACATCATTTACAAACCATAACTAAAAAAAACAACCAGCTCTTAGAAATCGGATAGTTTCTATCCGATTTTTTTATGACTGTTATCCAATTTAAATTATTTCATTCCTCAGGAGAATAGTATGTCAGATTATTTCACTTATTTATCCAATATTACCTTACCGATGTTAAATGGGATGGTCATCACCCTCAGTGTTTTCGCTGTGACAATTGTTTTATCGATTCCACTGGGTTTTGCTTTTACCATGATGGTTCGTAGTAAATATAAACCCATTAGTTCCTTTGCCAACGCTTATATTTATGTCATGCGGGGAACGCCTTTATTGCTCCAATTGATGTTTGTTTATTTTGGCTTGCCGCTCATACCTTTTGTGGGCCAGTTTCTTATTTTCAGTCGCTTTACTGCTGCTTGTGTTGCTTTTGGCATGAACTACGCCGCCTATTTTGCCGAGATCTTCCGGGGCGGACTGTTGGCTATAGATAAGGGTCAATATGAGGCCGCCAAAGTATTGGGACTGACAAAATTTGAAACCATGACTCGGGTCGTGATCCCCCAGATGATCCGCGTCTGTTTGCCGGCCATCAGTAATGAAACCATTACGCTGGTCAAAGATACGGCACTGGTCTCGGTGATTGCGGTGGCCGAAATTCTGCATTATGCCAAAACAGCGGTGAATCGGGACGGCGATACCTTTGCCTTTCTGGTGGCGGCGGCGTTATACCTGTTGATCAATTTTGTGATTACCATGGTATTTAAGAAACTTGAAACGAAATACGAGTTCTAGAGGAAAAATATGGAAATTATAAAAGTCAATCAACTTAATAAAAGCTTTGGCGACAATCATGTCTTAAAAAACATTTCGTTCAATGTCAATAAGGGCGATGTGATGGCGATCATCGGATCATCAGGATCGGGAAAATCGACCCTGCTGCGTTGCCTGATCGATCTGGAAAAAGCTGACAGCGGCGACATTATTATGGAGGGAAACCCGCTGCTTAAAGATGGCGTCTATCCCAGTGCCCCGGAGATCCGGTCGATTATTATGAAAATGGGAATGGTGTTTCAGCACTTCAATCTTTTTCCGCACCTGACGGTCCGTCAGAATCTGGAACTGGCCCCCAAGGTCGTCAAAAAAGAAGAAACCGGCGTGATGAACCAGCGTTGCGAAGCCTATCTGGATAAGGTCGGACTACTGGAACGGATTGATGCCATGCCGTCTACCCTGTCCGGCGGAGAAAAACAACGGGTGGCGATTGCTCGGGCGCTGATGATGAATCCCGATATCTTATTGTTTGACGAACCCACATCGGCGCTGGATCCAGAACTGACCGGCGAAGTACTGAGTGTTATGCAAAGTCTGGCCAATGAGCACATGACTATGGTGGTGGTCACCCATGAAATGAGTTTTGCCCGGGAAGTTGCCAATAAAGTGGTCTTTATGGATTCGGGTACGATCCTGGAAGAAGGGACGCCAGAAGATATTTTTAAACACCCCAAGGAAAAAAGAACCCAGGAGTTTCTCAGCAGCATTTTAAGAGAGCAGCGTAAAAAAACAAAGAAACAATACCGCCTCAAGAAGTATTGTTAATTAAAAAGAAAATAGATATGAAAGAAAGCCTTCCCGGTAAAAAATCGGGAAGGCTTTCTTAATATAAAAATTTGACAAATGGAGAAATGTATGATAGCATATTAAATTGCATTGGTATCTTTTAAAATAAAGTTAGAATGCATCCTTGTCGTCAATTTTAAGGCGATCAATGAAGCATTTGCGACTCGGTCATGAACAACTGATCAAAGGGGAAACATGTCAGAGCCAGTAGATATGAAATTGATTACGGTCTAATAATAACACAAGGTGGGACGAAACACAACAGGCAAATTTGGGATACCCACAGGCCGAACACGCGTCGGTGAGGGGGTAGTCCGTTGCTAAGTATTTTTGCGAGGGGTGATATTGGATGGTAATGTTGCATCCTGAAAAAGATGGTTTAAGAACACGCCAAAGCTTTTCTAAAATCAAAGAAGTTATTGAAATGCCGAACCTAATCGAGGTTCAAAAAGATTCTTACAATTGGTTTATCGAAAAAGGACTCCAAGAGGTTTTTGACGATATCGATAAAATTGAAGATTACACTGGGAATCTGGTTTTAGAATTTGTGGATTATTCCATAGAAGGAAAGCCGAAGTATTCAGTGGAGGAGTGTAAAGAGAGGGATCAAACCTACTTTATACCATTAAAAGTAACAGTTCGTTTAATAAATAAGGAAAAGAACGAAGTAAAAGAGCAAAAGGTCTACATGGCTGACTTGCATAAAATGACCGATACCGGAACCTTCATTGTTAATGGAGCCGAACGGGTTATCGTCAGCCAGCTGGTGCGATCACCAGGGGCATATTTTTCCTTGAGCCGTGATAAACTGGGTAAGAAATTATTTTCAGCCCAGGTTATTCCTAACCGTGGAGCATGGTTGGAATACGAAACAGATTCTAACGATATTATGTACGTTAAGATTGACCGGACCCGTAAATTACCAATCACCGCACTGATTCGAGCGCTGGGTTTGGGAACAAATCAGGAGATTCTTGATTTCTACGGCGACGATTACCGACTCATCGAAACCATAAAAAAAGATGAAAACAACAATATGAAATCAACCCGGGATGGTCTGATTGAAATTTACAAAAGATTGCGACCCGGCGAGCCACCAACTGTGGAAAGCGCCCAATCCCTGCTTAATTCGATGTTTTTTGACGATCGTCGATATGACTTAGCCAAGGTCGGCCGTCATAAATATAATAAGAAGCTATCCCTGGCAACACGAATCGCCGGCCAACGTGCCGCTAATACGGTTGTCAATCCGGAAACCGGCGAAGTTTATGTCGAAGAGGGCGAAATCATTTCGATTGACGTCGCCATCGACATTCAAAATGCCGGGATCAATGTCATTGATGTCCGGGTGGATGACAAAAACGTTCGCGTTATCGGAAATGGCTTTGTCGATATTAATGCCCAGGATCTTCCTTTTGATATTAGTGACATGGATATCAAAGAATTTGTCTGTTATGAAGTACTAAAAGAAATTTTAGAAGCTGATGCGACCGACGAAGAAAAGAAAAAATCAATTAAAAAACGAATGGATGAATTGGTACCCAAGCATGTATTGATTTCGGATCTCCATGCATCCATTTCTTATATTATCGGTTTAGATTATGACATCGGCGCCATTGATGATATTGACCATTTGGGCAATCGACGTCTGCGTTCAGTTGGCGAGCTGCTACAGAACCAGTTCCGGATCGGTTTATCCCGAATGGAACGAGTGGTTCGGGAAAGAATGTCAGTCCAGGACGATGAAATTTTAACTCCCCAGGGATTAATCAATACCCGTCCGGTTAACGCCGCCTTAAAAGAATTCTTCGGAAGCTCCCAGCTGTCCCAGTTTATGGATCAGACCAACCCACTGGCTGAACTGACTCATAAGCGACGTTTATCAGCGCTGGGACCTGGTGGTCTAAGCCGTGAACGAGCCGGATTTGAAGTTCGAGATGTTCACCATAGCCATTACGGCCGGATGTGTCCAATTGAAACCCCTGAAGGTCCTAACATCGGTTTGATCGGTTCCCTCAGTACCTATGCCCGCGTCAATGAATATGGCTTTATTGAAGCACCTTATCGAAAAGTACATAATGGGGTGGTTTCAGAAGAAATTCACTACCTGGCAGCTGATGAAGAAGGCCGTTACACCATTGCCCAGGCCAATGAACCATTGGATGAGTCCAATCATTTTGCCCGTAAACAGGTAACCGGTCGTGCCGGCAGCAAACGAGATTTCGTGCTGATTCCACCGGATCGTGTCGATTACATGGATATCTCACCAAAACAGATTGTTTCGGTCGCGACATCATTGATTCCTTTCCTTGAAAATGATGATGCCAACCGGGCCCTGATGGGTGCCAACATGCAACGTCAGGCCGTGCCATTGTTGATTCCGAAAGCGCCAGTTATTGGTACCGGAATGGAACACAAGGCCGCCAAGGATTCCGGCGTCTGCGTGATTGCCAAAAATGCCGGCACCATTGAACGGGTTGAAGCATCAGCGATCCATATTCGAACTGATAATGGGGAACTGGACAAATATACCTTACTCAAATTTAAACGCTCCAACCAGGGTACCTGTATGAACCACAAACCTTTGGTTAACACTGGTCAGTATGTTCAGGCCGGCGAAATCATCGCTGATGGTCCTTCCACCGAAATGGGCGAACTGGCTCTGGGTCGAAACATTCTCATGGGCTTTATGACCTGGGAAGGTTACAACTACGAGGATGCGATCCTCATTAATGAAAAACTGTTAAAAGAAGATGTCTTTACATCAATCCATATTGAAGAATTTGAAGCCGAAGCCCGGGAAACTAAACTGGGGCCTGAAGAAATTACCCGAGATATTCCCAACGTCAGTGAAGATGCGCTGAAGAACTTGGACGAACGTGGGATTATCTTTGTCGGTGCCGAAGTTAAATCCGACGATATCCTGGTTGGAAAAGTAACACCAAAGGGTGAAACTGATCTATCAGCCGAAGAAAAACTGCTGCGCGCCATCTTTGGGGAAAAAGCTCGGGAAATCCGCGATACCTCATTAAAGGTTCCGCATGGAGAATCGGGGATTGTCCTGGATGTTAAAGTTTTCTCTCGAGAAAACAAAGATGAAGATTTAAAACCAGGGGTTAATACGCTGGTACGAGTCCTCATCGCGGTTAAACGTAAAATCTCCGTTGGGGATAAAATGGCGGGTCGTCATGGTAACAAAGGGGTTATTTCCCGAATCCTGCCGGAAGAAGATATGCCATTTATGCCGGATGGAACAGCCCTTGAGATTGTTCTTAATCCACTGGGGGTTCCTTCGCGAATGAACATTGGTCAGGTATTGGAAGTCCATTTAGGACTGGCCATGCGGACCATCGGCTGGCATATTGCTACACCGGTTTTTGACCCGGCTGATGAACAGGACATCATGGATCTGTTGAATCAGGCTGGTTTACCAGAAGATGGTAAAATTCAGCTTTATGACGGACGTAGCGGCGAACCCTTTGATAATAAGGTAACCGTCGGTTATATGTATATTCTTAAACTTCACCATTTGGTTGATGATAAAATGCATGCCCGGTCAACCGGACCATACTCCTTAGTAACACAGCAGCCTTTGGGTGGTAAAGCTCAATTTGGTGGACAACGTTTCGGAGAAATGGAAGTTTGGGCCCTAGAAGCATACGGCGCTGCCCATACTTTGCAGGAAATTTTGACGATCAAGTCAGATGATGTTGTCGGCCGTGTTAAAGCCTATGAAGCCATTGTCAAAGGCGAAAACATTCCCAAACCAGGTATTCCCGAGTCTTTCAAGGTACTGATGAAAGAATTTCAGAGTTTAGGTCTGGATGTCAACATCCTTAATGATCAGGAAATGATTAAGCTTCTTGATGATGAAATGGATGAACGGGATCCTTTGGAAGAATTGGCCATTGAAATTGGCAGCACCGAAATTTCCGAAGCTGGCGATGACGTGAAATTGGAAGATAGCTTCCAGATTAAGAGCATTGATGATGACGAAGACGACTTATTTCAATAACAATAAATTTATAACAGAAGGGAGCGAAGCCATTTGTTGAACGAGGAATTCACCTTCAAATCCTTACAAATCGGATTGGCCTCACCTGAAAAAATCAGAGAGTGGTCACGTGGAGAAGTTAAAAAACCAGAAACCATTAATTACAGAACCCTGAAACCAGAAAAAGAGGGGTTGTTTTGTGAGAAAATTTTTGGACCGCAGAAAGACTGGGAGTGTAATTGTGGAAAATACAAGCGTATTCGCCATAAGGGCATTGTCTGTGAAAACTGTGGGGTTGAAGTAACCAAGGCTAAGGTCAGACGTGAACGGATGGGGCATATTGAATTAGCCTCACCAGTTTCACATATCTGGTATTTCAAAGGAATCCCCAGTCGAATGGGTCTGATTCTGGAAATGTCTCCGAGAAATCTGGAAAAGATTATTTATTTTGCCGCTTATGTAGTCACCGATCCCGGGGAAAGTAATTTTGATTATAAACAGATTTTGACTGAGGCAGAATATAAAGAAGCTAAAAATCAATTTGGCAATAAATTTACTGCCAGCATCGGGGCCGAAGCGATTCAGGAATTACTGAAGCTGGTTGACCTGGATCAGGAATCAGCCGTGCTGAAGGAAGAACTAAAAGGCAGCTCTGGTCAGAAAAAGATCCGGATTGCCCGACGACTTGAAGCCGTTGAAGCGTTTCGGAATTCCAATAACCGTCCGGAATGGATGATTCTCGAAACCATCCCGGTTATTCCACCGGAACTGCGACCAATGGTGCAGTTAGATGGGGGACGTTTTGCCACCTCCGACTTAAATGACCTGTATCGACGGGTTATTAACCGGAACAACCGATTATTAAAACTACTGGAACTGGATGCCCCGGATATCATTGTTCAAAATGAAAAACGAATGCTTCAGGAAGCAGTCGATGCATTGATTGACAATGGTCGAAGAGGCCGAGCCGTCACCGGACCAGGTAACCGTCCATTTAAATCCTTAAGTGACATGCTTAAGGGTAAACAGGGTCGATTCCGTCAGAACCTCTTAGGAAAACGAGTTGACTACTCGGGCCGTTCCGTTATCGTCGTTGGACCGGATCTGAAGATGTACCAATGCGGGCTGCCTAAAGAGATGGCGATTGAACTATTTAAGCCATTTGTAATGCGGGAACTGGTGGGACGAAACCTGTCACAAAACATTAAAAGCGCCAAGAAAATGGTCGAAAAACTGGATCCAATGATCTGGGATGTTTTAGAAGATGTTATTCAGGAACATCCGGTTCTGTTGAACCGTGCCCCAACCCTCCATCGCCTGGGGATTCAGGCCTTCGAACCGATTCTGGTTGAGGGAAAAGCGATTAAACTACATCCGCTGGTTTGTACGGCCTACAATGCCGATTTCGATGGGGATCAGATGGCGGTCCATGTGCCGTTATCCGTCGAAGCCCAGGCCGAAGCCCGGTTCTTGATGCTGGCGTCAAATAATATCCTTAAGCCACAAGATGGAACCCCGGTTGTTGCCCCAACCCAGGATATGATTTTGGGTACCTATTACATGACCATCTTCAAAAAAGATGGCAAAGGAACGGGCAGTGTCTTCAGAGACCTGGACGAAATGGAAATGGCATACTTTAACAGAGATGTTGAGCTTCATTCTCAGGTTAAGGTGCGGATTACCAAAGAAATCGATGGCGAAGAAATGACCCGTTTAGTTGATGGAACCGTGGGACGCTTCATTTTCAATACCATTATTCCGCAGGAACTTGGTTTTGTAAAACGTGACACCATCGAAGAAAAATTCGCCCTGGAAATCGACCGACAGGTTAATAAAAAAGTATTGTCTGAAATTGTTGAACGATGCTATAAAAAATATGGACCAACCAAAACATCTGAAGTGCTGGATGAAATCAAACGCTTAGGTTTTAAATTCTCAACCAAAGGTGCGATTACCGTTGGGGTCAGCGATATGGAAGTTCCTAAGAGTAAAGATGAAATTCTGGCGCGTGCCGATGATAAGATCACTGAAAACTTGACCCTCTACCGTCAAGGTTTCATCAGTGATGAAGAACGTTATAACAACGTTGTTGAAATCTGGAACAGAGCCACTGATGAAGTTACCGATGCCCTGCTCGATCATCTGGAAGATTTGAATCCAATCAACATGATGGCCGATTCTGGAGCCCGTGGTAGTAAGAATCAGATTCGTCAGTTAGCTGGGATGCGTGGTCTGATGGCCAACCCAAGTGGTCGAATCATCGAATTACCAATCCGGTCAAACTTCCGTGAAGGGTTAAACGTCCTTGAATTCTTCTCCTCTACCCATGGGGCCCGAAAAGGTCTGGCGGATACCGCTCTGCGAACCGCCGATTCCGGTTATTTGACCCGACGTCTGGTTGATGTCAGCCAGGATGTTATTGTTCGGGAAGATGACTGTGGCACCACCAGAGGTTATGAAGTATCAACCATTAACGATCATGGCGAAATTATTGAAACCCTCCAGGAACGATTAGTGGGTCGATATGCCTTTGAAGATATCACCGATCCAAAAACAGGCGAAATATTAGCACCAGCCAACGAAATCATCTCAACCGAAATGGCTCAGAATATTGATAAAGCCGGTATTGAAAAAGTATTAATCCGAGCGGCCTTCAATTGTCAGTCTAAATATGGAGTTTGTAAAAAATGTTATGGGGTGGATTTAACCACCTGGCGACCAGTTGAAATTGGCGAAGCCGTTGGTATTATTGCCGCTCAGTCCATTGGTGAGCCAGGTACCCAGCTGACCATGCGTACCTTCCATACTGGTGGGGTTGCTTCAGCTGACGATATTACCCAGGGTCTTCCCCGTATCGAAGAGCTTTTTGAAGCTCGAAAGCCAAAAGGTCAGGCGATCATTTCAGAAATTGACGGTCGCGTGGAAATCCAGGATACTCAGAAAAAAACCGAAGCCGTTGTTACCGGGGCTGATGGGGACATGAAGGTTTACCTCATTCCTTACGGCTCGCGATTGCGGGTCCATACCGGTGATCAGGTTATTGCCGGGGATGAAATCACCGAAGGTTCGATCAATCCAAGTGATATTTTAAGAATTCAGGGAATTGATCATGTTCAGCAATATTTACTCCAGGAAGTACAAAAAGTTTACCGTATGCAAGGGGTACACATTGGCGATAAGCATTTGGAAGTTATTATCCGTCAAATGCTTAGAAAAGTTAAGATTGAAAATCCCGGGGATACCGCCTTACTGGCGGGCAGCTTAGTCGATATCTTCAATTTTGAAGAAGAAAACCGCGCTGCTCGGGAAAACGGCGGCGAAGAAGCCACTGCCAGTCGGGAACTTCTGGGGATCACCAAAGCTTCGCTGGCAACCGACTCATTCTTGTCAGCAGCATCCTTCCAGGAAACCACCCGGGTATTAACCGATGCTGCCATTAAAGGTAAAGTCGACCCACTGATTGGACTCAAAGAAAATGTTATCATCGGCCAACTGGTACCAGCTGGTACCGGTGTGAAGATGTATGGCGAAATTGATTTGGTCTATGAACGGGAAGAAGAAGAGGCTTATGAAGATATGATCGAAGATGATGTCATAACCGAATCGCTGGATATTGTTTTTGACGATGATATTTTAAATGCCTATGTGGAAGAAGAACAGGAAGAGACCGATGAAGCGATCATCACTGATTTGGATATCTTCGACTTGGATTTCTTAACAAAAGAATAATTCTTGACATTTAAGGCTCAAACATGTATAGTTATTAGGTGTGTTTGTAGAAATGCACGAACAGCAAGAAGGAGGAACCCATGAATCAATTTGTTGATGTTTCAAAAGTGATTGGAATGAAACAAACTCTTAAGGCTGTGAAAGAAGGAAAAGCAATCAGAGTAATTTTGGCAGAAGATACCGATGAAAGTATCAAAAAAAGCATTGAAGAGTGTTGCAATAACCATCAGATCACGGTCGAACGGGTTGAAACTAAGGTTGGACTTGGAAAAGCCGGTGGAATTGATCGGGCAGCCGCTGTCATCGCAATTGTAAAATAATAAGAATCAGGGTTGTTGTTTAAACAATCCTGATTCTAACCAAGTCATTAATAATCGTTTCGATTATTGATATATTAATATTAAAAGGAGGTGCAGGACTAAATGCCTACAATTAATCAGCTTGTAAAAAAAGGAAGAAAACGCATGGAAGATAAAACAAAAACTCCAGCGTTGAAAGCAAACCCTCAAAAAAGAGGCGTATGTACAGCAGTTAGAACATCCACACCAAAGAAACCAAACTCTGCGTTAAGAAAAATTGCCAGAGTTCGTCTCGTTAACGGAATGGAAGTAACAGCCTATATTCCAGGTGTTGGCCATAACTTACAAGAACATAGTATTGTTCTTATTAAGGGTGGTCGTGTTAAGGATTTACCAGGGGTTCGTTACAAAATTATCCGTGGTGCGCTTGATACCGCTGGTGTTGACGCTCGTAGACAAGCTCGATCCAAATACGGGGCTAAAAAGCCTAAAAAGTAGTAGTGCATAGTGCTGCATATTCAAGCGCTCGTTATTTAAATTGATCGAGACCAAATATATGTTAGAGACGCTATACGCACAACAACGAAACGTTGGATGTCGAGTACCGATGAACATAAAAATGTTAAGGAGGGAAGTAAAGTGCCTAGAAAAGGACCTGTTCCAAAAAGAGAAGTTTTACCTGATCCTATATACGGAGATATTGTTGTAACTAAGTTAGTCAATAATATCATGTTAGATGGGAAAAAAGGTGTTGCCCAAAAAATCGTTTACGATGCATTTGAAAAAGTTACTGAAAAAACCGGCAAAGATGCTCTGGAAGCATTCCGGGAAGCTTTGGCTAATATCACACCTGTTTTAGAAGTCAAAGCCCGTCGAGTTGGTGGGGCAACCTACCAAGTGCCAATGGAAATCAGAACTGAGCGTAAACAAGCTTTAGGGTTACGTTGGTTAGTTAATTACTCCAGAAAAAGATCTGAAAAAACAATGAAGGATCGTTTAGCTGGAGAAATTATGGATGCACTGAATAACAGTGGTGCAGCCGTTAAGAAAAAAGATGATACCCACGCCATGGCAGAAGCCAATAAAGCTTTTGCACATTATCGTTGGTAATCTTTGTTCAGATTTAGAAATTAGAGAGGAAAGCATCTGTGTCAAGAGATTATAGTTTAGATAAAACAAGAAATATAGGTATTATGGCACATATTGATGCAGGAAAAACCACTACCACAGAAAGAATCCTGTTTTATTCCGGAAAAATCCATAAAATTGGCGAAACCCATGATGGGGTTTCCCAAATGGACTGGATGGAGCAGGAACAAGAACGAGGTATAACCATTACCTCGGCAGCGACCACGTGTTTTTGGAATAACAACCGTATCAATATCATTGATACACCAGGCCACGTTGATTTTACCGTTGAAGTAGAACGATCATTGCGAGTTCTTGATGGAGCGGTAGCTGTTTTTTGTGCAAAAGGTGGCGTTGAACCTCAATCAGAAACAGTATGGCGACAAGCAGATAAATATCATGTTCCCAGAATGGCATATATCAATAAGATGGACATTACCGGAGCCGATTTTTATAATGTACTGAAGATGATGGAGGATCGTTTAAGCACGAATCCTGTCCCAATTCAATTACCTATTGGCAAAGAAAGTGACTTTGTGGGGATCATTGATCTCCTGATTATGAAAGCCATGATCTATAAAGATGATTTAGGCGAAGAAATTGAAATTATCGATATTCCTGAAGACATGCGTGAGCTGGCTGACGAATACCGCGAAAAATTAATTGAGTCTATTTCTGATTACGACGAAAGCATCATGGAAAAATTCCTTGAAGGCGAAGAAGTTGGTCTTGATGAACTGAAAGCTGCCATTCGTTTGGCAACATTAAATGTTGATATCATTCCGGTTGTTTGTGGTTCTTCGTATAAAAACAAAGGCGTTCAATTAGTTTTGGATGCAATTGTTGATTACATGCCATGCCCACTGGATGTTCCGGCGATCACGGGAATCAACCCAGATACCGGCGAGGAAGACAGTCGGAAAGCAAGCGATGATGAACCATTCTCAGCATTGGCATTTAAAATCATGACAGACCCATTTGTTGGGAAACTGGCATTCTTTAGAGTTTATTCTGGAACCATTGAGTCTGGTTCTTACATTTACAACTCATCTAAAGGTAAAAGAGAACGTCTGGGTCGAATCCTGCAAATGCATGCCAACCATCGTGAAGAAATTAACACTGTTTATACAGGTGATATTGCTGCTGCGGTTGGTTTGAAAGATACTTCAACTGGGGATACCCTGTGTACTGATAAAGCACCCATTATTCTTGAATCCATGGAATTCCCGGAACCGGTAATCCATGTTGCGATTGAACCTAAAACAAAAGCAGGTCAGGAAAAAATGAGTACTGCTTTAGCAAAACTTGCTGAAGAAGATCCTACTTTCAGAACGCGTACCGATGAAGAAACCGGACAAACCATCATCTCAGGAATGGGTGAACTTCACCTTGACATCATCGTTGATCGTATGTTGCGAGAATTTAAAGTAGAAGCCAATGTTGGTGCACCTCAGGTAGCCTACAAAGAATCTATTACCAAAGCAGTCGATGCTGAGGGTAAATTTGCTCGTCAATCGGGTGGTCGTGGACAATATGGTCATTGTCTCATTCGGATGGAGCCAGTTGAACCAGGCACCGGATATATCTTCGAAAACAAGACGGTTGGGGGATCGATTCCAAAAGAATTTATTAACCCAATCAATCAAGGGATTGAAGAAGCAATGCGTAATGGTGTGTTAGCCGGATATCCAGTATTGGATCTTAAGGTTATCGTTTATGACGGATCTTACCATGACGTGGATTCATCAGAAATGGCATTTAAAGTTGCCGGCTCGATGGCATTCAAAAACGGTATGCGAAAAGCAGATCCAGTTATCTTAGAACCAGTATTCAAACTTGAAGTCGTCATTCCAGAAGAATACATGGGCGACGTAATGGGCGATATCAGCTCACGACGTGGTCGGGTTGAAGGAATGGAAATGCGTGGTGGTGCACAGATCATTAAAGGTATGGTGCCACTGTCTGAAATGTTTGGTTATGCAACAACTCTAAGAAGTAAAACTCAGGGTCGTGGCGTTTACACCATGCAGTTCTCACATTACGAAGCAGTACCTAAGTTTATTTCAGAAGAAATAATTGAAGGTCGTAAATAATAGCATAGCTATAAAATAAATTTTAAGGAGAAGAACAAATGGCAAAGTCAAAATTTGAAAGAAATAAGCCCCACGTAAATGTTGGAACAATTGGTCACGTCGATCATGGTAAAACAACATTAACAGCGGCAATCACATCTGTATTAAATAAGCGATTTGGAACAGGGGAAGCCGT
>JACQZP010000023.1 GCA_016213825.1 Acetobacterium woodii | reverse complement strand
GATTATCTGAAATTGATGTTGTCCGATTATGTCAATTGGTACAACAACGTAAGAATTCATTCGTCATTGAGTTACTTGACACCAGTGGCATATCGAAAATCAGCCCACAAAAAAGTGGTCTAAAAAAGTGTTGACGATCCAGTTAAATCAATAAAACCCGTCAACTATCTTGACAAACACCGCCTGCGCAGAAATGATTGTGCCTTAGTAATTTCAAAATTTTCAAGAAAATTGCTGACATTATTTGATCTACTCACACCTTTTATGTCATAATATATATATTCATATTGAAAATGAATAAAAATGCAAAACCAGTAACTTAATAAAAAATTAAAAGCCAGATAAAATTAAAAAATTGGCAGCAAGGAAATAAGGAGAATAAAATGGGAAAAACAATTGCTGAAAAAATATTTGATGCACACCGGGTGGACGAGCCGTTCCCCGATACCCATGTGCTGAAACTGGACCGGGTTTTCTGTCATGAGATTACCACCCCAATCGCCATTACCGATCTGATGGCACGAGGCATGGATCGGGTCTTTGATCCCACTAAGATTAAAGCCGTGATCGACCATGTGACCCCAGCCAAGGATTCAAAAACCGCCGAACAGGGAAAAATCCTCCGGGATTGGGCCAGACGACATGAGATCAAAGACTTTTTTGATATCGGTAAAAACGGTGTCTGTCATGCCATCTTTCCCGAAAAAGGATTTGTCCGACCAGGCTATACCATCATTATGGGCGACTCCCACACCTGTACCCATGGCGCCTTTGGAGCCTTCGCCGCCGGGATTGGTACAACCGATCTGGAAGTCGGGATTTTAAAAGGCGTCTGTGCTTTCCATTTTCCCAAAACCATCAAAATTGTCCTCAAAGGTGAATTAAAACCGGGCGTTTATGCCAAGGATCTGATCCTTTTTATCATTAAAGAACTGACCGTCAACGGTGCCACCAACATGGTGATTGAGTTCACCGGTCCAGTGGTGGATGCCATGTCGATGGAATCCCGGATGACTCTGTGTAACATGGCCATTGAAGCCGGCGGTACCTGTGGGATCTGTTATCCCGATATGACCACCGTCGACTACCTGTGGGAGTTCATCAAGGATGAGTTTGCCACTAAAGAAGACGCTCTGAACGATTACTCCAAATGGGTGTCAGATGCCGATGCTGAATATGAACGAATCTGCGAATACAATATTTCAAATCTGGAACCAATGGTAACGATCGGTTTTAAACCGGATCAAGTTAGAACCGTGAAGCAAGAAACAGGCACAAAAGTCGATCAGATCTATATCGGTAGCTGCACCAACGGGCGAATTGAAGATTTGCGGATCGCTGCCAGCGTTTTAAAGGGCAAGAAAATCAGCGATGATGTCCGAGCCATTGTCAGCCCGGCAACGCCGGCGATATACTCCATGGCCTTAAAAGAAGGCTTGATCGAAATCTTCCAGGATGCCGGATTCTGTGTGACCAATCCCACCTGTGGGGCCTGTCTGGGCATGAGCAACGGCGTGCTAGCCGAAGGCGAAGTCTGTGCCTCCACGACCAACCGTAATTTCAACGGTCGAATGGGTAAGGGTGGGATGGTTCATCTGATGAGCCCGGCCTCGGCAGCGGCAGCAGCGATTACCGGCACAATAACAAATTCTGATTTATTTAAGGCATAGGTGGAGAGACATGAAAAATTTTAAAGGAAACGTATTATTCCTGGACAGAAGCGATATCAATACCGATGAAATCATTCCGGCCAAATATCTGACCGAAATTACCAAAGAAGCTTTACAGCCAAATTTGCTGGAGGATCTGGTCTTGCCAGGCTTCCATAAGGAAGACACCCAGAATAAGGCGGTGATTGTCACCCGCGAAAACTTTGGTTGCGGTTCGTCCCGAGAACATGCACCCTGGGCCCTGGAAGTGAATGGCATCAATGTTGTGATTGCCGAAAGCTTTGCCCGAATCTTCCGACAGAATATGTACAACTGCGGCATGTTTGCCATTGAGTTGCCCAAAGAAACCATTGAGTCTCTTTTTACAAATTATGCCGGAAAAACGGTCGCCATGGAAATTGATGTGGATGCCGATACGATCATTATCAGTGCCGATGGCAAAACGGAAACCATCGACTTCAAAGTAGGTGAGTTTGATAAAACCCTGGTTAAAGAAGGCGGCTGGGTTGGTTATGCCGATAAGAATTACTAAAATAGATAAGTATTAATTGATCAAGAGGTCTGCAGAACTTTAGTTTTGCAGGCCTTTTTTTGAATCAATTAGTAATTATTTATCGATACCTAAAATTCAAAGACAAGAAAGTTTGAAGTCTAGTAATCAAGAATATTTAAAAATCATTCTATTTGTCTTGAATTTTGGGAAGTCTCAAATGATAAAATTGTTGATTTTTTTAATGAGTGGATATATATGCTATATGAAGATAAGGCACGTCTTTAAATAAGTGTTTTTAAATTAAGTAAGGAATGGGGAGATTAATTTGTCAAAAGTTAAAAAGGTGCTGTTGGGGAAATCACTGCGAACCGATGAAATCAAACACGAACGATTATCCGTAAGATGGGGTTTGCCAATATTGGCCAGCGATGCGGTATCCTCAGTAGCTTATGCGGTTGAAGAGATCCTGCTTGTTCTGGTACCAATGCTTGGGTTTGCCGCTTTTGGTTTTGTGCCGGGAGTGGTTGCAGCAATTATTCTATTACTGCTCATTCTTGTTTTTTCTTATTCACAAATCATTGCGCATTATCCCAATGGCGGTGGTGCCTATATTGTTTCAAAAGAAAATTTGGGTGAAAAGCCGGCATTAATCTCGGCCGCCGCATTAATCGTCGACTATATTCTGACAGTTGCGGTTAGTATTTCGGCATCGACCATGGCCATTGTTGCGGCAGTACCGAGTCTTTACCCGTATAAAGTCGAAATTTCCGTTGCCTGTATTTTACTGATCACACTGGTTAACCTCAGAGGGATGCGGGAATCATCCAAGATTTTTGGGGTTCCAACCTATGCCTTTATTGTTGCCATGTGTATTATGATTGTCGTCGGTTTTTTTCGGTTATTTTCAGGAACCCTTGAACCAATCGTTTATTCACCAGACCAATTAGCCAGTGTCATGCCTGCGGAAGTATATCAGGGTTTACTTATTGTGCTGGTACTGCGGGCTTTTTCATCCGGATGCTCGGCATTAACCGGGGTTGAAGCGGTGAGTAATGCAGTGCCGGCTTTTAAAGATCCTTCGCAGCGGAATGCCCGCCATGTTTTATATTTACTGGCAGGGATCATTGTGATTATTTTTGGTGGAACGACAGTTTTGGCAGTCAACCTGCAAGTGGTCCATATTGAAGGGACCACCGTAGTGGCACAAATTGCCCAGTCTATTTTTGGCTTGAACTTTTTTTACTATATTATTCAGATAACCACGTCTTTAATTTTGATCCTGGCTGCTAACACCGCCTATAATGGCTTGCCGTTATTATTATATCTATTGGCACATGATCGTTACGTACCCCGACAGTTTTCCCAGCGGGGGGCAAAGCTCAGTTTTTCCAATGGAATTCTGTTTATTATGGTTATCGCTATTTTTCTAGTGATTGTTTTTCACAGTGACCCCCATCATCTGATTCCGCTTTATTCGGTGGGGGTATTCGTTTCGTTCACCCTGTCCCAATATGGGATGTTTAAAAAGTGGCTCCGGGAAAAGGATAAAGGCTGGCAATATAAATCGCTGATTAATGTATTCGGAGCAATTGTCACTGGGGTTGGTTCGCTTATTATTTTCTATTCAAAATTTCTTGAAGGTGCCTGGATGCTGGCGATCGCCATGCCACTTATTATCTTGGTTATGATTTATATCAGAAACCATTATGATGAGGTCAAAAAACAATTGGAGTTGACAGAATTTGGCCCTTACTATCCAAGACCTCCTGGAATGAAGGGCACCCCCTGCATTGTGCTCCTCCAATCGATTAACAAGGCAACATTAAAAGCACTCAATTATGCAAATACCATTTCAGATGATATCACGGTACTACATTTCTGCCGTTATCCGGAGCATGCCAGAGAATTGCGGGCGCAATGGGACGACTTGAAGGTGCCACTAAAATTGGAAATCATTGAAAATCCCTATCGAGATATTACCAGAACCCTTAAATGCTATATCTATAAAAGAGAAAAAGATTTGGGGCATGGTGAAAATTTAACGGTTATTTTGATTAAATATGTAGCAAATCACTGGTATGATGTGGTTTTACATAATCAGACGACTTATTTTTTAGAACAATTGCTCAGTCATTATAAAAATGTGACGTCAGCGATTATTCCTTATCATTATTCTTTGGATTCCCTGGCAAAGAATAAACTGGATGAGGAAGATGAAATGATTGAAGAGATTTTAGATAAAAAGGAATTAGAAAAAGAGATTGAATTGCGTGATAATTCTGAATTTGTTGAAGAGTCGGAATTTGATACAGAAGAAAAGGAAGATCCAGAGACCGTGAAAGATACGGATAGTCAAAAATAGCGGCATTTAAAATAGGCATTATTTTCAAGAGTATTTCTAATTCCAACCGAAATGTTAACATGATTAGAAGCTCGTACTAATGGCTTTTTTGAGTCGTTTGATCTAAAAACCATGCATGTTTGATGAAAGAAAGAGAACGATTTAAAAACATCGGCGATAATGTGTATTTTAATGGAATTTTATTCGCAAATCAGATATACTGCCATTAACGAATAACCATCGTTAATAGGAGGCCTGATGAGAGAAAATATGTTGGTTTTGGAAATGCTGTTAAAAAACCAGTTAATCACACGCAGTGACATCATGGAGTGCATTCCGGAAGTGGAAAGATCAGAGAATTCGATCCTCGACGTATTATTAAATAACCGTATTATTTCACAAGAACAATTAAAGCAGATTTTACATCATGAAGGGGGTTTTGATATTTATGATCCCCAGAAGGATAAGATGGATAAAAAGGCGTTGCAATTTTTTTCTAAAGAACAAGCTTGGGAAAACCTTGTTTTTCCGCTAAACCAGCCGGATGAAGAAAAACTGGTCATTCTGATGGCGGATCCTACCCATGAAGAAATGGTTCGCAGTCTACAGCGAATATCAAATAAGCGGTTAAAAATTTTAGTAACCGAAAAAGATTCTATCCAGGAACTCATTCAGAAACACTATCATGATAATTCTTTAGAAAATGAAAAAGCAACTGAGAAGAAGTCTGGACAAAAAGGTGAAGCATCTCCGGAACCATCCATCATTACATTGGTAAACCAGTTAATTGAAGAAGGTGTTTCCCAGGGGGCCAGTGATATTCATATTGAAGCATTTCCCAAGAAAATTCAGGTTCGCTTTCGGATTGACGGAATTTTGAGATTGGCGAAATTACTGGATAGGAGAACCTTTCAAGGCCTTGTTTCCCGACTGAAAATACTAGGCGGATGCGACATCGCCGAACATCGTCTGCCCCAGGATGGTGCCTTTACAACCGATTATGAAGGCCGTCAGATTGATGTGCGTTTATCGATTATGCCAACCATTCACGGCGAAAAAATTGTCTTGCGTTTACTTGATGAAAAGAAGTTTTTTGTTTCGATGGCTGACCTGGGGTTTTCAACTGAACAAAAAAGCTTGTTGGCGGAAATAATGGAAGCACCCCATGGGATGCTGCTGGCCGCGGGACCCACCGGGAGCGGTAAGTCCACCACATTATATAGTCTGTTGAATGGTTTGGATCCCCAAACCCAGAATATCATTACCATCGAAGATCCGGTGGAGTATCAAATGGCAGATATCAACCAGATTCAGGTCAATGAAAAAACTGGACTTAATTTTGCAACCGGTCTTCGGGCGATTTTAAGGCAGGACCCCAATGTGATTATGGTAGGCGAAATAAGGGACGAAGAAACCGCTGAAATTGCAATCCGGGCAGCGATCACCGGGCATTTTGTTTTATCGACCATTCATACGAACAATGCCATTGCTTCGATCACCCGCCTGATGGATATGAAAATTCCGTTATATTTATTGTCCACCGCCCTGAGAGGGGTGATTTCCCAAAAGTTGATCAAACGACTATGCCCTAATTGCAAAAGAAAAGCGCTGGCAACCGAAACGGAAAAAAGGTTATTGAATATTACCAACCGGGACGTCGATCTTTTTTATCCAGTAGGCTGTTCGCTTTGTCACGGTACTGGCTATCGGGGGCGAATCGCGGTTCAGGAAGTATTAAAAATCACTCGCAAGATTCGCGAAGCCATTGCCAAAGGGGCCGGTTATGATGAGATTCGAAAAATAGCTCTGGAAGAAGGTCTCAAGCCAATTGAAGATTCCCTGAAACGCCATCTTTTTTTGGGGAACACATCCCTTTCCGAGGGATTGGAGATTTTGACATTCGAAAATGATTGGCATCATTAGGGTGGGGCTATGGATAAACAGTTTATTTATAAGGCCAAAGATATGAAGGGAAAGACCCTCACCGGTACAGTTATCGGACAGACCAAACGCGAGGCAGTGATGGTGCTGCAGACTCAAAATCTGATTGTCTTAGAACTCCGCGAAAAAAGGAGATCCGAAGGAATTTTGAATAAAGAGTTTGATTTTCGCTTCCGGTCAGTGACAGGGGACGAATTCAGTCGATTTTGTCGACAGTTCCATATTATGTTAAATGCCGGAATTCCAATTTTAAAATGTTTGGAACTGATTGGCGAGGAAACAAAAAACAATGGTTTTGCTAAAGATCTGTCAGGGGTATGCAGTCAAATTCAAGCTGGGGAGAGTCTTTCCGTGGCAATGGCGGTTTATCCGAAAACATTTCCGGCACTATTTGTTTTTATGGTAGAAGCCGGTGAAGCCAGCGGCAATCTTGCTGAAATTCTTTTGGGAATGGCTGAGCACTATGAAACCGAAGAAAAAAATCGTCGGCAGCTGCAGCAAATTCTCTTTTATCCGATGATTCTGAGTATTGTCTTTATCCTGGTGCTGATATTTTTGATCACTTATGTGTTGCCCACGTTTGTGGGAATGTTTGAAGTAATGAATGCGGAGTTACCCAGACCAACTCAGATTTTGGTGGGGTTAAGTCAGTCATTAATCAATGGTTGGCCAGTGATGCTGTTAATTTTATTTGGAAGTGTAATATCACTCGCTTTTTTACAAGATCTTCCAGCACTTGCCCTTGCGAAGGATCGCATAAAAATTAAACTGCCGTTGATCGGTAAGCTAAATCATTATCAGTGTTTGGCCAGAATTGCCACGACCATGGGGATGCTCTTAACGAGCGGAATTGATCTTTTAGGTGTACTTCAGCGATTAGAAGGTGTTACCGACAATCGTTTTATAAAAAAAGAATTAATAATGATTCGGGAAAAGGTATCAAATGGGAAGCGATTGGGCCAGGCTATGGAGGAAAGTGCTATTTTCCCTCGCCTTTTTTGTCAGCTGGTTACCATCGGGGAAGCCTCTGGTTCGCTGCCAGAGGTTTTGGAAACCCTTAACCTGATTTACAAAGATGAAATAAAAAACAGAATCCAGATCATCAATACTTCCCTGGAGCCCCTGATTCTTCTGATTTTTGGAGGAGTGGTTCTTTTTATTCTGGCAGCCATTATGCTCCCAGTTTTTGACATATATTCGGCATATGCCAATATGTAAATTAAGGATATTAAATCATTAATGAACAATTTTGAGGAGACAAAAATGGCAAAAAAAACAGGAAAAAGTTTTGCAGCAGGAATTGATTTTTACAAGTTGTTTTGGGTGTTTATGATTGGGTGCTTTCTGGGGGTAGTCGTTGAAACCTTGTATTGTCTGGTAACAAATGGTTACATCCAAAGTAGACAAGGGCTTATTTATGGTCCCTTTAATCCAGTTTATGGCTTTGGGGCAGTGTTGATGACGCTAGTACTTCATCCGATTGCCCATCGAAAATGGTATTTCATTTTTCTGGCAGGAATGGTATTGGGCGGAGGATTTGAGTTTGTCAGTAGCTATGTACAGCAAGCTGCCACCGGCACGGTGTCCTGGCAGTATCAACAAATGCCCTTCAATTTAGGTGGTCGAACCAGTTTGCAGTATTCTTTCTATTGGGGCGCACTGAGTCTGCTTTGGGTAAAGGAAATCTACCCGTTAATGTCAAAACTCATTGAAAAAATACCCAGGAAACTGGGGGTGCCGCTAACTTGGGTTTTAGTTGTTTTTATGGTTATCAATATGACTATTTCAGCTTTAGCAGTTAACCGATGGAATGAACGGATGCAGGGGATTCCGGCCAGTGGGGGTTTTGAAGAATTTTTAGACACCACCTATCCAAATAATTTTATGGATCAGGTTTATCCCAATATGGTTCATGTGGGGCATTAATAAAAAGAAAAGGGTTTTCGCTGCTGAGCAGTGAAAACCCTTTTATAAATTCAGAAATTAAATATGATTACGCCCAGATAAAATGGCGTGACATTCGTTGTAATAAAATTTCTTCGCATCGCTTACCGTCAATTCATCAAAAAGGTGATATAGGGTAATGGCGAGAGTTTGGGTAGTTTTAATATCAAGATTTGTGCGTTGACAGGTTTTAAGAAAGTATCCCATACAGGCTTCCTTGCTCCAGTCGTCGCCACCTAAAAATAATCGACGTAACTCTTCCTTGATTTCTTTTTCGGTCCATTGTTCGTCGGTTGAAGCAAAATCGGAATCTTTTGTTTCAATCATTTTACCAGCTCCTTTCAGTATCAGATGAGTGTTTAATCAACGTCATTATAGCACAGCTTGAAAAAAACAGTAAATGGAATAGCGGGTAAAAATTTTACTAAGCTTTCATTAAGTAACAAAGGCAATAAATGGAAAAAAAATTAAAATAATGCATAAAAAATAAAAAAAGTACTAGATTTTTAAAATGTAATCGGTTATAATAAATTCATGGTGTGAAAACGTTTTAATTTCCTTTCTTAATTTTCTTGAAAAAGAGGTGCAACGAGCACCTCTTTTTTATTTCGGTCAATTAATGACCAAGCCAACTCCAATTATTATTCTCAAGATCCATTCTTAACTGTTTGTTTTTTGCTCTTGAAATATTTTGCATTTAAGGTTATATTTAAGTTCGAGAAAACATAAGGAAAGTGGGGAATAATATGAATGCAGTAAAAATTAAAGATGATATTTTTTGGGTAGGCGTGAATGATTATCAAACAACACTTTTTGAAGGAATGTGGCCGATTGATCAGGAAGGTGTTTCTTATAATGCATTTCTGATCAATGATGAAAAAGTAGCCATCATTGATACCGTAAAAACGATCAAAGCTGATGAATATATAGAGAAAATTAAATCCATTATTGGAGACAAAAAGGTTGACTACCTGATTGTCAATCATATGGAGCCGGATCATTCCAGCGGCATTACCGATTTGCTGGCCGAGTATCCGGATATGAAAATTGTCGGGAACAAAAAAACCTTTCCGATTATGAACAATTTTTATAAAGTGCCTCAAAATTTACATGAGGTTGGTGATGGGGATACCCTTTGTCTGGGTAAACATACCCTGCAGTTTTTTATGACACCGATGGTTCACTGGCCAGAATCCATGGTTACCTATGATATTAACGATAAAGTGCTCTTTTCGATGGATGTCTTTGGCAGCTTTAAAGCCCCAGTGGGAAGCATTTTTGATGACGAAAATGATCTGGCGGCTTTTGAAGAACCAACGCGACGATACTATGCCTGTATTGTTGGCAAGGTAGCTGGTCAGGCGTTAAAAGCGTTAAATAAATTAGGCGGAATCGAAATCGGAACGATTTGTCCTTCCCACGGTTTAATCTGGCGGGACAATCCTAAATATATCTTAGACATGTATGTGAAAATGAGTGCCAAGGAAACCGATCCCGGGGTTGTGATTGCCTACGGTTCCATGTATGGCTGTACTCAAAAAGCGGCGGAAATTTTAGCGATCGCTTTAAAGAACGAAGGTGTCCAAGAAGTGAAACTGTACGATGTGGCCAAAACCGATATTTCATTTATTATTTCTGATATCTGGAAATACAAGGGCCTGTTTTTGGGCGCACCATCTTATTATGGACAGATTTTCCCGAAAATGGCCAATCTGCTTTATAAATTAGGTGAAATAAAAGTCGATAATCATAAGGTTGGATTTTTTGCGGATTTCAGCTGGAGCGGCGGGGCGGATAAAAATTTCAATTGTTTTATCCACGATGCGAAAGTGGATACCATTGACGAGATACTGATGATTCAGGGAACACCTGATGAACAAGATATTGCAAGTTTAAATGAATTAGCTAAAAAAATGGCGAAAGAGATGATCCAGTAAAAAATAAATGTTGGATTTGGTAGATAAAACAGAGGGGGAAAACAAAAATGAAAATCGTTGTGGGCATGTCAGGTGGGGTTGATTCATCGGTTGCTGCATTATTGTTAAAGGAGCGTGGATACGAGGTCATTGGTGTCTTCATGAAAAACTGGGAAGAACAGGATGAATCGGGGGTATGCACAGCGACAGAAGATTACGATGATGTGCGGCGTGTATGTGACACCATCGATATTCCCTATTATACAGTGAATTTTGCCAAAGAATATTACGACTCTGTTTTTTCTTATTTTCTGGAAGAATATAAAAAAGGGAGAACACCCAATCCGGATGTGCTCTGCAACCGGGAAATAAAATTCAAACGCTTTTTGGATTATGCACTCAAAGTCGTCGGTGGCGATTATCTGGCCACTGGCCATTATTCGCAAATTGATTTTGTCAATGAACAATATCGGCTGAAGCGAGCTTTTGATCATAATAAGGATCAAACCTATTTTCTCTGTCAACTGGGACAAAAAGAGCTGGCAGATGTGATGTTCCCGATTGGACATCTTTCAAAAGACGAGGTACGGCACATTGCTGAACGCAATAATTTGGCCACCGCTAAAAAGAAAGATTCCACCGGCATTTGCTTTATCGGTGAACGAAATTTCACCCAGTTTCTCAGCCAATATTTACCAGCTCAACCCGGCAAGATTGTTGATTTGGCTGGTAATGTAAAGGGCACCCATCAGGGTTTGATGTATTATACTTTAGGCCAACGAAAGGGTCTGGGGATTGGCGGCGAAGGAACCGGTGAACCCTGGTTTGTTGTCAGTAAAGACTTGAATAAAAACGAATTGGTGGTTGTTCAGGGCGAAAGTCATTCAGCCCTTTATTCAAAATCGCTGGAAGCCACCGAAATGAACTGGGTGGGCGGCTATCCACCGGCCAAAGAATTTAAATGTACGGCTAAATTCCGCTACCGCCAGGCAGACCAGGGCGTCACCGTCCAGGTGGCACCGGATCGGATTTATGTGGCCTTTGATGAGCCTCAGAAAGCTGTAACGCCGGGCCAGGTTGTGGTATTATACCAGGATAATATTTGTCTTGGCGGCGGAACCATTGATTCCATTGAAATGATTTAATAAACTCAAAATGAGACATAAAAGAGCAAACTTAATTTAGCTTGCTCTTTTATTTTTTTTGAGTAAAAAGCTTGGTTTTATGGTAAACTATAGGTACTGACATCAATAGAATGGGTGCAGACCGTTAAAAAGCAAACGGAAAAATTGTAATTATAGAGAATTGTGAACAGGACGATAGGGAAGGATTGTAGAAAATGAAAACGCCGTGTAATAAATGTGGAAAAACAATCGGTTTTTTTGACAGAAATTATAAAATAGATAATGAAAAGTTAAATATAAAATACGATGTTCTTTGCGGAGACTGTAATGGTGTCTTAAAAAAGGGTGTCGAAAAACTAGATGATATGTATCAATGGATGATGAACAATCTTAAGAAAAATAAAGATGTCCAAAAAAATGGAATGGTTTCAGTTGAGGCAGACTTGCTGATTCTGCTGGCAGTTGAGGCTCTTTTTTCAGTTACGCCGGACTATTATCATTTAGACTCCCCCTTAAATCAGACCTTTATCCGGGCCAAAGAAAGCCGCGGAGTTGATCGACAGCGAGATATCGTGCGAATCGTTCACATTCTACTGATGTATGGGTTTGAAGCCAATCTAAAAGAGCAGGGATTGGATTCAACACGTAATTTTATCGCCTATATGATCCAAAATGAACAGTTTCTGGAAGAAGTGGAAGTCAATTGTGGCGTCGAGGACGAACTTGTCAAAGCCAATGTCTTTTTGAGCCGCCGCGGCCTGATTATTGATACCCTGGACAATCCCAAGTTAATCTACATTTCCATTCCCAGTGATTTACTGGTGGACTATCAGGTGGAATCATCAGAGATTATCAATGAAGTGATTCTGAAAAATGTTTTTTATCCCTGGGATAAGAAAAAAAATGTGGTTTTGACCCTCGTTTCTGAGAGTGTCTTGTTTTCCGTGGCCAACGCCATTGACCGTTTTAACCAGAAAACCAGCAAGCTTCAGGATAAACTGAAAAAAGACAGCCTGGAATATTTTAATGACCGGGTCGTTGAAGATCTGGAAAAAATAAAACCCGGAGAATTTATTGAGGCAATCCATTTGGATTGTTTACTTTTGTGCATTGTTAAAAATTTAAAAAGCCAGAAAATGTTTTCCATGGAAGCCTTATTTGATCCCAAAGGCACCGCCATCGAGCTGCTATGGGCCTACTATCGGCAAAATTTAAGAAACATGGGAATTGACAATAACGAGAAGGTCGTTACCTATCTCCTTAAAAATTGTCTGTATACTGAAGGTTTCCATATCAAACATGGCAACAAACCCAGTGACAAGGGTTGGGGTTTTTTCACAACTAAGGGTTATATTATTTATTTCAAACGGAGTCGGCAGGTGTTTTTCATCTACACCGAAACTTTCCCCAATGCCCTTTATCATCCCTGCAACCGGGTCACCTATGAGGATAAGCAGTATCTCCAACTGATTATGAACAGCGGGAGAAGCTTGGGTGAAGCACAACGGGAACTGGATGAGCTGATCTTTTACAGCGATGAACCGGAGACCATTGCTCAGATGGAGCGTTTCTTTGAGCGACATAATCTTTATTATCAGATGGAAACCTTCCTCAAAAAACAAAAAGAAGTGCAGCGAAAGCGGGATAAATACCTGCAGGTTCAGCGCATTATCAATCATATTTTCAATGATTTTGGATTCCTGCCCTATTGTATCTATGACGAGTGGTTTGTGATCCAAAAAGAGCTAAAAGAAAATGATATTTTATTGAATAAGCTCATCGATTCTGATGCCAGTTTAAGAAAAAACTATACCTTGGGTCAGATAACCTATGCGCCAAAAATCATTGAAGCCTTCAATCGAGGCGCCGAAGAAGTCCAAAGTTCATTGAATATTGTTGAAGATTCGGTGGCCAAGGCTATTTTATGGGTGGCCTTTAAAGACTCTGTCACCGAAACCCTATCCCAGGAATGGGTGCGGATTGCCGGTGAAATTCTGGATAAAGAAGATAATGCCTTATCGGCGTTTTTCAAATATGTCAATCTCAAGAATATTGAACCGGACAAGGTTTACTTTATGGGCTTATTTATCTACCATTTGATGGATCGGGGCGTGCTTCAATCGGACAACTTCCTGGAAAACTATGAAGGTGCCGTGCGAATTTTTCTGGAGTGCCGCCGGGTGATTGAAGAACCTAAATTTGAAGGCACCATTCTGCCCATGGATGAGCTTCTGGAAGAAGTGTTTCCCGAGAAGAAAAAAGAGAGTAACCTATAGAGGAGAAAAACCATGCGTGTTCTTTTAGTTGAGGATGAAAAACCATTAGCGGCAGCATTGGGGAAAATCTTTGAAAAAAATAAAATATTGGTAGATGTTGTCAATGATGGCATCGAAGGTAAATTACTCAGCGAAAATGATGTGTATGATGTCATTATTCTGGACATTATGCTTCCGGGGATGTCCGGGTTAGAGATTTTGCGTTCAATCCGGGAAGCCGGAAAGAATGTCCCAATTCTTTTATTAACCGCTAAAGATGATACCAAAGATAAGGTGAATGGACTGAACATGGGTGCCGACGATTATCTGGTCAAACCCTTTGTCACCGAAGAGCTAATTGCCCGGATCAGAGCTCTCGGTCGTCGACCCTGGGAAGTTTATCAGGACAATGTGATTCATTATGCGAATATTTCATTAAACATCAATACCGGAGAATTATTTGTGGATGAGGTTTTAAACAAATTGACGGCCAAGGAAGCTCAATTGCTGGAAATGTTTATCCGAAATCCCGGTATGACCATTTCAAAAGAGCAGATCCTGGATCGAATCTGGGGAATTGAAAGTATGGCCATGGAAAACAGCGTGGAAATCTATGTACATTATTTGCGGAAAAAGTTGGACACATCCCAGGCCTATATCAAAACCATTCGCGGGTTGGGTTATGTTTTAAAGGAGCGGGAGAATGTTAAGCCTTAACAAGCTGCGAATCAATCTCACCCTGATGAATACAGGAGTCCTGATCGGACTCCTATTATTTATTTCTGTATTTCTATATGTGGTTTTGAGTATGGATGTGGAAACAAATGTGAATAATAATCTAAAAATATATTGTTCGCAGCTTGCCAATGAAATTGAATATCTGGAGCGCTATGAAGCGGGAGAAGAAGTAACCGAAGAAGAAAAACAGGGCTACTACGAATATACCCGCAGCTTGATTCAAAATAATATTTCCTACATTATTTTCGATCAACAGTATCGCGTATTAGATCAATCCTACACCCTTCCGCTTGAAGAAGCAAAGCTTATGGAAATATCAAAGCTTTATTTTGATAAAAATAAAGAAAAATATTTAATAAGCAATTACAAGCTGGGCGACAAAGAATATAAGATCTGCACCTATGCGGTGGTTAATAAAAACGGCGAATTGAAAATTGTCCAGGCCATGAAAAACATGGCTTCCGAGCGATCTCTTTTAGGAAATGCGCAGGAAATGGTGGGATTCACCATCCTTGTTGGTGCGTCTCTGTCCTTTTTGGGCGGTTATTTTTTGTCTGGCCGATCCCTGATTCCGATTAAAAAAAGTATGGAGCGTCAGCAGGAGTTTCTGGCTGACGCTTCCCATGAGCTGCGCACACCCATTGCGGTGATCCAGACCAATCTGGAAGTTGTCAAAGCCAGCGCCGATGAAAGTGTGGAAAGTCAACTCACCTGGATAAATAATGCCTATGATGAGGTGCAATGGATGCAGCATATTGTCGAAGATCTGATGTTTTTAGCCAGAGCTGATTCGGGCGATATGATTGTTCAACAGGAAACCATTGATCTAACCTATTTAATCCGGGTGGTCAGCGAAAAAATGGCTCCCTTAGCTGGTAAAAAGGGAATTGCGTTTATCAATAAATTGGATGAAAATTTAATAATTGATGGGGATGAAAAACAGATCACCCAATTGCTGGTGATTCTGCTGGATAATGCCATTAAGTATAGCAATGAAAATACCATCATTCGAATCATCGGAAAAAATACGATTCAGGGGATTGCAGTGGAAGTCATCGATCAGGGCATCGGGATTCCCAAAGATGAGATTGATAAAGTTACCCAACGGTTTTATCGGGTTGATAAGGCCCGTTCCCGGACGGAAGGTGGGACTGGACTGGGGTTATCGATAGCTAATTGGATTGTGGACGAACACCATGCGGGCATGATTATTGAAAGCGAAGACAAAAAGGGAACAAAGATTACATTGAATTTTGATAAGGGGGTAAAAAAAAGTGAGTAATCTAAAATTTTACGGCGATGAGATTATCACCGGTCCCGGCACCTTAAGCGCCATCAAAAACCTGGAAGGGCAACGGTTCTTTATTGTGACCGGAAAAACAGCGTTGTTTCGAAATGGCACAATCAAGCGGGCGGAAGCCTTTTTAAAAGAACGTGATAAAGACTACGACATCCTCAGTGGTATTGGAGCAAACCCCAGCGTTTCCGATGTGGAAGAGGGTCTGATTAAGATGAAAGCCTTCAACCCGGATGTGGTGATTGCCATTGGCGGCGGATCGGTTATCGATGCGGCCAAGGTGATGGCGCTGATGTGTGAATATGCGGCGTTGACCATTGCAGAAATCAGAACTGGAAATGCCCCGGAGAAGCGCGAACGGATTATGCTCGTTGCCATTCCATCCACGTCCGGAACCGCTGCAGAAGTGACCCGGGCAGCTGTCATTACCTTTACCGAAGAAAATATCAAAATTGGATTAAAAACAAAAGCATTTATTCCCGATGTGGCTATTTTAGATGGCGAACTGGCTCTGTCCATGCCGCCCAGTGTGATGGTGGAATCAGGAATGGATGCTTTGACCCACGGCCTGGAAGCCTATATCAACAAAAACGCTGATGACTTCACCAAAACCATGGCCAAAGGAGCGGTGGAAGGTTTATTAACGTACCTGCGCCGGTCTTTTGAAAGCGGTGATCTTGAAAGCCGTCAGCATGTCCACAATTTTCAGTGTCTGGCTGGTTTTTCTTTCCAGAATGCCGGACTGGGAATGGATCACGGCATTGCCCATGCTTTTGGCGGACGCTTTGGCACCAGCCACGGACTCCTTAATGCCATTGCCCTGCCTTATGTGCTGGAATACAATCAGCAGGATCTTCAAGTGGCCGAGGATCTGGAACAGCTATCCCGCTCGATCGGGAAAAACATTATCGAAGAAATCAGCGATTTAAACAAAACCTTCGGCATTCCCACCTCATTTCAAGCCGCTGGTATCCCAGAAGCTGAATTTAAAGCGCACTATGACGAGCTGCTGAAAAATTCATTGATGGGCTCCACCCAGCGAAATCCGGTGACCATGGATGCATCTGAGATGGATAAGGTTTTGAAAAGCATTTTTTATGGAGAAAAGTTATTTTAATAATGGAAATAAATATTTAGGAGAATACATGAGTTTATTAGACGGGTTAAACAGTCGACAACGAGAAGCAGCAGAAACCATAGATGGACCATTACTGATACTGGCAGGAGCCGGATCAGGTAAAACACGAACCATTATTCATCGAATTGCCCATATTATTGAAACTGGGCAGGCATGGCCCTCGCAAATTCTGGCCATTACCTTTACCAATAAAGCCGCCGGAGAAATGCGGGAACGGATTGCCAAAATGAATATCCAGGATAGCAAACGGATTTGGATGTCCACCTTTCATGCCATGTGTGCCCGAATCATGCGGACCCATGCGCAATGGCTGGGTTATGATGATAATTTTGTTATTTATGACATGGATGATCAAAAACGTTTATATAAAAGTCTGATCAAAGAATTGGGACTTAATGATAAATACTTTACCAACCAGTTTTTAAGCGGGGAAGTCTCAACCGCCAAAAATAATTTTGTTAGTCCCGAAGCCTACATGAAAGAAAATGCCGGAGATTTCCGAAAAGAAAAGGTCGGGATTTACTATAAGCGCTACCAGGAAAGCTTAAAAGCCAACAATGCCATGGATTTTGATGATCTGATCTACAATACGCTGGTATTATTCAAAGGCTTTCCGGAAATTCTGGAACAATATCAGAATCGCTTTAAATATATCATGGTTGATGAATATCAGGATACCAACCACAGTCAATACGAACTGGTCAACATGCTGGCCGCTAAAAATAAAAATATTTGTGTCTGTGGGGACGATGACCAGAGTATTTATGGCTGGCGGGGAGCGGATATCAACAACATCCTGGATTTTGAAAAAGATTATACCAACGCCAAGGTCGTCAAACTGGAAGAAAATTATCGCTCAACCCAGACAATCCTGGACTGTGCCAATGGCGTTATCGCCAGAAATACCGGCCGTAAGGAAAAAGCGTTGTGGACCAACAATGATGGCGATGAAAAAATAATGATCGCATCATTTAACCAGGGTTATGATGAAGCCCGGTTTATTGTTGATGAGATTAATGACAATATTACCAAGGGCAATGGTATCTTTGGTGACTTTGCTATTTTGTATCGAACCAATGCCCAGTCGCGGTTGTTTGAAGAAGCGCTGATGCGGGCCGGTTTACCGTTCCAGTTAATCGGCGGAACCGGATTTTATTCCCGGGTTGAAATTAAAGACGTCATTGCTTATTTAAATGTCCTGAGTAACCCCAAAGACAACATGGGTTTCATGCGAATTGTGAATGTACCCAAACGGGGGATCGGTTCAGCGACGATAGAAAAAATTGCCGAGTACGCCAATTTTAAAAGCTTCAGCTTAATGCAGGCCTTCCATCACGTTGAAGAAATTCCGGAGCTGAGTCCCAGCGTAAAAAATAAGGTCCGGGCCTTCAGTGAACTGATGAAGAAACTGGAAGCCATTCAGGAGACCGCCAGCCTAAGTGAATTGATCTCCGCCGTTATTGAAAAAACTGGCTACCTGGAAATGCTGGAAACCGGAAAGATGGATAAGGGTGAAAGCCGTCTGGAAAATCTCCAGGAACTGGTATCGTCAGCCACCGATTTTGAAAAAAACAGTGATGACCAAAGCCTCAGTGCCTATCTGGAAACCGTGGCCTTGTCGTCAGAGACCGATAAGTACGATGGGGACGAAGGGAAGGTCCTGTTAATGACTCTCCATAACGCCAAAGGTTTGGAATTCCCAATTGTCTTTATCCCCGGAATGGAAGAAGGGATCTTCCCCCATGGCCGAGCCATGGATTCGCCGGAGGATATTGAAGAGGAACGCCGCATCTGTTATGTGGGAATTACCCGAGCCATGAAACGTCTTTATATTTCCTGGGCGGCAGAAAGAACCCTGTACGGACGACGACAGCTGCAGACGCCGTCACGGTTTTTGAAAGAAATGCCAGATGAGGTTTGCGTGGAGAATAAACAACGCTATGAGCGTAAACCGGAAATTGACATCGAAACTAAAAAGAATAAAACTTTTTCCGAACGGGTGACCCAGTCAAAGGTGGCGATCCGCAGAAATAACGCCAATGCGGTTACCTTTCATAATGGCCCATCGGAAAATGGATTTGCGTTGACGGATAAGGTCAAACATAAAAAATTTGGTATTGGCACCGTAGTAGAAGTTAAAAATAACATGATTTCGGTGGCGTTTCCCGGCGTGGGGATCAAAAAAATGGATCCTACTTTTGTGGAAAAGGCTTAGCCAAAAGAGTAAGTAAAAGCAGTTAAGAAAAGTATTTAATAAAAGATGTTAAGGATTGGAAGCGAGTATGAGCAGTACCCGAATTGAAGAATTAAGAAAAACAATCGAAGCCTATAACAGAGCCTATTATCTTGATGATGCGCCCTTGGTTTCGGACTATGAATACGATCAGTCAATGCAGGAACTGATTGCGATAGAAACCGAACACCCCGAATGGGTCACCCCGGATTCCCCGACCCAACGGGTGGGCGGAAGTCCCTCAGAAGGTTTTGAAAAAGTTGTCTACAGCCGTCCTAAGCTTAGCCTGAGTAATGCTTTCGATGCGGGTGATCTCCGGGATTTTGACCGTCGGGTGCGGCAGACTTGTCCTGAGGCAAGCTATGTAGTAGAATACAAATTTGACGGTTTGACGGTGGTCCTCAACTATGAAAATGGTTTATTTATCCAGGGTGCCACTCGGGGTGATGGAGAAGTTGGGGAAAATGTTACCACTAACCTTAAAACGATCCGAACCATTCCACTGCGGCTTTCGGAATCGGTAACCCTGGAAGTTCGGGGTGAAGTGTTTATGGGCAAAGCCGATTTTGAAAAACTGAACCAGCGTCGCCAGTTGGAGGAGGAAAGTCCTTTTGCCAACCCCAGAAATGCGGCGGCCGGCGCTTTGAGGCAATTGGATCCCAGGCTAACGGCATCCCGGCCATTGGATATTTTTGTCTTTAATCTGGAAGCGGCGGCAGGTTTTGAACCTAAAACCCATACCGAGACGCTGGCTTATTTAAGATCCCTGGGGTTTAAAACCAGCGAGGTTAAAGGCTTTAGCGATATCGAAGCGATCATTGATTATTGCAGCCTGATGGAAGAGGAAAGACGAAACCTGCCCTTTGAAATTGACGGTCTGGTGATTAAGGTGGATGAATTATCCTTTCGGGAAATACTGGGGAATACCTCGAAAAGCCCCCGCTGGGCGATGGCCTATAAATTTGCCCCAGATCAGGCGATTACCACCGTGGATGCCATTACCGTCCAGGTCGGGCGAACCGGTGCTTTAACCCCGGTGGCCGAACTGGCTCCGGTGTCATTAGCAGGATCGGTGATATCTCGGGCAACCCTCCATAACGAAGACAATATTCGCGATAAAGATATCCGCATTGGCGACCATGTGGTGATCCAGAAAGCCGGTGATGTGATTCCAGAGGTGGATCATGTGGTGTTTGAAAAGCGATCAGGAAACGAGGTTGTTTTTCAAATGCCAAAACACTGTCCAGTTTGTGACGAACCAACCTTCCGGATTGATGGGGAAGCTGTTACTAAATGCCTGAACATGGCCTGTCCGGCTCAGGTGTTCCGAAAACTGGTCCATTTTACCTCCCGGGATGCAATGAACATTGAAGGTTTGGGACAGGGAGTCCTGCGGCTGTTGATGGATGAGAAACTGGTGATCAACCCGGTGGATATCTACCATCTGGATGAGCATAGAGAACAGCTGGTCACCCTGGAAAAGCTGGGCGAAAAATCGGTGGATAATCTTTTAGCTGGAATTGAAGCTTCTAAAACCCGGGAACTGTCCCGACTTATTTTTGGCTTGGGAATTCCGCTGGTAGGTGCCAGAGGGGCAAAAATTCTGGCTGAGCATTATCAAAAAATGGAAAACTTAATCGAAGCAAAAGCGGATGATCTGAAAGAAATTTTTGAAATTGGCGAAAAAATGGCCACCGAAATCGTCGATTTTTTCCAGACCCCCACCAACATTGAAATCATCAGAGGGCTGGACAAAGCGGGACTGAATATGATTCAGGAAACCCGCTTGGATTCTCAAACCCTGGCCGGAAAGACCTTTGTGCTCACCGGAACCCTGCCCACCCTGGATCGACGGGAAGCCAAGGCGCTGATCGAAGCCAACGGCGGGAAGGTATCGTCCAGTGTCAGTAAAAAAACCGATTTTCTCTTATCTGGAGAAAAATCCGGTTCCAAACATTCCAAAGCTCAGGAGCTGGGGGTTGCAATAATTGATGAAGAACAATTTTTAGCCCTTGTCACCAGTGGTGGATTTGATCTATAATGAAGGGTGATTTTTAGAATCAAACTGACAGCTTATAGCTGTTAAAATAGAATATCATAGAAAGTCAACAGCAAAGAAAGGATAATGAATATGAGTTTAACACGAGAAGATGTCACCTACGTGGCCAATCTTGCCCGTTTGGAATTTTCCGAGGATCAAGTGACTGCCCTGGCCGATCAACTGGGTGCGGTACTAGATTATGCCGAGACCCTCAGCGGATTAGATACCTCAAAAATAAAAGCCACTGAACATGTGTTG
This sequence comes from Acetobacterium woodii, assembly GCA_016213825.1. Classification (GTDB taxonomy): domain Bacteria; phylum Bacillota; class Clostridia; order Eubacteriales; family Eubacteriaceae; genus Acetobacterium; species Acetobacterium woodii_A. Next base: position 36,321 of record JACQZP010000023.1, on the reverse strand, counting down.
GCAGTGCAGAACGTTTTTCGGAAAGATGAGATCAAACCCTGTCTGACCAATGAAGAGGCTTTGGCCAACGCACCGGAAAGCGAAGCCGGGTGCTTTAAGGTTCCCCGGGTTATGGAATAGGAGGCAATAATGGAATTATATCAAAAAACCATACATGAAATAAATGACCTTCTGGATAAAAAAGAAGTGACCGTAACGGAGGTAACCCAAGCGGTGGTTAACCGCATTAATACCGTGGAAAAGTCAACCGACGCCTATCTCAGTCTGCAAACTGAAGCGGCTTTGGAAGCGGCTAAAGCGCTTGATGATGAACTGTCCGGAAGAGCGAAAAGAACCCCGCTGGAAGGGATTCCCTACGGACTTAAAGACAATATGTGCACTAAGGGTATTTTGACCACCTGTGCGTCAAAAATGCTCTATAACTTCAATCCGCCTTATAATGCCGAGGTTTATGATCGGCTGATTGAAGACGGTGGGATCCTGTTGGGAAAAACCAATATGGATGAGTTTGCCATGGGGTCTTCTACCGAAAACTCGGCTTACAAAAAGACTCGAAATCCCTGGGATTTAAATAAGGTACCCGGCGGCTCCAGCGGCGGATCTGCCGTTGCTGTGGCAGCCGATACAGCTTTTTATACACTGGGATCAGACACCGGTGGATCCATTCGTCAGCCGGCATCTTTTTGCGGGGTAGTGGGGATGAAACCAACCTATGGCTTAGTGTCCCGCTATGGTTTGGTGGCTTTTGCATCATCGCTTGATCAAATTGGTCCTTTCACCAAGGATGTTGAAGACTGCGCCCTGGTATTAAATGTAATTGTTGGCCATGATGCCAAGGATTCCACCTCTCTTAATCTGGAAAAAATCGATTATACCCAAAACCTAAAACAAGGGGTTAAGGGTTTAAAAATTGGCGTAGCCAAAGAATTTTTCGGCGAAGGTCTCCAACCGGAAGTCCGAAAAAGCCTGGAGGATGCCATTGCCATTTATAAAACCCTGGGGGCGGAAATTGTCGATGTATCCTTCCAGCACCTGGACTATGCCTTATCAGCTTATTACATGATTTCATCTGCTGAAGCCAGCTCCAATCTGGCTCGCTACGACGGGATCCGTTATGGCTTTAGAGCCGAAGAATACAACGACCTGGTTGATCTTTACAAGAAAACCAGAAGCCAGGGATTTGGCGACGAAGTAAAACGACGGATCATGCTGGGAACCTATGCGTTGAGTTCCGGTTATTATGACGCTTACTATAAAAAAGCCATGCAGGTACGAACGATCATTAAAGCCGATTTTGATCAGGTATTTGGCGGCTGCGATGTCCTGCTGACCCCAACCGCCCCCACCACGGCCTTTGGCATCGGTGAAAAAACCAGTAATCCACTAGAGATGTATCTAACCGATATTTATACGGTGCCGGTTAATATTGCCGGAATTCCGGGAATCTCAGTACCATGTGGATTAGACAACAACGGGATGCCGATCGGGATGCAGTTGTTAGGACCGATCTTAAGTGAAGAGACTCTGCTAAAAGCCGCCTGGGCATTTGAAAATGAATCAGGCCTGACAAATTTAAAAGCACCATTGGGAACGGAGGTCTAAATCATGGAATATGAAATTGTCATTGGAATGGAAATCCATATTGAATTAGGCACAAAAACAAAGATATTCTGTTCCTGCCCAACTGAGTTTGGCCAGGATGAGAATACTCACACCTGCCCGGTTTGTTTAGGGATGCCCGGGGTTTTACCAGTACTAAATGAGAAGGTCGTTGAATACGCTACCCGGGCCGGCTTGGCGCTCAATTGCGAAATCGCCCACTTCAGCAAGATGGATCGAAAGAATTATTTCTATCCGGATTTACCAAAAGCTTATCAAACTTCCCAGTTTGACTTGCCCATCTGTACTGGTGGGGATGTCGAAATTGAAGTGGATGGGGTTAAAAAAGATATTGGTATTACTCGAATCCACATCGAAGAAGATGCCGGGAAACTGCTTCATGAATCCGCCGATGGCACCCTGCTGGATGTCAACCGCTGTGGGGTGCCGCTGATTGAGATTGTCACCGAACCGGATCTGCGCAGTGCTGAAGAAGCCCGCGCTTTTGCTGAAAAGGTCAGAAATATTCTGGAATATACTGGTGTATCAGACTGTAAGATGGAACAGGGATCGATGCGTTTTGACGTGAATCTGTCGATTCGGGAAAAGGGATCAGAAGTACTGGGAACCCGAACCGAAATGAAAAACCTGAACTCCTTCCGGGCGCTGATTCGAGCTGTTCAATACGAAAGCAAACGACAGATCATTGAGATTAAAAAAGGTCATACGATTATTCAAGAAACCCGGAAATGGGATGATACTAAAGGTACTTCTTCTTCGCTACGAAGTAAGGAAGAAGCTCACGATTACCGTTATTTCCCGGAACCGGACCTGGTGCCGATTGTTCTGGAACCGGAATATATCGAAAAGATTAAAAGTGAATTGCCGGAATTGCCGGAAGCGAAAAAACAACGCTATATTGATGAATATAAATTACCGGAATACGATGCCGGGGTTTTAACCACTACTGGCGTAACCGCCCGCTTCTTTGAAGAATCAGTGGTTTTATACAACGAACCCAAACAGATTTCCAACTGGATGATGGTAGAAATTCCACCGCTGTTAAAAGAAAAAGAACTCAGCATGGAAAATATTACGATTACCCCAGCCCAATTGGTAGAATTGCTGAAACTGGTCAAAAACAATGAAATCAGCGGAAATACCGGTAAAGAAGTGTTAAAAGAAATGTTTAATACCGGTAAAAATCCGGGCGACATTGTCAAAGAAAAAGGTCTTGCCCAAATGAGCGATACCGGAGAACTGGAAGCGATCATTGAAGAAATCGTATCGGCCAATCCCAAATCGGTTGAGGATATTGGTGCCGGTAACGAAAAAGCCTATGGTTTTTTAACTGGTCAGGTGATGAAAGCCACCAAGGGAAAAGCCAATGCCCAGGTAGCCAACGAACTTATTCGGACGGTCGTAGCCAGACATCTGGCATAAAACATAACTGATTTCAACAACTAAGGGATTACTGCAAACTTGCAGTAATCCCTTAAAAAATAATAGAATCATAAAGGAAAAATATGGAAAACATTGAAGAAATAAAAGAATTAGCAGAGATCAACAAACGGATCGACGGCCGGGCAGCTCATGAACTAAGACCAATGGTTGTTACCCGTCACTTTATTAAACATGCCCAAGGATCCGTGCTTATTGCAGTGGGCGATACCAAGGTAATCTGTACTGCTATGGTGGAAGACAAGGTCCCACCGTTTTTAAAAGGACAAAAAAAAGGCTGGATTACCGCCGAATATGAAATGATTCCCGGGTCAACCAATACCCGTAAAAGTCGGGATCGCAACCGGGGAAAAATTGATGGTCGGACCATGGAAATCCAACGCTTAATTGGCCGAAGTCTGAGATCGGTTATTGACCTTAATAAGCTCGGCGAACGAACATTGTGGATCGACTGCGATGTGATCCAGGCCGACGGCGGAACCCGGACGGCAGCCATTACTGGTTCATTTCTGGCCCTTCACGATGCCTTATCGGATCTGGTCGAAAAAGGAAAAATTAAAGAAATGCCAATTACCAATTTTGTCGCTGCCACCAGCGTAGGTATTTATCAGGGTGAAGCCATTGTCGATTTGTGTTATGAAGAAGATTCAAATGCGGAAGTTGATATGAACATGGTGATGACTGAAACTGGTGAAATCATCGAGATTCAGGGAACCGGGGAAGAACGCCCCTTTAATAAGGAAGAACTTCAAAAAATGTTAACCTTGGGAGAAGAGAGTATTAAAAAAATTATCGCCTTCCAAAAAGATACATTGTTGAGATAATGGGTAAATTATGATGAGAACAATTCTTTTAGCAACCAGAAATCAAGATAAGGCCAAAGAATTAAAAGCCATGCTAGATGCGGATTTTGAAGTCCTGACCATGAAAGATTTTGGCATTGAAATTGAGATTATCGAGGATGGTCTCACTTATGAAGAAAATGCCCTGATCAAGGTTCGGGCTTTAAAATCATATGTCCAGGGAAAAGACATCATTATTATAGGCGAGGATTCGGGGTTGTCGGTAGACTGTTTAAATGGTGAACCGGGGATCTATTCGGCGCGCTACGCCGGAGAAAATGTCACCTATACCGACAATAATGAAAAACTCCTAAAGGAAATGACTGGTGTGCCGGAGGAGCAACGCGGGGCCTCATTTATTACCGCCATCGCCATGATTTTCCCCGACGGTTGTGAATTGACCTGTGAAGGTTTAGTACGGGGTAAAATTGTCTTAGAGTATTGTGGCGAAGGTGGATTTGGCTATGATCCTTTATTTATCCATGAAGCATCAGGCCGCTGCTATGGGGATATGACCAAGGATGAAAAAAATCGGCTGAGTCATCGTGCCGCCGCTATCGAAAAAGCCAAAGCAATACTGGAGCAGAGGATTTAATACAAATCACTATTTTAACCATTTAAATTAAGGCAGAAAATAACCAGGGGATGGGGGATAAAATGAAAATTGGAGTTATGAGTGACAGCCATGGTAATCTGAAAGCTGTGAAACAGGCCGCTGAGGAAATGGGTCAGGTGGACGTAATTATTCATCTTGGAGACTACGTGGAAGATGCTCTTTACCTGCGAACGCTCACCAATATCCCGGTCCACATCCTGAAGGGAAACTTGGATTCTTTTGCTGATGACGGCAGTATGTCGCTGGAGACGACATTGGGCGGATTTAAATTTTTTGCCTGTCATGGCCATAAATATGGTGTAAAAAATGATTTACATCGCATTTACTATGCCGGTCTGGAAAAAAATGCCCAGGTAATTCTCTATGGTCATACCCACCATGCTTATATTGAAGATGACGGCCGAATCCTGATCATGAATCCTGGTTCGGTGGGGGCGCCCAGAATGGGTGACCCCGAAAGCTACGGTCTGATTACCATTGAGAATGGGGAAATTGAAGCAAAAATTATCCCGCTATGGAACGATAATCGTTAATATCATCAAACAATTATGCTTGACAAAGTTTGATTGTTTGATTACTATAGAACTATGGAAAATATTGATTTAGTAAAGATCTTTAAGGCGCTTTCAAGTGAACAACGGTTGAATATTTTTAAAATGCTTTATGAATGGAATCAGACAACTTCTGAAGTTACCACGGACTGCCTGTGTTCGGAGGAGGGGGTAGAAAAGTGTTTTACGAAGACCTGTGATTGTCTGGATTTATCGAAGTCGACCATTTCTCATCATTTTAAAGAGCTTGAAAATGCTGGTTTGATCAACTGTACCCGAATTGGGCAAAGTTCAGTTTGTAAGATTAATATGGAAGCGGTTCAGGCGATCAGGGATTTTTTGAAATAGCCTAGCCTGTCCGCTTGAAGTTCGATTATTATAAAACAATAAAACTAAAATAAGACTAAACGAATGTAGAAAGGAAGCAAGCGATGCTAAAAATTAACGATGTGTCAATGACCTATCAAAAGGGCAAAAAAGAAGCATTGACAAATGTCAGCTTAAATATAGAAGAAGGCGAATTTACCGCTTTGCTGGGGCAAAATGGGGCGGGGAAAAGCACCTTAATCAATATCTTGGCAGGTAATGTAAAAAAAACAAAGGGAGCTGTAACGATTGGCGGGTATGATATTGATCGAAAGGAGCTTGAAACAAAAAAAATAATTGGGATCGTTCCCCAGGATACCGGATATGATTTTATTTTTACGGTTGATGAGGCCTTGAAAAAGCAATCGGGTTATTTTGGGATCAAGGATAATAAAGAATATATTGATGAACTGTTAGATGCGTTGTATCTGACCGAAAAAAGAAGTGCCCGGTTAAGGGATCTTTCCGGGGGGATGCGAAGACGATTTTTAATTGCCAAGGCGCTGGTTCATAAACCCAAAATCCTCATTCTGGATGAACCCACCGCTGGTGTTGATATCGAAATGCGTCACACCTTGTATGACTTTTTAGTTAAACTGCATCAATCAGGAACCACCATCATTCTCACCACCCACTATATTGAAGAAGCGGAAAAATTGTGTAAGCGGATCGTGATTATTGATGGCGGTAAGATTATCGCTGATGAGCCAAAAGAAGAGCTGATGGATGCTTTTTCCAGAGAATCTGTCATTGAAGTTCACTTTGATGCGGAGCTGAATTTGGCAGATTTCGATTTTTTAAGCGAGTATCACCCGCATATCGAAGATAAAACAAGGCTCCAGCTAAAGGCCTCAAAAAAGGATCTATCTAAAGTCTTTAAACAACTGTCAGAGAGAAATATGGAATTTACCAATCTGGTGGTGGAAAGACCAAAACTGGAAGATATTTATTTAAATATCATTAAACATTAGGAGGGCACATGAAAAACAGGATATTTTATAACAGAGTTGGATTCTTAACCCTCTTTAATAAGGAGATACATCGATTTATGAAGGTACCGGTTCAGACCGTTCTGGCACCGCTGATTTCAAATGTTTTATATATGTTAATCTTTGGGGGAATGTTGCAAACCAGATCGGTTGGCATCGAAGGGATCAATTATCTTCATTTTCTTGTCCCAGGTTTAGCGACAATGGGGGCAATTTTTGCATCCTTCCAAAATCCATCCTTTTCGATCATCTCGCAGAAATTTCAGAATACCATTCAGGATTTGAACAGCTACCCCATCTCCATTACTGAGAAGATTCTAGCCTTCGTTTTTGGTGGGATGTTCCGTGGGGTTCTCGTTGGGATTCTAACCTATGTGGCAACGATTTTCGTTGTCGGATATGAAGTTGAATACCCACTATTTTTTGTGTTGGCATTGACGGCAACGTCCTTTGTTTTTGCATCATTAGGTCTGATTGCCGGACTTGTTCTGGATAACTTTGAGAAGATGAATTTTGCTTTGGCCATTATCATCACCCCCCTTACCTATCTGGGCGGTGTGTTTTTTGAGGTTTCAAAGCTACCCGGTTTTCTTTCCTATATTAAATATATTAACCCGATCTATCCGCTGGTTAATGTTTCCCGATACGCCTACATTGGGGTATGTGAGGGTAATATTGTCATCCATGTTTTTTGGACAATTGCGTTGATCCTCAGTTCATTTTTTATTGCCGCCTATATCTTCAAAAAAGGCGTGGGGATTAAAACGGTTTAAGCTGTTTTTCCTACTCATATTGGCATAGCTGAAAGGCTGATTAAATAAAAAAATAAGGAGCTAAATAAATAAAAATTAAAAAAGAGTTGACAACTCTTTCTATTTCAAGTATACTAACACTTGTCTCTAAGAGAGGCAATGCGGGTGTAGCTCAGTGGTAGAGCCCTGGCCTTCCAAGCCAGTCGCGAGGGTTCGATTCCCTTCACCCGCTCCATTTTTGCGAAAAAGATTGAGCGCCTGTAGCTCAGTAGGATAGAGCAACGGCCTTCTAAGCCGTGTGCCAGAGGTTCGAATCCTCTCAGGCGCACCATTTTATTTTAATGTATTTATATCGTGGTGGGTATAGTTCAATCGGTTAGAGCGTCGGATTGTGATTCCGGAAGTTGTGGGTTCGAGTCCCATTATCCACCCCATTTCTATATCATTATTTTTTTATAGGGGTATAGCCAAGTTGGTAAGGCACCAGATTTTGATTCTGGCATTTCGTAGGTTCGAGTCCTGCTACCCCTGCCATTTTCACTAGGCAGAGAAGACAGAAAAAACTAAACAAGTCACATGACCCATTAGCTCAGTTGCAAAGTAGAGAACCCAAATCTTTGATTTGGTGTGAATCACTTAGTTAGGCAAACTTGAGTATTGAACAATCGTTTGGAGACAAACATAACTAAATAATTTTATCTGACCCATTAGCTCAGTTGGTAGAGCATCTGACTTTTAATCAGGGTGTCGGGCGTTCAAGTCGCCCATGGGTCACCATTTGAAATCATAACCGCAGAGATTGCGGTTTTTTTATTTTTTGAAAAGTGGTAAAATGACTTAATTGTTGTTTTATTACTGGTTGGGGTATAAATAGTGCAAACCAACTGCGAAGCGCAGGGCAGTTTCGCAAATGATTAAGACATAATAAACAAGGAGCAATCATGAAAGAACGTAAAACCCTAAAAAGAATCATGAAAATAATTGGAATTGTTTTGGTAGCTTTTATTATTGGAATACTGATCTACCTTGGGCAGTATTACCACGCAGATCAAACTGCTCATGAGGCACTGAACTCAAACGATCAGGTCAATGTATCAGAAAAAGGCAATCTGACTATTTTCACACCAACGGCCGGTCAGGATGAAATCGGAATAATTTTTTATCCCGGTGGCAAGGTTGAGGACATTGCTTACGCACCGCTGATGCAGGCACTGGCAAAAAAAGGCTTGACGGCAGTCATTGTAAAAATGCCATTTAACCTGGCTGTCTTGAATCCTAATGGTGCAGATGCAGTCATGGAGGCGTTGCCGGAGATTAATCACTGGATTATTGGTGGCCATTCATTGGGAGGAGCCATGGCATCAGATTATATGGCTGGACATGAAGATAAGGTGGAAGGCTTGGTTTTGATGGGTGCCTATCCCAACGGGGATTTGGCTTTGAGCAATCACCCGGTTTTAAGTTTATACGGTAGTAACGATCAGGTGTTAAATCGGCAGGCTTTTGAAGCGGCCAAAGTAAAAATGCCTTCGGCGACAACGCTTTACGAAATAAGTGGCGGGAATCACAGTGGCTTTGGAAATTATGGACAACAAGCCGGGGATGGAACAGCGTCTATTTCATCAGCAGAACAACAAGCCATTGCCGTTGAAAAAATTCTGGAAATATGGAAAGGAAATTGAAATGTTAAACGAAAATATTAAAGAAATAACCTTGGCCGGCGGCTGTTTCTGGGGGACTGAAATGTACTTTCAGGCGATAAGAGGGGTTGTTAAGACAGAGGTGGGTTATGCCAATGGCAAAACTCAAAACCCAACCTATGAAGACGTATGCCGTCGAAATACCGGGCATGCTGAAGTGGTAAAGGTTTTTTATGACAACCAGGTGATCAGTCTGCCTTTTTTATTAAGTATGTACTACGAGGTCATCGATCCGGTGGCGGTGAATCGGCAGGGGAACGATGTTGGGACTCAATACCGGACCGGCATTTATTACTCGGATCCGTCTGATCAGGAAGTCATATTAAAATCTGTCAACGAACTTAGAATGGAATATGGGGTGCCACTGGCAATAGAAGTACTGCCGCTGGAAAACTACAGCTCAGCAGAAACCTATCACCAGGAATATTTAAAAAAGAATCCTGGCGGCTATTGTCATATTGGCAACCACGAGTTTAAAAAAGCGGCAATCGCCCGGGATCCGTCGATAAAATAAACAGACATTATAAATTATAAGCATCGAACAATGTTTGCTTTATGTTCAGTTTCCACAAACAATTTTGTAACGTGTAGGCGAACAGGCGATAGCCTGTACGACGTACAGTGTAAAGATTGTTTCGTGTGAAACTGAATGTAAAGCTCACGGTACTTAAATAGACATTGAAAAGAGGAAAAAAGCATGAGCATCGTTGGTAACATTATCTGGATTATAGTTGGGGGCTTGATTATGGCAATTGGCTGGTTTTTAGCTGGTATTATCTGCTGTATTACCATTATTGGGATACCCTTGGGACTGCAGGCCTTTAAAATGGCTAAATTGGTATTATGGCCTTTTGGAAAAACGGTTGATTATTCAAACATGGGCACCGGTTCGGTTATTTTAAATATCTTATGGATTCTCATTTTCGGATGGGGTTTGGCTCTGGGATCAGCTATTTTAGGGTTACTGTTTTGCATTACCATCATTGGGATTCCCTTTGGCCTGCAATGGTTCAAATTTGCTAAATTGGCATTGTTTCCGTTTGGCGCACAAATCACTGATATTTAGTGAGGGATTAACCTAATAAGCTTGACAAGAAAATCAAATCGAGTCTATAATAAAACGGTGGGTTGGCTTTAAACCCACTGTTTTGATATGAATAAGCTTGTTTTGATTAATGACAACATAAAACCCATTTTAAAATACTGAAACAGTAAAAATACAGATGTAAGTCCAGGACGGACATCTGAAGGATAGTCTATTTTTGCTACCGGTGTTTTTTATAAATAGAGCGGTTTGTGTTGCCATTTCGTTATGGGCCATTAAATTTGTTGTTTAGGAGGGTAAGGAACATCGAGACGAATAAGACATCCCAAAAACCCATCATTGAGATAAAAGATCTGGGAAAGACCTTTCGACCTAAAAGTGGTGAGGTTAAAGCGCTGGAAGGCATTAATCTCAGTATCAACCAGGGCGATATTTATGGAATTATCGGTATGAGTGGCGCCGGTAAGAGTACCCTGGTTCGTTGTATTAATCTGCTTGAAAAGCCGACCAGCGGCAGCGTCTTCATTGATGGCCAGGATATTTCTAAAATAACCGAAAAAGAACTAAGAACCGTACGTTATTCTGTGGGTATGATTTTTCAGCAGTTTAATCTGTTGATGCAGCGGACCGCTGAAAAAAATATTTTATTTCCCCTTGAAATTGCTGGGGTGGATAAAGATGCTGCCAAAAAAAGAACTGCCGAACTGTTGGAATTGGTAGGCCTGCCAGACAAGGCCAAGGCCTATCCCTCACAGCTGTCAGGCGGCCAAAAACAACGGATTGCCATTGCCAGAGCTTTAGCCAACAATCCCAAAATTCTTTTGTGTGACGAGGCTACTTCAGCCCTGGATCCATCCACAACCAGCTCGATTCTCAAGCTGCTAAAAGAAATTAATCAGAAGCTGGGAATTACGATTGTGATTATTACCCACGAAATGAGTGTGGTCGAGCAAATTTGTAGTCATGTGGCAATTATTGATAAAAGCAAAATTGCTGAAGATGGTGAGGTCGAGGATATCTTCCGCAACCCCAAAACTGAGATTGCCAAGAAAATGATCTTTTCAGAAGGCGATCAGGACCCGGTTGTTATGGGCAAAAATACCTATCGAATTGTGTTTGATGAAAAATCGTCCAGTGATTCGGTAATGGCAAAAATGGTCCTGGAAACAAAATGCCTGGTGAATATTATCCATGCTGACATGAAAAACATCGATGGGTATCGGTTTGGCCAGATGGTGATCCAACTGCCCGAGGATGAATTAAGCGCAGCCCGAGCGATTAACTACCTTCGATCGCATCAAATTACTGTGGAGGAGGTGGGCACCCATGTGGGATAGTTCAATGACGGCACTAATTGTTCAAGGAACCTTTGAAACGCTTTATATGACATTAATGTCCACTCTTTTGGCCTATATCATCGGGTTGCCCATGGGGGTGTTACTGGTCACCAGCGACTCCGAAGGGATTGTTCCCATGAAGATGACCAACAAGGTGTTGAATATTGTGGTGAATATTACCAGGTCGATCCCGTTTTTAATCCTTTTAATTGCAGTGATTCCGTTAACCCGGATGATCACCGGGACGACTATTGGATCGACAGCAACCATTGTACCGCTGGTTATTGCGGCGGCACCATTTATTGCAAGACTAGTGGAATCTTCCATTAAAGAAGTGGATTATGGGATTATTGAAGCATCACTTTCAATGGGTGCCAGTCCGATTCAAGTGGTAACTAAGGTGATGATTCCGGAGGCAAAGCCTTCTCTAATTATCGGCGCAGCGATTGCGACGACCACTATTTTAGGTTATTCTGCTATGGCGGGGATTGTTGGTGGTGGCGGACTGGGGGATATTGCGATTCGTTTTGGATACTATCGCTATGAAACCGGGATGATGGTAATTACGGTTGTATTATTGGTTATAATCGTTCAATTGTTCCAGGAAGTCGGCATGAAAATCGCCCAAAAACAGGATCGCAGAAAATAAAGAAATAAGATTTTCCTGATAAATTACACTATTTGGGTTGACATCACAGGAAGAAAGTGTTATATTACATATTATTCAACTAGGAATTATATGAAATGAAAAGAAAAAGGAGAAGATCATGAAAAAATTAGGTTCAGTATTATTAATCGGTGTTTTGGGTTTGTCCCTGTTCACAGGTTGTACTGCTAAAGGTACAGATGACAAAACGATCGTTGTCGGTGCAAGCCCAACTCCTCATGCAGAAATTTTAGCTGTCGCAGGAGAAGTGTTAAAAGAAGAAGGCTACACCCTTGAAATTAAAGAGTTCACAGATTATGTTCAGCCAAATTTAACATTGGAAAACAAAGAGCTGGATGCTAACTATTTCCAACATCTTCCGTACCTGGAAGACTTTAATGTAAAAAACAACACCAAACTGGTTAGCGCTGGTGCGATTCATTATGAACCATTGGGATTATACCCAGGGAAAATAAAAACGCTGGATGCGGTTGTGAATGGATCAACCATTGCAATTCCAAATGATACCACGAATGAAGCCCGGGCTTTGTTATTACTGCAAACAATTGGTTTGATCAAAGTTGATCCCAATGCAGGCTTGGAAGCAACTCCAAAGGATGTTATCGAAAATCCCAAGAACATTGCTTTTAAAGAACTGGAAGCCGCTCAATTGGCAAGATCTCTGCCCGATGTTGATTTGGCAGTCATTAACGGAAACTATGCCATTGAAGCTGGATTAAATGCTGGGACTGATGCCATTGCCAAAGAAGAAAAAGATTCACTGGCAGCTCAGACCTATGCCAATATTATCGCTGTTCGTGCTGGCGATGAAAAAAGTGCCAAAACACAGGCTTTATTGAAAGCGCTGCAAAGCGAAAAGGTTAAAACCTATATCGAAGATACTTATAAAGGTGCAGTCGTTCCAATTTTCTAAATAGAATCTAAAAAACGTCTCAAATTGAGGCGTTTTTTTAATGAAGAGTATTTTTATTAACCGATTTTAAATACCGAAATAAAGCAGATAAGGAAATCAAAAGCCCCAACGAAAATTATTTTTTCGTTGGGGCTTTAATCGGCAAAGAACAAATATTATCTGGTTCTGCCGCCATGGTGCATGCCAGAGCCATCTTGTGGGCGCGTCCCACCACCAACATCACAAACGCCGTCGCCGTTGGCATCGACAAAGGTACCGGTTCCAACTGGATTGCCAGTAAGATCGCAGAGACCATCACCGTCAGCATCGCCGGTTCCCTGACAATTCGCATAGTGTCGTTCGCCCCCGGCACCTTGTCCAACACCGGTTCCATTGCAGGCACCCTGTCCATTGCCAGCGGCAAAGGTTGTTCCGGCAGTTGCCAACATTAATGCTAACGATGTTACTAAAATTACTTTTGTTTTCATTGTTAAATCCTCCGTGTTTTTTATTTGTTTTGATGGCTGTATTATATGATGGTTATATGTCATTACTGTGTCAAAAAAGAAAAGATCAGACAGAAATTATAGGAATATGTTAAACTATCGTTATTACTTGCTTAAAAAGAATCGATAACACGAATGTTTTGACACAAAACTGCCATCAAACAATGATAAAATAGAAAAACTCATAAGTGGAGGTATAAGAATGAAGGGCATTCGCATATTAGTAGCTGAAGATGAAAATAAATTGCGGGAAATCGTTTTGAAATATTTAAAAAAAGAGGGGTATGAGTGTTATGGCGCCATCGATGGTGAAGAAGCCTTAGCTTTGTGGGCGGAGAAGCAGCCGGATTGTATTATTCTGGATGTGACTATGCCTAAAATGGATGGCTTTGAAGTATTGGAAGAAATCAGACAAACCGATAATGTTCCGGTCATCATGCTGACAGCGCGCAGGGAAGAAGATGATAAAATTCAGGGATTTGAGGTCGGTGCGGATGATTACGTGACGAAGCCTTTTAGTCCTCGGGAATTGATGGTTCGGATTAAGGCGTTGTTAAAAAGAAGCGGGGTTGCCACAACGGATAATAAGCTGGAAGTCTGTGGGATGAATTTAAACTCAGAAGAACGGAAAATAACCATCAACGATGAAATTATTAACCTGACTCAAAAGGAATTTGAGGTGCTGATTTATTTTATCAACCATCATAAGCTGGTCTTATCCCGGGAGCAAATACTGGATCGGATCTGGGGGTTTGATTATGAAGGTGATGTTCGGGTGGTTGATACGACCATCAAGCGACTGCGTAAAAAAATGAACGAAAAAGGAGAGTGTATTCAAACCGTCAGAGGGTTGGGGTACAAGTTTAAAGAATGAGAAGTTCGATATTTTCAAGGTTGATGCTCTACCTTGCGGCTTTTTTTCTGTTGCTATGTTTATTAACCTACTATGTTCTTGGCTCATACTTTGAAGTATTTTATACGCAGAAAAGAACGGAGGCTTTAGTCGAAAAAACAAATGAAGCTGCTGCGATGTATAGTCAGAGTGGCTTAACTCCAGAACTGCAATCATTTATTGATGGCGCTGAAGAAGAAGGAATCGTTATCCAGATTATTCAGAAACAAACGGAGACAGAAGAAGTATCTTTGAAAAATGTAACCATTAATAATGAGGCGGAAATTGAGCAATTTTCCTGGGATGCAATTGGTCAAGGTGAGGGTGTAAGTAAAATGGTTATAGTCGAAAAACGGCTGGCGTCTGGAAGCGAACACAGTGGCACCGGCGGTGTATCCGGTGCCGGGTCAGGCAATGGATCTGGCAATGGTTCAGGTAACGGTTCGGGTTCAGGCAGTGGCTCGGGAAGTGAATCTGGCAACGGTTCAGGAAATGGTGCTGGTATGGGCATGGGACAACAGAACAGTGTTGAAAGTCAGGTTGAAGAGCACCAGCAGGGTGAAAGCTTTGTCATTGTGTTGGGGAATAATGGCCATCAGGTCGAATGGCTGACTCATAAGGCAGTCACTACTGATGGCACCCAGATCATTGGGCGGATTCCCTTCTATTCGGTGCATGAGGTTATCGACATCGTGGAAAATTTTCTGCTGGTTTTCCTGATCGTAGTTTTTGTGTGCTCACTGATATTTGCCTATTTTTTTGCGCGGGGCATTTCGAAACCGATTATTTCTTTAAATCGAATTTCCCGAGAAATGGGAAATCTGAAATTTACCCAAAAATACAACGGTCATCGCAAAGATGAGATCGGCCAGTTGGGGGAAACGCTGAATCACATTTCCGATGAATTGGAAGGGGCGATTCTGAAACTTCAGGAAGAATTAAATAAAGAACGCACCTTTGAAAAAATGCGCCAGCGTTTTACCGCCCAGGTATCCCATGAAATCCAAACCCCCTTAGCAGTGATAAAAAGTTATGCCGAAGCTTTGGAAGACGGAATGCTTGAAGATCGGGACGAGGAGTTGGACTATTTTGTGACGATTCAAAAAGAAGCGGATAAAATCAGCGGTATTGCCAGTGATCTGCTTGATCTGGCCCAAATTGAATCGGGCGCCTATCAGCTTAAAAAGGAGAATGTTTCTGGAGGCGAGGTCATTGCTTCGGTGGTTGAGCGGTTTGTGAATACCTATCCTGAAAAAAACATTGTCTTTAATAACAGCGGTGATCCAGATTTTAAAATAACCATGGATCGTAAACGGATGGAACAGGTATTTTATAATCTCTTAAATAATGCCATCAAACATGTCAGTCCAACCGATGGGATTATTCAAGTTGGCAGTGATGTTCAGGCAAAAGAGTGGATAATATCTGTTTATAATGTGGGTAACTTTATTCCCGAAAATGAGATCGATCAGATCTGGGAGTACTTTTATAAGGCCCAATCGGATAAAAAGGGCACCGGTTTGGGTCTGGCAATCGTCAAAGGCATCATAATATGCCATGGCGGCAAGGTGGCTGTGGATAATCGGGATAATGGGGTATGGTTTGAAGTGCGATTGCCAAGATAAAACTTTGAAAATATGAATTCTCAAAGTCCGCAGATATGTTATAATAAAAAAAACAGTCGAATTGACAGGAGTATAAAATGAGTTTATTAAATGAAACCTTGGACAAAATCCAGCCGCTTAATGAAGAAATGATGAAAACCGCCAAAGATCGGGTTGATTTTCTGCTTAAACCAGTTGGGAGTTTAGGAACGCTTGAAGAAATTGCCGTTCAATTGGCCGGTATCACCGGGGAAATGTACCCGGATGTCAGCAAAAAAGCGATGCTTGTGTTTGCCGCCGATCATGGCGTATTTGAAGAAGGCGTGGCTGCGGCTCCTCAGGAAGTTACGGGCTTAATGGCGCAGATGGTCGTTGCCGGAAAAAGTGGCGTTGCGGCATTAAGTAAACAAGCCGGAGCGGATATTTTTGTCTGTGATGTCGGCATGATGTCGGATCTTGAACCCAAATCAAAGATTTTAGATAAAAAAATCAGAAAAGGCACCTTGAATATGCGAAAAGGTCCGGCGATGACCCGGGAAGAAGCTGTTCAATCTCTGGAAGCTGGCATTGATGTGGCTCAACGGGCCCTTAATAATGGTTATAATATTTTAGGAACCGGGGAAGTGGGGATCTCAAACACCACTGCCAGCGCTGCCATCATTTCAGCACTTAGCGGGGTTGATGCGGGCGAACTGACCGGTGCTGGGGCTAATCTTTCAGAAGACAAGCAGGTTGTCAAAGCTCAAGTGATCAGAGATGCCATTGCGCTGAACAAACCTGATAAAGATGATGCCATTGATGTACTGGCAAAGGTTGGTGGATTTGAAATCGGAGCGATGGCCGGAGCGATGTTAGCCGGCGCGGCCAATCATGTCCCTGTTTTAATTGACGGTTTTATCTCAACCGCAGCCGCTGCCATTGCTATCGGAATCAATCCAGAAGTAAAAGGCTATCTGATTTGTTCCCATGCTTCAGCAGAAAAGGGTGCTGCCTTTGCTTCTGAATTTATTGGGGCCAAACCTTTCTTGAATATGGGCATGCGTTTGGGTGAAGGCAGCGGAGCGGCGATTGCCTTTAATATCGTTGAAGCAGCCTTATATATGAATCGTGAAATGGCAACCTATGGTGATGTTGGCCTGGGTGTTGTTTAAAAATTGGATCATTAATTAATTTAATAACATTAAAGCCCTCCAAAAGTAAAATTTTTTGGAGGGCTTTTTTTAGGCCGAATCATATCATGTCGGATTGATTCGATGGCTAATAACAGCGATCATCGGCATGAACGGGAACTAGAATTTTGAGCGTTTCAACAGCTCAATCTGACCAATCATCAAAACCAATCCATAAGCGAGGCCAAAGGCAACCGGTAATAACATCACCGGGATACTGAAAAAATCCATCCCTGTAAGTGAGGCGAGAATATCAAAAACTGGTGGAAAAACCCAGGCGATAAAGCGGGTTTGGGAGAAGTGGTCAGCCAAGGCGCCCTTTGAGATGCCCATAACGGCAACAAAAAATAAGAAGAGCACGGCCATTTTTCGGTTTTTAATAATCCGGGGATGACAAAATGAACCAGTCATGGCGCCCAAAAAGGCCATCAAACAGTGAAGGGCAAACCCGATGATAACATCTTGGAACTGCAAGCTGCGGGTGAATAAGTGTCCTTGATTGACAAGATTATCAATCAGGGGATACAGGATGCCCAAGATACTCATAACAACGCCGATGATCAAAAGCACGGTCAGTCGGCTCAAGTAATAAAGGGTATCGTTATTGACCCGGAGTAAAACCAGTTGTTCAGTAACTGGGTTTTCAAGTTCGGCGTAGCTGAATCCGACAAAGGTCATGATAAAGAAAAGCACGCCGGCCGATTCAGAAAAGCTGGAGACAATGGCAAACGGCATAATCCCGTAGGCGGCAAACAAATAGATAAGATAGACTAAAAAAGGCAGTAATAATTTATAAGATTTGAGATAGGTCTTAAAGTGATAAATTAATAGATTTTTCATTGATCCAGTCCTTCCATGATCCGCAGTTTAAACTGGTGTTTTAGCATCTCTTTTAAAACCACGTCGCTCTGATCCCGCTTGACAATCAGTTTTAAACGATGATGATCCCATTCGGTTTGCTCAATCAGAGCCTGAAGCCTTGAATCAATTGTTTGCCCGGCCTGGGTTTCAAAGATCATCACATCATATTTGATTTCCTTTAAGCCAGATAAATCGATGGGCATTAACTGATGGTCCGATATTTCATAAGCTTCATGAGCCAGTTGACTGACAAGAAAACGCTCGTGACAGGACATAATCGTGGCAACCCCCTGTTGATGAAGTTCCTGAATCATGCGAATAAACAACTTCTGAGATTGGATGTCCTGACCGGATAATGGCTCGTCCAGCAGCAAAATATCAGGAGTATCCAGTAAGGCCTGGATGACTGCCACTTTTTGAATCGTGCCTTTGGAAAGATGTTTGATGGGAACATCAATCATGTCCTCCATTTGAAAGGCTTGAAACAAGTCCTGCATTCCGGTGCTGACTTTTTCCAAGGGCAGACCGCCAATCAACCCCATTGATTTAATAAATTCACCGGCCGTCAGATCGATTTTAGGGAAATTTTCCGGGATATAAGCGATTTTGAGCTTCGGTGCATAGTTAATACTACCGGAAGAAACTTTTGACAGACCACCGATTATTTTCAGCAGGGTGCTTTTACCGCTGCCATTGTGCCCCAGTAAAGCAATGGTAGATTTTTTTGTGATTGTCAAATTAATATCTTTTAGAATTAATTTTTTTCCAAAATATTTAGAAATTGAGTTAAGTGAAATTAGAACACTATCCATAGTAAACTCCTTTTGGTCGTTGTGACAAGATTAAAACGACGAAATAATTAAAACGAGGCAAACTAATCCTACCATATGTCTTTTCAAACATCAATGTTCACAGATTTAAAAAAATCGCGCGCTTAAAATAGAGCACCTGCACCGGACTGGCCTAAAAAAATCTTGACATTATTTTGAGGTTAGTAATATAATAATTGAAATAATTAAAAACTGTGAATGAGGAAAGTAATTTTCGTTGGAGTCGTCAGAGAGTTGGTCATGCTGGAAGCCAATGACAATGATGTTAATGAAGTTCCCTCAGGAGTTGATTGGCTGAACGGGCATGGATAAAGTAATTTATTCGTTTCAACATTAGGTGAATCCGGTGTTCCTCATCGTTAAAATAAGGAAGAACTTGACCAAGATTGGTCGGATTCTAAAAAGGTGGATTAGTTAATAATCAAATTAGGTGGTACCGCGAGTCAGACTCGTCCTTTTCAATAAGGATGGGTCTTTTTATTTGCGAAGAGATCCATTTTCAATCACTTTGTTTGCTGATGAATGATGTGTGCGTCTAACCATAAAGATGCGGCAGTAAATGCGTCTTGAAATTCACACCAAAAACAGAAAATTAAAAACATGCCGATTTAAAATTAAAAGAAAATTGTGGAGGAAAAAATGTACTGGAATAAGAGTTACGAATGCATGCCAAGAGAAAAACTGCAGGAACTGCAATTGGAACGATTAAAACGAATGGTCAATCGGATTTATCACGACGTCCCTTTTTACCGCAATAAATTTCAGGAAAAAGGCCTGATGCCGGAGGATGTCAAGTCGCTGGAAGACCTTCAAAAGCTGCCTTTTACCACCAAGGTGGATTTACGGGATAATTATCCCTACGGACTGTTTACCGTGCCATTGGAACAAATTGTTAGAATTCATGCTTCCTCTGGAACCACTGGCAAACCAACGGTTGTGGGCTATACCCGGAATGATATCTCAATGTGGTCCGAGCTGATGGCCCGCTGTCTGGTAGCCGCCGGTGCCGGTCCTCACTCGGTAATCCAGAATGCTTATGGATATGGACTTTTTACTGGTGGTTTAGGTGTCCATTACGGCGCTGAAAGACTGGGTGCCTCGATCATCCCCATCTCCGGAGGAAACACCGCCAAGCAGATCATGATCATGCAGGATTTTGGCACCACCGCATTGACCTGTACCCCGTCCTATGCAATTTATCTGGCAGATGCCTTGAAAGAGCTGGGCATTGATCCTGAAACGCTGAAAATTAAAGTTGGTATTTTCGGGGCTGAGCCCTGGTCTGAAAACATCCGTAAAGAAATTGAGAAAAAACTGAAAATTAAAGCTTATGACATCTATGGCTTATCGGAAATTATGGGACCAGGCGTTGCCATCGAGTGCGAATGCCAGGATGGGCTCCATGTCTGGGAAGATCATTTCATTCCAGAAATCATCGATCCGGTTACGCTTAAGGTGTTACCTTATGGCGAACAGGGTGAATTGGTCATTACCACCATTACCAAAGAAGGGATTCCGATTCTGCGTTACCGAACCCGGGACATTACTACCATCAAACCGGAACCCTGTGCTTGTGGACGAACCCATTTAAAAATCAGCCGTCTCCAGGGACGAACCGATGATATGTTGATTATTCGAGGGGTCAATGTCTTCCCGACACAGATCGAAAGTGTGCTGCTGGAAATTGGCGAAGTCGAACCTCATTATCAATTGGTGGTCAGAAGAGACGGATCGTTGGATACCTTAGAAATTAAAGTTGAACTCAGTGAAGGCTTATTCTCAGACCGGATCAGTAATCTGGAAAAACTGGAAAAACGAATCAGAGACCGGATTCAGTCAACCATTGGCGTTAGTTCCAAAGTTTCCCTGGTTGAACCCAAGAGCCTGCCTCGAAGCGAAGGCAAGAGCCAGCGGGTTGTTGATTTAAGAAAAATTTAGGAGGAGAAAAAAATGATACGACAAGTTTCCATTTTCATCGAAAACCATGAAGGTCGTCTGAATAATATCCTGAAAATTCTGGCCGACAACCAGATTAATATTCGATCCTTAAACATCGCTGATGCTACCGATTTTGGAATTGTGCGATTGATCCTACAGGAAACTGAAAGAGGGATGGAAGTTTTAAAAAAGAACGAGATTATTACCTCAATCACTCCGGTTTTGGCCGCCGAAATTTCCGATGATCCCGGCGGACTGAGCACCCTGGTGGATGCGTTGACGCAAGCAAAAATAAATATTGTCTATGCTTATTCTTTCCTGCCGAAGAACACCGACAATGCTATCATCATTATCCGGGTGGATGATGAAAATCAGAATAAGGCAATCGAAACCCTGGAAAATGTACAAGGCGTTAATCTGCTAGACAGAGAAACCTTATTGCTGAAATAATTGATCATTTTAGGGTAAATTAGAAACTTTCGTTCATTTTACTATTGACATTCTGCAAAACTTTTCGTAAGATCAAAGGTAAGAGTTAAATGTAACTAAGAAATTGATCGATAGAAGGAAAGGTAAACCATGGCAACGTCAAGAAAAGGAACACAAACAAAGAGTAATATAATAACAACGGCAAAGGTTTTATTTTATGAGAATGGTTATAACAAAACCGGGATACAGGACATCGCTGATCGTGCTGATGTGAAACTGGGAACCATCACATATTATTATAAAAAGAAGGATGATATGATCACCGACATCTACAATGTTTTCTTTTTGGCATTGTATGATTATGTCTCATCAGTTTCTGAGAACCTCAATCTTTATACCAAGTATTGTTATTCCCTGGTGCTGTATTATGAAGCGATTTTAAATGATGAGCACAATAAGACCCTCTATTATGAGGTGCTGGTTAAAAATGTAAACCCTCACGGACGAACCAACATCACCAATACACTGAATCGATCCTGTCTGGATTTTCTCAATAAAAACTACATTGAAGCGGATCTGGAAGTGATTGCCCGTTCAGAATATGGGGCCCGAAAAGAGCTTTTCATCGATTTCTATGAAAAGAATATCAAGTTTACCAGTCGGGCAATGATTTATTTCTTTATCAGAAATTTGTTCAGATTAATGAACCTGGATGGCGAAATGATTGAAAACACGATTCAACAAGGGTTTGAATTCTCGAATAAAAACAAACCAGAAGGCATTAAATTTTTAATCTAAAACATTTTTACGGGCAGCAATCCACGGATGCTGCCTTTTTTGCGGTTTAAAATTCATTGTAAGAATTTCTTAAGGAAATTCAGAGTTTTTTCGACATAAGTTTGTGTTAAAGTTAGCTTAAGATGAAACGGAAAGGGTGAAAGTCAATAGGATGAGTATTTTAATATGCGATGATGAAAAAGAAATAGTTGAAGCGTTGGAACTTTATTTGAAAAATGAAGGTTATGCGATTTTAAAAGCCTATACAGGAAGAGAAGCCATCGCTCTGGTGGAAAAAGAAGATGTCCAATTAATCATTATGGATGTGATGATGCCGGAGATGGATGGACTGCGGGCAACCATGAAAATTAGAGAAACAAAAAACATCCCGATTATTTTTTTGTCGGCAAAAACCGAAGATAATGATAAAATTATGGGTCTGACCATGGGTGGAGACGATTATATTACCAAACCATTTAATCCGATGGAGGTCATCGCCCGAGTTAAATCACAATTGCGCCGCTACAACACTCTGGGCGGGTGTCCGGAAAAAGTAGGGACTTATCGTACCGGCGGGTTAGTATTGGAAGATGATTACAAACGACTGACGGTGGATGGTGAAGAAGTAAAACTCACCCCGGTGGAATATAAAATCATGCTTTTTCTAATGTCTGAAAAGGGCAAGGTCTTTTCGATCGATCAGATTTATGAGAATGCCTGGGAAGAACCCGCCTATAATTCAGATAATACGGTAGCAGTTCATATTCGGCGGATTCGTGAAAAAATTGAAATCAATCCAAAAGAACCAAAATATTTAAAGGTGGTGTGGGGTATTGGGTACAAAATTGAAAACTATCTGGACCGATCAGAAATTTAAGATCGCCTGTTCCCTTTTAGCCGTTATTTTTATTTCCCTTAGCTTTGGGGCTTTATTTGAGGCATATTGGTTCAACTGGGATGGTATGACAAACACCGACAACTATCTGGAGAGCGCCGAGCTGGAGGATAAAGTCCTGACAGCCTATGATAATATCGATCTGGTTTATAATTTTTATAAAAGTGAAGAAAATATTCGAGCTGGAAATACGCTAAAACCAGAGGACATTGAGACATTTAAACAAAATAAACTGGCGATGCTGGGAATTGAAGAGCCAGATGATATGGGACTTGCAACCGAGCAGGAGATGCTGAATGATTCAAGTTTCTGGGAGTCATACACCGCTGAAATTGAAGCTGAAAAAAAGCGATTGATTAATGAAGATCTCTACCAATATGAACGATTGAAAAAAGAGCTGGAGCAAACTCAGGGGTTATCCTATATTATTGACAGTAAAGGAATCAAAAACAGTCAGCCCAAAGAAGCGGATCAGGATGACCTGCTTAATAAACGGGTGACCTTTACGTATAACAAGGGGGCAATTTCATCCAGTCTACCAAAGATTGACAAATTTGAGCCCTTGAACTATTCAGTAGAGCCAGATTTTCAAGTGACCATCGGCTTTGATGATGCTTATATCGCTCAACGGGAAGTCATGTATCAGGCCGAACGACTGCAGTTTCTGTGGCTAATTAGTATTTTTATCGTATTTTTTATTCTGGCGGCGATTAGCGCGCTGCTGGCATGCATTTCAGCCGGGCGCAGAAAAGATGTGAACGGCGTCTATCTTTTGCCAATTGATGGATTCTGGATTGATGCGCACCTTTTTTTATTATTGTGTGTAGAAACCATAATTATTGCCACGATTGTATTTTTTTATGATCAGAATTTCCCCAGACTGGACATGTTATTGCTTTTTTTAGTGGGATCGGCTTTAGGACTGAATTTTTTACTATCACTCGTTCGAATTATAAAAGATGGGAGTTTCTGGGAACAGTTATTATTTCTGAAACTACTTAAGCGGTTTATGGCATTTATGAAAAAACAGTTCAAAAATATTGCCAGTTATTATAATGATGTCATGAAAGGATCTGCTACTGTGAAACGGTTTATGTTTTGGGCAATTGTTGTGGTTGCCTTAGCCCTGTCGGTACAAGTTCCAATTCTGGGTATCTGTAGTTTTATCTGTATTATTTACATTCTTTATGTCGGTGGAAAAAAGGCTAAAAAGTATGATCAAATTCTGGAGGGCGTGGAACGCATTAAAAATGGCGAGGTCGATTATAAGTTAGTGGGCTTTGACGGCGTGTTTCAGGAACTGACGGAAGGAATCAACGCCATCGGTGAGGGGATCAATCTGGCAGTTTCTGAAGAAGTGAAAAGCCAACGACTAAAAACTGAGCTACTGACCAATGTTTCCCATGATATAAGAACCCCACTGACCTCAATTATTACCTCCATTGATCTACTAAAAAATGGCAAGCTTGATTCAGCAGAAGAGCAGAAGTATTTAGAGATCCTGGAAAACAAGGCCCATCGTCTCAAAGTCCTGACGGATGACTTGTTTGAAGCAGCGAAAGCTTCATCAGGAAACATTGAAGTCGAATTTCAGGCTGTTGATCTGGAAATGCTGATGACTCAGGGCTTGGGTGAAATGGAAGAAGAACTCGAACATTCGCAACTGGAGTTTATTACCCAATACCCTAAAGAACTTTTTGTTGTAACCGCTGATGGCCGACTGCTCTGGCGGGTGATCGAAAATCTGCTTTTCAATATTTTGAAATATGCTCAAAAAGAATCCCGGGTATATATTGAGTTTACAAAGTGTGAAGAAGACAAAACGGGAATGGTGATGTTTAAAAATGTCTCGGCCCAGCCGCTGAATATTTCCCCGGATGAACTGATGGAACGCTTTAAACGGGGCGACGAAACCAGGAACAGCGAGGGCAGCGGTTTAGGTCTGGCCATCGCCAAAGATCTGATGACCATCCAACAGGGTGAGCTAAAAATTGAAATCGATGGCGATTTGTTCAAGGCCGCCATTGTCCTTCCATTGGCAGAATCGATATGATAATAAGTTTTAAAAAGATAGTATCTAATAATGATGCTATCTTTTTTTATTATGTCAGGAAATTGGGTATGTAATCAATAAGGCGTAAAATGGATAGTGAAAAAATAGTGGATTTGTGCACTAATGACTGAATATGACTATAAATGAAATATAATGATTGACAATGACTGAAAATGGTGGTATTATTCAGAAAAAGAGGTGAGATCATGATTATTGAAGAACGATTTGCAAAAATACTTCAGATGGTAGAAGAAAAAAGAGTGGTGACAGTGTTGGAGCTGTCAGAAACTCTACAAATTTCAGAATCAACAATCCGAAGAGATTTAACTGCTCTTGACAATAATAAAAAACTGCGAAAAGTTCATGGCGGCGCAACGGCGATTGAGGGAAGATTTGCGGCCACTGATTTTGAGGTTCGCCTCAGAGAAGATCAATATCGCACCGAAAAACAGCAGATCGGAAAATTCAGTGCCGGACTGATTGAAAAAAATGATTTTGTCTACATTGATGCCGGAACCACCACCGAAGCCATGGTTGACTTCATTTATGAAACGGAAGCGGTTTATGTGACCAACGGCATGGTCATTGCCAAAAAACTTGTTCAGAGAGGTTGCCGGACCATTATTGTCGGGGGCGAAATAAAACCAATTACTGATGCGGTAGTCGGAAGTGAAGCCCTCAGCTGTCTGCGGAAATATAACTTCTCCAAAGGTTTTTTTGGCACCAATGGAATCGACCTTAAAGCTGGTTTCAGCACGCCGGACCCGACCGAAGCTCAGGTAAAACAGGAAGCCTTCAGGCGCTGCAAAATAGCTTATGTCTTGGCTGATCCCAGTAAATTTAATTTAATCGCACCAGTGAGTTTTGGGGCATTGGAGGACGGACAGATTATTACCACCAAGCTTAGCAGCAGCGGCTATAAAAAATATACAAAAATCTGGGAGGTGGATGTAACGTGATTTTTACCGTAACCTTTAACCCGTCATTGGACTATGTTGTCGGCTTGGACACCTTTCGGGAGGGCGAAGTTAACCGCAGTGAATGGGAGCATATCTATCCTGGGGGCAAGGGCATTAACGTATCCATGGTTTTAAAAAACCTGGAAATCAGAAATATTGCCCTCGGTTTTATGGGAGGATTCACTGGAAAAGAAATTCAGCGAAGGATCAAAGATTTTGGTTGCTACACCGATTTTGTAAAACTCAAATCCGGGACGTCCAGAATCAACGTTAAAATAAAAGCCGATCAGGAAAGCGAAATCAACGGACAGGGTCCCAATATCAGCAAAAAAGAACTAGCGGAATTGTTTAGAAAGTTGGACACCATTGAAAAAGGCGATATTCTGGTTTTGGCCGGAAGTATTCCAACTGCGTTGCCGGAGGATACCTACGAAAACATAATGAAATTTCTGGAAAACCGGAGGGTTAAAATCGTTGTGGACGCCACCGGAGAACTATTGCTCAGAGTGGTTAAATACCAGCCGTTTCTGATTAAACCCAATAACCATGAGTTGGGTGATATGTTTGGGGTTACTTTAAGCGGTCGGGAAGATATCGTTAGATATGCAAAACGCCTTCAACAAATGGGGGCTCAGAACGTTCTGGTATCGATGGCCGGGGATGGTGCTATTCTAGTTGATGAAAACGGTAATACCCATGAAATGAAGCCACCCAAAGGGGTTGTGAAAAATTCGGTTGGGGCAGGGGACTCCATGGTAGCTGGTTTTCTTGCTGGTTATCTCAAAAATCAGGATCTTCAGGAGGCCTTTGAGATGGGGGTTGTAACAGGCAGTGCGTCGGCATTTTCAGAAACATTGGCGACCAAAGCGGATGTCCTGAAGTTGTTAGATGGATTAAAAAATAAAAGTTAAGGGGGAAGAAAAAAATGCGAATTATTGATTTGTTAAACGAAAAAGGTATCGACCTCTCCGGGAAAAAAGCATCGAAGGAAGAAACCATTAAACAGTTAGTTGAGTTGATGGCCAAAAGCGGAAATATTACCGATAAAGAGATCTTTAGAAAAGCGGTTATGGCTCGGGAAGACGAAGGATCCACCGGGATTGGCGAAGGGGTAGCCATCCCCCATGGGAAATCGGCTGTTGTCAAAGATGCCGGCCTGTCTGCTATGGTTGTCAGAGAAGGAACTGATTTTGATGCTTTGGATGGAGAACCTGCCTATCTCTTCTTCATGATTGCAGCACCCGAGGCAGCAAATAATCTTCATCTGGAAGTGCTCAGTCGGCTGTCAACGATTTTAATGGATGAACAATTCCGGGCAAAGTTGATTGCCTCAACGGATGTTCAAACCTTCTTAAAACTGATTGATGAAAAAGAACAGGAAAAATACGGAGTTGAAGCATCACCGCAAAAGCAGGAAACCGAGCGAAACTATCAGCTACTGGCAGTGACTGCTTGTCCAACTGGGATTGCCCATACCTACATGGCGGCTGAAAGTCTGGAAAGCAAGGCCAAACAAATGGGCATCACCATCAAGGTGGAAACCAATGGTTCTGGTGGGGTCAAGAATCAGCTCACCGCGGCAGAGATCAAAGCGGCGGATTGCATTATCATTGCGGCCGATACCAATGTTGAAATGGGGCGATTTAATGGGAAACCGGTTATTCAGACCAACGTCGCCAAAGGGATTCACAAACCGCAAGAATTAATTGAAGAGGCTTTGGCAGGAAACGTACCGATATATTCCGGTGGAGTACAAAAAAATGAAGAATCCAGTGGCTCAGGGGAGAAAGAAAGCGTGGGACGTAAGATTTATAAAGATCTGATGAACGGCGTTTCTCATATGCTGCCTTTTGTCATCGGCGGCGGGATCTTAATTGCGCTGGCATTTCTATTTGATGATTACAGTATTAATCCGGCAACCTTTGGCAGTAATACGCCATTTGCAGCTTTCTTAATGAAGGTCGGCGGAACGGCATTTGCATTCATGTTACCAGTTTTGGCTGGTTATATTGCCATGAGCATTGGTGATCGACCGGCGTTGGCCGTTGGTTTTGTCGGTGGAATGTTGGCCAGTACCGGTGGCGCTGGTTTTTTGGGCGCACTGTTAGCCGGTTTTGCGGCCGGATATCTGGTTTTGGGGCTCAAGAAAATATTTGCTAAACTGCCAGCCAGTCTGGAGGGGATCAAACCGATTTTATTGTATCCGTTCTTCGGAATTTTGATAATCGGTGCCGTTATGGTCTTTGTTATCAATCCACCGGTGGCCGCGCTGAATGCCTGGTTAACGATGTTGTTGAACAGTATGGGGACTTCCAGTAAGGTAATCCTTGGGGTGGTCCTTGGGGGCATGATGGCGGTTGATATGGGTGGCCCGGTGAATAAGGCTGCTTATACATTTGGACTGGCGTCATTGGCTACAGGTCAGTATGATATCATGGCGGCGGTCATGGTTGGTGGAATGGTTCCCCCGCTGGGTATTGCGCTATGTACGACCATCTTTAAAAGCCGCTTTACTAAAAAAGAAAGAGAAGCCGGTGTTGCCAACTATGTTATGGGTCTGTCATTTATTACCGAAGGTGCGATCCCGTTTGCATCAGAAGATCCGATTCGAGTAATACCGTCCTGCATTATTGGATCAGCATTAGCTGGCGGTCTATCGATGTTCTTTGGTTGTACGCTGATGGCACCACATGGCGGCATTTTCGTATTCCCGTTAGTCGGAAATGCGTTTGGCTATGTTATTGCGCTGGTGGCTGGTTCCGTTGCCTGTATGCTGATGCTGAGCATTTTGAAAAAACCAAAAACAGAAGAAGCATTGGATATTATTTAATAAAATTAAGTTTTGAATCAATTCATGAGCCCGCTTTGAATAAGTGGGCTTTTCTATGTCTTTTTTATGTAATAATTGTAAACAAATAAAGTATGAAGTAAAATCTAAACGAACATTTGTCCGGTTTCATTGTATAAAGTAGCATAAATCGGTATAATTGGGAATAATCTACAAGATATTGTGATCAGACATTAGAGGAAGGATGGAACAAATGAAAAAGGCCAAAAGTAACCGACATTTTTTGTGCTTAATCTTGACGATTATTTTGCTTGTGACATGCTCTCCGATAGGTGCTTTAGCCGAAAGTAGCAATGACCCAGGTCTGAATAACACGGCTTCAGGAATGGAATTACTGGGAAATAGTATTGAACAGGGTACCCTGATTCCAATAATTGCTTTTTCAGATCAAGCTGTTTATAATGGCAATCCCCAGATTTTAGCGACGATCAATCCAGATCCAGATGGTCCTGAACTCAATCCGGAAATGATCGAAATAACATATCAAGGAATAAAATCAGATGGGGAAGCGTATCCTCAATCAACCCTTCCACCGACCGACGCAGGAACGTATACCGTTTTGGCAAAGTACCAGGGTGATGACGCTTATACGAGCATCGCGGAAACCCGTGAAATTAAAATAAAACCGCTGGAATTGAAAACAACTGATTTTTTTACTGAAAAGCCGGTTGTAAAAATTTATGATGGTAATACAAATGTTGCCGATAATGCTATCCAGGGATTGAGAAATACTGGCGTGATTACTATGGACATCAGTGCGGTCAATTTTAGCTATAAGGCTGCTAAATTTTTATCGAAGGATGTCAAGGTAGTAAATTCCAATCAGGTGATTTTAAAAGAAGTTGCTATTTCTGGTAGTAAAAGCAAAAACTATCTTATCGTTGATGAAAAGAAAGAAGCAAAGCCATTAACAAATATGGATGTATTTTTAGCGGCCAGTATTAATCCGAAAGCGGTTGACGTCATCCTGACCGGACAAGATAAGGTCTATGACGGAACGGCAAACCTTTATGACTATAGACTCGCCATCAATCAGGCGGATCTTATTAAAGGCGAAGAAGTTGGCGCTTTCGGGGCGGAAAATTTTTATCCATGGTATGGTGATGTTAACACCCAACAGGATAAAGTCGGAACTTATAACGTCTGGGCCACCGGTGGATTCTACTTGTATGGTATTAACGGGACCAACCCAGATAATTACACCATCAAAAATGATACCATTTTCTCCAAGCAAAAATATCAAATTACACCGGCTTCAGTGACAGTTATTCCTGCCTATGTTTCAAAAAATCAGGGCGAACCTGATCCAGCTTTAACCTATGTTGTCTGGCAGAATGAATCCGGAGATGGTTTTGTTAAAGGTTTGTATGGTGATGATGTGCTATATGGATCTTTGGAACGGGAATCAGGAGAATCAGTCGGAACCTATGATGTGTTTCTGGGCAGTTTGAATAATCCCAATTACCAGATTACTTTGACAGATGGGAAAGATAAGTTCGAAATTTTAAAGAGTCCCGATACAGTAGCGACTTATACCGGAAATGATTACGATAATGGCGGAAACGAATCGGGTGAAGCGGAAAAAAAATCTCCGGTTCCCTATTTTGGAATTGCTTTTCTCATTTTACTGTTGATAGCAGGGGGAATCTTTTTCGGAAAAAATCGGTTAACAAAAATGGACTAGTTCAAAATAGCGTTTAAAGATTTGTTATAATAACAGATCTTTTTTTGGTTGATGAGATAAAAACAAATTTGAAGCGAAATGTGAATAAAAAAGAAACGTTTACAGTGATTATATGTTAAAATAGGCGGTAAATAGAGTAGATAATACTTAAAAGAACGAATTTGGGGCAGAGGGAAAGGAAAAGAAAATGAATAGTGAAAAATTAAGTGGACGTGCTTGGCGAACTGGTTTGATTGCAGCATTGATTTTGTTAATGTTGCCAATGGGCATATGGGCAGAAGTTGATGGCAAAATGGCAACGACGGTATCGATTGCCAGTTCGCCACCGTCGGTAACCTTTAATTCTTCAGCTGATGAGTTGGACAAGGCCGTATATAAAGCCATGAACATTGTCGTTGTCGATAGTGACTATAATAAAATTGACTTTACTTCTGATGAGATCACACTTGATTACAATCGACAGGTGGGAACTCAAAAAATAACGGTCACCTATAGTGGAAATAATCAGTATGAAACCAGTACCGCAACCGGAACCATTGTCATTAATAACGCGCCTAAAAAAGATGCCCGACTGGTTTTAAAAGCGAATCCCCCATCAGTGGGATATTCCAGTGACACTGCAACACTTGATAAAGCCGTTTATGATGATTTGGTTATTTCGGTTATTGATAGTGATTCCAATAAAATCAACTTTGCTCCCAGTGACATTACCTTAACCTATAATCATGCGGTGGGAACCCAAAATGTTGTTGTGGCTTATAAAGGGAATTCTCAAGTTAATCCGGCTCAAGTTAATACGACAGTTCAAATAACCGGAAAGCAGGATACGAAGGTATCGATTGCCGCCAAACCTCCAGCCGTCGCATATACCAGTGATTCAGCAAAACTGGATTTGGCTGTTTATCAGGCATTGAGTATTGTGGTAGTTGATGCCGGAAACAATAAAATCAATTTTACCGCTGCTGACATTGAATTGAGTTACAACCGTGCCCCTGGAAAACAGGATGTAACCGTAAAATATAAGGGAAATGACCAGTACAGTCCGAGTACGGCAACCGGAAATGTGGAGATCACCGGCAAGATCGATCCACCGGCACCTACTAAAGAGAATACCAGTATTAATCTGTCAAAAACGCCTGCCCAAGTCGCTTATACCTCAGATGCGGGAAAACTGGATGCCGCAGTTTACCAGGCTCTGGGGATTCAGGTGGTCGACAGTAAAAATAATGCCATTAATTTTACAACAACAGATATTGAATTGAGTTACAATCGTGTTGCCGGCGATCAGCCAGTGACAGTAAAATACAAGGGGACTGATAAATTCAACAGCAGTACAGCAACACAAACGGTGACCATT
Source organism: Acetobacterium woodii (assembly GCA_016213825.1). Lineage (GTDB taxonomy): Bacteria > Bacillota > Clostridia > Eubacteriales > Eubacteriaceae > Acetobacterium > Acetobacterium woodii_A. The sequence goes on along the minus strand of JACQZP010000023.1, from coordinate 4,702 downwards.
ACCGACAAGGCAGACTGTTCATTGGTAATTACGGAAAATCCACCGAGCGTTGAATATGATAGTAACACCAAAAATATGGATGATGCCGTGTACCAGGATCTCGCAATTGCAGTAGTGGATGAGAATAATAATGAGATTAAGTTTAACCGAGATGATATTGAGCTTAAGTATAAGAACGAAGTTGGTGAGCAGGAGGTTGTCGTTAAATACAAGGGCAATAATAATTTTAAAAGTGCCGTGGCAACGGTTCGGGTAAACATTGTTCAGCCGAATCCCACGAACCCCTGGTTGATTGCTGGAGTTGCTGGAATCATTGGTGCTATTGTCGTGGTTTTAGGAATTATTGGTGTAGTGATTTATCGAAAAAAACATAATGCCTGAGCAAGAAAATCAGAAATAAATTAAGAGAAGGATCTGTCATCGACAGATCCTTCTTTGTTAATGGGTAAAACCAAGGGCGCCTTTGTTCTCATCGGAATGTCCATAAATAATAATATGGGCATGATTCAGGGCGTGGATGCTTTCCGAGATATCTTTGATAAATAATGTGGCCAGTTGCATGCTTAAATCCTGACGGACAACAACCCGCTGGATGACAACATCGGACAAATTATCGGGAAGTGGATAGGCAGGGACTTGCCAACCGTTAGTGCGGAGGCGATCGGCCAGGTCGTAAAGGCTCCAGGGCTTGTCGATGGTGGTTTTCATTTTCCAGCAGACGATGGGAATGTTGTCGCCATCATTAAGGATTTCGAAAAGGTCTGTTTGTTCAAGTTCCGTGGCAATGTATTTAGCAACACTCCGGGTTCGCTCGTGGATTTCGCGATAACCTCGATATCCGTAGGATAAAAAATTAAAATACTGACCAATTATTTGGCTGGAAGAGCGGGAGAAGTTGATCGCCATGGTGGGCAGATCACCGCCGAGATAACTGACGCTGAAAATAAGTTCAGAAGGTAAAAAGCGTTTATCTTTCCAGATGACCCAGCCAACTCCCGGATACACAAGCCCGTATTTATGGCCGGAGGTGTTAATGGAAATAACATTCTTAAGTCTGAAATCCCATTCTAAAGCAGGCAGAATAAATGGTGCAAACATCCCACCGGATGCCGCATCCACATGAATGGGAACAGAAATTGCAGCGGTTTGATTATACTGCTCAACCAATTCGTCCAGTTTTTTTACATCGTCATATTTACCAGTATAAGTAATACCCATAATGGCAATAATCCCAATGGTGTCCTCATCGACATAGTTCATGACGGTATCCATATTAAGACTCATATGGTCTTTATCCAAGGGCACGCAACGCATTTCAATATCCCAATAGACACAGAATTTTTCCCAGCAGACCTGATAACCCGAGGAAATGACAAGGTTGGGTTTTCGGGAAAGAATGTCAATTCCCAATTTCTTTGCTTTCTCCCGCCAGGTAAATTTCATGGCCAGGCCACCAAGCATGCAGGCTTCGGAAGAACCAACCGTAGAAGTGCCCATAAATTCCATGTTTTCAGGAGCATTCCAGAGATTGGCAATAATATTGACACAGCGATTTTCGAGGTCGGTAGTTTGGGGGTATTCAGACTTATCAATGGCATTTTTTTCCAAAGTTTCAGACATAATTCGTAAACCAGCGGGCTCCATGTAAGTCTGGCAAAAAGTAGCTAAGTTAAGCCGGGCACTGCCCTCGTCCAACAGATCATCCTTGATTAACCGGTAGGCGAGTTCGGGATCGATGGAGTTATTACACAATCGAAATTTAGGTAAGGTTGAATCCAGGGGATCATTGTTAAAAACCGGTATTTTGTAGACACTATCCAGTTGGTCTTTATCAGGTCTTGAATGTAGCATGGTTACCTCCTTTAAGATGGTGGAATTTTACTTGAATATTTTTGGTATCAGTGATTAGTACTTGATTCTCAGATCACTGGCTTAATCAAACTTGAAAAGCAATGGTTGATGTACATGGCGTGGTTATCTTTATGACTTGAATTGTACACAATATCAGGCCTAATAAGCAAGGGGTTCTTTATATTTCTGAAAATAAGGTTGTTGTTTACAAAGTGTTAACTTAAAAATCATTGACAATAAAAGGATAAAAAGATATAGTTAATTATAGATTATAATAAGAGAACCATGTGTTTCTTTTGTTAGGCGAGGCTCCTATACAGATATGGCTGCTGCCCGGAAACATCGAAAGATGCCAATGGGTTAACAGGTACTATCGAATTAAGGTTTTACTTAACGCAGTTGGGCTTTGCCCTATACTGTATAGTGCCAAAACTCAACGAATAGAGGAGCCATTTTTTGCTGTGCAAAAACCTCCTCAAAAAGTGGGGTTTTTTTATTTGCGCGAAGGCAACGAGCCAATCGGCTGCTTGCAGACAGTTGGCGACTGCCCGTGAACTAAAACGAAAAGAGCAACGCGATTTTCGTGTGGTTTGCGCGAAGGCAACGAGTCAATCGGCTGCTCGCAGACAGTTGACGGCTGCCCGTGATCTAAAGTTAGTATTTATTTAAAAATGAAGAAAAGGAGTGAGATAGGATGGACGCAGACCCTGGTGAGAAGCGTATTGAACAAATGAAACAAAAACTGAGCGGCCAAAATATCTTACAGATCATCGGCTGCTCTTAATAAAGGAGAAAGCAATGATCAAAATCTATAAAACCATTGATGGAAAGATTCAAGAAATTGAGACCATTGAAAAAAACAGCTGGATTAACATGGTTAACCCAACAGAAGCAGAATTGCAGTTTATCACTAAGGAATTAGATGTTGAACCGGATTTTCTGAGAGCCGCATTGGATGAAGAAGAAATTTCTCGAGTGGAACTGGAAGACAACAACCAGGCTCTTATTACCATTGACGTTCCTGTCATTGAAAAAGACAGTGCAATGGTGTTGTATAACACCATCCCGGTTGGGATTATTCAAACAGATGATAATATTATTACGGTATGTTTACATGGGAACACACTCATCGATGATTTTGCAAAAGGTCGGGTTAAAAATGTGTTTACTAATCTGAAAACCCGTTTTGTCTTTCAAATTCTATATCGGGTTGCCAGTCGATTTTTGATATACCTGAGACATATTAATCGAATGAGTACCGAGATCGAAAGACAATTAAACATTTCCATGAAAAATAAAGAGTTAATCCAACTCCTTGACCTTGAGAAAAGTTTGGTATTCTTTTCGACTTCCCTAAAAGCCAATCAGTCTGTTTTGGAAAAGCTCCAGCGTGGGCGTATTATTAAGCTTTATGAGGAAGATAAAGATTTGCTGGAAGATGTCATTATTGAAGTGCAACAGGGAATCGAAATGTCGAATATTTATAGTAATATTCTTAGCGAAACCAGGGATGCCTTTGCATCCATTATTTCCAATAATCTGAATGTAGTGATGAAAATTCTGACGTCACTCACAATTCTGATGGCGATACCAACGATGATCTCCAGCTTCTTTGGTATGAATGTTGCAGGAATTCCGGTGCCTAATTTCTGGTTTGTCGTATGTATTGCTTTGGGATGCACTGGTGTAGCTGGTTTCGTCTTGTTCTTGAAGAAGATGTTCAATTAAGGATGTCAAAAATTATCATTGACAAAGAAATTCAACAAGGTATATAATGAAACTAATAAATGAATAGTCTGTTTCAGGGCGAGGTGTAAGTCCTCACCGGTGGTGATACATGCAAATGTTAAGTCCACGAGCCGAAAGGCCGATCTGGTTAGAATCCAGAACCGACGGTATAGTCCGGATGAAAGAAATGGCGTACAATTTTGCACGCAAAGCCCTTGAAAAGAAATTTTCAAGGGCTTTTTAGTTTACTGAACAGACAGTTGAAGGAGGATTTTTCATGAAAATCAAGACAAAACAATTGACACAGATGGCAGTATTGGCAGCAATGTCGATACTATTGGTTTACCTGATTCACTTTCCAATATTCCCGGCTGCTCCATTTCTGGAGTATGACCCAGCGGATATTCCCATTTTCATTGGTACATTTATGTTTGGCCCGCTAGGAGGCTTAATTCTAACTGCTGTAGTCTGTGTGCTACAAGGTGTAACAGTCAGCTCGGCTAGCGGTATTATTGGGATTCTAATGCATTTCTTTGCAACCGGATCTTTTGTACTCGTTGCTGGCAATATTTATAAAAGAAACAAAACCAGAAAAGGCGCTATCGTTGGCCTGGCTCTTGGCGCTGTAACGATGACAATAACCATGGCTTTATGGAACATTGCCATCACACCATTCTTTTTGGGAATTCCGGTTGAAGCAGTTCTTCCGATGATTCTTCCGATTATTGTTCCGTTTAATCTAATCAAAGCAGGAATAAATTCAGTCATTACCTTTATTGTTTACAAATCAGTAAGTAAGGTCCTGGGTTTAGAAATACAAGAAACAAAGGTCGCAGAAAGTAAATAGTTAATTCTTCATTATAAGAAGAGGAGACCCGGAATCAATTGATTCCGGGTCTTTTATTATTATAGAAAGAAAAACCTTAGTCTTCGTCTCAAAAGCTCAAAATAGGGTGAATCGAAGATGGATACGGTTTAGCGAAAAAAAGAATTGAAAAACTTTGAAAAACAGGTTGACAGGATGTCTGAAAGAGCGTATACTAATGAAGTTGTCTCGAACAGAGGCGGCGGACACACAGCTGAATAACAGAAATTAACTTAAAAGAATTTCAAAAAACAGCTT